>NZ_CP107853.1:10231456-11462913 GCF_036013525.1 Nonomuraea sp. NBC_00507
GGCGAACCCCCAGCTGTACGCGACCTCCGGCCGGCGGGATGTCGGCGCCATGAATCGGGTCGACTCGGCCGTGACGTTCCCCGTCACCGTGCCTCGCGACGGCCGCTACCGGCTGGGCATCTACCAGGGCGCGAACAAGGCGCCGGGCAGGCACGCGCTGTTCGTGGACGGCAAGCTGAACCAGATCGTGCAGTATTCGGCGAACCTCGGCTGGACCTACCGCGGGCGCACCGACGTGGACGTCGAGCTGACCGCCGGCACCCACGAGCTGTCCGTGCGCACCAGCGCCGACGGCGCGAGCCGGCTGCCGGGCAGCGACATCACGCTGGACAGGTTCGACCTCACCGAGGTGACCGGGGCCGAGCGCGCGGTCTACTCCGCCGACGAGGCGCGGCTGTCCGGCGGCGCGCGGATCACCCGCGAGGCGAAGGGCCCCGCCATCGCGCTCGGCGGTGACGCACTGGCCACGTTCTTCGTGGCCGCGAGCGAAGACGGCTACTACGACCTGACGCTTACCTACCGGGCGGCCGGCGCCGGCGAGCTGCCGGTCCGAGTCGACGGGCGCGCCATCCGCGGCCTGCGGGCGACGCACCCCGGCGAGGGCTCGTCACGGGCCCGGGTGTACCTCCCGGCCGGTATCTCCACGATCGACGTGAGCGGCCCGGCCCGGCTGGAGCTGCGCGGGCTCACCATGGTACGGGTGGCGCAGGCGGACGCGGCCGTCCACCGGATCGAGGCCGAGCAGGCGACGCGCGCCGGGACCGTGAACGTGGTCAACGTTCCCGCCACGAGCGGGTCGAACGCCTCCGCGGGCGCGTACGTCGGCAACATCGGAAACGGGCCGGGCAACACGCTCACCCTCCCCCGCCCGGACGGGTTCGGCCCCGGCGAGTACGTCCTGGTGGTGCACTACGCCAACGCCGACAGGAACACCGGCCACCCGTACAACACCGACGTCATCAGCCGTTTCCTCGACATCAGCGAGACCGGCGGCACGACGACGCGCGGCGTGTTCCGGCACAACTACGCCTGGGACAACTTCTGGCCGCAGGCGACGCCCCTCACGCTCACCACGGGCGCGGGCGCGGTCGTCCTCGGGAATGCGGCGGCGTACGGACCGGACGTCGACCGGCTCGAGCTCGCTCGTCTCGTCCTCGAGACCGACAACAGATCACGCGGCTGACGCCACCACGACCCGCCGCACCCCCGTGCGGCGGGTCCGCCACTCGCGCAGGTCACCCCGGCTCCGGTCTGGACGTTGAGGACCGAGGCGAGCGTCACGGTGACACGGTGTCGAGTTGTTCGAGGATGCGGTGGGAGATCCGCCCGAGGGCGGCGAGCTCGTCTGGGCTGAGGGCGTCGATGACCAGGCGGCGGACCATGGCCACATGCTGGGGGGCGGCGGCTTCGATGACTGTGCGGCCGGCGGGCGTGATGACGACGAAGGCGCCGCGGGCGTCCTCTGGGCATTCCTCCCGGGCCACCAGGCCGCGTTTGCACATTCTCGCGATCTGGTGGGACAGCCGGCTTTGCTCCCATTCCACCGTCTTGGCCAGCTCCTGGAATCGCTGCCGGCCCTCCGGAATGTCGGTGAGCGCCACCAGGATCTCGAAGTCGGCGCCGGACAACTTGGAGTGCGCCTGCAAGTCCCGGCTCAGCTTGGCGCTGAGCTTCTGGTGCAGGCGGACGAAGGCACGCCAGGCGTGCTGCTCGGCCGGGTCCAGCCACTGGGGTACATCGCTCATACGCTAATAGTCTACCCAGGAGCTTGACATGTCATGCATCCTTCGGGACGGCACTGTCGGTCAGTTCCTTTACCCGCTCCGCGGGCACCACCGGGTTCGCTGCGCCAGCTGTCGGCGAGCGTGCCGATGTCCACCACGTCGTAGCCCAGGGTCGTAGGTTGCCGTCATGATGCCAGCACAGACATTGGCGAGCTTTCCGAACGACATAAGCGCCGGCACCGTCCTGCTCATGGCAGGCCGCCGCGACGACGGGCCGCAGCCGGTGGTCGAGCTCATCGAGCATCACCGGTCACCGGATCCCGCGCGCTCCCATGATCACCGCAAGGTCGCCGTCCCGCTCAGCGCGCTCGATGTCGCGGTGCCGTACTTCGAGCAGAAGCTCGGCGGCTCACACAGGCAGCAGGCGGGCGGCCTGGCGGACCGGCTGATCGCCTGCTGGGCCGTTCTGGCCGGCCGGGGCAAGCCACGCGAACTCAACGAGGTCACGGGGTTCTACAGCTGCGACACCGTCTCCCTGGTGGCCGCTTGGTGCACCGAGGCGGGTGTGTTCCATGAAGTGATGCGGGACTGGAACGGCGCGACGCTCCGGCGCATCCGCCGTCATGTCCTCTTGCGGGTACAGCCGGAGCCCGGCGGCGGTCACAGCCGCCATCTCGTCCTGGAGATCAGCGACAGGGAGGGGCAGGGAGTCTCGGTGGAATTCCTCGAGTCGTACAAGATCTCCGGGCCTGGGAACCAGGCTTCTCCGCACACGGTCAGGGTGGACTGCGAGAGGCTGGATCCGCTCGTCGCGATGCTCGATGCCCGTCTGGGCCGCTCGCGTGCCGGGGGTCTGGAACACCGCCTGGTCGACGCCTTCGCGGGGTTGATCGGGTGCGGCGAATTAGGCGATCATCTGCCGTTCCGGCATAACCGCGACCGGGTGCATGCCTGGTGCGACGAGGCCGGCCTGGCCTGCCGCCTGGACGGACCTCGCCGCCGCCACGACCTCTTCCGTACGCACGACCTCCCGGGCGGGGGCACGCTGTTCCTGAGCGTCGACGTCCAGACCGTGGATGGCCGGCCTCGCATCGAGTTCGGCCAGATGTACTTTCCCCCCGATCGGCGTGACGAGGGCGCGCCGGTCCGCAGCAGCGTCATCGCTCCGCTGACGTCCCTGGACACGCTGGTCGCGTTCTTTGAACGGCGGCTGGGCCTGCCTGCGGAGCCCGGCACGGAGGACCGCCTGTTCGACTGCTTCACCGCCCTGGTAGAACGCGGTGACCTGGGCGCCTCGCCAGGGGAAGGGCGCTCGCCCCAGGACAACGCGGACCAGGTCGCGACATGGTGCGCCGCGGCCGGGGTGCCGTACGAGACGCGGGGCGAACGTACCCACACCCTGCTCAAGACCCACCGGGAACGGACCGACTGTCTCTTCACGTTGAGCGTGTCGCTGGACTCCCGGGTCGCGGGCACGCCTGTCGTCCGGCTGACGGCGGTCCGATTCCACGAGCACTACGATTACCTGTCTCGCGCGGGAGACGCGGGGCGGGAGTACGCCTACAGCGTCGCGCTGACGCACGTACCCGCGGAGCCGCTCGCCGCGGCCTTGGAGCAACGGATCGGCATGCGGGCGCAGGGACGGGACCCCGACGAGCGGCTGATCGCCTGCCTGACCGCCTTGGTGGAACGCGGTGAGCTGAGCGCGGACCTGCCGTTGAAGGCCAACCGGGACCGGGTCGCCGCCCTTCTCGGTGATCTTGGTGAGATCGGTGGCGAGGTCACCACCGATTCGTGGAGCTGGTTCAACGACTGAACCGCGAGGCGCCCGCGGTTCAGCCGCGCCTTCGCGATCAGTTGCCTCGGAGCACGGTCGTGGCCTTGTTGCCGGCGTAGTCCTCCAGGACCGCGACCACCTTGCTGGTGGCGCTGGACATGGTCACCGTTTCGGCGGCCCGGGTGGTGCGGCCGCGGATGATGTGCGGCTTGGCGCCCGAGTTGTAGGTCGTCGCGAACGTCTTCGCCTGACCGTCCTCGAGGATGGTCAGGGTGTGCCAGTCCGGAAGGGTCGGCCGGGCGAACGTGAACGTGTTCCCGTTGATCGTCACCGCCGAGGCCGGATAGGGGCTGATCTCGGTATCGGCGAACGTTCCGCGTATCCCGGTGGTCGTCCCCGTTCCCGCCCGCACGGTGAGGAGATAGGCGTCGCCATTGACGGGCACACCGGTCAGGGTCGTGCCCGTGCCGGTCACCGTGACTTCCTTGGTGTACGGGCGGGCGGTGTCAAGGCTGCGGACCTTCACGGTGATGGGAGCGCCGGACGGCGGCGGGGTCCAGGCGGTGGTCAGCGTGCCGTCCGGCTTGGCCTGCGCGGTGACCTGGCGCGGCGCCGTGGCCAGGTCGAACGACACGGTCGCGGCAGGGCTCTGCGACCCGTCGTGGCCGACCGCCACCAGCTTGATCGTCCCTGACGTGGCCGTGAATCGCTTGATGTAGTAGACGTCGTCGTAGATGCCACCGAGATAGGTGTCATCCAGGTAGACGTCGTAGCGGCGCACCTCGTCGTAGCCGGCACGCTTCCACGACAGGAACAGCTCACCGGTCTCCGGCAGCAACTGGGTGATCCGCAGGTCTCTGGGCGCGGCGGGCGTGTGATCGACGCCGTCTCGCAGGACCAAGGAACCCAGGTTGACCTGGTAGCCGGAGATCGGCTGGGCGCCGGCGGCGACGACCAGGCCGAGCGCGGCGACGCGCTGACCGGCGTACGCCGACAGGTCCGCCGACCGGGTCGTCCAGCCCGTGGTGCGCTCGCCCGACCCAGTCAGCGGTAGCTGGATCACTTTGCTCGGGTCGGAGGCCAGGACGAGGCCGAGCCGGAGTTCGGAGTCGTCGCTCACCGAGGGCTTGGTGTAGGTCAGGTCAAGGGCCGAACCCTTGGTGATCTTCAGGTCCGTCTTGTAGAGACGCACGGTGTTGTCGCTGTCGAGGGTGCCGCTGAGGACGAGCGAGCTGCCGCCGTTGTAGGCGCCGATCTTCTGGTACGAGAACCGGCTCGCCGGCGTGTACGTGGGGCCGTAGTCGTAGTCGGCGCTGAGGGGCGTTCCTGCCGCGTCGATCCACCACTGCCAGGTCACCGGGATGTCCTGGAGGTTGATGTTGCCCCACTCCTTCGGGTTGGACAGCCGGCCCTTGGTCCAGGTGGACAGGCCGTGGCCGGTGTTGAAGGAGGTGGCGAACGTGGTGCCGCCGATGACCGAGCGTTCGGCGATGTACCTGGAGATGCCCTTCCAGGTGCCCTCCGGCGTGGTGGTGCCCTGTGAGGAGCCGGTCCACCAGCGGCGTTCCCGGTCGAAGACGTCCCGCTGGGCGGCGTCGTCGGTCTTGCCGGCGTAGTCGGAGGAGACGAAGTCGGCGCCGAGGGTGGCGATGGCGTTCATCGGCGCACCACTCGCGTCGAGGTTGTCCTCGAGGTTGTAGGGCTGGTTGAACTGGTCTTTCCCGGCCTCCACGCCGGCGAAGACGCTCTTGCGGGAGTCCAGGCCGAGGCTCGCGGCGTAGCTCTTGGAGTTGGTGAGCTTGGTTCTGTTCCACCAGTAGTTGAGGAAGATGGAGTCGGACACGTCGCCGAGCTTCGGGTCGCGTACGAACGGGCCGTTGACCCCGTTGAACTCGTTCTGGTAGGAGATCGCGCCGGTGGAGTCGTCAATGGAGTCGTACCACTGCACGTAGAGGCCGCCCTCGCGCATGGCCTGCAGGAACTGCTTGTACGCCGGGATGTCGGCCGGAGCGACCCGCGACTCCTGGTTGATGAAATAGCCGTCGAAGCCGTAGAACTTGGCGACCTGGATGAGTTTGTCGGCGACGGGGAAGCCGCCGTCGCCGTCGCGGACCAGGAGTTCGGTGTAGGCCTGGTCGCCGCGGTCGTGGTCGGAGAAGAAGATGCAGCCCAGTGAGCGTGCCCCGTTCGCGTGGGCCGCGTTGGTGTAGCCGGGGTTGGGCAGGTTGAGCATCCCGAACTCGAACCATTTCTCCCGCCAGTCGGCGGTCGGGTCGTAGTAGCTCACCGGCACGCCCTCGGTGGGCATGCCGTGCCAGGAGGCGTAGAAGTCGGCGTACTGCCAGAAGCTGAAGAGATGCTGGCTGAACTCGTTGGTGTAAGGGTGGCTTTCGAAGAAGGCGTTGCCGTAGTCGCCGGCCAGGCTCAGCAGCTGGGTGTCGGCGGGCAGGGCCGGATTGCGCTGCGTGGCGGCGTTGGCGGGGTTGCGCTTCTGGAGCGGAACCTTGGCGCGTAAAAATTCGGCGTGGGTGTCGTCGGCGGGGTTCCAGCGCAGCAGGTCGGTGGTGGAGTAACCGTGCTGGTAGGGCTGGTTGGCGCCGACTGCGCTCTCGCCCGTCCAGGGCAGTGTGTCGCTGGCCGAGGCGCCGCCGGCGGCGAGCACGACGGTGAGCATCGCGGCCAGGGCGGCGGTGCCCGCGCGGGTCGTCACCCGTCTGCCGGTGCGAGGTGATCGGGACATCACGACTCCTTACTGTGCGTCATGGGCTCGGCCGATCCGGAGGGGATGTCGGCCTGGGGGGACTGAGCGGACGGATGGTCTCGTGGAGGTCCTCGACGTACAGGTCGGTGCGGGCCCGGTCCCCCGCGCCCTCGGCGAAGCAGCGCGCGGCGGGCAGGTCCCACACGACCGTGGTGCGGGCGCCCGGCGGGACGGTGACCCTGCCGAAGGCGAGCAGCTCGCGCAGGCGAGGCAGCACGACGCCTCCGGTACGGCGCCCGAACAGCGGCACGATCACCTCGGCGACCTCCCCTTCGGGGCCGGCGGGGTTGACGACGTCTACGCTCACCTGGACCGTGCCCGCGCGCACCTCCGAGGCCAGTCGCTCGAACAGGACGGGCCGGTAGCGCAGGCCGGAGCCGAAGGGAAAGAGCACCGGGTCCGGCGCGTCCAGGTAGACGCCGGAGGCCGGGTGCCGGTCGTTGTAGCGGACGGGCACGGCGCCCGGATGGCGCGGTGCGGTGAACGGCAGGCGGCCGACCGGCTCGTAGCCGCCGAGCAGCGCGTCGACGATCGCGTGGCCTCCGTGCGGACCGGGGTAGCCGGCCCACAGCAGGGCGTCGGTGTTGGCCGGCACGCCCGTGAGCACATGCGGACGGCCGGCGATGACGACGGCCACCACGGGGCAGCCGGCCTGGGCGCGGACGGCGGCGACGAGGTCGTCCTGGCCGCCGGGCAGGGAGAGGTCGGCCAGGTCGACGCCTTCCCCTGCGGTCGCGACGCTCGCCGGGCCGGCGATCGCCCCGTTGGCGGCGAAGTCCTCCGCGTAGGTGCGGTGACTCGTCCCGCCGAGCGCCAGGATCACGACGTCGGCGCCGTTCAGATCGGCCGCCGTCGGAACCCCGGGTGCGGTCTGCACCTCGGCGTCGGGCAGCGCCTGCCGCAGGGCGAGGTCCAGGCCGGCGGCCGACTGCGCGGGCAGAGGCGGCACGTAGTCGCCCAGCAGGGCGGTGACGTCGCGGGCGTTGGGGCCGGCGAGGACCACTTTGGTCAGCGCCCGTCGGTCGAGGGGCAGGAGCCGGTCGGCGTTGTGGAGCAGGACGAGGGACTGCCGAGCGAGGCGATGCGAGAGGTCGTCGGTGCCGCGGGTGGCCACGGTGAGCGCCTCGTGAGGGACCCGCGCACCTACGCCGTCGGCGGGCGCAGCGGGCGCGCTACTGGCGGGCGCAGCGGGCGCGCCATTGGCGGGCGCAGCGGGCGCGCCGTCCGCGGGTGCGGCGGCGAGGAGGCCCAGGCGGTGCTTGAGCGTGAGCACCCGGCGGCAGGCGGCGTCGACCAACTCGGCCACCCGCGGGTCCGCCGCGGCGGCCTGCTCCAAAAGGGTGAAGGACTCGTCCCAGAGGGACAGATCCACGCCGGCCTCGAGCGCCGCCACGGCGGCGGCGCTCGCGTCGCCCGTCATCGCGGTGAGCCGGTCCACGGCCAGGCCGTCGGCCATGACGATGCCGTCGAAGCCGCATTCGGCCCGCAGGAAGCCGGTGAGGAGGTCGCGGTTGGCGCAGCACGGCACCCCGTCGATGTCGTTGTAGGCCGCCATGAAACCCAGGGCCCCGGACTCCACCGCGGCCCGGACGGCCGGGAGATGCAGCTCGCGCAGGTCGCGGGCGCCGATGACGGCGGATTGCCCGTTGCGCCCGCCGACGGCCTCGCCCTGCGCGGCCAGGTGCTTGAGCACGATCGCGACACCGTCGCGGCCCACCGCGCCGCGATCGCCGCCCTGCATGCCGATCACCAGCGCCCTGGTGAGCTCGGCGGCCAGCAGCGGATCTTCGCCGAAGCACTCCTCCGCGCGGCCCCAGCGCGGGTCTCGCAGCAGGTCGAGCGCGGACACCAGGGCCAGGTGCACCCCGCTCGCGGCGAGCTCGGCCGCGACGGCGGCCGCGGCCTCGGCCAGCAGCGCCGGATCCCAGCCTGCGGCCACCGCGAGGTTCGTGGGCAGCAGCGTCCCGCCGAGCGCCTGGTGCCCGTGCGGGGCCTCTTCCGACAGCAGCACGCCGATGCGATGCCGGCCGGCCCGCGACACCTCGTCCTGGATAAGGGCGGCGACCTCGGCGCGTTCCTCCGGCCTGATGCCGTCGGCCCAGGAGCGGCCCGACCAGGCGTCGGCGCGGAAGACCCCATACAGCGCGCCGAGCCCGCCCCACCGGTCGAGCTCGGCACGGGCGAGGCCGGTGAGCCGGAAGCCGCCCCGGGGAGCCCGCTCGATGGCCTGCCAGCCGTAGAGGCGCTGGTTGAGCTGGCCGACCTTCTCCCGGAGGGAAAGCTCGGCGAGGAGGTGCTCTACCACGTCCCCTTTCTCAGCGATCCGCATGTGCGGCCATCCGCTCGAGCACCTCCGCGTCGGCGACCGAGCTGTAGAAGGTACGGCCCGTCGGCTCGGGGTGCACGAGCCGTTCGAGGCCGCGGGCGCGCAGCGCCGGCGGGTCGCCCGCGGTCGTGGAGGTGACCAGGGCGGGCCGGGCTCCGGCGCGGGCTCGGCGCATCCAGGTCTCGAAGACGCCGCCGCCGGGCGAGAGCTCCGCCCGGGACGTGGGGACGTCCTCGGAGTCGACCGGGACGACGACGGCCTCCCGCCGCGGGGAGGGGCGTGGCCGATGCCGCAGCTCCGCGGCCAGTTCGGCGAAGCGCCGGCCGATCGGCTTGACGGTGGCGTCGGCGGCGATCAGGCCGAGGCTGTGCTCCAGGTCGGGGAAGTCGGCCAGCCTGCGTTCCACGTCGTGCGAGCACCACCAGGTGATGCCCCACAGGGCGTCGCTGTCGGCCGCCGCCCGCACGGTTGCCTCGCAGAAGCCGGGCGCCTGGTCCTCGGTGAGGTGGTTGAGCGGCGCGCCGACCTCCTGCAGCCACACCGGACGTGCCGGGTCGAGGGCGAAGGCGCGCGACAGCTCGATGAGGTAGGCGGCGTGGCTGACGCTTTCGTGCGACATCGCGCCGTACCCCTGGGCGGTGCCGTTGAAGATCCACGAGTGGATCACGCTCATCTGGCCGTGCCGGGTGGAGTGCGCGGGGGTGAAGGGATGACCGTCGGCGTACCAGACGGCGTCGTATTCGGCGTTGAGCCGGAAGTGGCGCCGGTCGCGCGGGCCCTCGCCGTGCAGGGCCTGGAGCCAGGCCGTCACCTGCTGTGCCGTGGCCGCCATGGGGGCCGGATGGAGGGCGGAGGTGAACTGGTTGACCTCGTTGCCCAGGGTCAGGCCGAGGAAGTTGGGCAGGTCGTGCAGGTGCTCGTCGAGCGCCTCGACCAGGGCGGCCTGCGCGGCGACGGCGTCGGGGTCGGTGAACATGCTGCGACGGTGCCAGTCCGTCAGCCAGCTCGGCACGAAGTCGAAGCCGGACAGATGTCCCTGCAGCACGTCGACGCAGGCGTCGAGGCCGGCTTCGCCGGCGATCTCCACGACGTGACGGACGTCGTCGAGGGCGCGGCGGCGGATCAACGTCCGGTTCGGCTGCAGGAGCGGCCACAGCGGCAGGACGCGGACGTGGTCCAGGCCGAGATCGGCCAGGGCCTTCATGTCGCGCCGGGTGACCGCCCAGTCCGGGTCCAGCCAGGAGTAGAACCAGTCTCGGGAAGGCGTGTAGTTGACCCCGAATCTCAGCATTTCACCCTTTCAAGCCTCCCGCTTCGAGCCCGCGGAAGAAGTAGCGCTGCAAGATGGCGAAGAACGCGACGATGGGAACCAAGGCGATGATCGTGCCGGCCGCGATGAGGCGTGGATCGTCGTAGAAGGTGCCGTGCAGGCGGTTGAGCCCGACGGTGAGGGTGTAGTTGTCCTCGTCGGACAGGACGATCAGGGGCCACAGGAAGTCGTTCCACGAGCCGACGAAGGCGAAGATGGCCACGACGGTGATGACGCCCTTGACCTGGGGCACGGAGACGCGGATGAATCGCTGCCAGGCGTTGGCGCCGTCGACGACGGCCGCCTCCTCGAACTCGGCGGGCAGGTTGCGGAACGCGTTGCGCATGAGCAGGACGTTGAGCGCGGCCACGATCGTCGGCAGTACGACGCCCAGCAGGGTGTTGGCCAGACCGGCCGCCCTGACCAGCAGGAACTGGGAGATCAGCACGGTCTCGGCCGGGACGAGCAGGGCCGCGACGCAGATCCCGGCCGCCACTCCCCGGCCGCGGAAGCGCAGCTTGCCCAGCGCGTAGCCGGCGCAGGTGGCGCCCACCACGTTGCCGGCGACGGCCATGGCGGCCACGATCAGGGAGTTGAGCAGGTAGTCGGGCACCGGGATGCGATCGAGCACGGTCGCGAAGTTCCCCAGCGTGGGATGGCCGGGGATCAGCTCGGGCGGCCGCGCGTAGAGATCGTCGCCGGCGCCTTTGAGCGACAGCGAGATCTGCCACACCAGGGGGCCGGCCAGCAGCACGGCCATCAGGAGCAGGATCAGGTAGCGCACGACGCGACCCGGGCGGCTGGTCCGTGCGGCCGGACCGGAGACGGGCATCAGGACGTCCTCTGCTTGCGTTGCAGGACGAGCTGCGCGATGAGCAGCCCGCCGAGGATGACGAACATGACCAGGCTGATCGCGCCCGCATAGCCGGTACGCGCCTGCAGGCCGGTGCCTTCACGCTGGATGAGCATGGTCATCGTGAGGTCGCCGCCGCCCACTCCCCCGGTTCCGTTCGTGAGGACGTAGATCTCGCCGAACACCCGGAAGGCCGCCACCGAGGACAGGACACCGATGAGCCCCATCGTGGAGCGCACTCCGGGGACGGTGACGTGGAGGAAGGTCCGTACGGGGCCCGCGCCGTCCATGGCCGCCGCGTCGTACAGGCTCGGATCGATGTTCGCCAGCGCGGCCAGGTAGATGACCATGTAGTAGCCCAGGCCCATCCACACGGTGACGAACATCGCGCTGAACAGCAGCAGCCAGCGGTCGGTGAGGAAGGCGACGGGCTCGGTGACCACCTTCAGCGTGCCGAGCAGCTCGTTCACCAGGCCGCGCTTGTCGAGCATGTTCGTCCAGATCAGCCCGACGATGACCGGCGACATGATCACCGGCAGGTACATCGTGGTGCGGAAGAACCCCATCAGCCGGCCGGCGCCGCTCACCATCGCGGCCAGCACCAGCGGCAGCGCGACCATGAGCGGCACCACGCACACCGTGTAGAGGGTGGAGTTCAGCAGCGCGGTGCCGAACCGCTCGTCGGCGAACATCCGCCGGAAGTTCTCCCACCCGATGAACTCCCCGCCCCTCAGCAGGGTGGAGTCCGTGAACGCCAGCCGCAGCGTGTTGACGAACGGCAGGAGGATCAGGAGCACGATGACGGCCAGCGCCGGCAGCAGGAACAGCCACGGGGTCAGGCGCCAGCGATGCGTGGCCAGGGCCGTTTCCTCGCGGTGGAGCCGGCGCCGGCCCCACCGCAAGGAGAGCTTGTGCTGAGCGGAGACCGTCATCCGTGCGCGGCCAGCCGCTCGTTGGAGTACTTCACCGACTCGTCCAGCGCCTGCTGCACCGTCTTCTTGCCGAGCAGCGCCTGGGCGATCTGCTCGCGCAGCGTCTCGGCGTCGGCCGATCCGGAGAAGGCCGGCGGCCACCACACGACCGCCTTCTTGACCTGGGCGGCGCTTGCCAGCCGCACCTTCGTGGCGGGGTCGCCGTCGTCCTTGGTGAAGTACGCGTCGTCCATCGACCCGGCCGTCGACGGGAACACGTCGGCCTTCTTGCCGAAGGCGAGCTGGTTGGCGGCGTTGGTGACGTACTTGGCGAAGGCCATGGCCAGCGGCTGGTTCTCGCCGGCGGCGTTCACGACGAGCGACTCGATGTACATGTTGGGGGCGGCCGTGCTGATCCGGGGCCCGATCCCCAGGTCCTTGTAGATGTCGGGCGCGGTGTCCTTCAGGTCGTTCAGGGTGTAGGAGCTGCCGGACAGGTAGGCCAGGCGGCCGGCTTTGAACTCCTCCACTTCCTTGGTCTGGAGGTTGTTCAGCGACTCCGGGGTCAGGCCCCTGCTGGCGTACAGCTTGCGGAAGCGCTCGACGAACTCCGTGCCCTTGGCGTCGTTGTAGGTGAACTTCTTGCCGGCGGCGTCCATGAGTGGGACGCCGTACTCGCCGAAGTTCTCGATGGCCGGCATCCTGACGATCATCGACACGTCCGAGCAGTTCTTGGCCATGGTCTCGGCCTGGTTGAACAGCTCGTCGTAGGTGGCGGGCAGCTTGCCGGGGTCCAGCCCGCACTTCTCGAACAGCGCCTTGTTGAAGAACGACGGTCCGGTGTTCAGGTACCACGGGTAGCCATAGGTTCCGCCGCCCAGGCCACTGAACGTCATCGCCTGCCACGCCTTGTCCAGGTACAGGCCCTTGGCTTGCGGGTCGGCCTTGGCGACGTCGAGCAGGACCCCCGCCTGGGCCAGGGTGTAGGCGGCCTCGGGGCCCATGTCGACGACGTCGGGGAGCGCCCCGGCGGCCGCGTCGGCCGACAGCTTGTCCTGGTAGCCCTCGGCGGGCTGGTCCACCCAGGTGATCTTCGTGCCCGGGTTGGCCTTCTCGAAGGCCGCGATCAGTTCAGTGAAGTAGGACGTGAACTTCTCGTTCTTCAGGTTCCACGTCTGGAACTTGATCGTTCCCGACAGTGACCCGCCCGAGGACTGCGGCGTCGTGTCGCCACCGCATCCGGACAGCAGCAGCGATCCCAGGGCCAGCCCTGCGATCAGGGCCCGGCCTTTCCCGATAGTGGTCATCGGATGTCCTCTCTTATCGGCTCGGGAGCTCCGCTCCCTTCGCACTTGACGCGTTGGGCATGGCAGGTCACGGGGCGATGCGCAGCGTCGCCACCTGGAAGGGGCCGAGATCCAGACGAGCCTGGCCTGCCTGCCGCCCGGCCACGGCCACGGGCAGGTCCTCGTCGTCGCCGATCTCCCGTTCGAGCAGGTCGGTCTCCCACAGGACGGCTCCGGCGCCGAGTTCCTCGCGGCAGTGCAGCCGTGCGCTCGCCCGTGCTCCCTGCGTCTCGTACATCCGTACGACGAGGTCTCCGGAGCCGTCGTCGGCCTGCTTCACCCAGTCGATGAGCGCGTGCCCGGTCAGGACCTCCAGCCGTACCAGCGGCGCCACCTGCGGGAGGCCGGCGAGGTCAGGGGTGTTGAAGGCGTAGGCGGCCTCGGCCGCGGCGGGCACGTCCGCGCCGGGCAGCACGGCCCACCGGAACGTATGCGTGCCCGCGTCGGCGCGGGGATCGGGGAAGCGGGCGCCGCGCAGCAGGGACAGCCGGACGACGGTGGAGTCACCGTCGGCGCGGGCGTCGGCCCCGTACATCGCGTCGTTGACGATCGCGAGGCCGAAGTCGCCGTCGGTCACCTGCACGTAGCGGTGCATCGCGGCTTCGAACATCGCCTCCTCGGCCGCGGTGTTCGTGAGCAGCGGCCGTTCGACGTATCCGTACTGGGTCTCGAAGCGTGCGGTGCGCGCCATGACCCGCACCGGGACGGCGACCTTCAGCAGGCGTTCGCGTTCCCGCCAGTCGACGACGCACTCGGTCTCGAACCGCCCGGTGCCGGCCCGTAGCCACATCGTCAGCGTGATCGTCGACGCGCCGGCCCGCCGGACCACCTCGACGCCGGCGTCGTGTCCGTCGCGGATCACCTTCCGGCTCGTGACGTCGTCGATCACCTGGGGGTGGCGGAGCACGTGCCGGTCCACGTCCCAGGCGTCCCAGCGCACCGGCTCGTCGCGGAAGAGCTGGAGCTCGTTGAGCCGCCTGCCGGGTGGGACCACCTCCCGGCCGTTGCGGAGGTCGAGGAGTGACGTGACGTGGCCGTCGTCGCCGATCACGACGCGGAGCAGGCCGTCGTCCAGCACGGTGCCGCCGTCGCCGTCGGCGACCTCGATGGGGGCCGCACGCGGTTTTGCCGTCGCGAACGGAGGCAGCACGCCACCCGCAGGATCGGCCTGCTCCCCGCCCAGTGCCGCGCCGGCCTGCTTGATCAGTCCGTGCAGCCGCTCCTCGATCTGCCGATAGGTGTCGCGGGCCTCGCGGTGCACCCAGGCGATCGAGGTGCCCGGGAGGATGTCGTGGAACTGGTGCAGCAGCACGGTGCGCCAGATGTCATCGAGATCCTCGTGCGGATAGGGCGCCCCGCACAGCGTGCTCGCCGCCGCGCTGAGGTATTCCGCCGCCCGCAGCAGCGACTCGCAGCGCCGGTTGTGCCGTTTCATGGCCGCCTGCGAGGTCAAGGTGCCCCGGTGCAGCTCCAGGTAGAGCTCGCCGCGGTAGACCGGCTGCAGAGGTCCGGCGTCCAGCAGCTCGGCCTCGGCCTCCTCGAAGAACGCCGCCGGAGACCTGGAGGTCACGCGGGGCGCGCCCTCCAGGTCGGCGAAGCGGCGCAGCCGCTCGGCCATCTCCCTGGTGGGGCCGCCGCCTCCGTCGCCGTACCCGTAGGGCAACAGCGAATGGGACGCGATCGCCTTGTCCTTGAACGTGGCGACCGCGTGATGGAGCTCGCGGGCGGTCACCTCGGCGGCGTACGTCTCCGCGGGCGGGAAGTGGGTGAAGATCCGCGTGCCGTCGATGCCCTCCCACCAGAAGGAGTGGTGCGGGAAGACCGTGGTGTCGTTCCAGGAGATCTTCTGCGTCAGGAACCAGCGGGACCCGGCCCGGCGGGCCAGCTGCGGCAGAGTGCCCGAGTAGCCGAAGGAGTCGGGCAGCCACATCTCGCGCGGTTCCCGGCCGAAGCGGCTGATGAAGTATCTCTTGCCGTAGGTCAGCTGGCGCACCATCGATTCGCCGGTGGGGATGACGCCATCCGCCTCAACCCACATGCCGCCGACCGGGACGAACCGCCCTTGTTCGACGTGACGCCGCACCCGGGCGAACAGCTCCGGATAGTGCTCCTCGAGCCAGCTGAAGTGCTGTGCCGACGACATCGTGTACACCAGTGCGGGGTCGGCGTCGAGCAGGGCGAGCGCGTTGGAGACCGTGCGGGCGAGCTTGCGCACCGTCTCGCGCAGCGGCCACAGCCACGCCGTGTCCATGTGCGCGTGCCCGACGGCGGTGATCCGGTGGGCGCTGGCATGCGCGGGCATGGCTAGGAGCGGAGCGAGGATCGCGCGCGCCCGCCGGGCGCCGGCCTCGGCGTCCGCCTCGTCGTAGACGTCCAGGGCCTCCTCGATCGCGCGCAGCAGCCGCCAGTGACGCGGCTCGTCCGCGCTCAGCTCGGCGGCCAGGCCACCGATCACGTCCAGGTCCATGCACAGGGCGTGGACCTCGGGCGAGAACGCGGCGACCTCCGCGCGGCGCAGCCTGAACTGCTCGAACGGCTCCTCCGCCCCCTTCTCACCGTGCTCGGTGACGACGAACGGCGGCAACCCGAGCAGCAGGGGGTTCGCCGCCGCCTCGACGTAGAGCAGGAACGCGCCGTCGGCATCGAGCAGACCCGGCACGGCTCCCTCGCCGTGTAACCGGATGCCGGACTGGCGCGGGTGCAGTCCTTTGACGATCGTGCCATCCGGGGTGAAGACCAGGCCCTCGCAATGACCGCCCACGGAGTGGTCGAACCAGCCCAGGTCGAGCACGAGGTCGACCGGCCCCGGCCGCGGGGGGACCGTGCCCCGGATCCGGAACCACGTCGTGGACCAGGCCCTTCCCCAGGCGGCGCCCAGAGGGAAAGGGCCGTAGACGGGGGTGGCGCGGCCGGTGTCGCGGGCGAGCCCGAGAGCGTGCCGGGCGCTCACCGGCTCCCCATCGTCGGCGACCGTCCACGCCTCGACCTCCACACCTGTCAGCCGGGTGTGTATCCGCGGCAGGATCCGTTCTCGCTTCACACGGGCGAGACGCTCGAGCGTGCGGCTGAGGTGGTTGTGCATCTCGTACCTCTCCGTAGCGGAGATATGACAATATGCCTGATACGTTTTAGTTGCCTAGGATGTCCGCAGACTAATACGTTCTAGTTCTCATGGTCACGCGGGAAGCTCATCTCGTTTCCATAACGACGGGCCGCCCGCAGGCCAGACATCGATGGAGAAGCGATGCCGCAGAACGATGAGGTTCCGCCCCAGGACTCCGCCGCCGGCCCTCCTGAGTCCTCGCCTGGCCGGTTGAGGAGCACCGACATCGCGCGGCTGGCGGGCGTCTCGGTGTCGGCGGTGTCACTGGCGTTCAACGCCCGCCCCGGCATCAGCGACGCGACACGCAAGCGCATCCTCGACGTCGCCGAGGAGCTCAACTGGCGCCCGCACCGGGCCGCACGCGCGCTCAAAGGGGCCAGCAACGACGTCGTCGGCATCGTCATCGCACGCCCGGCCCGCACGCTGGGCGTCGAGCCGTTCTTCGCCCATGTCCTGTCCGGCCTGCAGTCCCGCCTGTCCAATGAGGGAATCGCCACACAAATCCTCATCGTCGAGGACGCCGAGGCAGAGGTGGCGGTCTACCGCCGCTGGGCCGCCGAGAACCGCGTCGACGGGCTCGTGCTCTTCGACCTCGCGGTCGACGACGTCCGGCCGCAGGTCATCGCCGACCTCCGCGTCCCCGCCGTCGTCCTGGGAGGCCACGGAGCCCCCTTGCCGCTGTCCAGCGTCTGGGTCGACGACCACGCCGCGATGAACCGCATCCTCGCCTACCTCGCCACGCTCGGCCACCGGTCCATCGGCCACGTCAGCGGCGTCCCCGCCTACCAGCACACGCGACGCCGCCTCCAGGCCGTCGCCGACGCGCACGAGAGGCTCGACCTCGACATCGTGAGCGTGGCCACCGACTTCTCCGACACCCAAGGCGCGTCGGCCACCCGCCAGCTGCTGGAGGCGAGCCCCCGGTGCACGGCGATCATCTACGACAGCGACGTCATGGCGGCGGCGGGGCTAGGCGTCGCCACCGAGATGGGCGTACGGATCCCCGGCGACGTCTCCATCGTGTCCTTCGACGACTCCATCCTCACCCAGCTCCCCCATCCCCCGATCACCGCCCTGACCCGCGACACGTACGCGCTCGGCACGCTCACCGCGACCGAACTGCTCCACGTGATGGCCGAGCGTCCGGAACCCCGCGCAGTGCAGGCTCCCACCCCCGAGCTCGTGCTACGCGGCAGCACCGCCCCTCCAGCCGAACGGAGAGTTCCGTGACAAGACGCACCCCTGCCCTCTGCCTTGCGCTGGCCGCGACCCTGTGTGCCGGAGCACTCCTGCCCGTCCCCGCGGCCTCTGCCGCTCCGGTCCCGAACGCCTCCTTACCCGCGGTGTCACCGACTCCGCAGTCCCTGAACGGCATCGGCTCCGCCGCGGTCGTCACCAGCCGGGTGCTCGTGGTCGCCGACGACCGGACCGACCCCGCCGCCCGCGACCGCCTCGTCCGCGAACTCAAGAGCCACGGCGCCGGCCGGGTGGACATCGTCACCCCTGACAAGATCCCGGCCGCCGCGCCCGGCCTGCTCACGGTGCGCCTCGGCCCTGCGACGCGACCGGACATCGCCCAGGCGCTCGGCGACACGGTCCCGCCCAGCAAGAGCGAGGGATACGCGTTACGGGTCTCGGGCGGCAACCAGCGCCAGATCGCGCTCGGCGGCGAGGACGCCGCAGGTCAGTTCTATGCCGTGCAGACGCTGCGCCAGTTGTTCGTCCCGTCCGGCGACGGCTGGAAGGTGGCGGGAGTCCAGGTCAGCGACTTCCCGTCCATGCCGCTGCGCGGCACCATCGAGGGCTTCTACGGTGCGCCATGGACGCACGCAGAACGCCTCGACCAGATGGACTTCTACGGCGACGTCAAGGCCAACACCTACATCTACGCCCCCAAGGACGATCCCTACCACCGCGACAAGTGGCGCGACCCCTACCCGGCGGACAAGCTCGCCGAACTGGGCGAGCTCGTGGCCCGGGCCAACGCGAACCACGTCCGCTTCACCTTCGCTCTCTCCCCCGGCGTGTCGATCTGCTACTCCGACCAGGCGGACCGCACCGTACTCAAGCAGAAGCTCCAGGCGCTCTACGACCTGGGCGCCAGAGCCTTCTCCATCCCGCTGGACGACATCAGCTACACCCGCTGGAACTGCGCGGCCGACGAGAGCGCCTACGGCGCCGCCGGACGCACCACCGCGGCCAAGGCCCAGGTCGATCTGCTCAACGACGTGCAGCGGAGCTTCATCGCCACCCACGAAGGCGCCCAGCCGCTGCAGATGGTGCCCACCGAGTACGGCGATCTGACCGACACCACGTACAAGCAGACCATGCGGGCCTCCCTCGATCCCACGATCGAGGTGATGTGGACCGGCATCGAGACCGTGCCTCCGGAGATCACCAACGCGCAGGCCGAGAAGGCGGCGGAGCTGTTCGGGCGCAAGGTCTTCGTCTGGGACAACTACCCGGTCAACGACTACGGCGAGACCAGCGGCCGGCTGCTGCTGGCGCCCTACGACAAGCGTGAGAGCGGCCTGGCCGCGCACCTGTCCGGCATCGTGGCCAACCCGATGAACCAGCCGTACGCGAGCAAGGCCGCGGTCTTCGGCACCGCGGACTTCACCTGGAACGACCAGGCGTACGACGCGAGGAAGAGCTGGCCGCGGGCGATGGCCTATCTCGCCGGCGGCGACAAGGCGGCGACCGAGGCGCTGCTGGTGTTCGGTGACCTGGAGCACGTGGCCCCGACCTTCGGTGGCACCCCTTGGCAGCCCCAGGCACCCGAGCTCGCCGCCCGGACGAGCGCGTTCTGGCAGGCATGGGACGAGGGGCGACGGGCTGAAGCGATCACCGCGCTGCGTCGGTACGCGAAGGCCATCGCCACGGCGCCGGCCACCATCCGCGGCGGATCGGTGCAGAAGGGCTTCACTGATGACGCCGCGTCCTGGCTGGACGCCACCGAGCTGTGGGGCAGGGCGATGGTGTCCATGCTCGGCGCGCTCGACGCCCGGCTCGCCGGAGACGAGGTCAAGAGCGGCGCGTTGCTCGCCGAGTCGCGTGAGCTGCAGGCGCAGGCCCGCGCCGTGCGGGTCAGCCCGCCGCGTAACCGCTGGGGCGCGGCCCAGGTCCGGGTCGGCGACGGGGTGCTCGACGTCTTCCTGACCGAGGCCGACGCCCGGCTCCAGCAGTGGGTGGTCGCCGGTTAGCCGAACTCCTCGACGTACTCCTCCGGAGGTCCGAGCTCGGGGCGGTCCCGCAACTCCAGGACCGCCCCCAGCCGTTCCAGCTCGAGGACCGTCACGATGTTCTCGCCCGCGCGCAGCAGCGGAGCCGGGCAGTACAGCGTGACCTGCGGCCCGATCTCCCAGTAACGGCCGAGCAGGAACCCGTTGACCCAGACGAGGCCGCGGGCCGATCCCGGCAGGGCGAGGAAGGTGTCCGCGGGCGTGCCGACGTGCACCGTCGCGACGGCGAACCCGGCGTGCGTGGTCGCGGGACCGGCGGCGACCGCGCGGGCCAGCTCGTCCGCGGACCACTCCTGCAGCGCCATCGGCGTGCTGTCCCACCCCTGCACGATGCGCCGGTCGACGAGGACGGGACCGAGCAGGCCCTTGTGCCGGCCGATGCCCGGCCCGTAGTTCACCCGGCCGAGGCTCTCGACCAGGACCTCCAGGCGTACGACGTCGCCGGTTCCGCGTACCGGGAGTTCCGGGTCACCGGGATCTGCGACGCCGAGGACGGCGCCGTCGCCGAACACCAGGGCCCGGTCGCGTACGTCGGTGAAGACGAGCCGGTGCTCCCCCACGGGAATACGCGGGTGCGCGGTGTGCAGGACCATGCCCGCGTCGAGCCCGAGCTGCTCGAACGAGGCCGGGCGCGGACCTGTCGAGGTGGGCGCCGGGACGGCGCGGAGGCCAGCGAGCAGGTCGGCGCGGTGGACGAGCGGGACGCGCGCCGGCGGCAGCGCCGGCGTCCACACGGGCATCCGCACGGGTCCGCGCGCGCCGAGCGCCTCCCGCACGGCGAAGAACTTGGCGGTGAGCGTGCCGTCCTCGGCGACCGGCGCGTCGGAGTCGTAGCTGCTCACCGTGGGCTGCAGCCGGCCCTCGTGCTCGTTGGCGCCCGCCCAGAGCCCGAAGTTGGTCCCGCCGTGGGCCATGTAGATGCTCACGCTGCCGCCGTCGGCGATGATCCCTTCGAGGGCGCGGACGACGCTGTCCGCGCCGCGGACGTGGTGCCGCTCGCCCCAGTGGTCGAACCAGCCGTTCCAGAACTCGGCGACGACGAACGGCTCGTCCGGCCGCCGCGCCGCGAGGAGCCGCCGGGCGGCGTCAGGTTGGGTGCCCAGGGTGACGGCCGCCAGGGTCCCGGACAGGGTGCCGCCGTCCAGCATCAGCTCCGTGGGGCCGTCGGCGGTGAACAGCAGTTCGCGGATGCCGCGCGCGGTCAGGGCGTCGCGATTCCAGCGCAGGTAGGCATGGTCGTCGCCGAAGCTGCCGAACTCGTTCTCCACCTGCACCGCCACGACCGGCCCGCCCGCGGCGGCCTGGAGCCCGGCGATGCGCGGGATCAGCTCGTCGAACCAGCGGCCGACCGCGGAGGTGAACGCGGGATCGGAGCTGCGGATCGTGACGTCGCGGCCGGTGAGCCAGCTCGGCAGGCCGCCGTTCGACCACTCCGCGCAGATGTACGGGCCGGGCCGGACGACGACGTCGAGGCCTTCCTCCCCCACCATGCGGATGAACCGCTCGACGTCCCGCCAGCCGTCGAAACCCGGCGCCTCGTCCTCGCGGGGCTGGTGGAAGTTCCATGCCACATAGGTGTCGATGGTGTTGAGCCCGAGGTCGGCGAGCCGGCGGATCCGGTCCCGCCAGAGATCGGGGTGGACGCGGAAGTAGTGCAGCGCCCCGGACAGGATGCGATGGGGCACGCCATGCCGGAGCAGCAGGCGCCCGCGCCAGGTGAGCGCGCTCGTGCCGGCCGGCGCATCGGTCGTGGTCGTCGTCGGGGCCGGCGAAGTGTCCGGCGCAGGCAGCTCGATCACCACGCGAGACTATGTTATCGATGCCATGTGTAACAAGGACGCTATGATTCGGCAGACGACAGGCGGCCCCGCCCGCGAGAGAGGAGCGCTATGACCAAGGCCACCGCGCGGCCCAGGAGGCAGCCGAGCATGGCTGACGTGGCCAGGACCGCCGGGGTGTCGGCGCAGACCGTCTCACGCGCGCTCCGCGACTCGCCGAACGTCAACCCGGAGACCAGGCAGCGCGTGCTGGCCGCCGTGGAGCAGCTCGGCTACCGTTTCAACAACGCCGCCAGGGTGCTGTCCTCGGGGCGCAGCCACACCATCGGGCTCGTGCTGCTGCAGTCCGGCGGCTACTACTCCCGCTCCGCGGTGACCGCCGGCGTCGAGGCGGCCGCGGGCGAGGCCGGATATGCGGTGAGCATCGCGACCATCGCCAGGCTCGACACCGGCATGATGGAGCGTTCCCTGTCCAAGCTCGCCGACCAGGGCGTGGACGGCATCGTCATCGCCGTGCCGCTCATCTCCGTCACGCAGAAGATGGAGGACATCACCCGGGACATCCCCACCGTCACGCTCGACGGCTCCCGCACCGCGAGCGCCCGGGTGCTCGGGATCGACCAGAAGGAGGCGGGCCGCATCGCCACCCGGCACCTGCTCGACCTCGGGCATCGCCAGGTGTGGCACGTCTCGGGACCGGATGAGTGGATCGAGGCGCGCCAGCGGCGCGAGGGCTGGCAGGAGTGCCTGGCCGCGGCCGGGATCCAGGCGCCGCCCCCGCTCGAGGGTGACTGGTCGCCCGACTCGGGATACCGGCAGGGGCAGGTCCTCGCGATGATCCCGGACGTGACCGCCGTCTTCGCCGCCAGCGACGAGATGGCCTTCGGGGTGATCCGCGCCCTGCGCGAGCGCGGCCGGTCGGTGCCCGGCGACGTGTCCATCGTGAGCGTCGACGACATCGCCCTGGCGGCCTACTGCCACCCGCCGCTGACCACCGTGCGGCAGGACTTCTACCACTCCGGCGCGGCCGCCGTCGCCCTGCTGCTGCGGGGAGCCGACGCCGGCGAGTCCCTCGTCACGGCGTCGTTGTCGATACGCGACTCCACGGCGCCGCCGCGTCGTCCCTGAGCCTCGTGCCGGGCCCGTTCGCAAAGTGCCTCTTGCGCCTTCCATGTTATCGATGCCACTGTAACAACGTCCGGACCCGGACTCCGGTCCTCCACCCCCCAGGTGGGCAGCTGTCCACGGGAAGGATCCCAGAACCATGAGGAGATCACTCGTCCTGGCGAGCGCCGCCATCACGGTGCTCGGGCTGCTCACCGGCTGCTCGGCCGGCGGAGACGGCTCGGGCTCCAGCACCCCCGGCAAGACGACTCTGAGTGTCGCCGCCCTCGAAGGCGGATACGGGCGGGACATGTACACCGAGGTCATCCAGGCGTACGAGGCCTCGCATCCCAACGTCGACGTGCAGCTGCAGATCTCGAAGAGCATCGAGGACGAGATCACCCCGAACATGAAGGCCGGGCGGTTCCCGGACGTCGTGGTGCTCGGTCAGGGCCGCAAGGCCGCGCTCACCGAGACGCTCATCAAGGACAAGGCCCTCGAGGATCTCACGCCCGTGCTGAAGGCGAAGGTGCCCGGTGAGGACAAGACCGTCGGGGACAAGCTCATCCAGGGCATCGTCGGCAACCTCAACACCAACCCCTACGGCACGGACCAGACGTACCTGATGCCGATGTACTACGCGCCGACCGGGCTCGTCTACAACAAGGGCCTGTTCGAGCAGAAGGGCTGGAAGGTCCCGGCCACCTGGGACGAGATGTTCGCACTCGGCGAGACGGCCAAGAAGGAGAAGATCGCGCTGTTCACCTACCCGACCGCCGGGTACCTCGACTCGTTCTTCTTCGCGCTGCTCGCCGACGTCGGCGGGGAGCAGTTCTACACCGACGTCATGACGTACAAGCAGGGCGTCTGGCAGACGCCGCAGGCCCGGCAGGTTCTGGACCTCACCACCCGGCTGCTGAAGTACGCCGCGCCGACCACGGTCGGCTACGCCAATGAGCAGGACTTCACCAAGAACCAGCAGGCGATCCTCGACAACAAGGCGCTGTTCATGCCGAACGGCACCTGGGTCGTCGGCGAGATGAAGGACGCCCCGCGCGCCGACGGCTTCCAGTGGGGTCTGACGCCGTTGCCGGCGGTCACGGCGGGCGGCAAGCGCTACATCACCACGTCGGTGGAGTCGGTCTGGATCCCCGGCGCGGCCAAGAACAAGGACGCGGCGAAGGAGTTCGTCGCCTACCTCTACTCCGACGAGGCGGCGAAGATCTTCGCCAAGTCGGATGCCATCCAGCCGATCCAGGGCATCGTGAGCAGCCTGTCCGCGGAGAACGCCGAGTTCTACAAGGTCTACCAGGACCCGTCGGTCGCCGCGCTGGTCGGCGGGTTCGCCGGCACCGCGCCCGTCGCGGGCGTCGACATCAAGGCCACGCTCTTCGACACGGCCAACAGCATCATCAGCGGCGACAAGACCGAGGACCAGTGGCAGGCCGCGCTCAACGACGCCAGCGAGAAGCTGCGCCAGGCGGGGAGCTGACGTGCCCGGTGGCAGCCCGTCGAGCATCGGAGGGCGCCGGCGCGGCGACGGCCTCTTCGTGCTCGCCTGCCTCCTGCCCGCGCTCGTGCTCTTCGCGGTCTTCATGATCGTCCCGACCGTGAACGTGTTCCGGATGTCCTTCTACACCTGGAGCGGCTTCTCCCCCGACATGCGTTTCGCCGGGCTCGGCAACTTCACCCGGCTCCTCGATGACGAGCAGTTCGTCCGCGCGTTCCAGAACACGGTCGCGCTTCTCGTCGTCGTGACCGTCGTGACGATGGGCGTGGGCCTGTTCCTCGCCGCGATCATGACCCGGCAGCGGCTGCGGGGGCGGGCCCTCTTCCGGTTCATCCTCTACGTCCCGAGCGTGCTGTCCGTGGTCGTCATCGCGGCGATCTTCTCCGCCATCCTGGACCAGGAGAACGGCCTGCTCAACGGCACCCTGCGGCTGCTCTCGCTCGATGGCCTGCGGCAGGTCTGGCTCGGCGACCAGCAGCTGGTGCTCTGGTCCGTCGCGTTCGCGATGGTCTGGCAGTCGCTCGGCTACTACATGGTCCTCTACATGTCCGGCATGGCGAGCATCCCGGAGGAGCTCTACGAGGCCTCCGCGCTCGACGGCGCGACCGCCGGCCGGCAGTTCTTCGCCATCACGCTGCCGCTCATCTGGCAGAACCTCCGCACGACGCTGACGTTCTTCGTCATGAGCGCGGTCAACCTCAGCTTCGTCCTGGTCCGGGCCATGACCGGCGGCGGACCCGACGGGTCCTCCGAGGTCCTGCTGAGCTACATGTACAAGCAGGCGTACACGAACTCGTCGTACGGGTACGGCATGGCCATCGGCGTCGTCATCTTCGCGTTCTCGTTCCTCGTCTCGCTCCTGGTGAGCCGCGCGACGCGGCGCGAGCCCCTCCAGTTCTGAGGACGGCCACCATGACCACGATCAACTGGCGAAGGACACTGACCTACGTCCTCGTCACCGCGATCGCGCTCGCCATCGCCGTGCCGGTCGCCTGGGTGCTGGTCGCCTCGCTCAAACAGAAGAGTGAGTTCTTCGGCAGCCCCTGGACGCCGCCGGAGGGCCTCCACCTCCAGAACTACGTCGACGCGTTCGTCACCGCCCGCATGGGCCAGTACTTCTTCACCTCTGTGCTCGTCACGCTGCTCGGGCTGGTGTTCGTCCTGGCGGTCTCCGTGCCGGCGGCCTATGTCATCGCCCGGTACGAGTTCCGCGGCCGCGGTCTCGTGGAGGTCGCGCTCCTGGCCGGGCTGTTCGTCAACGTCAACTACATCGTGGTGCCGATCTTCCTCATGCTCGTCGGCTGGGACCGGGCGCTCGTCGACGTGCTCCCCGGTGGCTTCTTCATCGACAACCCCGGGGTCCTCTCGCTCGTCTACGCGGCCACGTCGATCCCGTTCACCATCTATCTGCTCACCGCGTACTTCCGGTCGATACCGGCCGAATACGAGGAGGCCGCCGCCCTGGACGGGGCGTCCCGCCTGCGGATCATGACCAGGGTCATGCTCCCGATGGCGCGGCCTGCGCTCACCACCGTGATCCTTTTCAACTTCCTGGCCTACTGGAACGACTTCATCATCGCGCTCACCCTGCTCCCAGGCGAGGGCAAGACGCTGCAGGTGGGCCTGCTCAACCTGATGACCGCGCAGAAGGCGGCGGCCGACTACGGGCGGCTCTACGCCGGCATGGTCATCGTCATCGTCCCCGTCCTCATCTTCTACGCGCTCATCCAGCGCCGGCTCATCGAAGGCATGGCCTCCGGCGGTGTGAAGGGCTGAAGGAGTCTGGTCATGAAGGAATCGACGCGCAGCGTGCTGCTCGTCATCGCCCGCACGTTCGTCGTGGCCGGCTGCGTCGCCGTCGTCGTCGGCGCGCGGGCGACGACCGGGTGGGGCCATCTCGCGATCATGCTCGCCGCGCTGGGCGGGCTGCTGGCCGTGCTGGCCTCGTACAACCGGAGGTTCCGGTGATCGCGGAGGTGTCGGCCGGGCGGGCACTGGCCGCGGTCCGGCCGAGCGCACGCCAGCTCGCGTGGCAGGCCATGGAGTTCTACGGGTTCATTCACTTCGGCATGAACACGATGACGGACCGGGAGTGGGGCGAGGGGCACGACGACCCGGCCGCCTTCGACCCGGCCGGACTCGACGCCGACCAGTGGATCAGGGCGCTCAAGAGCGCCGGGATGACCGGTGTGATCCTGACCTGCAAGCATCACGATGGGTTCTGCCTGTGGCCGAGCGGCGTCACGACGTACACGGTCGCCTCCTCGCCCTGGCGTGACGGCCAGGGCGACGTGGTCGCGGAGGTCGCCGGCGCGGCCCGGCGGCACGGCCTGCGGTTCGGGATCTACCTGTCGCCGTGGGACCGCACCGAGGCGTCCTACGGCAGCGGGAGCGCGTACGACGACTTCTACGTCGCCCAGCTCACCGAGCTGCTCACCCGGTACGGGCCGGTGTTCGCGGTGTGGCTGGACGGCGCGAACGGCGAGGGCCCGAACGGCAGGCGCCAGGTCTACGACTGGGAGCGGTACTACGCGGTGGTCCGCGAGCTGCAGCCGGACGCGGTCATCAGCGTGTGCGGGCCGGACGTCCGCTGGTGCGGCAACGAGGCCGGGGACACCCGCCCCGACGAGTGGAGCGTGGTGCCCCGTGCCCTGCAGGACGCCGAGCGGATCGCGGACCGCTCGCAGCAGGCGGACGACGGCGCCTTCGCCCGGCTCGTCCGCAGCGACGACCGCGACCTCGGCAGCCGCGCCGCCTTGGCGGGACACTGCGAAGGGAGCAGCGCTTCCGAGCCAATAGGAGCAGACGACCTGGTCTGGTACCCGGCCGAGGTGAACACCTCGATCCGGCCCGGATGGTTCCACCACCCGGCCGAGGATGCCGCGGTCCGCTCCGCGGACGAGCTGTTCGCCATCTACCTGCGCTCTGTCGGCGGCAACTCCTGTTTCCTGCTCAACGTCCCGCCGGACCGTGACGGGCGGGTGCGGGGCACCGACGTGGCGGTGCTGGAGCAACTCGGGCGGCGCATCGCGGACTTCCGGGCGCGGCGGGTCGATGCGGCCGCGACGGTGTCGTCCGGGAGCGCGGGCGATGTCGCGACCGCGTGGCCCGGCAGGGGGCGCACGCCGTGGCGGCCGGACGACGCCGACCCGCTGCCCGGCGTGCGGCTCGCGTTCGCACGGCCCCGCCCGATCGAGGCGGTCGTCGTGGGCGAGGACATCACGCAGGGGCAGCGCATCGAGCACCTCGTCGTCCGGGGCCACCGCGACAGCCGGTGGACGACACTCGCGGAGGCGAACGCCGTGGGCTACCAGCGCATCCTGACGTTCCCGCCGGCCGAGGTCGACGCCGTGCTGGTCGAGGTGTCCCAGGCCCGGGACACACCCGTCGTCGCCCGCGTGGCCGCGATCGAGGCGGCGTCGTGAAGGGCGCCGTAAGGGAGCGCGCCGTGCGAAAGGGCGCCGTGCGCAGGCCGTCGCGCCGGCGCCGCGCCGTCGTCCTGGTCGCCGGCGTGGTGACCGCCCTCGCCGCTCTGGTGGTCACCGGCGTGATGCTCACCCACCGCTCCGGCGAGGTCGCCTCCATCGACGGGCACGCCGTGACCCGCGACGAGCTGCTCTTCCACATGCGGCGGCTCGCGCCCCAGGTCCAGAACGAGTTACGCCTCCAGGGCGGGCCCGCGTGGACCACGAAGGCCGGCGACCGGACCGCACTGCAGCGGCTCGCGGCCCGCGCACTCGACGAGATCCGGCGGGACAAGACCACGCTCGTCCTCGCGAAAGAGGAAGGCCTGATCGGCTCCGCCGACCACGCGGACTTCCTCGCCGAGCTGGCCGGCGAGAACGAGCGCCGCGCCGACGCCATCGCCAGGGGCGAGGTCGTCTACGGCCTGGTGGAATTCTCACCCGAGGAGTACTACTCGCACCGGCTCACCGAGCTCACGACCGCGCTGAAGCAGCGGCTCGGCAAAAGGGCGGACGGCCCGCTCCGGGTCACCGACGCCGACGTCCGGCAGGCGTTCGACGCCGACCGGGACGCCTGGAGCGCCAACGCGACCACGTACACGTACGCGAGGCTCGTGGTGCCGGTGCCCGACGGCGCTCCCCAGGACTACGCGGCCGGCCTCCAGCGGCGGGTGGCCGCGGCGGACCGGCTGGCGGAGGTCGCGGATCGAGAGCCGGGCGCCGAGCTCACGACCGCCACGCACCACGGCGGCGGCTCGGCCGTCCACGACCAGGACCTCATGGCGGTGCTCGGCAAGCTCGCCGCGGGCCAGATCTCCGCCCCCGTCCCAGGCACCGGCCAGATCACCTACTACGAACTCAAGGGCAAGACCGTCGACGAGGACGCGGCGTTCGCCGAGTACTCCCGACGCATCCGGCAGTCGCTCATCGAGGAGAAGTTCGCCCAGTTCCTCCAGCGCCGAGTGGACAACAGCGACATCAAGGTCGACACGGCGGCGGTGGACGCCATCAACGCAGAGGATGTGCACCAATGAAACCTGTCGGCACCGTATCCCGCGTCGCGCCGCCCCGCCGGCGCCCCGCGGCGCGGACGCTGCGCATGGGCCTCGCCGCCCTGCTCGCCGCGCTCCTCGCGGGCTCACTCGCGCCCGCCGCGCCGGCCGCCGCGTCCCCGGACCGCTCCCCCGCCGCCCAGAAGGACCTGCCCGGCAACGCGCCGAACCCGGCAGGCGGCAGGGACTACTTCATCGACGCCACCAACGGCCGCGACAACGCTTCCGGCACCTCACCGAAGACCGCCTGGCGCAGCCTGGCCAAGGCGAACGCGACGACCTTCATGCCCGGAGACCGCATCCTGCTCAAGAGCGGCGCACAGTGGCACGACCAGCAGTTATGGCCGAAGGGCTCGGGCAGTGCGGGCAAGCCGATCACCATCTCGGCGTACGGCGACCCGGCCGCCCGCAAGCCGTACATCGCGGCGAACGGCAAGGTGCCGAGCCCCTTCCGCGCCGACGGCACGAAGAACCCCGACACGGTCGGTCTGACCGGGGCCATCGTGCTGCGCAACCAGCAGTATTTCGAGATCAACAACGTCGAGCTGTCCAACGACGACGACTTCGCCACCGACATCACCACCGGGCGCTACGTCCGCGACGGCATCATGGTCTCCATCAACGCCGACCTCCTGCCGGCCGGCGCGGACAGCATCATGGACCATTTCCGCATCTCGAACGTGTACGTCCATGATCTCGACGGCCCGAGCAACTGGCAGCGGATCCACTACGGCGGCGTCAACTTCCAGGTCTTCGGCAGCCGCAATTACAAGGAGTACGCCACCGGCGGCTACTACTTCAAGGACGTCAGGATCGAGAACAACACCTTCATGAAGGTCGAGCTGCACGCCGTGCAGTTCGCGTTCAACTGGTTCGCCGCGGACGGTGCGGACTCCGGCCAGTACGACGAGAGCGGGAAGTTCCATGAGGGCTGGGAGCAGCTCTGGGTGCGTACCCGCGACCTGTACAGCCGTGACGTCTACATCGGCCACAACTACGCCGAGAGCGTCGGCCAGGGCGCGATCCAGCTGGCCAACACCAAGAACATGACGGTCGAGTACAACGAGGTCAACGGCTTCCTCGAGCGGTATGGCTCGGTGTCCGTCGCGCTCTATCTGTGGGCGGGCGCCGACTCGGTGATGCAGTACAACGAGGTTTACGGCGGCCCGTACAACGAGTTCGACGGCACCCCGTGGGACTTGGAGTACACGAACTTCAACGTCACCTACCAGTTCAACTACTCGCACGACAATCCGGCGGGCTGGATGTCGTATATGGGCAACAGCTCCAACTCGGTCGCCCGCTACAACCTGAGCGTGAACGACAACGGCGTGCTGGTGAAGAACATGCTGTCCTCGAACTACTCGCCGACCTACTTCGTGAACAACACCTTCGTGTACGACGGCGCGGAGATGGACTACTTCCACGACGAGACGTTCCTGAGCAAGGTCTACTTCCTGAACAACATCTTCTACAACGCCTCCACGACGGAATCGACGCCGTGGTACCGCCGGACCGGCGCCCTGCGCCAAGCGGTGTTCTCGAACAACGACTTCTACGAGGCGAGCGGCACCCATTCCAGCCAGGAGCCGGCTGACCGGGCCGGGCTGCGGGTCGACCCGAAGTTCGTGGGAGACCCGGCGAAATACGTCACCGGGGCGGGCGTGGACCGGATCCGGACAGCCGCGGCGCACTTCAGGCTCCGCGGCGACTCACCGCTCATCGACGCCGGCCGGTACAACCCGCACCTGGGCACCGAGGACTTCCTCGGCACGCACCTCTACTACGGCAAGGCACCGGACCTGGGCATCGCGGAGAGCCGGATCGGTGAGAAGGTCGCCAACCCGGTGGACGACGATCCCATCGAGGACGATACGGACGACCGGGTCAACCTCGCGCTCGGCAAGCCGGCCACCGCGAGCTCGACGCACCCGGGCGCGAACGGCACGCTCACCGCTGACAGGCTGACCGACGGCGACCCGGCGACCCGCTGGGCGGCGGCCGACGACGCGACCTACCCGATCACGCTGGACATCGACTTCGGCACGGACACGACCTTCGACGAGGTGTACCTCGACGAATACACCGACGCAGGCACCAACCCGCGGGTCCAGACGTTCGACCTGCAACGATGGGACGCCGGGACCGGCGCCTGGGTGACCTTCGCCAGCCGTGCCGACGGCATCGGACACGACCTGACCGTGACCGGCTTCGGCAACGTCACGGCCTCCCGGCTTCGGGTGGCGCTCACCGGGCAGAAACCGACCGAGGTGTACACGCCGACACTGACCGAGATCGCCGTCTACCGCACCGACGCGTAGGCCATGAACGCTCGGCGGGAATCCAGCTCATCCGCCCCAAAAGCGTCACGTGTCAGCGCACCGTGACGTTGTGTTCACAGATGACTGCACGGACCGTAGAGTGTCAGAATGGCAGTCGAGATCACGTGGCCGACCTGGCGCGCGGGCGCCGGTCGGCCACAGATGGCGGAGCGAAACAACCCTGATCCGCGCCAGCGGGGGCCTGGCTCGGTTGTGCGGCACTCCTGAACCGGCCCATGCCCATCCAGCCCTGCGGCTGATGCACGACAAGGAGCACCCCCTATGTCTCAGGTCAGTCCCCCCAGTCCTGCCGAGGCTGACAGCAGCGGCCAGCCCAGCCTGAAGCGGGTGATGGGCCCCGGCCTGTTGCTGCTGTTCATCGTCGGCGACATTCTCGGCACCGGGATCTACGCGCTGACCGGCCAGGTCGCCGGCGAGGTGGGTGGCGCCGCATGGCTGCCCTTCGCGATCGCCTTCATCGTCGCGCTGATCACGGCGTGCTCCTACCTGGAGCTGGTCACGAAATATCCGCAAGCCGCGGGAGCCGCCCTCTATGTGCATAAGGCCTTCGGCAAACACGTGGTGACCTTCCTGGTGTGCTTCGCCGTGATGTGCTCGGGCATCACCTCGGCGTCAGCCGCCTCGCGGGCCTTCGCGGCCAACCTGGTCGCGGGTTTCGGTCTGGACGTCGGCAACAGCGTCATCCTGCTGATCGCCCTGGGCTTCATGCTCCTGGTGCTGGCCGTCAACCTCCGAGGCGTCGCCGAGAGCGTCAAGATGAACATCGTGCTCACCGCGGTCGAGCTCTCGGGCCTGCTGCTCGTCATCCTGATCAGCCTCTACTTCATCGCGGGCGGCAACGCCGACTTCTCCCGCGTCGTCGCCTTCGAGACTCCTGCCGACAAGAGCGTGTTCCTGGCGGTCAGCGCCGCGACGTCGCTGGCCTTCTTCGCCATGGTGGGTTTCGAGGACTCGGTCAACATGGCGGAGGAGACCAAGGATCCGGCGCGGATCTTTCCCCGGATGATGTTCACCGGGATCGGGATCACCGGGCTGATCTACATCCTCGTGTCCATCTGTGCCGTCGCCGTGGTCCCCGTCGGCCGGCTCGCCGAAAGCGAGACCCCGCTGTCGACGGTGGTGCAGACCGCGGCCCCCGGCTTCCCGATCTCCGACCTGTTGCCGTTCATCTCGATGTTCGCCGTGGCCAACTCCGCGCTGATCAACATGCTGATGGCCAGCCGGCTCCTGTACGGGATGGGCAAGCAGGGCGTGCTGCCGTCCTTCCTGGCGAAGGTTCACCCCTCCCGGCGCACGCCCCAGGCGGCGATCGTGTTCACCACCGCCATCGCCCTCGGGCTCATCACCTTCGTCTCGCTGAGCCCCGACAGCCCCGTCGTGGCGTTGCTGGGCGGGACGACGTCGCTGCTCCTGCTCGCGGTCTTCGCCCTCGTCAATGTGTCCGTTCTCGTGCTGCGCAGGGACGAGACGACGGCGGAGCACTTCAACGCGGGCCGCGTCCTCCCCGTGGTGGGCACGATCACGTGCCTCTACCTGGTCCTTCCCTGGTCCTCCGGGCGTCCGGCCGGCCAATACCAAATCGCGGGCGTGCTGCTGGCGATCGGCGTGATCCTCTGGGTGATGACCTGGTTGTCCCACAGGAAGCAAGCAGGCATGACCGGCCGGGACTGAGATCATCGGTCCGGCGCCCCGGCCGCACGCCTCCGTCTGTCGCAGCGTCTCGCGGTTGAGTAGGGGGGTGCTCATGCGCACCTCGCGGTTTCGGCGCACTCTGCCTCTTGCAGGAGCGCACAACCACGAGGACAGGGGGGCGCGATGCATCTCGCAAGCACCAGCATCTATCCGCACATGGACCCGCGGCTGCAGTGGGCGCTGAGCCGCTATCAGGATGGCATGCTGACCATGGCCACCAACACCAGCAGCGAGACGGAAGTAGCCGTCCTCGCCCTCGTCGAGGATGCCGACGCCTTCGCCGCCCGCGACGACGTACGGCTCGGCGCGGTGATCGGCGAGATCGACGGACATCGGCTGGTGACCGCGCGGGTGCCGTTCACCGGCATCGAGCCGATCCGCCGGTCGGCGGGCGTGCGCAGCCTGAAGCTGGCGCAGGCGATGATGCCGATGCTCCAGGCCACCGTCCAGGATCTCAAGGCGGCGCCGGCCGCCTGGCCACCCGGGGCGTTGGCCGCCGGCGGCGCCGGCGTCGTGGTCGGGGTGGTGGACTACGGCCTGGACTTCGCGCACCGCAACTTCCTCCGGCCGGACGGATCGACCCGCGTCGCCGCGCTGTGGGACCAGACCGCCGCATCCGGCCCGGACAGCCCGTTCGGGTACGGCAAGCGCCACAGCTCCAGGGACATCGACCTGGCGCTGGCCGCCGAGGATCCCTACCACGCCCTCGGCTACGACCCCGGCGAGAACCCGCCCACCCTCTCCCCGGGCAGGCACGGCACCCACGTGGCGGACATCGCCGCCGGCAACGGCGGCGGCTCGGGGACGCCGGGGGTCGCGCCGGAGTCCGCCATCGCGTTCGTCCAGATCTCCCACTCCGACATCACCTGGCAGGGGCCGGGGGTGGTGGAGGATTTCCTCGGCGACTCGGTGCACATGCTGGAGGCGGTGCGATTCCTGTTCGACGAGGCGGCCGAGCGACCGTGCGCGATCAACATCAGCATCGGCACGAACGGTGGGCCGCACGACGGCTCCAGCCTGGTGGAGAGGGGCCTGGACGCGATGTTGTCGGAGCGTCCCAACCGGATGGTCGTGCTGTCGGCCGGCAACTCCTTCAACGACGGCGTCCACGCCGCCGGCGCTGTCGCCGCGGGCGGGACGTCCGATCTACGCTGGGTGATCCCCGAGGTGTCCCCGTCGTCGCCCGAGTGGCACGGGGAGCTGGAGATCTGGTACTCCGGCCGCGACCGCTTCACCGCCGAGCTGATCGATCCCTCCGGGAAGAGCCTCGGCTCGGTGCCGCTCGGCTCCAACGGCAGGCTCGTGGCCGACGACGGCACCACTACTCTGCTGTTCGTGAGCCACCGCAGGGCAGACCCGCTCAACGGCGACAACGTGGTGGACGTCTTTCTGGAGCGGCACGCCGCTCCGGGCGCCTGGACGATCCGGCTGCACGGTGAGCAGGTGGACGACGGCGGCTACCACGCGTGGATCGAGCGGAGCAACGTCGTGCAGACGACGTTCGCCGAGCCGCGCGACAACAGCCACACCCTGGGCTCCATCGCCTGCGGACGGCTTGCCCTGGCGGTCGGCTCCTACGACGCGCACACCCAGGGCAGCCCGCTGTCCGGCTTCTCGGCGTCGGGGCCGACCCGCGATGGCAGGCAGCGACCTGAACTCAGCGCCCCCGGGCACAAGGTCGTCGCGGCCCGCTCCAAGACCGGCACCGGCGTCATCGCCAAGTCGGGCACCAGCATGGCGGCCCCCGCTGTCACGGGTCTGACGGCGCTGGTCCTGGCCGAAGCCGACGCCCGCGGCGTCGAACTGGACATCGAGACGCTGCGGCGGATCGTCATCCTGGCGGCCCGTACCGACCCGCCCCCCGCCGAAGGGTGGCACGCCCGCTACGGGCACGGCCGGGCCGAGGTGGCCGAGGCGCTCAGGGCTGTGCAGAAGCTGGCGCAAGGATGATCCCTGCCGGTGGCCAGGACCCGGGCGCGTACCGCAAGGCGCGCGTCCGGGCCTGGCTGCTGGGCGACGAGCGCTGGGCACACGACCATCCGGCGACCGGCGTGGTCGAGGTGTCGCAGCCGGGATACCGGCCACCCGGCGTCGAGGTACGCGCCGCGCTCACCGACACGCTGCTGACCGCCGCCGTCCGGCCTTCGGCCCTGGCGGCCCTGGACCGCGACCCGCTCGTGGTCTCGGTTGAGCTGACGGGCTGGCAGTAGCGGCCGGCGGCGCCGGCACCGGTGAGCCGTCACTGGGAGATGGCCTCGTACAGGCGTCTCGCCTCGTACAGCACGAGGCTCGACCCCTTGCGCGCGGCCATCTCCGCCAGCCCGAAGATCTCGCCTTGCGCGCCCGCGAGCACAGCCGCCCGCGCGGCGACGCCCAGCAGCTCGCCCAGCCCGGCGCGCGGCCGTTCGCCTGGGCCGGGCAGCAGGAGCGGAAGGGCCACGGCGAGCGTCCGCCACACCTCGTCGTGCGCGCCGGCCGCCGTCAGGTCGCCGAGTGGGGCGGTGATCCGCTTGAGCACGACGAACTCGTGCCGGATCAGCTCCGCGACGGCCCACCCGAGGTCGGCAGCCGGGAACTGCCCGCGTGCGGCCAGCGTGAGCGCCGCGCCGGCCGCCTCCGCACGCTGCGCGTCCCGCCGGTGCCCCAGCCCGCCCGCGATCGCGACCGCGGTGGCGGCCCCCGCGGGGCCTTCGCCATGGGCCAGAGCCGCCAGGGCCTCCATCCTGACGTCATTGGAGCGGGACAGCCAGGGCATGCAGCGCACGAGCCAGGCGGCCACGATTTCGCGGTGTGAGGGCATGATCATCGGCCACCACAAGGCGTCGCGCGGGTAGGAGAGATAGATGCTCGGGGGCTCGGCCACCCACAGCTTCTCCAGCCAGGCGGGCAGGCCCGCGGTCGGCACGACCGTGGAGCGCAGCTGCTGGGACCAGCTGCGGGGGGCGTAGTAGTTCGGCCTGTCCTCCTCATGCAGCTCCCAGTCCACGGCGGGGTCGGGCCACCCGCCGTCACGCAACCACGCGGCCAGCGCCCGGCCCGCCTGTGATGGCAGCTTCTCCGCCCGTACGAGCAGCTCGGGATCGATGTGCCGGGGCAGCCGCAGCAGCGCCTGCTCGAAGTCGGCCGCAAGCGGCTCGCTCTCCCCCAGCCGCTCCATCCGCCCCACCAAGGTCGCGGCGTCGACGTGGCCGGTGGCCGCGGTCGGCGTGGCGAGCAGCGCGGGAATCGTCTCCCCACGTTCGAAGAGCGCGATCACCTCCTCCAGGCGGCGCCGGACAAACCGCTGGGGCGGCCACTCGCTGAAGATGGGGTACGCGTTCGTCTCGGCCAGCGACGTGCTCACCTGCCGGCTCTGCTCGGGCGCCACCACCGCCAGCGCGCAGCGGGCCAGCAGGATGTGGACGCCGCGGTCGTGGCCGTCACGGTCGAACACGTACACGTTGGGGTCCCCCGGCTGCGGCCGGCTCTCCTCCCACCACGGCCGCAGCGCCGCCGCCATGCCGTCGCGGTCGCGGTGGGTCAGCTCGACAAGCCCGGCCAGGACACGCTCGCACTGCTGCGGCTCCTCCGACCAGCCCAGCGCCCGCAGCTCCGCGACCAGCTCGGCCTGCGAGGCGACCGGCGGCGCGAGGGCGGGCAGCGCGGGCGCGTGCAGAACGGCGGCGACCGGCTGCTCCGGCTCCACCCCCGTGATCACGCCGTAGGCGGCGGCCACGCGCTCCCGCAGATCGGCGGGCAGCCGGGCCGCGGCCTCGCGGATCGCCTCCCTGCCGGTGTCGTCCGCGTGCGGGGCCAGCTTGACCGCCAGCCGCACCGCGCGTGCCCGCAGGGCGGGGGTGTCCACGTCGAACACGGTGGCCAGCGCGGGCACCGCGCCGCCGCTCCGTGGCGCGGGCGTCTGCGCCAGCCACTGCACAGCGGCCTGGAGGAGCTTCTTCTCCAGCCGGTACGCCAGCGACCCCACGGCCTCGGCGAACAGCTCGTCGTCCAGCAACCCCGCGGTCTCGGCCCGCTGCAGCTCTTCCAGCGCGAGCTCCGCCAGCGGCGGGGCGGCCGCCGGCAGCAGGCGGACGAAGTCGAGGACCGGGATCTCCTCCGGCTCCGGCCGCAGCAGCCGCCAGAGCCGTATGAACGGGTCGATCTCCTCGGCCGGGCCACCGGTCAGGAACCGGCCGGCGCAGCCGTCGATCAGGGTCCCGCGGGACACTCGGCCCTCATCGGCCAGCACGGCCAACTCGCCGACAATGCTCAGGAGCGGGTCGGCCACACCCCGCACCTGGAACAGGCGCGGCAGCAGGGGACCGAGCAGCGGATCGCCGTCGATGCCAGGGCCGCGCCCGCGCCGCCGCAGGGACAGCCGCCAGACCCATCCAACGACGAAGGCGTCGCCGTCCGGCAGCTCGAGGCCCGTCTCGGACACCAGTGCGGCGGCCAGGTCCCAGCCGGGCATGCCTTCCATGCGCCCCCACGTCCTGCCGGTCGGCGGCCTCAGCCGGTCCACCAACCGGGCGGCAAGGTCACGGCGCCACCCCACGGAGCGGCGCCGCAGCAGGGACACGATGCGGCCGGCGTCCTGCTCCGGGTCGCGCACCAGGCGCAGCTCCCTGCGGTTGAGCCAGGCCGCCACCTGCTGAGCCCCGGTGAAGCAGGCCGCCCCCGCGAGCCGGTATCCGGGCGCCAGGCCCTCGATCTCCCGGCGGGCTACGAACCCGCCGCGCAGCTCCTCGGTCAGGTGGCCCGGGAGCTGCATGGCGACCGCCCGCCGGCCCAAGTCGCTCAGCCCGTCCAGGAACTTCGCCAGGTCCTCGTCGTCACCCGCCTCGATGCGGTCGAGGACCTCCAGCCAGGGATTCATGCGGGCACCTCGTTCCACCAGGCGCCGCGGGTTCGGCGCGCCCGCCGTAAACAAGCGATCATGGCCCGGACCCTAACGGCCGGCTCCGACAATCCGCCCGGACCCGAACGGGCTCGATGATGGTGCCAATCTTGGCATGTTTCGGAAGATATACGAAACTTTCATCTGCCGCATTGCATGAGGAAGAGCCAGCATACAGGCGAAACGCACCCCCAAGATCTTCACTTCCCTGCAAAGACCGTTGACAACTCGATCGAGGCGTCCGACACTTTCGCCATCGCACCGATAGTTTCGTCCTGGATCACCCTGTGCGCCCCCGCCAGCCTTCACGAGGAGGAAGCACGCACATGAACGGCGCCCCCACCCGCTCGAAGAGTCGCAGACGCGGCCGCACCAGGCTGCTCATCGGCCGCGCCTGTGCCGTAGCCGTAGCACTGGTCCTGGCTGTGACGATGCCGCCCGGAATCGCCCACGCGGCCCCCATCACGTCCAATCAAACCGGCACCAACAACGGCTACTTCTATTCGTTCTGGACCGACAGTGCCGGAACGGTCTCCATGGAACTGGGATCCGGCGGCAATTACAGCACCTCATGGCGCAACACCGGGAACTTCGTCGCCGGCAAGGGCTGGAACCCCGGCGGACGCCGAACCGTGAACTACTCAGGCAGCTTCAATCCGTCCGGCAATGCGTATCTGACGCTCTACGGGTGGACGAGAAATCCACTCGTGGAGTATTACATCGTCGACAACTGGGGCACCTACCGGCCTACCGGAACGTACAAGGGCACGGTCACCAGCGATGGCGGTACGTACGACATCTACCAGACGACGCGCTACAACGCTCCCTCCATCGAAGGCACCCGAACCTTCAATCAGTATTGGAGCGTCCGGCAGTCGAAGAAAACGGGCGGAACCATAACCTCCGGCAATCACTTTGACGCATGGGCCCGTTATGGAATGAATCTCGGCACCCATGATTACATGATCCTCGCAACAGAGGGATATCAAAGCAGCGGGAGCTCCAATATCACGGTGGGCGGCTCCTCCGGTGGCGGCGGTGGCGGCGGCGGTGGCTGCACCGCGACGCTGTCCGCGGGCCAGCAGTGGAGCGACCGATACAACCTCAACGTCTCGGTCAGCGGCTCGAGCAACTGGACCGTGACGATGAACGTGCCGTCTCCAGCGAAGATCATCGCCACCTGGAACATCAGCGCCAGCTACCCCAGTGCCCAGGTATTGACCGCCAGACCCAACGGCAGCGGCAACAACTGGGGTGCGACGATCCAGCACAACGGCAACACCACCTGGCCGACGGTCTCCTGCAGCGCGAGCTGACCTCCGAAGACACGCGGACGCCGAGCGGGAGTGGCGACAGGGTGCGCCACTCCCGCTCTGGTCACCGCTCGGCTCGGTCCCGTGGCGATCACGTGATCGCCTGGCGCGTGCTTCGGCTCACCGGTGGATCGCCGTCCGGGGTGTCGTCATCGACCAGGAAGCCACCGGATTGATGCCGCCAGAGCCGAGCGTAGGGACCTTGGGCCTGGAGCAACTCGCTGTGGGTGCCCTGCTCCACGATGTGTCCGCGGTTGAGCACAACAAGCCGATCCATGCGGACGACGGTGCTCAATCGGTGCGCGACCACGAGCGCGGTACGGTCCTGCATCAAGTGCCACAGGGCTTCCTGAACGAGGATTTCGCTTTCGGAGTCCAGGGCGCTGGTCGCCTCGTCCAGCAGCAGGATCGGGGCGTCACGCAGGATCGCGCGCGCCAGGGCGAGGCGTTGCCGCTGGCCGCCGGAGAGCTTGACGCCGCGCTCGCCGACCAAGGTGTCGAATCCGTTCGGCAGAGAGTCGGCGAACTCCATGACATGCGCCGCCTGCGCGGCCCGGTGGATCTCGGCATCGGTGGCCCCCGGCCGGGCGAACGCGATGTTGTCACGCACCGACCGGTGGAACATGGCGGGCTCCTGCGGGACATAGGCGATAAGACTGCGCAGGTCGGCCTGACGCAGGCGGGCGATGTCCTGGCCGCCTATCAGGATCCGGCCTCCGCCGACGTCCATGAGACGCAGCAACAGCCGGGTCAGGGTGCTCTTGCCGCCGCCGGACTGGCCGACCAGCCCGATCTTGGCGCCGCTGGGGATGTCCAGATCCAGGTTCTCGAACAACGGCCGGCCATCGGCGTAGGCGAAGCTCACCCGCTCGAAGCGTACGCTCGCGTCGGCCGGGCGCAGCGGCTGCGGGTCGGCTGGATCCACCACGGTCGGCGGCACGAGAAGCAGCTCGGTGAACTGGGCGGCTTCGGTGAGCACGCTCTCGATGCGCCGGTATATCTGGTTGAACTCGAACATGATGCTGATCGTGGTCGAGTAGTAGGAGAAGGTCACCACGATGGCCTCCACCCCCAGGCCTCCCCGCAGTGCCACGGCGAGGAGCAGGCCCACGGCGCTGGTGAGGACCGACAGCGGGGCGACGACGGTGTCCACCCGGAGATTGCCGTAATCCCAGGAGCGCAGCGACAGCCTGCCCTGCTCGGCGACCCTGGCCCGGTGTTCGGTGGCTTCGCGATCCTCGGCGGCGAACGCGCGGACCGTCTCCATGTTGGCCAGCACATCGGCGACGTGGCCCGACACCAGCACCTTGGCCGCCTCACGTTCGTCGACCAGCGCTTGGCGACGGCGGATGAGCGGAGCGACGAGAAAGCCGGTGACGATGATGAGGCCCACGAGAACGATGACCAGCAGTGGGTGATAGCGCCACAGCACGACCGAGGCGAAGGCCAGCGGCACCACCTTGGCCATGATCGAGAAGGTGAGCGTGTCGGCGAACTCCTCGAACCTGGAGGAGAATCCCAGCACCCGTTTGGTCAGCGATCCGGCGAAGTTGTCGTGAAAGAAGGCGGCGTCCTTGGTCAGCAGCTCGTCCATGCCCACCACGCCGAGCCGCTCGATCCCCCGGGCATCCGTACGGTTGAGGAAGTGCAGTCCCACCCGCCACAGCACTTCGCCCGCCAGCAGGAACCCGCCGAACGCGAGCACATACGGCAGTAACGCGGCGACGGTGCCGTCCCCGCCCTCGGAGAGATGCCCCACGAGCCCGGCGACCGCCAGCGGCGCCAGGTAGAACAGGCAGATGTTCCCCATCGCCGGGAGCGTCAGGGCGGGCACCGAGACCCGCCACTGGCGCTTCAGCTCACCGCAGTAGTAGCGCAGGACCAGCAGAACCGCCGATTTTCGTATAGAGGGACCCCCGGAGTCCTCAAGTGATCCGTGCACAGCCATCCGCCCTCCCGAATGCCGACAGCGCCTTGGCCATGCTGCCGGAGGCTGTACGGCAGAGCGAACGATTTTCCGGCCACCTCGGGGCGGCTACCGAGCAGTGTTGTCGCGCCGTTGGCCCCCCGCAGCGGCGCCGACAAGCCGTCGCGGTGCCCGCAGCTGACAGCAGACTCTCAGGTTCCTGGACTTGATCCGCGCGCACATCGGTGGCAGAACAGCACGAGTATCAGGAAAGGAAAATTACCCAGTGCGATCATTAACTCGTCTGGCCGCTGCGATCTTCACCGCAGCCCTCGCCGTGCTCACCGTCGCCATGCCCGCTCAAGCCATCACCGGCGGGGAACCCGACGGAAACCGCCACCCCAATGTCGGGCTGATCATGTTCTACCAGCCTGACGGCCGCTTCCGGTGCTCCGCGACGCTGGTCTCGCCGACCGTGCTCGTCACCGCCGCGCACTGTACCGAGGGAACACTCGGCAAGACCTTGGTGACGTTCAAGTCGGAGATCGCCAAGGAGCCCCCGGCGCCGTTCCCCGTGGCGGCCAACCCGAGCAAGGGCTACACGGCTGCGGAGATCACCGCCGCCGGCGCCCTGTCCGGCACGGCGCACTCCCACCCGCAGTACTCGAACTTCACCGACCTCGACAACTGGAACGACGTCGGCGTGATCGTCCTGGACAAGGCGGTCTCCGGGATCACTCCGGCCAAGATCGCGTCCTTGCGGTTCCTCGACGCCTACGGCCCGCCGGCGCTGAGCAAGACGCTGTTCGACTTCGTCGGGTACGGCACGGAGGTGCGTAAGCCGGTCACCGGCCCCCAGAAGCCGCAGCCGATGAGCTACCCCCTGGAGCGCCGCTACACCACTCAGCCCGGACAGAAGCTCACCGAGCAGATCCTCCAGGCCAACGGCAATTACCACGACACCCGCGGCGGCGGTGGCACCTGCTTCGGCGACTCGGGCGGCCCCGTGTTCCTCAAGGGCTCCCTCGTCGCGGTGACCAGCTACGGCTACACGCAGAACTGCCGCTACCTCGGCGGCTACCAGCGCATCGACATCGCCGTCGCGCAGAACTGGCTGAACGACTACCTGTAACCGCCACAGCCGACCCGGCCACGGGTCCGGCACCAGCGCGGGCCGGCGACGACACCACGATCGTCTCGTCGGCCCGCGCAGGCGGTAAGTCCATTGAAACAAGTTATAGCGAGCCCTAGGCTGAGCGCATGATCCTGGACCGTTTCCAGATCACCGGCGCCGCCGCGATCGTCACCGGCGCGGGCCGGGGCATCGGCGCCGCCACCGCCGTCGCCCTCGCCCAGGCAGGGGCGGACGTGGTGCTCTGCGCACGCACCGAGGAGCAGCTCCGCGCGGTCGCCGACCAGGTGGAGAAGGCGGGCCGGCGAGCCCTCGTCGTCCCCGGCGACCTGTCCGTGCCGGGCACCGCCGAGGCGCTCGCGGCGCGCACCGCGGACGCCTTCGGGCGGCTGGACATCGTCGTGAACAACGTGGGCGGCGCACTGCCCCGAGCGTTCCTCGACACGAAGCGCAAGCACCTCGAGAACGCGTTTCAATTCAACGTCGGCATCGCGCACGAGCTGACCAGGGCCGCCGTCCCCCACTTGCTGGAGGGCGGCGGCGCGGTCGTGAACGTCTCCTCCGCCGTGGGCCGCGTGGCCGGCCGCGGCTACCTGGCGTACGGCACCGCCAAGGCGGCGCTCGCGCACTACACCCGGCTGGCCGCCCTGGACCTCGCCCCCGCCGTGCGGGTCAACGCGGTCGCCGTCGGCGCGGTGGCCACCTCCGCGCTCGACATCGTCATGAACGACGAGGACCTGCGCACCCGGATGGAGCAGGCCACACCGCTGCGGCGGATAGGCGAGCCGGAGGACGTGGCGGCCGCCGTGCTCTACCTGGCCTCCCCGGCGGCCCGCTATCTGACGGGCAAGGTGCTGGAGGTGGACGGCGGCATCGACCGGCCCAACCTCGACCTGGGGCTGCCCGACCTCTCATGACGTGGTGAGCACGTACGCCCAGGTGAAAGTGGGCCGTGACGCCCCGCCATCCGTATGTCATGGAGAGGCCTCGAACGAACGGCTCGAGCGCCGAGCCATCAGAGGAGGCCATCTACGATGGCTACTACTATGCTCCGCATGCGCGATGCCAGCCCCCGACCACGCACGACCACCGTCCCGTGGAACCTGTAGTGAGCCGGCGCGGCGTCGACCGTCAGGAAGGCCCGGCCAGGAGCGCCCCGTCCGGACGGCGCCGGGTCGCCGTCATCGTGGCGGCTCTGGGCTCAGTGGTCGTCCTGGCCTATGCGATACCCGCGATTGCGCTGGCCGGCCAAGTGCCGCGCGGCACGCGGATCGGTGGCGTGGACGTCGGTGGCCTGTCCGAGGCCGAGGCCCGTTCACGACTGGAGCGCGAGTTCGGCGCGCGCCTGGCCCGCCCCCTGACGCTGTCGGCCGCCGGCAAGTCGATGCGCCGGACGCCCTCCGAGCTGGGGATAGGGGTGGACGTCCCGGCATCGGTCGAGGCGGCGCTGGACGGCGCGAGCACCCCCGCCGGGGTGGTGCGCTCGCTGTTCGGCTCCGGCCGGCGCGAGCTGCGCCCCCGCATCGCACTCGACGAGGCTCGCCTCACCGGCGAACTCGCCAAGTTGGCGCGTACCGTGGACGCCAAACCCCGTGAGGGCGGCGTGCGCTACAAGGAAACGCAGCCGCAGCCGATCATCCCCAAACCCGGCCGCGTCCTCGACCGAGCCGGCGCGGCGGACACCATCCGCGACGCCTTCCTGAGCGGCCGCTCCTCGGTCACGCTCACCACGCGCTCACGGCCGCCCGCGACCTCGCCGGACGAGGTACGTCGCATCGCCGGCGGCCTCGCCCGCACCGCGGTCGCCGGCCCGCTCGCTCTCGTGAACGGCAGTCAGAGCGCCGAACTGTCCGGGTCTCAAGTGGCCGGGGCGCTGCGCTGGGCCGCCGACGGACGGGGCGGCCTCCGCCCCGTCCTCAACGCCAAGGATCTCCTGCCCGACCTGAACAAGCAGCTCATCGACGAGAGCCAGCGCCCTCAAGACGCCTCCTTCAAGATCGTGAAAGGCAAGCCGCAGGTCATTCCCGCGCGCCCGGGCCGCGGCATCGACGCCAAGGGCCTCGGCACGGCGATCTCCACCGCCCTCGCGGCGGGCCGGCGCAGCGTGAAGGTGCCCGTGACCGAGACGCAGCCTCGGGTGACCACCACGCTGGCCAGGAAGCTCGGCATCAAGAAGAAGGTCAGCTCCTTCACCACCTACCACCCGTGCTGCGCGCCCAGGGTCACCAATATCCACCGCATCGCGGACATCGTGGATGGATACGTGGTCAAACCCGGCGAGACGTTCTCGCTCAACGGGATCGTCGGCAAGCGCGACAAGGCGCGGGGGTTCGTCGAGGCGCCGATGATCCTCAACAACCGGTTCGTGAACGATGTCGGCGGCGGTGTGTCGCAGTTCGCCACCACCATGTTCAACGCGGTGTTCTTCGGCGGATTCGAGGACGTGCAGCACCGGCCGCACCAGTACTACATCTCGCGCTACCCGGCGGGGCGGGAGTCCACGGTTTCCTATCCTCAGCCGGACTTCCGGTGGCGCAACGACTCCCCCTATGGAGTGCTGATCAAGACCTCCTACACCAGCACCTCCGTCACCGTTGAGTTCTGGAGCACGCAGCGCTTCACCATCGAGTCGGAGACTTCGCCTCGTTACGACGTCAAGCCGTTCGACACGCTCAGCGAAACCGATCCCGACTGCATCCCGATGGAAGGCGCCGAGGGCTTCTCCATCGATGTGTGGCGCATCTTCCGGCAGGGCGGCAAGGAAGTGCGCAAGCAGAAGTTCCACACCGTTTACGCGCCCGAGCCGCGCCTGAAGTGCACCTGAGCACGACGCGACCAAGCTGCCCCTGGCCGGCGCTCGGTGGCTGCGTGAGCATCACGTGGCAGGCCTGAGCCCGGCCAGGATGACCGTGACCAGGGAAGGCGCCGGTCCGCACGCCTTCTGCCAGGAGGTCCCGGATCAGGTCATGGAGCCGACGCTGCGGCCGGGTGAGCTGCTCATCGCGGTGCAGGAACGCCATGCGCGCGCTCTCGCCGTGCCCGCGCGACTGCTGGGTGATGTGCGCATAGGCCTCGAGGACGGCGTGGAGCCGCGCTTCGGCGTCGCCGGCCTGATCGCGGACCCGGGCGAGATGTTCCAGGTGTGCGGTCACCTGCCGTTCGTGCCAGGCAAGCGATCTGGGACATGGTGACCGATCGCAGCCCGTGCTCGGACACGAGCGCCGCGAGCCCGCCCGGGTCGGTCAGTGGCCGTGGCCGTGGCCGACGAACGCCGTCGCCGGTTTGCCCGCCGGCACCAGCCCCAGCGCGACGGCGGCCGTGACGCCCGCGACGACGGCGCACAGCGTGAGCCCCGCCACGAAGCCGCCGATGCCCCCTGCCGAGCCGGGCACGAGGCTTGACGCGGCGACAGTGGAGACGACGGCCACGCCGATCGAGCCGCCGAGCTCGTGGAAGGTGTTGATCACGCCGGAGGCGACGCCGTTCTCGCCGGGCGGGATGTTCGCCATGGTGGTGGTGGTGGCCGTCACGAACGCCGGCCCGATGCCCAGCGCGGCCAGCACGAACCCCGGCAACAAGGTGGTGTACGCGCTCGCGTCGGGCGAGATGCGGGTCATCAGCGCCGCCCCCGCCGCCGTGACCACGAAGGACGCCACCGCCACCGGCCGTCCGCCGATCCTGCCGATGAGATGTCCGCCGAGCTGCGCCCCGATGGTGATCGCGATGGCCACCGGCAGGAAGAGCAGCCCGGTCTCCAACGCGCTGAAGCCCAGCACGTGCTGAAGGTAGAGCGAGCTGATGAAGAACAGGCCCAGCATCAGGCCGGTCGCCACCAGCATGACGAACGTCCCCGAGATCACCGGCCGCCTGGCCAGGGTCTCGGCGCGCATCAGCGGTGACCGTACCGACCGCTCGACCACCACGAACACGACGTAGAGCAACACGGCCCCGACCAGCGGCAGCACCGTACCCATCGCTCCCCAGCCGGCGTCGCCCGCCGTCACCAGCCCGTAGATCAGCAGCGCCGTCGCCAGCGTGACCAGCAGCGCGCCGGGCACGTCGACCCGCTCGCTCCGCCCGGGCGTGGCCGGCACCACGACGGGCACGGCCGCGAGCACCGCCAGCCCGATCGGAACGTTCACGAAGAACACCCACGTCCACCCCGGCCCCGCGGTCAGCACGCCGCCGAGCAGCACGCCGAGGGCCGCGCCCGTGCCGCCGATGGCCGCCCAGACGCCGAGTGCCCGCCCGCGCCGCTCACCGTGGAACGTGGCGATGACGACGGCCAGCGCCGCCGGCGAGAGCAACGCCGCGCCGACGCCCTGCAGCGCCCGCCCGGCGATGAGCATGGCGCCGCTGCCGGCCAGCCCGCACATCAGTGAGGCCGCCGTGAACAGCCCGAGTCCGGCGAGGAGCGTGCGGCGCGCGCCCAACGCGTCGGACAGCCGCCCTCCGAGCACCATCAGGCCGCCGAAGCAGAGCGTGTACGTGGTCACCACCCATGTCAGCGACTCACGGTCGAGCGCGAGGTCCGTGCCGATGGTCGGCAACGCCACCTGCACGACCGTGATGTCCACGATCAGCATGAACTGCGCCAGGCACAGCAGCACCAACACGCCCCATCCGCCGGCGCGCACCTTGGGGGGAGCCGTGTCGAGACTCATCCGAACCTCCTTAAATTGAACACTCATGTTCAAGTTAGCACGCCCCGCGACCAGTCGGCGATTGAGTAGGGGCTGCTCATTCCTCAGGGCCTGCCCGGCGCCAAGGTGACCGATCATCTCGGCTGCCCGCTCAGCGATGTCGTGGTGGTGGAGGAGAAGTACCGGCTGTACGAGCACGCGGCGCTGCAGACCGCGGCCGACCGCTACCTGGAGGTGCACTCCCCGGGAGCCGAACGGTTCGGCATCGTCGGCAAGGTCGTGCAGCTCGGCCTGGTCGCCACGACCGCGCCCGCAACTGGGCGCCGAGGAGGTGATCCTGCCGGAGGGCCGGCTCGAGGCCATCGAGGATCACATCGTGGGCATCGCCGAGCCGGCCGGCCGCCTCACCGCGGCCGGCCAGCACCTGCGCCGGGGGCTGCTGCTCTACGGCCCGCCCGGCACCGGCAAGACCCACACCACGCGCTACCTCATCAGCCGGTTGCGCGAGCACACGACGGTGCTGATGACGGGGCCCGCCATGCGCAAGATCGACTACGCGATGGCGATGGCCCGCAAGCTCCAGCCGTCCATCGTGGTCGTCGAGGACGTCGACCTCATCGCCGAAGACCGCAGCCAGTACGAGAGCAGCCCGCTGCTGTTCTCCCTGCTGGACGCCATGGATGGGATCAGCGGCGACGTCGACGTCACGTTCGTCCTGACGACGCTCACCGACGGCCACTTCGACACGGCCCTGCAGGCCATGGCAGGCGACAACCAGATGCTCACCCGCGGCAGTCACGGTCGCCGGCCCCAAGGACGAGCGAACTCCAGCGCGGTTGCACCCTCCCAGCTGCTGAAACGCGCCGACAGCGCCCTCACCTATCGCGCCGACGCCACGGCCGGCGCGATGCTTGATCGACTTCGCGGCGCCGCCTCGCTAAGGTGAGGCGTTCGATCCGCTGCGCCCCCCGGATGTGTCACGTGCCTCGTCGCTACCGCTTAGGCATTCCCGCCCTGCTCATCACGGGTGTGTACGTCGTCGCGCTGGCGGTCGCCGCCGTGATCGCGCTGACCGCCGGCGACCTGGGCGCGTTGTGGCGCTTGACGCTGTTCACGGAGGTGAGTGACAGCGTCGCTGTGACGTGGCCGAACGTGCTCATCCTGATCCTTGCCGGCCTGCCGTGGGCGTGGGCGCTGTGGCAGAGCGTACGCGGGCCGCTGGCGGGGCCGCCGCCGGAGCTGGACCGGAACGAGCGGCGGCTGCGGGTGGCCCTGTACGCCGCGGCGGCGTCCTCGCTGCTTTACGCCATCGCGCCGGCCTGGCCGTGGTGGGCGGCGGTGATCTACGCCATGGTGATGTGGGTGGTCGTGTTGCTGTTCCAGCCGGTGCTGGGACGCAACCTGGAGTTCGCCGAAGGCGCGCGGGCGGCGGGTGTGCTGGCGTACGGAGGCATCGCCGCCATCGAGGTGCTCGACGTTCTCGACTGGCCCGTGCCCGGCTGGCTGGCCGTGATCTGTGGCGTGGCGGGCCTGATCTGGACGGTGCTGGTCCTGCGGGCGCAGCGGCACGACAGCCGCTGGCACGGGGCCACCGTCGTGTACGGCATCGCCGCCTTGGTGGTGCCGTTCGTTTTCCCGCTGGTGGGCTTGCTGTTCGCGCTCGCGGGGCGGCACATCTCCGACGACGCCGCGGTGGCGGCCGACGCCCTGATGATGATCTGGCTGGCCCGCTCCGCCCACGAGCTCGCCGACCCTCGCCACCAGCCGGCCCCGCCCTCGCCCCTCCCCGCTCAGCCGTCGACGCCGTGACGGCCGGCTCCCCTCCGTCCGGCCGGCACGCCGGCTGAGTGGAGGGGACGCGGTCAGGGTTTGCGGGCGATGCCGCCGAACATGAGGCGCTGGCCCACGGTCAGTTCGTCAGGAACGGCCGCCTCGGGACGCCACAGAGGCAGTGGGACGACACCCGGCTCCACCAGCTCGAACCCGTCGAAGAAGGCGGTGATCTCCGCGACGGTGCGGAACCTGCCGGTGCCGAGCAGCGCGAGGAACTTCTTCTCCGCGTCACGCGAGTCCTGGCTCGAATCGCAGAAGTGGGTGATGAAGAGGTAGCTGCCGGACGGGACCGCGGCCATGTACGCCTCGACGATTCCCCGCGGGTCCTCGTCGTCGTGCAGGTGGTGCAGGATGCCGACCAGCATCACACCGACCGGGCGGCCGAGGTCGATGAGCCGCGCGACGGCCTCGTCGGCGAGGATCGCCGCCGGGTCGCGCAGGTCCGAGGTGACCACGGCGGTGCGCTCGTTCTCCGCCAGCAGGGCCCGGCCGTGGGCCAGAACCATGGGGTCGTTGTCGACGTAGACGACGCGCGACTCCGGGTTCGCGCGCTGGGCGACCTGGTGGGTGTTCTCCACGGTCGGCAGCCCCGAGCCGAGGTCGACGAACTGGGTGACGCCCTGGTCGACCAGGAACCGGACGCCGCGGCCCAGCATGTGGCGGTTGTAGGTCGCCACGTCGTAGATCTCCGGAACGACCTTGACGATCTCCGCGACGAAGGCGCGATCGACCTCGAAGTTGTCCTTGCCGTGTAGGACGACGTCGTAGGCCCTCGCGATGCTGGGCCTGGTCGTGTCGATCGCGCTCTTCCACTCGTCCTGTTGCTCGGCCACAGGTGTCCTTCCTCACGGAGTCGATCATCATGATCTTAAGGGCGGCCGATCTGACAAATGCGCTTATCGCGGAATTAATACCGGCCGGTCGGGCGTCCTGCCCACTCTTTCACCGCCCGCGGGCCCTTGTAAGGAGGCGGTGTCAGGACTACGATCTCAACACTTTTAGGAAACTTTCCTAATCAAGGAGCCGCCTCATGGTCCGTCCCCGTAGTCGCGGGAGCCTGTTGTTACTCACGGTCGCGCTGGTCATCACATTGAGCACCGGAGCCGTGCCGGCACCCGCCGCCGTGGCCCGCAGCGCCCCGGCCGCCTTCGCACATCCCGGCGTGCTCGTCAGCAGGGCCCAGCTCGACTTCGTCCGCTCCAAGGTCAACGCCGGCGCCCAGCCGTGGAAGGCCGCCTACGACCAGATGGTCGCCAGCAGCCTCGCGTCGTTGTCACGTACCCCGAAGCCGCGGGCCGTCGTGGAGTGCGGCTCGTACTCGAATCCCAACTACGGCTGCACGGACGAGCGCCAGGACGCGCTGGCCGCGTACACCGACGCGCTGATCTGGTACATCTCGCGCGACAGCCGGTACGCGCAGAAGGCCATCCAGATCATGGACGCCTGGTCCGCCGTGATCACCGACCACACCAACAGCAACGCCCCGCTCCAGACGGGGTGGGCAGGCTCGTCCTGGCCCAGGGCGGCCGAGATCATCCGGTACACCTCCACCGGGTGGTCCGCCACGGGGGTCAACCGCTTCGCGACCATGCTCAGGAACGTCTACCTGCCCGAGGTCATCAACGGCCGGGCCACCACCAACGGCAACTGGGAGTTGTCGATGATGGACGCGGCCATCGGGATCGCGGTGTTCCTGGAGGACAGGGCAGCCTATGACAAGGCCGTGAGCACGTTCCGGGCCCGCATGCCCGCCTACATCTACCTCACCGGTGACGGCGCTCTTCCCAAGGGACCGGCCGGCAGCAGCATCGACACGCGGGACGAGATCGTCGCGTACTGGCATGGCCAGGAGACCTTCGTCAACGGGCTGTCCCAGGAGACCTGCCGCGACTTCACCCACACCGGCTACGGCCTGGCGGCGATCGCGCACATCGCCGAGACCTCCCGGATCCAGGGGCAGGACCTCTACCCGGAGATCGCCGACCGGCTGCGGCACGCGCTCGGCCTGCACGCCAAATACCAGCTCGGCACAGCCGTCCTGTCCTGGTTGTGCGGCGGCGGCCTCACGCTGGGCCTGGGCCCGGTCACGGAGGTCGGCTTCAACGCCCTGAACAACCGCATGGGCATCGCGATGAGCAACACTCAGGCTCTCACCGAGCGGCAGCGCCCGGCGGGCACAAACAACCTCTTCGTCGCCTGGGAGACCCTCACCCACGCCGGCAACCCGAACTGACGCGCGCCCTACGCCACCACGACGCCACCGCTCGGCAGGCCGGCGCGGTCGGGCACCACCCGCGGGAGACCGCGTAGCCACGCCTCCAGGTCCGCGGGCCACCAACGGCCCGCGGCCAGCCGGCCCAGCTGCTCCGCGACCGCGCCCGCCGAGGGGTGCGCCGGCACGACCCGTACGGGCGCCGCACCTGCCAGCACGCCGAGCCACCAGTGCCGCCAGGTCTCCGCCATCCCGTCGGGATCCAGCACAAGGTAGTAGTCGGGCAGCACCAGCCGGTCGGCACGCAGCTCGCCCAGCGCCGCCTCGATGGCCACTTCCAGGCCGCCGACAACTCCGGTGCCGTCGAAGAACGCCGTCCACGCCGCAGCCACGTCGGCCAGCGGATCGGCGTCGTGCACCACATACGTGGCCGCCGACCGTGCCGCGATCTCCATCACCTCGGCCGGCCTGCGCTCCCCGCGCGGGATCGCCCGCACGTTGTGCAGCCCGTCCAGACCCGCGACCACGTCCCCAGCGCCGTCCCCCGCCACCACGACCACCGTACTGGTCAATCGCCGCATATCGGGCAGTCTAGCGCCGCCCCTGTCCCGCAGCATGGCCCACACGTCGCATACAAACCAGTCTCAATCCCCGCTCCAGTGCGATATCCCACCCTGATGATCGAGACGACGATCGATCAGGGGGATCCAGATGACCATTGACGGCAACGCGCTGCGTCAAGCGGTGCGCGGATCGGTGCTACTGCCCGGCGACGAGGGCTTCGAGCAGGCCACGTGGCCGTGGAACCGCGCCGTCGAGCAGCGCGTACGGGCTGTGGTCGAGGCCGCCGACGCCGCAGATGTGGGGGGGCCGTGGTCCGGCACGCCGGGCTGGCCGGGCTGAAGGTGACCACGCAGCCCAGCGGGCACGGCGCGGCCAGCGGCCTGGACGGCCGGCAGCTCGCCGGTGATGAGCGTGACCGGGTTCAGCCTGGGTGGTGGACTGAGCTGGTTCGGGCGGGCGCACGGGCCGGCCGGCAACGCCGTCCGCGCCCTGGAGGTGGTCGGCGCCGACGGCGCCCCCAGCCGCGTCACCGCCGAGTCCGACCCGGACCTGTTCTGGGCGCTGCATGGCGCCGGCGGCGACTTCGCCGTGGTCACCGCACTGGAGATGGACCTGTTCCCGGCGCCGCACCTGTACGGCGGCCAGGTGATCTGGCCGATCGCCCGCGCCGAGCAGGTCATGGCGGCCTACCGCGAAATCACCGCCGCCGCGCCCGAGGAGCTGAGCGTGTTGTTCGCGCTCATGCAGTTCCCGCCGCTGCCGTTCGTCCCCGAGCCGCTGCGCGGGCTGGCGGCCGTCAAGGTGGAGTGCGCCTTCCTCCGCGACGCGGACACCGGCCGTGCCCTGCTGCGCGGCGAGCTGCTGACCGATCTGGACGACGCCGCCGTGGCGACCTTGCTGGACGCGGCCGGCCGCGTACCCCCAGGAGGTGCTGGCCAGGCTCCGCGACATCAAGCGCCGCCGCGACCCGCAGGGGATCTTCCGCTCCAACTTCCCCGTCCCGGCCTGACGAGCGCCGAGGCGTTGAGTATGGGGATACTCATTCCTCAACGCCCGTCCAGCGGCGATGATGATCGGTGTGACGGAGATCGAGCTCACGGAGGCGCGGGCGCTCGCCGAAAGCCTGCGGCAGGTGTACACCGCGGTGGCCGAGCGCATCGGCGCGGACAACGCCGCCTCTCCCCTGATCACGAAGGTGACCGGGCACCTCGGCTGCCCGCTCAGCGACGTCGTGGTCGTGGAGGAGAAGTACCGGCTGTACGAGCACGCGGCGCTGCAGGTCGCCGCCGACCTCTACCTGGACGCGCACTCCCCCGGAGCTGAGTGGTTCGGCATCGTCGGCGGGGAGCGGCGCTGGGAGAGCATCATCAACATGCTGCTGTCGGCGATGCGCGAGGGCAGCCGGCTGCTCGGCCGCCCCGACTACGGCACCGCCCCGATCGGCCCCGACGCCACCATCGAGGTCGTGCAGCTCGGCCTGGTCGCCACGACCGCGCCCGACGGCAGCCCAGTGGTCATCGGGCTGAGCGACAAGGACGACTACGACGGTTACAGCCTCCTTACCGTGCTGTCGGCCGGCCGTGAGGCGGCCACCGCCGTACGCGACGAGGTGGACCGGCTCATGCGGGAGAACGATCCGTTCCGCGGCCAGGTGCTCAGCTTCGGATTCAGCGAGCACCGGGACAACGAACTGCTCACCTTCCTGCCCCGCCCAGAGCTCGGCGCCGAGGAGGTGATCCTGCCGGAGGGCCGGCTCGAGGCCATCGAGGATCACATCGTAGGCATCGCCGAGCTGGCCGGCCGCCTCACCGCAGCCGGCCAGCACCTGCGCCGGGGGCTGCTGCTCTACGGCCCGCCCGGCACCGGCAAGACCCACACCACGCGCTACCTCATCAGCCGGTTGCGCGAGCACACGACGGTGCTGATGACGGGGCCCGCCATGCGCAAGATCGACTACGCGGTGGCGATGGCCCGCAAGCTCCAGCCGTCCATCGTGGTCGTCGAGGACGTCGACCTCATCGCCGAGGACCGCAGCCAGTACGAGAGCAGCCCGCTGCTGTTCTCCCTGCTGGACGCCATGGATGGGATCAGCGGCGACGTCGACGTGACGTTCGTCCTGACCACCAACCGGGTCGAGGCCCTGGAGAAGGCCCTGGTCCAGCGGCCCGGCCGGGTGGACCTCGCGGTGGAGATCCCGCCTCCGGACGCGGCGGCCCGGGAGCGCCTGGTCCGGCTGTACGCCCGGAATCAGCCCATCGTGGCCGACGTTGCCAAGGTGGTCGCCGCCACCGAGGGCGTCACCGCGTCCTTCATCAAGGAGCTGCTGCGCCGCGTCATCCTGGTCGCGCTCCGCTCCGACGAAACCGCCCTCACCGACGACCACTTCGACACGGCGCTGCAAGGCATGGCAGGCGACAATCAGGCGCTCACCCGCGCCCTCCTCGGCTCCCAGGAGCCAAGTACGGCCACCGGTCCCAAGGACGAGCGAACCCCCGCACGATTGGAGCCGCCCAACTGCTGACCCCCAGTGCGGGGGGAATCACCATGAGGCCGTGCGCTTGGTCATCTCCTGGAGCATGAACAGGTTCGACTCGCGCGCCTTGTCCTCCCATGCGAAGACGCACGCGGTCATGATGCCGTCGAAGCCGAGGCGGCCCAGGATGCCGAAGAACTCGTCCCAGTCGACCTCGCCCTGGCCGATGTTCAGGTGCTGGTGGACCCGGGCGGTCGAGCCCGGCGGGTTGACGATATAGCGCAGGCCGGACGAGGCCCGATGGTCGAAGGAGTCGGCGACGTGTACGTGAGTGAGCAGGTCGCCGGCGTACTCCATGATCTCGGTCAGGTTGCCGCCCTGGTGGAAGGTGTGCGGCGCGCAGTAGAGGAACGACACGTGCGGGGAGTTGATGCCGCGCACCATGTCGACGGCGGTCTTGCCGTCCTCGACGAAGTCGTCCGGGTGCGGTTCGAGGCGGAGCTCCACGCCCTCGCGCTCGAAGACGGGCAGGAGCTCCTCCATCGACCGCCAGAACATGGCCTCGCTCCGGGACGCCTGCTCGGGGCGGCCGTTGAACTCCGAGTTCATGACGGTGCAGCCGAGCTCGACCGTGATCTCGATGGCCCGCTTCCAGTAGCGCACCGCCGCCTGGCGCTCCTCCTCGTCGGGGCCGGACCAGCGGTAGAGCGGCAGCACCGAGGCGAGCTTGACGTCGGCCGCGGCGAGGGCGGACTTGAAGGCCGCGACGGTGTCCCGGTCGGCCCGCGGGTGCAGGAAGAAGGGCAGGAAGTCCTCGCGCGGCGACAGCTCGACGTACTCGTAGCCGAGGTCCGCGACCAGCGCGGGCAGCTCGAGCAGTGGCGTGTGGCGCACCATGTACGGATCGAGGGCGATCTTCATGTTCAGGTTCCTTTCAGGCGTACAGACCGGGCCGCTCCACCAGGCTGACCAGGGCGGGCGCGCCCGAGTCGAGCGAGGCGACGGCGCTCTCCGCGACGGCGGTGGCCGCGTAGCCGTCCCACGCGCTCGGCCCGCCGACGACCCCGGACCGCAGCCCGGTGATCCACTCCTGCAGTTCGGCCAGGTACGTCGCGCCGAACCGGACCCGCCAGTCGGCCGGGACCGTCCGGGCGCTGTGGCCGTCGCGGATCACCGCATTGGCAGTGGGGTTCTCCAGCGTCACGACGCCGGTGGAGCCCACGACCTCGCAGCGCACGTCGTAGCCGTACTGGCAGTTGACGAACACCTCGACGGTGACCACGCCGCCGCCGGCTAGCTCCAGCAGGACGATCTGCGGGTCGCGCAGGTGGGCGGCGGCCAGCGGGCTCGGCTTGGTGGCGACGACTGTGGTGCGCACGATCTCCTGGCCGAGCAGCCAGCGGGTGGTGTCGATCTCGTGAATGACCGAGTCGGTCATCGCCATGGGGCTGGTGAAGGAGTCGGGCACGACCGCGTTGCGGTGGATCATGTGGGCCAGCAGCGGCTCGCCGATCGTGCCGTCGTCGACGGCGTCCTTGACGACCTTGTAGCCGGGGTCGTAGCGGCGCATGAAGCCGACCTGGATCCAGCGGCGGCCGGTGGCGACCTCCGCCTCGAGGACCTTCAGGCAGTCCGCCGCCGTGGTGGCCAGCGGCTTCTCGCAGAGCACGGGCTTCTCCGCGGCGATGCAGGCCAGGACCTGCTCGGCGTGGAGGTCGCCCGGTGAGGCGAGGACCACGGCGTCGACGCCGGGGTCGTCGATGACCTCCAGCGCGCTCCCCCGCGCCACGGCGCCGGCGTTCGCGGCGACCTGCTCAGCCCGGGCGGTGTCCACGTCGAACACGGCGGCCACCGTGGATCCGACGACCTGGGACGACAGACGTGTCACGTGGTCGGCCCCGATGTTGCCGGTCCCGATGACGCCGACCTTGATTGTCACGATGCTTCCTTCTTTCAGGGACGCAGGCCGCAGCCGTTGAGGTACGTGCGGGTGCGGGTGGCGATGGGCAGCGGGGTGTCCGGCGGGCAGGGGTAGAGGTCCTGCTCGACGATCGCGAACAGGTCGGCGTCCAGCTTGCCGAGCTCGGCCAGCAGCGGCTCCATGGCGGGGATGCCGCCGGGCGGTTCGATCATGGCTCCGCGCCGTACGGCCTCGGCGAAGCACAGGTTCTCCTCGCGGACCTGCCGGACGATCTCGGGGTCCACCTGCTTGAGATGCACGTACCCGATCCGCTCGGGGAACGCGCGGATGATCGCGATGTTGTCCCCGCCGCAGTAGGAGATGTGGCCGGTGTCGAGGCAGAGGGAGACGACCTCGGGGTCGGTGTCCTCCAGGAAGCGCAGCACGCGTTCCTGGGTGTCGACGTGGCTGTCGGCGTGGGGGTGGAAGACCAGCTCGACGCCGCATTCCTCGTGGAGGACGCGGGCCAGCTCCGACATGCCCGTGGTGAGGTCCTTCCACTGCTCGGGGGTCAGGTCCACCGGCTGGGTGAGGTTCCCGTCGAGGTCGGTGTAGCCCTCGGGCAGCGAGACCAGGTACGTGGCGCCGAGCGCGGTGAGCAGCCTGGCCTCCGCGCGGCACTCTTCGATGGCCTGCTTCAGCGCTTCCCGGCCGCGGTGCAGGCCGGAGAACACCGCGCCACCGGACAGCCGGAGCCCGCGCAGGCCGAGCTCATCACACAGCTGCTCGGGGTCGGTGGGCAGGTAGCCGTACGGGCCGAGCTCGATCCATTGGTAGCCGGCCGCGGCAACCTCGTCGAGGAAGCGGTCCCAGGGCACCTGGTTCGGGTCGTCGGGGAACCACACGCCCCAGGAGTCGGGGGCGGTGCCCAGCCGGACGCGGGACAACGTCATTGCCTATCTCCCATCAGTGGTCAGGGTCTCGCGGTGGCGCCGCAGCCCGGTCTCGCCCTCGACCACGGCGGCGGTGAGCTCCTTGACGGAGGTCTGCTCGCGCGTGGTGTCGAGGATCTTGCGCCCGTGGTTCATCACGATGTGCCGGTCGCACACCTCGTACGCGTGGTGGAGGTTGTGCGTGACCAGCACGGAGCTGACGCCCTCGCCCTTGAGCCGGGTGAGGTAGGCCAGCAGGGCCTCGGTGGCCCGCACGGCCAGGGCGCTGGTGGGCTCGTCGAGGATGAGCAGGCTGCGTTTGAAGTGCACGGCGCGGGCGATCGCCACCGCCTGCTGCTGCCCGCCCGAGAGCGAGCTGACGAGCTGCCGGGGGCTCTTGATGCCCTCGATCGTCACGACGCTGTCGAGGATGTCCCCGGCGATGCGGTCCATCGCGCGCAGCTTCAGCAGGCCGAGCCGGTTGGTGAGCTCGCGGCCCATGAAGATGTTGCGGGTGATGGTGAGCGACGGGACGAGCGCCGAATCCTGGAAGATCGTCTCGATGCCGAGCCTCTCGGTGTCCTGGCGGGTCGGCGCGGTCAGCTTCTCGCCACGCCAGGCGTATTCGCCGGCGTCCGCCCGGATAACCCCCGACATGATCTTGACCAGGGTGGATTTGCCCGCGCCGTTGTCGCCGAGCAGGCCGACCACCTCGCCCTTGCGGATCTGGAAGCCGACGTCGTTGAGGACGACGTTGGGCCCGTAGCGCTTGGTGATGCCCGACAGCTCCAGGAGGACCTCGCCCTCCGGCTCGGGGCCGTTCGAGCTCATTCGGCTTTCCCTTCGATGAGGCGGTTGAAGACGGCGGCGGCGACGATGATCACGCCGATGAAGAGGTTGAGGTAGAAGCCGGGGGCGCCGGAGAGCAGCAGGATGTCCTGCAGCACGAGGATGAGCGCCGCACCGAGCACCATGCCGAGCACGCTCCCCTTGCCGCCGCGCAGCGACACGCCGCCGACCACGGCCGCGGCGATGGCCTGCAGCTCCATGCCGCGGCCGGTGCCGGGCTGGACGGACTGCGTCCGCACGGCGACGAGGATCGCGGCGAGCGCCACGCACAGCCCGAGGATGCCGAAGGCGATCAGCTTGACGCGGGCCGGGTTGATGGAGATCGCCCGGGCCGCGGACTCGTTGCCGCCGACGGCGAAGATGTGGTTGCCGAGCTTGTGGCGGTGCATGAGCACCCAGAAGAACACCCCGACCAGGACCAGCCACACGACCTGACCGCGGAAGGGGCCGATCTGCCCGGCGAAGATGGTCTGCAGGGTCTCGCCGCGCTGCATGCGCGCGGCCGAGGTGCCGTTGTAGAACAGCGCGGCGCCATCCCAGAACAACATCATGCCGAGCGTGACGATGAACGACGGGATCTTGAACCTGGCCACGATCACGCCGTTGAGCAGGGCGATGCCGATGCCCATGGCGAAGGTCACGAGGAACGCGCCGATGACGTTCCCGCTGGAGTACCAGTGGATGAACACCAGCGCGCAGAAGGTGTAGTTCATCCCCAGCGACAGGTCGAACTCGCCCGCGATCATCAGCACGCCCGCGCCGATCGCCAGGATCGCGAGGACCGGGATCGACTGGCTGAGGACGTTGAAGTTGGCCTCTGACAGGTAGGGGAAGCTGTCCGGCGCCACCAGGTAGGCGATGACGCACCCGATCTGCACCAGCACGAAGATGATGCCGATCTCGAGCGCGCCTCGGCCGCGCACCAGCCGAAGCCACCCGCCGAACGGCTCAGTACGGACTTGAGGGGTGGGGACCGCCACCGTGGGCTGATCCTGCATCGTCGGCGACGGCGCTCCGCCGCTGGTCGTGTTGCTCATGGCTGCTTGACTCTCCATGTCCGTCGCGATGGGCGACCGGTGGGGGCAGGCCCGGTGGCCCGTTCGGGCCCACCCCGGTCCGGTCGGGTCAGCGGATCGTGCCTGCCAGTTGCTCGACGACCGCGACGTTGGACTTGTCCACCAGACCGCCGCCGCCGGAGTTGATCGTGGCGGGGCTGAGGCCGAAGTCGAGCTTCAGAGCCAGTTGGGCCACGGTCTGGAAGCCCTGGATGTACGGCTGCTGGTCCGCGGCGGCGATGATGGTCCCGCTCTTGATGCCGTCGATGACCGGCTTGGACAGGTCGAAGCCGACCACCGGGACCTTGACGCCGACGTCGTTCATGGCCGCCTCGATGTTGCGGTGCGGGGTGCCGCCCAGCGGCACGATGGCCGCGACGTCCTTGTGACCGAGCAGATACTGACTCATCTTGTCCAGCGCGCCCGCGTCGTCGATGCCGGTCGCGACCGTCTCGGTCTTCGCGCCGATGGCGTCGAGGGCCTTCTGGACCCCGGCGTTGCGCTGGATGGCGTACACCTGGTCGGGGAACTCGACCGGGGTGAACACCTTGGCTCCCTGCGGCAGCTTCGCTTCGGCGATCAGGCGCTGGCCGAGCAGGAAGCCCGCGTCCTCGAAGTTCTGGCCGACGAAGCCCGAGGTGCACGCGGCGACGTCGCCTTCCTGCGTGATGTTGTACGCGAGCACCGCGATGCCGGCCTTGGAGGCGGCGCAGACGTTCTCGGTGTAGCGCTTCGGGTCGTCGATCACCACGGCGATGGCGGCGGGCTTGTCCGCGACGGCGCTGCCGATCAGGTCGTTGTACTTGCCCGGGTCGCCCTGGCTCGTCTGCAGGTTGAGCTCGACGTTGAACAGTTTGGCCGCGTCCTTGGCGCCCTGCGAGATGGTGCCCCAGAAGGAGTCCCCCGGATCCTGGGAGAGCAGGAACGTGATCTTACGGTTCTGGGCCCGGCTGCCGAGCCCGGACTGCAGCCCCGCCCCCGAGGCGGCCGCGGCGGGCTCTGTGGACGGTGCGCTCGAACCGGCGCCGGCATCGCTCGAGGCGTTCGAGCAGCCGACGAGGGCGAGCACGAGAAGGGGCGCGGAAACTAGAGCGCGCAAGTTGATGACATGCCGACGACGGGGTCTGCGAATGGAGTACGGCACTTTGGTTCTACCTCTCCCGGGGAGCGGCCACGGCCTTGTGGATCAGGGGGACATCGAGAGGTTGCGGGGGCCGTGCTGAGACTCGCAACGGCTCCTTAACGCGTCAGCCGGCACCGTGTGTCGGCTGCGATTCCCCGATGTAACCGGCACATGAAGCACCTTGTCAATAGGGTGTCTTGACATTCTTTTGTCTTTACAAAGACCCTGGCGCTACTAGCGCGCTCTAGTTCCTGTTACTATGAGCGCGGTCACACCGGATGTCAACGGCTTGCGACGAGCTGCGCACATCAGGAAAGGGTTGATGGTGGAGCGGGCCCCGGAATCCGAGCCGTCCAAGACGAGAGCATCGGCGCGGGCCAAGCGCCCCACGATGGCGGATGTCGCCGCGCGGGTAGGCGTGTCACGGGCGCTGGTCTCGCTCGTGTTCCGCAACGAGCCGGGGGCGAGCAAGGAGACACGCAACCGCGTGCTCCGCGCCGCCGACGAGCTCGGCTACCGCCCGGACAACGCGGCGCGGCTGCTCGCCCGCAACCGCAGCATGGTCCTCGGCGTGATGATCAACATCCGCAACGCCTTCCACGCCGACCTCGTCGAAGCGATCTACGCCGAGGCCGAACGGCTCGGTTACGAGGTCCTGCTCAGCGCGCTCGGCCCCGCGCGGGACGAGCGGAAGGTCGTGGAAGCCCTGCTGGGCCACCGCTGCGAGGCGTTGATCCTGCTCGGCCCGAACGCCGAGACCGGCTATCTCGCCGAGCTGGGGGCGCACACCCCCACCGTGGTCGTGGGACGGCGCGTCCCGGCCAACGGCGTCGACACCGTCCACACCGCGGAGAACAAGGGCATGCGACAGGCCATGGACCATCTGGTCGGCCTCGGCCACCGCGCCATCGTCCACATCGACGGCGGCGACGGGCCCGGCTCCGCCGAACGCCGCCGCGCCTACCGCGCCGCCATGCGCGACCACGGGCTGCAGGACGAGATCCGGATCCTGCCCGGAGATCACACCGAGGAGTCCGGCGAGACGGCCGGCGAGACCTTGCTGCACGACGACCGGTTGCCGACCGCCGTGCTGGCCGGCAACGACCGGTGCGCCATGGGGCTCATGCACGCGCTCAGCCGCGCGGGGGTGGGCATCCCGCGGGACATCTCGGTGGTCGGCTACGACGACAGCCACATGGCGCACCTGTCCCACATCAACCTCACCACCGTGCGCCAGGACGCGGAGCAGATGGCCCAGCTCGCGGTGCGCTCGGCGGTGGAGCGCCTGGACGACCACCGGCTGCCCTCCCGCGAGCTCATCCTCGACGCCCGGCTCGTCGTCCGCGGCACCACGGCGCCACCGCGACCGTGACCTGATCATCGGGTCGGCCGTCACCATGACACGCAACCAGAGGTTGCGCGTTCCAGGAGCGCCTGCTAGCGTGAACGCGCAACCAACGGTTGCACATGAGACGGAAGGATCGTCATGATTCCGAGCATCGAACAAGAAATCCTGATCGAGGCGCCGGTCGACGTGGTCTGGGGCGCGGTGACGGAGCCGGACCAGATCAGCAGCTGGTTCACCAACGCCGCCGTCATCGACGTACGGGAGGGCGGCAAGGGCGCGCTCACCTGGACCGACCGGGCAGCCATCGACATCACCGAACCGGTCACCGCCGAGATCACCGTGGTGACCCTCGATCGGCCTCGCCTGTTCTCCTTCCGCTGGGCCTACCCGGAGGGTGCCGTGCCGCGCGAGGGCAACTCCGTGCTCGTGGAGTTCACGCTCACCCCAGAGGGCGAGAGCACCCGCTTGCGGGTCACCGAGAGCGGCCTCAGCGAGATCGACTGGACCGAGGAGCAGAAGGCCACCTACACGCAGGAGCACACCCACGGCTGGAGCAAGCACCTCGCCGACCTGGTGGCGTACGCTTCCGTGAAGGACCGGGCAGCAGTGAAGTGATGAACCCCGAAGACGAGGAGCTCCTGGCGGCGGTCACCGAACCGAGCCGTCGCCGGCTTCTTGACGTCCTGCTGGCCCTCGGCGAGGCGACGCCCACCGCCCTCGCCGCCGAGCTGCCCTTCACCCGTCAGGCGGTCGCCAAGCACCTGGCGGTCCTCGACCGCGCCGGGCTCGTCGAGGCTCGGCGGGACGGCCGCGAAGTGCGCTACTCCGTTCGCCCGGAACGGCTCGACGCGGCCGTCCGGGCGATGGCGGACGTCGCGGCACGGTGGGACGCCCGGCTGCAAAGGATCAAGCAGATCGCCGAGTCCGCCCACCGCGAGACACGAGGCGGCGAGGCCGCCCGGGCTACGCGCCGGCATTGACGCCGCACCCGCGGCTGGTCGTCAGTCGTTCTGTGGGAAGCCGAGGTTGAGGCCGCCGTGGCTGGGGTCGAGCCAGCGCGAGGTGACGACCTTGCCGCGGGTGAAGAAGTGCACGCCCTCGGTCCCGTGCGCGTGGGTGTCGCCGAACAGGCTGCTCTTCCAGCCGCCGAAGGAGTAGTACGCCACCGGCACCGGGATCGGCACGTTGATGCCCACCATGCCCACCTCCACCTCGTTCTGGAAGCGCCGCGCCGCCCCTCCGTCGTTGGTGAAGATGGCCGTGCCGTTGCCGTACGGGTTGGCGTTGATGAGGGCGAGCCCTTCGTCGTAGGACTGCACCCGGACGACGGACAGCACAGGCCCGAAGATCTCGTCACGGTAGATGGACATGTCCGGCGTGACGTGGTCGAACAGGGTGGGGCCGAGCCAGAAGCCATCCTGGCCGCCGTCGAAGTCCCCCTCCCGGCCGTCGACGACGAGAGCCGCCCCCTCCGCGGCTCCCGCCTCGACGTAGCCGGCCACCTTGTCGCGGTGCTGGCCGGTGACCAGCGGGCCCATGTCGCAGCCGCGGGTGCCGTCACCGGTACGCAGCTTGCCCATGCGCTCCTTGATCTTCTCGACGAGGTCGTCGGCGACGGTGTCGACCGCGACGAGCGCCGAGATCGCCATGCACCGCTCCCCCGCCGAGCCGAAGCCGGCGTTGACCGCGGCGTCGGCGACCAGGTCGAGGTCGGCGTCCGGCAGGACGAGCATGTGGTTCTTGGCGCCGCCCAGCGCCTGGACCCGCTTGCCGTGTGCGGTGCCGGTCTCGTAGACGTACCTGGCGATCGGGGTGGAGCCGACGAAGGAGATCCCCCGCACGTCGGGGTGGGTGAGCAGCGCGTCCACGGCCTCCTTATCGCCGTGCACGACGTTCATGATCCCGTCGGGCAGGCCGGCCTCGGTCCACAGGCGGGCCACGGCGAGGGCCGCCGAGGGGTCCTTTTCGCTGGGCTTGAGGATCACCGCGTTGCCGCAGGCGATGGCGACCGGGATGAACCACAGCGGCACCATGGCCGGGAAGTTGAACGGCGAGATCACGGCCACGACGCCGAGCGGCTGCCGGAGGGAGTAGACGTCGACCTTGGTGGAGGCGTTCTCGCTGAACCCGCCCTTGAGCAGGTGCGGGATGCCGCAGGCGAACTCGGCGACCTCCAGGCCCCGGGTGACCTCGCCGAGCGCGTCGTCGAGGACCTTGCCGTGCTCGGCGGTGATCAGCGCGGCGATCTCGTGCTTGCGCGCGTTCAGCAGCTCGCGGAAGGCGAAGAGCACCTGGGCGCGCTTGGCGAGCGAGGTGCCCGCCCAGCCGAACCACGCCGCCCGAGCCGTCTCGACGGCCTGGCCGACGAGCGAGGCGGAGGCGAAGTCGACGCGGCCGGTGACGGCGCCGGTCGCAGGGTTGTGCACGTCGCCGGTGCGCTCGGAAGTGCCCTCCCAGGAGCGGCCGCCGATGAGGTGGGTGATGCGGGTCAACGTACTCATCATCCTTCCGGATCTGTGACGCCCACGCGCTCGCCGGGGCCGAGGTCGGGCGCCTCCACGTCCCCGTGCTGCACCGCGGCGGGTGCGGCGACCTTGCCCGGCTCCGCTTCGCGCAGCTCATGGCTGAGCTCCTGGAGCTCCTGTCCGCCGGCCATCTCGGCGGTCAGCTGCTCCAGGGTCAGGTCGTCGCGGTGCGCGTCGAGCACGACGCGGCCCAGCTTGAGAACCACGAAGTGGTTGCCGACGAGGTAGGCGTGGTGGGGGTTGTGCGTGATGAAGATGACGCCGAGGCCGGCGTCACGGGCTTTGACGATGTATTTCAGGACGACGCCGGACTGCTTGACGCCGAGGGCGGCGGTCGGCTCGTCCAGGATGATCACCCTTGCGCCGAAATAGATGGCCCGCGCGATCGCGATGCACTGGCGCTGGCCGCCGGAGAGCCCGCCCACCGGCCGGTCAAGATCGGGGATGACCACGCCCATCTTGGCCAGCTCGTCGTGGCAGATCTGCTTCATGCGCTCGATGTCCAGGACGCGGAGGAGCCCGGTGCGGATCTCGTTGCCGAGGAAGAAGTTGCGCCACACCGACATCAGCGGCGCGAGCGCGAGGTCCTGGTACACCGTGGCGATGCCGCCGGTCTGGGCCTCGCGCGGGGAGCCGAACGTACAGGCCTCCCCGTCGACCTTCATGACCCCTTCGCTGTGGTCGTGCAGCCCAGAGATGATCTTGATGAGGGTCGACTTTCCCGCGCCGTTGTCACCGAGCACGCAGGTGACCTCACCCTGGCGGACCCGCAGGCTGCACCCGCGCAGCGCGTGGACGTTGCCGTAGCTCTTGCCGACGTCCTCGAGCTCGAGGATCGGAGCGCTCATCGAAGGTCCGCCTTCCTCTTGACGTACACGTTCACGATGGTCGCCAGCAGCAGCATCACGCCGAGGAACGCCTTGAACCAGTCGGGGTTCCACCCGGCGTAGTTGATGCCCAGCTGGGTCATCCCGAAGATCAGCGCGCCGATCGAGGCGCCGACCACCGATCCGTAGCCGCCGGTGAGCAGGCAGCCGCCGATCACCGCGGCGATGATGAAGATGAACTCCTTGCCGACGCCCTCGCCCGACTGGACCGTGTTGAACTGGAACAGCAGGTGCATGCCGGACAGCCAGGCGCAGAACCCGACGGCCATGAACAGGCCGATCTTCGTCGCGCGTACGGGGACGCCGATCGCCCGCGCGGCCGCGGAGTCCCCGCCCACCGCGAAGATCCAGTTGCCTGCCTGCCTGCGCAGCAGGATGTGCGCCGCGACGACGGTCAGCACGACCCAGTACAGCACGGTGACCTTCAGCGTGACCGGGCCGAGCGCGATCTCGGACCCGAACACCGCCTGCGCGCCGGCGAAGCCGTCCATGTCGCTGATGTCGGCCGTGGCGACGTTGCCGGTCAGCAGCCGCGTGACGCCGAGGTTGACGCCCTGCAGGACGAAGAACGTGCCCAGCGTGACGAGGAAGCTCGGCAGGCCGGTTTTGAACAACAGCCAGCCGTTGAACGCGCCGACGCCCAGGGACAGGGCCAGCGCCAGGATGACGCCCACCCACACGTTGAGGCCGAAGTTCCAGGCGAGCAGCGACGCCGACAGCCCGGCGGTGGTCACCGCGACGCCCGCGGACAGGTCGAACTCGCCGCCGATCATGAGGAGCGCCACGGGGACGGCCATGATGCCGATGGTGGAGGCGCCGTAGAGGATCGTGCCGATGTTGGCGACGTTCCGGAACGGTACCGCCACGATCATGAAGAGCGCGAAGATCACGATCGCGCCGACGAGGGAGCCGACCTCGGGCCGTCTCAGCATCCGTACCGCGAGCGAACGGGTGGCGACCCGGTCGTCCAGGGTCGCCTCCGCTCTGCCCGGCTCTGTTGCCGCAGCAGTCATGTCACCTCACCTCGTGCCGCCCGCGGCGAACTGCTCCACCGCGGTGACATTGGTCTTGTCGATGAACGCCGGTCCGGTCAGGGTCGCCTGGCCGCCGCCGATGACGTTGCCGTTGGTCTTGTAGAGCCACAGGCTGTCCACCGCGAGGTAGCCCTGCAGGAAGGGCTGCTGGTCGACCGCCCACTCCACCTGGCCGTTCTTGATGGCGGTCACGAGCTCCTTGTTGGTGTCGAAGGTGACGACCTTGGCCGAGCTGCTGGCGTCCTTGATGGACTTCGCCGCCGTCAGCGCGAACGGCGCGCCGAGGGTCAGCACCCGGTCGATGCTGGAGTCCTGCTGCAGCTTGGAGGTGATGGCCGCCTGCACGCTCGGCATGTCGGTGCCGGTGACGTAGATCTTCTCGGTGTCGGGGAAGGCCGACTTGGTGCCGTCGCAGCGGGCTTCGAGGCCGACGTGGCCCTGCTCCTGGATGACGCACAGCGCCTTCTTGGCGCCGTCGGTCTTCAGCCGCGCGCCGGCCGCCTCACCGGCGATCTTCTCGTCCTGGCCGAAGTATTCGAGCACGCCCATGCTCTTCCACTGGTCGATGCCGCCGTTGAGGGCGACGACCGGGATGCCGCCCGCCAGGGCCTTCTCCACGTTGGCCTTCATGGCGTCGGGCTTGGCCAGGGTGACCGCGATGCCGTCGACCTTCTTGTCGATGGCCGTCTGGACGAGGTTGGCCTGGTTCGCGCCGTCCGGATCCGACTGGTACTCCAGTTTGATGTTGCCCTTGGCCGCCGCGGCCTCGGCGCCCTTGCGCACCAGGTCCCAGAAGGTGTCACCGGGAGCCGCGTGCGTGATGAAGGCGACCGTCATCGTCGGCGCGCCCGAGGCGGAGGCGGGCGCGGACGCCGCTTCGGTGCTCTGCTTGCCTCCGCTGGAACTGCACGCCGCCAACGCGAGCGCCATCATGCCGCTGGTCATCAGCACGGCGATTCTTGAAGTACGGGCCACTTCTGTCTGCCTTTCAGTCTCCGCACCCTGGAGGGGGGCGGATCGGGGGTGGTTCGGTGCTCTTCGGGTGTCATCCCGCCGCCGACGCGGTGCGCGCAGGCGGTCTCGTCCCCGCACCCCCCAGTGCGGGATCGTCAGTGGGGCAGGCCGCCTACGTGCGGGCGCTGCGCGGCCTTGTTCGCCGTGTACTCCTCATAGGCACGGCGCGTGGTGTCGAGCTCGCTGACCTGGCTGACCGGCACGTCCCACCAGGACTCGCTGTCCGGGGCATGCACCGTCGGGTCGGTCTCCACGTGGATGACGACCGGGCCGCCGTCGGCCGGCGCGGATTTGGCGTCCTTGATCGCCTGGACGAGGCCCTCGCGGTCGCGTACCTCGATCACGGTGGCGCCGAGGCTGCGGGCGTTGGCGGCCAGGTCGATCGGCAGCCGGTCCCCGTCGAGCCGGCCGGAGGCCTGGTCGCGGAAGCGGTAGCTCGTGCCGAACCGCTGGGATCCGAGCGCTTCGGACAGCGAGCCGATGGAGTGGAAGCCGTGGTTCTGGACCAGCACCAGGATGACCTTGACGTGCTCCTGGACGGCGGTGACCAGCTCGGTCGGCATCATCAGGTACGAGCCGTCGCCCACCATGACGAAGACGTCCCGGTCCGGGTCGGCCAGCCGGACGCCGATGCCGCCGGGGATCTCGTAGCCCATGCACGAGTAGCCGTACTCGACGTGGTAGGCCTTGCGCTCGCGCACCCGCCACAGTTTGTGCAGGTCGCCCGGCATGGATCCGGCCGCGCACACGACGACGTCCCGCGGGTCGGACAGCTCGTTGACGCAGCCGAGCACGGTGCCCTGAGTGAGCACGCCATCGGCCAGCGCGTCGGTGACCTCCGCCGGCGGGTTGTAGGCGGTTTCCACCCGCGCGTCCCACTCGCTCCACAACGTGGCCTGACGCTCGCGGTAATCCAGGTCCACCCGGTATCCGGCCAGCGCTTGACCGAGCGCGGTCAGCGCCTCCCGGGCGTCGGCCACCACCGACAGGCCCGCGAGCTTGCCGGCGTCGAAGCGGGCGACGTTGATGTTGACGAAGCGCACGTCCGGGTTCTGGAAGGCGGTGCGCGAGGCGGTGGTGAAGTCGCTGTAGCGGGTGCCGATCCCGATCACCAGGTCGGCCTCCCCGGCCAGGGCGTTGGCGGCGGTGGTCCCGGTCGAGCCGACGGCGCCCATCGCCTGCGGGTGCCCGTGCGGCAGCGAGCCCTTGCCGGCCTGGCTCTCGCCGACCGGAATGCCGGTCGCCTCACAGAACGCGCGCAGTGCGTCCTCGGCGCCGGAGTAGTGCACCCCGCCGCCGGCCACGATGAACGGCCTGCGGGCCGCGGAGATGAGCGCCGCGGCGTCGGCGAGGTCGGCGGCCTCCGGCAGGGGCCTGCCCACGCGCCAGACGCGCCGCTCGAACAGCTCCACCGGCCAGTCGAAGGCCTCGGCCTGCACGTCCTGCGGCAGCGCGATCGTCACCGCGCCGGTCTCGACCGGGTCGGTCAGCACGCGCATGGCGGCCAGCAGCGCCGAGGGCAGCTGCTCCGGCCGGTTGATCCGGTCGAAGAAGCGCGACAGCGGGCGGAAGGCGTCGTTGACGGTGACGTCCGCGGCGTACGGCACCTCCAGCTCCTGCAGCACCGGCCCCGCCACCCGGGTGGCGAAGGTGCCCGAGGGCAGCAGCAGCACGGGGATCCGGTTGACGGTGGCCAGCGCGGCCCCGGTGAGCATGTTGGTCGAGCCGGGCCCGACGGAGGCCGTGCAGGCCCAGGTCTGCAGGCGGTCCTTGTGGCGCGCGTAGGCGACGGCCGTGTGCACCATGGCCTGCTCGTTACGGGCCAGCACGTACGGCAACCGGTCCGGCCCGCCGGCCAGCTCGTCCTGCAGCAGCGCCTGGCCGAGCCCGGCAACGTTGCCGTGGCCGAAGATCCCGAAACAGCCGGCGAATAGCCGCTGACGGTGGCCGTCGCGCTCGCTCCACTGGGCGGCCAGGAAACGCACGACGGCCTGGCTCACCGTCAAGCGCATGGTGGTCATCGAGGTCCTCCCATCGGCAGGCGGGGATCGACGGCTTGGTCGGCCCAGGTCGCGCGCACCCAGCCGTGGGCGGGGTCGTCGCAGATCAGCCAGGCGCGGGTGGCGCCGGGGCCGGCCATCACGTTGAGGTAGTAGAGGTCGTAGCCGGGCGGCGCCATGGCGGGACCGTGCCAGCCGTGGGGCACGAGGACGACGTCGCCGGTGCGGACCTCGGCGAGCACGTCGATCGGGCGTTCGGCGGTGCCGTAGACGCGCTGGTAGCCGACGGGGTCCGCGCCTTCGGGGGCGCCCGGCTCGGCCTGCACCTCGAAGTAGTAGATCTCCTCGAGCTCGGTCTCCACGCCGTCGCGCTCCTCGTCGTGCTTGTGCGGCGGGTACGAGCTCCAGTTACCGGCGGGCGTGATCACCTCGCAGGCGATGATCGAGTCGGCGTCGAGCACCTGCGGCACCCCGAAGTTGCGCACCTCGCGCGAGGCCGTCCCGGCGCCGCGCAGCTCGACAGGCACTTCGGCCGCGACCACGTGCCGGAACGGCGGCGGCTCGGCGCGCTTACCCGCCTTCGCGCCACACAGGGCGATCTTGCTCTCGCGGTCACCGGCGCTGATCGTGAGCCTGGCGCCCCTCGGGACGTAGGCGACGTCGGTGGGACCGGCGAACACGCTGTCGCGCCCGGCGAGCCGGGCCTTGTGGTGCTGCCCGTCGCGGTCGACGGCCGTGACGTCCGCACCGCCGCGCAAGGGGACCACGATGATCTCGCTGTCGCCGGTGTCCAGCTCCACCCGCGCGAACGGCGCCAGGGTGACCACGCGCAGGCTCGTGTGCGCCCACCCGGGCGCGGCGTCGGTGACCGACACCTCGAAGCCGCCCTCGCCGGCCGTGCCGAACGGCAGCACCCACCGCGCGTTGTCGTTCATGAGGCACCTCCATGGACGAGCCCGGAGGCGATGTCCACCGCGGCGGCCACATCCCCGTCGGGCGGGAACAGCAGCGCCCGCCCGACCACCAGGCCCCGCACGGCGGGCAGGTCAAGCGCCTGCCGCCAGGAGGCGTAGGTCTCGTCGGGATGACCGGTCGGGTCGCCGCCCAGCAGCAGGGTCGGCAGCGTGGTGGCGTCCATGACGCGTTCCAGGTCCTCGACGACGGGCAGCTTCAGCCAGGTGTGCCGGCTGGTGGCGCCGAGCGCGGCGGCGATGTGGATGGAGGTGATGGTGGAGTCGGGATCGAGCAGGTTGCGCACCCGGCCGTCCGCTCCCCGCACCGACAGGAACGGCTCCACCATCGCCATGACGCCGTGCCCCGCCAGCTCGGTGACCGCTCGGCCGCTCGCCTCCAGCATGGTCACCGTGCCCGGATCCTCCAGACAGATCCGGTTGAGCATCTTGCCGCCCTCCAGACCGCGGGCGACGATCTCGTCAGCGGTGTAGGCGGTGAAGCGGTCGTCCAGCTCGAAGACGGCGCCCTGCAGGCCGCCCCGGTTCATGGACCCGATCGCGACCTTGTCCTCCAGCGCCCCCATCAGCAGCAGATCGTCCAGGATGTCGGGGGTGCCGAGCACACCGTCCACGCCGGGGCGCGACAGCGCGATCGCCAGGCGTTCCAGCAGGTTGCTGCGCGAGGCCATCGCCATGCGGTCCGCACGCACGCCGAGCGCGCCGCGGGCCGGATGGTCGGCGGCCACGATCAGCAGCCTGCCGTCCGCGCCCACCAGGTCACGCCGCTTGCGGGCGGCCCATCCTTCGGTGATCCGCCACGGCTGGCGTACCCGGATCTCGGTCAGCTCGGCGATGCCGGGCCGGCTGGAGATGTGGGTCATCGTCCGCTCTCCTCTCCCTGCGGGGCCTCTCCCAGCAGGGCCTCCACCTCGGCTTCGTACGGCATGGCGCTGGAGCACTCGAGACGGCCGGCGACGATGGCGCCGGCCACGTTCGCAAAGCGCAGGACGCGGGTCAGGTCCCAGCCGCTGAGCAGGCCGTGGACGAGAGCACCGCCGAAGGCGTCGCCGGCGCCGAGGCCGTTGACGACGCTCACGGGGAAGGGCGGCACCTCGACGCGCTCGTCCGCGGTCGCGGCGAGCACGCCCTTGGGGCCCTGTTTCACGATCGCGAGCTCCACACCCCGCTCCAGCAGGGCGGACGCCGCCCGCTGCGGGTCGGTCTCGCCGACCGCGACCTCGCACTCCTCCCGGTTGCCGACCGCGACCGTGACGTGCTGGAGCGCCTTGCCCACCAACGCGGCGGCCTCGCCGGGGTCGGGCCAGAACATGGGCCGGTAGTCGAGGTCGAGCACGGTGTGCGGGCGGCGGCCGCGAGCCTGCCAGGCGGCGAAGTGCGCCGCGCGCGACGGCTCCTGCGACAGGCCGGTGACGGTGGCCCAGAAGACGCCCGCCTCGCGCACGGCCTCCACCGGGATCTCGTCCGGCTCGATGAGCAGGTCGGGGGCGGTCGGATACCGGTAGAAGTACAGCGGGAAGTGGTCGGGAGGGAAGATCTCGCAGAACGTGACCGGCGTCGGCGGGCCGTCGACCTCGCCGGCGTAGGAGTCGTCGACGCCGAAGTCACGCAGCGCCCGGCGGACGTAGCGGCCGAACGGGTCGCGGCCGGTCCGCGTGATGATCGTGGCGCGGCGGCCGTAGCGGGCCGCGGCCACCGCGACGTTGGTCGCGCTGCCGCCGAGGAACTTGGCGAACCGCTCCACGTCCTCCAGGCCGACGCCGTGGTCGAGCGGGTAGATGTCCACTCCGCACCGGCCCATGGCCACCAGGTCGTACGCCATCACGCCCCCGCCACGGCGAGGAGGTGCTGGATGCTCGCCCGGACGTCCGCGGCCGGGTCCGCGCCCGCGTCGCCCTCGGCCAGGATGGTGTCCTGCTCCAAGACGTACCAGCCGGTGTAGCCGTGGCCCTCCAGGGCGGAGACGATGGCCGCGATGTCGACGTCGCCCTTGCCGAGCGGGACGTACATGCCGCCGGCCACGGCGGCGGTGTAGGACTCCTCGCCGGCCTGCACGCGCCGCGCCCAGTCGAGCCGGACGTCCTTGAGATGCACGTGAGCGATCCGCCCTGGGTGCTCGCGAGCGATCGCGACCGGGTCGCCGCCACCGATCAGCAGGTGCCCGGTGTCCAGGCACAGGCCGACGCGGCTGCCGTCGAGCACCCGTGCCGTCTCCGCCCCGCTTTCGACCATCGTGCCGACGTGCGGGTGGAGGGTGGCCACCAGGCCGCGGGCGGCGGCGGCCTCGGTGATGCGGTCGAGGTTGCCCAGCAGGGTCGCCCAGCCGGGCTCGTCGAGGACCGGCCGGTCGTCGTAGCCGTCCTGCCCGGTGGCGGCGGCCAGGACGACGGTCGACGCCCCTGCGGCGACCAGGCCCTCCATCGCGCGCTCGACCTCGGGGAGAGGATCGTGCTCCGGATCGTGCAGGACGACCGGGACGAACTGCCCGACCGCCTTCAGGTCGTACCCGGCCAGGGTCGCGGCCTTGGCCTGCGGGTCGTCGGGCAGGAAGCCGTCGGGGCCGAACTCGGTGGCGGCCAGGCCGAGCGCGCGCATCTGGCTCAGCACGGTCTCAGGTTCCAGCTGGTGGCCCCAGCCAGGGACCTCGCAGACTCCCCAGGAGATCGGTGCGCCGGCGACGCGGCCGGCGACGGGTGTGGTCGTCATGGCGTGTCAATACCCTCGATCTCGGAGCCCTCGATTTCGGACAGGGCGACGGGTCTGCGCTCGGCCCTGGACAGCTCGCACGCCTCGGCGATGCGGAAGGCCTCGAGCGCGTCCCGTACGGTGCAGGGCGAGGGCCGCTCGCCGCGGGCGACGTCGGCGAAGGCGGTGAGCTCGGCCTGGTAGGCGGGCAGGAAACGCTCCATGAACGACCACTTCTGCGGGCCGCGCGGGAAGTCGACGCCCTCCTCCGCCGAGCGCATCGCCAGCGAGTGGTCCAGGCCGACGGCGATCGTGCCCTTCTCGCCGTGGACCTCCATGCGCACGTCGTGGCCGCCGCCGTTGTAGCGGGTCGAGGAGATCAGCACGATCGTGCCGTCGTCCAGGGTCAGCAGCGCGCCTCCGGTGTCGACGTCGCCGGCCTCGGCGAAGAAGTCCGCGCCCTTGTTGCCGCCGGTGGCGTAGACCGTGGCCACCTCGCGGCCGCTGACGAACCGCAGGATGTCGAAGTCGTGCACGTTGCAGTCGCGGAAGATGCCGCCGGAGGTCGGGATGTAGGACGCGTGCGGCGGAGCCTGGTCGTGGGTGCCGGCCCGGATGGTGTGGACGAATCCGAGCTCGCCGGAGGCCACCGCGGCCTGCGCGCGCCGATATCCGGCGTCGAAGCGGCGCTGGAAGCCGACGTGCACCGGCACTCCGGTCGCGGCGACGAGCTCGGCCAGCTCGATGGTCTCCTTCAAGGTGGCGGCCACGGGCTTCTCGCAGAAGGCCGGCACCCCGGCGGCGATGGCCTGGCGCAGCAGCGGCGCGTGCCCCGGCGTGGCGGTGGCGATCACGAATCCGTCGACGCCCGAGGCCAGCAGCGCCTCGGCGTCCGGGGCCACGTCGAGGCCGAGCTCGGCTGCGACGCGCTCGGCGGCCCCGGTGTCGGCGTCCGTCACGACCAGCTCGTCGACGTAGTCGAGAGCGGCCAGAGTCTTGGCGTGGAAGGCGCCTATCCTTCCGACGCCCGCGAGCCCGATGCGCATGCGCGTCCTGTCCATTCACGTCGTTGGGTCGTCACTCGCCCTACCCCAGGCCTGGTCAGGCCATGGGCGATGTGGTTGAAGCCTGCCCTGTTAACACGGATCGAGTCAAGACTTTGTCCTGACATCATTGCGTAACGTCATATACATGAACAGAGGTACACTCGCCTCGTGGCCGTTCAAGTGGGTGTGACGCTCGATCGCTCTTCCCCCGTGCCCCTCTACCACCAGCTCGCCGAGCAGCTCCGCACGGCGATCGCCAGCGGCCGGCTCCAGCCGGGCGACCAGCTGGAGAACGAGCTCGCCCTGGCCGAGCGGCTCAGCCTGGCGCGCCCGACAGTGCGCCAGGCCATCCAAGAGCTCGTCGACCGCGGGCTCGTGCTGCGCCGGCGCGGGATCGGCACCACGGTGGCCAACCCCAAGGTGCACCGGCGTGCCGACCTCACCAGCCTTTTCGACGACCTCACCCGTGCCGGCGGGCAGCCCTCGACGAGCGTCCTGCGGCACGAGCTGGTGCGTGACGAACGCGTGGCCACCGCGCTCGACCTCCCGGCCGAGACCGAGCTGCTCTCATTCGTCCGGCTGCGGTTCTCCGGCAACCGGCCGCTGGCCATCATGCGCAACTGGCTGCCTCCCGCGCACTACGACATCAGCCGGGAGGATCTGCAGGAATCAGGCCTGTACGCGCTGTTGCGCGAACGCGGGGTGCGCCCCGTCGTCGCCGCTCAGTCGATCGGAGCCCGCCCTCCGACCTCGTCGGAGCGGCACCACCTCCGGCTCGAGCCCGCCGAGCCCGTCCTGACGATGACACGCACCGCCTTCGACTCCGGGGGCAAAGCCGTGGAGCACGGCGACCACTGCTATCGCGCCCAGGACTACAGCATCGAGGTCCTGGTCGACCAGCGCTGACGAGCGCCGGCGAACGCTTTTAGTCTTCGGAGCGGTGCGCGTTGCGCCGTGCCAGGCGAGCGGCCAGAGCGACTGCGCCGAGCACCGCGAGGATGACAGCGACCCAGGCCACGCCGAGGGATTCCAGCCACCGCGCGAGGGCGCCCTGCACGGCGGTCGCGGCGTCGACGATCGCGTCGCGGGGGGAGGCGCCCGCGAAGACGCGCAGCTCGTACCAGCCGTAGTAGGCGACGTACAGGCCGGCCGGGATCAGCAGTCCGCCGCTGATGCGCGACACGTACGGCAGCACGGCCCGGGTACGGGCGACCACGGCCGAGCGGGCCAGCGCCACCGCCAGCGACAGCGCGGAGACCACCAGGCCCATGCCGATCCCGTAGGCGACGAAGACCATCAGGCCGCCCAGTATCCCGCCGGCGGCCAGCGAGGCGGAGGTCACCGCGAGGAACGGGCCGATGGTGCACGACAGCGAGGCCACGGCGTAGCTCAGGCCGTATCCGTACAGCGAGGGAAGCGAGGCGATGGGACGGCCGGTGGCCAGCCGGGGCGTGCGGATCAGCAGCTCCCGCCCGCTCAGCAGCCATACGCCGAGCCCGGTCAGGGCCAGGCCGATGAGGATCGTCACCCACGGCAGGTATTGGCCCACCGACACCGCCAGCGGGGTCACCACCAGGCCGAACACCCCGAAAACCGTGACGAATCCCGCGGTCATGGCCGCCCCGAGCAGCAGAGCGCGCGCCACCGGCCCGCGCGACGACACGCCGCCCGCCGGGCGGGTGTCGTCGTCGGCCACGAGCATGGTCAGGTACGCGGGCAGCAGCGCGAACCCGCAGGGATTGAACGCCGCCACCAGGCCCGCGGCCAGGGCCAGCGCCAACGGCACGTCACCGATCATGTCCGGCTCCGGCTCGGCCGCGGCGCGGCGTCAGGCGGCGAGCAGCTTGGCGACAAGGCTATCGAGCTCATCGGAGTCGAGCGGGCCGGAGGCTTTCGCGGTTGTTCCGTCCGGTTTCATGAACACGAACGTGGACTGCTGGGTGATCCCGAGCCGGGTCCACACCACGCCCTTCTCATCCGACAGGTGGGCGAGGTCGCCGGTCCCGGTACGCCGGACGAAGTCCTTCATCGCCGCCTCACTGTCCAGGCCGGCGACCCCCACGAACGCGACGTCGGCGTACTTCTTGGCAGCCGCCTTGACGGCCGGCGCCTCCGACTGGCACTTGGGACACCACGGCGCCCAGAACCAGAACACGACCGGCTTGCCCGCCAGGCTCGCACCGTCGAAGGTCTGCCCGCCCAGTGTGGTGGCGGTGAACTTCAAGGCGTCGGGAACCCGCGCGTCACCGGACGCACCGGGCGTGCCAGATGCCGTGGTCGCGGGAGCCGGGGTGGCCGTCGCCACGGTCGCCGACACGGGCGCATCACCCCGGACCGTCTCAACGGCCCCGCCGCACCCGGCGATCAACAACCCCGCCGCCACGAGGACGGCCATCACACGAATTCTGCCCACGTCGTGAGGATAGGCCCAGGCCGCGGGCGCGAATCTTACGAGCCGATGACAACACCGATCTTGCGCGCATTGATAGGCAGGCACACATGCGACGGGTGGTGCAGGACCCTGTCCTGCACCACCCGTTATTTTCTGGCGACCTGCCTTGGGGTCAGGCCTTGTACTCGGGGTAGCCGTAGCCCACGACGTGGGCCTTGGGCCGGATGCGCTGCTCGACCTTGCCGTTTCCGGTGTTGCCCTCGATCGCGGTGATGGTGCCGTCGCCGTTGTCCTTCTTGACCATGCCGACGTGGTCGATGCCGTCGGTGCCCTGGCCGTTCCAGTCGTAGAAGACGACGGCGCCGGGCTTGGCCTCGGTGCCCCAGTGCTTGTTGGCCTGGAACCACTTGGCGTAGCTGACGGTGTAGGCGTCCCAGCCCATCGTGGGGCGGGCGCCGGCCTGCTCGCCGACCCAGGAGATGAACATGGCGCACCACGGGGCGTTGGCGTAGGCCTGCAGGCTGCCGCCGTCGCGGGCGACGGTCTCGGCTGCCCGCGGGGAGGACATGTACCAGCTGTGGAACGGGGTGCCGCCGCCGGCGGCGTTCTCGCTCACGCCGATCTGCGACTCGGCGATCTTCAGTACGGTGTCGGCGCTCACCTGGCCGGCGCCCTTCTGCGGGATGGCCTGGGAGGCGGGGAGGTTGGACCGCGCGGGTTGCGTGGACTGCTGGTCGGCGGCGAAGGCCGGGGATCCGGCGACGACCGTCGCGGCCATCCCGGCGGCGACCAGGGAGAGGCTTGCGGACGTCAGGGCACGAGCGAAGACGTTCTTGGCCATGGGTGAAAAATGCTCCTAGCTTCCATGCCGCCTACCGGGTTAGCTGACGGGTTCGGGCGTGGAAGTGCCCTACGGGGCGCTCGTGTCGAGCGCGCCGATTCACCCCAGATGAAGTGGGTCCCCGGTTCCGCAGATTGCGAATTCGGCGGCCGCGTCATGGTCACGGACTCGAATGTCCATGCCGATGAGACGCGGTCTCGGCAATACGGAGGACGTTACGCGGCACTGCCAGGCGTACGCCCTGAGTCCTCTAACGTAAGCGAACGGCATAGAAAGATGCAAACCCCGATGGGGAGCAGGCAACAGAATGCCCTATGAGATAGGCGATCGGGGCGAAATCCTTTACCTACTCCCACCCATCGCCGGGGTTTGTCAGAGCGCTTTCACTCGGGCGCGTCGAAAGAGGGCACCCCTGGGCCGGGTGGCGGCCTTGACCCGGCAGCAGTCGCTCGCGCTGCGGGAGCGGGCGATGCGGCTGGAAAAGGAGCAAGAACTGGCAGCCGAGCGGGCGGCCCAGCACGAGCGGGCGAGGATCGCCCGGGACATGCACGACATCCTCGCCCACGCGGTCAGTCTCATGGTGGTCCAGGCGGAGTCCGGCCCGCTCGCCGTACGCACCCGGCCGGAGCGTGCGGAGGCGGCTTTCGAGGCGATCGCCGCCAGCGGCAGAGACGCCGCTCGAGCTGTCGCACGACGTCGAGGTCGCCGCGTACCGGATCATCCAGGAGTCGCTCACCAACGTCGTCAAGCACGCCGGCGCCGGCTCGGCGGAGGTTCACCTCGCGTGGGAGCGCGACGCGCTGCGGGTCACCGTCACCGATGACGGCCACGGCCCGGGGCCGGCCGACGCGGGCGGCCAAGGGCTGATCGGCATCAGGGAGCGGGCGGCGGCGGGCGGCGGGGACGCCATGTTCGGGCCCGCGCCTTCGGGCCGGGGTTTCCAGGTCTCGGTACGGCTCCCGCGCGGGCACGCGGAGGTGGCCCGATGACGATCAACGTGGTACGCGCCCACCAGCCCCAGGTGCTCCTCCTCGACATCCGGATGCCGCACATGGACGGCATCGACGCCGCCCGGGTCGTGTGCGCGGAGACGGACACCCGCGTCCTGATGCTGACCACTTTCGACCAGGACGACTACGTCTACGACGCCCTCCACGCCGGGGCGAGCGGCTTTCTGCTGAAGGACGTGCGCAGGGACGACCTGGTGCATGCCGTCCGGGTGGTGGCCGCCGGGGAGTCGCTGCTCGCACCGGCCGTGACCCGGCGGCTGATCGACGACATGGTGTCCAAGCGGCCCAGGAGACGACCCGTCGGGCTCGACCTCCTCACCACCCGGGAGCGGGAGACGCTGATGTTGCTCGGTCGCGGCCTGTCCAATGCGGAGATCGCCGCGGCGTTCGTCGTCAGCGAGCACACGGTGAAGACCCACGTCAGCAACGTGTTCGCCAAGCTGGCGGTCAGGGATCGGGTGCAGGCGGTCATAGCGGCGTACGAGTCGGGCCTGATCCAGCCGGGCGGCTGAGCCCGAACACGCCCCGGCTCCCGGCTGGTACGAATCGACCGGCCGGGAGCCGAGGCGGCAGCGGAGAATCTCAGGAGACTCTTAGGTAGAACGCGGCGTCGGCCGGGTATCCGTAGGAGGCTTGGCTGCGGACGGCGATGGTGTTGTGCCAGTCACCGCCGCACGCACGGGACCCGCGCTGCACGGACAGCGAGCGGGGGGACCAGTGTCGGCCCACTGCCCGGGCGTAGAGCTCCTCCGCACCGTCCAGGTCGACGCCGGGCTCCACGACGACACAGTAGGTGCCTCGGTACGCTCGCCAGACGTCGACGATGTTCCTGCTCCTGATGATCGACCCGTCCGCCGACACCACGGCCGAGGCCTGGGTGTAGCCGTAGCCGTGGCCGTGGCCGTGCGGAATGTCCGCGAGGGCGGGGGCCGGCGCCAGGATGGCGGTCGCGGCGAGCGTGAGTGTGCAGACGCGCTTGATGCTTTTCATCTCAGTGTTCCTTTCTGGTCAGGCGATGACGAGGTCGAAGCCGCCGTCGGCGAGATGGCCGGTGCTGGGGTTGTAGACGTTGACGGTGACGGTGTTGTGCTGGCCGCAGGTCGCCCACGGGCTGCCGTAGACCGGCGACGGGTGACGGTGGCCCGGCCATCCGTGCTTGTGCCACCCGTTGCGGTGGCCCGGGTTCCGGTAGACCGGCGACCCGTTCCGGTGACCTGGCGACGGGTTCCGGTAGACCGACGAATCGTTCCTGTAGTCGGCCGAATCGTTCCTGTGGTCCGCCGACGTGTTCCTGTAGACCGGCGAATCGTTCCTGTAGACCGGCGACGTGCTCCCGTAGACCGGCGACGTGCTCCCGTAGACGACGTGGGCGAGCCGCAGCGCCTGGCGGGAGGAGACCTGCATCAGCGCGTCGTTCACGTCCACATGGTGGGAGACCTGGACGCAGTACCGCCCGAGGCCGGCCCGCCATGACCTGATGACGTTCTTGCCGCTGATGAGCGTGCCGCCGGCGTCGACGGTCGCCAGGGCTCGCGCGTACGGGGCCCTGCGGTCGGCCTGAGCGGCTGGGCCGACGGCCATGACGAGACTGGTAGCGGCCAGCGTGAGGCCGGCCGCGAGCATGCCACGAAGCATGGAAGTTCCTCTCGATCACATAGGGATAAGAGCCACGACAGAAAGTAAGGTCGTGGAGGCCTCCGAGTCGCGAGCCACCCCGCATCGGACGATCCAAAGATTCTTGGCCGATCGCTTCCGAACCAGTGGCCCGTATCGGGCGTCGCAACCGCCTCTTTCCCCGCCGCTTGTCCCGCCGTTCCGGGACCTTGGCTGTTGGAGCGCGCTTTACCCCGGGCGACGGAGCGGGCACATTCGAGCGCGGTTCCCCGGCATCCTCAACGGCCAGGACTCGCGGGATATACGCCAATAAATGTTGACCTGTGCACTTTCCTGATGGTTAATCAGGAAGGGTGTGCCGCTTTCAACGGGGGAAGCGGCGGTTCATGGCCATGGGGGAAACATGACCAAGCGTCTTGTCGGCGTGCTCTTAGCGGCTACCGTCGCGACCGGGGTCCTCGCGACGCCGGCGTCGGCGTCCGAGACGGGGACGACGGCTCGTCCGCATCTGCTCGACTACAAGATCTACTTCGGTAAGTGCGAGGACACCTGCCGCATCAAGGTGCGGATCAAGAACGTCTCCCGCACGAGGCTCTATGACGTCAGCCTGAACGCCCGGCTCTGGGTCAACGGCACCAAGGTCGGAGCCTGCTACGACTACGTCGGCAGCATCCGTCCCAAGGCGGTCCGCTGGGCCGGGTGCACCGTACGATCGGCGAAACTCGCCCGGCTGTGGACCCGCTACCTCGACGGCGGGATCGACTTCAACACCAAGACCAAGACCAACGTCCACTACGAGTACTACTCGTGACCAGCGAGCCAGGGGCCGATCTCCTCGGCCCCTGGCCGCCAGGAACGAAGACACATCCGATGTATCGCGGACCTCGCCACGTTTCATGCAAGGGTCGTTCCGGGCCTTAGGCGGTTGACAGTCCTGACATTCTGTGGGATCACCATCAAAAGATCCCACCTTTGAGTGGAGTGCTCGACCCCCGAGGAGCACCATGCGTCAGGACCTTGCCAAGCTGAGCCGCCGGACACTCGTCGGCGGCGCGGCGGCGGCCATCGCCGCGCCCGCGCTCGCGAGCGGAACCGTGGCGGCCGCCCGACCCGCCCGAGCGTCGGGCCGGCCCGCGGATGCGGCGTCGGCCGCCCTGCTGGACCAGTGGGCGCAGGCGCCCGGATCCCACCCGCTGATTCCCGACATCTCCCGCGCCGGTTACCGCCTCGGAGCCCGTCCGCCGCGGCCGGACGTCGTGACCAGGGTGACCGACCACGGCGCTCGCGCGGACGGGACGACGGACTGCGCCCCGGCCTTCAACGCGGCGCTGCGCGCGGCCGGGGAACGGGGCGGTGGCGTGGTGCTGGTGCCCCGCGGCACCTACCTGCTGTCATCGCCGGTTTTCGTGCACTGGTCCAACGTCGTCCTGCGCGGCGCCGGGCGTGCGGCCACCGTGCTGCACTTCACGCGGACGCTGGACGACGGCTACCGGCCGGCCCGGCAGTCCAATGGCAACAGCCGCTGGTCGTGGACCGGCGGGCAGGTGTGGTTCATGGCGGCCGAGCGGCGGGCCCGTTCGGAGGCCGAGGACTTCGCCGGCACCGAGGGCTGGCTGCTCGGCGACACCCTCGCGGAGGTCGGCGCCGCCTCTCGCGGCCAGCGCACGCTCCTGGTCTCCGGCACCGGAGGGATGCGCGCGGGCGACATGGTGATGCTCGAGTGTGCCAACCCGCCGGACGCGAGCCTGCTGACGCATCTGGCCGGGGAGGTGCCCGGCGCCCGATCGTACGACTGGCCGCGCAGGGCGCCGCAGCTCGTCACCGACTCCGGCGGGCAATACATCCAGTACGCCTCCCTCCAGTGGCCCGTCCGCATAGAGGCGATCCTCGGCGACCGCCTCGTCCTCCTGGCCCAGCCGCTCAAGTACGACCTGCGCCCCGGCTGGCCGGCCCGGCTGCGCGCGCTCGGCCCGACCGTGCACGACAGCGGCGTCGAGCAGCTCACCATCCGCAACGAACGGGTCGCGATGACCGCGCACAACAAACACCTCGGCTCGAACGGGGTGTGCTTCCAGGCCGTGCACGACTGCTGGGCGAGCGATGTCCGCGTGGAGAACTGCGACCTCGGCTTCGGCTTCACCTACGCCAAGTCGACCACGCTCTCCCGAGTCGCCGTGGGCGGCCGGGCCGCCCACCACAGCTTCGCCTGCCGGATGCAGTCGCACGACAACCTCGTCGACGACTTCGAGATCGAGGCGTTCACCGTCCCGGTGCCGTCCGGCGCCGTCCACCACGGACTCAACGTGGAGGGTCTGTCGTCGGGCAACGTGTGGCGGCGGGGCCGGATGGCCGAGGGCACCTTCGACACCCACCGGGCGCTCCCGTTCGAGAACGCCCGGACCGACATCACCCTGGTGAACAACGGCCGCGTCGGCGGCTCGGCGGCGTCCGGGCCGCTGTTCGGGGCGCGGATCGCGCATTGGAACGTCCGGGTCACGAGCGGCAGCGCGTACGCCGTGACGATCGCCGACGTCGCGCCCCGCAGCGTGACGGTGGGTGTCCAGGGCACCAACGGCACCGCAAGCGAGCTGCCTCCGGACTTCGCCGGCGACCTGGAGAACCTCCTCGTCGAGCAGGGCTCACGTCCCGGCGTCACCGACCTGTACGCCGCCCAGCGTGACCGCACGCCGGAAAACGACTAGAAGGACGACAACACGGTCCGGTCAGGTCCCGGACGGAAGTGTCCAGTTCCGCAGGAAGGACCGGACCGTGTACGCGCGGGCCTCTTCGTCGGTGAGCTGCGGCCGGTCCGCCGTGACGGCCGCGCCGGGGCCGGTGTTGCGGTATTCGGCGAAGCGCCCCTCGCCCTCCCAGGGATCGTCCTTGACGTGCGCGCCCAGCCAGGAGTCGCGGACGACGACTTGAGCGCCGTCACCGGCCCGTCCCAGGGAGACGGCCTTGGCCGCGTCGCCCTCCAACCGGCTGCCGGCGATGAGGACGGAGCCGCCCGCGGCCACGGTGCCGGCGCCGAGCGACTTGATCGCGCAGTGGTCCAGGACGGCCGTGCCCGGGCCGCGGACGATGTCCACGTCGCCCTCCACGTAACAGTCCCGCAGGTAGGCCCGGCCGTCCGCCTGGTAGGTGCCCTCGTTGCCGAGGAAGCGGGTGCCCTTGAAGGTGATCCGGTCACCGGCCGTCTGCACGGCGGGCGCCGGGCCGGCGGCGAGGGACTCGTCGTAGGCGTTGCGCAGCGTGACGCCCTCGACGGTGATGTCGTTGCCGAGCACGCCGAAGGTGGCGCTGCCGGCCGGTCCCCACGTGCCGCCGTAGAACTTCTGCCCGTTCGCGGGCAGCTCGTAGGTGATGACCACGTCGTCGGGGTCGCCGGTCGCACCCTTGATCGTGAGGTCCCTGCGGCCCGCCCACACCCGGACCATCTCGCGGTAGACGCCCGGCTTGACCGTGATCACCGCGCCGCGCGGGGCCGCGCCGACGGCCGCCTGCACGCTGCCGAAGTCGCCGGTGCCGTCGAGTGCGACGGTGATCCGCTGCGGCGCGGGCTGCTCCCCGCCGAGCGGCCCGGCGCCGCGGCCGACGATGGCGGGCACCCGGTCGGCGGGGTCGAGCGTGTAGGCGTAGTAGGCGGATGGATCGAAGGCCGCGCCCACGTTGTCGGTGCGGCCCTCGCTACCGTCGAACACGTTGCCGCGCTGGACCACCTGGGAGGCGGGGTCCTTGGCCACGATCGGGTCGGGCACCGACCGGTAGTAGCTGTTCTCGACGACCAGCTTGCCGCTGCCGCGGATCATGGTGCCGTACATCGCGGTGTCCTGGACGTAGTTGTTGTACCAGTGCGCGGCCAGGGTGTTGTCGATGCTGGCGTTGCGCTGATGGGTGCCGCGGATCCAGTTGTGGTGCATGGTCACCTTGGTCACCACGTTCGGGGTCCAGCCGACGCCGACGGCCTTGTTGTGGTCGCTGAACACGTTCCAGGAGACGGTGACGTAGTCGCTGTCCTTGCGGATGTCGAGCAGGCCGTCGCCGGTCCTGGTGAAGTGGTTGTGGTCGATCCACACGTGGTGGGCGCCGTCCATCTGGACGCCGTCGTAGTCCTTGCTCTTGCCGTCCCAGTCGCCGGCGACGTAGGAGTCGCGGATGGTCAGGTTGCGGATGATGACGTTGTGCACCTGGTTGAGGAAGAATCCGCCCTGGACGATCTCGGCGCCCGCGCCCTCGCCGACGATGCTCTTGTCGGAGGCGACCGCGATCTCCTTGCCGTAGGGCTCCATCTTGATCGGACCCCTCACCTTGATCACGTACGGCTCCGCCGCCGTGGCGTACCGTTCCAGGTCGGCCTGGTTGTCCACGGTCACGGTGGGCCCGGCGGCGCCACCTGTGGTGCCGTCCACGCCGAGGGCGCTCAGCCCGGCGAACCCGTCGGCGCGTCCTGACCATGGCGTGTCCGCCGTCGCGGGGGACGGGACGGCCGCCGTCAGCGCCACCGCGAGCACGACGAGCAGGGTGGGGCGTTTCATCAGGTGCCTCCGGCTGGGGGGTGCGGTCGGAGGAAACGTTGCGGTAGCCCGAACGCAACGTCAACGGCATGAAAACGCCTCCGAGCCCTGCTAGCAGGCAGAATTCCCGCAATTTCGAAATTTTCGCGGCTGAGCAGCGAAAAAGCCCGGCAGCGCCCGCCGGGCGCCCACCACGGGCGTTCGCATGAAAGTTTCATCCGCGACCATGGTTTTCCGGCCCGATCGCGGTGGTTCAGTTGACAGATCTCTTATGTGTGCTTCTTCCTCAGTGGCTACGAGGAAGGAGCACATGAGATGTTCGTGCGCAAGCACGCGGCAGGCGTCGCCCTGCTGACGGTGATCGCCTGGGGACTGGCCCCACCTGCGGCGCAGGCGGATGTGCCCGTGCCGGGCGGGGTCTACCAGCTCAAGGTGACCAAGAGCGGCATGTGCCTGGACGTGGTGAGCGGCTCGCTGGACAACGGCGCGTTGTTGCAGCAGTGGGGGTGCTCGGGTGCCACCTGGCAGCAGTTCACGGTCGTCTCCGCGGGGTCGGGGGTCTACACGATCCGCAATGTGAACAGCGGCCGATGCGTCGATGTGCCGTACGGGTCGGCCACCTCCGGGCTGCGGCTGCAGCAGTGGGGGTGCGGTGACGGCACCAAGAGCAACCAGTTGTGGCGCTTCGTCGCCTCAGGCACCGGTACCTACCAGGTCGTCAGCGCCGCCACCGGGCTGTGCATGAGCGACCAGGGCGCCTCCACCGCCTCAGGAGCCGCGATCATCCAGGAGACCTGCACCGCCAACACCAACAAACAATGGTTGTTCGCCCCCGTGTCCAAGCCCACGGTCGCGGCCGACGGCTCCGGCACGTACCGGACGGTCCAGGCCGCGGTCGACGCCGTGCCGTCGGGGAACGCGAGCCGGGTCACGATCACTATCGCACCCGGGACGTACCGGGAGATCGTCCGGGTTCCGTCGACCAAGCCGTACGTCACGCTGCAGGGCCTCGGCTCTTCGGCGGCCCAGACTGTTATCGTTAACAACCACCATGCGGGCGAATACGGGACATCCGGCAGCGCGACCGCGTTCGTCGACGGCCACGACTTCGTCGCCACGAACCTGACGATCTCCAACGACTTCAACGAGGACCCGGCCGTCTCCGGTCATCAGGCGGTGGCGCTCAACCTGAACGCCGACCGCGCCCGCCTGTCCAACGTGCGCCTGCTCGGCGACCAGGACACGTTCCTGGTCAACAACTCCGCCCGTGCCTACGTGTCGAACTCGTACGTGGAGGGCACCGTCGACTTCATCTTCGGCGGCGGCACCATCGTCTTCGACTCCTGCGACATCTATGAAAAGCGCAGCACCGGCGGTCCGCTGACCGCGGCGAGCACGGACGCCGCGAAGACCTACGGCTTCCTGTTCTACAAGTCCAGGATCAGCGGGGCGGCCTCGGCCGGCACCACCAGCCTGGGCCGCCCGTGGCGCCCCGACGCCCAGGTGCTCTACCGGGAGTCCACGCTCGGATCCCTCATCAACACCGCTCAACCGTGGACCGACATGTCCGCCAACTCCTGGAGGAACGCCCGCTTCTTCGAATACAGGAACACCGGGGCGGGAGCCGGGACGAACGCCAACCGGCCCCAGCTCAGCGACACCCAGGCCGCGAACTACACCCCGCAGAAGTACCTCGCCGGGTCCGACGGCTGGAACCCCATCGGCTGACCATCTCCGGAGGAGATCATGAGCATCCGCGCTCGCGCGGCATTCACCGTCCTCGCCGCCCTGACCTCGCTCGGGGTCGTGTCCGCACCCGCCCAGGCGGACACACCCGTGGCAGGCGGCGTCTACCAGCTCAAGGTGACCAAGAGCGGCATGTGCCTGGACGTGGTGAGCGGCTCGCTGGACAACGGCGCGTTGTTGCAGCAGTGGGGGTGCTCGGGTGCCGCCTGGCAGCAGTTCACTCTCCGCTCGGCGGGAGCGGGCGTCTACAACCTGGTCAACGTCCACAGCGGACGCTGCGTGGACGTCCCCAGCGGTTCCACCACCTCAGGGGTACGCCTGCAGCAGTGGGGATGCGGCGACGGCACCAAGCCCAACCAGCAGTGGCGCCTGACCCCGTCCGGCACCGGCACGTACCAGATCATCAGCGTCGCCAACGGCCTGTGCATGAGCGACCAGGGCGCCTCCACCGCCTCAGGAGCCGCGATCATCCAGGAGACCTGCACCGCCAACACCAACAAACAATGGTTGTTCAGCTCGACCGGCGGACGCACCTGGTCCAACAACGCCGACGGCTTCGCCGCCACCGGCGGCAACGGCCTGACGACCACCACGGGCGGCGCGGGCGGCGCCACGGTCACCGTCACCACCTACGCCGACCTGGTCAGGTACGCCACCGCCGGCGCCCCCTACGTCATCAGGGTCGGCGGCCCGATCACCGTCACGCCGTACGGCACCGAGATCAGGGTCGCCTCGAACAAGACCATCGTCGGCGTCGGCACCAGCGGCCACATCGTCAACGGCGGCTTCTTCCTCGGCGCCGGCGTCAGCAACGTCATCATCAGGAACCTGACCATCCGCGACACCCGGATGGCCGACGACGACCCCGGCGACGACACCTACGACTACGACGGCATCCAGATGGACACCGCCCACCACATCTGGATCGACCACAACCACATCACCCGCATGAACGACGGCCTGATCGACAGCCGCAAGGACAACAGCTACCTGACCGTGTCCTGGAACGTCCTGGCCGACAACAACAAGACCTTCGGCATCGGCTGGACGGAGAACGTGACGGCGCGGATGACGATCCACCACAACTGGTTCCGCGGCACCAACTCGCGCAACCCCAGCACCGACAACGTCGCCTACGCGCACCTCTACAACAACTACCTGCAGAACGTGACCGGCTACGGCAACTACGCGCGCGGCGCCACCAAGATGGTGATCGAGAACAGCTACTACGACACGGTCAAGGACCCGTACTACAAGGACGACGCCGCCCAGTTGCGTCAGTCCGGCAGCATCGTGGTCAACTCCTCTGGGCAGCAGGAGACCGGCGGCTCGGCCTTCACCCCGAGCTCGTTCTACTCCTACACCCTCGACCCCGCTGCCAACGTGCCGTCCCTGCTCAGGACGTACGCGGGACCCCAGGCCAACATCGGCGCCTGACCCTCATCGGCGGGGCAGGCGGGCGATCAGCCCGGTGACGACGAGCCCGGCGGCGCACATGCCGGACAGGGCCCACAGGCCGGCGTCGAAGGAGCCGGTCGCGTCCTTGAAGGCGCCCAGCCCGTAGGCGAAGGCCACTCCCCCGAGGTTGGCGCAGAAGTTGCTGAACCCGGTGACCAGACCCGCGTTCGCCGTGCCGACATGCTGCAACGGCACGGCGAACAACGGCCCGAAGTAGAGCTGGAGGAACACCGAGTTCATCGCGATCACCGCGATCAGCGCCGGCAGGGCGTCCACGAACGGAATGAGGAAGATCGTGACGGCCAGCATGGCCAGGGACACGCCGACCACGGCCAGCGGCCGCCCGAGCCGGTCGGACAGCCAGCCGCCGAGGAAGTTCGCCGGAGCCGTGACCGCCGCGCCGATGGCCACGACCGCGCCGGCCACGCCGAGCGAGAAACCCTTGTCCTCCACGATGAGGCTCGGCAGCCAGAACCCGATCCCGGTGACCACCGCGAGCCGGACGAACTGGATGAAGCCGGCCAGCCACACCGCCCGGTGCGACAGGATCTCGCGGGCCTCCGCCCAGGTCGGTGGCTTCGCATCAGTCTTGTGCGGGGCGGAGTCGCCGAGCCTGGCGAAGGCCAGCAGCACCAGCAGGCCGCTGGCGGCGAACAGGATCATCAGCCAGCGCCAGCCCAGCGGGCCGACCAGCACCGGGCCGAGCGCGTTGAGCAGGATGTTGGAGGAGAAGCCGCCGGCGACGTAGAGCCCCATGGCCGTCGCCCTGCGGTCCGCCGGGAACTGCCGGCTGATCAGCAGCAGCCCCGGCGCGAACACCAGCGCCCGGAAGACGCCCGAGACCGCCTGATTGGCCACCAGCCAGCCGAAGGAGTCCAATGACGCGAACGTGATCGACAGTAGGTTGGTGCCGACCAGCCCCACCACGAACAGCCGTTTGGTGTCGAACCGGTCGGACAGGTATCCGGACGGGATCTGCATGAGCGCGTACGTGAACGTGCCCGCCGCGGCCAGCAGCCCCGCCTGTGACGGGCTGATCCCCACGTCCTGCCTGATGAGCGGGAGGAACAACGCGACGCCGCCGAAGCAGAGGGCCTGCATGCTCTGACACACGACGATCAACGTGCGATTGAGCACCGGGCCCCAGCTGCGTACCGGAGATTTCACGGCCTCCGTCGCCGCGCCCCCCATCAGAGGGCGCCGTCATCCATGCATGCGTATGTCATCGACCTCACTCTAGGATCCGCCGGCAGGCCCGCCCACGCCCGGGGTCAGCTGTCCGGCACGTGGCCGAGGTCCATGTCGGTCCTGGTCACCCACGCGGGCTCGGCCACCAGGAGGCTGAGCTGAGCGTCGGGCAGGTCCACGTCGACGACGTACCGGAAGCCTGCGTCCTCCGCGGCGGCGATCCGGGCCAGATCGCCTTCCTGGACGGCGTACACCACGCGGCGGCAGCGCGGGTCGGCCACGCTCACGACGTCCACCAGCGCCCGGAGCAGCTCGGTCCCGGCCTCGTCCACCTGGAGTTCGACGTCGTGGGCGGCCACGGGGTAGGCCTCGCGGAGCCGCCCGGCGGCACAGCGCTCCAGCCGGACGCGAGCACCCTGGAAGGCCGGGGCGAGGTCGGGCAGGGGCGGCACCGTGATCATGTCAGCCGTCCTCCTCGACCATGCGCCGGATGGCGATCTTCTCCAGTTTGCCGGAGGCGTTGCGCGGCACGTTCCGCACGACCTTGAGCAGCCTGGGCAGCTTGTATCTGGCCAGGTGCGCGGAGGCGTACTCCCGGACGTCGTCCAGCGTGAGGGTCACGCCCTCGGCCGGGGACACCACCGCGACGACGGTCTCGCCCCACTGCTCGTCGGGCGCGCCGACGACGGCCACGTCCACGACCCCCGGCATCGTGGCCAGCACCCGCTCCACCTCGGCCGGGTAGACGTTCTCACCACCGCTGATGATCATGTCCTTGAGCCGGTCGACGATGTACACGCAGCCGTCCTCGTCGACGTAGCCGATGTCGCCGGAGTGGAACCAGCCCTCCTCGTCGAACGCGGCGGCGGTGGCCTCGGGGTTCTCCCAGTAGCCGGGGGTGACGTTGGGGCCGCGGACCACGAGTTCGCCCGCCTCGCCCGGCTTCAGCGGCTGGTTGGTGTGCGCGTCGACCACGCGTACCTCGGTGTACGGCATCGGGATGCCGGCGGAGCCGGCCTTCGTCAGGGTGTGTTCGGCGGGCAGGTGGGTGGCGAACGGCGCGGTCTCGGTCAGCCCCCACGCCTGCTGCAGCAGCACGCCGTGCGCGGCGTACAGCTCGATGAGCGCGGGCGGCACCGGCGCGCCGGCGACCACGATGGAGCGCAGTGGGGTGAAGTCCATGTCGAAGACGCCCGGGACCCGGCTGAGCGCGGCGAACATCGCGGCCACGCCGAACATCGAGTTGATCCGGTACGTGACCAGGTCGTCGAGGAACCCGACCGGGTCGAAGGCGCGGCGGACGAGCACGGTGCCGCCGCGTGCGAGGGCGCGCAGCGCGAAGCTGTTGAGCGCCCCGATGTGGAACAGCGGCGCGCCCGCGTACGTGACGTCGCCGCGCCGGGTGTCGAGCACGGAGTCCACGTTGACGGCGTTCCACCAGGCGTTGCCGTAGGTGAGGATGACTCCCTTGGGCAACCCGGTGGTGCCGGAGGTGAACATCAGGATCGCCCGCTCGTCGAAGGTCTTCGGGACCACCGCCGGCGTCGGTGCCGCCGCGGCCATCGGACCTGACCAGGGCTCCCACCCGGGGACGCCGCAGGTGGCGGGCACCGCCGGGTCGTCGTCCACCAGGAGGAACCGGGTCAGCGCGGTGCCGCCGCGGACGTGGTCCACGTGCGGGCGGTGCCCCTCCTCGCAGACGATGGTCCGGGCGCCGCTCTTCTCCAGCACCCGCTCCAGTTCCGGTTCGGCGAGCCGGAAGTTGACCGGGACGAAGATGGCGCCGATCCGGAAGACGGCCAGCATGGTGACGAGGAATGAGGCGCTGTTGAGTCCGAGGTAGGCGACGCGGTCGCCGGCCGCGACACCGCCGTCGGACAGGACGGTCGCCAGCCGCGCCGCCTTGTCGTCGAGCTGGGCGTAGGTGAGGTCGCCGCCCGGGTAACGGACGGCGACGACGTCCGCGCGGTAGCGGGCGTTCCGCGCGACCGCCGAGGCGGGGTTGACGTCGACTGCGCCAGGGATTGGGGGGTGGGTCACGATCGGCTCCTCAGAGGTGGTCGCCGCCGGCGGCGCGGGCGAAACCCCGGACGCCGATGCCGCCGTCGGCCGAGATCGCGTGTCCGGTGATGGGACCGCTCTGCTCCCGGGCCGCGAGCAGGACGTACGGGGCGGTGAAGTCGCGCGGGTCGGTGCTGGAGTCGTGCAGCGGGATGGGCGGGCTGTCCCCTCTCTTGGCGAACGACGCCGCGATCGAACGGTCCCCGAGCGCCAGCGTCTCGGGGCCGCGCAGGTCGGTGTTCATGCCGCCGCAGGCGACGCCGTTCACCCGGACCTTGGGGGCGAGCTCGTAGGCGAGCTCACGCATGAGGCCGAGGCAGGCGTGCTTGCTGGCGGTGTAGAGGGGGCCGCCGCCGTTGACGTGGAACGACGCGTTGGACAGCGTCATGACGATGCTGCCGCGGGTCTTGACCAGCTCCGGCCAGGCGGCCTCGGCGGCCAGCAGGTAGCCCTTGACGTTGATGGAGAAGAGCTCGTCGAAGGCGGCGCCGATCTCCTTGCCGGACAGGCGGGTGAGCTGGCGCTGGTAGTCCCACACGCCGGCGTTCGCGACGAGGGTGTCGAGCCTGCCGAAACGCTCGACCGTCTCGGCGACGGCGGTGTGCAGGGCCTCGGAGTCGCGCACGTCGGCGGTGACGGCGTGCATCCTCGCCGGGTCGGGCGCGGCGCTGATGACCTCGTCGAGCTGGTGCGGGTCGCGGCCGAGGATGGTCACGGACGCGCCCTCGGCGAGGAAACGCTCGGCGACGGCGCGGCCGATGCCGGAGCCGCCGCCGGTGATCAGGGTGGCGTACCCGTCGAGCCAGCCGCTCATGTCAGGAACCCGGTGACGAGGTCCTCGAACTCTTGCTGCCGCTCCAGCTGCACCCAGTGGCCGCACCGCCCGAACACGTGCAACTGCACGTCGCGGATCTGCTTGAGCATGAGCTGGGCGCCGTCGAGGGTGATCGTGCGGTCGTCGCGGCCCCACAGCAGCAGCGTCGGTGCCTTGATCTTGTGCAGGTCCTTCCACAGCGGGTCCATGCCGCCGCGCTTGGCGAAGGCGGCGTTGTAGCGGTGGTAAAAGGCGATGTGGCTCTCGTCGAGTGAGGCCTCGTAGCGGCTCTTGACGACGTCCTCGCCGAACTGGCGGTGGTCGAAGACCATGGCGCGGATGAACGCGGCCATCTTCTTCTCGCTCGGCCCGCCGCCGTTGTAGTAGCGGAACATCTCCTTCTGCCCCTCGGTGGGCGTGGGCCCGGACGGCAGCCACCCGCCGCCGGGTGCCATGAGCACCAGCCGGGTGACCCGGTCGGGGCGCTCCTGCGCCATCGCGATCGCGGCGGCGCCGCCCAGGCTGTTGCCCAGCAGGTGGAAGGTGCCGATGCCGAGGGCGTCGAGCGCCTGGAACAGCGCGTCCACGGTGATCTCGGTGATGGACCGCTTGTCCAGGTCTTCCTCGGTGGGGCGGTAGCTGCCGCCGAAACCGGGCTGGTCGGGTAGCACGACGCGGAAGTGGCGGGCCAGCGCCGGGAGGTTCTGGTGATAGTTGCTGACGCCGGAGGCACCCGGGCCGCCGCCGTGCAGCATCACCAGCACGGGGCCCTCGCCGGTCTCGGCGACGGCGATCTCGCCGAGCGTGGTGGTCACGCTGTGGTGCTTCACAGGGGCTCCCATCAGAAGAAGGTCGAGATGTTCTTCGCGAGAAGGATGTTCTGGTCGAGCAGGATGGCCCGGCGGGCGACCTGAAAGCCGGCTCCGACGCGGCGCAGCACGTCGGTGCGGCTGCCGGCGAAGACGCTCTCCTCGCGCTCCAAACGGTTGCGGTAGACCAGGAATGCCGAGCGTACGTGCAGGTCATCCGTGGTGAAACCGGGGTGCTCGGCGGGGTCGGCGTGCCGGACCATCACGTTCGTCACCAGGTGGCGGGTGCGCGAGGGCGGGTCCTCAGCCCAGGCCATGCCGGAGTCGAAGCGGCGGATGCGCCAGGCCAGGCTCTCCTTGCTCTCGTCGTAGTAGGCGGCCTCACCGCGCGCGGCCACCGACAGCGCCTGCTGGCGGCGCAGCCGGTTGGTGCGGGTGGGCATCCAGTAGTCGAGGTCGTCGGCGAGCAGGTCCAGCCAGTCGGCGTAGCGGCCGGCGTCGAGGAGGTCGGCCTCCTCGTAGTAGAACTGCTCGACCTCGAAGTGGGTGTCGCGGTCGGCACGCATCCCGGCCCGCGCGTCGGTGGCGGTGCTCACGGTGTCATTCGATCCCTTCTGGAGGGTGGTGGGGAACGGGGTGTGCCGCAGGGTGGCACGTCAGCCGCGCAGCAGCGTGCGCAGGCTCGCGGACGGGTCGGACAGCCGCGCCGGGTCGGCCGGGACCCGGCGGTCGATCATGCGGCGGGCGGCCCGCACGGCGGTGGAGTCGTCGACCGCGGCGGCCGCGACGACCAGCCCGTCCCGCAGGCCGAAGACGGAGAAGGACGGGTCGTCGAACGAGCCGCGGACGATGACCTCGTCGGCCGTCTCCATGTGGCCGGCGACCTCGACGTGGCGGCCGTGCCGGTCCGTCCAGAACCACGGCGCGGTGGGCGCGGGGGCGCGGGTGCCGAGGATGGTGGCCGCGGCGCGGGCGCCGTCGTGCCGGGCCGCCTCCCAGTGCTCGACCCGCGGCCCTTGACGGGTCCGCGCGCCGTCGCCCACCGCGAGCACGGCCGGGTTCGAGGTGATCTGTCCGGCATCCACGAGGACACCGCGATCCACGTCGAGTCCGGCCGACTCGGCGAGAGCGGTCTGCGGTGTCATGCCGACGCCGAGCACGACCGCGTCGAACACCCGCGACGGCTCCGCAGCCACCCCGGGCCCGGCCACGTCGAACGTCCGCGGCTCGACGCCGCCCGCGAAGCTCGCCTCGGCGCCGCCCACAAAGCTCGCCTCGATGCCGTCCGTGGTCTCGGCGAAGGAGGCGACGCCGGCCCGCACGGTGGTGATGCCGCGCCGCGCGTGCAGTCGGTGCAGCCAGGCGGCGAGGTCCTCGCCGAGAGCGGCGGCGAGCGGCGTGGCCACGGGGTCGGCCAGGACGACGTCGCAGCCGAGGTCGACGGCGGTCGAGGCGACTTCGGCGCCGATCAGGCCGGCGCCGACCACGAGGACGCGGGCGCCGGGCGTGAGCGCCGCCCGCAGCCGGTCGGCGTCCTCCGCCGTGCGCAGCACGTGCACGCGGTCGCCGCCCACGCCGGGGATCGGAGGGCGGGCCGCGCCGCCGCCGGTGGCCAGCACCACCCGGTCGGCGCGCAGCAGCAGGCCGCCCGCCAGTTCCACCGTGCCGTCGGCCGGGTGCAGGGCGGCGACCGTGCACTCGTTGATCAGCCGTACCCCCTGCTCGTCGTACCAGTGCGGGGGCTGCAGGGCGATCTGCTTGAGCTCCCTCGATCCGGCCAGGTACTCCTTCGACAGCGGCGGGCGGTCGTACGGGAACTCGCCCGCGTCGACCAGCGTGAGATCGCCGTCGAAGCCGCCCGCGCGCAGGGCCGCTACCGTGCTGACGCCGGCGACGCCGCCGCCGGCCACCACGATCCTCATGGCGCTTGGTTCGGGAAGAGGTAGACCTCGCCGTCGCGGACCTCGACCCGGTGCGGGCAGGTGCTCCGGGTGGCGGGCAGGCCCTGAACCTCGCCGTTCTTCAGGCAGAACTTGCTGGAGTGCAGCGGGCACTCGACATAGCCGTCCTCGACCCAGCCGTCGGCCAGCGAGGCGTCCTCGTGCGTGCAGGTGTCGTCGAGCGCCCACACGCTGCCGTCGGTGTCGCGCAGCAACGCGATGTCGTCGGCGGTGCCGGTGATCGCCTTGTCGATGGCGACGCCCTCGCCCTCGGGGATGTCGTCCAGCGCCGCGACCCGAATTCCTTGAGTCATTTGTCCTCCTCGTGCCAGGCCGGGGTGTTCATGAGCTCGCGCCAGCGCGCGTAGAAGGCCCGGCCGGCGGCGTCGCTGTAGAGCTCGCTGGTCGTGCCGGGGTGACGGCCGTCCTCGCGTTCGGAGCCGAGGCCCATCTGGTAGTTGAGCGGCACGTTGTTGGTGATGAACCCGTGCGAGACGGCCTGCACCTCGCTCCAGTTCTCGCCGTCGTCCTGCTCGAAGATGCCGCTGGGGCCGAACGTGCGCAGGTTGTACAGGCGTTGCGCCTCGCGGACCTCGTGCGGCATGGACTTGTCGACGATCGTCCACGCCCACACCTCCATCCGGTCGGGGCCCTTGGGGTGCCAGATCCGGATGGAGCCGTTGACCGGCAGGTAGGAGAAGTTGGGGAAGACGGTGGCGTGCCCGTTGGTCAGCGGGCCCTCGACGCGGGCGTCGCCGAGCCGCTCGCGCAGCGCTTGATAGTCGGTCCACTGGTGGACGGTTCTCGCGTCGAAGCGGTTCTTCGGGTGCACCGGGAAGCCGGCGCCGTGACCGTTCCGGCCGGCGTACTGGCGGCCGGTGCGGTGCACGATCTCGTCCTTGGGGCCCTTGCCGGTGGGCGAGAGCAGCATGAGCGCCGAGGCGTGGCTCATGTTGACGTGGTACCAGTCGGTGGCGAACTGCTCGGCCGCCAGCTTCCAGTTGCCCTCCAGCACCCACTTGTGCACGCCGCCCACGACCACGGTGCCCTCGTCGTCGTGGTCGAGCATCGCGTCCATGTACCAGGCCATGTCGCCGAGCGACTCGCGCAGCGGCACCGGGTCCGGGTTCCAGGTGCCGAAGATCAGGCCGCGGTGGTTCTCGACGTGGGGCACCTCGACCAGGCCCCACTCGCCCGTCTCGAACGACTCCGGGTAGCCCGCCTTGTTCGGCACGCTGACCAGCTTGCCTTCGAGGTCGTACGACCAGCCGTGGTAGGTGCAGGTGAAGTTGCGCGTGGCGCCGTAGTCGGCGCGGCAGACGCGGGCGCCGCGGTGGCGGCAGGAGTTGAGGAAGGCGCGGACGCGCCGGTTGCGGTCCAGGGTGACGATGACCGGGTCCTCGCCCATGTAGGTGGTGAAGAAGTCGCCGGGCTTGTGGAACTGGTCGGCGTGCGCGAGGAACAGCCAGCTCGGCGCGAACACGCGGCGCAGCTCCTGACGGTAGATCTGCTGGTCGGTGAAGATGGCACGATCCACCAGCCCGCCCTCGGCATCGACGAGCCCGGAGACGTCGATGGTCCGCGCCAGCTCGGCCGGGCGTCGCAGGGCCCCGCGCGGGGGTTCGATGGTCATGGGCCCAGGTAACAGCCACGGACCCGCCGCTTTCCAACCCTTGTTCCGTACGGCGGCACACGCGCTGTTCCCCGACGATGACCGTCGGACAGCGTGGGGGCATGCTTGCCGCCACCGCCGTCTCCCAGAGCGCGACCGACCCGCTGGCCGGGCTCGTCCTGGGCGACGTACCCAGGCCCGAACGCCGGCCCGGCTGGTCGATCGTCCGGGTCGTCTCGTCCTCGCTCAACATGCATGACCTGTGGACCCTGCGCGGCGTCGGCCATCCGCCCGACCGGCTGCCGATCGTCCTCGGCTGCGACGCCGCCGGGTACGACGAGGACGGCAACGAGGTCATCGTGCACCCGGTCATCGCCGACCCGGACGCCGGCCGGGGCGACGAGACCCTCGACCCGAACCGGGCCCTGCTGTCCGAGCGGCACGACGGCGCCTTCGCCGAGTACCTGACGGTGCCCGCCCGCAACCTGATCCCCAAGCCGTCGTGGTTGTCGTTCGACGAGGCCGCGTGCCTGCCGGTCGCCTGGACGACCGCGTACCGGATGTTGTTCACCCAGGCGCGGATCACCGCCGGCGACCGGGTGCTGGTGCAGGGCGCGGGCGGCGGCGTCGCCTCGGCCGCGATCAAACTGGCCGTCGCCGCCGGCGCCGTCGTGTACGCCACCAGCCGCAGCGAGGACAAGCGGATCCAGGCTCTCGCCTGGGGAGCCCGCGCCGCGGTGCCGACCGGCGAGCGGCTGCCCGAGCGCGTGGACGTCGTCATCGAGACGGTCGGCGAGGCGACCTGGTCGCACTCGCTGAAGTCGCTGCGTCCCGGCGGCACGATCGTCATCGCGGGCGCGACCAGCGGCACGAACCCGCCCGCCGACCTCGGCCGGATCTTCTACCTGCAGCAGCGCATCCTCGGCTCCACCGGCTGCACCCGCGGCGAGCTCGTCGCCCTGCTCAAGATGATGGACGCCACGGGCCTGCGCCCGGTGATCGACCGCACGCTGCCGCTCGACGAGATCCACAAGGGCTTCCAGCTCATGATCGACGGGCGGCTCACCGGCAAGCTCGTCATTAAGGAGATCGCCTCATGAAAGCCGCAGCCGTCGGCTTGTCCCACTCCCCGCTCATCGGCAAGAACGACCCGGCGCCCGAGGTCATCGCGGCGGTGGACGCCGCCGTGGACGAGGCCCGGGCCTTCGTCCGCGCGTTCGACCCCGAGCTGGTCGTGCTGTACGCCCCCGACCACTACAACGGCTTCTTCTACAAGGAGATGCCGCCCTTCTGCCTGGCCACCGAGGCCGGCGCGGTCGGTGACTTCGGCTCGGCCGCGGGAGCGCTGTCGGTGGACGCCGGCGCCGCCCGCGCCTTCGCGCGCGGTGTGCTCGATCGCGGCGTCGACCTCACGATCTCGGCGCGGATGACCGTGGACCACGGGTTCGTGCAGCCGCTGGAGGTGCTGTTCGGCGGCATCGCGAACGTGCCTGTCGTGCCCGTCTTCGTCAACGGAGTGGCCACCCCGCTCGGCCCGGTCAGCCGCATCCGCGCCCTCGGCACCGCGATCGGCGAGGCCGCCGCCGAGTTGGACCGGCGGGTGCTGTTCCTCGGCTCCGGCGGGCTCTCCCACGATCCGCCCGTCCCGGTGCTCGACGGCGCCCCGCCGCGGGTGGCCGACGCGCTCATCGAGGGCCACCCGCCCACGCCCGAGCAGCGTGCGCGCGGTGAGCAGCGCGTGATCCAGGCCGGCCGCGACTACGCGGCGGGCTCGACCACGATGCTCCCCATCAACCCGAACTGGGACAACCTGGTCCTCGACACGCTCGCGAGTGGCCGCCTTTCCGACGTGGACGGCTGGAGCGTGGAGTGGATGGGAGAGCAGGGCGGCGGATCGGCCCACGAGGTGCGGACGTGGATCGCCGCGTTCGCCTCGCTCGCCGCCACCGGCAGGTACCGGATGAGCTCCCGCTTCTACCGCGCGATCCCCGAATGGATCGCCGGCTTCGCGGTCGCGACGGCGGAGGCCGCGCGATGACCGCCATAGACGAGGCCGTGGACCGGCTGGCGGACGCGGCTCTCACCGGCAAGCCGTGCCGGCCGGTCCGCGACCTCATCACCGACGTCGCCGCCGCCTACGAGGTGCAACGCCGACTCAACGCCCGCCGGGCCGGCGCTGTCACCGGCCGGAAGATCGGCCTCACCTCCCCGGCCGTGCAGCGGCAGCTCGGCGTGGATCAGCCCGACTTCGGCGTGCTGTTCGCCGACATGGAAGTGTCCGGCACCGCTGCTGTGGAACGCCTCGTGCAGCCGAAGGTGGAGGCCGAGATCGCCTTCGTCCTGGCCCGCGACCTCTCCGAGGACCTCGACCTGGCGGCCGTCCGGGCAGCGGTGGACTACGCGACCCCCGCGCTGGAGATCGTGGACAGCCGTATCGCGAACTGGGACATCACGATCATCGACACCGTCGCCGACAACGCCTCCAGCGGCCTGTACGTGCTGGGCTCGGAGCGGCTGCCGCTGAGCGCGTTCGAACCGGTCGAGGCGACGATGCGCATGGACGCGGGCGGCCGGATCGTTTCCGAAGGCAACGGGGCCGCCTGCCTCGGCGACCCGCTGAACGCGCTGCTGTGGCTGGCGCACACCGCCCGGGACTTCGGCGACCCGCTGCGCGCAGGCCAGGTGATCCTTTCCGGCGCCCTGGGACCGATGGTTCCCGTCTCCCCCGGTGTCACCGTACGAGCCGAAATTTCCGGACTCGGGGCGGTGGCCGTGACCTTCGAGGACGCCTCATGAACAAGACCAAGGTGGCCGTGATCGGCTCCGGCAACATCGGCACCGACCTGATGATCAAAGTGCTCCGCCTCTCCGGCACCCTGGAGATGGGCGCCATGGTCGGCATCGACCCCGACTCCGACGGCCTCGCCCGGGCCCGCCGTCTGAAGATCCCCACCACCCACGAGGGCGTGGACGGCCTCATCGCGATGGACGGCTTCGCCGGCATCGACATCGTCTTCGACGCGACCTCCGCCAAAGCCCACCTCGCCAACGCCGCCAAGCTGGAGCCCTACGGCAAGACGCTCATCGACCTCACCCCGGCCGCCATCGGCCCGTTCGTCGTCCCGCCGGTCAACCTCGACGCCCACCTCGGGGCGCGCAACGTGAACATGGTGACGTGCGGTGGCCAGGCCACCATCCCGATCGTGCACGCCGTCTCACGCATCACCCCCGTCGCCTACGCCGAGATCGTCGCCTCCATCGCCGCCAAGTCGGCCGGCCCCGGCACCCGCGCCAACATCGACGAGTTCACCGAGACCACGGCCGCCGCCATCGCATCGGTCGGCGGCGCCGCCCGCGGCAAGGCGATCATCGTCCTCAACCCCGCCGACCCGCCGCTCATCATGCGCGACACCGTCTTCTGCCTGATCGGCGACGCCGGCCAGAACGCCATCCGAGCCTCCATCGAGGAGATGGTCGCCGAGGTCGCCAAGTACGTCCCCGGCTACCGGCTCAAACAGGACGTGCAGTTCACGCCCATCGACGAGCCGGTGACCACGCTCACCCCCGCGCCGGTGACCACCCGGGTGTCGGTGTTCCTGGAGGTGGAGGGCGCCGCCCACTACCTGCCCGCCTACGCCGGCAACCTCGACATCATGACCTCGGCCGCCCTGCGCGTCGCCGAACGCATCGCCATCGCAGGAGCGACCGCATGAGCCTCTACATCCAGGACGTGACCCTCAGGGACGGCATGCATGCCGTACGGCACCGCATCACCCCGCACGATGTGGGCCGCATCGTCGCCGCCCTGGACGCGGCCGGCGTGGACGCCATCGAGGTCGCCCACGGCGACGGCCTGGCCGGCGCCTCCGTCAACTACGGCCCCGGCAGCAACACCGACTGGGAATGGATCGAGGCGGCCGCCGAGGCGGCGAACCGGGCCACGCTCACCACCCTGCTGCTGCCCGGCATCGGCACCATCGCCGAGCTCAAGCACGCCTACTCCCTCGGCGTGCGCTCCATCCGCATCGCCACCCACTGCACCGAAGCCGACGTCGCCGCCCAGCACATCACCACCGCCCGCGAGATCGGCATGGACGTCGCCGGCTTCCTCATGCTCAGCCACATGGCAGCCCCCGCCGAACTCGCGCGCCAGGCCAAACTCATGGAGTCGTACGGCGCCCACTGCGTGTACGTCACCGACTCCGGCGGCCGCCTCACCATGGACGGCGTCCGGGAACGCATCCGCGCCTACCGCGACGTCCTCGACCCCGGCACGCAGCTCGGCATCCACGCCCACCAGAACCTCTCGCTCGCCGTGGCCAACTCCGTCGTCGCCGTCGAGGAAGGCGTCACCCGCGTGGACGCCTCCCTGGCCGGGCACGGCGCGGGCGCCGGCAACTGCCCCATCGAACCGTTCATCGCCGTCGCCAACCTCAACGAATGGACCCACGGCTGCGACCTGTTCGCCCTGCAGGACGCCGCCGACGACCTCGTCCGCCCGCTGCAGGACCGCCCCGTTCAGGTGGACCGCGACACCCTCACCCTCGGCTACGCCGGCGCCTACTCCAGCTTCCTGCGCCACGCCGAGGCCGCCTCCCGCCAGTACGGCATCGACGTACGGACCATCCTGCTCGAAGTGGGCCGGCGCCGCCTGGTCGGCGGCCAGGAGGACATGATCGTCGACATCGCCCTCGACCTGCTCAAGACCTGAACACGTGGCTTCCAAGTCGCTCACAAGTATGGGGGCCTATCTCTAGGAGTGTCCGATTCACGCGTCATTCCGGAGTCCCCTCATGCGTCTGCTCACCCTCCTCACCGCCGCCATCCTCCCGCTGGGCGTGGCCGTCCCCGCCGCGGCCACGCCGGCCATCTGGAAGTGGCGCCCCGTCCATTCCGCCGACGGCATGGCCAGTGCCTGGGGCAAGGTGGCCATCAGCCAGTTCGGCTATGTCGTGTACGGCAACCTGGAGGACACCCGCGGCAAGGGTTGCGCCTGGGCCGTGCTGCGCGCCCAGGACGCCCGCAACGGTCGCTGGAAGGTCCACGGCTTCTACAACTGCACGCCCGGCACCGGGACCTTCCGCAAGAACTACGGCAGCGTCCTGCAGATCAAGGTCCAGGTCTGCCGCGGCACCTCCAAGCGCCCCACCGGCGAGTGCTCCAAGCAGAAGACCATCATGACCCAGGGCGGCTAGGCCCCCGCCCGCGCTCGTGCACGGCGACGTTCCACCCTTTGACCAGCAGCCAGATCATGAGCACGGGCTCCCCGACGAAGGTGACCATGGCCACGTCGAGCGAATAGCCCGGCACGAGGAGCACGCCAAGGCTGTCCACGAGATAACCGAGCCCCGCGATCACGAGGAGGACGCCTATCCACCTGGGCACATAGCGCGACTTGTACGCCAGGTATCCCAGGAGAGCCAGGTGAAGCGCGAAGAGGCTGAGGCCGGCCTTCCAGATGTCATCGAATGCGTTGATCTTCGACAGCACCTCGGCGGGTAAGACGCCGGTGCCGCCGAGGAGGGACGGCACCGCGGCGAGCTGGGCTATCGCAACGATGAACACTCCCCCGTACACCGCCCTGCACCAGGCCGCGAGTGTGGCGACGCCTTCGTTCACCGGCTTGAAGTAGACCAGCAGTGGCCAGGCCACGACCACGTCGAGCAGGGCGGCCAGGAGGAAGCCGGTCACGCCGTAGCGGAACAGGCCCTCCGCCTCGCGCAGGTCCCGCACGGTCCGCTCCGCGTCGCCTTCGGTGACGAGGGTCTCCAGGACGCCGAAGTTGGCGAGGCCTGACACGACGGCCATCGCCAGCAGCGCGATTCCCGCGGTCAGGCCGGCCCGGCGTATCGGCTGACGGGTTGTTTCCGACGCGGTCATGCTCTCTCCCACTTCGACGATGTAAAGCATTTTTGACATCCCCAACGTAACGAATCTTTGACGTCATGTCCAGAATCTTTTACATCATCTACATCATCGGCTTCGCTGGCTGCGCAGGCCTCCCTGGGCGGGATCCCTCCGGTTGCCCTTTTGCCGACACCGGACCGTCACTGTCCGTGTGAACGCGGCGTCAGGGGGTTATCTCTTCACGAAGAAGACCGTTTGCCGAAACCGTCCGATGGGGCACATCGTCACGCCGCCCTGACCGGAGGAGCCTTATGCCGATCCTCGCCCGGCTCACCACCGCCGCCCTGCTGATCACGCTCACTGCCTGCGCCAACCAACCCGCCGCACCGCCGGCGCCGCCCTCCGCGGCAACGGCAACGGCGGCCCCTGCGGCGACACCGACGGCGGCGACACCAACAGCGCCCCCACCGCCGACGACATCCCCCACCCCGGCTGCCAGCCCGCAATCGGCGGCCGATGGGAGCGATCTGGCTGCCTGCAAGGACGCCGACTGCGAGGTCGAAATCCGGGCAGGCGACCGCCTCACCATCGACGAGCGGTTCGGCGTGCAGCGGCTCACGATCAGCTCCCTCAACGCGGACGAGGCCGTTCTCACGCTTCTGGGTTCCACCGGCGGGCTGCGGGCCGAGGGAATGAGCGTGAGCGTCAGCGGCACCTGCGTCAACGGCCGCTGCCGCGACGAGGGCAAGCTCACCCTGACTCCGCACTCACCCGGCCGCATCAACAGCATCCGGCTGGAACTGCCCTACCTCACCGACGACCACGCCATTCTGCGGCTCACACGGAAGTAACGACGCGGCATTTCAGGCGCATGTAAGTGGATCTCAAGTGGACGGCAGCAGAATGAGCAAAAGCCAGAAGATCGGCCACGGAGAGCTACCATTGCCCACAAGCGGGTACGGTCCAGAACACTCCCACAGTATTGGGCGATCTTGCCGCAACAACTCAACGCAGTCACGGACGACACAAGAGGGGGCAGTGTGTCGTTGCGCTTCGGCATTCTCGGTCCACCCGTCATCTGGCAGCATGACCAAGAGATCCGCCTGACCACCCGCCGTTCGCGTGCCGTTCTCGCGCACCTGATCCTGAGCCCGTCCTTCTCCGCGTCCGTCGACCGGCTCATCGACGTCATCTACGGCGACGCGCCCGGCAAGAGCGCACGCAACCAGGTCCATCGCGGTGTGGGCGAGCTACGCCGGCATGGCGTCACCATCGAGGTGCACGACAACGTCTACACGCTCGACGCCGACGAGGAGACGATCGACGCGTTCGTCTTCGCGCGGCTGTGCGACCGAGGTCGGGCCGCCGCGCGGGCGGGCGACCACGCCGAGGGAGCCAGGACGCTTCGGGCGGCGCTGGCTCTGTGGCGGGCGCCCGCGCTGGCCGGGCTCGACAGCACGGCCTCGCTGACGGCCGCGTCGGCCTGGAACGAGCGGCGGCTGAGCGCGATGGAAGAGCGCATCGACGCCGACCTCGCGCTCGGCAGACACCGCGAGCTCATCGCCGAGCTACGCGACCTGACCGACGCGCACCCCATGCGCGAGCGCTTCTACGCCCAGCTCATGCTCGCGCTGTACCGGGCGCAGCGGGGCAGCGAAGCGCTGGCTGTGTTCGCCGGCCTGGAGCGGCTGCTGCGCGACGAACTGGGCACCGACCCCGACCCCGAGCTGCGCAAACTACAGCTACGCGTCCTGCGCCAGGATCCCGGGCTCGGCCGGCAGCGGCTTTCCGGGGTCAACGGGCCACGCCACGACGAGCCCGCCGCGCGGCCTCCCGCCGTGCCTCGTCAGCTCCCACCGCGCCCGGGTGCGCTGGTCGGCCGCGACGGCGAGCTGGCGGAGGCCGTATCCGCCCTGCGCGGCGGCGTGGGGCTGCTGGTGATGGCCGGACCCGGCGGGATCGGCAAGACGGCGCTCGCGCTGGAGGCCGCGCACCGGGTCGCCGGAGACTTCCCCGACGGGCAGCTCTACGCCGACGGCTCGGGCGACCCCGGCGAGACGCTGAAAGGGTTCCTGTCCGCGCTCGGTGTGCGCGAGATCCCCGACGGCGTCACCGCCAGGTCGGTGGCGCTGCGCAGCGCGCTTGCCGTCCGCCGGGTGCTGATCGTGCTGGACGGCGCGGCGGACCCGGGGATGGTCCTGCCGTTCCGGCCGGGCAGCGCGGGCAGCGCGGTCGTGGTGACCAGCCGCTCGGCGCTGGCCCTGCTGCGGGACGCGCATCGGGTGACCGTGCCCGCGCTCACCGGCGCGGACGCGAGGAGACTGCTGGCCGCGACCGTCGGCGAGGAGCGGCTGGCGGCCGAGCGGGAGGCGGCCGACAGGATCGTCGAGCTGTGCGCGGGCCTGCCCGTGGCGCTGACCATCGCCGCCGCCAAGCTCGCCGCGCGCCCCCACTGGCCGCTCAAGCACCTGGCCGACCGGCTCGCCGACCCCTCGGCCATCCTGGACACGCTGCGCCACGACGGTCAATCCGTACGGCCCACGCTGCGGCACGGCTACGCCGCCCTCTCGCCCCGGTTGCGTGCGCTGGCGCGGGCCATCGGCTGCTACGGCGTGCCGGAGATCTCCTCGTCCGTGGCCGCCGCGCTCGCCGGCCTACCTGTGGACACGGCGGACAATCTGCTGGCGGAGCTGGCGGAGGCGCATTTCCTGGTCCCCGAGGGCCCGGCGGAAGACGGTGGCTTCCGCTACCGCTGCCCCGAACTGCTGCTCGCCTTCACCGCCGAGCGGGCCGCCGCGGAGGACGCCGAGCCTGTGCGCCGCGCCGCGGTCGAGCGGGCGCTCGGCACGTGGCTGACCCTCGCCGACGCCGCCCATGCTCTGCTTCGCGGCAGAGACCACGCCATTCCCCGCGGCACGGCTCCGCGTCACCCCGCGGGCGGCGCCGAGCCCGGTCTCACCTGGCTGGCCGACCATCTCGACGAACTCATGACCGGCGTACGGCGAGCCGCGGCCACCGGCCTGGCGGAGACCTGCTGGGAGCTGGCGATCGCCCCGCTGGCGCTGCTCGAGACCGGCCCGCACTTCGCCCGGTGGCTGGAGTCCCACCAGCTCGCCCTCGATTGCGTACGGCAGGCCGGCAACATCAGGGGCGAGGCGGCGCTGCTGTACTCGCTCGGCCAGCGAGCGCTGCTGGTCGGTGACTACGTCAGCGCGGGCGACCACGCCGACCGCGCGCTGGAGCTCTTCGGGAAACTGGACGACCGCCACGGCAAGGGGCTCGCCCTGCGGTTGCGGGGCGACCTCCACCAGCTCCACGAGGACCTCGCCATGGCCCGCGACGCCTACGAGGAGGCGGCGAGCCTGCTGCGGGAGAGCGGCGACCCGGTGGCGGAGGCCGATGCGCTCGGCGGGCTGGCCATGGTGTTCCACAGGACCGGTGAGCAGGAGGAGGCGCAGGTCTGCCTCGGCCGTGCGCTCGAGCTGTGCAGTGAGGGCGGCAGCCTGCGAAGCGAGGCGCAGATCCGGCGGGGCCTGGCCAAGCACGCGGTCAGGACGGGCACGCTGGAGAAGGCGAACCTGGAGTTCGAGCACGCCCTGGACATCGCCAGGCACCTCGACGACCGGGTGATGCAGTCACAGATCCTCCTCGACCTCGGCACCACCCGGATCCTGCTGGGCGATCCCGAGGCCGCCCAGCAGACCCTGGCGTGCGCGGAGGAAATGGCGCTGAGCTCGGGGCTCGGGCGGGTGGTGGCCCGTACCAGGACGGCCAGGGCCTTCCTGGCGGCCGCGCCGGCTAGTCCTCCTCCGTCTTCGTGACGACCGCACTGCCGGCGATCTCCTGCAGCGCGCGCAGGTGCCGTTCGAAGGCGGCCCTGCCACCCGGGGTGAGTGACAGGTAGCTGCGGGGGCGCTTGCCCACGAACGTCTTGCGTACCTTGACGTAGCCGGCCGCCTCCAGCGTGGAGATCTGTTTCGACAGCGCGGAGTCGCTGATCTCGATGGCGTCGCGCAGGGACCTGAAGTCGGCCTGGTCCACTGCCGCGAGCGCGGCCACGATCGAGAACCGGACCGGCGCGTGAATGGTCTCGTCGAGTTCCTTGCGCGGGTGCTTCACTGCCTGCCTCTTGCCGCCTTGAGATCGAGATATCCGACCGCGAAGAAGGGCACGGCGGTGAGCAGCGCGCCGGGCAACCACCACGCCAGGGTTCCGGGGAAGACCGCGGCGCCGACGACCACGACCACCGAGTAGACGCCCGCCCCCGCCGCGCCGCAGATCTGGTAGAGGGCGGCGTAGTGGCGGGGCACCACGGGCCGCGAGCCGGTGTAGATGCCGAGCGCGATCAGCGGCAGCAGTCCCACCCCCATGATCGCGTAGCTGGCCGGAGGCGGCACGAGCACGCCGAAGACCAGCAGGATCGCCACCGCGGCCAGCCCGAGCACGAAGGAGACGGCGGCGTGCAGCCGAGCTTTGGCGCGGAGCCGGGAGCCCGCGGCTCCGGCATCGGACAGCGCGTGCGCCGCCTGTTCTCTATCCATGGTCCTTTACTCCTCTCCCTGATCCCATTTGAACGTCTTGACCGCCAGCCACGCCACCACCCCGGTGGTGCAGGCCACGACCAGCACCGAGAGCCAGACCGGGTGGAATGGCCGGCCGCCCGGCAGCTGGGTGGCCATCAGGTCGGCGTAGAAGGAGCTGGGCAGCAGGCTCAGCGCGGTGCCGACGGCCTTGGGGAAGAGCCAGAGCGGCAGTGTCAGCCCGCTCATGAACAGTGCCGCGAGCTGGACGAGCGTGGCTACGTTGGTGGCGGCGTCGGGCGAGGACATGCGCCCGCCGATGAGGTAGCCGATGCCCCCGAACATGGCAAGCCCGAGCAGCGTGATGCCGAGCAGCGCGGGCACCGCCGAGAGGTCCAGCAATCCGAGTGCGAGGGCCAGCGCCAGCACCAGAACGGTCTGGACCACGACGATCGCCAGGCGGGCGGGCACGTGGGTGAGCACCAGCCTGGCCCGGGTTATCGGCGTGGTGCCGAGCAGCCGCAGCGTGCCCTTGGCGCGCATCGCCGCCAGCGGGCCTGCCGTCATGGTGAGCGCCGCGCCGGTGACGGAGAGGTAGAGCGCCATCGGGACGACGATCTGCTCGAAGTCGGGGGCGCCCTCGCCGCTGGGCATGAGCTTGGCGATGGCGAGGAAGATCCCTGCCATGCCGAAGGGGAAGACCAGGACGAAAAAGAAGTATCTGCGGTCTCTGAGGAGTTCGCGGGTGTGCAAGCCCAAGAGCTCGCGGGTCGCTGAGGCCATGGTGTCATCCCTCTCCATGGATGTCGGCGAAGCTCGCGCCGGTGACGCGGCGGAAGACCGCCTCCAGCCCGGCGTCCCTGGTCTGGATCTGCCGCGCGCCCAGCCTCGTGGTGAGCACGGTGAACAGCGAGTCGGGGTCGGAGGTGCGCAGGCTGACCCTGGTGTGGCCGTTCTGCTCGTGCGCGGCCAACTCCGAGACGTCGGGGCGCGACTCGAGCTCGCCCAGCGCGGTGCCGGACACCACGGTGAACCGCAGCTCCTGATCAGGCGCATGCTGCCGGATCAGCTCGTCGGGGGCGCCGAGGGCGACGACCTTGCCGCTGTGCAGGATGGCGACCCGGCCGCAGAGCGTCTCCGCCTCCTCCATGGAGTGGGTGGACAGCAGCACAGTGCCGCCGGAGTCCCGATGGCCGCGGACCGCCTCCCACAGGTCCTGGCGCGCGTTGGGGTCCATGCCGGTCGAGGGCTCGTCGAGCACCAGCAGCCGGGGGCGGGAGATCAGCGCCGTGCCCACGAGCAGCCGCTGCTGCTGGCCGCCGGACAGTTTGGAGACCCTGACGTCACGCGAGTCGCCGAGGCCCAGCCTGCCGATGACGTCGTCGGGGTCGGCCGGGTCGGGGTAGAAGGAGGCCCACACGCGCAGCAGCTCGGCGACGGTCTGCTGCTCGAAGAGCGCGGCGTGCTGCGGCTGGACCGCGACGAGCCTGCGGATCTCGTCGCGCTGCGCGATCGGGTCGTAGCCGTAGACCAGGACCCGGCCCGAGGTGGGCCTGCGCAGCCCGACGAGTGTTTCGATGCTGGTGGTCTTGCCCGCGCCGTTGGGGCCGAGCAAGCCGAAGATCTCACCGCTCTCGATGCTCAGCGTGATCCCGTCCATCGCGGCGAGCCGGTCGTAGCGCTTCACCACGTTGTCGAAGACGACTGCCAGGTCATTCATGGGCATGGCGAGGAACCTCTCTCGTGGCGCCTGGCTCATCGCTTTCCACGATAGAAGTTACTTTCCAAACTGGCAAGTACTTTCCTTCACTGACAAGCGATGAGCCCCAGCAGGCACTCCTCCGCGGGCACGAAGCCGAGCCGGTTGAGGTCCATGTGCATGTACTGGAGCAGGAGCTCGGCCCGCGGGACGGGCACGCTCGCCGCCGCGGCGCCGTCGAGCACCGCGCGTACCGCCTCGACCTGCGCGGCCACGTCCGAAGGGCAGGCCGGGAGCGCCGAGGCGGTCTTGACGAGCAGGGCGCGGAGCCGGTCCTGGCCGGGGACCGCCAAGCGCAGCTGCCAGCCCCAGTGCGCGCGGTGCGCGGCCCAGAAGCCCTTGCGCTCCGGCTCCGGCAGCGTGTTCGCCAGCCCGCGCATGTAGGCCACGGCCAGCGCCGCCCGCTCGCCCGTGCGATCCAGATCCGTCAGCCGCGCGTCGGCGTACCAGGCGCAGGACGTGGTGAACAGCTCCTCGGCCAGCGCCACTCCGGCCGCGCCGCCGTACTTGCCGAGCTCGGGTGCGTACAGGCAGGCGGCGGCCGCGCGCCGGGCGGGAAGCGGGCCGGGGAAGTCGCCAGGGACCAGCCGCTCGACCGGCTCCGGCCGCAGGGCCGCGAGGAGGTCCTCCAGTTCGGGGAGGCGTTCGTGCATCCGGTCCACGCCGTCGGCCGGGCAGCTGAGTCGCAGGCGCAGGTGGTGGCCTGTCATGTCCCAATAGCGGACGAAGAACCAGCGCGCCGCGCCCTCGCGGTCCGCCTGCTCGCGCAGCCAGGGCACGAGGAGGCGGGCTGCCGGGTCCATGAGCTCGGCGCCGCCGGGATAGGCGCGGACGTACCACCAGTCCATACCGGACAACTCCCCCAGTCGCTCAGTGCCGGACAGCTCCCCCAGTCGCTCCATGCCGGTCAGCTTCCCTGTCGCGGCCAGTGCAGGAGCACGGCGTGCTCTGTCGCCCTGCGCCGTCCCGCGGCGTCGCGTTGCGGGTGCAGGTGGCGCTCGGGCAGTGCCTCCACGATGCGTACGTGGCCGGTCTCCGGCCGCAGCCACTGCGCCAGCGTGTCGAGCGAGAGCGGCGACGACAGCGACACCCACAACGGCTTGCGTTCACCGCCCATCCGCATCGTGGTGGCGCCGAGCTGGTGGACGAACACCTCCTCCGGCATGCCGTGGACCCGGCGGAACCGGTGTGCCAGGGACGCCAGCGCTGCCTCGTCCCGCCCCGGCTCCGGCAGCGGGAGCGCCCGCACGGGTGCGATCCAGGAGGCCCGGCGGGTGACGACCCGGCCGTGTGTCTCGCGGGGCAGCGCCACCACGTCCTCACCGCAGTGGGACAGCAGGTCGTACCTGGTCAGCGTGTAGTCGGAGTACGGCGCGGCGTTGACCCATGGATCGGCCAGGACCGCGAGCAGGCGGACGTAGGACTGGAGCAGGTGCTGCGGGATCAGCCCCAGGTAGGCCAGGCCGATCGGCGCGCCCCCCGGCTCCAGCAGCGACAGTGTGTCAGTGTCCCGGTCGTGCGCGAGCACCGTCGCTTCCAGTCGCAGCCCGCCGGGTGCGTCCGGCTCGCCGGGCACGAGCAGGGGCGGCAGCAGGCCCGCGCACTCGGCCTGGACGGTGTTGCACTCGGTCCACACCACCAGCTCACGGTGGCTCGCCCCGGGCCAGCAGGCGGCGACGTGACCGGCCAGCCGGGTACGCAGGTCCTCGCCCAGCAGCTCGCGGAAACGGGTGAACAGGCCACCGCTGCCGTAGCTGAAGTTGTTGACGACCATGCGATGGCGTCCGTCGGCCACGTCGGCCCAGTCGTCGGCCTCGAACTGGACCAGCAGTGCCGCGCCCGGTGGAGCGCTGGTGGGCCCGACCGGCAACCAGGCCCGCTCCCCCGGCGCGGCCCGGCTCCTCAGGTCCATGCCCACGGCCTGCTCGAGCGGCGTGTGGGAGTCGCCGTCCGTCGCGATGCGCATGAGGAACCCCAGCGGGTCGCGGCAGTGGCCGCCGCGGCCGTACTCGGCCACGAACCGATTCAGCAGCAGGTCGTAAACGTGTGAGCGGAAAACCCACGGTCGCATCCTGGCGCTGAGCGCCGTCAGGTCCTCGCGTACCGGGGTGAAAGCGCAGGGATCCGGAAGATCCGCATCGGTCTCCCGATCCTCGTAGATCAGCCCACCGGGCCGCTCCGACCAGGCCCTGGCCAGCTCACCGACGGCCTGGGCGGCATTCAGCCTGCCTTTCACGCCTTCCCTGCAGGCCCTGGAGCCGAGGTCGCGGGCGGAGCTCAGCGCGCCCGCGCCGATCCGTGCGGCCGGGGCGCCCGGGGCCTCTGCCGCCTGCCCGCCGGGTGCCCGCGCGGCCAGTGCCATCAGCGCGCCGAACGGCTCCTCGCCGCGCCGCCACGGTGGCACGGGGTGCAGCAGGCCGCTGTCCAGCAGCCGGACGAACCTCGTGAAGGGCCGAGCCCCGCCGATCGAGGCGAGGATCTCGTCGAGGGCACGGTCCTGCGCGCCCAGCGGGTCCAGCCAGCGGCGGGCGTGATCGGCCTCGACCACCCGGTCCTGCCGCCAGATGATGCCCTCGGCCGTCGACACCTCGCTGTGCAGGAGCAGCCCGGCGGGGGCGGCCGGTCCACCCGGCACGATCGGCGCGGCCCGGTAACGCAGCAGCCCCGCGGTCTGCTCGTCGTGTGCGAGCAGCCACAGCGCCCGGTGGGCGAGCGTCGCGGTCGTACGGCTGCGCGCCCGCCCCAGCCCGGCGGTCCCGGCCAGGCCCACCGTGGTCAGGCCGGACAGCGGGCTGGTCTTGACCGCGGCGCGGGAGACGTAGGAGTAGAGGGTCTGCCTGTCGCGTGCCGAGTCGCGGCGGCCGTATCTGAGCCAGTCGGGGGCCGTGAGGGCCAGGGAGCGGGCGAAGGAGGGATCGTCCAGGCTGCCACGCAGCCGCTCCAAGGCCGCGGCGCGGTCGACGGCGAGCTGGCTGCCGAGCTTGGCCAGCAGGCCCGCGCGGCCGCCGGTCAGCCGGATCCAGGCGTCGAGCAGCGTCCCGTCCTCCGGGGCCAGACGCGCGTGCGCACGGGCGGCGGTGCCGTCGTCCCACGGCAGCGCCCCGAGCTTGTTGACCGCCCGTTTGCCGGCGAGGACCCTGCGCCGCAGCGGCACGTCGTCATCGAGCCGCGGCACCAGGTCGAACAGGACGTCGATCAGCCGGGGGGCGAGCCGTTCCAGCTCATCGCCCGCCCGGGCGAGTTCGTCGAGCAGGTCGCGGGTCGGCGGCCCCACGATGTCCAGCGCGTCCGCGGGCAGCCCCGCGACCCTGGCGAGCACAGGACCCGACAGCCGGCCAGGCACGCCGCTCACCGGCCCGCCGCGGCCATGACGGCCTGGACCAGCATGGGCAGCGTGGAGATCATGGACAGCGCGAGCACCCCGACGTAAGCGGCGCACACGAGTCCGTAGGCCAGGTAGGCGAGCCGGGCCTTGAGCGCCAGGTTCGCCAGGTAGTTCGGCAGCGGCTTGGGCACGATCAGGGCGCCGAGCAGGGTGAAGGCGCGGCCCCGCGGGTCCACCAGGCCGGTGGCCGTCTCGATGGCGCTGTAGCCGTCGCTGGGGAGCAGCGGGTTGAGGTTGATCACCATGCCGATGAGCTGGAAGACCAGCAGGAAGGCGGCCGTGTGCTGGACGAAGCCGTCGGCCGTGAGCGCGACGACCGCGCTCACGCCGGTCAGCCAGCCGTCGCTCATCAGCCCGGCCAGCGCGAGCACGATCCGCCCGCCGCGGCCGCGCAGCCGGTAGGCGTCGGTGCGGTCGACGTAGGCGAGCGGCAGGAAGTAGAACAGCAGCGCCACCCCGAGCCCGCGGACGGGCACTTTGAGCACCTGCGCGACCAGCGCGTGCGCGCTCTCGTGCACGAGGACCGCGACGAGCTGCAGCAGCGCGGCCACGACGAACGCGGCGCCGCCGATCCGCTCGAACGAGGGCGGCGAGGTGAACACCGTGAAGGCGCCGAGCGAGAAGCCCGCGAGCGCGCCGAGCCCCGCCACCGCCACCAGCGCCCTGGCGTTCCAGCGGCGCAGCACCCTGGCTAGCGGTTCGAGCAGGACGGGCAGCGAGCGGGTGAGGACGATCCGCGGCATGAACATGGACGTGCGGATCCGCTTGCCGCTCGCGTCCTTGTCCTGCCGCTCCGCGCCGACCAGCAGGCCGCTCTCCTCCAGCCTGGTCAGGAAGTCCTCCACCTCGTCGCGCCGGCCGCCGCCGTCGCTCAGCAGGGCGATCAGCTCTTCGCGCGATCTGGTGCCGTCCAGCTGGGTGAGGACCAGCTGAGCGGCCCGGGTGACGCGGTGGTAGGCGCCGGTGACGGGGTCGTACACCAGCGGGCGGTCGTCCATCCCGGTGAGGAGCTCGAGGTCCTCGCGGAGTTTCGGTGCGCTGATCATTTCCTGCCCCTGGGTCGTTCGGTCAAGAGGCTGAGGCCGGCGCCGACCTCAGCCTGGTTTCCTGATCTGTCACCGCGTCAGGGCCCGTAGCACATCGCGGTCATGACGGATCCCGCGGTGCTCGGGCAGCTCGCGGTGCCCAGCGTGGATGTGGTGCTCAGGGTGGCCAGCGCCACGCCCTCGCGGAACTGTTCGAGCTCGAGCCCGTCGTCAGGGAGCTGGACGGCGCTCAGGTCGAGGTCCTCGTGGTGCGTCATCGGTGTCCTCCCCTCACCATGAGTAGGTGGAGGCCGTGGTGAAGCTCGACGCCGAGCTCGCCGGGCAGGACGCGGACGAGGCCGTGCCCGCGCAGGCGAAGCAGCCCAGGGCGTTGCCCTCGGGCAGCTCCTCGATGGCGAGCGCATCGTCGAACGCGTACAGTTCGACCTGGTGTTCGTTCATGGTCATCCTCCTCATCAGCCGAAGGTGGAGGCGGTGCTGACGCTCGCGGCCGAGCTTCCCGGGCAGGAAGCGGTCGACGCCGATGACGCGCAGAACCAGCTGCCGAGCGCGTTGCCCTCGGGCAACTCCTCGATGGCGAAGCCGTCGTCGAACGCGTAGAGCTCGATCGGCTCGGAACTCATGGGGATCACTTCCAATCTGTTGATCATGTGTAGCTCGAGAACGAGCCGAAGGACGAGGCCGACGAGGCCGGGCAGGACGCGCTGGACACCGTCGAAGCGGTGGAGGCGGAGTTGATGCAGGGACCCGCGGCGGCGGCGCCGTCCGTCAGGGACTCCAGTTCCAGCGATTCCGTAATCGCGTATAGCTCGAGGTGGTCGTTGTCCATCTTCTTTCACTCCCTTCTCTGGTCGCGGAGTTCTCGCCCGACTGCCAGGGCGAAGACGTGGTGACGGCTGGTGCCGTCGGCGCGCAGCGGCCGCCGGACCGCGGCGGGGATGAAGCCGGCGAACACTGTGCCGGCCAGGCCGAGGGCGATCGCCTCGAGCCACATCGTGTAGGCGGCGGCACCGGCGCGCCCGAGCACGAGGCGGTAGCCGTGGGCGCCGTGCGCCCGGTCGGCCTCGGTCAGGTCCACGGCGATCGAGACGATGGCCGGGGCGTGGCAGAACTCCGTCTGCAGCGTCAGGTTCTCCAGCTCGTCCGGCGGCGGCAGCGGCGCGACCGGTGAGAAGACACGCCGCCCGGCGTCGAAGCGGAACATGGCCGGCTCGACACCCGCTACGTCGAAGGCGACCACGTCGGTCTGCAGCGGTTGTTCGCCGGGCCAGGCGTCGGCGTCGTCCCTGATCCCGCTGACGATCACGTCCGCAAGCAGCTCGGCGGGGATCGGTTCCTGGGCGAAGAAGCGCTGGGAGCGCCGCCGTACCAGGGTGTCGAGCAGGTCGGCGCGGCTGCCCGCGTGTCCCCCGGCCCGTACGTCCGGCCCGATCGGCGCCGGTCCCACCGGAGCCGGGGCGACGGCCGCCATGCCGTCCGGCGGGACGCGGAATGCCTGGATGAGCTCGGTGGCGAGCGCGTGCGCGTTGGTCATCGGCTCTCCCCCAGATCCGCTACGGCGGTGATCGGCTGCACGTCCGGGTCGATCCCGAGCAGCGCCGCGACGGCGGTGTCGTCCCACCGCCCGCGTAGGCGGAAGCCGACGCCCAGGGCCCGCGCGGTGAGCCGGCCGGCGGCCTGCGCGCAGCCGCTGTCCAGCAGCACGATGCGCAGCGCGAAGGCCGCGTACTTGCGCGCGACCTTGCTGAAGTCACCGGTCAGCACCAGGCTCGCGGGGCTGTCACCGGCCGGAACCTGGTCGGCCGGCACCTGGTCGGCGGGCATGTTCTCGGCAGGCAGGGTTGTGGCCGACAGCCAGGCGAGGCGATGCTCGGGCGCGACGTAGCCGTACAGGCCGGGCTCGATTCCCGGGACGTCGCGGACCGCGACATAGGCGACGACCGATCCGATGTTGCCCCCGCTGGCCGTCCACCGGAACAGCCGCTCCTTGCTGTCGGCCTTGACGCCGGCCGTCACGGCCAGCAGGAGCGAGAGCCGCTCGGCGTCCAGCTTGGCCGACGCGGGCCGGGCCAGCAGCTCGAAGTCGGGCGGCGGCAGGTCGACGGGCCGGGCCGAGGGCCAGGTGCGCGCGATGCGCTGCAGGGCCATGTTGGAGGGCTTGTAGTGCATCTGGTGGGCTTTGAGGTCCGCGTGCTCCTTCGGCGGGAACGCGATCGCGGCCTCGTAGCGGGCGGCCAGCGGAGCGCGGGCGAGCGGCGTGCCGTGCTCCCGCGGCTGGGCCGAGCAGTCCGGGCATCCTGGCCTGGTCGCGGCCGACAGGTCACGCTGGGCCAGCGTCTCCAGGTCCACCGAGCGCCAGCGCATCGGCAGCGGCCCGGTGACGGCGCGCGAGACGTACGCGAACAGGTCCCTGGCCAGCAGGCCGGCCGCCAGCTCGGCGTCGCCGTTCGCAGTCTGCCTGCCGTCCGGTTCCTCTTCGGCCACGCGGCAGGTCATGCAGGCGGTCACGCGCGGGTCGACCAGCGGGCCGAGCACGGCCGTACGGCCGTGCACGCGCAGCCGCAGCAACGGCAGCCCCCGCTCCCAGCAGTCCCGCGCGGGCCCTTCGCCGCCGTCGTCCACCCACACCGCGAGGGTGGTCGCGGCGTCCGGCACGGCACCCGCGGCCAGGCTGACGCGGAGCGCGGGCGTGAGCTCCTCGGCCAGCGCGGCGGCGGCGCGTCCGGTGCCGAAGACCTCGACGCGGGCCGCGGCGAGCCTGGCCGCCGCCTGCTCCCAGGCGGGGTTCGCGCCCGTGGAGTCGCCCAGCCGGGACAGGAAGTCCGCGAGGTCGGGGCTGACCTGCGGCGCCGGCCCCTCGGGCGGCCCTTCCTCGATGACCCCACACGTCCACAGCAGCGACAGCGCCTGGAAGACCGATTCCTCCGGTATCCCCAGCTCACCGGCCAGCTCGGCGTGGCCGCGCACGCCGTCGAGCAGCGCGAGCAGGCCCGGCAGCAGCTCGGTGGCGGACCTGCCGCGCAGCAGCTGCCGCTTCGGCCCTCCGGTCACCACCACCTGATCGGCCTCATAGTCGATGGCCAGCCCGCGGCGCATCCTCGGCCTGAGCGGGACGCGGATCTGCGGGTCGAACCGGGCCGCCGCGCCCATGGCCGCTGCGGTGATCATGGATTCGCCGGTCATGCCCGCACCCCTTCGAACATGCGGCGCAGCTCCGCCGCCGCGTCCCTGTCGGCCTTGCGGCAGCGCGGGCAACGGTCCACCGCGACGACGCCGGCGCTCGCGGTCGCCCCGTCGACCTGGCCGAACGTGCGTACCGTCGCGCCGATGGAGCCGGGCGCAGGGCCGCCGCCGCGGGCCTCGTCGATCGCCTGGCGGGCGAACCCGGCGGCGATGGCTACGTGGTGCTCCGGGTAGCCGGTGACGGGGCGCTCCCCGGGACCCGGCGGCCGCCCGTGCTGGGCGCGGCGCTTGACGTAGCAGGAGTGGCAGGCGGTGCGGCCCGGCACGACGACCGGCCCGCAGCGCACCTCGGTCGCGGTCATCGTGACCGGGAACCAGGGCACCCGCCAGGCGTGGGCCGCCCGGTCCACCGCCTCGGCCAGGCGCGGCCGGTCGTGCGCGGTGGCCAGCACGATGAGATCGGCGTACGGCCACAGGCTGGGATGCGTGCCTTCGTCGGCGGGTTGCACGGCTGTCCGGACGCCGACGGGGCAGGTACGGCGGAGCCGCCCGGCCACGGCGTGGCCGAACGATCCCGCGGCGAGGATCAGCAGGGAGTAGCTCACAGGCACCTCATGCGAACGGCTGGGGCAGCGGGTTGACGTCGGCCTCGCGGAGCACCGGATGCCCCATCGCCGCCGGAGCGGCGTAGAGCCGGGGATGGGCGAGGTAGCGTGCCCGATGGGCGAAGGACAGCGGCATCAGCTCGGGCACCAGAACACGTACGACGCTCGCGCCGACCTGCCTGGCCTCGTCCGTGGTGAGGTCCACGGCGACGACCTCGCATCCGGCCCGGTGCAAGCGGTCGAGCAGCCACGCCAGCGACTGCTCCCCCGGGCCCGGGCGGGGCAGGTCGGATGGCGTGCGCACCGGCCGCGGGCCCTCCAGCAGGAAGTCGAAACGGTGCCGCCGATCGAGGGGGCCGGACTCCAGCGCGCCGGCGACCACGCCGAGGACCTCGCCTGGCTGGGTCGCGCGCCTTCTCGGGCTCATCGCCCGCAGCGCGATGCGCAGCGACGCGGCCTCGCGGAACAGCTTGGCGACGGCCCGGCCCGGGTCCACGTCGCAGGTGGCGATCACGACCTGGGCGAGGTCCCGGTCGTGGTCGGCGAGTTGCAGCCCGTAGACGACCGGCACGCCGAGGTCGGTGGTGGCGTCGAACAGCAGCGTGCGGATGTTCTCCGAAGCGCCGCGGTCGACGTAGGCCCGGTGCTCGGGCGCGAGTTCGTCAGGGTCGAGCTCCAGCCGGGGCAGCCGCAGCCGCTGCAGCCAGGTCAGGCTGATGGAGTCGCGCTCGACGACCTCCAGCAGGCCGTTGGTGACGGCCGACAGCGGGTCGGCGTGCGCGGCGCAGCCGGTCGAGACGTTGTGCGTGTACCGCTCGGCCGCGGACTCCGGCGGGAACTTCAGGTAAACCTGGACGGCGGGCACGTAGACCGGGCGGCCGCGGGTGAAGGACCACCCGAGGACCCACCGGAGTGGGACGCGGGGGTCGCTGGGCACGAGGCCGCAGCGCGGGTCGGCGAGTTCGGCCGCCGAGCAGGCCGGCCACCGCGCCGGCGGGATGGCGTCCTCACCCAGTTCGTCCGCCGTCGCCCAGACGAGCCTGTCGGGGTTCCACGCGCAGGAGGAATACCGCTCCAGGGACTCCGCGATCGCCAGGTGTGCGGCGGTCTCCCGGTCGAGGGCTCCACCCGCCCCGTCGAAGTTGCCCGACGATGGGTCGTGCTCCCACCCGGCCTGCACGCTGAGCGCGGCGCCCGGGTTGCCGAGCGCGCCTGTGTAGATCGGGAAATCGGGCTCGCCCTCAGCGCCGGGTAACCAGGTCAACCGCGACACCAGGCCGTAGGGCGAGACGAGCTTGCTCATCTCGCGTAGCGACGCCGGGACGACGTCGGCCTTCATGATTGAACCTCCCCGTAGTGTGCGAGGGGCCGTTTCCCCCGAGGGGCGCCCGCGCTTGTCCCAAGTCTCACCTTTGTGCACTTCCTCCTCGCTTCCTCGCGTTTCCGCAGGTGAAGCCGGGACGCGAAGAGCCGCCCCGGCCCGGCGGACCAGAGCGGCTCGTACGCGGATGTCAGGCCAGGTCTCTGCGGGAGTGCACCACACAGGCGGCGGCCACCACGACCGCCACCATCGCCGCGAAGACGGCGAGCCCCGGGAGCGGCCCGAGCACGCCGATGATGGAGGCGTTGGCGCCCACGGTCTTGAACGGCAGGTACGCCGACACCGAGCTGGGCAGCACGAACAGCAGGACCTGCTCGAAGCCGAGCGCCCAGATCAGCAGGGTCGCCACCGCCGCGGCCGTGCTCTTGAACAGCAGCCCCACCGCCACACCGAGCACGGTGGCCAGCGGGATCGCGAGCAGAATCGCGAGCAGGACCACGAAGCCGCCGCCGGACACCGGCGCGAAAGGCCCCGCGGCGCCGATGAGACCGCCGAGGTAGCCCACGACCAGCCCGGCCAGTGCCACGACCAGACCGGCCGCCGCGGCGGCGGTGAACTTGGCCGCGAGCAGCCGCCCCCGCCACGGCACCATCACGGAGGCCACGCGCAGGGTCCCGTTGCGCAGATCGGCGGTGGCGATCAGGACGCCGATGACCATCGTCACGTACAGCAGCACGTCCGACGGGATCGCGATGGCGTTGACCGAACCACCCGCAGTGGACCCCATGTCGCCGCGAGCGATCAGCGGGATGTTCCCCTGGGCGTCGATGGAGCCGGCGATGACCAGCGCGCCCGCGCCGGTGAGGAGCATGGCCACGACCGCCGCGACGAGGTAGGCGGGAATGGTACGAATCTTGATCACTTCTGCGGACACGATGTCGGCGAAGCTCATGAGCTATCCCACCTCCCCTTGGATCTCGCTCCGTTCGACCGTGGCCTTGGCGAACGCGGTCTGCAGGCTGCGCTCCTCGGCGAGGCCGAAGACCGCGACGCCCGCGTCCCTGGCCAGCTCGCCGAGCTGCTCCGCGGCCAGGCCGGTGACCTGCAGCCGCTGGCCGTCGGTGTCGAGCACCTGACCGCCCGCCTGTATCACGGCCGCGCCGAGTGCCTGCGGCTTGTCGGTCATCACCCGGATCGTCTGGGCCTGGAAGCGCTCGATGAACGCGGCGGCCGAGCCACTACCGATGATCTTGCTCTGCGCGATCACGACGAGGTCGTCGACCAGGTCTTCCAGCTCGGCCAGCAGGTGGCTGGAGACGAAGACCGTCCTGCCCTGGTCTCTGAACGTACGCAGCAGCTCCTTCATCCAGGTGATGCCCTCGGGGTCGAGGCCGTTCATGGGCTCGTCGAGCATGACGATCTCGGGGTTGCCGATGAGGGCTATGGCCAGCGCCAAGCGCTGCCGCATGCCGAGGGAGAACCGCCCGGCACGCTGGCCGGCCACCTTCGTCAGGCCGACGCGGTCCAGGAGCGCCTCGGCCTGGCCGGCGGGAACCCCGGCCAGTTTGGCCGCCCACCTGACGCTGTCGATGGCGCGGCGGGCCGGGTGCGCGCACTCGGTGTCCAGCGCCGCACCGATCTTGCGGGCGGGGACCGGCCATTCGCCGATCGGCTTGCCATCGATGAGCGCGGCTCCGGAAGTGGGGTGATCGAGCCCCAGAAACAGCCGCATAGTGGTGGATTTACCCGCGCCGTTCGGCCCGAGGAATCCGGTTATCGCCCCCGATCTAATGGCGAAGCTCGCGTTACTTACCGCGAGGACAGGGCCATATCGCTTCGTTAAGTTCTTTGCCTGCAGCATCGGCTTCATGCTCAGCGCAACCACCACTTCCGAGTCGCACACCCCGTGAGAGATATGTCCGTTTTGTGTCGTAGATAGTGATTTATGAGGACATGTGAAGTTGGCGGCCCAAGAGAGAACTTTCCCCCGATCTCTCGCTTGAGAAAACATGCAAACATCGGTGAATTCGCCTGTCAATCGCCGATCCGACGGCCATTGGGGCTCCAGCTTGGCCGCAGAGATCCTCTTGCAGAGGCCTTGAGCTGCATGAACACCGATCGATCGGCCCGATTGCGGGCAACCCTGGAAGCTGGGGGGTTCCATCTGGTAGGGGAGGCGACCTATGATGCGGTCGTGGCCCGAGTCCTTTATGTCACCCTTATGGGCTTACTCCGGCACTAGTCTGTCTACATATTCGGCGAAATATTGGTCTTTAGTTCGCCATTGTGGCTTGCTACGCTGATGAGCATTCTGGGGGGAACTCAGGCCGCCAGCCGCTGCACGACTGAGAGCGCGAACGGGGAAGCATGCACGGCGAACCTGATGACGTGATGCGTGAATCCGCTGCCCATGAAAATGGCTTCGATCCCAGCGCGACGACGCAGTGGGTGAAGCGCAAAGCGTCGTCCGGGGCGCTCGATCCCGACCGTGAACGGGCACTCCGCTTCCCTCCGCCCAACCGCCCGCCCGACGACCTCTCGGCCGCTCCCACCTCCCCGCAGTCCAACCAGCGGCCCCACCCACCGTCGGGAAACGGCACACCCATCACAGCCCTGCCGCACGCCTGGCCACCCGCCCCATCGGACCCAGAGGCGCCCACCTGGCCACCCGCCCCATCGGCCCCGGAGCCGCACGCCTGGACACCTGCCGCATCGGAGCCGGGCCCGCACGCTTGGACACCTGCCCCATCGGAGCCGGGGCCGCACGCCTGGACACCTGCCGCATCTGAGCCGGAGCCGCCCGCCTGGCCGGCCGCGGAGCCGAGCCCGCGGACACCGGCCGGCCCGGCGCAGGACGCGTCCGTCTGGGGCGGCCCGCCGGAGCCCGACGAGACCACCTCGGAGAGCCTGCGGCCCGACCGTCTGCTGCGCAACCGCAGGCGCCCGCCGACCGCAGGCTGGCGGCGGCTGGTGTACACGATCAGCGGCGGCCTCATCCACCCACGGCCCTCCAAGCAGGAACGCCATCGCCAGGAGCTGATCGAGCGCATCAGGCGGCCGGTGGCCAAGGGCCACTACAGGGTGGCGGTGATGAGCCTGAAGGGCGGAGTCGGCAAGACGACCACGACCATCGCGCTCGGCTCCACGCTGGCCGCCCAGCGCGGCGACCGGGTCATCGCCGTGGACGCCAACCCCGACAGGGGCACGCTGTCGGACAAGCTCAGGCTGGAGTCCCCTTCGACGGTCAGGCACCTGCTCAACGACCGGGCGGGCATCAAGCGCTACGCCGACGTCCGCTCGTACACGTCCCAGGCGCCGTCGCGCCTGGAGGTGCTGGCCTCCGACCGGGACCCGGCGATCTCGGAGGCGTTCGACGCGGAGGACTACGCGGCCGTCGCCGAGCTGCTCGACCAGTTCTACTCCATAGCGATCACCGACTGCGGCACCGGCATGCTGCATTCGGCGATGAGCGCGATCCTCACCATGGCCGACCAGATCGTGCTGGTCAGCCCCGTCACGGTGGACGGCGCGCGGTCGGCCTCCGCGACGCTCGACTGGCTGCAGGCCCACGGTCACCGGCCGCTGGCCGCCGAGGCCGTGGTGGTGCTGTCGGCGGTCAAGAAGACGCGCAAGAGCTCGGTGGACGTCGAGGAGCTGAAGCAGCACTTCGCCAAGCGCTGCCGGGCAGTGGTCGGCGTGCCGTTCGACCCGCACCTGGAGGAGGGCTACGAGGTGGACCTGGATCTGCTGCGGCCGGCCACCAGGGACACCTACTTGGAGCTGGCCTCCGTCATCGCGGACGGGTTCTCCAAGCGGGATCGCACATGAGCGCTCTGCTGCGGGTCGAAGCGCTGGAGGCGACGCGCGCCGGCGTCAAGGCACTGGACGGGGTGTCGTTCACGGTACGGCCCGGAGAGGTGGTCTGCGTGGTCGGCCCCGCGGGCAGCGGGAAGACGACGCTCGTGGAATGCCTGGCAGGCGAGCGTGAGCCGGATGCCGGCCAGATCGAGTACACCGGCCGCCGTGACGGCCTGGCCGCGGTCCTGCAGGACGACTGCCCTCCGGGCAGGGCGAAGGTGGGCGAGGTGATCGCGCTGTTCGCCGGCCTGTACGGCACGCGCGGGCTGTCTTCCCACATGATCGAGCTGCTCGCCTTGGGCCCGCTGCTGACCAGGCGGTTCGCCTCGCTTACTGACAGCGAGCGGCGGCGCGCCCAGCTCGCCCTGGCCCTGGCGGGCAACCCCGAGCTGGTGGTGCTGGACGAGCCGACCGCCGGCCTGCGCGACGGCGGCGGCCGGCGGGTGGAGCGAGTGATCGACGAGATGCGGACCGGGTACGGCGCGGCCTGCCTCACCATGGACGACCTGGCCCAGGCCGAACGGCTGGCCGACCGGGTCGTGCTGCTGCGCCGCGGCACCGTGCTGGCGCAGGCGGAGCCTCAGCGGCTGGTGCGGCTGCTCGGCGCCGACTGGGCGCTGCGCGTGCCGCCGCACGTGCCGGTGGGCGAGCCGCCCGACGTGCGCGTGCTCCGCTGCGCCGCCTCGACCTACCTGTACGGCGGGCGCGAGGCGCTGGAGCGGGCGGGCAGGGACCTCCCTGGCGCGTCCGGGCCGATCAGGCGGACCTCCCTGCGCGACGCCTACCTGGTGTTGTCCGCCGAGCCGGTGTCCGCGGACCCGCCTGCGCTCACCGGCCGCCTGGTGGGTCCGCGCGAGCTTGGGGTGAGCTCATGAGGCGGTCGTTGTGGGCGCTGGTGCGCGGCGAGGCGGCGGTGCTGGCCAGGACGCCGTGGGCGTTGCTCACGGCGGTGGCCTTGCCGTTCGCCGTATGGCTGCTGGTGATGCTGTTCATCGGCTCGTCGTTCCCCGGGATGGAGTTCGGCGCCATGCCGGGGGTGCGGGTGGTGGACCGCATGGTGGCCGAGCTGGCGGTGACCGTGGCGGTCTTCGCGGGGATCGTGGTGGTCACGCTGCACGTGGCGCGGGCGCGGGCCTGTGGGATGGCGCGGTGGCTGCGCCGTACGCCGATGCGCGACGGCTCGTACTTCGCGGCGCAGGTGATCGTGGCGGGCGGCCTGGTGGTGGTGTCGGTCGCGGTGTTCGCGGCGGTGATGGCGGCGATCTACGGGGCGCCGGCGGGATGGCGCCCGCTGTCGTTCGCGGGGACGCTGGTCGTGGTGTGCTACTGCGCCTTCAGCGTCGGGCTGTTGCTGGGCGGGCTGCGGATGCCGCAGTCGGCCGCCCGGGTGGCGGCACCGATGATCTTCGTGGTGCTGTTCGTCACCAGCGGCATGGGGGTGCCGCGTGAGGGGTGGCGGCAGGTCGCGCCGTGGCTGTACGAGATCACCACGGTGAACCCGCTGGCGCAACTGGCCGACTTCGTCTTCGACGCCGCCTACCTGGGGAAACCGTCGGCCACGTGGCCGGCGGTCGCGGCGCTGACCGTCGCGGCGCTGGTGGTGAACGCGGGCACCCGGCGGGCCTTCGACTGGAGCGGGCGGCTGGAACCGAGCACGTGACGACTGGGGGTACGGGGGACATGCGCAAGCTGCTGTGCGTCGTGGCGGGGGCCGCGACGCTGACACTCGGCTGTGCCGAGCGCGACGCCAGGCATCCGATCGCGATCGCGATCGCGGGCAAGTCGCCGGGGGCCGCGGCCACACCGGCGGCGGCGTCCAGCGCGGTGGCCAAGCCGAAGCAGGGTGCCACGCTCAGCCCGGCCGACGCGCAGGCCCAGTTCACCCAGTGCGTGCGGAAGAACGGGATCGACATGCCGGACTTCGACTCCGCTGAGGCGAGGACCTGGCGGTACACCGGTGACCAGGCCACCCTGCAGAAGGCGATCAAGGCGTGCGAGGAGTACGCCAAGCAGATCCCCAACCCCTACGACGACCCGAAGGTACGCGACCAGCTCGTCAAGTTCGCCCGGTGCATGCGCGACCAGGGCATCGACATGCCGGACCCGCCGCAGCAGAACTGGAGCCTCGACCCCAACGCTCCGGCTTTCCAGAAGGCCATGGCCGCGTGCCGGCAGCACATGCCGAGCTTCGGCGGCTCCCAGTGAACGGGCCGCTCAAGGGCGTGTTCGTGGCCGTGGCGACGGTCGCCGCCGGCGCGGCGGTGACGGCGGGCGGGGTGTTCGCCGCGGCGGCGCTCTTCGACGACGGCCCGCGCGCCACGGCGGCCGCCCCGCCCAGCCGGCCACCCGTCACCGCCACAGGGGAGATCGTCAAGGGTGACCTGGTGGACAAGGAGACCGTGGACGGCAAGCTCACCTACGGCACGGGCCGGACCATCAAGGCGGGCACGGCGGGCACGGTGACGAGCCTCCCCGCGGAGGGCAAGGTGGTCGAGCGCGGCGAGCCGCTCTACCGCGTCGACCGCAAGCCGCTGATTCTCCTGTACGGCGACCTGCCCGCGTACCGGACGCTGGCCGAAGGGGTCAAGAAGGGCCCTGACGTCAGGCAGCTCGAGCGGAACCTGAAGGAGCTCGGCTTCGCCAAAGGCGTCACGGTGGACACCCGCTTCACCGAGGCGACGGCGCGTGCCGTACGGAGATGGCAGAAGCACAACGGGCTGGAGCGAACCGGCAGAACGGGCGCGCAGGAGATCGTCTTCCTGCGGGGACCCGCCCGGATCGGTGAGACGGACGTGGAGGTCGGCGACCGGGTGGCACCGCAGCGGCCGGTCCTGCGCGTGACCTCGACGGACCGGCTCGTCCGCGTCGAGCTCGACGCCGACGACCAGGATCTGGCCAAGGTCGGCGAGAAGGTCGCGGTCAAGCTGGCCGAGGGCAAGAGCGTCAAGGGATCGGTCTCGAAGGTGGCCAAAGTGGCCAAGCTCGTCAAACAATCGGGGAACGACGAGGGCCGGGCCGTGATCGAGGTGGAGATCGAGGTCCCGGCCAAGAACGCGGGCGTGCTGGACGAGGCCCCCGTGACGGTCGAGCTCCGGCGGCTGCGCGCGGAGAACGTCCTGAGCGTGCCGGTCGAGGCGCTGCTCGCGCTGCCCAGCGGCTACGGCGTGGAGGTGGTGGGCCAGGGCGGGAGCCTCACGCGGGTGCCGGTGACGACTGGGGTGTTCGGCGACGGCCGCGTGGAGGTACGCGGCTCCGGGCTCGCCGCGGGTATGAAGGTCGCGGTGTCGGGCCGATGAGGGTCCTGGAGATCCGCCGGGTGAGCAAGAGTTACGGCAACGTGCGCGCGCTGCGCGAGGTGGATCTGACCGTCCACGCGGGCGAGATGGTGGCCATCGTCGGCCCGTCGGGGTCGGGCAAGTCCACGCTGCTGCAGATCGCGGGCACGCTGGACCGGCCCACCTCGGGCACGGTGCGGGTGGCCGGGCACGACGTCAACGCGCTGTCGGACAACGAGCTGTCGGCGCTGCGCGCCCGCTACATCGGTTTCGTCTTCCAGCAGTTCCATCTGGCCCCGGAACTCTCGGCGCTGGACAACGTCGCCGACGGGCTGCTCTACTCCGGCCTGCCGCGGCGGCGCAGACGTGAGCGGGCAAGAACGGCGCTGCAGCGCGTGAGGCTGGCCGACCGGCTGGAGCACCGGCCGCATCAGCTGTCCGGCGGGCAGATGCAGCGGGTGGCCGTGGCCAGGGCCGTCGCGGGTCAGCCACCGCTGCTGCTGGCCGACGAGCCGACCGGCAACCTGGACACCGAGGCGAGCGCCGAGGTGCTGTCGGTCTTCCGCGCGCTGAACGCGGCCGGCGTCACCATCGTGCTGATCACGCACGACGTGGACGTGGCGGCGGCCTGCCCGCGCCGGGTCTGGGTCCGCGACGGCCGGGTCACCTCGTCATGACCAGGCTCCAGCCGGTCCGGCTGCGCCCCGCCGACATGGCCAGGCTGGGGGTGTCCGGGCTGCGCGCCAGGCCGTTGCGCGCCCTGCTCGCGGCGCTGGGCATCGCGGTCGGCATCGCCACCATGGTGACGGTCGTCGGGATCTCGGCCTCCAGCCAGGAGCGGCTGCTGCGCCAGCTCGACGCGCTCGGCACGAACCTGCTGCGGGTCGAGCGCGGGGACAACCTCTTCGACGACGAGCCGGTCGATCTGCCGACGACGGCCGCCTCCGCCGTACGCAGGATCGACGGGGTGCAGAAGTCGAGCCAGACCGGCGAGACCGAGGCGACCGTGCGCCGCAACGACCTCATTCCCCCGTCGGTCTCGCTCGGCATCACCGTGCGTGCCACCAGCCTCGATCTGCTCGACACGCTGGACGGACGGGTACGCGCGGGCGCCTGGCTCAATCCGGCCACCGAACGGCACCCGGTCGTGGTGCTGGGCGCGGTCGCGGCGGAACGGCTCGGCCTCACCGCGCCCGACGCCCGGGTCTGGATCGGCAGCCGGTGGTTCAGCGTCGCCGGGATCCTGGACAGGATGCCGCTGGCCGAGGAGATCGAACGCTCGGCGCTGGTGGGCTTCCCTGCGGCCAAGGAGTATCTGGACTTCGACGGCCATCCCACCACCGTCTACGAACGCTCGGCCGACGAGTCGGTGGAAAGCGTGCGGGAGGCGCTGGCCCGCACGGTCAACCCGGAGCGGCCGGACGCGGTCAAGGTGAGCAGGCCGTCGGACGCGCTCAAGGCGAAGGCGGCGGCGGCCGGGGCGTTCACCGGTCTCATGCTCGGGCTGGGCGCGGTGGCGCTGTTCGTGGGCGCGGTCGGGGTGGCCAACACGATGGTGGTGGCGGTGCTGGAGCGGCGCAAGGAGATCGGCCTGCGCAGGTCGCTCGGCGCGACCAGGGGCCAAGTGCGGGCGCAGTTCCTGGTCGAGGCGCTGATCCTTGCGGTGGTGGGCGGGGCGGCCGGAGTGCTCGCCGGAACACTGGCCACGCTGGTCTACGCAGCGGCCAACGCGCTGCCCGCGGTGGTGCCGATGTGGGCGCTGGGCGGGGCGGCGGGCACGACGGTGGCGACCGGCGCGCTGGCGGGGCTCTATCCGGCGATCAGAGCCTCCCGCGTACCCCCCACGGTCGCGCTCTCGACCCAATGACTCAGTCCGGCCGGCCCGGGGCCTCGTCCAGCGGAGTCTCCCGCGGGTCGGCGTCGTCGGCCTGCTCCCACTCGTCGAGGTTGGCGAGGAGTTGCTGGACGTGGTCGCGCAGAGCGCCGCGGTAGTGCCGGGCGGCAGCGCGCAGCTGGGTCGCCTCCTGCTCCCACGCCTCGCCTCCCGCGCCGCTCGCGACCGCCTTGGCCAGCAGCTCCGTCCTGCGCCTGCGCGCGTCCTCGATCAGCTCGCGGCTGTACTGCCGCGCTTCCTGCATGTACTGGTCGGCCGCCTGCTGGGCCTGGGACAGGATGCTCGCGGCGTAGACGTGCGCCTCGTGCACCCGGCTCACCACGGCCTGCGCGGGCGCGTCGGAGAGCCCGGCCGGCTCGGCCTGCGCGGGCGCATGACCGTTGTCGCTCCTGACCAGTTCGGGAGTGGGCTTCCTGCCGCGGATCGGCTCGGGGGCGGACCCGGTGCCGCTGATCGGCGTAGGAGCCTGGGTGCCCGTCGGCGTAGGAGCCTGGGTGCCCGCGATGTACTCGCGCAGCCGCCCGACCTCGGCGGCCAGCGCGTTCTTCTCCTGCAGCAGCAGCGTCAGCTCCTCCTCGATCCGGTCGAGGAGGCCGTTGACCTGCTGTTCGTCCAGCCCGCGCTTGCCGAACGGCGCCCTGCGGAAGGTGACCGACCGCAGCCGGGCGGGAGTGAGCCAATCGGCCGAGCGCGTGTCCTCCGCCGCCGGGCCGGCCGGGCGGGGCTCGTCCCACTGCGGCTCTTCCCACGACCCGCCGGTTTCGGGAGGTCCGCCCGGCTCCTGCCACCAGCCGCCGGGTTGCCTGCCCGGTGTCTCCCGCGGCTCGCCGTTGGGCTCTCCTGCCTCGCCGGGGTCCTGCCACGGCAGGAGGTCGTCATCCCCGCCCTGGCCGGAGAACTGGGCATGAAACTGCTCCACTGAGGGCTGATTCGTCATGATCTAAAACCTCTGTAGCGGGTCCACCGCGCTCGCGAAGTGCTCGAGATGGATTCGGTTATCGGTGAAGCCGTTCCCGCGCAGGATGCCCACCACGTCGTCGACCATGGCGGGCGGTCCGCACACGTACGCCTCGTACCCTTCCCACCGTCCGTAGCGGCCGACGACCTCGCCGACCGTGCCCGACGGCGCCATGTCGGCGTCGCACACGTCGGACAGCGCGGGGGTGACGGTGAGCCAGGAGTGCCTGGACGCCCAGGACCGCAGCACGGCCAGGTCGTAGAGTCCCTCCGGCTCGCGCGCGCCGCAGAAGAGGCTCACCCACGGCGGCACGGGCAGTCGCGTCACGTGCTCCAGAATGGCCTTTATCGGCGCAAGGCCGGTGCCGCCCGCGATGAGCAGCAGATTGCGGCCGGTGACCGGATTCAGGGTGAGCGTGCCGACGGGTGCGCCGACTTTTATCGTGTCGCCTTCCTGAATCTCGGTGACGAGCGCCCGGCTGACCGCGCCGCCGGCTTTCACATGGAGGTCGATGGTGTTGTCCTGGCGCGGCAGATTAGCCATCGAGTAATAGCGCCAGGTATTCGGCCAGCGGGCCATTTCGACCGGCGCGGACTGACCGGGAACGTAGGGATAGGGCCGGTCGAGCATGAGACGCAGCACCGCGATGTCGACGGCGCGCCGTTCGTGGCTGACGACCTCCGCGGTCCAGAAAGGTGGACGGGTCGCCGCGTCCTGCCCGGCGCCCTCGATCATGCCCTGGGTGATCTCGCCGAGGAACGCCTGCCATTCCCTTTCCAGCTCCGCGTCCCACATGGGTCCCGAGAAGCGCCGCATGGCGGCCACGAAGCTGACGCTCCACTGCGCGTAGTGCTCGGGCTCGGCGCCGTACTTCCGGTGGCTGCGGCCCAGCCGGTGCAGATAGGGGGTGATCTCGGGGAGGTCTCCCGCGTGCTCCACCGCATGACCGAGCGCCGTCATGAGCCTCGCCCGCTGGTTCGACATCGTGAGCGGGAACAGCTGCCGAAGCTCGGGAGCACGAAGAAACAGATCGGAGAATAAATACAGCGGTACTGCGTCCCCGTATTTCGCTACCAGCTCGAAGTTATCTTTGATTCGCCGAAAGCCCAAAACGAGCCCCCCGGTCGAGCGAACAACAGCGCTATTGGATTACCCTAACCAGGCCCGTCTGAAATGTCCACAGTCAGGGCTCCAGGTCGCACAGAAATAGCGATGCCGGTCGTGCCCGGCGAGCGGGGCTCGCCGGGCACGACCGGCACAGGGGGTCCTACAGGGAGCCGTTCTCCCACGGGCCGGTGATGGCGAAGGTGATGCCGGGCGACTGGATGTTGGCGAACAACCACCCGCCGTCCCTGCTGTCGAACACCGACCCGCACCACTCCGAACCGGTGTAGGTGCCGGGCGCCACGGACTTGCCGGGCACGCCACCGGCCGGGATGACGACCGCGTTCTCCGCGAAGGGGAAGATCTCCCCCTCGGTGGTGAGCCCGTGCAGGTACTCCACGCCGGACCCGTCCTCGCACAACACGATGCCGCCGCGCGGGCTGACGCAGATGTTGTCGGGGTTGTTCAGCACGGCCGCGTTCGGCGAGGCGAACAGCACCCGCATGGTGTTGCCGGCGAGGTCGTACTCGAACACCTGGCCCTGCCCGGCGGGGCCGCCGCTGGTGCTGACGATGTAGATCTTGCCGTCGTGGTACCAGGCGCCCTCGAGCCGGCGGAACGAGGCGCCGCCCTTGGCGATGCCCTGCTGCACGACGCTGGTCTCGTTCGCGCCGGGGTCGGGGTTGTCGATGGCGACCCAGCCGATCTCGGGGTAGCTGACGCCGGTCCCGTCCTGGTAGGTGGTGTACGCCGAGGCGCCGATCGTCATCATCTCCAGCACGCCGCCCTGCGCCAGGTCGCCCTTGACCTTCGGGCGGAAGCGGTAGAAGCCGCTGGGGGTGGCGTCCTCGGTCTCGTACACCCAGCCGGTCTTCGGGTCCACGGCCACGGCCTCGTGTGAGAAGCGGCCCATCTCCTTGTACGGCTTGGCGTCGCTGACCTTGTCATGCGGCACCTCGAAGATGTAGCCGTGCCGGTAGTCGCCGTTGATCTCCGTGGTCTCCTCGCACGACAGCCAGCTGCCCCACGGGGTCGGCCCACCGGCGCAGTTGCGGATGGTTCCGCCCAGGCTCGCCCAGCTCTCCACGAACTCGCCCTTGCGCGTGTCGAAGATCAGCGACGTGGTACCGCCGCGGGCGGCCGGGTTGTACGCGGGCTCGACGAAGGCGCCGGTGTAGCCGCTCAGCTCGTGGTTGCGTACGAGAACCGTCCAGTGACCCTTGCCCGCGCCGCCGGCGCCGCCCGCCGCTGTCCTGTCCTTGAGCGCGTCGCTGGGCGTGAACGCGGCCATGCCGTCGTGCGCGCCGGGCGTGGGACGGCCGTCGGTCATCCGGTCGCCGGTCCAGCCGTAGGTCACGTACTCGAACCCGCGGGGCAGCTTGAGCAGCTCCAGGCCGGTGGTGTGGTCCTTGACCGGGGACAGGGGCCCGTAGTCGGGGCTGAAGGCCCGCTTCACCATGGTGGAGGCGTCCGCGGTGCGCGCGGACAGCGCCGCCAGCGGCCCGCCCGCCATCACACCGAGCAATCCGGTCCGCAGGAATCCCCGCCGGTCGAAGTCGGTCATCGTCGTGCTCCTTGCTCATCACGAGGGTGGCCCTGGTGTGGACACCTCGCGAGTCACCCTCCTGCCTCCCGATGTCGGCACGGCGAAACGGGAATGTCCCGCGCCTTAACGCGACCTGGGAACCTCGGACGGGACCGGCACGTGGTAGGAACGCATGGGGAGGAGTCGATGATGAGGTCCAAGGCTCGCGAGGAGCGCCTGCGCCGATACTGGAACAAGCATGCCCCCTCCTACGACCGGCAGATGGCGTTCTTCGACCGCAGGTTCTTCGGCGACACCCGCTCGTGGATCTGCGGGCAGGCCAGGGGCGACACGCTCGAGGTCGCCATCGGCACGGGTCTGAACCTCCCGTTCTATCCCGAAGGCGTCCGGCTGACCGGCATCGAGTGGAGCCCGGCCATGCTGGACATCGCCCGGCGCCGGGCGGCCGGCCTCGGCCTGCACCCCGACCTGCGCGAAGGGGACGCCCAGGCGCTCGATTTCCCTGATGACACCTTCGACACCGTGGTGTGCACGTTCTCCCTCTGCGGGATCCCCGACGACCGGCAGGCGATCAGTGAGATGGCACGCGTGCTCCGGCCCGGCGGGCTGCTCCTGCTCGCCGATCACGTCGCCGCGTCACCCTGGCCCGTTCGTCTGGTGCAACGCCTGCTCGAAGTGGTGACCGTGCCCATGGGCGGCGAACACTTCCTGCGCCGCCCCATTGACCTGCTTCCCGGCCACGGATTCACCATTGAGCGTCACGACCGTTTCAAGGTGGGCATCGTCGAACGCCTGGCCGCCCGCAAACCGGCGTGACCGGGGTCAGCGCTCGACGGCCAGCCGTACCCCCAGCCCGATGAAGATGCCTCCGGTGGCGATGTCGACCTTGCGGCGGGCGGCCTGCCGGCGGCGGAGCCAGCCGCCGATCCGCCCCGCCAGCACGCCCACCGTGCCGTCCACCACGAACTCCAGCGCGATGAGGATGGTGCCGAGGATCGCGAACTGCAGCCAGACCTGGCCGAGCTCCGGGTTGATGAACTGCGGGAGGAAGGCGATCGTGAAGGTGACCATCTTCGGGTTGAGCAGGTTCGTCAGCACGCCGCTGGTGAACGCCCGGCGGCCCGACAGCGCCCCCTTGCCCTCCACGGTGATCTCGCTGTCGACCCCCTTACGGTTCCGCAACATCTGCACGCCGAGGTAGATCAAGTACGCGGCTCCGACCATGCGTACCACGGTGAAGGCCACCGGGACCGCCTCGAAGAGCGCCGCGAGCCCGACCGCCGCCACGGCGACGTGAACCGCCTCGCTCGTGGCCACCCCGGCGGTGGCGAGCAGGCCGGCCCGCGCGCCGCCGCGCATCCCGCAGCCCAGCACGAACAGCATGTCCGGCCCCGGAGTGATCATGGCGACGATTGTGGTCATGGTGAACAACACAAGAAGGTGCGCGTCGATAGGCATGAGGGCATCGTCGCAGATTCCCCCAGGCTGACGGGTGGGAGCCGATCAGGTTGCGCGGCGAGCGGCCTCGATCGAGTCGGCCACCGCCGCGGCCCGTTGTGCGCACGCGGCGATCACCGGTTCGCCGGAGGCGTGCGCGGCGCATCTGCCGGCGATCTCCTGCAGCCGCTCGGCCAGCACCGTCCAGGCGGCCTCGCGCCAGGGGACCACGTTGTCCATCAGGTAGTACATCTCGAAGGCCGGCCCCGCGGTGCGTCCCGGATGGGCGGGGCCGACGGGCCGCCGGGTGAGCTCGGTGCCGAGCGGCCGCAGCACGCCCGCCATCATCGTGATCGCCGCGTTCACCAGCGCGTCGAGCTCTTCCTCGCTCTCGTCCGTGTGGGTGAAGAAGCGCGTGAGCAACCACAGGATGGCCTCGTACGCGAGGTTGCACAGCTCGGCCAGCGCCAGCGTGCCGGGATCGCCGATCAACGGCTGCGGCGCCTGCACGTCGAAGGGCTGGCGGGTGAACGCGCCGAGCGCGGGATGGGCAGGCTCGAAGTCCGGATCGGCGGCCCGCAGCGTGGTGTATTCCTCCCAGATCTTCAGGAAGCGGCCGTAGTGCGCCTCCTGCCAGTCCCCCTGGGCGCCCTCACCCTGCTCGATGATCTCGTCGAGGGCGGCGCACGCCGACTTCAGGTCGGTCACCGCCACCATCTCGGGCCAGTGGAACAGCTCCGGCGTGGCTTGCGCCTTGGGCGAGCCGCAGAACACCTGTGCCTCGCCGACCCGGGCGGCCAGTGCGGTCAAGCCGTCTCTGATGCCGCGGTAGAGATGGCCGACCGTGGCGAACTCCTGCGCCCGAGGGAAGATCTCGCCGGACACGACGGGCTCGGGCGGCGGGTCGCAGGAGATGAAACCGGCGGCGTCCTCCCGCTGCATGCCCTCGGGCCTTTCGAGGAAGAGGAAGTGCGTCAGGGCCGCCTCGCCGAAAGGCAGCAGCCGCATCTGAATCGACGGCGGAAAGGGGCCGCAGGACTGCGGGAAATTGGGCCGGCCGAACGTCGGCGCGGCGCCGATGGCCGACATCAGATTGGCGACCAGGGCGAGGTGGAGCATCTCCTGTACGGCGATGCCGTGCAGTTCCTGGCGCCAGCGATCGACCGCGGCCTGCTGCTCGCCGGTGAGCCCCTCGGCCTTGAGGCTGAACTCGGCGAACAGGTACTGGCACATGATCATGTGTTCGAGCTGGGAGGCCTGGGCGAGCAGGTACCACACGTGCTCGCGGTGCTCGATGACGATCGGAGGCTCAGACATGAATTACACAGTTACACATGAACCCGCACCCGTCACCGTTACGCCACAGCTGACGGAGTGAGGCGGCGATAGGCGCCCGGCTCGCGGAGCAACCGGCCCGCGCTGGTCATGCGCCACCAGGTCAGGTACGCCATCGGCGGCTCTCCGATCAGCGTGGTGAAGCGCTGCGCGAACACCGATCGGGACAGGCCGCTGCGTGCCGCCAGCTCCGGCACGATCCCGTCGCCGCCGGGACGGGCCCGGGCGAGCTCGGCGGCGAGGAGGTCGACGAGGCGGCCGAGCTCGTCGTGCGCGGGCAGGCGCACCAGCCGGGGCAGCTCGCGCATCAGGGGGTGCGGCCGGGTGCGGTCGAGCTGGTACGCGCCGCAGAGCATGATCGTCTGTGCTCCGGGGCCGTCGACGTGGACGCGACCGATCGGCGAGGAGGGGTCGGGCCGTTCGGGGGCGAAGTCCGTCAGCGGGGCGTCCGGGGCATCGGCCAGGGCGTGCGCGCTGCCCTCGCGGAGGAAGACCACGTCGCCGGGGCCGAGCGTGAGCGGTCCGCATCGCGCCGAGCGCGTCGGAAAGCAACAGACGAAGGGAGAAGGCACGATGAAGGCTCTGGTGATCGGCGCGAGCGGAAAGACCGGCAGGCCGGTAGTGGAGGCGCTGGCGGCACGCGGTGTGGAGGTGCGTGCGGCCCGCCGCGCCCCCGTCCCGGCCGGGGTGCTGTTCGACTGGGCCGACCCCGGCACGTGGCAGGAGGCGTTGCGGGACGCCGACGCGTTGTACGTGGTCGGCCCGTACATGTATCCGGACCGGCCTGCTCTGGTCGGCGACCTGCTGGCGGCGGCACCGCACGCGCGGCGGGTGGTGCTGCTGTCGGTGCTGGGGGTGCTGACGTTGCCGGTGGCCGACGCGGCGGTGGGCTTCGTCGACACCCGCGACGTCGCGGAGGTGACGGCCGCCGCGCACACCGAGGACGGCCACGGCGGGCCGGATCCACGTCCTCACCGGCCCAGAGGCGCTCACGTACGCGCAGGTCACGCGAGTCCTGGGCGAGGCCGCCGGCCGGGAACTGCGGTACGCCGCCCTCGACGCGGACGAGCACGTGGCCGGGATGCGGGCGGCGGGCCTCGACGAACGTTCCGGCCGTTCCGACGCAGCGCTGACCCGGCGGCGGCAGGTGTCAGCGGGCGAGCCAGCCGCCGCAGGCGTCAGCGGGAGAGCCAGCCGCCGTCGACGGCGAGCACGTGGCCGCACACGTAGTCGGACGCGGGTGCGGCCAGGAAGACGGCGGCGCCGGCCAGATCGGCGGGCGTGCCCCACCGGCCGGCCGGGATCCGGCCGCGGATCTGCGGCTCCCGCACCGGGTCGGCGCGCAGCGCGGTCGTGTTGCCGGTGGCGATGTAGCCGGGGGCGATGGCGTTGACCTGGACGCCGTCGCCCGCCCATTCGTTGGCCAGGGCGCGGGTCATGCCCACGACCGCGTGCTTGCTGGCCGTGTACGCGGCGACGTTGACGCCGCCTTGGAAGGACAGCAGCGACGCAATCGAGATGATCTTGCCGCTGCGGCGGGCCAGCATCTGCCTGCCCGCGGCCCGCGTGATCGTGAACACGGCGTCGAGGTTGACGGTCATCACCGCGTCCCAGTCCTCGTCGCCCATGCTCACGGCAGGAGAGCGGCGGATGATCCCCGCATTGTTGACCAGGATGTCCACGCGCGTCTCGGCGAGCAGCCCCTCGACGTCGTCGGCGAGCCCCGGACCATGGGAGAGGTCGCGAATCCACCGCCGGGCCGGGCGGCCATGAGCCTCGACCGCCTGCTGGGTCTCGTCGAGGTCGTCGCGGTGACCGTGGAGCACCAGGTCGGCTCCCGCCTCGGCGAGGCCGATCGCGATCGCTTGTCCGATGCCGGTGCGCGCGCCGGTGACGAGCGCCGTCCGGCCGGTCAGGTCGAACAGCGGGTTCATCGCAGCTCCGCGATCGGGTACGGCTCGACGTCGGCGTAGTCGATGTTCTCCCCGCCCATGGCCCAGACGAACGCGTAGTTGCCGGTGCCGAAGCCGCAGTGGATGGACCACGGCGGCGAGATGACGGCCTGCCGGTCGGCGACGATGAGGTTGCGGGTCTGGTCGGGGCGGCCCATCAGGTGCACGACCCGATCGCTCGGCTCGAGACCGAAGTAGAGGTAGACCTCGGTGCGCCGGTCATGGACGTGCGCGGGCATGGTGTTCCACATGCTGCCGGCGGCGAGTTCGGTGATGCCGAGGACGAGCTGGCAGCTCTGGATGCCGTCGGCGTGGATGAACTTGTAGATGGTGCGCTCGTTGGAGCTGCGCTGCTCGCCCAGTCGGATCGGGGTGGCGTCGGCCAGGGTGCCCTTGCGGGTGGGGTGCGTGGCGTGCGCCGGGGTGGAGACGAGATAGAAGGCGGCCCCGCCCTCGCCGGCGAAGGAGACGTCGCGGCTGCCTCTGCCGACGTAGAGGACCTCTTTGGCCTCCAGCTTGTGGTCGGTCCCGTCGACGGTGACGGTGCCCGGATCGGTGCCGACGTTGACGACGCCGAGCTCGCGACGGGCGAGGAAGTGGTCGGCACGCAGCGGGTCGGCGGTCTCCAGCGTCACGGGCGCACCCGACGGGCGTACGCCGCCGACGACGATGCGGTCCTCGTGGCTGTAGACCATGCTGATGGCGCTGCCGAAAAGATCCTCGACGAGGAAGCGCGAGCGTAGCGCGTCGGTGTCGAATCCCGGAATCTGGTCCGGGTCGGTGGCGTGCCTGACGTTCATGACGTTCATGTCGTCTCCCGGAGTGCTGCCGCGTACGCCTGCAGGGCCAGGCCCTGGCCCCAGGGTTGGATCAGGTCGTCGCGGATGACGGAGTAGCCGAACGGGATCAGCTGCAGGACCGTGCCGGCGCTGGTGCGGGTGAGCGTGCCGTCGTCGGCGACGTAGGCGTGCACGCCGGCGAGCGCGCGCCATGCGCACGCGCGAAGGCGTTCCGGCTCGATGCCGAGGGCGGCCGCGCGGAACATGGCTGCGGCGAGGCCGGCGGCGGCGGAGGTTTCGAGGATGCCGCGGTTCTCCGGCTGCCCGTCGACGAGCACGTCCCAGATCCCGTACGCGGGCTGGAGGTCGGCCAGCGTGAGCAGCTGGCGGCGCAGCACCTCGCGTACCGGCTGGGACAGGGCTCCCCCGGCCTCCAGGTATTCGACCGATGCCAGAGCGGTCCACGCGTTGGCGCGGCCCCAGAAGTTCCAGATCGTGCGGCCCTCGTGGGAGCCGTGCGCGTACAGCCCGGTTTCGGGGTGCTGGAGGATCTCGGCGTGGGCGAGGATCTGGTCGCCCGCTTCCTCGATCAGCTCAGGCCGGCCCGTGTGCAGTCCATAGTGGATGAGGAATGTGCCGCCCATGTAGACGGTGTCGGCCCAGACACCGCCGGGCCAGTGCTCGATGGCGCCGCCGGGCGCGCGGGTCACGGCGTCGTCGTGGCGCAGCCAGTCCAGCATGCGTTCGCAGGCGTCGGCGTAGCGGCGTTCGCCGGTCGCACCGTACAGGTCGGCACAGACCGCGCCGGGCGCGAGGTTGTTGACGTGGCCGAGCTCGATGCCGTCGCGGAGATGCCCGTCGACGAACTCGGTGACGAACGGGTGCACGGGCGTCAGGCGCATCATGCCCTGCAGCACGACTCCCTCACCCCAGAACCAGTGGGTGAGGCCCATGGCCACGGCCCGGTCGGCGATGCGCCCGGCGGTCTTGGCCAGCACCTCTGGGGTGAGGTCCGCCAGGTCGGCGGGGCGCCGAGGCGGCTGCGACCGGCTCGCCTGGCTGGTGTCCAGTCCACGCCCCTTACTCATGTGCTCCGGCCTTTCCGCAGGTCGATCAGGTGCGATCCGATGGACAGGGTTTCGTCGCCGAACTCGATGCGAGCGTAGGGGTTGTCGAGCTGGGGAACCGGGGCGATCGTGCCGTCGGCGGCCAGGTCGGCCGGGCGGCCGTTGACAGTGAAGGGGCCGCGCCACGTCAGGTTCAGCTCGTCGCCCTCGGGGGTGGTGAAGGCGACGCCGTCGCGGAGGAAGCGGGGCTCGGTCAGGGACGCGATGAAGCCGGCGTGCCGTCCGACGGTGCAGATCCAGGCCGTGCCCGGTCCGCGGGGCCGAAGCTCCTGCCAGGCGTCGGGTCCGGTGGTCACGGGCTCCGCCCCGCCTTCCGTGGCGAGGGCGACGTAGCCGCCGCCCTTGCGTCCGACGGTCCACACGCCGTGCTGGGTCCACTCGTCGAACTCGGCGATGGGGAACCACGCGTGCGTGTAGCCCATGACGTCGTCGCCTGGGATCCGGTACAGCGCCAGCACCGTGCCTTCGTGCTGGCGGGCCCTGGGCAGGATCCGGTTGCCGGCCCAGGCGTTGGGCCGGGCCGACGGTGAGGTGGAGGAGTTCGGCGCGTGCGTCACGAACACCTGGGTCTCCGGCCCCAGGGTGGCGCCCCAGATGTGTTCCTGGAGACCGGGCAGGCCGGGCCGGTAGTCGTTCGCGCACGAGAGCATCACGTCCGGGGTCTTGAACACCGTCACATCCGACCCGTACGACCTGCTGAGCAGGTCGTGGGCGAAGCGGTACTCCCCACGGTAGCTCTGCCTGCCCTGCCACCGGTCAGGCAGGTCGTTCGCGGCCTGGCGGATGACCTCCGGCATGCGGTAACGGCGCGCGGTGGCGATGGCCGCGGCCGGCAGGACGGCGTCGTTGAGCGCGCCGGTGCCGAAACAGAGCCACATGATCGGCGCCGTCTCCTCCAGCCGCGACGACCGCAGCGTGGAGACATAGGAGCGGCCGTGGGCGCACCCGTGGATGCCGCGCCAGGAGTTCGCCGCCAGGCTGAACAGCACCCGGTCCGCCACCCCCGCCGCCAGCGATCTGATCTCGTCGTCCTCGGCGAACTCCACCAGGGAGACCAGCGCGAGCAGGTCGATCGCGAGATAGGCGTTGGAGTCGAACTCGCTGAACCCGCCGGCGAGCTTGCGGCGCATCCACTCGGCCGCCATCTCCCGCCCGTGCGCGGCGTGCTGCGCGCCGGTCCAGCCGGTGCCCGAGAACGTCTCGTCACCCAGCGCCGTACCCCATAGCAGCTCCGCGGTGTGCCAGACGAGCTGGTGGTTCTCGGTGAAGTAGCACATGGCGTCCAGGCCGGGCTGGTCGATCCAGTACTTGAAGCCGAGCATCGCTTCCCGTACGCGCTCGCGCAGGCCGGGTTCCCACGCGGCGGCGCGGTGCCAGAGATGCGCCAGGCCGACCGCCTCGAAGTCGGCGCAGTCGGCCCGGTTGTCGATCATCCACAGGGCGCGTTCCAGGCCGGAGACGACATACGACGGGTCCTCGACGGCGCGCACCAGCTCGGCGGCCGACGTCCCTTCCATGGTCGCGGCGTGACGCAGGAACTCGGCCCGCCAGGTGGCGGGATCACCTTCCGGCGCCGAGCGGTACTCCCGGGGCAGGACGGCGACCGGGAACTCCCTGAATACCGGCGAACCATCGACGAAAACCCGCAGCACCGTCTCGCCGGTCGACAACATGGAGGCGTTCCCGACCTCCACGCCGCCTTCGGTCTTGTCGAGTCGCAGGGTCGCCCGTCCACCGGTCAACCGCACGAGACGCTCCTGATCCGCCCAGCGGACACGCAGCGCGGCGCCGTCGGGGCCGACGATCGGCACCGTGCCGTCGGCCGTCCCCCACCGGGTCACCCCCACGGCGTCGAGGACCCGTTCGGCGACGGCGCCGGTGTCCTCGCGACCGCCGCCGGGCAGCACGACGCGGACGGGCAGTCCCTCCACCCGCAGCCGCAGCACCTGCCTGCACTCGCGGAAGGCGACCTGCCAGGAGGCGACGACCACCGTCGAGATGCCGGAGGGCAGCCAGACCCGTCGCGCACGCTCGGCGGGCTCCATGTAGGTGAATCCGTCGGACTCCTCCAGCAGCTCGCCGTTGAGGAACAACAACGTCGGCCCGGTCGAGGCCAGCCGGAGCGTGCGCCACTCGGCCTGGTCGACCTCCAGGTGGGTGGCCGCGAGCGCGACCCGGTACTCCGGGGTGAAGCAGAACGCGCTCCAGTCCACGAGCCCGTCGGCGCCGGTGTGCGTCCGGCGCCACTCCCCCGTGTGCTCCCTGTCAGTGTTCGAGGGGTAGCCGATCGGGCCGCCCTCGACGATCGGCCCGGTCACCGGGTCGCGCGGCAACGGCCGGTGCCGGTACAGCTCCTGCTTGAACGGGGTCACGTCCGGGCCGTTGGTCAGCACCCACCGACCCCGCTCTCCCCACGGGTCCCCGTCAGCTCTCAGGTGTTTCCCGAGGTCATCAGCGGGTTCCCGCCAGGCGGGACTGACCAGCCAGTCCAGTACGGTGCCGCGGTCGTCGAGCGCGTGCACGGTGCGATCCATGTGAACCTCTACTTGAATCCGGTGTTGGCGATGCCGCGAACGATGTGGCGCTGCAGGATCAGGAAGATCACGACGACCGGGAGCATACTGACCACCGACATCGCCAGGATGTAGTTGAACGGCACCGACAGCTGGCTGTTGAACTGAGCCAGGGCCACCGGCAGGGTGTACTTCGCCTGGTCCTGGCTGATGATCAGCGGCCACAGGAAGTCGTTCCACCGCCACATCACCGAGAAGATCGTGACCACCGCGAGCGCCGCGCCGCACAAGGGCACCACGATCCTGGCGAAGATCCGGAACTCGCCCGCGCCGTCGATGCGGGCCGCCTCGATGAGGTCGTCGGGGATGCCCAGCATGTACTGGCGCAGCAGGAACACGCCTGTCGGGGTGGCCGCGGGCGGGATGATCAGCCCCCACAGCGAGTTCACCAGTCCCAGCTGGGCGGCCATCTGGTAGACGGGGATGAAGATGAGCTGGAGCGGGATCATGATGGTGCCGAGCACGATCAGGAACAACACGTCACGGCCGCGGAAGTTGTATTTCGCCAGCCCGTAGGCGCACATCGTGTTGACGACCACGGTCAGCAGCGTCGCGCCGACCGTCACGATCACGCTGTTCTGCAGATAGAGGCCGAAGTCGAACGAGCCGAGCGCCTCGGTGTAGTTGGCCGTCGCCAGCGATGACGGCAGCGGCGCCGGCGGTCGCTGCGCCAGCTCGCTCTGCGTCTTGAACGACGAGAGCACCGCCCACACCACCGGGGCGAGCACGACGATGCTCAATCCGATGAGGATCGCATACGTGACGACCTGTCCCACGGACGGGACGGCGCTCCCGCCGATCGAGGTCCACCGACGCCGGCTCACGTGGCCTCCTTGCGCCTGCCGTACAGGAAGTTGAGCAGAGTCAGCGCGAACACCGTGATGAACAGCACCACGGACGCGGCCGCGGCCAGGCCGTACCGGATCGGGGACTCGAAGGCGTTCTCGTAGATGTACTGGACCATCAGCGTGGTCGCGCCGATGGGGCCGCCGCCGGTGAGCGTCCAGATGTAGTCGAACGCCTGGAAACCGGCGATGAGGCTGAGGATGATCACCACCATCGTGGTCGGCCGCAGCAGCGGCAGCGTGATCTTCCGCAGCTGTTGCCAGTTCGTGGCGCCGTCCATCCTCGCGGCCTCGTAATACGTCGGATCGATGCCCTGCAGCCCGGCGAGGATGATGAGGATGTAGAAGCCGATGTGCATCCACAGCCCCACGAAGATCACAACGATCATCGCCAGGCCGCCGTCGACCAGCCACCCCGGTTGCCCCAGCCCGATCCGTCCCAGCACGGTGTTGAGCAACCCGTTGCCGCGGTCGAAGATCCAGCCCCAGATCAGGCCCACCACGACCGGCGACAACACGACCGGCAGGAAGAACACCGTGCGGAAGAACGCCCGGCCCTTGATGCGCCGGTTGAGCATCAAGGCCAGCGCCACCGACAGGACCGTCGTGAGCACCACGAAGCACGTGGCGAACACCGCGGTCGCGCGGGCGGCGCTCCAGAAGGCCTCCGAGCTGAGCAGCTCCTGGTAGTTCGCGCCGCCCACGAAGGTGAAGTCGCGGCCGTTGCGGCTGTCGTACAGGCTGATGTTGAAGTTATTGATCGCCGGGTACACGACGAACAACCCGAAGATCAGCATGTTGGGCAGGACGAACAGATACGGTGCGAGCCGCTGGTTCCACGGTTTGGCGCGGCGTGCGTGAGAAGGGCTCACTTGGTGTCCTTGATCGCCTTCTCCGCCGCGGCCTTGATCGTTTCGACGGCCTGCTCCGGCGTCTGGCTCTTGGCCAGCACCTTGCCCAGGGCGTCGACCGTGGCCTTCGCCGTGGCGGCGAACGCCGGGCTGTAGGAGGAGGCGAAGGCCTGCGGCGGGGTCCGGCTCACGTCGGCGAGGAACACCTTCATGTCGGCGTCACGCTGGGGGTAGTCGACGCCGGAGGAGATGAGGTCCTTCCTGGTCGGCAGGAAGTTGGCCTCCTTGGCCAGGCGTTCCTGCGACTCCTTGGAGTTCATGAAGGCGATGAAGTCGGCCGCGGCCTGCTGCCGCTTGCTCTGCTTGAACGACACCATGAACTTGCCGCCGGGGAATCCGCCGCACGTCTCCTGGCAGGGGTTCGGCGCGGCGGCCCAGGTGAACGTCGCGTCCTTGGCGAAGGCGCTGACCTGCCAGTTCCCGCTGATGTACACCGGGGTCTGCTGGGCCAGGAAGATCTCGTTGGCGGCCTTGTACTTGGAGCCGGCCTGCAGCCACAGGTCCGCGGGCATCACGCCGGAGGCGTTCAGGTCGGCGAAGAGCTTCACGGCCGCCGTCGTCTTCTGCGTGTCCAGCCCCACCGAGGTGCCGTCCGCGCTGAAGAACGCGGTGCCGAACTGGCTCAGCATGGTGGAGAAGCGGTGCCCTGAGACGTCCATCGCGATCGCGTACTGGGTCTTGTTGGCCTTCTGCACCTTCTGGGCGGCCGCCACCATCTCCTCCCACTTCCAGGGTTTGGTGACGTCCGGCAGCGACACCCCCGCCTTCTTGAACTGGTCCACGTTGACCATGGGGCCGTTCATCGTCAGGTCGCTCGGCACCGCGAGCAGCTCCCCGTTGGCTCCCTTGACGTAGGCGTTCGCGCCGTCGATGAACTGGCCGTCCAGCGCTGCCTTCTGGAACTGGTTCAGGTCCAGCAGATCGCTGCGGAAGGGCGAGATGTTCGTCAGCCGCGCGACGTCCGGCGCGTTCCCGCCGGACAGCCGCGCCTGGAGCCGCTGCTCCAGGTTGTCGAAGGGCACGATCTGGAGATCGACCTTCACGCCGCTCTTCTTCTCGTAGTCGGCGATCAGACTGCGGGTGGCCTGCTCATCAGGCCCGTCGGTGAAGTAGAGGTACGTCAGCGTCTTGTCATCGACCTGTTCGCTCCCGCCTCCGCTTGTCGTGCCCGGCGCACATGCGGCGAGCGTCACCATTGCGATGCAGGAGGCCAGGATCCGTCGCATCTTTGGGCTACCTTCCCAGATTTACAAAATTGACAGGCCCGACGAATCCGAGCCGGCGGGAGATCGCGAGTGCCACTTCGGACACTCTGCGCGGGACCACGTCCTGTTTTCCGAGCATCCGCTCACGCGGGCCCGCCACGCTGATCGCGCAGATGGGCATGCCGCGTTCGTCGCGGATCGCGGCGCCGAAGCAGAGCACGTCCGGTTCGTTCTCGCTGTTGTCGATCGAGTAGCCGCGAGCGCGGGTCTCGTCGAGCTCGGCGCGCAGCCTCGCACGGTCCGTGATCGTGGTCGGGGTGTACGGGGTCAGGTCGAGCCGGTCAATGAGGGCGTCGACCTCGTCGATCGGCAGAGCCGCGAGGTACGCCTTGCCGAGTGACGTGCTGTGCATCTGGCGGCGCACGCCGAGCAACCGGCGGACCGCGATGGAGTGGTCGGTGACGTCCTCGTGGGCGACGTACACCATCTGCTCGCCGTCGCGCACCGCCATCAGAGCCGCCTCGGACAACTCCCGGGACAGATCTCGCAGATGCGCCTGGGCGGCGAGGTAGGGGTCGAAGTTGCTCAGCGCCGCCATGCCGAGGGTGACGGCACGCGGACCGAGACTCACCTGTTCGGTGCCGTCCCAGTCGACGTAACCCCGCTGGCGGAGCGTGCCCAGGATCCGGTACGTGGCGCTTCGCGACAGACCCAGCCGGTCCGCGATCTGCACCGCTGTGATCGACCGCTCCGCGGCGAGCAACTCCAGAATCGCGAAACCGCGCTCCAGAGTCCCGGCCAGACGGTCAAGCTCCGCCATAGTTCCCTCTAACGGCCCGATGAATGGGATGTGAAACCGATAACTGGGAGGGAAGCTACTGATATCGCAGCCAAGAGTCAATAGTCGGTAATGTGGTGGTTGGCCTTACCTCATGGCGGCTGCCGGTCGCCGGGAAGATCTGTGCCCCTTTGACGAACGGCAGCGCCGCGTGAGCCAGTGCGCTGCCTATGTTGAAAACATGCAGGCAGACAACGCCGACGCGACGGCCAGCGCCTGGGACAACCCCCGCTACCTGCCGATCGGGGAGCACGGGCTGATCGGTGACCTGCGGACCGTCGCGCTCGTGGGCACCAACGGCACGATCGACTGGTACTGCTGTCCGAGATTCGACTCGCCCAGCGTGTTCGGCTCGATCCTGGACGCCGGCAAGGGCGGCTCGTTCGAGCTGGCGGCCGACGTGCCGGCGACCACCAAACAGTTCTACTTCCCCGACACCAACGTCCTGATCACCCGTTTCTTCGCCGAGGACGGGGTCGGCGAGATCCAGGACTTCATGCCGATCGCCGGCGACCGCCTCGAGGCCGACCGGCACCGGCTGATCCGCCGGATCTTCTGCGTACGCGGCACGATGCCGTTCCGCGCCCGGGTGGCGCCCCGGTTCGACTACGCCAGGCAGCCTCACACCCTCCACCTGGACGGGTCACGGACGACGTTCGAGTCGGAGTCGTTGTCCCTCGCCCTGTCCGCCAGCGTGCCCGTGGAGGCCGACGGTCAGGACGTCTGGAGCCGGTTCAAGCTGGCCGAGGGCGAGCACGCGGTGTTCGCCCTCGACCGCGTCGGCGCGGGGATAGCGCCTCGGGGCTGCCCGATCGAGGAGGCGGAAGCGGAGTTCTCCTCCACGGTGCGGTTCTGGCGGAAGTGGCTGTCGGCCTCCCGCTACCGGGGCCGGTGGCGGGAGGTCGTCCACCGCTCCGCCCTGACGCTGAAGCTGCTCACCTACGCGCCGACCGGCGGGATCGTCGCCGCCCCCACCACCAGCCTGCCCGAGCGGATCGGCGGGGCACGCAACTGGGACTACCGCTACGTGTGGGTACGCGACGCCGCGTTCTGCGTCTACGCCCTGCTCAGACTCGGCTTCACCGGGGAGGCCGAGGCGTTCATGGGGTTCCTGTCCAAGCACGTCGGGAGCGACCGCGACCTCGGCACCGGCCCCTTGCAGATCATGTACGGCATCGACGGCCGCAGCGACCTTCCCGAACAGGAGCTGACCCACCTCGAGGGCTACCGGGGATCATGCCCCGCCCGCGTGGGCAACGACGCGGTCCACCAGCTCCAGCTGGACATCTACGGAGCGCTCATCGACTCCATCTACCTGTACAACAAATGGGGCACCCCGATCTCCAGCGACCGCTGGGAGGAGGTGTGCACGCTGGTGAACTGGGTCTGCGACAACTGGGACCAGCCCGACGAGGGCATCTGGGAGACCCGCGGCGGACGCAAGAACTTCGTCTATTCGCGCCTGATGTGCTGGGTGGCCATCGAACGCGCCATGCGCATGGCCGCGCAGCGCGGTCTGCCCGCCGACATACCGCGCTGGCGGGAGGCCCGTGACACGATTTACCACGACATCATGCGGCACGGCTGGTCGGACAGTCTGCAGTCGTTCGTCCAGCACTTCGACGACGATGTCCTCGACGCGTCGATCCTGATGATGCCGCTGGCCAAGTTCGTCTCGCCCACCGATCCCAAATGGCTGTCCACGCTGGAGGCGCTCGGCCGTGACCTGGTCTCCGACTCGCTGGTCTACCGCTACGATCCCGAGGCCAGTCCCGACGGGCTGGTGGGCCCGGAAGGCACCTTCTCCATCTGCTCGTTCTGGTACGTCGAGGCCCTGGCCCGCGCCGGCCGCCTGGACGAGGCCCGCCTGGCCTTCGAGAAGATGCTGACCTACGCCAACCACCTCGGCCTGTACGCCGAGCAGATCGGCCACACCGGAGAGCAGCTCGGCAACTTCCCGCAGGCGTTCACCCACCTGGCGCTCATCAGCGCCGCCTTCAACCTCGACCACGCCCTCGGCTAGGCGCTTGCGCGCGGCTACTTCGGCGCCCAGTGACAGCGGTATCGGCGGCCGGCTCGAAGCCGGACGGTCGATACCGCTGTCGCGTCAGCGGAGAGCTTCTTTCCTCTTCTTCCGGGCGGGTCCCGCCCGCCGCTACGTCCTGTACCGGTAGAGGATCCGGCCGCGGGTGAGGTCGTACGGGCTGAGCTCCACGAGCACCCGGTCATACGGCAAGATCTTGATGTAGTTCTTCCGGATCTTCCCGCTGATGTGCGCTAACACCTTGTGCCCGTTCTCGAGCTCCACCTTGAAGGTGGCGTTGCGCAGGCACTCGATGACGGTGCCTTCGACTTCGATGCCGTCTGCTTTTCTTGCCATATTCTCGTGCTTCTCCGGTCGGTGACTGTGAGGCCGGTGCGGAAACGAATGTGGTGGGGTGTCAGCGGAGCACCAACTCCAGGTTGCTGCTCGCACGCCGGGCGCCGACGCCCTCGAACAGCGCCATGGCCGCGCCGTTGGATTCGTTCGCCTCGGCCGATGCCGTTTCGATCCCGCTGTGGTGCAGCGAACCCAGCACGTGGGCGAGCAGGGCCCGAGCGATGCCGCGGCGGTGGTGGCCGGACCGGACTGCGATCAGCCCGATGCGTGGCTGCCGGGGCACCGGTGCCACCCGGAGCAGTCCCACGTATTCATCGGACTGTGCTGCCACCGCGTACTTCGACGGGTCCCGCAGGGTAGCCCCGTCCAGGCGGGGCAACACCTCGGCCGGCATCTCCTGCCATCCGACCGCGGCCTCGACTTCGTCGCGAATCACGCGGTCCAACCGGCGCAGAGGGCCCTCCTCCGCCTCGCCGACGGCCACTATCGTCACGCCCGACGGCGGGAGCACTGAGCCGAGTCCCGTGACCCGCGGGTCGGTGGGCACGACGTACTCCCACTCGCGGCGCCGGGTCGAGAAGCCAGCTCGCTCCCAGTTGCACGTCACGTCGAGGTCAGCCTCGTCGACCACCGTGTACAGCGGCCTGGGCAGGTCCGCCAGCAGGGCGTCGGCCAGTTGGTCGAAGACCGCGTCGTGCCACGCGTCGATGCTGAGGAAGATCCGCCCGTCGGGCCTGCGCCAAGCGTCGCCGTGGCCGACCACGCGGTCGTCCTCCACAGCGTGCCATTGCCTCTCTGCGACCCGCTTGATCACTACGGCATGCTCGCCCATGCCCGGAGCGACATGTGCAGAATGATGATGATTCATAGGTTGTTGCCTTTCGGGATGGCCTTGTCGAGGCGCTCCCGGCGACACCTATGTCAATCGCCCAACCGTGATGACGAGGGGGAGCACCCACATCGATACAGCGTTCATGGGTCTCACCTCCTTGCGGCCTGTCACGGTCCCCCGCACGCTATCAGCCCGAACATCATCCTGCCCAACCGTTTTCCTGCCGACCGTCTCGGCGGGCCGCTGCCAGGCCGAGGGCCAGGCAGGTCAGCGGGATGGCCGGTGCCACATACCGGATGTCGTAGCCGGCCAGGAACGAGGGTGCCAGCATCAAAGCCGCGGCGGCCAGGCCGGGCAGGAGCGCGTCCACGCGTCGCCGCGCCGCCGCGAGGACCAGGGCGGCGGCGAGCACCACCATGAGCAAGGGGAACGGCAGGTAGCCGAAGCGCTGATAGGCGCGCAACCAGCCCGCGTACGGCTCGATGATCCTGGTGGCGGCCGGGCCGCCCTCGTACGCCTCCGCGACGGCCCGGACCGACTTCTGCAGGGGCCGCTCCTCGAGGGGGAACCAGTAGGGATTTCGCTTGGTGGCCGCGTCCGGGTCCGTGGTGCGTTCCCAGCGCAGCAGCCACCGCAGGTCATACCCGGCGGCGGTCAGGTAGTCGACCGGCTGCGCCCGGATGGCCGCCCAGGCGAACCGGCCGGCGAGCGCGTTGCGTTCTTCGCCGCGCACCGCATGGATCGGTGACCACGGGGCCCACAGCCAGAACGGCGGTGCCGGCCTGGAGGCCACGGGCGTACGGGGGCACAGTGGGGCGAGCTCGGGCTCCGGGCGGATCACGGCGCAGTCGGCGAACGTCGCGGTCCGCCCCCACAGGAACAGGCCGTCGGCCCTGGTGAGTCCGAAGGTGCCGCTCGTGGCGGCCATCCAGGTCGCGTACGCCAGCAGCGGCACCGCGCCCGCCAGGGCGAAATTGCGCCACACCCTCCAACCGCAGCGGCGAAGGAGCAGGTGGCCGGCCGCGAGGAGGAGCGCCACCAGGCCGATCGTCCTGGTGAGGGTCGCCAGCGCCAGCAGGGTCCCGCCGGTCGCCGCGGCCGCCGGCGTGATCCGCCGCCGCAGCAGCGCCAGGATCCCGCAGGTGATCAACACGACGAAGAGCGCGTCCGCCATGATCATGTGTTCCAGCAGGATCAGGAACTCGTCGTACAGCAGAGGTGCCGCCACAAGAGTCGCGCCCCATCCGGGCAGGCCCCGTCGCCGCAGGAGCGCGTACACCGCGACGGCCAGCGCCAACCCCAGCAGGTGCTGCACCGCGGTCACCAACTCCAGGCCAGGGCCGGGCGCGAGTACGGCGAGGAACAGCGAATATCCCAGCGGCCGGAACTCCCCCGGCACGGGCTGGGCGGCCGACGTCAGGTAGGCGAAGGAGTCGGCCCAGAACCACAGTGCCGGCCGGTAGCCGAGCATCGCCAGCCCGCGCAGGGCCAGTGCGAGCGTCAGCGCGACGATGAACACCCGGTGCCGCTTTACGGGCAGCACGACATCAACGGCTGATGCCGTCATGAGGCGGCTCCTCCGGCCGGAGCGTGGCCGGAATCCCGTCGGCGTCGCGGTGCTGATGACGTCGATGCGCGGGCCATAGGCGTTTGGCGCCGGCAGCGTCACCATTGCGTTACGTAATCGTGCATGAGCAGAGCGTGATCGTCTTGGAGCGTTCAAAGTTCACCTCGATCGGCGTGAAGAAAAAGGCGAGATGATCTTTGCATTGGGCTCATCTCGAACTCAAGATCGAAGCTGGTAATGCCCAATTCCCGATCTCGCAGGTCCGGGCGGAAGTACGTAGATCATCGATAAGGTGCGGCTTGTGCCTTCCTCCCCCAAGCGCCGGCTCCTGAGTTTCCTCGTGCTGGCCGGCTGGCCGTGGCTGGCGGCCGTTTCCCTCCTCGAACTGTTCCTCTTGGTGGAGCCCACCGCGGTGGCCCTGGTGACCGGTGAGTTGGTGGGCCGCCTGGCGGAGGGCACACGTCGGCAGGATGCCGCCTGGAGCGGCATGGGGACGATGCTGGCGCTGCTCGGCGCACTGCTGGTCACCGGTAACGTGCTCCGCTCGATGAGCATGCCGCTGGCCGACCGGGTGGGGCGGCGGATCGACGCCGCGGTCCGCGAAGAGCTGACCTCCCGGGTGCTGGCGCTGCCGACCCTGGATCGGGTGGAGGACGTCGCCGTCCAGGATGAGCTGACGACCATGCGTTCGCCGCTGCTGACCTGGACCGACGAGGGCATCGGTGCGGCGGCGGTGGGCCGCTTCCGAGCCGGGCTGACCATGGCCGGGCTGGTGACGGCGATGCTGGTGCTCTCCCAGGTCGTGTGGTGGTGGGGTCCGGCGACGGCCGCGGTGGCACTGCTTCTGGGCCGTTACCGGTCCGTCATGTGGCGGGAGTTCTTCCGAGTGGTGTCGGGCACCATGCCGGCCGCGCTGCGCGGACGCGCGTGGGAGGCGATGATGACCGACAACAGGGACGCCAAAGAGGTCCGGATCTTCGGGCTGACCGACTGGCTGGAGAGACACGCGCAGGAGAACATCGCCGACGCCGCGCAACGGGTCATCGATGCGCGGGTGGCCCTGCTCCGGCGCGAGATGTCGGTCTTCCTCGGGTGGGCGGCGACCGCGTCGGTGGTGTACGTGGCGGTGGCCACCTCCGGTGAGGTGTCGGTCGGCCAGATCGCCGCGACGATCGGCGCCGTGTCGGCGATGTTCGTCATCTCCATGTCGAGCCAGGGCGACGACATGGACGAGGTCGCGGCGCCCGCCGTGGACGCGGTCACCCGGATCCGCACGCTGGCCCCCGACCTGGAGCCGCCGCCCAGGCCGGACGGCGCCGGAGAGATCACTCTTCGGGACGTGGACTTCGGGTACGGGGAGGTCCGCGTACTGGAGGGCGTGACGCTGGCCCTCCGGCCCGGCGAGGTGATCGCGGTCGTGGGCGTGAACGGGGCGGGGAAGACGACCCTCGCCAAGCTCCTCACCGGCCAGTACCGCCCGCGGAACGCGAGCTCCGGCACCGTGGTCACCGAGCCCGCGGCGTATGCGGTCTATCAGGACTTCAACCGGTACGAGCTGAGCGCGTACGAGAACATCAGGATCGCCGCGCCGGATGCCACGCCGGAGCAGGTCGAGGCGGCGGCCCGCGCAGTGGACGCGACCGAAATGATCGAGAAGCTGGCCAAGGGCTGGGAGACGGTGCTCTCGCCCAAATACGCCGACGGTGGCGATCTGTCCGGCGGCCAGTGGCAGAAGATAGCGCTGGCCCGGGCGGCGCTGGCGGCCGCCTGCGGGGCGCGGCTGCTCGTGCTGGACGAGCCGACCGCCAACCTGGACATCGAAGCCGAGCTGGAGGCCTTCGACCGTATCCGCCAGGTGCGCGGCCAGGCGACCGTCGTGCTGATCTCACACCGGTTCTCCACCGTGCGGAAGGCGGACCGGATCGTCGTCCTGTCCGGCGGGCGCATCACCGAGGACGGAACCCACGACGAACTGCTCGCCGCCGGCGGGGAGTACGCGCGCATGTTCCACCTCCAGGCCCGGCAGTTCAAGGAGAGCGCATGAGGTTCGCCGAGATCCGCACCCTGCTGGGCGAATGCCTGCGTCATGCGCCGGGACGCACCTGGCTGCTGCTCGTCCTGACCCCGCTGGGCGCGGTCACCCCCGCGCTGACCGCCCTCGGCTTGCAAGGGATCGTGGACGGCGTGCTCACCGGCTCCCGGCCGCTGCTCATCGGCGGGGCGATCTGCGCGGCGACGGCGGGGGCCTTCGCCCTGGCCGGCACTCGCGTCATGCAGGTGCAGGCCGGCCTGGTGGGCAGCGAGGTCGGCGCCGTACTGGGCCGGCGGATCACCCGATGGTGCGCGACCCTGCCCACCACCGCGCACCTGGAGGACCCCGAGTCGCTGCGCCGGATCGAGCAGATCCGCGGACTCGGCCCACGAACCGTCACCACCGGGCTGGCCGGCCTGAGCGTGGTGCAGAGCGGGCTCTGGCTGGTCATCACCACGATCCTGCTGGCCAGGGTCCATCCCGTGCTGCTCGTGCTGCCGCTGTTCGCGGTGCCGTCGATCCTGCTCACCCGGACCACCTCGCGCAGGACCGAGGCGGCCAGGGCGAAGACCGCCGAGCGCAACCGCGCCGAACAGCACCTCTTCACGGTGATCACCGAGGCGAACTCGGCCAAGGAGCTCCGGCTCGGCACCTCCGGCGCGCACGCCGCCGCGATCGCGCGCCGCCTGCGCGAGGAGCGGACCGCGATCCTCTGGCGGGCCACGCTCGCCGTCGGCGGCCTCACCCTGATCGGCTCGCTCCTGTTCGTGGCGGCCTTCCTCGGGGCGCTGTTCCTCACCGTCCAGCTGGCGCTCTCCGGCGCGGTCAGTCCGGGCGCGCTGCTGCTGGTGGCCACGCTCGGCGGCCAGATCAGGGGCCAGCTCGACCTGCTCACCCATGCGCTCGCCCTCTCCGGCCGCGGCCTCACCATGGTCGGCCACTACCTGTGGTTCCGCGACCTGTACGGGGCGAGCTCCAGCGGCACGCTCTCCCCGCCCGACCGGCTCCGCGACGGCATCACCCTGTCCGGCGTGGATTTCTCCTACGGCGGACCGCCCGTGCTGCACGGCATCGACCTGCGTCTCCCGGCCGGGGCCACGGTGGCGCTGGTCGGCGACCACGGCAGCGGGAAGACGACGCTGGTCAAGCTGCTGTGCGGGTTCCACCAGCCGACCGGCGGAACCATCACCGTGGACGGGACACCCCTCACCGCGATGGATCCCGTGGCCTGGCGGGAACGCGTGACCTCGGCGTTCCAGGACTTCAGCCGCTTCCCGTTCCTGGCCCGCGAGGCCGTCGGCGTGGGCGACCTGCCCAGGATGCACGAGATCGCCGAGGCCGCCGAGAAGGGCGGCGCCGCCCAGGTCTTCGACCGGCTACCGGAGGGCGCGGAGACCCGGCTCGGCAAGGCCCTCGGCGACGGCGTCGAGCTCTCCGGCGGCCAATGGCAGAAGATCGCCCTGTCGCGGGCGTTCATGCGATCCATGCCGCTCCTCGCCGTGCTGGACGAGCCGACGGCCGCGCTGGACGCGGCCAGCGAGTACGAGGTCTACCAGCGGTACGCGGAGGCGGCCCAGGAGTGGCAGCGTGCCACCGGCGGGATCACCCTGCTGGTCTCGCACCGATTCGCCACCATCCGGATGGCCGACCTGATCGTCGTGCTCGACGGCGGGCGCATCATCGAGTGCGGCACGCACGCCGAGCTCATCGACCTGGCCGGCCGGTACGCCCACTTGTACAACCTCCAGGCAGCCGCCTACGAGTGACTCTCCGCCGGCAGTCTGGTCAGACGTCGCGTAGCCGGGCGGACGGCACCGGGATGGCGGGGAACGGGTTGTCGGGCAGGAGGATGATCCGGCGTGCCTGCCGTGGCTGAAGGGCGGCGTCGAGGTGCAGCAGGGCCGCGCCGATGCCGGCCGCGCCGACCATGTAGCCGGTGTCCGCGCTCACCTCGCCGGGACGCAGCCGCCGGTAGGCCTGGTACCAGCGCAGTCCCCGGCCGTCGTGGTCGGTGGCGGCGGCGATGAGATGCCCGGCGAGCCCCTGGGCGAAGGTCAGGTAGGCGTCGTTCCCCGTCTCCGCCCACAATCCGACGAACAACTCCAGCAGCCCCGCGGTGCCGCAGCACTGGCAGGCCACGTTCCAGAACCCGGCGGTGCGCCGGGCCGGGACGCCGCTCTGCATGATGCCGCCGGCCAGGCGCTCCACCCAGTCCAGGTGGCCGGGCTCGCCGGTCACCCGGTAGAGCTCCCAGAACATGCGCGCCACGCCTGCCGAGCCCGAGCAGAACCCCAGGTAGTGCAGGCCACGGCCGTGCGGCACGTGGTGCGGGACGACCGCGCACTTGCCGGTCACGACGCTGACCTCGCGGACGAATCCGGCGCCCCGGCCGGCCGCCTCCAGGAAACGCGGGTCGCCGGTGAGGCCGTACAGGCGGGCCAGGAGGAAGGCGGTGCCGGCCGTGCCGGCGAGAAAGCCCGGGGTGACCGCGTCCATGGGCAGGCCGGGACAGTCCCCGAAGCGGTGGCCGGGGACGGCCAGGGCGGCGATGCGCTCCCCCGCCGCCACCGCCGTCTCCTCCAGGCCGGGCACGCCCAGGGCGGTCGCGGCGCGTAGCAGCCCGAGCACGATCCCGCCGTCGCCGCGCTGGGCGGGGTCCCCCGTCCAGCCGGGGCCGCCGTCCAGCGGGCGGGCCGCGCCGACGATCCGCTCGGCGGCGGCCCTGGCCTGCTGCTCCAGGCCGTCATCGCCGAGTGCCCAGCCGGCCTCGATGAGCGCCACGACGGTGCCGGTGAGGCCGTGGTAGAGGGAGAAGTCGCTCTGCGCACGCCAGGTGGCCGCGAGGCGCCGCGCCCCTTGCCTGGCGTCGTCCAGGTAGGCCTCGTGCCCGGTCGCCGCGGCAAGTTCCAGGAAGAACAGCACGATCCCGGCCGAGCCGGCGTAGAGGGAGGCGGGCTCGGCCACGGTGAGCGCCGAGCGTCCGCGGGCGTCGGGGTTGGCGAGCCAGGTGCGCCCGTGCGCGTCGTCCACGGCGGCGGCGCGTATCCACCGTCCGGCCAGGATGGCAGCGGTCAGCGGTGTCTCGGCGCGCTCGCTGGGCGAGCGGGTGGTGTCCAAGCCCATACTCCATTCTCCCACACAGCCGGTAGGGAAATGGGCTAATTGTCAGGCGCCGGTACCAGTATCACCCAAGACCTACTCCTCCGGGTGGTCGCCGAACGCGGTGACCGACAGGAAGCGGATGGGTAGCTCCACCAGTTCTTGCGGGCCGTGCGTGCCCTCCCCGTCGAGCTGGAGTGCGTCGCCTGGGCGCATGGTGTAGTGGGCCTCTCCGTGTCCGTAGACCATGACGCCTTCGAGCATGTAGATGAGCTCGGTGCCGGGGTGCTGGAAGAGCGGGAAGACCTCGCTGGACTCGGTGAGGGTGACGAGCACGGCTTCCATCCGCTTGTGCGGGCCGCGCAAGGCTCCCAGCAGCTCGTAGTGGTGCCCGACCCGGCTGCCCCTGCGGACGATCCGCGCCCCGTGCCCGGCCGGCACGTAGACGGCCTCACGCTCGGCGTCGACACCGCGGAACAAGGCGGTGACCGGGATGTCGAGGCCGAGGGCGAGCCGGCCGAGCGTGGTGAGGCTGCAGGAGGTCTGGGCGTTTTCGATCTTGGAGAGCATGGCCTTGGAGATCCCGACCCGCGCGGCCATGTCCCCCACGGACAGGCCCGCCGCGATCCGGTATTTGCGCACCTGCCGGGCGATGACGGCCTCCAGGTTCACGGGTTCGCGTGCCTGGCCGGGATCGATCTCGCGGTCCGGCAGGTCGTCGTTGTCGTGCGCGGTGGCCATGGTGCCCATTCTGCCGAATTCGACGACGTTTCCTGTCAGGAGACGTCCACAGGTCGGGCGGCCGGGGTCGCGGGCACGGAGGAGCCGTCGCCTGCGTGCGTGCCGGCCAACTCGTACGCGCTCTCCGCGTGCAGGTGGATGTCGAGCCCTTCCTGCTCGGCCTCCTGCGCGGCCCGCAGGCCCATCACCTTGTCGAGGACCTTGGCGATGATCCAGGTGAGGACGAAGGAGTAGATCAGCACGGCGAAGGCCCCGACGGTCTGGGCGCCGAGGAGGCCCAGGCCGCCGCCGTACAGCAGGCCGTCCCGCCCGCTCGGTGCTTCGGCCGTGCCCAGGACGCCGACCAGGAGGGTGCCGACGACGCCGCCCACCAGGTGGATGCCGACCACGTCCAGGGCGTCGTCGAAGCCGAAGCGGAACTTCATGCCGACCGCCAAGGCGCAGATCGCGCCGGCCACCGCGCCCAGCGCCAGGGCGCCGAGCGGGCTGACGGCGCCGCAGGAGGGGGTGATGGCGACGAGTCCGGCGACGGCGCCGGAGGCGGCGCCGAGGCTGGTGGCGTGGCCGTCGCGGAGCTTCTCCACCAGCAGCCAGGCCAGCAGCGCCGTGCACGTGGCGGCGAAGGTGTTGAGCACGACGACGGAGGCGGCGTTGCCGGCCGCGAGCGCCGAGCCGCCGTTGAAGCCGAACCACCCGAACCACAGGATGCCCGCGCCGAGCATGACGAAGGGCAGGTTGTGCGGACGGGACTGCTTGGCCGGCCAGCCGGCGCGCCTGCCGAGCACCAGGACCAGGGCGAGTGCCGCGGCTCCGGCGTTGATGTGCACGGCGGTGCCGCCGGCGAAGTCGACGGCCTTGAGCTGGTTGACGATCCAGCCGCCGACCACGCCCTCGCCGTCGAAGGCGAACACCCAGTGCGCGACGGGCAGGTAGACGATCGTCACCCACACGCCGGTGAAGACCATCCAGCCGCCGAACTTCATCCGGTCGGAGACCGCCCCGCAGATCAGCGCGGTGGTGATGGCCGCGAACAACGCTTGGAAGGCGGCGAAGAGCGCCGGCGGAATGGTCGCGTCCGGAGCCTCCTTGATCAGGCTGCTCATGCCGAAGTGCTCGCCGAGGTCGCCCAGCAGCCCGGCCCCGCCGATCGAGTTGCCGAACGCGGCCGAATAGCCGTAGAGCACCCAGATGCCGCCGACGAGGGCCACCGCGCCGAACGTCATCATGATCATGTTGAGCACGCTCTTGGCGGCCACCATGCCGCCGTAGAAGAGGGCCAGTCCCGGCACCATCAGGCTGACGGCGGCGGTGCTTGCGAGGATCCAGGCAGTGCTTCCAGTGTCCATCTGCGCTCCGAAGTCCACGTATAACGAGGGGAATCGTTATTTCACGACAGTTAACAAACGGCGTGTTACACAGGGGCGTCGCGGAGCGTTAACTCGCGGTTTCCGCGCGGCGCAGGGCGAAGCGCGGGTACGGTCCGGCCTGCCCGAGTGCCAGGTCGGCGGCCATCCGGCCGATCAGCGGAGCGAACTTGGCGCCGTGCCCGGAACAGGGCGAGACCACCACGACGGGACCGGTCCTGTCCACGATGAAGTCCTCGTCAGGGGTGGTGGTGTAGAGGCAGCTGTCCTCGGCGACCGGCACGGGGTCGAGCCCTGGCAGCCGCTCCCGCACCCAGGCGGAGACGGCGGCCCGGGAGGCCGGGTTGACGACGCGGTCGCGGGTGCTCGCGGTGGTGGGCGTGCCGTCGTCGTGCTGGGCGACCTTGACCGCGGGCGCCGCTCCCCCGTCACCCCCCGAGGGCAGGCCGAAGATCTGCAGGTCGTCCTTGGCGACGAGGATCGGCCAGGAGTCGCCGGGGTCGCGCTGGCGGAAGTGGAACACCTGCTGCTGGGTGACCCGCAGCGGCGGCAGGCCGAGCGGCATCCCGATGGTGTCCGCCAGCTCAGGCAGCCACGGCCCGGCCGCCACCACGACCGCGTCCGCCTCGAGCTCCGCGCCGTCGTCCGTGCGCAGCCGCGCGCCGTTGCGTACGTCGATGGTGCTCACGCGGGTGTTCGTGCGGACGTCGGCGCCGAGTTCGGCGGCCCGCCGCACGCAGGCCGCCACCGCGGCGTCCGCGTCCACCACCCCGGCCTCGGGGTGGAACAGGACCGGGCCGTCGAAGCGCAGGTACGGCCAGCGCTCCGTGGCCGCCTCCGGAGCCAGGAGCTCGTGCGGCACGCCGGCGGCGGCGAGCAGCCGCGCCAGGCCCTCGGGGTCACGGCCCGCGCCGAGGTCGAGGCCGCCGGTCGTGCGGAGCAACGCCGATCCGGAGTCCGCCTCCAGCTCACGCCAGCACTCCCCGGCTCGCCCGGTCAGCTCGACGTAGAGGGGGTCGGCGTAGGCGCGGCGGAAGATCCGAGACGTGCCGTGCGAGCTGCCGTTGCGGTGGCCGATCCCGTACGCCTCGATCAGGGTGACCTCGATGCCGCGGCGGGCCAGCTCCCAGGCGGTGGCCGCGCCCATCAGCCCCGCGCCCACGACGGCGATCATGGACGGGCCCCGGGGATCCAGTCGGTGCCGGCGAGTGGGACGCGGGCCATGGCCGCGGACTCGATGGTCAGCGCGACCAGGTCCTCGGGCTCGAGGTGGTGCAGGTGGGACTTGCCGCAGGCGCGGGCGATGGTCTGGGCCTCCATGGTGAGCACCCGGAGGTAGTTGGCCAGGCGGCGGCCCCCTTCGACCGGGTCGAGGCGGGCGGCCAGGTCGTCGTCCTGGGTGGAGATGCCGGCCGGGTCGCGGCCGTCCTGGTAGTCGTCGTAGAACCCGGCGGCGGAGCCGAGCGCGCGGTACTCGGCGTCGTGACGCGGGTGGTTGTCGCCGAGCGCGATCAGCGCCGCGGTGCCGATCGCGACCGCGTCGGCGCCGAGCGCGATGGCCTTGGCCACGTCCGCCCCGGACCTGATGCCGCCGGAGACGATCAGCTGGACCTCGCGGTGGACGCCGAGCTCCTGCAGGGCCTGGACCGCCTGGGGGATGGCCGCGAGGGTGGGGATGCCGACGTGTTCGATGAAGACGTCCTGGGTGGCGGCGGTGCCGCCCTGCATGCCGTCCACCACGACGACGTCGGCCCCGGCGTGCACGGCAAGCTTGACGTCGTAATACGTGCGGGTGGCCCCGATCTTGACGTAGATCGGCTTCTCCCAGTCGGTGATCTCGCGGAGCTCGCCGATCTTGATGGCCAGGTCGTCGGGGCCCGTCCAGTCGGGGTGCCGGCAGGCGCTGCGCTGGTCGACGCCGACCGGCAGGGTCCGCATGCCCGCCACCCGATCGGTGATCTTCTGGCCGAGCAGCATGCCGCCGCCGCCCGGCTTGGCGCCCTGCCCGAGCACCACCTCGATGGCGTCGGCCTTGCGCAGATCATCCGGGTTCATCCCGTACCGGGATGGCAGGTACTGGTAAACGAGGTGCTTGGACTGGCCGCGTTCCTCCGGCGTCATGCCGCCGTCGCCGGTGGTGGTGGAGGTGCCCACGGCGCCGGCGCCGCGGCCGAGCGCCTCCTTGGCGTTGGCCGACAGCGCGCCGAAGCTCATCCCGGCGATGGTGACCGGGATGGCGAGGTGCAGCGGGTATTTCGCGTGCCGGGCGCCGAGGATCACGTCGGTGTCGCAGCGCTCGCGGTAGCCCTCCAGGGGATAGCGGGACATGCTCGCGCCGAGGAACAGCAGGTCGTCGAAGTGCGGCAGGCGGCGCTTGGCGCCACCGCCGCGGATGTCGTACACGCCGGTGGCGGCGGCCCGCTGGATGGCGTGGATGGTGGCGCGGTCGAACGTGGCCGACTCGCGCAGGCCCTCAGTCATGGAGTCTCCCTCAGTACGCGTTGTCGACCGTGAAGTGGTAGAGCCGCCGCGCCGAGCCGTAGCGGCGGAAGGCCGCCGGATCCTCGTCCCTCTCGGCCAGCTTCAGCAGCTCGGCCAGCTCGGTCAGGTGCTCGTCGCGGACCGGCTTCTCCACGCAGTCGGCCCCGAGCGACTTGACCGTGCCCTTGACGTAGATGCGTGCCTCGTAGACCGAGTCGCCCAGCGCGTCGCCGGCGTCGCCGCACACGACCAGGCGGCCCGCCTGGGCCATGAAGGCGCTCATGTGGCCGATGCTCCCGCCGACCACGATGTCGGCGCCCTTCATGGAGATGCCGCAGCGTGCCGCGGCATCGCCCTCGATCACCAGCAGCCCGCCGTGCGCGGTGGCGCCGGCCGACTGGGAGGCGTTGCCGCGTACCCGGACCATGCCGGACATCATGTTCTCCGCCACCCCCACCCCGGCGTTGCCGTGCACCGTGACGGTCGCGAGCTGGTTCATCCCGGCGCAGTAGTAACCGACATGCCCCTCGATGTCCACGGTGAGGTGCCGGGTCAGGCCGCAGGCGACGCTGTGCGCGCCACGCGGGTTGAGCACCCGCCACCTCGGCGCCGGGTCCGGCGCGTGCAGGGCCTGGTTGAGCTGCCTGACCGGCGATGCGGCCAGGTCCACGGTCAGCGCTTCCACACGTACACCTCTTCCGGCTCGGGTTCGAAGATGCGGGCGGACTCCACGCCCGGCAGCACCGCCAGCGCCCGGTACTCCGAGGCCATCGCCACCCAGCCGGGGGTCTCCGCGACCAGGGCGGGTTTGCATGCGATGGCGTCCCGTACCACCGCGAACGCATCGGCGGTCGTGACCAGCAGCGTGTAGAAGCCGTCGAAGCGCTCGCACAGCAGTCGCAGCGCCTTGTCCAGGTCCGCGCCACGGGCCAGGTGATAGGCGACGAAACGGGCGCCCACCTCCGAGTCGTTGTCGCTGTCGAAGGACACGCCCTCGGCCCGCAGCTCCCGGCGGATGGTGGCGTGGTTGGCGAACGACCCGTTGTGCACCAGGCACTGGCCGGGGCCGACGGAGAACGGGTGCGCCCCCTGGGGCGTGACCGCGGACTCGGTCGCCATCCGGGTGTGCCCGACGCCCTGCCAGCCCTGAACCCCCGCCAGGCCGAAGGCTCGAGCGAGGTCGTGGGGGTGGCCGGTGCCCTTCAGCACGGCGACCTCTTCTCCCGTCCCGATGACGGTGGCCCGCGGCAGCGCCTCGATCAGCGCGTCCACACCGACCGGCGCGTGCACGACGGTGGTGGGGCCGGCGTCGACGGCCACCGCATCGGGGATCCGGCCTCGGAGCGCGGACTCGACGGTGGCGGCGTCGGTGTCCAGCAACGAGACCGCCGCCCGGCCGGGCGGGGTCAGCCGCGGGTCACCGTAGACGGCGACGCCTGCGGAGTCCGGTCCACGCTCCACCAGCTGGCCGAGCATCGCGGCCAGCAGCTCCCCCAACCGCGGATGGAGCTCGGGCTCCCGCAGGTGCAGCCCGACAATTCCACACATGCAAAGACTCCTTCTAGAAGGCGGTGAGATAGCGGTCGACTTCCCACGGGCCGACCGTGCCGTGCCAGTCGAAGAACTCCTCGCGTTTGGCCGCGCCGAAGTACCCGCTGACGCCTGGTCCGGCCGCGTCCAGGGCGCCGCTGATCACCGGGTCGGCGGCCAGGGCCTCGACGGCGTGCAGCAACGTCGGCGGCAGCTCCGGGCGGGCGGCGACGGCCGACGCCTCCCCCGGCTCCCCCGGGTCGAGGGCCCGCTCGACGCCGTCCAGGCCGGCCGCCAGCGCGGCGGCCGCGGCCAGGTAGGGGTTGGCCGAGCCGTCGCCGCCGCGCAGCTCGACGCGGTTGCCGTCGGGCACGCGGACGAAGTGGGTACGGTCGTTGCCGCCGTACCCGGCACGGCGCGGTGACCAGGTGGCGCCGGAGCGGGTGGAGGTGGCGCCGGTGCGCTTGTAGGAGTTGACGGTCGGCGCGATCACCGCCTGCAGCGCCCCGGCATGCTCGAGGATGCCGGCGATGAACCCGTACGCCAGCGGCGACAGGCCCAGCCCGCGCCGGTCGGAGGTGTCGGGGAAGGCGGGATCCGCGCCGCGCCACAGCGACAGGTGCAGGTGCATGCCACTGCCGGTGCGGTCGGTGAACGGCTTGGGCATGAAGGTCGCGGTCATGCCGCGCTGCTCGGCCAGCACCGAGACCAGATACCGCATGGTGATCACCCGGTCGGCGGTGGTGAGGGCGTCGGCGTAGGCGAAGTTCTGCTCGAACTGGCCGTTGCCGTCCTCGTGGTCGTTGGCGTAGTTGCCCCAGCCGAGGGCGTTCATGGCCTTGGACACGGCCGTGAGGTGGTCGTACATGCGGGTCAGGCCACGTGCGTCGTAGCAGGGCTGGGCGGCGGTGTCGCGGGAGTCGGCGAGCACCAGCGCGCCGCGCTCGTCCCGGTTGACCAGGAAGTATTCGATCTCCGCGCCCACCGCCAGGGACAGGCCCAGCGTGCGGGCTCGCTCCAGGACGCTGCGCAGGATGAGGCGCGGCGCGTACGGCCACGGCTTTCCGTTGACGTGCGGGTCGCAGTGCACCAGGGCCAGACCGGGCCGGACGAACGGCAGCGGGGTGTAGGAGGCGCCGTCCGGGACGGCGATGATGTCCGGATCGCTCGGCCGCTGGCCAAGCAGCCCGGCGGCGTATCCGGCGAACCCCACGCCCTCGTCGCGGAGCTCCTCCACGGCCTCGATCGGGACGAGCTTGGCGCAGGGTTTGCCGGCCAGGTCGACGAAGACGGCGAGGATGAACTCGATGTCGTCGGCGTTGGCCAGGGCGGCTAGGTCGAGGGGTGCTGCGGCGGCTTCTGTCGACATGAGGGACTCCAGGCGTTGTCTACTGATAAGAATCAGCGTTGCCTGTTAGTGGACAATGCCAGTGTTACCGCCATGTTTCCCGCACGCAAGCACGCGGTTGCGCCTCGCCCTTACGCGGGCCTTTGACTTCCTTTACTGCCGGCTCTGGACAACGTGGCTCGTTCCGTGATCTGACGGAGTAAGAGCGTCGTCGATCACGAACAGCAGCAGCACCTGCACAGCGGCGGCGCGATCTACCGGCTGGGCGTGCTCGACCAGGCGCTGATCTGCCACTCCGGCTGGGCCATCGGTGTCGGCCGGCGACTGCTCGACGGAGCCGCCACGCCGTGGCGCGGGCCGGGCGGGCCGGCACTGGAGTGAGCAGCCCCTTCCGGGGAGAAGTGAGTGATGATATACAATATTTCATGCACCAGAATTCGGCCTCTCGCGTGAGCTACGCCGTCGCCGATGACGGCACCAGCCTTCACTGTGAGGAGACCGGGACCGGCTTCCCCCTCCTCTTCATCCACGAGTTCGCCGGTGACCACCGCAGTTGGGAACCTCAGATCCGGCACTTCTCCCGTTCGTACCGTTGCGTCGCCTACGCCGCCCGCGGATACCCGCCGTCCGACGTGCCGCACCGGCCCGAGCAGTACTCGCAGGCCCGTGCCGTGGCGGACGCGATCGCGATACTCGACCATCTGGGCATTGACCGGGCACACGTGGTGGGTCTGTCGATGGGCGGGTTCTGTGCCCTGCACCTGGGCTTGCGCCACCCGGAGCGGGCGGCGTCCCTCGTGGTCGCCGGGTGCGGGTACGGCGCCCAGCCGGAGCGTCAGGCAGGCTTCCGCGAGGAGTGCGAGGCGATCGCCACGGCCCTGGAGGCGGAGGGTGCCGAGGCCTTCGCCGCGCGCTACGCGCAGGGCCCCGCGCGGGTGCAGTTCCAGAACAAGGATCCCCGTGGCTGGGCCGAGTTCGCGCGCATGCTGGGCGAGCACTCCACCCCGGGCTCCGCGCTCACCATGCGCGGGGTGCAGAAGTCCCGCCCTTCGCTGTACGACCTGCGCGAGGAGCTCGCCCGGCTGACGGTGCCCACGCTGATCATGACCGGTGACGAGGACGAGGGCTGTCTGGAGCCGGACCTGATGCTCAAGCGCACGATCCCCACGGCGGGCCTCGCCGTCCTGCCCAGGTCCGGTCACACCCTCAACCTGGAGGAGCCTGAGCTGTTCAACCGGACGGTGGGCGATTTCCTCGCGACGGTCGAACGCGGCGCCTGGGGGCGGCGTGATCCGCGCTCGTTGTCGGCGAGCACGACCGGCATCAAGTGAGCTCAGGGAGCGTGATTGTCCAGGTGCGCCGCGCCCAGGATGTGCTCGCGGGTGACCTGCGCCGCCCGCGCGCCGTCCCGGGCGCGGAGCGCGTCGATGATCTGGGCGTGCTGCCGTGTGGACTCCAGGTGCGTGCGCAGCACCCGGGGGCCCTGCGGCATGGACTGCCAGAGCAGTCTCATGATCGCGAGTAGCAGCGGGCTGCTGGCGGCCTCGTAGATCATGTGGTGGAAACGGCGATTGAGGTCGGCGTAGCGGGCGTCCCCGTCGGGGATGCCGGCCAGCTCGGCGTTGAGCTCTTCCAGCCGTTCGAGATCGGCCTCGCCGATGCGGGGGGCGGCCAGCTCGGCGCCGAGGGACTCCAGCGCCGCGCGGATCTGGAAGTTCTCCTCGGTCGCGCCCTTGTCGGCCTCGCTGACCGTCGCCCCCTTGTGCAGGTCGCCACGCACCAGCCCTTCGGACTCCAGCCGCTGCAGCGCCTCCCGCACGGGCGTCTGGCTGACTCCGAACCGCTCGGCCAGATCGCGCTGCCGCAGCGGGGAGCCGGGCCGCAACTCGCCCGCGATGATCAGCTCGCGGAGAGTGGCGGCCACCATGTCGGTCTTGCTCGTGTACGTCGCCACGCTGGTGTTTCCTTCGTTGATGCGCCCGGTGGGCGAGGCGGCCGCGATAGATTGTATATGAAATGTAAAGTCCTTCACATCCGTCCCACGGCGAGCAGCCGCCGTAGAGCCGCCGCATCTTTACGGAGCGCCTGCGGGTCGGCGGTCTCGTGGACGACCCGCCCGCGCTCGAGCACGAGGGCCCGGTCGACGCGGCGCAGCACGAAGTCGACCTTCTGCTCCACCAGGATCGCGGACGTGCCCCGGCGGCGCAGCTCGTCCACGACCTCGCCGATCCTGGCCACGGTCTGCGGGTCGAGGCCTTCGGTGGGCTCGTCCATCAGCACGAGCCGGCCGTTGCCCACCAAGGCCCGTCCCATGGTGAGCATCTGCTGCTGCCCGCCCGAGAGCTTCCCGGCCGGCAGGTTCCACCGTTCCCGCAGCACCGGGAACCGGTCGGCGACGTCGTCGATCGTCCACGGGCCACGGCGCGCGGCGACCTTGAGGTTCTCTCGCACGGTGAGGGATGGGAAGACCCGGTGGCCCTGGGGGACGAGGCAGAGCCCGGCGCGGGCGATGCGCTCGGCCGGCATGCCGGCGATGGACCGGCCGCCCAGCGTGATCTCGCCTTCCCTGGGCCGCAGCAGCCCGCTGATGGTGTGGATGAGCGTGGTCTTGCCCATGCCGTTGCGCCCGAGTACGCCCAGCACCTCGCCCTCGCGGACGGTCAGCGACACGCCCTGGAGCACGTGGCTCGATCCGTAGTAGGTGTGGACGCCGCGTACGCCGAGCAGCGCCCCAGTAAGTGACTCAGTCATGCGCCACCTCCCCGAGGTAGGCCTCGATCACCCGCTGGTCGGCCGAGATCTCGTCGGGCGTGCCCTCGGCCAGGAGCCGTCCCTGCTGGAGCACGCTGACCCGGTCGGCGAGCCCGAACGCCACCGCCATGTCGTGCTCGATCATCACGATCGTGATGGACCGGGGAAGCGCGGCGACGAGCGAGGTCAGCCGCTCGGCGTCGGCCGGCGCCAGGCCCGCGGTGGGCTCGTCGAGCAGTAGCACGCGCGGCTCGCGGCACATGGCGAGCACGATCTCGAGCACCCGCTGCTGCCCGTACGCGAGCTGCCGGACCGGCCAGTCCGCCGTGTGCTCCAGGTCCCACCCGGCCAGCACGTCCACCGCATGCGCACGCAGCATGTCCAGCCCGCGCCAGAACACCCGGTGCGCCCGCGCCTCGGCGGCGAGCGTGAGCTGGACGTTCTGTGCCACGGTGAGCTCGCCGAACAGATTGGTGATCTGGAACGTGCGGGCCAGCCCCATGCGGGCCCGCCGGTGTGCCGGCCGCCGGGTCACCTCGCGGCCCAGCAGTTCCACGCGGCCGCCGACCGGCCGGATCTGGCCCGCGAGGACCCCGAACAACGTCGTCTTGCCCGCGCCGTTCGGGCCGATGAGGGCGCGCCGCTCCCCCGCGGGGACGGCCAGGGTCACCTCGTCGTTGGCGTGGAAGGCGCCGTAGCGCACGGTGACGCCGTGCCCGGCGATCGCGATCTCGTTCATTTGCCCGCCTCCACGATCACCGATTCGTCCGCCGCCTCTTCGGCGGGAGGCGCCGCTCCGCGCCTGAGCCGGCGCAGCAACGATCGGGACCGGCCGAGCACGCCGTCGGCGAGGAACAACGCCGTCAGGATGTAGACCACGCCGAGCACCGTCGTCCAGCGGTCGGTGTACGTGCTCACCCAGACCTCCAGGCCGGTCACGATCGCCGCGCCGAGGAAGGGACCGAGGAACCTGCGTGCCCCGCCGAGGATGGCGAACACGAGCACCTCGGCGCTGATCTGCCAGCTCAGGCTGGCGGTGGAGACGGACCCCTGCAGGTAGACCTCGAGCGCGCCGGCCACCGCGGAGAAGGCGCCGGACACGGCGAAGGCCATGACCCGGATCGTGGCCACCTGGTAGCCGGTCGCGCTCATCCGCGACTCGCTCTCCCGCATGCCCAGGATGGTCATGCCCGCGGGAGAGCGCTGGAAGGCCCACAAGGCCGCCACGCAGCCGGCGGTGACGGCCAGGGCGAGCAGGTAGAACCCGCTGCCCGTGGGCACCCCGTCGCGCGGGATGCCGGGGATGCCGTTGTCGCCGCCGGTGAGCTCGGTCTGATAGAAGGCCAGGCCGAACACCGCCTGCGCGAGCGCCAGCGTGATCAGCAGCAGGTAGACGCCGCGAACCCGCAGGCAGAACAGCCCGAAGACGGCGCCTGCCACCGCGCCGAGCACCAGCGCGACGGGCATGGTGAGCGGCATCGGCCAGGCCCAGCGGGTGACGGCGATGCCGACCGTGTAACCGCCGATCCCGAAGAAGGCCGCGTGGCCGAGCGACGGCATGCCGCCGTACCCGAAGACCACGTTGTACGCCGTCGCGAACAGCCCGAGGATGAGGATCCGGCTCGCGACGAAGACGGAGAACGAATCGAGGGCGACGGGCACGGCCAGCAGCAGCACGGCCGCGGCCGCCACCGCGAGAATGCGCCGGCTCACCGGACCGCGCCCTTGCCGAGCAGTCCCTGCGGCCGCAGCGCGAGCACGAGGGCCACCGCCGCGTACAGAGTGAACATCGCCCACCCGGGGAACAGCACCCTTCCGAACTCCTCGACGAGGCCGACGGCGAGTGCGGCGACCAGGGCCCCCGGGATGGAGCCGAGGCCGCCTGCGATCACGACCACGAGCGCGAGCAGCAGCACGTCGAACCCGCTGTCCGGCGACAGGCTGGTGAAGGCGCCGCCCCAGACTCCCGCGAACGCCGCCAGCCCGGTGCCGAGCCCGAAGACGAGCAGGAAGATGAGCGGCACCCGGATGCCGACGGTACGCGCCATCTCCTGATCGTCGACCGCCGCGCGCACCTTCGCGCCGATCGGCGTGTACCGCAGCAGGGCGCTGACGAGCAGGGCCAGGCCGACGGCGATGCCGATGAGGACCAGCCGGAACTTGGGGAACACCAGGGCGCCGAGCTCGACCGGTCCGGTCAGTCCCGGAGGCGTCGGCGGGGAGATCGGGTCGCCGCCGTAGTGGGCGAGGATCTGGTCGCCGATCACCAGCGCGAGGCCGAGCGTGAGCACGATCTGCGGCAGCTCCTGACCGGCGATCCGGTGCAGGAGCAGCCGCTGCGCGATCATCCCGGCGACGGCGGCGCCCACGACGCCGATCGCCATCGCCAGCCAGTAGTCGGTGCCGCGCGTGGCCAGGTCGTACGCCAGGTAGCCGCCGAGCAAGTAGAAGGCGCCGTGCGCGAGGTTCACCGTACGCATCAACCCGAAGGTGATCGTCAGCCCGCTGGCCACCAGGAAGAGCAGCGACCCGTAGGCGAGCCCGTTGAGCGTGTGGGTGAGCCAGCTCATCACTTGGCCCAGGTGCCCTTGAGCTTGTCGTAGCCGGGGAAGGTGAGGTACTTCTCCTCGCCGTAGGTGAAGAACTGGCCCACCTCTGGGACCGTCGTGACGATGGTGTTGGCCCAGCCGCCGTCGCGCTGCTCCACCTTGCGGATGTAGACGTTGTAGACGGCCTGGCCGTAGGCGTCGAAGGACACCGGGCCGCGCGGGGACTCCACCTTGACCTTCGTCAGGGCGGCCCGGAGGCTCTCGGGTGTCGGGGCGCCGTCGATCTGGGCCAGAGCCTGTTCCAGGACCATCCCGGCGGTCCAGCCGTCGTCGGCGTACTGGTTGGCGCTCTTCTTGCGCTCCTGGGTGAACGCCGCGACGAGGGCGTCGTTCGCGGGGGACTTGATCTGCGGCGTGTAGTGCAGGCTGCTGATGACGCCCTCGGCCGTGCCGGCCTCCGTGGGGAGTGTCGTCTCGTCGACGGTCGATCCGTGGGCGACCATGGGGAGCTGCACGCCGAAGTCGCGGTAGGCCTTGAGCAGCCGGATGCCGTCCGAGCCCGGCGCCACCACGTAGACGACGTCCGCCTCGTCCTTCTTGATCTGGTTGACGTACGGTCCCCAGTCCTGGGTCGCGAGCGGGGCGTAGATCTCCTGGACCACCGCGCACCCGGCGTCCTCGTACGCGCGGGCGAAGCCGCCGGCGGCCTCCCAGCCGAAGGAGTAGTCGAGCCCGAGGATCGCGGCCTTCTTGTGGCCGAGGGTCTTGCAGGTGTGCTCGCCGAGCGGCATGACGTCCTGGGAGCTGGTGTACGACACCCGGAAGGTGTTGCCGCCCTTCTTCCTGGTGAGCCCGTCGGCGCCGGCCACCGTGATCAGCAGCGGGACATCGGCCTGCTCCAGGTAGGGCGCCACCGCGTAGGCGATCGCCGAGTTGACCAGACCCACGACCATCTGCGCCTTGCTCTGCTCGACGAGCTGCCGTGCCTTGGTCGTGCCCTGGGCCGGGTCGGTGCCCTCGTCCTCCTTGACGACCTTGATGCCGTACCCGGAGAGCACCCCGCCCTTGGACTTGAGGTAGAGCTCGAACCCCGCGTTGACATCCGTGCCCAGGGCCGCGAACGGCCCGGTGAGCGGGTTGAGCAGGCCGACGGTCAGCGTGCCTTTGCCACCCGTCGCGGCGGTCGCGCTGGTCGGGGCGCCTTCGATCGAGGGAGACCTGCTGCCGCAGGCCGCGACGGCAAGGAGCGCCGCCACAACGGCGAGGACACGAAGCCGGTAAGGAGGTGATCCCATGTCGTTCTCCTCTGGGCGGGGGGCGAAGGCTCCCGGAGTAACGCCTGATGTTTGGTATATCAAGTTTGATCGGTCGCGTCTATCCGTGGGTTAGCGCGATGTTACGAATCGTCGGCCGACAGCAGCTCGATCACCCGGGAGGCGGACAGCGGCAGCGCCCCCACGCCGCCCCGCAACCCGAGTGCGTCGCGTACCGCGTTGGCGATCGCCGCTCCGGCGGCGGACAGTCCCCCCTCGCCGGCGCCTTTGGCGCCCAGGGGATTGCCGGGCGACGGAGCGTCCTCGGTGACGATCGTCTCGACCCGGGGCGTCTCCGCCGCGGTGGGCACGAGGTAGTCCATGAACGTCGCGGCGAGCGGCTGCCCGTTGTCGTCGTAGCGGAACTCCTCCATCAGCGCCCCGCCGATGCCCTGCGCCACACCGCCGACGAGCTGGCCTTCCACCAGGGTGGGGTTGATGGCCCGGCCCACCTCGTAGGCGACCAGGTACCGCCGTACCCGGACGCCGCCGGTCCCCTGGTCGACCTCGGCCAGGGCCACGTGCACGCCGTACGGGTAGGTCATGTGCTCGACCTCGAAGGTGCGCCGCGCCGACAGGCCCGCCGGCTCGTCCGCGGCCAGATGCGGGCTGCCCGGTGCGCACGCCGCGGCCACCTCGCCGAGCGTCAGCCGCACGTCCGGGCCGGTCACCGCCCCGCCGGTCAGGCGCAACCCGGACTCCGGCACGCCGAGGACGCGGGCGGCGACGCGCAGGGCCCGGCCGGCCACGGCCTCGGCCGCCAGCCGCACCGCCGAGCCGGACACCACGGTCGACCGGCTCGCCCACGAGCCCCCGCCGAACGGCTGCAGCTCGGTGTCGCCGTTGACCACCTCGACCTCGCGGGGATCGACCCCCAGGGGCTCGGCGGCGATCTGGGCCAGCACGGTCTCGATGCCCTGCCCCAGCGAGGTGCCCCCGGAGTGCACCCGTACGGTCCCGTCGGGGCCGACCAGGACGTCGGCGGTGTCGTGCGGGCCCAGACCGCTCTTCTCCAGGAACATCGCGAGCCCCAGCCCCGCGAGGCGGCCCTCGGCCCGCAGCGTGGCGACCTCCTCCGGCCAGCCTGCGGTGTGCGCGAGCGCCCGGTCCAGCAGCTTCGGGTAGTCGCCTGCGTCCAGCACGACGTCGGTGCCGATCGTGTTGAGCGGGCGGGTGTGGGGGATCTCCTCCGGCCGCAGCAGATTGCGGCGGCGCAGCTCCACCCGGTCGATGCCGAGCCGGTCGGCGGCCACGTCGAACAGGTGCTCCCTGGCGAACGTCCCCTCGAAGCGGCCCGGCGCGCGGTAGGTGCCGCAGGGGGTCTTGTTCGTGAGCACGACCTGGGCGCGCCCCGCGTACGCGGGCAACCGGTACGGGCCCGGCAACATCGCGAGCGTCAGCTCGGGCACGAGCACGCCGTGCGTGCGCATGTAGGCCCCGTTGTCATGGATGACGTCGTCGCGCAGGCCGAGCAGCGTTCCGTCCGCCGCGAACGCCGCCTCGATGCGGTGGCGCTGCTGGCGCGAGTGGTTCACCGCGACGAGATGCTCGGCCCGGTCCTCGGTCCACTTCACCGGGCGGCCCAGCCGCCGGGCCAGCCACGGGACGAGGAAGTCCTCGGGATAGAACTCGCCGCGGGGGCCGAACCCGCCGCCCGCGTCCATCGCGTGCAGGCGGATCCGGTGCTCGGGCAGGCCGAGCATGGAGGCGAGGACCCGCCGGTTGAAGACGGGCACCTTCGTGGCACCCCAGATCTCCAGCCGGCCGGTCCCGGCGTCGTAGTCGGCGAGCAGGCCGCGCGGCTCCATCGGGACCGCGCTGTGCCGGCCGACGTCCAGTGTGAGCGCCACCACCGTGTCGGCGGCGGCGAAGGCGGCCGCGCAGTCGCCGTACCCGAGGTCGAGCACGGCCGCGACGTTGCCCGCCTCGTGCAGCGGCACCGCCGTCTCCCCCAGCGCCGTCTCCCCCAGCGCCGTCTCCCCCAGCGCCGTCTCCCCCAGCGTCTCCCTTAGGGCCGTCTCCCCGTCGAGCACCGCACCGAGGTCGTCGTAGGAGACCTCGACGAGCTCGGCGGCGTCCTCCGCGACGTACGGGTCCTCAGCGACGACCGCGGCCACCGGCTCGCCGACGTACCGGACCTTCTCCCTGGCGAGAACCGGCTGCAGGAACGCGCTGAGATCGTGCCCGCCGACGTTGAGCCGGACCGGGATCGGCGCGACGTCCTTCACGTCCTCGCTTGTGATCACCGCGGTGACGCCCGGCAGCGCCAGCGCCTGGCCCGTGTCGATCGACAGGATGCGCGCGTGCGCGACCTGTGCCCGGACGACCCGCAGGTGCAGCGCGCCGACCCGGTTCACGTCGTCGGCGAACCGGCCGAGCCCGCGCAGCAGCCGCTCGTCCTCCAGCCGCCGCACCCGCCGCCCGTCGCTGGTCACGATCCCGCCTTGCGTCGCTCAGCGGTGGCCAGCAGGGCCTCCACGATGCCCTGGTAGCCGGTGCACCGGCACAGGTTCGCCGCCACGACGTCGCGGACCTCCGCCTCGGTCGGCGAGGGGTTCTCGGCCAGGAACGCCTCCCCCAGCATGAGGAAGCCGGGGGTGCAGAAGCCGCACTGCAGGGCATGGCAGCGAGAGAACTCCTCCTGCAGGTCGGACAGCCGCTCCCCGTCCGCCAGCCCTTCGACGGTGCGGACCTCGCAGCCGTCGGCCTGCACGCCGAAGACCAGGCAGGACCGCACCGGCTCGCCGTCGACCAGGACCGTGCACGCGCCGCAGATGCCGTGCTCGCAGCCCAGGTGGGTGCCGGTGTAGCCGAGGTCGTGGCGCAGCACGTCGGCGAGAGTGCGGCGGGACTCGACGACGGCCTCGTGGTCGGCGCCGTTGACGGTCAGGCTGATCAGATGCAGGTCTTTCACGTGAGGACTCCCAGGATCTGCTCGGGACGGACCGGGATGGTGTCGAGCACCTGGGTGCCGGCGGCGTCGTTGACGGCGTTGACGACCGCGGCAGGGGCGCCGATCGTGCCGCCCTCCCCCATGCCCTTGGAGCCGGTCTCGCTGTGGGACGAGGGCGTCTCGAGATGGAGCACCTCGATCGGCGGGATCTCGGTCGCGGTGGGGACGAGGTAGTCCATGAGCGTCGCGGTGACCGGCTGGCCGGACTCGTCGTAGCGCACCTGCTCGTACAGGGCCGCGGCGATGCCCTGCGCGACCCCGCCACGCACCTGCCCGTCGACGACGAGCGGGTTGATGATCACGCCGCAGTCCTCGACGACGATGTACCGCAGGATCCGTGCCTGGCCGGTGCCCGGATCGAGCTCCACGACGACGGCGTGCGTGGCGTTGGAGAAGGTGCCCGGCGGGTCGTACGCCGCCGAGGCCTCCAGCAGATGATCGCCGTCGAGCCGGTACGACTGGAAGTGGGCGATGCGGGCGACCTCGGCGATGGGCATCGACGCCGCCGGCACGCCCCGGACGGCGACGGCGCCGCCGGCGAGCACGAGGTCGGCGGGATCGGCCTCCAGCAGCTGCCCGGCCGCCCGGCGGATGCGCTCGGCCAGCTTCACGGCGGCCCGCCGGGCGGCGCCGCCGCCGACGACGATGGACCGGCTCGCGAACGTGCCCCAGCCGTACCCGCCCACGTCGGTGTCGCCCTGCCTGATGCGCACGTCGTCCGGGTGCAGCCCGAGCTGATCGGCGACGATCTGCGCGAACGTCGTCTCGTGGCCCTGGCCGTGGGAGGCGGTCCCGGTCGTCACGAACACGGTGCCGGAGGGGTCCATCCGGATGTGCGACACGTCGTACCCGGGAGTCATGGCCATGCGCCGCTGCATGAACGCCGGCGTTCCGTACGCCGTGCGCTCGGAGAAACAGGACAGGCCGATGCCGACGAGCCGGCCTTCGTCCCTGGCCGCGGTGCGGAGGTCGTACCAGCCCTCGGCGCGCAGGCGCTCGGTGGCCAGGTCGAGCGATTCGCGGTAACTGCCGGGGTCGTAGGTGATCCCGGTGACGCCCGTGTAGGGGAACTCGTCCTTGGAGATGAGGTTGCGCCGCCGCACCTCCGCCGGGTCGAGGCCCAGCCGGGCCGCGGCCTTGTCCATGAGCCGTTCCATGACGAAGGTGATCTGCGGGCGGCTCACCCCGCGGTACGGCGCGGTGGGCGCCTTGTTCGTGGCCACGGCCCGGCTGCGCGCGCGATAGTGCCGGAGCTTGTAGGGGCCGGGCAGCTCGGTGGCGGCCATCAGCGGCTCGACCCCCGACGTGAACGGGAACGCAGAGTACGCCCCGACATCGCAGCGGATGTCGGCGTCCACGGCCAGGATGCGCCCGTCGGCGTCGAACGCCGCGCGGATGTCGTATTCCTGCTCCCGGGCGTGGAAGGCGGCGGTCAGGTTCTCCTGCCGGTCCTCCACCCACTTCACCGGGCGGCGCAGCCGGTGCGCCAGCGCGGCGACGGCGATCTCCTCGCGTCCGGCGACGCACTTGAGCCCGAAGCCGCCGCCGACGTCCGGCGCCACGACCCGCACCCGGCTCTCCGGCAGGCCGAGTGACGTGGCGATGGCGGTGCGCACCTGGTGGGGGACCTGGGTCGAGACGTGCACGACGAGCTGGTCGTCGCGGTCCGACCATTCGGCCAGGCAGGCCCGGCCCTCCATCGGCAGCGCCGCCAGCCGCCCGCTGGTGAAGGTCTCCTCGAGGACGAGTGGAGCCGCCCCGACGATGGTGTCGAGCTCGGGGTCGTCGAACATCGTCAGGTCGACGAAGACGTTGCCGGCGACCCCTTCATGCAGCGGCGCGGCGTCGAGCGCCCGCCGCAGGGACGACACGGCTTCACCGGGCTCGATGTCGGCGATCACGGCCTCGGCGCCGTCCTCCGCGGCGTACGCGTCCTCGGCCACGACCACGGCGACGGGCTCGGCGACGTGGCGGACGGCGTCCTCGGCGAGGATGGGCATGGTGGACGGGTGGAACTCGGGCCGTTCGAGCACGGCACGCAGCCCGGTGAGCCCGAGATCGGCCGCCGCGAAGGCGGCAACGACGCCGGGCACCGCAAGGGCCGAGGTCAGATCGACGGAGCGGAGCGTGCCGGCCGCAACCGGGCTGCGGGCGAACGCGGCGTGCAGCGTGCTGGGCGGCTCGAGGTCGCCGACGAACCGGCCGCGCCCCTTGAGCAGCCGGGGATCCTCCTTGCGCGGGAGGGCCGCCCCGATCCAGCGCCCATCCGCGCTGAGCGCAGCCTCACGCACATCCGAACCAGCCGCGGCCTCACGCGCCTCCGAACCGGCCATGGCCTCAGGCGCCATGGGCCGCAGCCTCCTCAAGCGCTCGCGTCAGCAGGGTGCGGACCAGCCGCCGGCGGTAGTCGGCGCTGCCGTGCACGTCGCTGGGAGGCGACACCTCGCGGGCGGCGACGTCGGCGGCCGCCGCGAAGGCGTCCCCGGTGAGCGCCGCCCCGGCCAGCGCTTGCTCCGCCGCGGGAACCCGGACCGGCCGCGCGTCGACGCCGCCGAGCACGATCCGCGCGCCGGTGCAGGTCATGCCGCCGGTGTTCCCGCCGCCGTCCCCGTCGATGTCCAGGGCGGCGGCCGCCGCGACGATCGCGAAGTCCCCGCGGCGCTGGGCGAACTCGGTGAGCGCGGCATGGGGGGCGGGACGCGGGAACACCACCTCGACCAGCATTTCGTCCGGGCTCAGCGCGGTGGTCAGGAAACCTTGGAAGAAGCCGGCGGCGGGAATCGTCCTGCGGCCGTGCGGGCCCTCGGCGACGAACTCCGCGTCGAGGAGCAGGGCGAGCATGCACCATTCCGAGGTCGGGTCGGCGTGCGCGATGCTCCCGCCGAACGTGCCCCGGGTGCGGATCGGATAGTGGCCGACCCAGTGCGCGGCGCGCGGGAGCACCGCGTAACCGCCGAGGACGGCGGGGTCCCGCGTGGTCTCCACCGCGCGGTGGCGGGTGAGCGCTCCGATGCGCAGCCGGTCGCCGTCCCGCCGCAGGTACGACAGCCCGGAGATGCGGTTGACGTCCACCAGCGCGCTCGGGCGAGCCAGCCGGAAGTTCATCATCGCGACGAGGCTCTGCCCACCGGCCAGGATCTTGGCGTCCTCGCCGAGCTCGCCGAGCAGCTCCACGGCCTCACGGACGTCGTACGCGCGGTGGTAGACGTACGCGGCCGGTTTCACGAGGGATTCCCCATATGCCGATCCCTTGACTGGAAGGGGCGATTGAAGTTTGGTATATCATGCATCAATTGGAGGGTGGATGGTCAAGGGTGAGGGCCTGATCCTCGATTCGTCCCGGCCGGGTGTCCTGCGCCTGCGGCTCGACCGGGGGCGGCGGCGCAACGCGCTGGTCCCCGGCCTCGTGGCCAGGCTACGTGACGCCTTCCGTACTGCCGGTGAGCGCGTGGTGATCCTGGACAGCGCCGATCCGGCGGTGTTCTGCGCGGGCGCCGACCTCGACCTGCCGGACCAGGTGCGCGCCGAGCTCAGCGACGAGCTGTACGCGCTCTACGAGCAGATGGCCGCACACCCCCGCCCGGTGATCGCCGTGGTCGAGGGGCCGGCCGTCGGGGGTGGCGCCCAACTCGCCCTCGTCGCCGACCTGCGCGTCGGCGGACCCGGCGCCCGTTTCCGCTTCCCCGGCGTGGGGCACGGCCTGGCCGTGGGCGCGTGGGGTCTGCCGGCGCTCGTCGGCGCGGGCCGCGCCATGGACCTGTGCCTGACCATGCGCTGGGTGGCGGCGGACGAGGCGGCGCGCATCGGGCTGCTGACCAGGCTGAGCGACACCCCAGGTGACGAGGCCCTGGCTCTGGCGGACGAGCTGCTGCGATGCGACCGCGACGCGATCCGCCGCGTCAAGGCGGCGATCCGGGACCCGGCGCTCTTCGACCGACTGGCGGCCGAACGCGCGGGCAACCGCCGCGCCTGGGACGGCTCGGTGGCCTTCCTCCAGCAGGAGAGGGGAGCCGCCCGTGGCTGACCTCGGACGTCGGGCTCGAGAGCGCGACACGGAAGCCGGCCTCGGACACCCGGCCTGGGAGCGCGACACGGAAGCCAGCCTCGGACACCGGGCCTGGGAGCGCGACACGGAAGCCGGCCTCGGACGTCCGGCCTGGGAGCGGCATGTGGAGGATGTCTCCGGCCTGCTGGCCGGGCTCGCGGAGGGCACGCTGGGCGAGGCGTTCCAGCGGACGGCGCACCTGCGTCCCGATGCCGTCGCCGTACAGGTCGATGATGACGCGCTGACCCACGCCGAACTGGACGAACGCGCGGCGGCGGTGGCCGGCTGGCTGCGCGGGCGCCTCCCGGCAGGCGCCCGCGTCGTCATCGCGGCGCCCAACGGGATCGCCCTCGTCACCGCCTACGCCGGCGTGGTGCGGGCCGGATGTGTGGCGGTCCTCGCGAGCCCCGCGCTCACCGAGCGGGAGCTGCGCCACCTCGTCTCGGACGCGGGGGCAGAGGCGGCCTTCGCCGCCGGGGCGTCCCGCGAGGCGCTCGCCCGCATCGGCCATCCGCTGCGCACGCTGGCGGCACTCGACGGTACGGACTTCGGGGACGTCCTGGCCTGCGGGCTCACCCGGGATCCCGAGCCGGTCCCGTCGGACTCGCCCGCGCTCCTCGCCTACACCTCGGGAACCACCGGGACGCCCAAGGGCGTGCCGCTGAGCCATGCCAACCTGTTGTCGTCGATCCGCGCGGCCCTCGCCGCCTGGCGGTGGACCGCGGACGACGTCCTCGTCCACGCGCTGCCGCTGACCCATCAGCACGGGCTCGGCGGGGTCCATGCCGCCCTGCTCACCGGATCCCGCACCCGGGTCCTCTCGCGCTTCGACGAGCGGCGGCTCATCGAGACCGTCGCCGAGGAGCGGGCCAGCGTGTTGTTCGCCGTACCCGCGATGTACGAGCGGCTGGCCGAGCTCGCGGAGCTCACACAGCCTGCTTCCCTGCGGCGGCTGCGCCTGGCGGTCTGCGGGTCGGCGCCGCTCTCACCGGAGCTGGCCCTGCGGGTGGCCACCGCGATCGGGCAGGTCCCGCTCGAGCGGTACGGAACGACCGAGAGCGGCCTCAACGTGTCGAACCCACTCGGCGGGCCGCGGCTGCCGGGCACCGTCGGGCTGCCGCTGCCAGGCGTGGAGCTGCGGATCTGTGACGTCGCGGGCCGGGACGCGGCGGAGGGGGAGATCGTGTTGCGCGGCCCTCAGGTGTTCACGGGCTACTGGAACCGTCCGGAGGCGACCGCCGAGGCGTTCCATCCAGGGGGATGGTTCCGCACCGGCGACCTCGGCCACGTCGACCCCGCCACCGGCCATCTGACGATCAGCGGCAGGTCCAAGGAGCTCGTCATCACCGGAGGGCTGAATGTCTACCCCCGCGAAGTGGAGCAGGTGCTGGAGGAGCATCCGGGCGTCGCGGAGGCCGCGGTCGCCGGCCTGCCGTCGGCGCGATGGGGTGAGGAGGTGACCGCCTGGGTGGTGCGGACCGGCCACTCCCCCGCCGTCTCGGGGGACGCCCTCATCGCCTTCGCCCGCACCCGGCTGGCCCCCTACAAGTGTCCCAAGCGGGTGCTCTTCATCGATGCGCTGCCGCGCAACGCCATGGGCAAGATCGTCCGCCACGAGCTGCCGGCGCCCTCGGCCCATGACACCTGACCTGCCGCCGGGCCAGGAATCGGCATCGCCGTTGACCGCGGCGCTGGAGCGCGCCGTCAACCGGCTGCGGGCGGTGCCGCTGCCCGAGAACGGGCCGGACGGCATGACCGGCCCGCCCTCCGAACCGGATCCGAGCGCCATGGCCGGCGGCGATCTACCGACGGCCGGCGCGGGCCGATGGCCGGCCGTCGGTCACCTGCCGGACGACAGTGCGGGCCGGTGGGGGCCCGGTGGGCTCGACGCTCTCGGCGCGCGGTTGCGCCACGGTGCGGCGACGGCGGTGGAGCTCGCGGAGGCGGCCCTGGCCGCCGCGGAAGCGGACGCTTCCGGCGCGTTCGTCGCCCTGCTGCCGGACCGGGCGATCGCCGCCGCGCGCCGGGCGGATGCCGAGCGGCGGGACGGTCTGATCCGCGGGCCGCTGCACGGCGTGCCGGTCGCGGTCAAGGACAACATCGACATGGCCGGGGTCGCCACGAGGAACGGCACCCCCGGCCTGGGACATCGGGTGCCCGTACGGGACGCCACCGTCGTACGTCTCCTGGAGGAGGCCGGAGCCGTCGTCATCGGCAAGACCCGGATGCACGAACTCGCATGGGGCATGACGACGCCCGGCTGCCGCAATCCCCGGGACCTCTCGCGGTCGGCCGGCGGATCGAGCGGCGGGTCGGCGGCGGCGGTCGCCGCGGGCATCGTCGAGATCGCGCTGGGCACGGACACCGGCGGCTCGATCCGCAACCCCGCCGCGCTGTGCGGGGTCGCCGGGTTGCGGCCGACCTGGGGAACCATCCCGATGGCAGGCATCACCCCGCTCGCTCCCACCCAGGACACGGTGGGACCGATCGCCCGGTCCGCGGCCGACTGCGCCGCCGTGTTCGCGACACTCACCGGATCGCCCTGGCCCGCAGCGTTCTCCGCCGGATCGCCCGCGCCGCCAGGGGAGCGCACCGGAGCTCCCACCCATGGACGCCCCGCCCTGCACGGTCGCCGGGTCGCGATGCCCGACGGGCTGTGGCGCGGCAGGGTCGGGGAGGGGATCGCGGACCGCATGGCCGCCGCCCGCGACGCGCTCCTCGCCGCCGACGCCGACGTCGTCGAGCTGGATCTGCCCGCCGTCATCGCGGCAGCGCCGGCGGTGACGCTGGTGGTGATGCTCGCCGAATCCGCCGACCTGTGGGCCGACGCGCCGGGCGCGGCGTCGGCGGAGCTCCGCGCGACTCTGCGGACCGGAGCCGAGGTCAGGGCGGTGGACTATGTACGGGCCCGCCGCGTGGCCGCACACCTGCGCGACCTCATCACCGCGGGCCTGCGGACCACCGGCGCGGACCTGCTGCTCCTGCCCACCGTGCCGGTCACCGCGGCCCCTACCGGAGCGGACACGGTCGAGGTCGCCGGCCGCCCGGAGGCCACGGGCGCCGCCTACGCGCGGCTCACCGCGCTCGCCTCGGTGACCGGTCTGCCGGCGCTGTCCGTGCCGGCCGGAACGGACGCGACAGGACTACCCGTCGGCGCGCAGCTCATCGGCCCGCCACGGACCGAGACGCTCCTGTGCGCCGTAGGCACTGTCATCGCGTCATCACGGGTCTAGCGTCTCAGGTTGATGGATGGTATATCAAATATCGACAGTCCGACCTAAAGGAGACGTTCGTGGACCTCAAGCTCGAGGGGCAGGTCGCCTTCATCACCGGGGCGAGCAAGGGGATCGGCCGGGCGGTGGCCGAACAGCTCGCCGGCGAAGGATGTGACGTGGTCATCACGGCCCGCACGGCCGACGAACTGGAGAGGACGGCCAAGAAGATCTCCGAGGCCAGCGGGCGCACCGTCCTGCCGCTGGCCGGCGACATGAGCGTGACCGAGGACGTGCGACGCTGCGTCGAGGAGACCCTGGAGCGGTTCGGCCGGATCGACGTCCTGGTCACCTGCGCCGGCAGCTCGCCCGGCGGCCTCCTCGAGGACCTCACCGAGGAACAGTGGATGAGCAGCCTCAACCTCAAATTCATGGGGTACGTGCGGACGGTCCGAGCGGTCATCCCCCACATGCGCGAGCGGGGCAGCGGATCCATCGTGCTCGTGGTCGGCAACGACGGGCTCAAGCCCAGCTACTGGGAGATGACGGCAGGCGTCGCCAACGCCGCCGACATCAACTTCGCCTCGTCGGTGGCCGAGCAGTACGGCCGGTACGGCGTGCGCATCAACACCGTCAACCCCGGCCCGGTCAACACCGACCGCTGGGACACGCTGGAGAAGGCGTTCGCCCGGGACAAGGGAGTGAGCCAGGACCGCGCGCACGAGCTGGCGGTCGCCTCGATCCCGCTCGGCCGCATCTGCGAGCCGGAGGAGGTCGCCTCGGTCGTCGCCTTCCTCGCCTCGCCGCGGGCGAGTTTCGTCAACGGCGCCCATCTGCCGCTCGACGGCGCCCAGCGCAAGGGCATCATGGACACCTGATGCGACTACAGCACACCTTCACCCTCGCCGAAGAGCCGGCCCGCGTCTTCGACCTCCTCCTCGACGTCGAACGGATCGCCGCGTGCATGCCAGGCAGCCGCCTGCTCGGCCGCACGGGCGACGCTTACGAGGGAGAGGTGAAGGTCAAGGTGGGCCCGCTCAGCGTCGCGTACCAGGGCAAGGTCCGCTTCCTGGAGGCGAACGAGGCGAGCCGGCGCGTGGTCCTCAGGGCCTCCGGCGCGGAGCGGAACGGCAACGGCAACGCCGACGCCCACGTCGTGGCAGAGCTGGCGCCGGACCCGGCAGGCACCAAGGTCTCCCTCGACACCGACCTGATGATCCGCGGCAGGGTCGCCCAGTTCGGCCGCGGGGTCATCGCGGACGTTTCCCAACGGCTGATCGACGAATTCGCCACGAACCTCGAGACCCTGCTCACCCAGCCCGAGCCCGCTCCAGCGGCAGACACCAGAGGATCCGCCCAGCCGGCACCGGCGCCATCGTCCGGGTCTGGAGGATCCGCCGGCCGCGCGGCATCATTCCCGTCCGGCGTCTGGGGATCGGCCGATCCCGCGACGGCGTCGACCTCCGAGCCGGAGACCCCCGCGCTCGACGGTCTGCGACTCGTCGCCCTACCGCTGCTACGGCGCGCCGCGCCGGTGCTCACCGCCTTCGCGGCCGGGGTCATCGCGGGAGCCCTCGCCACCCGCTCCCGCCGCCGTCGGCGCTGATGTGAGGCCCGAGGGCGTGCTCCCGGATCGTCCGGGCGAGTTCCTCGCCGTGGGTGAGCTGCGGGTGGTGGCCCACCCCGGCGATCGTGGACACGCTCGCCCGCGGGCCGAGCGTGTCCACCAGCGCCCGGCCTTCGCCGGACAGCGGGTCCTCGGACCCGACGATCACGTGGACGCGGCCCGGGTAACGGCCGAGCTTGGCTCGAAGGTCCCGCCGCCATCGTTCGCGGCCGGCGGCGGACAGGAGCTGCGCCACGTGGGCGGCAACGCGGGCCCGGCGCAGGTCCTCGGCGCTGGACGCGAGCTGGTCCGCATGGGACGTGTCCCCGGTGAGCAGCCGTGACAGGGCGCCGGGACGTGCCCGGCGGAGGTAAAGACGGGTGAGCGGGGCCAGGCGCGTGGCGAACGGGGCGCCGGCCTGCAGGAAGAAGGGCGACACCAGAGTGAGCTGCTCGACGCGATCCGGGCGCGCCAGTCCGGCCTCGAGCGCCGCGGCGGCCCCGAGGGAGTGGCCGACCAGGTGCGCAGGGCCGGTCTCCTCGACCAGCGCGGCCAGCCACGCGGGCAGGTCCCGGGGACGGCCCGCGCTGAGGCCGAGGCCGGGAAGGTCCACCACGCGCGCGTGGCCGAGCGCGGCGGCGACCGGCGCCCAGGTGTCGGCGTTGACGGGAAGACCGGGCAGCACCAGGACCGGCGCGCCCGGGTCGCCGATTCCGAACGTCCGCACGCCCGCGTGCCGGGTGAACCGCCGCGCCGGTCCCTCGGCGGACGCGGCCCCGAACCGGTGGGCGGCCAGGTGGTCGGCCCATCGCAGGATCGACTCGACGGTGTCGGGGAGCTCGAGTCTGTGACGTCCGGCGAACTCGCGGGCGGGCCCCGTGGGATAGCGGTCGGAGGACATGAAGGTCAGCGTCTCCGGGTCCGCTTTGGTCAGCGCGGCGGGCAGCCGCCGGATCACCGGCACGGGGACCCTCAGCCGCGGGACCTTGACCTGATAGTGCCGGCCCACGAGCGAGAGAAGATCCGGCAGCGGCGGAGTGTCGTCGTCCAGGATCCAGAACGCGGCTCGCGCGGCGGCCGGGTCCTCAGGGAGCAGCGTCATGAATCGAGCCAGATAGTCCACGGGGATCACAGGGACGAACGTCCGCGCGTCGCCCGGCAGGGCCGCGACCGAGCCTCGCCAGATCTCCTTCAGGGTCGCGGCAAGACCGAGCTGCTGATCGGACTCTCCGCTCGTGCTGACCCCGATCACACTGGACGGGTTGACGATGGACCAGGGCACGCCCAGCTGATCGGCGAGGGCCCGCAGGACGGCGTCCGCCTCCATCTTGGACCCCTCGTAGGCGCCGACGCGCTGGTAGACCTGCCGGACGAGCTCGTCGCTCCACGGCACCGTCGCGGGGTCCTGGCCTCCCACGCGGTAGCCCGAGACGTGCACGAGCCGCCGCAGGCGCGGCAAGCGCGCGGCGAAGGACACGATCGCCCTGACGCTGTCGACGTTGGCGCGACGCGCCTCCGCTACCGTCATCCCGAACCGGTAGGCCCCCGCGCAGTTGTAGATCTCGGTGACGTCGTCCGCGTCACCGTCGATCAACGCCGGCGCGTCGAAGCTGACGCGTACGCCGTCCACGGCGGCCCGGCATCCGTGCGCGGCGAGCCAGCCGCTCAGCCTGGCGAAGGACCTGCTGTCCCGCGTGGCCGCGGTGACCCGGACACCGGTCTGGTCCAGCGCGAGGATCACATGGCGGCCGATGAACCCGGAGGCCCCGAACACGAGCGCATGCCGGTTCACGAGGTCTCCTCTTCGGCGGGCGGCTGGTCGAGAAGTGCGCCGAGAACCAGAGCGGCGTTGCGCAACGCCTCCACGTCGCGCCGGGCCCTGGACATGATCACCGCGCCCTCCAGCGTGCTGACGACGGTGGTGGCCATGGCACGTGCCGTCGCACGCGCGTGGCCGCGGCCGGCGAGGTGGTCGGTCATCGGGGCGATCCACGATTCGAAGGCGGCCGCGCAGGCCGTGCGCAGGCGCTCGCTGTGCGCCCCCATCTCCAACGTGACCACCGAGACCGGGCAGCCGAGCCGGTAGTCGTTGCCGGTGAGGATGCCCGCCAGCACGTCGACGACGCGCCGGAGCACGTCCCCTGGGCTCGCGGCCTCCGCCGCCATGTCGGTCACGAGCCTGCGGAACTGCTCGGCGGCCAGCTCGACGGCCTTCTCGCCCAACGCCTCCTTGCCCTCGGGGAAGTGGAAGTAGAGCGACCCCTTGGGGGCCTGAGCGTGCTCCACCACCGTGTTGAGGCCCGTGCCGCTGTAGCCGCGGGCCTGGATCAGTTCGAGCATCGACTCCGTCAGGCGCGCGGTCGTCCGCGCTCCCTTGTCAGTGACCATGAAATAAAGATAGACCGGTCTATATATTTATGCAATCGTGCGTTCATGGCGTGAGGCGGGCGGCAGCGAGGAGCTCTCGGGTGTAGGGGTGGGCGGGCGCGTCCCAGACGCGATCGGCCGGGCCGGATTCGACGATCCGGCCGTGGTGCAGCACCGCGACCTGGTGGCGGGCCACGTGCCGGACGAGGGCCAGGTCGTGGGCGATGAACAACTGGCTGAGCCCCAGCTCGTCCCGCAGGTCGGCGAGGAGGTTGACGATCCCGGCCCGTACGGACGGATCGAGCGCGGACACGGGCTCGTCCAGCACCAGGAGCCTAGGGTCGCAGGCGAGCGCACGGGCGATGCCGACGCGCTGGCACTGGCCGCCGGACAGCTCGTGCGGTCTGCGGCGGGCGAGTGAGCCGTCGAGGCGTACGAGGTCGAGCAGCTCCGCGACGCGGGCCGGTCCGGTCAGCGGATCCCAGCGTCCCTGGACGCGCAGCGGCTCGGCGATCGTGTCGTGCACGCGCAAGCGAGGGCTGAGCGAGCCGTAGGGGTCCTGGAAGACGGGTTGCAGCGCGGGCCGCAGCCGGCGCAGGGCGCGCTCGTCGAGCCCGGTCAGCTCGTGGCCGTCGAACCGCACCGACCCGCTCTCGGGTCTTCGCAGCATGAGGACGGCGGCGGCGATGCTCGACTTGCCCGATCCCGAGCCGCCGACGAGGGCCAGGGTCTCGCCGTGCGGCACGGTGAAGGAGACGTGGTCCACCGCGAGGACCGGCGGCGTACGGCGGCCGCGCGCTGGATACCGGACGGTGAGGTCGCGGACGCCCAACAGGGGCGGCGGCGTCATGCGGGGGCCCTCCGATCGCGTGGCCTGCGGCGTCATGCCGGCTCCTCGAACAGCTCGCTCACCGGATCCGGCAGGTCGCCGACCCGGTGGCAGGCGACCAGCCGCTCGTCGCCGGCTTCGTGCGGCTGCGGCTCCCGCTGCCGGCACTCGTCGGCGGCGGCCGGGCAGCGGGGCGCGAAGGCGCACCCTGGCGGCAGCGCGCCGGTCCGCGGTGGGAAGCCGCCGATCGACGGCAGCCGCCGGCCCGTCGCGGCCCGCCCTGGCAGGGAGGCGAGGAGCCCGCCGGTGTAAGGGCTGCGGGGGCGGCGCAGCACCGGGCCGACCGGGCCGGACTCGACCAGCCGCCCCGCGTACATGACCAGCACCCGGTCCGCGTGCGCGGCGGCCACCGCCAGATCGTGCGTGACCAGCAGCAGCCCCGGCCGCGTGCCCTCGCGCGGCTCCCCCAGCATGCGCAGGATGCGATCCTGGACCACCGGATCCAGCGCCGTGGTCGGCTCGTCGGCGACGATGAGGGCGGGTTCGTTGACGGTGGCCATGGCGATCACGACCCGCTGCCGCATCCCGCCGGAGAACTCGTGCGGGTAGGCACGCGCCCGCCGGGCCGCGTCGGGGATGCCGGCCCGCTCCAGCGCGGCCACCGCCCGTTCCGCCGCGGCCCTGCGGCTCAGCCGGCGCACCGATCTCGCGGCCAGGGCGAGCTGGTCGCCGACGGTGTGCACGGGGCTGAGCACCGACAGCGCGTCCTGCGGCACGAAGGCCACGCGTCGGCCTCGAACCTGCCGGTAGCGGCGCTCCGGCGCTCCACGCAGTTCCCGCCCGTCCAGGCGTACGCTGCCGGAGACGCGCAGGCCGGGTGACAGCAGCCCGAGCACGGCGCGCGCGGTGAGCGACTTGCCCGCGCCGGACTCGCCGACGACGGCCACCGTCTCGCCGTGGTCCACTTCGAAGGACAGGCCGCGGACGAGCTCGGCGTCCGGACCGGCGATGCGCAGGTCGCGCACGCGCAGCAGCGGTTGGGCGCCCGTCATGCCGGCCGTCCCCGCGTACCGGCGAGGGTGGACAATGAGACCGCGAGAGCGGCCAGGAGCAGGAGCATCCCCGCCGGGACCAGCGACGCCCACGGGCCGCGTTCGACGTACGGGAGCGACTCGGCCAGCGTCAGCCCCCACTCGGGAGCGGGTGGCTGAGCCCCCAGGCCCAGGAAGCCGAGGGAGGCCATGGCCAGGGCGATGCTGGGCAGGCGCAGCACCGCGTGCCGGGCGAGCGGACCGGCGACCGCGGGAAGGACGTGACGGGTCAGGATCCAGGAGGGTGGCGAGCCGATGGCGCGCTGGGCCACCAGGTGGGCGGCGGCGCGGGTCTCGGAGACCAGCGCGGCCGCGTGGGCGGCGAGCATGGGCCAGGACACCAGAGCGACCGCGACGGACGCGCCGAGCGTGCTGGGACCCAGCAACGCCGCGGCCAGGATTCCGGCGATCGCCGGCGGCACGGCGTTGCCAATGTCGGCGGCCCCGGAGGCGACGCCCGGGAGGAAGCCGAGGGCAAGGGAGACGACGTAGGAGGCGGCGCAGACCAGCGCCGCCACCCCGACCGTGGCCGCCGCCCCGTGACCGGCCCTGGCCAGCACGTCCCGGCCGAGCGCGTCGGTGCCCAGCGGATGGTCCCAGCTCGGACCGGCGAGCCTGGCGGCCAGGTCCACGGCCAGCGGATCGAGGAGCAGACCCCAGCCGATGGCGGCCGCCAGCACCGCGGCGCAGGCGGCCGGGATCAGGCGGCGCGCCCGGCCGTCACCCGTCACCGGCGCGGGCAGTGACAGGGCGGCGTCACGCAACCCGGGGCCGAGCATCCAGCGCCGTGCGGCGCCCGACAGGATTCCGGCGAGTACGCCGAGCAGGACGAGGGCGAGCACCGCGGCCTGCAGCAGCGGCAGGTCCTGCGCCTCCGCCGCGCCCAGCGCGGTGCGGCCGATACCGGGCACCGCGAACACCGTCTCGACGGCCACCGCGCCACCCGTCAGCCCCACCGCGACCAGCCCGAACTGCGGCACGAGGGCCGGCAGCGCACGCCGCAGCACCGCTCGCGCGAGCACGCCGGGACGGCAGCCGGCCGAGCGCCACAATCCGACCCACGGCTCGGCGAACGCGGCCGGCAGCGCGTCGTCCACCAGCCGTCCCAGCATCCCGCCGGCCGGGATGCCCAGCGCGAGCGCGGGCAGCACCATGTCCTGCGGGTTGTGCCAGCCGTAGGGCGGCAGCCAGCCCAGCCACACCGACAGCGTGATCAGCAGCAATGTCGCGACGAGGAACTCGGGCAGCGCGGCGAGCACGGCCGCCGCGGACCCCGTGCCACGGGCGCCGCGCAGGGTGCCCCGCGCGCCGCGCACCACTGTCGGCGCGCACAACACGCAGGCCAGGACCAGCGTCACGACCAGCGCCGCGCCCATCAGCGTCAGCGAGACGCCGAGCCCCGACACCACCGAGGGCAGTACCGGGCCGCCGTCCACCCAGGAACGGCCGAAATCGCCGCGCAGCACTCCTGCCAGCCAGTCGCCGAGCACCGCCACGGGACCGCCGTCCAGGCCCAGGTCGCGCCGGATGGCCTCCAATGCCTCCGCCGTCGGCTCCTGCTCGGCCGACCGGGCGCGCAGCAGAGACAGCGCCGCGTCGCGGCCGGACAACCAGGGCAGCAGCCCGACCGCGACGATGATCGCGACGAGGGCGACAGCCCGCGCGGACAGCACGCCGGCGCGCTCCCTCACTGCCGCCGCCGTCATTTCAGCCGCGTGTCGGTGGTGATCAGGATGCGCTCGCGCGGGTCCTTCGCCGAGTCCACCACCGTGGTGGCGTCACCCTGGATGACGCGCTCGTGCAACATCGGGATCGCGGCGTCGGTTCTCAGGATCGCCGCCTCGGCCTCCAGGATCGCCGCGCGCCTCGCGGCGCCGGCCTCCGTCGCCGCGGCCTTCTTCACGGCCTGGTCGACGTCCTCGTCGCACAACTTGGCCAGGTTGAAGGAGCCTTCGCAGGTGAAGTCGGCCTGCAGGTACGCCACCGGGTCGCCCGAGTCCAGCACGGTCGCGCGGGAGAGGATGAACGCGTCGAACGCGCCGGCCAGCGCGTCCTCCTCGATGTGCGCGTACTCGCGGACCACGAGCTTGACGGTGAACCCGGCGGCCTGGAGGTGTTGTTGCAGCACCGAGGCGACCTCCGGCAGCTCCGGCCGGTCGGAGTAGGTGGCCAGGGTGATCGACACGCCCTTGGCGTCCGTGGGCGCCGTGCGCCCGGTCAGGGGGCGGCGGCCCTCGGCGGCCCACGGCAGCGCGGGTCCCAGGAGGCCGCGGGCGAGGTCGGCGCGGCCCTCGTACACGCCCGTGACCAGTTGGGCGGGGTTGATGGCCGTGCGTGCGGCGGCGCGTACCCCCGGGTCCTTGAAGGGACCCGACTTGGTGTTCAGGTAGAGGGTGTTGGTGCGCGGCATCGGCACCTCGCTGATCGTCTCCTTCTGCAGCAGCGCGGCCTGTGAGACCGGCACCGCCTCGGCGATGTGCGCCTGGCCGCTGCGGATGGCGGCGGCTCGGGCGGTGCCGTCCGGCACGAAAGCGACGTCGATGCCGGTCGCCTTGGCCTTCTCACCCCAGTAGCCGTCGTAACGATCGAGGGTCGCGGTCGTGGTGCCGTTGACCCTGGTCAGCTTGAAGGGGCCGCTGCCGGTGCCGACCGGGTTCACCGTGCCGTCCGGGCCGTAGGCGCTCTCCGCGAGGATCGACAGCTGCGGCGAGGACAGACGCTGCGGTACGAGCGGGTCCGGCTCGCCTGTGGTCACCACCACCTTGTCGCCCTCCGCCTTGGCGGTCAGCTCGACGCCGTCGAGGATGCGGGGTTTGGGGGTGGCCTTGGTGGCGCGGGTCAGCACGTTGGCGGCCACCTGGGCGGTCAGCCGGGTGCCGTCGTGGAACGTCACGCCGGGGCGGACGGTGAACTCCCAGGTCCGTGCGGAGGTCCGCGCCCACGCGGTGGCGAGCCCCGGTCGCGCGTCGCCGATCTCGTCCAGGTTGATCAGGGTCTCGGCGGTGGACCAGCGCGACAGCTTGAAGGCGTCGTCGCTGAACGGCGACAGGCCCGTACGCGGGGGCAGGAGCATCGCCAATTTGATCCGCCCGCCGGTCGAGGCGGAATCCGTGCTCTGCCCGCCTGCCGGCACCGAACATGCGGCCGCGGAAAGGGCACAAGCTGCCGCCAGGGCACGCAAAAAGCTGGGGTAACGCACTGAATGTCCCTAGTTCAGGGGGATTGGGGCGATCGCGAGATTAGCACATGAAAACCGTTTCCATAGTCGGGTCTCGCCCCATTGGTGAGCATGGATACCCCTCGGGGTATAGTCGAGACATGGAACTGACCGAGGGCATGGTGGGCGACGCGCTGACCCGGCTGAAGCGGGCGCATGGCCAGCTGGCCGGGGTGATCGCGATGATCGAGGCCGGCGAGGACTGCACAAAGGTGCTGACCCAGCTGGCGGCGGTCTCCAAGGCGCTGGACCGCGCCGGATTCAAGATCGTGGCCACAGGGCTGCGGCACTGCCAGGACGCGCAGGACCGCGGCGAGCAGCCGCCGATGAGCGTGGCCGAGCTGGAAAAGCTCTTCCTGGCCCTCGCCTAGTCCAGCGGCCGCGGGCTCCGCGGCCGCATTTTTGTACGATCTACATACCCCTGGGGGTATTTTATGGACGTCATACCTTTTCGCACCCCTGGCTTGGGCGACCAGACCTATCTGCTGACGCACGAGGGCAAGGGTGCCCTCGTCGATCCGCAGCGGGACATCGACCGATTCCTTGCGGCCGCGGCCGACGTCGAGCTGCGGTTCGTGCTGGAGACCCATCTGCACAACGACTACGTCTCCGGCGCCGCGCAGGCCGCACAGCGGACCGGCGCGGAGCTGGTGCTGCCGGCCGCCGCGGCGGCCGCGTACCGGCACACGCCCGCTTTCCATATGGAGGACATCGAGGGCGGCGGGCTCACCATCCGGCCGATCCACACGCCCGGCCACACCCCTGAGCACACCAGCTACCTGGTGCTCATCGACGGCGAGCCGGTCGTGGTGTTCTCCGGTGGCAGCTTGCTGGTGGCCTCGGCCGGCCGCCCCGACCTGCTCGGCCCCGAACGCGCCCCGACGCTGGCCCGGCTCCAGCACCTCTCGCTGCGCCGGCTGGCCGCGCTGCCGCCCGGCGTCGGCCTGTACCCCACGCATGGCGAGGGCTCGTTCTGCACGGCCACGGGCGCGGGCCGGCTCACCTCCAGCATCGGCGCGGAGCTGACGGACAACCCGTTGCTGGCCATCGACGATGCCGGCGAGTTCGCCGATCGGGTGCTCGCCGATCCCCTGCCCATCCCGGCCTACTACCGGCGCATGGGCCCGGCCAACACCCTCGGTGGGGCGCCCATGCCTCCGGTCGGGGTCCCCGAGCTCGACGCCGTGTCCGCCGGCTCGCACGTGGTGGACATCCGGCCCCGTCAGGTCCAGGCGCGCGGGATGCTGCCCGGCTCGCTCGGCATCGAGCTGGACGACGACTTCGGGGCGTGGGCGGGCTGGCTGCTGCCGTACGAGGAGCCCATCACCCTCGTCGCCGAGCCCGGCCAGGACGTCGCCGAGGCCGTCACCCAGCTGGCCAGGATCGGCATCGACACCGTCCGGGGCGTCGTCCGGGAGCTGGGTGAGGCCGCCACGCAGACGTACGAGCTGCTGGAGCTGAAGGCGTTCGCCGAGCGGCTCGCCCGGCCCGGGGCGCAGCTGCTGGACGTGCGGATGCCGAGCGAGTGGGCGGCGGCCCGGGTGGAGGGCGCGGTCGAACGCTTCCTGCCCGACCTGTTCACTCTCGGCGTTCCCGCGGAGCTCGACCCGGCGCGGCCGGTCCTGGTCGCCTGCGGCAGCGGCCGCCGCTCGGCCATCGCCGCCGGGCACCTGGCCCGCCTGGGATACCGCACGGCGGCCCTCACCGGCGCCGGCGTGCCCGACCTCGCCGCCGCCTGACCCCCGACATCCGCGAGCTCTGAGGAGAACCTTCCTTGTCCCGTTTCAACGCCGCCCGCATCGACGCCGTCTCCGCCCGCTCGCTGATCGCGGCCGACCCCGGCGTGCTGCTCGTCGATGTGCGCACCCCGGCGGAGTTCCGGTCAGCGCACCTCGACGGCGCCGTCAACCTGCCGCTCGAGCAGATCGACGCCGCGCACCTGCGGCGCATCGTCGCGAGCGCCGGCGGCCCCATGGTGCTCATCTGCCAGTCCGGCAACCGCGCGGAACGCGCCCGGCAGGCGCTCGCCGGAGCCGGGTCCACCGATGTCGCCAGGTCCGTCTGATCGCCGGCACGATCGTGCTCGTCTCGGTCGTGGCGAGCCCGTGGCTGCCCGCGGCGACGATCGCCGCCGGGGTCATCGGCGGCGGCCTGACGCTCGCCGCTCTGCGCCGGGCGGCTACCGTGCCGCGGGCGGCAGCGGCGGGACCGCGTTCTTCGCCCGTTCGAGGGCCTGGTCAGGCCACCACTGACCGGCGGCCGGGGTGACGATGCCGTACACCGGGTCGGCCGGTCCCGAGGTGCCCCTGGTGCACTGGCCGTTGGAGAACCCCGGGCTGTTGAGCCACAACAACGCGTCGGCCAGCGGGCTCCCCGTGTCGGCGGTCGGCCGCGCGCCCGCACCCCGGCCGGGTGGATTGCACCATTCGTCCGGCACGGGGAACCGCCCGGCCGGCGGCTCCCATTCCCCCGCCGCGTTGCGGCTGGTGTCGACGACGAAGTGGGGCAGGCCGGGCGCGGAGTCGGGCACGGCGGCCAGAGCCGCGTCGGCGCACGGCGCCGTCCTCGACGCGACTCTCAGGTAGACACATCTGGACAGCTTGGCGGCGTACGCGAGCGACAGCTCGGTCGTGCGGTAGCCGACCATGTTGACGTAGAAGCCGTCGGCGTGGACCACCCCCGCGTTGACCAGCCGGTCGGCGATCTGGGCGAAGGCGGGCCACCCCGCCAGCCCGCCGTCGAGGTACACGGCGGTGCGGGCCAGGCCGGTGAGGGTCTCCACGGCGTACGTGAGATCGGCGTACCGCTGGGCGGCGGCGCCCTGCCCACCCTGTGGGCACTCCGGGCTGCCGGGCATCCGTGCCAGGCCGCTGGGCTCCAGGGCGACGACCGCGGGCCGGCTCCCGATGCCCTCGGCCACCGCGTCGATCCACGCCCGGTAGCTCTCGGCGTTCGGGGCGCCGCCGTTCCAGCAATCACGTCCGGGGATGTGATCGGTGACGAACGCGGGGACGGTCCGCTGCCGGTCCGCCTCGGCGACGGCGTCACGGACTGTACGGGAGATGTCGGCGGGCGAGCCTCCGGCGAGCCACATGGCCGCGGGGACCTCCGACAGGGCCCGCATGAGGGCGGCGTCGGCCGTCCTGCCCTGCGTGGACCAGGTCTGTGCCTGCCGCGCCGCGTCGTTGTCCGGCTGCACGTGGAACCGCACGCCGTCAGCGTGGAGCGGGTTCTCACCGGGGAGTTTCCGCCAGCGTGTGCCGGCGTCCTGCGCGGACGGTTCATGAAGGGCCAGTTCGGCAGGCAGGAGGCTGCGGTTGGCGGCCGCCTGAGAGACGAGGACCGCGCCTGCCGTCACCAGGGCGAGCGCGGCCAACGCCGCACCGCCCCACGCCCAACGCCGGTACGGGGCCCGACGGCGTCTGCGCCCCTTTCCCGGCCTGGTGATCGCACGCGGCTCCGGGTCGGCCGGCCGGGCCTCGGGCTCCTGGCGGGCCCCCGGGATGGTCGGCGGGAGCCGGAGACCGGTGCCCCCGGCGAGCAGGTCCACGAGCTCCGCTGCCGACGGCCGCGCCGCCGGGTTCTTGCTCAGCGCCCGCGACACCAGTTCCCCCAGCACGCCGTCCAACGCGGGAAGCACGGGGTCGTCGTGAACGACGCGGTAGAGCACCTCGTGCCCCGCTCCCCTGCCGAACGGCGGCTGCCCACCGGCCGCGAAGACCACGACGCCGGCCCAGGCGAAGACGTCGGAGGCCGGCGAGAGCGGCAGCCCGCGCACCTGCTCCGGAGACATGTACGCCGGCGTGCCCATCCTGGTGAACGACAGGGTGGTGGAGTCGGCCGCGAAGGCGAGACCGAAGTCGATGACTTTAGGCCCCACGGGGGACAGCAGCACGTTCGACGGTTTGAGATCCCGGTGGACGACGCCGGCCGCGTGGATGGCCCACAGGGCGACCGCCGTGCTCATGGCGAGCCCTTCGAGCTCCGAGCCCGACATCGGGCCCCGCTCCTTGACCGCGCGGAACAGCGTCGGCCCGGGCACGTATTCGGTGACGACGTACGCGAGGTCGCCGTCCAGATCGGCCTCGAGCACGGGCGCCGTGGAGAAGCGGGCGACCCGCTGCGTGGTCGCGACCTCGCGGCGGAAGCGCCGGCGGAACTCCGGGTCGCCGGCGAGATGCCGGTGGATGATCTTGATTGCCACCAGTCGCCGCGAAGGGCTCTGCGCCAGGTAGACGACGCCCATCCCGCCCGCGCCGAGCCGGCGGATCACGCGATGGCCGCCGACCTGCAGGGGGTCACCGCCGGTTCGCCCACCCACCGCCTCGCCGCGCTTGGTGCCGTGTGCCATCGCCCGCCCATCCAGGACCCGAGGGTCCTCCTGAGACCAGAACGCAACAGGACTCTCTCCTCCAGACAGTCGACAGGAGGTACGGATCCGGCGGCCTCCGGGTTCAGCCCTTGACAGTTGTGGCTGTATCGATAAAGTTGCCTCGCTTTACCGATCCATGTATCGGTAAAGCAACCTCCACCACCCCTGAGGGATTCATCCATGAGCAATGTCGTCGTGCCTGCCATCATCAATGTCGACGTCGAGGGTCCGGTGATCAACCGGCATCTCTACGGTCATTTCGCCGAGCATCTGGGCCGCTGCATCTACGGCGGGTTCTATGTGGGCGAGGACAGCGACCTCCCGAACGCCGGCGGCATCCGCCTGGACGTCGTCGACGCGCTGCGTGCCCTGAACATCCCCAACCTGCGCTGGCCCGGCGGCTGCTTCGCCGACGAGTACCACTGGATGGACGGCATCGGGCCGAAGGACCAGCGCCCCGCGATGGTCAACACCCACTGGGGCAACGTCGAGGAGAACAACCACTTCGGGACCCATGAGTTCATGGCCCTGTGCGAGTTGCTCGGCGCCGAGCCGTACATCAGCGGCAACGTCGGCTCGGGCACGGTCAAGGAGATGAGCGACTGGGTCGAGTACCTCACCCGCGAGGGCGACTCGCCGATGGTGCGCCTGCGCAAGGCCAACGGCCGCGAGGAGCCCTGGCGGGTGCGCTTCTGGGGGCTCGGCAACGAGACCTGGGGCTGCGGCGGCCACATGACCGCCCAGCACTACGCCGACGAGGCCCGCCGCTACGGCACCTACTGCCGCGACCACGGCGACAACAAGCTCTACCGCATCGCCGCCGGCGCGAACACCGACGACTACGCCTGGACCGAGACGCTCATGAAGCAGCTGGGCGACCTGGGCTGCGCCTACCGGCCCCAGCCGTTCTACCAGGCGCTCTCCCTGCACTACTACACGATTCCGGGCACGTGGCAGGACAAGGGCGACGCCACCGTGTTCGACACCGACGACTACTACCGCACGATGGTCCAGGCGGCGCGCATCGACGAGCTCCTCACCGGCCACTCGAACGTCATGGACTGCTACGACCCGGGCAAGAAGGTGGGCCTGGTGCTGGACGAGTGGGGCACCTGGTGGAACGTCGAGCCGGGCACGAACCCGGGCTTCCTCTACCAGCAGAACACCCTCAGGGACGCGCTGGTGGCCGGCCTGCACTTCGACATCTTCCACCGCCACGCCGACCGGCTGGTGATGGCCAACATCGCCCAGACGGTGAACGTGCTCCAGGCCATGATCCTGACCGACCCCGACTCCGGCGCGCTCGTGCTCACGCCCACGTACCACGTGTTCGAGATGAACAAGGGCCACCAGGACGCGGCCTCGCTGCGGGTCGACCTCCCGGCGGGCCTGCCCGGCAGGGAAGCGCTGAAGACGGTCTCGATCTCGGCGAGCCGCAAGGACGGACGGATGCTCGTGTCGATGTCGAACCTGGACGCGGCCGAGGCCGTCGACGTCGAGCTAGACCTGCGTGGCGGCGCCGTGGCCGGCGCGCGCTCCCGGATCCTCACCGCGGAGAAGCTGCAGGCCCACAACACGCCCGAGACGCCGGCCGCCGTCGCCCCGAGGCCTCACGAGCAGGTCACGGCGACCGCTTCCGGGCTGCGGGTGCACCTGCCCGCCCACTCCTTCGTCACCGTGGAGGCCCGCCTCGGATGACGGTCACCAGGGCCGCCGAACGCACCGCGATAGGCTCACAGGCATGGTGACCATGAACGACGTCGCCCGGCTGGCGGGTGTGTCGAAGATGACGGTCTCCAACGTGGTCAACAACCGCGCCGGGGTCAGCGACCCGGTCCGCCGCCGGGTGCTGGAGGCCATCCGGCAGTCGGGCTACCGCGTCAACCTCTCCGCCCGGACGCTCAAGTCCGGGCGGACCGGCATCATCGGCCTGGCCGTGCCGGAGATCCACAGCCCCTACTTCGGCCACCTCGCCGCCCACGTGATCGACGAGGCCGCGCAGCGGGGGTTCCACGTCGCGATCGAGCAGACCGGGGCGGCCGCCGCCGGGGAGATCGACGCGATCGCCCATTCGCACACGCTGCACTTCGACGGCCTGATCCTCAGCGCGGTCGAGCTCGGGCGGGAGGATCCACGGCTGGCCGGCGCCGGCTACCCCATCGTCATGCTCGGCGAGCGGGACTTCGGCGGCCGTTTCGACCACGTCGCCATGCCCAACGAGGAAGGCACGAAAGCGGCGACCACGCACCTGATCGACCGGGGATGCCGCAGGATCGCGATCGTCACAGGCGACGCCCTGGAGGGGGTCAACGTGGTGACCCGCCGCTACCAAGGCTACCTCGCCGCCCTCGCCGAGCACGGGCTCGAGCCCGATCCCGGGCTGCTCTTCACCGTGGGCAGGATGACGATGGAGGCCGGCCGCGAGGCGGCGCACCGCCTGGCCGGCTCCGGCCGCGAGGTCGACGGCGTGATCGCGGTCACCGACACCGTCGCGCAGGGAGTGCTCCGCGGCCTGGCCGACCGCGGCCTCCGGGTCCCCGGCGACGTCCGCATCGTCGGCTTCGACGACATCCCCGAGGCGGAGTTCATGGTGCCCTCGCTGTCCACGGTGGCGCCGGATCACCGGTGGATGGCCGCGAAGGCCGTCGAGCTGCTGACCGGCCGCATGGGGGCGCCCGCACGCGAGGCCCGTGAGCACACCGCTCCCTTCGAGCTCATGGTCCGCGAATCCACCACCTGACCGTCGCTCTACGTTAGAGTGTCGTATCATCATGGATCTGTAGCACGTTCTGGATAGAGGAGCGTCCGCTGAGCGACACACTGAGGATCGAGGACGGTCAGGATCGGGTGCTGGTCCGGCTGGACCGCCCGCACGTGCGCAACGCGATCGACGCGGCGATGGTGGCCGATCTGCACGAGGTGTGCGCCGAGTTGGAGCGCCACCCCCGGATCCTGGTGATCACCGGGTCGGACGGCGTGTTCGCCGCCGGCGCCGACATCCGGGAGCTGCGCGAGCGCCGCCGCGAGGACGCGCTCGCCGGCATCAACAGCGGCCTGTTCGACCGCATCGCCCGGCTGCCGATGCCCACGATCGCGGCCATCGACGGGCCCGCCCTGGGCGGCGGCGCGGAGCTGGCCTACGCCTGCGACTTCCGCATCGCGACCCCGCGGGCCCGGTTCGGCAATCCCGAGGCGGGGCTCGGCATCATGGCCGCCGCGGGCGCGTGCTGGCGGCTGCGCGAGCTGGTCGGCGAGCCGCTCGCCAAGGAGATCCTGCTCGCGGGCAGAGTGGTGTCCGCCGAGGAGGCGCTGGCCGTCAGGCTGGTCAACGAGCTGGTCCCCGAGGAGGAGCTGGCGGCCGCGGCGGACCGGCTGGCCGCCCGCATCGCCAAGAACGCGCCGCTGGCGCTGCGCCTGACCAAGCTCGCCCTGGCCGCGCCTCCTGGCGCGCATCCGCGCTTCGACGACGTGGCGCAGGCCGTGTTGTTCGAGACCGAGGACAAGCACGCGCGCATGACGGCGTTCCTGGACAAGCGCCGCTGACGTCAGGGGTCGAGCCTGCGCAGTTCGTGCCGGTAGCGCTTGGCGTTGCCGCGGTATTCGTCCACGCCGAAGTCGATCCACTCGCTCTGCGCGGTGCCGTCCATGGGCCTGGGGCGGGCCGGCACGCCGAGCGCCAGGTGGCCGGCCGGGACCTCCAGCCCTTCCGGTACGAGCGCCTGCGCGCCGACCACCGACCCGGTGCGGACCAGGGCGCGGTTCAGCACGACTGCGCCCGAGCCGATGAGGCAGCGGTCCTCGACCGTGCATCCTTCGAGATGGGCGTTGTGCCCGACCACGCAGTCGCTGCCGATCACGGTGGGCCACTGCTCGGTGGTGTGCACGACGGTGCCGTCCTGGACGGAGGTCCGCTCGCCGATCTCGATGCGGCCGAAGTCGCCCCGCAGCACGGCGGCCGGCCACACCGACGACTCCGCGCCGATGGTGACGCTGCCGATGACGACGGCGTCGGGGTGGACGTACGCGTCCGGATGGATGCGGGGCACCTGGTCGCCGAGGGCGTAAACGGGCACCGGTCACACCCCCGCGTACACGCGCGTCGCGTTGCCCGCGAGCACGGCCGCGGCCACATCGGCCGGCAGCAGCCCGGCGACGGCACGCGCGTTGGCGGCGATGCCGGGCACGCCGGGCCAGTCGGTGCCGAAGATGCACTTGCGCGCCAGGCGGGTGAGGTCGTAGCGCGCGTAGTACTCCGGCAGCCGCTTGGGCGGCAGACCGGACAGCTCCAGCCACACGGTGTCGTTCGACAGCGCCAGGAAGGCCGCGGCGTCGTACCACCAGCCGCGCCCGCCGTGCGCGAGCACGACGTTGAGTCCGGGGAAGTCGCGCACGACCGGGATGAGGAAGCGCGGGTCGGCGTTCTCGTTCATCGAGCCGGGGAAGGAGCTCGTGCCGCAGTGCACGACGAGCGGGACGCCCCGCTCCTCGAGCACCTGGTAGGCCGGGTAGAGGGCCGCGTCGTCGCAGCGGAACCCGCCGTGCACCGGATGCAGCTTCAGCGCGGCGGCCCCGAGGTCGAGTTGCCGCCGCACCTCCTCGGCGATCGGGAAGTGCAGGTGCGGGTTGACGTTGGCGACCGGGCGGAACCTGGCCGGGTTGTGCTCGACGATCGGCAGCAGGTCCTCGAAGGACTGCAGGCCGGTCGCCTTGGGGCTGTATTCGCAGAACAACAACGCCACGTCCACGCCCTGAGCGGCGAAGATCTCATCCAGGCGGGCCGGGCGCGGCCTGCCGCCGGAGTCCCAGGCGTCCTCCATGAGGCCGTGCTCGCCGAAGTCGCGGGCCCACTCCAGCCAGGCCGGCTTGAGGGTGTCCAGCACGGGGATGTGCACGTGCGCGTCGATGAGTCGCATGCCATCGATCATGACCGGTCCGCCACCATGGGAGTGTCCACGCCGATGCGGCCCGTCTTGTTCGACCCTCCGGGCGTGCCGATGGGCGCCTCGCGTCCCGGCAGCACCTCGATGAAGAAGCGGCGGTTGTCCTCGACGAAGCCGGCGTGCTCGGGGTCGACCCGGCGGTCCTGGCTGATCGCCTCGACGGGGCACACGGGCTCGCACGCGCCGCAGTCGATGCACTCCTTGGGGTTGATGTAGAGCTTGCGATCCCCCTCGTAGATGCAGTCGACCGGGCACTCCTCGACGCACGACTTGTCCATGACGTCGATGCAGGGTGCGGCGATGACGTACGGCATGTGAGAACTCCTGAACTAGACCGGGGCGGGGTTGTCGGTCGAGTGCCCCGGGAAGAGCTGGGCGGCGGGGTCGATGTGCACCGCGGCGTTGTTGACGGCCGTCGCCACCTCGCCGAACCCGACCGCGATCAGCCGCACCTTGCCGTCGTAGTCGGCGATGTCGCCGGCGGCGAAGATGCCGGGCACGTTGGTGCGCATTGCCGAGTCGACGACCAGGTGGCGGTTGTCGTGCAGGTCGAGCCCCCACTCGCGCAGCGGCCCCAGGTTGGCGGTGAAGCCGAGGGCCGCGACGAGCCGCTCGCACGGGAGGGTCTCCCCCGTGCTCAGCTCGACGCGTTCCAGCCGGTCGCCGCCGTGGGCGGCGGCGACCTGGGCGTTGGTGACGATCTCCACGGGCGCGGCCCTGAGCCGCTCGACCGAGCCGTGGTGGGCGCGGAAGGTGGCACGGCGGTGCACGAGCGTGACGCTGCTCGCGATGGGGTGGAGCATGAGCGCCCAGTCCACCGCGCTGTCGCCGCCGCCGACGACGACCACGTCCTTGCCCGTGTAGCCCGCGGCGTCGGGCACGAAATACTCAAGGCCCCTGCCGAGGAACTCTTCGCCGGCCGGGAGCGGGCGGGGCGTGAAGGTGCCGATGCCGCCGGTCACGACGACCGCCCGGGCGGTGATCTCGGTCCCGCCGCCGGTCTTCACCACCAGCAGGCCGCCGGGCGCGTGTTCGAGCCGCTGGGCCTCCTCGCCGAGCACGTACGCGGGCCGGTACGGCGCCGCCTGCTCCACCAGATTGGCGATGAGGCGGCGGCCGGAGACGGCGGGGAACCCGGCGATGTCGTAGATCTCCTTCTCCGGGTACATGGCGCTGACCTGGCCGCCGACCTGGCTGAGTGAGTCGACGACCGCGGTGCGCAACCCGCGCACCCCGGCGTAGTAGGCGCCGAACAGGCCGACCGGGCCCGCCCCGACGATCAGCACATCGACGTCGAGCACGCTCATCCGCGTACCTCCCGGTGGACGAGGAGCTCGCGGACCTTGAACCGCTGGATCTTGCCGGTCGCCGTCTTGGGCAGCTGATCGAGGAAGACCACGTGCCGGGGGCGCTTGAACGAGGCCAGCCCGTCACGGCACCACTGGACGAGCTCCTCGGCGGTGACCCCTCCCCTGGTGACGACGCACGCCACCGGCTTGTCGAGCCCGTTCTCGTCCGCCACGCCCACCACGGCCGCCTCCGCGACCTGCGGGTGCTCGAGCAGGCGGCTCTCGACCTCGGTCGGCGAGACCCAGATGCCGCCCGCCTTGAGCAGGTCGTTGCTGCGGCCCAGGCAGGTGTAGTAGCCGTCCGGGGACCGCACGTACGTGTCGCCGGTGTTGAGCCACTCGCCCGCGAACACGGTGCGGCTGGCGTCGGTGCGCCGCCAGTAGCCCAGGGCGATGGACTCCCCGCGGACGTACAGCGCCCCCGGCACGCCGTCGGGCACCTGCGCGCCTTCGGCGTCGCGCAGCTCGATGTCGTAGCCGGGCACCGGCACGCCGGTCGTGCCGGGGCGCACCTCACCGGGCCGGTTCGACAGGAAGATGTGCAGCGCCTCGGTGGAGCCGATGCCGTCGATGACCTCGACGCCGAAGCGCCCGGTGAACCGCTCCTGCAGCGGCGCGGGCAGCGCCTCCCCCGCCGAGGCGGCCAGGCGTACCGACGTGAAGGTGTCCTCGGGCAGGTCGGCGGCCAGCAGCGCGGCGTAGAAGGTGGGGACGGCGAAGAACAACGTCGGCCGGTCCGCGGCCATGCGCGAGGCCGTCACGGCGGGGTTGGGGCGGCGCGGCTCCAGCACTGTCGAGGCCCCGGCCGAGAGCGGGAAGAACATCGAGTTGCCGATGCCGTAGGCGAAGAAGAGTTTGGCGATGGAGAAGCAGACGTCGCCGGGGCCGATGCCGAGCACCTGGTCGCCGTAGGTCCGGCAGACGTGGCGGATGTTGGCGTGGCGGTGCATGGCGCCCTTGGGCACGCCGGTGGTGCCGGAGGTGTAGAGCCACAGGGCCCAGGAGTCCTCCTGGGTGACGGCGGGCTCGCGCGAGTGGCCGTCGCCCCCCTTGAGCAGCTCGGCCCACGTCATGGACGTGTCGCCCGGCGGGGCGTCGCCGTCCCACACCAGGTGGCGCACTTCGGGCGCCAGGGTGAGGGCTTCCTGGACCTGGGGAGCGTAGTCGGCGCTCGCCACGACCACGGCGGCGCCGGAGTCGGCGATGATCGTGCCGAGCTCCTTGGCTCCCAGCATGGTGGAGACGGGCACGGCCACGAACCCGCCGCAGAAGGCGGCGAGGATCCCGGCGAACATCGGCACGTCGTCGTTGGTGACGAACACGACGCGGTCGTCGCGCCGCAGGCCGAGAGAGCGCAGCCCGGCGGTGACGGTCCCGACGACCTCCGACAGCTCGGCGTAGGTGAGGGTGGCGGCGCCGCGCACGGCCATCCGGCCGCCGTGGCCCTCCTGGACGTGGCGGTGGACGAGCCAGGTTCCCGCGTTGAACTCGGTCATGGTCAGACCCGCCCGAGGTCGTAGTCGCCCTTGCGGCCGGTGCCGTAGCGGCGCAGGGCGCCGTCGGGGCCGGAGGCGTTCGGCCGGATGAAGATCCAGTTCTGCCAGGCGGTGAGCCGTCCGAAGATCTTCGTCTCCAGCGTCTCGGGGCCGACGAAGCGGTGGTTGGCCTCCATGCCGGTCAGCGCGTCGGGCGAGAGCGAGGCGCGTTCCTCCAGGACGATCCGCAGCTCCTCTTCGAAGTCGATGTCGTCCAGGGCCAGCGTGACCAGTCCGAGCTCCACCGCGGCGGCCGCGTCCAGCGGCTCGCCGATCCTGGCGCGCACGGCCTGCAGGTCCTCCTCATGGCCCCAGAAGCGCGACTGCAGGCGGGACAGGCCGTTGCCCATGGGGTAGTCGCCGTCGTTGACCGGGGTGAGCACGATGGTGGCGGGGACGGCATCGTCGTCGCGGTCCTCGTAGACGCCCTCCAGCATGTACTGCCGGTCGGCGGCCAGGGCCAGCTCGGCCAGCAGTCCGGCGAAGGCCGTGCCCGGCTCGATGACGGCGATGAGGCTGCGGCTGGTGACGTCGAGGCGCTTGAGCGTGCGCTTGTAGTAGTGGCGCACCTCGTTGACGAACCAGTCGCCGGTCAGCTCGCGCAGCTGGGCGTCGTAGGCCAGCACCCGCTCGTGATCGCCTGCCGCCCGCAGGACCCAGATGCCCAGATCCAGCTCATTGGTCCGCAGGTGCAGAATAAGGTCGTCCAGCGCCCGCGTCACGGCGAGCGGCCAGTAGTCGGCGCCCTGGGCCGCGGGGTCGGCCGGCGGGGCGTCGTGGGGGCCGCTCACGGTGATCTCGACGAGGCGGGCGGCCCGGTCGATCCGCGCCGACAGATACGGGTAGGTGATCACGTCGCCCTCATCCTTGCGGTCGAGCGGCGTCAGCGCCACGCCCTTCGCCTCCGAAGGCCGCTGGGACGTCGCCGCGGCGGCCGCGGCGCGCCTGGCGACCTCCTCGTCCAGGGCGTTACGCGGGACGGAGGCGTCCACCAGGCCCCACTCCACGGCCGTGCCGCCGCGGAAACCCTCGGACTTGGTGGCGAAGAGGTCGGCGCGGTCCTTGCGCACGTGGCGCTTGTCCACGACGCGGGTCAGGCCGCCGGTGCCGGGCAGCACGCCGAGCAGCGGCACCTCGGGCAGGGACACGGCCGAGGACCCGTCGTCCACGAGGACGATCTGGTCGCAGGCGAGCGCGAGCTCGTAGCCGCCGCCGGCGGCGGTGCCGTTGAGCGCGGCGATCCAGGTCTGGCCGGAGTGCTCGGTCGCGTCCTCGATGCCGTTGCGGGTCTCATTGGTGAACTTACAGAAGTTGACCTTCCAGGCGTGCGTGGACTGTGCCAGCATCCTGATGTTGGCCCCGGCGCAGAACATGCGTTCCAGGCCGCCGGTCACCACGACCGCCTTGACCTCCGGGTGCTCGAAGCGCAGCCGCTGGACGAGGTCGTACAGTTCGATGTCGACGCCGAGATCGTAGGAGTTCATCTTGAGCTCGTAGCCGGGGACCAGGCCGCCGTGCTCGTCCACGCGCAGCGTGACGGTGGCCACCGCCCCGTCCACCTCGAGCTTCCAGTGACGGTAACGGTCCGGGGAGGTCGCGAAGCGAACCACCGGCGGAGCCGAATGCGTTGTTTCACTCAATGCGTGCTCCAGGAGGTGCAGGGGGGCTTGCGCCTCCAATGTTCGACGTTTCGCAGATGTATCGTCAAGTGTTTGTAGCATTTTGGGGGAACGGTACGTCACGACGCGCAGGCTTGCCTAACCTGGCAGAATGCGCCTCACCAGCGAGACTGACGACAGGAGGGCGGACGTGGCCCCGCGCGAAGCGCACACGGAGACCGGCCAGGCGGCCGAGCGCCGCCCGACCGGCGCCAGTGCGCGCTCGCTGCTGCTGACCGTCCTCGGCGAGTTCGTGCTGCCGCGCAGCGGCGAGGTCTGGACGGGCACCCTGGTCACCGCGCTCGGCGCCCTCGGTGTCGAGGAGAAGTCCGCGCGTCAGGCTCTGTCCCGCACCGCGGCCGAAGGCCTGCTCACGTCGGTGCGGCACGGCCGCAAGGTGCGCTGGAACCTGACCGAGGCCGGCGACCGGCTGCTGCGCGAGGGCACCGAACGCATCTACGGCTTCATGCGCGGGCCGCACGGGTGGGACGGCCGCTGGCTGGTCCTCACGGCCGGGGTGCCGGAGGCCCAGCGCCAGCTGCGCCACCGCCTGCGCACCAAGCTCACCTGGCTCGGGCTCGGCTCGCCCTCCCCCACGCTCTGGATCGTCCCCGACGCGTCCAAGGAGGCCGCGGTCCGGGAGGTCATCCGCGAGCTCGACCTCGCCGACCGCGCCTACGCCTGGACCGGTCCGTCGGCGGGCATCGGCGACACCGCCACGCTCATCAACGCCGCGTGGGACCTCGACGACGTGGAGAAGCGCTACCTCGGCTTCATCGAACGCTTCGAGGGCCTCCCCGTCGAGTCCGACCGCGACGCGTTCGTCAACCAGGTGCTGCTCATCCAGGAGTGGCGGCGCTTCCCGTTCCTCGATCCCGACCTGCCCGCCGAGCTGCTCGAGCACGACTGGCCCGGCCCGCGGGCGGCGGCCGTCTTCCACGACCTGCACAACCGGTGGCACCGGCGGGCCCAGGCCGAGTGGGACCGCATGGACGAAGGCGCCGCCGCCCGCTCCTAGATCTTTCTAGAGGAGACCTTCGTCGGCCAGGTGCACGTAGTCGAATTCGACCGGCTGGTCGTTGATGCCGGTCTTCGGCGGGGCGATCCAGCCGGCGAACTTGCCGTACTCGTACTCGGGGACCATCAGGCCCGCCACCGCCTCGCGGTCGGCCGGCGTGGGCAGCCACTCGTCGGTCCTGGCCTGCCAGGCGGCCTCCTCGATGACCTCGCCCTGCGGGGTCACGTGGTGTCCTGCGTACACGCCGACCTTGCGGTTGAAGCCCTCGTGCGGCAGGTACAGCCGGTCGCTGAGCCCGGCGTCCTCCAGGGCCTGGTTCCAGCGGCGCACGCCGTTGGCGCAGTCGGCGACGTACTCGTCGCGCAGGTCGAGGTTGAGCGCGCTGAGCATCGGCACGGTCTTCGTCTTGATCTGGCCGTCCTCGACGTAACGCAGCTCGCGGGTGTCTTCCAGCAGCACGTGGTCGTCCTTGCGCCGGGTCTCCATCCACCGGCCCTTCAGGCCGGAGCTGTAGTAGTTGCCGGCGTTGGTGGACTGCTCGGAGCCGAACAGGTCCATCGACACCGAGAACTGGAAGTTGAGGTATTTCTGGATGATGTCCAGCGGGATGCCGCCGTGCGGGAGGACGTCGGCCGTGCCGTGCTCCTTCATGAGCTCGGCGGTGCGCTCCAAAATCCGCTGCACGCCGGTGGTGCCCACGAACATGTGGTGGGCCTCCTCCTTCAGCATGAACTCGCAGGTACGCGCCAGCGGGTCGAACGCCGACTCCTTCAACGTCCCGAGCTGATACTTGCCGTCCCGGTCGGTGAAGTACGTGAACATGAAGAACTGCAGCCAGTCGGTGGTCGCCTCGTTGAAGGCGCCGAGGATCCGCGGCGAGTCGAGGTCGCCCGAGTTGCGCTTGAGCAGCTGCTCGGCCTCCTCGCGCCCCTCCCTGCCGAAGTAGGCGTGCAGGAGGTAGACCATGGCCCACAGGTGGCGGCCCTCCTCCACGTTGACCTGGAAGAGGTTGCGCAGGTCGTAGATGCTGGGCGCGGTGTTGCCGAGGATGCGCTGCTGCTCGACCGAGGCGGGCTCGGTGTCGCCCTGCACGACGATCAGGCGCATCAGGTCGGCCCGGTGCTCGCCGGGCACCTCCTGCCAGGCCGGCTCGCCCTTGTGCTTGCCGAAGTTGACCTTGCGGTCGGGGTCCCGCTCGGCCAGGAAGATGCCCCAGCGGTACTCATCCATGGGGACGTGCTCGAAGTGCGCCCACCCGTCGCGGCCCACCGCCACGGCGGTGCGCAGGTAGACGTCCTTGGTCGGCAGGGCCGGGCCGAGCTGCTTCCACCAGTCGAGGAACTTCGGCTGCCAGCCTTCGAGCGCGCGCTGCAGGCGGCGGTCACCGGCCAGGTTGACGTTGTTGGGGATGCGCTCGCTGTAGTCGACCCGGCTGAGGGGGCCGGCGGGCGCGGGGGCGGCGCCGGTGCGGGAGTCGGTGCTCATCGCTGCTCTCCTGTCTGCATGTCTCAGTTGACGATCGCGTCGAGAATCTCTGGGCCGCCCTGGAGAGCGGTGCGCTGCAGGTGGGCGTGCACGGCACGCAGGCCGCCCTCCTCCTCGCCGCCGCCGGCGCGGCCGGGTCCGCCGTGGACGAGCTGCGGCATGGGCGTGCCGTGCCCGGTGGACTCTCCCGCGCTGTCGCGGTCGAGCACGAGAAGGCGGCCGTGGCAGGCGGCCGCGCCGAGCACGACCTGCCGGACGAAGTCCCGGTCGTGGGAGACGACGGACCCGGCCAGCGAGCCGTCGCCCCGGGCGATCAGCTCCGCCAGCTGCGCGGTGTCGTGGTAACGCATGAGCGTGCTCACGGGGCCGAACGCCTCCACCTCATGGGGCTCGGGGCGGTCCACGTCGTCGGCACGCAGCAGCAGCGGCGACAGGAAGGCGCCGCGTTCGGCGTCGGCGCCGACGACCTCGACCTTGTGCGGGTCACCGTACACAAGGGAGCCGGCCTCGGAGAGGCGGGCGACGGCGGCGCGGACGTCGTCGCGCTGCGCGAGACCGACGAGCGCCCCCATCGTCACGCCCGCCGCGCCCGGCGCGCCCGCGACCACGCGCGCGAGCCGTGCCTCGACCGCCTCGGACACCGGGTCGATGAGGTGCGCGGGCACGAACGCGCGCCGGATGGCGGTGCACTTCTGCCCGGCTTTGACCGTCATCTCGGTGACGAGCGCGTCGGCGAACAGGTCGAACTCCGGCTGCCCGGGCACGGCGTCCGGGCCGAGGACCGAGCAGTTGAGCGAGTCGGCCTCGGCGTTGAAGCGGGCCGAGCGGCGCGTGACGGCGGGGTCGGCCCGCAGCCGGGCGGCCGTGGCCGCGGACCCGGTGAACCCGATGTGGTCCTGCCCGCCCAGCAGCTCGAGCAGGCCGGGGATGCCTCCGGCGACGAGCTGGATCGCCCCCGGCGGCAGCGCGTCGGCGATGATGCGCACGGCGTGCGCGGCGATGTACACGGTCGGGGTGGCGGGCTTGACGATCGTCGGCAGCCCGGCGAGCAACGCGGGGGCGAGCTTCTCCAGCATGCCCCAGACCGGGAAGTTGAACGCGTTGATCTGCAGGGAGATCCCGCGGGGCGTGGTGAGGACGTGCCGGCCCGCGAACGTGCCGCCCTTGCCGAGCGGGATCAGGTCGTCCTCGACGATGAGGGTGTGGTCGGGCAGGCCCTTGCGGGCGAGGCTCGCGTAGACGAGGGCCGTGCCGATGCCGCCGTCCACGTCGACCGCGGCGTCCCTTCGAGTGGCGCCGGCCCGCGCCGACAGGTCGTACAGCTCCTGCTTGCGCTCCTGCAGTGCCAGGGCGGCGGCCTTGAGCGCGGCGGCCCGCTGCGGGAAGGTCAGCTCGCCGAGTGCGGCCAGGCCGGTGCGGCGCGCGTACGTCACCGCGGCGGCCAGGTCGAGCCCGTCGCTGGTGACCCGGGTGACGAGCTCGCCGGTGACCGCGTCGGCGACGGGCGTCCCTTCGCCGGCGCCGGTGCGCCAGGCGCCTTCGAGATAGCTCGGCAACGTCATGCGTCACTCCAGTCGTAGAAGCCCTTGCCGGTCTTGCGTCCGAGATGGCCCTGTTCGACGAGCCGGACGAGCAGGTCCGGCGGGGAGAAGCGGGGGCCCAGCTCGCGTTCGAGATAGCGGGCGATGCCCAGCCGCACGTCCAGGCCGATGAGGTCGGTCAGGCGCAGGGGTCCTGTCGGGTGGCCGTAGCCGAGCGTCATCGCGGCGTCGATGTCCTCGGCCGTGGCGACGCCGGACTCGACCATGCGGATCGCCTCCAGGCCGAGGATGACCCCGAGCCTGCTGCTGGCGAAGCCGGGCGAGTCGCGGACGACCACGGCGGTCTTGCCGATCTCCTCCACCCAGGCCGTGGCACGCTCCCGCAGGGCGGGTTCGGTGGCGGAGGCGATCACCACTTCGACGAGCTTGCTCGCCGGGACGGGGTTGAAGAAGTGCAGCCCGAGGAAACGTCCTGGCCGGGCGAGCGCCTCGGCGAGGGTGTCGAGCGAGATGCTGCTGGTGTTGGAGGCGATGACCGCCTCCGGCTCGACGGCGTCCTCGACGGCGCGGAGTGTGACGAGCTTCAGGTCGAGGTCCTCGGGCACCGCCTCGATCACCAGCCCGCATCCGGCCAGGCCGGCGGCGCCGGTGACCGGGTGCAGGCGGGTCATCGGCTCGTCGGCGTCCTTGATCAGGCCACGCTCGGCGCTGCCCCGGACGGCGCGGGCCACCCGGGCGCGGGCGGCGGCCGCGGCCTCCCCGTCGCGCTCCACCAGCGTGATCTCACAACCGGCCAGCAGAAGGGCGTGGGCGATGCCGGCGCCCATGCGCCCGCCGCCCACCACGCCGCATCGGTCCGGCAACGTACGGGTCATCGCAATCCTCCGCTCACATCCCAAACTTGCCACACTTTCATCGCGTTGCGAAAGGCTTATGTAGCAGATTGTGTTACCGCAACGCCGCGTCACACCAGCGTGACCTGCATCGACACACTAGATCCGACCTGGCTGGGAGCCGAATGGACCCGCCGACACGATCCACACCTGACGCCCCGCAGCTCAACGAGGTATCGATTTGTTACAGACTCTTGACGCCACAACACTCATCTGTGGATTCTGTGCGCACTGTGTCAGCGCAATGACGCCGACGTCACCCCCGGGAGTCGCACATGGGTGTTCTCTCTACTGTTCTCCACACGCTACGACCCGGCACCGCCGTCGTCCTGCTCGCGCTGTCGGGTTGTGCGGGTTCGAGCCTGACCCAGTCCGGCGGCGAGTCGACCGCGGGCTCCGTGAAGATAGGTCTGCTGGTGCCGCTGTCGGGGGTCTACGCCCCACTCGGCGAGGACATGCGCAATGGATTCCAGTTCTACCTGGACCAGCACAGCGGCAAGCTGGGCGGGCGCACGGTCGAGGTCGTGTCCGCCGATGAGGGCGAAGGGCCGCAGACCGGCGTGCCCGCCGCCCAGAAGCTGGTGACCCAGGATCAGGCGACCGCGGTCGTCGGAGTCGTCAACTCCGCCACCGCGCTCGGCCTGCGGGACTTCTTCCATGAGTCCAAGAAGCTGCTGCTGATCGCCAACGCCGGCGCCGACGCCATCACCGGTGCCCAGAAATCCGACTATGTCTGGCGTACCAGCTTCTCCAACGGCAAGGTCGCGGCCGCGCTCGGCCCCGAGGTGGCCAAGGAGACCGACGGCGGCGTCTACCTCATCGCCGCCGACTACGCCGCGGGCAAGGAGATGGTCGCGGGCTTCCGCAAGACGTTCGAGGCGGCCGGTGGCAAGGTCGCCGGCGAGAAGTACACGCCGTTCGGCAAGACCCAGGACTTCCAGCCGTTCCTGTCGGCGATCCGCGGCTCCGGCGCCAAGGCCGTCTACAGCTTCTACGCGGGCGCCGAGGCGGTCAACTTCGTCAAGCAGTACCGGCAGTTCGGGCTGGCCGACAAGACGCCGCTGTACGCCACGGGCTTCCTCACCGAGGGCGGCGTGCTGGACGCGCAGGGCGAGGCGGCGGTCGGCGTGAAGACCTCCCTGCACTACTCCACTGAGCTGGACAGTCCACGCAACAAGGAGTTCGTTGCCGCCTACCGCAAGGCCTACAACGAGGCGCCCACGGTGTACGCGGTGCAGGCCTACGACTCCGCGGCCGTGCTCGACAAGGCTCTCGCGAACGCGCCGAGCGGGAGCGGTGACGAGCTGGTCAAGGCGCTGGGCGCGGTCGGTCCCGTCGACAGCCCGCGCGGCCAGTGGAGCTTCGACGCCAACCACGACCCCCAGCAGGCGTACTACCTGCGCGAGGTCAAGTCCAGCGGCGGCGCCGTCGTCAACGCGGTCGTCGGCCCGCTCAGCGGGACGCCATGACCGGCCACCTGGTCAGCGTGCTCAACGGGCTGGCGATGGGCTCGCTGCTGTTCGCCATCGCGCTGGGATTGTCCCTGGTGTTCGGCATGATGGACGTGCTCAATCTCGCGCACGGCGCGGTCTACCTGGTCGGCGCCTACGTCGCGGTGGCGCTGGTCGCCGACGGCGCCGGCCTGGCGGCCTTCGTCCTGGCGGTGCTGCTCGCCGCCGTGCTGGGGGCCCTGCTGGGTGGCGTGCTCGCGGGCCTGACCCGGGCCACGCCGCACCATCTCGACCAGGCGCTGCTCACGCTTGGCGTCTCCCTCGTGGTCGCCGAGCTGCTGTCGATCTTCTTCGGCAACGACGTGCACTCCATCGCCGCGCCGGCCCCGGTCGCGGGGAGCGTCGTCGTGTTCGGCGAGACCTACCCGGTCTACCGGCTGCTGGTGATCGGGTTCGGGGTGGTGCTGGCGGTCGCGGTCTACGTCCTGGTCGAGCGGAGCGTGCTCGGCTCGGTGATCCGCGCGACCGTCGCCGACCGCGGCATGGTGTCGGCGCTGGGCATCAACACCGGACGCGTGCTGGTGGGGGTGTTCGCGGCGGGCGCCGGGCTGGCGGCGGTCGGCGGGGTGCTGGCCGGGCCGATCCTGGGCGCCCAGCCTGGCCTGGACGAGAAGGTGCTGCTGCTGGCGCTGGTCGTGGTGGTCATCGGCGGTCTCGGCTCGGTCCGGGGTGCGCTGCTCGGCGCCGTCCTGATCGGGCAGGTGCAGGCGCTCGGCACCTCGCTGCTGCCGGAGTACGCGTCCTTCCTGATCTTCGCCGCGATGGGTCTGGTGCTCCTGCTGCGCCCGGCCGGTCTGCTGCCCGCGGGCGGGGCGGTGCGCGCGTGAAGGTCACCACCACCATGGAACGGACGGAGACCGTGACTCCCGAGGTGACCCGCTCCTCGCCGCGCAAGGTCGTGATCGTCGCCGCCGTGCTCGCGGTGCTGGTGGCGGCGCCGGTGGTGCTGGGGGCGTACCCGGTGACCACGATGACGCGCATGCTGGCCTTCGCGGTGCTGGTGCTCAGCGTCGACCTGCTCACCGGGGTCGCCGGCCTGCCCACACTCGGGCAGGCCGCCTACTTCGGCGCCGGCGCCTACACGGCCGTGCTCATCGGCCTCCACATCACCTCGGACGCGATGGTGCAGGTGGTCGCCGGGCTCGCGGCCGGGTTGATCGCCGCGGCCGCCACCGGATGGGTCGCCGTGCGTGCCCGGGGCATCGTCTTCCTCATGCTGACGCTGGCCATCGGCGAGTCGGTGCATCAAGTGGCCGACACCTGGTCGGCCGTGGGCGGCAGCAACGGCCTGGCGGGGATGCCGCCGATCAGCCTGTTCGGCGCTCCGCTGCTGGCCAGCGGGTTCGTCTACTGGTGGGTGCTGGCGGTGGCCATCGTCCTCATCGCGGCGGTCGCGCTGGTCGTCCGGTCCCCGTACGGCAGGACGCTACGCGGCGTACGCGACAACGAGGCCCGGATGCGGGCGCTCGGCTACCGCCCAGCGCTCGCCAGGTATGGCGTGTTCTGCCTGGCGGGGGCCGTCGCGGGAGCCGGTGGCGCGTTGTGGGTGGCGCAGGCGCGGTTCGTCTCGCCCGGGGACCTGGGTTTCGAGGTCGCGGCGCTCGCCCTGCTCAGCGTCGTCATCGGCGGGTCGGGCAGCCTGTGGGGACCGTGCCTGGGCGCGGCCCTTGTGCTGCTGGTGCGCGACAACCTGTCGGCCTCCATCGACGGGCACGGCCCGCTGCTGCTGGGGCTGCTGTTCGTCGCGGTCGTCTTCGTCATGCCGCGCGGGCTGGCCGGCGTCCGCCGGAGAAAAGGCCGCGGAAAGGAGCGCTCGTCATGACGCCTCTCCTGGAGCTGCGGGGGCTCACCCGCGCCTACGGCTCGCTCACCGCCGTGGACCACGTCGACCTGGCGGTGTCGCCGGGCGAACGGCACGCCCTCATCGGGCCGAACGGCGCCGGCAAGTCGACGTTGTTCGCGACCGTGGCGGGCACGTTGCCGGCCACCGGCGGAAGCGTGATGTTCGCCGGCCAGGACGTCACGGCCCTGCCCGAGTCCGAGCGGGCCCGGCGCGGGCTGCTGCGCACCTATCAGCATTCCAGCCTCTTCCTGGACTGCTCGGTGCTGGACAACGTCGCGCTCGCCGTCCAGCGCGTTCACCGGGTGGCGTACCGGTTCGACCGGGCCGCACGGCGTTTCCGGCGCACCGAAGCCGAAGCCCGCCGCCACCTGGAATCGGTGGGGCTGGCCGGGCGGGCCGACGACCGGGCCGCCGACCTGTCCCACGGCGAACGCCGGCAGCTCGAAGTGGCGATGGTGCTCGCGGCGCAGCCGGCTCTCGTCATGTTCGACGAACCCACCGCGGGGATGTCCGCCGCCGAGACCGAGCGCTTCGCGGCGCTGGTGGAGCGACTGCCGGACGAGCTGACCCTGCTCATCGTCGAACACGACCTCGACGTGGTGTTCCGCCTGGCCGATCGCATCACCGTTCTGCACCTGGGACGCGTCCTGGCCACCGGGACCCCGCAGGAGATCCAGGCCGACGACGAGGTGCGACGCGCCTATCTCGGCTCCGCCAGAACCGACGAGCTCTTCCCGGGAGGTCTCCGATGACGGACCTGCTGACCGTACGCGACCTGCGCGCCGGCTACGCGGGCAGCACGGTGCTCGACGGCGTCGACCTCACCGTGCCCGCCGGCGGCGTCGTGGCCATGCTGGGTCGCAACGGTGCGGGCAAGAGCACCTTCGTCCACACCGTCATGGGCATGCTCAAGCCGTACTCCGGCAGCAGCATCCGCCTCGGTGACCGGGAGCTCGCTGGGGCGGCCGCGCACGTGGTCGCCCGCAGCGGCGTGGCGATCGTCCCCCAGGGCCGCCGCGTGTTCGCGCCGCTCACCGTGGCGGAGAACCTGCGCATCGCGTCCGGGCGCGGGCAGGACGGCTGGACACCGGAGCGGATCTACGAGCTGATGCCGCGGCTCGCCGAGCGCCGCGGCAACCGCGGCGACCAGCTGTCCGGCGGCGAGCAGCAGATGCTGGCCATCGGCCGCGCGCTGCTGCGCAACCCGCGCCTGCTGCTGCTCGACGAGCCGTCCGACGGCCTCGCGCCCGCGGTCGTCGACCAGGTCGCCGAGCTGCTGGAGGGGCTACGCGGCGAGGGCATCGCGGCCGTGCTCGTCGAGCAGGACCTGCACCTGGCCTTCCGCCTGGCGGACGAGGTGGCGGTCATGCAGAAGGGGCGCATCGTGCACCGGAGTTCCACCGCGGACTTCCGGGCGGATCGCGCCCGCGCCCACGCCCTCCTCGGCGTCGGCTGACCACGTCCACCCGGCCCTATCGGAGGTCGCCGTGCGTACCAGCGACATCGCACCGAGCCTGCGTCCCGAGATCGCGCTGTCATGGCGACGGTGCCGGATGAGCGGCCTCGAGCCCGAGGCGCCCGATCTGCGCATCGAGCCCGACGAGGTCGATCCGCGCAGCCGCCTCGTCGCCGCCGCCCAGCCGGTCCTGGAGCAGCTCGCCGAGCAGCTCGGCGACACCGACTACTGCGTGATCCTCGCCGACCGGGAGTCGCGGCTGGTGGACGTGCCCCTCGGGGCGCGTACGCTCCGCAGCCGGCTGGAGGCGCTGGGCGTGGTGGCCGGCGGGGTCTTCATGGAGGAGACCACCGGGACCAACTCGATCGCCACGGTGTACGAGCTGCGCCACGGCCTCGCGGTGCACGGCGAGGAGCACTACCTGGAACCGTTCAAACGGTTCAGCTGCTACGGCCACCCGATCAGGCACCCGGCGACGCGCCGGCTGGAGGGCGTGCTCGACATCACCTGCCTGGCCGAGAACGACTCCCCGCTGCTGGGCCCGTTCCTCGCCCGGGCCGTGAGCGACATCGAGGAGCGGCTGCTGCTCAGCGCGCGCCGGGCCGAGCAGCACATGCTCGCCGCCTTCCAGGCGGCCGCGGCCGGGCGCAACCGGCCGGTGCTGGTGCTCGGCGAGGGCGTGGTGCTGGCGAACCCCGCGGCGGTCGAACTCCTCGACCCGATCGACCACCTGCGGCTCCGCGAGCTGGCGGCCGACCTCGGGCGCCACCACCGGCACGAGGAGCGCGCGATCGAGCTGTCGTCGGGGCGTCACCTGCACGTCCGTCTCAAGGCCATCGCCGCCACCGCGGACGGGACCTTGTTCGAGTTCACCGACCCCGGCGAGGCCCGGCCGGTCATCGGCGGCGGCACGCGGCCTTCCGCCGCACCGGCGCGCGCCTGGGTCTCCACGGGCGCCGTGGCCTCCACAAGCGCCTCGAGCGCCTCGGTCTACATCGGCGGGGAGCCGGGGACCGGACGGACGACCACGGCGAGGTCGCTGGCCGGGGAGACCGGGTTCGTCACGCTCGACGCCTCGGAGGCGGCCGTCCAGGGCGAGGCCGCGTGGCTGGCCGCCCTGGAGCAGGCCTGTGCCTCCGGCCTGCTGCTCGTGGAAGACGCGCACGTGCTGCCCGGTGCGTGCGCGGTCCGGCTGCGGCGGCTCATCGAGCGAGCCCCCAGCGGCCAAGCAGCGGGGCGGATCCTCCTGACCGGGGCCCCGATCGCCGAGCTCGCCGGGGACGCCGCGGCGCTCGCGGCCGGGTGCGCCTCCCGGGTCGAGCTGCCGGCCCTGCGCGACCGTCCCCATGACCTGCCGGGGCTGGTGCGGGCCATGCTCGACGACCTCGGTGTGGGTGACCGGGTGCGGTTCACGCCCGCGGCGCTCGCGGCCCTGGCCGCGCACCCGTGGCCGGGCAACCTGCGTGAGCTGCGCGCGGTGATCGGCGCGGTCGTGGCACATCGCTCGGCCGGTGACGTGACACCGCGCGACCTGCCCGAGAGTTACCAGGTCAGCCCGCGGCGGGGACGGATGACGCCGTTGGAGCGGGCCGAGCACGACGCCATCGCCGCCGCCCTGCGCGAGTACGACGGCAACAAACTGCGTGCCGCGCAGCGGCTCGGCATCAGCCGGACGACGCTCTACAGCCGGATGCGCGCCCTGCAGATCACCGTGTCCAATAGTTGAACAGTGCACCGGGCGCGCGCCGCCATATGTTGCCGGTGAGAAACCCACCGGCAAAGGAGTCGTAACGTGCGCATCACCGCGGCACTGACCGAGACCAAAGGCGCTCCCTTCGCCCTCACCCCCCTCGAACTGGACGACCCGCGGCCGGGCGAGGTCGTCGTGCGGATGGTGAGCTCCGGCGTCTGCCACACCGACCTGATCGTCCGCGACCAGTGGTACCCGGTGCCCCTGCCCGCCGTGCTCGGCCACGAGGGCGCGGGTGTCGTGGAGGCCGTCGGCGACGGCGTCACCTACGTCGCCCCTGGCGACCACGTCGTGCTCACGTTCAACTCCTGCGGCTCCTGCCGCATGTGCGACCAGGGCCGTCCGGCGTACTGCGACCAGTTCTTCGCCTTCAACTTCGCGGGCTCGCGCGGCGACGGCAGCACGACGCTCCACCGGGACTCCGGCGACGTGCACGGCGTCTTCTTCGGCCAGTCGGCGTTCGCCACCTACGCCCTGGCCACCGAGCGGAACGTCGTGAAGGTGGACCGGGACGCGCCGCTGGAGCTGCTCGGCCCGCTCGGCTGCGGCATCCAGACCGGCGCCGGCGGTGTGCTCAACTCGCTCAAGCCGCCTGCGGGCAGCAGCATCGCGGTCTTCGGCGCGGGCTCGGTCGGCATCAGCGCCGTCATGGCCGCCGCCGTCGCGGGCTGCACCACCATCGTCGCCATCGACCTGAACGACCAGCGACTGGAGCTGGCCGAGCAGGTGGGCGCCACGCACATCATCAACGCGGCCGCGGGCGACACGGTGGAGCGGCTCCGCGGCCTCACCGGCGGCCTCGGCGTGGACTACACGGTGGAGACCACCGCGGTGCCCGCCGTGCTCCGGCAGGCGGCCGACGCGCTCAACCAGGGCGGCACCTGCGGCCTCATCGGCGCCGCCGCGCTCGGCACCGAAGTCTCGCTCGACATGTCCTCGCTGCTGTTCGGCCGCAGCGTACGCGGCATCGTCGAGGGCGACAGCGTGCCGCGCCAGTTCATCCCCAAGCTCGTCGACCTGTACCGGCAGGGCCGGTTCCCGTTCGACAAGCTGATCAAGACGTACGCCTTCGAGGACATCAACCAGGCAGTCGAGGACTCCGAGAAGGGCACCACCCTCAAGCCCGTCCTGACCTTTGGAGCGCACTGATGAACCTCCGCTACGACACCTTCTTCATCGGCGGCACCTGGGTCAGCCCCGCCACGGACCGAGTGATCACCCCGGTCAACGCCAGCACCGAGGAGCCGCTCGGCCAGGTCCCCGAGGGCGTCGAGGCCGACATCGACGCGGCCGTCGCCGCCGCCCGGCGGGCCTTCGACGACCCGTCCGGCTGGGCGAGCTGGGAGCCCGCCCGGCGCGCCGACGTCATGGACCGCCTGGCCGACGCCATCGACCGGCGGGCCGACGGCTTTGTGGAGCGGGTCAGCGCCCAGAACGGCATGCCGGTCGCCGTGGCCCGCCAGCTGGAGACCGGCTACCCCAGCGCCGTGCTGCGGTACTACGCCGGACTGGCCCGCGCGGCCGAGTTCACCGAGACCCGGGACGGACTGTTCGGCGGCTCGATCCAAGTGCGGCGGGTGCCGGTCGGCGTCGTGGCGGCCATCGTGCCGTGGAACTTCCCGCAGGCGCTGACCATGTTCAAGATCGCGCCGGCGATGGCGACCGGGTGCACCCTCGTCATCAAGCCGTCGCCGGAGACCGTACTGGACGCCTACCTGCTGGCCGAGGCCATGGAGGAGGCCGGCGTCCCCGCCGGGGTCGTCAACATCGTCCCCGGCGGACGCGAGGTCGGAGCCTATCTGGTCGCCCACCCGGACGTGGACAAGGTGGCCTTCACCGGCTCCACCGCGGCCGGCCGGATGATCGCCGAGACCTGCGGGCGGCTGCTGCGCCCGGTCACTCTGGAGCTCGGCGGCAAGTCCGCGGCGATCGTGCTCGACGACGCGGACCTGGACCTGGCCAAGATCGGCGAAGGGCTGTTCGGGTCCACGCTGCTCAACAACGGCCAGACGTGCTTCCTCGGCACGCGGGTCCTGGCCCCGCGCAGCCGGTACACCGAGGTCGTCGACGCCTTCACGGCCCTGGCCGGCTCCCTGACCGTGGGCGACGCCGGTGACCCCGCGACCCAGATCGGGCCGATGGCCACCGCCCGGCAGCGCGACCGGGTCGAGTCGTACATCGCCAAGGGACGTGGCGAAGGGGCCCGGATCACGGTCGGCGGCGGGCGTCCGGCCGGACTGGACCGCGGCTGGTTCGTGCAGCCGACCGTCTTCGCCGACGTCGACAACGGCTCCGTCATCGCCCAGGAGGAGATCTTCGGCCCCGTCCTGTCCCTCATCCCGTACGACGACGTCGACCACGCCGTCCGCATCGCCAACGACTCCGACTTCGGGCTCGGGGGCACGGTGTGGACCAGCGACCCCGAACGCGGCGCCGCCGTCGCCCACCGGGTCCGTACCGGCACCATCGGGGTCAACCGCTACATCCCCGACCCCGCCGCCCCCTTCGGCGGCGTCAAGGCCAGCGGCCTCGGCCGCGAGCTGGGCCCGGAGGGACTGGCCGGCTACCAGCAGATCCAGACCGTGTACGTGTAACCCCTGCCCACGCCGCCCGCCTGATCGCCGGCGGGCGGCCACGTCGGGAGTCGAGATCAGTGGGCGGACCGGAGACAGAACTCAGGCCGGCACCTAACCGATGGGCGAGTCACGTGCCCGTCCAAGCCGGCGTCATCCAGCAACTAGCCGGCCAGGTCCGCGACTCGTCCTCGGCAGCCTGATCGACAAAACGCGAGAACCCCTGGGGACCGGTCCGGCTCTCGATCTCCTCGGCGAGCGAGCGGCGAAGGGTCACCGACTTCTTGATCGTCGGATCTGTGGGCGGTGTCAAGGCCATGGCCTCATTGTGCTACTTGAAGTCGCATAAATGAGGCCATGGATCATCACCAGGTCCCGCAGATGAGCGGTCGCCGTAGCCCCAGCCAAGCCGAACGGTTGGCAGGGCGTGCGTGCCTCGTTAGCGCGCGGACACCTTGTAAGTACGGCCCGGGCTGGTGGGGAAGGAGAAGGTCGTTTCGCCGGTGTCGGCGTCCCGGCCGAAGGTGAGGGGCACGGGACGGTGGGTGGACCGGTCGATCACGACCGGCCGCCCCGTACGCCACGGGCTGGCGAGCGTGGCCGTGCCGCCCTTCTCGCTGGTCACCTCGATCTCCGAGACCTCCTTACCTGCCTTGCGCTCGGCGGACACCAGGAAGGCGCCCTTCGCGCGCAGCCGGACGAACTTGCCGTCCCGCCCGGCCGGCCAGGCCGGGAAGACCCGGATGACGTCCTCGAACGTCTGCAGGAACATCGAGTTCACCGTCTCCAGCGACCCCGACGTCTCCTGCGCGCCGCCCGACTGGGACACGGTCAGGTTCGGCCGCCACAGCCGGTTGATCACCGTCGTGAACTTGCCGATGAGGTCCTCGGGATCCCACCCGGCTCGGGCCGCGATGGTGAACGTCTTCGGGAAGCCGTTGATGGACGAGCCGCGCGAGCCCGGCAGGAACGGGTCCACCCACTGCAGGGTGTTACGGACCATTCGCAGCTGCTCGGGGTTGCCGCCGATGGCCAGGTTGTCGCTCGGGTGGACGACACCTTCCAGGTTGATCGGCTGGTCGTTCTTGTTGAGCAGCGCGTTGCCCTTGATCGGGTTCTCGATCTTCGAGGCGAGGAGGATGACGTCCAGTCCATCCATGGTCGCGGTCGGGTACGGGGCCAGGTCGTCGAGGTAGCTCTGCCAGACCGGCCGCAGCTCAGCGTCCACGCCGAGCACCTCGCTGTACTCGATGAGCGCGGTCAGCGTGCGCCGGATGTAGCCGAGGTCGTAGACCGAGTCGACGTCGTCGCCGCCTTCGTTCACGGCGCTGTGGTAGACGTGGTACTTGCCGTCCTCGCCCTTGACCACGTAGTCCATCCAGAACTCGCCCAGCTCCTTCAGGAACGGGTAGGCCGTGGTGCGCAGGAACGCCTCGTCCCGGGTGTACTCCCAGTTCCACATGAAGGGGATCGCGACGAAGGTGCCGTTCGTCTTCTGGTCCGCGAGCTTGCCCGGCGACTTGGGACCGGTCACCGGGACCTCGGCGGGGGCGGGCCGGGTCTGGTTGTACGGGTAGACGGTGCGGCTGAAGGTCAGGCCCTTGTACCCGGCGGCGTGGGTGGTGTTGCGCTGGTACGGGATCTCGGCCGTCATCGTCTTGTAGTACGGCGCGGCCAGCTCGGGCCGGTTCGACGAGTAGACACCGTAGAACTGGGCCTGGGTGTTGTAGTTCAGCCAGTAGCGGTTGGCTCCGCCGGTCTGGTCCATGGTGCGCCACGGCGAATAGGTGCCGGGCAGGAAGTAGCCCTCGCGACTGGCCGCGCCCATCGCGTACAGGGCGCCGTAGTAGAACTTGTTCAGGGTCGTGTCGCCGGTGTCGACGTACGACTTCAGCCAGAACTTCTTCCACCAGTCGCGGTGGGCGGACTTGGCGCTGTCGAGGTCGCGGTCGCCGACATCGCCCGCCCGGTCCACCGCCTTGGTGACGAAGTCGGCCAGCGGCGTGGGGTTGGCGTAGCCGCCGTTGCCGTGGAGTGAGGTGACGAGCCGCACGGGCCGGCCGGGGGCCAGGTGGAAGGCGAGGCGGGCGAGGTTGCTCGACGGAGTGCTCGCGGTGACCGGGGTGCGCGAGCCGACGATCTTGGCTGATGCGGCCGCCTTGGAGGCCCAGCCGCTCGCGCCGTCCGCCCCGGTCGTGCGGGTGATCCACACCTGCCCGTCACCGGCGACGCCCGTCGTCCCGGCCGGCACGGTCAGATCGATCTGGAGCGGCAGCGGCTGCGCGTCGTCTTCGGGCAGCGACACCTCGGTGACCAGCAGGTTCTCACCGTCGGCGATCCAGGTGCGGGTGTTCAGCACCTGGCCGTCGACCGTCTGCGAACCCTGCACTTCCGCGTTGAGGATGTCCTGCCGCTGGCGGTAGTTCGGATCGTTGCCGAGCGCGCCCGTGACGACGTTCATCTGGCCGTTGAACAGCTGCAGGTCGCGGATGAAGGCCTTCTGGTTCGGGTCGGCGGGATCGCGCACCGCACCGGTGATCAGCAGGCGCACGTGGCGGGCGGTGAAGGGGGGCGCGGTCCGCTCGGTCAGCTCGGCCGTGTTGCCCGTGACGGCGTCCACGTCGGTCCAGGTGGTTCCGTCGTCGCTCTTCTGCAGGGTGAAGTGCTGGGTGTTGAGCCGCTGGAAGGCGTCGGCTCTGCCCTGGTAACCGTTGTGCCTGACCACCCAGCGGTCGATCGTCTTCGTCTCGCCCAGGTCGACGGTGACCCACTGCGGGTCGGACGCGCTCGCGTTGGTCTGCGACACCCAGCGGGTCTCGGGGTCGCCGTCGATCACGCAGGCGGCGCCGCACTCCAGAGTGTCCTTGGCGGAAGCGGTGGCGGGGGTGTGCGCGGGGCCGATGGAGATCTTGCCGAAGGGCATCTGCCCGTTGCTGCTGTGCCAGAAGTCGGACTTGGACAGGTAGTACGTCTGCCGCTGGTCGCGGGCGTCAGAGGCGACATGTAGGTCGCCGTTGCCGAGAAGCAGGCCGGAGGTGTAGCGGACGGTCTGCACGGTGTTGATCGCGGGCGGGGTGGTGTAGGCGTCGTCGATGGAGGAAAGGATCTTGCGGATGTCCTGCCACTCCGACAAGTCCGCCTGGGCGGGTGCCGGGGTGATGCCGACCATGGTGGTGGTCATCAGGGCAAGGGCGAGTAAGGCACGGTGCCTCATAGGGGTGCTCTCCGTTCAGCTGGACGAGAGGGTTTGTACGGTGGCCGTGCGCCGGGCCCGTTCGGCGGCGAAGACGACACGGTGGCTGTCGACGCTCTCCTGGATGCCGGACAAGATCAGCTCGGGCCGGCCCTCGTGGAGGGCGGTGACGAACGACTCGATCAGCGCGGCGTCACCGCCGGCGTGGCCCTCGGCCGTGCTGGAGCCGTCCAACGAGGTGTCGATGGTGGTCGTTTCTTCCGACAAGAAGTCATAAATGTTGATAAAGCGGCCGTCGCCGGTCAGCTGCCCTTGGGTGCCGAACAGCTTGGTGTGCCGGTTCTCCAGCGGCGTGAAGGCGGTCATCGTGAACGCAGCGGTGATCCCGCCCTCGTACTCGATGGTCACCACTTGGTGGTCCACCACGTCGTTGTCGCTGGCGTACACGCAGCGCCCGTAGGGGCCCTCGGCGAGCGCCCTGGTGACCGCCTCCTCGGTGAGCACGCCGCCGGTCGCGACGCGGGTGAAGTACTGCTTGGTGCCGCCGTGACGCAGCCCGTCGCGGTAGAGCCGCACGGCCGAGTACGCGCATGCGCGCTCGACCGGGCACTCCAGGCACCGGTCCGCGGCACCGGCCGGCCGGCGGTCGGCGCGGAAGTGGCGCAGCCCGCCGAAGGAGGAGACCCGCTCGGCCCTGCGGCCCACGACGTGGCCGAGCCAGTCGATGTCGTGGCAGGACTTGGCCAGCAACGCGAAGGTGGTCTCGTCCTCGCGCCGCCAGTTGCCGCGGACGAAGGAGTGGGCGAAGTGGTACCAGCCGATCGGCTCCAGGTGCTCGACGCTGACGATGTCGCCGATCCTGGGCAGCACCTCGCGGAGCTTGCGCGTGTAGGGGGTGTAGCGCATGACGTGGCAGACCGCGATCATCGCGCCGGTGCGGGCGGCCGCCTCGCCGATCGCCACGGTCTCCGACTCGGTGGGGGCGATGGGCTTCTCCAGCAGGATGTCGTAGCCCTGCCCGGCGAAGACCTCCGTGGGCGCCAGATGGTCGGCGTCCAGCGTCGCCACGATCACCGCGTCGGCGATCCTGCCGAAGTCGGCCAGCTCCTTCCAGCACCGGAAGACCCGCTCGGGCGGCAGCTCGTGCCGGGCCGCGAACTCCTGGCGGACGCCGGCCCGCGGCTCGGCCACGGCCACCACCCGCACCCGGTCGGGCCACCGCGCGGCCAGCTCGGCGTAGGCCGCGCCGCGTGCGCCCGCCCCCACCACGGCCAGGGTGATCGGCCGGTCGAGGGCCTCCCCGACATGGTCCCTCAGGTTGATCATCCTTTGACCGCTCCCCCGGTGAGTCCTTTGACGAAGTGCTTCTGCAGCAGGAAGTAGAAAATGAGGATGGGCAGGGCCGACAGCACCATCAGGCCGAACATGCCGCCGTAGTCCCGCTGGAACTGGCCCAGCGCGCGGTAGACGCCCACGGTGACCGTGGTGCCGCCGGCCGGGCCGAGAATGATGAGCGGGTTGAGGAAGTCGTTCCAGATCCACACGCCCAGGAAGATCAGCACGCTGGCCGTGGCCGGCCGCAGCAGGGGGAAGACCACCCGCCAGAACGTGCCGAACCGGCCCGCCCCGTCGATCGAGGCGGCCTGCTCCAGCTCGACCGGGATGGCCCTGATGAAGCCCGAGAAGACGAACACCCCGAACGGCACGTAATAGCCGACGTTGAACAGCACCAGCCCGCTGATCGTGCCCATCAGCCCGGTCACGTTGAGCACCTGCGTGACCGGCACCAGGATCACCTGGGGCGGGATCATGAGCCCGGCCAGCAACACCAGCAGAGTGATCCGGGCGAAACGCGACGGCGTGCGGCAGATGTAGTGGCCGAGCATGGCCGAGACGACCGTGAGGAGCACGATCGACAACAACGTCACGGTGACGCTGTTGATCAGGCCGTTCCAGAACAGGTTGTCCGGGCGGGTGAGCGCCTGCGTGATGTTGTCCAGCGTCGGCGGTATCGGCAGCGCGGCCGGCGACGCGGTGATGTCCGGGCCGTGCTTGAAGACGTTCGCCGCGACCAGGTAGAGCGGCAGGAAGAAGGCACTGGCCACGACGATCGCGACCAGCGGGCGCAGCTGCCTCATAGGTCCACCTCCCGGCGGTTGAGCACGCGCAGCACAATGCCGGACACCGTCGCGATGATCACGAGCATGAGGATGGCCATGGCCGACGACTCGCCCGTGCGGTTGGCGGTGAAGCCGATCTGGATGACGTTGAAGGCCACGGTCGCCGTGGTCCCCAGCCCGGGCCCGCCCGCGGTGAGGACCTGGATGTGGTCGTACGCCTTGAAGCCGGTGATCAGCAGCATCACCGTGTTGGTGGTCAGCGCGGGCGCCAGCAGCGGCCAGGTGATCTTGCGGAAGCGGGTCCACGTGCCGGCGCCGTCGATCGACGCGGCCTCCAGCAACGACTGGGGCACGCCCTGCAGCGCGGCCAGGTAGACCACCGAGCAGAAGCCGAGCATCTGCCAGCTGATGATGAAGCCGATCGAGTAAAGCGCCAGATCAGGGTCGGACAGCCAGCCGACGCGGACGCCGAGCAGCTGGTTGATCAGGCCTTCGTCCTGCAGCATGGCCATCCACACCACGCTGACCACCACCGAGCTGAGCACAACGGGGATGAAGAAGACGCTGCGCAGCACGCGGTAGAGCCAGCCGGTGCGGTCGAGCAGCACGGCCACGCCCACGCCGGCCACGTTCGGCACGATCACGATGATCAGCGTCAGGATCGTGGTGACCTTGAGTGAGGTCAGGAAGGCGGGGTCGCCGAGCAGGCGCAGGTAGTTGTCCAGCCCGACGAAGCGGGTCCGCGTCGCGAAGAGGCTGGCGTTGGTGAGGCTGTAGCCGAAGCTGAGCAGGATCGGCGCGAGCACGAAGCAGGCGTAGACCAGCACGCCGGGCGCGACGAAGCTCAGCAGGTACGGCAGCCGCCCCGACGAGGCGGCCGCCCGCAGGTGACGCAGGGGCATTTACTGGCCGCCCGCCTTGACCCACTCCTCGTCGAGCGCCTTGGCCGCGGCTGCGCCGTCGGTCTTGCCCGCAATGATCTCCTGTGCCAGCGCGAACACCTTGTCGCCCACCCCGGGCAGCAGGGAGTCGTCGCCCGTCTCGACCGTGAAGGCGTTGACGACCTGGCCCGACTTGAACACCTCGAGCGTGGCGTTGTAGACCGGGCCCATCTGCGGCGGCTGGTAGCCGTTGATCGCGATGATGGCCGCGTCGGTCTTGACGAGCACGTCGTTGTTGGCCGCGTTCTGGTTGAACTCCAGGGCGAAGGTCCTGGCCGCCTCCAAGTTCTTGGACTTGGCGTTCACGATGGGACCGCCGCCGGTGTACGACGGCACCACGACCTTGCCGTCGTCGGTGGGCCAGGCGAAGACCCCGATGTCGAACGGCGGCTTGCCGGCGTCGGCCGAGGCGGCGAACCACGACCCCATCGGGTACATCGCACCCTTGCCGTCCAGGAACGCCTTCTCCGTCGACGGGTAGTCGCGCGACAGCCCGGCCTTGTCGATGTAGCCCTTGCCGACCAGGTCGGCGAACTTCTGCGTGGCCTTGACGAAGACCGGATCGGTGAACTTCGCCTGTCCGCCACGCCGCTTGACCAGGAAGTCCGGCTGCTGGGCGTAGACGTCGGCGCCGACGAGCGCGATCCAGATGTAGCCGGCCGCGAACGCGTCCTTGCCACCGCCGCCCACCACGAACGGGTTGATGCCCTTGGCCTTGAGCTTGGCTGACACCTGCAGCAGCTCGGCGTACGTCGTCGGCGGCGCAGTGACGCCGGCCTCGGCGAACAGGGTCTTGTTGTAGTAGACCAGCGGGGTCGGCTGGGAGTTGTAGGGCAGCTGGTAGATCTTGCCGCCCAGCGGGTTGGAGCGCGGGTAGGTGTAGTTCTTCAGCTCTTCCTCGCTCCAGGCGTACAGGTTGCCGCTCTCTGCGAGCCCACTGGGCGCGATGGCCTGCAGGACGTCGGGGAGCTGACCGGAGGCCAGCAGCTGCTTGGCGTAGGCGTTGCGCTCGCCCGCGCTCGGCGCCACCAGCTTCTTGACCGCGATGTCCGGGTGCTTGTCGGTGACGCGCTTGATGGCCGCGTCCCAGTACTCCGGCGTCAGGTTGGGTGTCTCGAACACCAGGAAGGAGATCTCCTTCTTGCCGCTCGCCGCTGGTTGTTGCGACCCTGCCGGCGCACACGCGACAAGCGCCAAGGCAGCGGTGGTCAGCACTATGGCCTTCTTCACCTGGGGGTCCTCTCTCAAGGGGTGCAGATATATTTTTAGGGGTTCCTCTAATAATTCGCAATGCCCTACCATCACTTCGTGACCTTGACCGGACAGGACCCGGCGCTCCTTCGCCGCCTCAACTCCGCTGCCGTGCTGCGCGCGCTGCACGCCGCGGACGAGCTGACGCTCACGCAGCTCGTGAAGACCACCTCCATCTCCCGCGCGACCGTCGAGGACGTGATCGCCGGGCTCGACGACCTCGTCGAGGAGGTAGGGCGCAAGGAGGGGGATCCCCGTCCGGTCGGCCGACCGGCCAGGCGCTACCGATTCCGCGCCGACGCGGGGCACGTCGTCGGCCTCGACATCGGCCCCCACAAGGTGCTGGCGCTCACCGCCGACCTCAAAGGGCGCATCGTCGACCGCAGGCGCACCGTCGTCACACCCGAGACCAGCACCGGCGACCGCATCGCCGCGGCGAAGTCGGTGGTGCGCAGGACCCTGCGTGCCGCCGGTGTCGAGCCAGGTAGGGTACGGGCGCTGGGCGTGGCCACGACCGGCGTCGTCGACCCCGCCACCGGCACGATACTGATCAGTGACCGGCTGCCCGGCTGGGCAGGTGTCGATCTGCCTGCCACACTCTCCGGCCTGGCCGACGGGCCCGTCCTGGTGGGCAACGACACCAACCTGGCCGCGCTGGCCGAGCACTGGTGCGGCGCCGCGGTCGGGGCCAAGGACGTGATCTGCATCCTGGCCGGGCGCAGCATCGCGGCCGGACTGCTCATCGGCGGCAAGCTCCACCAGGGCCGCAACGGCGCCGCCGGCGAGATCGGCGTCATGCGAGCCTTCGGGTGGTACACCGCGTTCGACCGTTTCCTCGCCTACGGCGGCGACGTCCCGGCTGCGGAGGCCGCCGAGCGCGTGTTCGAGGCCGTGCGGCAGGGCGACGCGGAGGCGGCGGCCATCGTCCGCGCCTTCGCCCGTGACCTGGCCAAGGGCGTGGGTGCGGCCGTGCTCACGATGGACCCCGAGCTGGTCGTCCTGGGCGGCGGGCTATCAGGCGCGGGCGAGTTGCTCGCCGCGCCGCTCCGCGAGGAGCTCGCCGAGCTCTGCCTCTTCCCGGTGCGGGTGGAGACCTCCGCCCTGGGCGGCGAATCCGTGGCGCTCGGCGCCGTACGGCTGGCGCTAGATCACGTCGAGCACACGCTCTTCGAAGTGTGACCCATCCACACAGTGGATGAGGAGCGTCTGAGTTGCCATGATCTGACCGACGAGGAGTGGGAGCGGCTGGTGCCGTTGTTGCCCGTCAATCCGCGGCAGGGTGGTCGTTGGGCCGATCACCGGATGGTGATCAATGGGGTGTTCTTCCGGACGCGGACCAACGTCAGCTGGCGTGATCTGCCGCCCTGCTATGGGAACTGGAAGACCGTCTACAACCGGCATCGCCGCTGGTCGATGGACGGCACCTGGGCGGAGATCCTGGACGGGTTACAGGCTGGATGCGATGCGGAGGAGGGTGCGGACTGGACGGTGTGTGTGGATTCCACCGTGGTGCGCGCCCACCAGCATGCCGCCGGAGCGCACCTGGCGCTGCCGCCCGATCGCGACGATGGTCAGTCCTGGCCAGCATGGGGACAGCCCGTACTTCCGGCAACCCCGTCGAACGCTGCGTGAACAAGCTCCGCAACAACCGGGCGGTGGCCCTGCACACCAAAAAACGCGAGCGAATCTACCAGGGCACCATCGACGTCGCCTCGATCAGGATCTGGCTCCGTGACCCAACTCCGTGATCCACAGGACACGCCCTCGGCCCTGCTGAGCAAATGGCCGCTTTATGTCCGGTAGATGCCCTGGTTCACCCATGTCTCCACTCGCACACTCGTGCCGTGAACCTCCAGCGAATGATCCGGATATTACACATCACGACCCTCTCCCTCCTGATGGTCGCCTCCTCAGCGGTGCTCTGGGCAGGGGCGACGCCGGCCCAGGCCGTCAAGGGAGCCAGCCCGGTGGCCGACGGCACGTACGGTTTCGTGGCGAAGGTGAACGTCGGCGAGACGCACAGCTGCACCGGAGCCCTCGTCAGCCCGCAATGGGTGATCACCGCCACCAGTTGTTTCGCCTCCCAAGGGCAGTCCGTCACGAGCGGAGCGCCGAGGACGGCGACGACGGTGACGGTCGGCAGGACGGATCTGTCCGGTACGAGCGGGCGGGTGCTGCCCGTGGAATGGATCCACCCGCACCGCGACCGGGACGTCGTGCTGGTCAAGCTGGCGCTGCGAGCAGTCGGCATCACGCCTGCCGTGGTCGGCTCCGCCGTTCCTGCCGCGGGGGACGCGCTGCAGGTCGTGGGCTATGGACGAACGGCTGAGCAGTGGGCGCCCAACCGGGTGCATGCCGCGCCGGTCGTGGCGGGGGCCGTGGACGCCGGCTCGTTCGGCTGGACCGGGGCGAACGGCAGTGACGTGAGCGCCTGTCAGGGGGACGCGGGCGCGCCGGTGCTGCGCACGAGCGGGGGCCGCGCGGAGCTCGTCGGGCTCAGCTCCGGCGCGGGCCAGGGAGGCTGCCTGGGCGCGGCCGGCGACGGGGCGCGCGGGGGCGATGCGGCGCGGGTGGACGACCTGGCGAGCTGGATCCGCACGGTGGCGATCGAGCCCACCACGTCCTTCGCACAGTACGGCGGCAGCGTGACGGGTATCGGCGGCTATGACATGGATGACAACCGTGATCAGGCGGTGGCCTTCGATTACGACCATTCGGGAAAGCTGGATCACCTGCTGCTCTACCGTCCGGGCTCGCAGATCGTCTTCATCGTCAAGCGGAGGACGGACGGCACCTACGCCCCGGTCTTCTCCTCGACCACTGGTATCGGTGGCTATGACCTGAAGGACAACCGGGACCGCATCATCGCCTTTGACTACACGGGTTCGGGAAAGCTGGACCATCTGCTGCTCTACCGTCCGGGCGGGCAGACGGCCTGGATTCTCGAGCACGGTTCGGGCAACACGTTCAAAGCCGTCTTCCACAGCTCGGCAGGCATCGGCGAATATGACCTGAAGGGCGCCGAGGACCAGATCATCGCCTTCGACTACGAGCATTCGGGGAAGCTGGATCATCTGCTGCTGTACCGGCCGGGGACCGGTATGGCCCGCATTCTCCGGCACAACGGTAATGCCACGTTCACGACGGTCTTCGCCACGGCCGATGGTGGGATCGGCGGGTACAACCTGAAAGATGCCCGGGACCGCATCATCGCCTTCGATTACACGAGTTCAGGTAAGCCAGATCACCTGGTGCTCTATCGTCCGGGCGGGCAGACGGCCTGGATTCTCGAGCACGGTTCGGGCAACACGTTCAGAGCCGTCTTCAACAGCGCGGCGGGCATCGGTGGCTATGACCTGAAGAGCACGGCGGATCAGATCATCGCCTACGACTACGAGCACACGGGCAGGCTGGATCATCTGCTGCTCTACCGTCCGGGCGGAAAGACGGCCTGGATCCTGCGGCATGGCGCGGGCAATTCGTTCACGGCGGTGTTCCACAGCTCGACCGGCATCGGTGGCTATGACCTGGAGCTGGCGAAGGACCGCATCATCACCTTCGACTTCACGAGCACGGGCGGGCAGAGCCATCTGTTCGCCTACCGTCCGGGTGACCAGATCACCTATTTCACGGGACGGGCCCTTCCGCCGGTACGGGTGGTTCCGGTCACCGTGACGCCCGTCATCGGCCCGGACTCCATCGTGGAGAGGTTCGCCTACCCCGCGCACTTCCCGCACGAATACGCGGGCACCTCCGGTCAGACCGATTGGGGTACGGAAAAGGCCGAGGAGAAGAACTTCGAGCTGATCTCCGGGAACGGCGGGATCATCTGGGTCTCGTGCAGCTCGTCCCCGGAGAACGGGGTCGGCGTGCTCAAGGTGTTCCCGGGCCTGCTGAACGGCCAGCCCGTGGTCGGCGAGCCGCACCTCGGGGTGATGGCGGTGTGCTTCAAGGTCCTCGCGCCCACGGGATGGGTGAAGCTCCGGATCCCGAACGTCTTCGAGGTTCAAGGAGACAGCCGCTCGCCGGGCGCCGGCCACGACGTGGACGCGACAGTCGTCAACGTGGAGACCGGAACGGAGCGGACCAAGCGCGTCGAACGGGACGAGAGCGAGCAGTTCGGACGCTCGGATACCACCACCTGTGACGCGAGCCACCCCGATTATCCCGAGAACTGCAGCGAGACCCTCCTGGAGCTGCGGGTCGTCAGCTGAGTACTGAACGGCCGGTCGGGCGCATGAGCTCCGGCCGGCCGTTCAGCCCGTTCATTGACCACATCGACGGAAATGGTGGAAGTGAATACGATTCGAGCGTTACGTGGTGGCAGGACGGCAGGGGCCATCGGCACCGTGCTCTCGCTGCTTCTCGCAGGCAGCCCCATCACCGAGGCAAAGGCGGCGGCGGACCCGCCCCCAGCACCGGTATGCGAACGTCAGGTGGTTCTGGAAGCGTGGGTGACGGGCGGCGTGAACGTGCGTCCGGCCGCCGAGAGGGCGCTGCTCGGGGACAGAGCGGCGGTCTGTGCCCTGCTCGCCGAGCTTCCCCGGCTCGTGGCGCAGGACGATCGTGAGCAGGTCGGCCGCATCAAGTCCCAGGGCGAGCCTGAGGTGGCCGCCGCCGCCAATGCCGCTCTGGTCTCGGACGACCCCAGCGCCGTGGCGAAGTTCCTCGACGGTGGCTGGGAGACCGCCCGGGAGATCGACCTGCGCGCCAGCGTGAACAAGATGAAGGCGGCCGGCGGACCGGAGGTCAAGGCTGCCGCGAACGCGGTGCTGCGCAACGGGTCGCGTGCGGACCTGGGGAAGTTCATCGAATCTGGCTGGCGGGTGCCGTACCGGATGGACCTGCGCGTGGTCGTCAACCGGGCGATGTCCGAGGGGGGCCCGCAGGTGCAGGCCGCGGCGAACCGGGCGCTCCAGGACGGCAGCCAGGAGATGCTGGAGCGTTTCGCCCAGATCGACTGGGGGGTGGCCCAGGCCCGGGACAACGAGGCCCAGACCTTGAACGATCTCCGGGCGAGCGCCGCGGAGGCGACCCGCCGCGCGGCGTTCGAGACGGTCTCCGCGGTCGCGCAGGCCGACCGTGCGAAAGCCGAGGCCGCTGCGGCCAAGAGCGACGCGGAAGAGGCGCAACGCCTCGCCGCGCTGGCCGGGCAGGAGTCGGCGGAGGCCAAGCGTCAGGCCCAACGCGCTGCTGAGGCCGCCGACCGCGCCGCGGCCGCGTCCCGGGTCGCCGTACAGGCCGCGCGGACAGCGGCGACGGCCGCGCGCGCAGCCTCTGGGGCCGCCGCACGCGCGGCGACCGCGGCGGCGCGGGCGCACACGAAGTCGGACGAGGCGTGGGCGGCCGCGACGGCGGCAGAGCTGGACGCGGCAGCCGTTGCCAAAGCGGAGAAGCACAACCGGGACATGCAGCGGATCGGTCCGGAGATCACCGCGTTGATCTCGCCCATCAATCAGATCATCGCCGTGACCGAGCAGGCGCACGCCGCGGTCGCCGCCGCCAATTCGGCCAGGGCGAACACCGAGGCCGCCGGACGCGCGGCCGAGGCCGCCGGGCGTTATGCGGGGCAGGCCAGCGCCGAGGCCCGAAACGCGTTCGCAGCGGCCGCGCGGGCGAAAGCGAGCGCGGACCAGGCGAGGCGCGCCACCGAGGAGACGGTACGTCAGGCCGACATCGCCAAGGACGCGGCCGGAAAGGCGCGCGACGCGGCGACGCGCGCCGTGACCTACGCGGAGCAGTCGGCAAGCGCCGCGGCGAGCGCGGCCCAGCATGCGGGCGGCGCCGTCAACGCGGCCGAGCTGGCGACGCAGCACGCGAACAACGCCTACCGCGCGGCGGAGGACGCGTTGCAGGCGGCTGAGACGGCCCAGATCGTTTACAAAGCGGCGCGTGAGGTGGACGCCGAACGACTTCAGAAGGAGCTGGAACTTGAGCTGTCCTTCGCCCGGCACATCAGCCAGAAAGCCGCCGAGGCCCGATTGGGGGAGGCTCGCGGCTTCGATGTGCCAATGGGCCAGTACCACACCCCGCAGATCGACGCGCTGATCGCCGAGGTCGCCAACGCGCCGGAGACCGAGGCCGCATCGGCGGCCCTCAAGGCGCGGGAGGTGGCCCGCTACTTCGCGACCGTGCCCGGCACGTGGACCAGTTCGGCGGCCATGACGGCTCTCGGCGAGGACGATGACCTCATGGTCATCGAGTTCGTCAAGAGCGGACTCGCCTCCGCCGAAGAGCAGGACGACCGCACGAGGCTGACCGGCCTCATGATCACCGGCAGCGCGGCCATGAGAGCAGCCGCTCAGGACGCTCTCGACAGCGGATGGTCCGACGTCATCGAGTTCCTCAAGGACCCGGACTACCCCGAGCGACCCGCCGAGGACCGGGAGGAGGTCAACGGCATCCTTTCTGACGCCCGCAGCACCGGCCACACCCACATCGAGGAGGCGGCGAACATCGCCCTGCGTTCGAACGACCCGGACGCCCTCAAGAAGTTCCTCGATAAGGAGCACAACACCGCTTACGCGATCGACGTCCGGGCGAAGGTCGGCGCGATCGCCGGGGACGACTCTCACGGGACCGAGGTGCGCAACGGCGCCCAAATCGCGCTGGCCGGCACGACGGCGATGCAGGTCGAGTTCCTGGAGGTGGAGCGGCACCGTGCGGCCCAGCGCGACTACGCGACCGCGACGCACAACTACATCGCCAGTTCCTTGATGATCGAGACCTCGCAGATCGCGCAGCAGGCCGTCGACTTCGCGCGCACCGCGCAGGCTGCGGCGGCTGAGGCCCGCGGTGCGGCGGAGGAGGCCATCGGTTACGCGAACGACGCCGGCAAGGCGGCCGAGGAGGCGAAGAAGTTCGCGACCGATGCCGTCGCCCACGCCCGCGACGCCGCCGCGTCCGCGGAACGGGCCGCCGAGGCCGTCCGCACCGCCGCCGCAGCGACCAAGCAGGCCCAGCAGTCGGCCAGGTCGGCGTCCCTCTCGGCCCGCTGGGCCCGCGCCTCGGCCGTCTCGGCGGCAAAGGACGCGGCCAGCGCCTACGCCGCCTATGACACCGCGTACGCCGCGCAAATCGCGGCCGGCAAGAGCGCGTCCGAGGCGGCTCGCATCGCCGCGGAAGTGTTCGAGACTTATCGGCTCGAGGCCGAGGGACATTTGCGCGAGCTCAAGAGGGAGTTGAAAGAGCACTGCGAGAATGCACCCAAACTCGGCAACCCTGGATACCACGACTGCGACGCACGCGCTGAAGAGATCCTGAACGACCCCAAGGGGCCGCTCCACGATCCGGACGGCTTCGCCAAGGACAACATCGAGCACTGCAAGAGGCAGTTCGTCGGCAAAGCCCAGGACGCCTGCATGTCCATCGTCCTGAGCCCGATATTCTCCTTCGCGGCAAGGGAAATCGGTAACCGGGAGACTGACGCTCAACGCCTCGCCGAAGAGTACATAGCTCTGACCGGCATGGACCTGATCAACGCCGCCTCCCAGTACGGCTTGGTCGGCGATTGCAAGAACGCCCTCAAGGGCGGTGTCGCGGATGCGGCGCAGTCGGTCACGGACTGCCTCACTGGAGCCCTGGAACTGTCCGAAGATCCCGACTGGGACGAGTATGCGTCCCAGTGGAGGGGGACCTTCGTGGAGTCGCACGTCCCGGAGGAACTTCGGTTCGGCGAGTACAACTCGATCTGGGGAACGATGTACCTGCTCGCGCGCCAATCTGATCTATCCATCCTGTGGGCGACCCGCGAGACCGAGCTGGCAACGTCGATACTGCGCACTATTCCGATCGGATGCATCCAGGAAGGCGGACACTGCCCGTTCGAGGACGCGGCGCGCCAGCTCAAGGACGTGAGCGAGACCATCAAACGGCTCAACAACCAGGGCTACATCGTGGACGAGTCCGGACGGGTGCTCGATGCGAACGGCCTGCCGATCGCGACTCTGCCACCGGTCACCGATCTGGAGAAGTGGGCGAACTACACCGTCGAGAGCGGTCTGCACGACGACCTCGCGGCCCTCGAACAACGTCTCAGCCTGCTGTACACGCAGCAGTTCGGCCTGCCCATGGCGCCCCCGGCCTGGCACCTTGAGACGCAGCTCGCCTATCGCGTCGCCACGCGGGAAGTGGCGCTACGCGAGAACACGCTACGGCTTGTCATGAACAATCCGGGCGGTGTCTGTGACGCGGTGCCGATCGATGGCACCGGACCTGATCAGCGGCGCCAGGCCGTGGCAGGATGCATCCAAGCCGTCAAACTGCTGCTTCCGGCCGGCACGACCATGATCATCCACTACCCGGACCCGGACAATCCGGCAGAGCTGCTTGAAGTCACCGTGCGTGGCGTCGGCCGCTGGCTGGACTGAGCCTGCCAGACGCATGCGGATGGTTCCGTAGCGAACTGGCCGACTTGAGATATGCGCCGTCCCGGCGTCAACCGGTGTTCTCTCCGCTCACCAGGTAGCGTCCATCCTGCCTGGTGAGCGCTTGCCCATGGAGCGCCGGGCAGTGCCGAAGGCGATCAGCGCGCGCCAGCTAACGACCTTCAAGCGGCTGACCAGCTAGTTCGCTGGACAACCCCAGATAACGACTGTCGCCCTCGGACGGGGTCAGGAAGTCCTGGAGTTCGCGGTGCCGGAATTGGTAGGTGGCGCCGCTGACGCGCAGCAGCCGTGCCTCGCAGGCCCAGTCGAGAAAGGTCCACAGCCGCAGCGGAAGCACCCCACGCGCGGCCGCGATGATCAAGCCGATCATGGTGCGGGACCAGGCGATCGCGCCAAAGGCGAGTCCGAACGTCACCCCGCCGACGACCGCGCACGCCAGCGACGTGAGGACGCCCTGATGCATGACGAACACGAGAAAGGCGGCGACGCCGCCGATGAGGCCGAAGGCCACGCCGATCAATGGGTTGCGGTGGAGGGCCTCTCGCGGATGGGCCAGCTCCGCGTCCTTGCTCCAGCCCCCCGTGGCGATCTTGAACACGATCCCGAGGGCGAAGGCCAGGGTGAAGGCCCCCATGACCTCCGCGGCCAGTGCGACCGGGCCGGCGCCGACGAGGCGCAGCGGCGGCAGCCCGGTGAGGGCGCCGCACAGCCCGAACCCCAGCAGGGTGACCGGCTCGGCGCGGACCGCCTCGGATACGGTCATGCGCTCGGCTCCCCTCCGCGCGGCGGCGGTCAAGCCGATGACCGCTCCGAACACCGAGCCCCCGGCCGCCCCCGCGGCGATGGCGAAACCAGGACCGAAGACCCCGCCTCCGGTCAGCACGAGTCCGGCCAGGCCGCAGAGCACGCCGATCGGGCTGCCCGCCAGAGCGCCGAGCAGACCCCCGATCACGCGCCGCCTGCGAGGGACGTTGGTCCGCCCGCCGGCGGCGGCCGGCCACGGCGACAGCGACAGGCCGGTGGCGATGGCCACCCAGCTCCCCATGAGCGCCAGGGTGAGCCCCTCGCCCAGGTCGAGCGAGTCGCGCAGGTCACCGGGGCGATCGGCCGCCGACCCCGCCCAGAACGCCAGCATGGCGATGACGGCGAAGATCGCACAGCACAGACCGTGCAACGCCCGGACCCGGCGCCGGCCACCGATCGGCCACAGCAGGTGCGGGACGATGTCGATCGGTGTCAGACCGGGCGGCGGCCGATCCGTCTCGGCGGTGTGGGCAGCCTGCCACCGCAGGTGGGAGGCCAGGTTCTCCAGCCAGGATCGCACCTGTTCGGGACGGTACGGAGCGCCGTGGGCGGTGCGTGGGGTGAGTTCGGTCGCCGCCGGGACGTACGCGTCGAGCAGCCTGCGGGCGATCCGCGCCGCCGCCACTCGAGGGTCGGGGTCCGGGTCGGCGTCGAGCAGCTCGGCCGGGTCGGCGCCGGACTCCACGGCGGTCACGGTCAGCAGCAACCGCCAGGGGGTGGCCAGGGCGGTGTGGACGGCCGTCCCCGACGGTCCGGACAGTGCCGCGTGGATGCCGTCGCGGTGGGTGTCGCAGGAATGGCCGTCCGGCCAGCGGGTGCGCAGGTACGCATTGATCTGTTCGATGGTCAGGTCATGCAGATGGATCCGGGTGGCGTTGTCGAGCCCGCTGCGTGCTTCGGCCAGCTCGGTGTAGCGGCCGGCTCGGCAGGTCACGACGACCGCCCCCGGCCGCCGTCCGGAAAGGTCGCTGTACCGGTTGAGCTCGGTCAGCAGGCCGATCGCCCGGCGAGGCGTCCCCATGGACGGCTCGGGGTCCAGTTCGTCCAGACCGTCCAGCACCGGCAGCACCTGGCGGTCCCGCACCAGCCGATCCGCGTCCTTGGCCGCGAGCCCGAAGTCCTGCACCAGCTGTTCGGCCAGCCATGGTTCGAACGGGCTTCCCAGGGTCCATCGTGCGGCGTTCAGGCGTACCGGCACCATCTGCCGGTGACCGGGTCGTCCGCCGGTGGTCAGCAAGGGCTCCAGCAGCTGCAGCACCAGTTCGATGGCGAGCACCGTCTTGCCCGCTCCTGACTCGCCCACGACCAGCAGGCGCTGCGGGTGCAGACCGCCGAAGAACTCGCCGATCGCGTGCAGGTCGGCACCGGTGCCGACGTCGTGGCGGATCAGGTCCGCGTGCGGCCCGAAGGAGACCGGCGCGATGCTGTAGCCTCCGAGCAGCCCTTTGCGCGCCCTGTCCTCTTCCCGGGCCACCCGACGCGCCAGGAGATCAACGGCCGGGTCCGGCCCGAGAGGACCGGTGGTTTCCGCGATCCCGGCCGCGACCGCCGGCGGCTCCGGCCCGACCGCCGAGGACGTTCGCCGCTCGCCGCCGGATGGTGTACGGGTGTCCGGCTCGGCCAAGGCGGTCCTGGCCGCGCGCCAGCGTTCGAGTTCGCCGGGAATCAGCTCGGCTGGATAGTCGCGGTAACGGAGGCAGGCGGTGACGAAGGCCTTCACGAAATCCCACCGCGGCAGCCTGTCGGTCTGCCGGAGAACGTGTGAGGTCGTGCTCTTGGGCAACGCGTCGATCGTGACTCCGTCCGAGGTCACCGTCTGGCCGCCGAGAGACCGCAGCCTGCTCAGGGACGGCTCGCCCGCCCACTGTTTGAGACGGACCAGCGACCGGACGAAGTCCGCGGCGCTTCCGGCCTCGGTGGGATCGGGCGGGCAGGGGTGGTCTGCGGTCATCCGCGCCCCGTCCTCACCAGCGACCATTCGAACCTCGCCGCGCCGCGTCGCGGCCACCGGCCATCCACGCAGGTCCCCGCCAGGGTCTGAACATGACGACACTCCATCAGGAAGTTGCGCGCCTCGTCGGACTCCACCAGGTCCCGCCCGACCGCGATGGGAACGAATCCGTGCCGCGGAATGTAGACCCATCGGCCGCGGTCCCAGTCGTAAGGGTCGAACCAGTGGTGGCGTACCGTGCCGGACACCCGTACCTCCGCTCCGGTCCTGGTCAGGACGAACGAGCCCTGTGAGCGCAGCAGGCTCATCCTGCTGACGTAGAAGAGCTCCGTACCGATGAACGCGTTGATCCGCGCGTCCCAGTGATCGTGCAACCAGGTGGAGGCGCCGTCGCCCAACCGCCCGGCCTCCCGCGCGAGCTGCCGTTCGAACCGGCGCTGGTTCTTGCGCTCGGCCTTCTTGATCACTCTGAACGAGCGCAGCCAGCGCAGTGACATCGTCCTGGAGGCGCCGGCGCCGTCCATGAAGTGTTCCAGGAAATCGGAGGCCATCGGGTGGAGCTGGCGGCCGCCCTCCACGATCGAGCGGAACAACTCGACCAGTTCCGGGACGGGCCTGCCCGTCCGCCGCCGCAGACCTCGCAGGAACATGCTCGCCTTCTCCATGATGGGGTCCAGGGTCACGGACACGTCTGGCGGTACTTCTCCTGCGGCACGAGATTCTCCCATTCCTCGCGGGTGAGAGACCGGCCCGCGTTGGCGCACGCCGCGGCGACCAGGTCGGGGGGCCTGCGGACGTTCCACAGCCGCGCGCTGTTGTCGCCCGCGACCGTGGCGACGATGGTCCCGTCCCGAGCGTAGGCGAGCGCGGTCACACCGCTCTTGTGCCCGACCATCGGGGCGCCGAGCCGCCGGTAGGTCCGCAGATCCCACAGCTGCACATCCCCGCCGGTCAAGCCGGTGGCGAGAACCTGACCGTCCGCGCTGAACGCGAGGCTGTACGTTACGTGGTCCTCGACGATCAGACCGACGCCGACCGAGTGGCGGCCGGGCACGTCCCAGAACCGGACGCTGTTGTCGGAGGCCGTGAGGGCCAGCCTGCCGCCATCGGGACTGAACGCCAGGGCGTTGACGAACCCGCCAGCGCCCTTGAACGGCGGGCCCGGGATCTCGCGGCCGGTTGTCACCTCGAAGAGCCGTGTCCGGTTGTCCCAGCCCGTGGTCGCCACCATCGCCCCGTCGGGGCTGATCGCCATCCCCGTGATGATGTCGGTGTGGCCGGGTACGCGGATGCGCGTCCCGGTCTCGCGGCGGCGCGCGATGTCCCAGAACACGATGGCGTCGTCCTCGTTCACGGCGGCGAACCTGCCGTCGGGACTGATCCTGGCCACACCCTTGAGCGCCGGGTCATGGGCTATCTCGCGGCGCCCCGCGACGTCCCAGAGGCGCAGGCCGTCCGCGTGGGACGTCAGGAGCATCCGCCCGTCGGGGGTGAATTCGACGTGGTACACCGCGCGGCGCGTGCCCTTGGGACTGAGTGGCGGGCCGAGGGGACGCTGGGTGGCCACGTCCCACAGCTGGATCGCGGGGTTCTTGTCGTCGGGCACACCGGCGGCCAGGATTCGTCCGTCAGGGCTCAGCGCGACGGACGACATCGCGGGCATGGGGGTCCCGAGCTGCTGGAAAACCTGCGGGTCGGCCAGCCGTACGTCGCCGTCGTCGCTGGCGGCGGCCAGCAGCTTTCCGTCCGGGCTGAACGCCACGCCGTTGACACTGCTGAAATTGTCGGCGAGCACGAACACCTGTTGCCGGCTGACCGTGTCCCACACGACGGTGCGACCGCTGTCTCCGCCGGTGACGATCCGTGTGCCGTCGGGGCTGAAGGCGATCGACTCGTAACCGGCGGTGCGGTCCTTGAGCCTGCCTGTCTCCTTATGCGTGGCCATGTCCCAGAGGCGCCCCGTCCGGTCCCAGCCCACGGTCGCGAGGGTGGTGCCGTCCGGGCTGATGGCGAGATCGGTGACGGATTCGGTGTGTCCTGCGAAGGGGGCGCCGAGCCGGCGGGAGGTGGCGGTGTCCCATAGTCGTACGGTGTTGTCCCCGCCGGCGGTTGCCAGGATCTTCCCATCCCGGCTGAACGTCACCCTGGTGACGGAGGTCTCGTCGCGCGACTTGTCACCGGGGTGGCGTATGGGAGTGCCGTGCGGGCGGCGCGTGGTCGCGTCCCACTGCCGGACGACGCCCTTGCTGTCTCCGGTCACGATGGTCTTCCCATCCGGGTTGTACGCGAACGCCCTCACGACCGACTCCTGGTCCAGCGGGGCGCCCACCTCGCGGTGGGTGGCCACGTCGTAGAACCGGACGGTGCTGAGACACGCCGTGGCCAGCGTACGGCCATCGGGGCTGAAGGCCAGCTTGGTGCCGCTCAAGCAGCTGTACTTCGGCCGGGTGATCGGGGCGCCGAGCTGCCGTCGCGATGCCGTGTCCCAGAGCCGTACGGTCTCGTCGTCGCTTCCTGTCGCGATGATCGAACCGTCAGGGCTGAACACCAGGCCCGTGACGCCTCGCGTGTGCCCGGTGAGGATCCCGCGGCCGGTGCGGGTGGCCGCGGACAGCACGCGGTTGCGGGCCTCGTCGGTGTCAGCGATTCGCCACGCCGCCACAGCCAGCATCGACGACAGGGCGGAGTCGCCGGTGACCTCGCTCTGCGCCGCCAACTGGCGGGAGCTCGCCACGCTGCGTTGCCGATCAGCCTCGTTCGCCGCATCGACGGCGTTGCGCGCCGCGTTGACGGCGGCGCCGGCCGCGACGAGGGCGAGAGCCGACAGCGCCCCGAGCCCTGCGATGACGAGACGCCGACGGCGGCCCGCCCGCCGTGCCGCCTCGGTCGACGCCGCGAGGAATCTCTCCACGGTCGGACCGGGCGGCGGGAAGCTGTCGGGGTCGCGGTCCCAGCGGGGCCGGCTGTCATCGACCGCCAGCAGACGGGCGCCCCGGTAGAGGAAGGCGGGGTCGCGGTGGTTCTCGGCCCACTGGGCGGCGTCCGCGGCGAGCTGGTCGTACACCGCCTGTGCGGTCATGTCCGGTTCGAGCCACTGCCGCAGGGTGGGCCAGGCGGTCAGCAGGGCGTCGTGGGCGATCTCGACGCTGTCCTCGTGCAGCGTGAGAAGGCGCCGGTCGGCGAACGCCGAAAGCAGCTCCTCGACCTGGGCACGCCGCTCCGCCGACTGCGCGGCCGCGGCCGCGTGGACCTCGGCCGGCGTCACCCGGCGCCGCCCCAGCCGCCCGCCCGCGGTGATCAGCGTCATCCGCCGGAAGATCCGGAGCGCGGCCTTGCTGTCCTCCGGCGACAGCCGTCCGAGGACCTCGTCGGCCGTGCGCCGCACGGAGTCGCGGACCCGGCCGGATTCCTCATAGCCCCGGAGGGTCAGCCGGCCGTCCTCACGTCTCTCCCAGGTGTTGCGCAGCGCCTGCGAAAGCAGCGGCAGGGCCCCGGCCTCGTAGCGATCACCGGCGGCCTGGTCGACGCGTAGTTCGCCCAGGATGGTCTCCACCAGACCGGGCTCGATCTCCAGGCCCACCGCGGCCGCGGGGCCGGTGATGGCCAGCCGGAGGTCCGACTCCGTCATCGGCTCGACGATGACCTGGCCGTCCTGGATGGCCTCGGCGAACTGCGGGTAGGCCGCGCAGCGGTCCCAGTAGTCCGCACGTACACCGATGATCACTCCGGCGCCGGACGGGCCTTCGGTCAGCGCGTGCAGAGCCCTCACGAACGATTGGCGCTCCCGCTCGTCGGTCACCAGAGTGAACAGTTCCTCGAACTGATCGACGACCAGGACGAGACGGCGGTCCGGTGAGAAAGCCTCTGACACCATCTGCTTCGGATCGTCCCGCAGTTGCTCGTGCACCGTTTCGACGTGCCCGCCGAACGCCGCCATCCAGCCTTCGGCAAGTGCCTGTAACGGCCTCGAGGTCGGCGTGATGAGCAGGCGCGGCCAACGCTGCGATCCGGCGAGCGGCAGCAAGCCCTTGGTCAGCGCCGGCATCAGCCCCGCCCGTAACAGCGACGACTTGCCCACACCCGAGGCGCCCGAGACCAGCAGGATGGACCCGTGCTCGTCCAGGCGCGGGCCCAGGCGCTCGAGCAGACCGTGCGTCGCCCGCGCGCGTCCGAAGTAGAACTCGCTCTTCTCGGTCTCGAACGGTGCGAGGCCTTGGTAGGGGCACACGTCGTCCGAATGGTCGGACGGCAGCGGGACACCGCCACTCCGGGGCGGCCGGAGACCGGTCGGCGCCTGTGCCCGCGGCGGTCGGTGGCCGCCCCCGTCACCCTCACCCATGGCCTCATTCTGGCCAATCGCGGCGAGGCCGATCAATCGAGATACCCGCGAATCGCGATCATGCGGCCCCACCTTCAGTGCGTCCAATTCCGTTCGCTTTCGTCCGACCGTGGTCTGAACAGCCGGGACGCGCCTTTGATGGACCTGCGGATCTCAGCGGCCAGGGGGCGACGAGACGGGGGGTGTCGACCGACCGTGATCACTGGTAACAGACTTTCGACGGAGTGGCCCGACGCCGGGCTGCCCTTGGGAACGCTCCTGCGCAGGTGGCGGGAGCGGGCGTTGCTGACACAGGAGCAACTGGCCCAAGGGGCCGGCCTCAACGTCCGGACGGTTCGCCGGTTGGAGAGCAGCGGGCTTCAGCAACCTCGCATGGAATCGATCCGGCTGCTGGCGGAGGCGTTGGGGCTGGACGGGGAAGAGCGCGCGACGCTGGCCGCCGTCGCCCGGAGCCTGCCGGCTTCCCCTGAACGCGATGATCCGGCAGGCACACCGCCGGCAGCGGTGACCGTTCCCCGGCAGTTACCGGCCGGTGTGGCGGCGTTCGTCGGCCGAGAGCGCGAACTGACGGCCTTGGAGGATTACGAGAACGCGAACACGGCAACCGTCGTCGCCATCGACGGCATGGCCGGAGCCGGCAAGACGGCGCTGGCGGTTCATGCCGCCCATCGGCTCGCACCCCGGTTTCCCGACGGGCAGTTGTTCGTGAACCTCCACGGCCATACCCAGGGAATGACACCGGTCGATCCGGGCGACGCGCTGGCCCGCGTGCTCAGAGCACTCAGCGTTCCCGGCGAGCGTGTCCCCGAGCATGTCGACGACCGCGCCGCGCTGTACCGCAGTGTGGTGGCCGATCGCAAAGTCCTGATCGTGCTGGACAACGCCGCCGATGAAGATCAGGTCTGCCCGCTGCTGCCCGCCGGCCCGGGCTGCCGGCTGATCGTCACCAGCCGGCGCCGCCTGATCGGCCTCGACGACACCCGGACCTTGTCGTTGGACGTCCTGCCGCGGGAGGAGGCGGTCGCCCTGTTCACCCATACGGTTGGGCGGGAGCACGTCATGGACGCGCCGGGGGGTGTCCTGACGGAGACCGTGGAGCGGTGCGGGCTGCTCCCGCTCGCCATCCGCATCGCCGCCGTCCGGCTTCAGGCGCGTCCCACCTGGAGCGTGAGACATCTGCTTGACCGGTTGAACGATGATCGACTGGCCGAGCTGACGGTCGGGCGGCACAGCGTCACCGCCGCCCTGGATCTGTCCTATCAGCGGCTTTCCGAGGACCAGCGGCGTGTGTATCGGCTGCTGGGCTCGCTCGTCGGCGCCGAGTTCGGCGTTGACGAGGCCGCCGCCGTACAGGACACGACCGTGGTGCGGGCCAGGCGGGAACTGGACCAACTGCTGGACGTCCATCTCCTGCAAGAGCCCGCCCCCACCCGGTACCGGTTCCACGATCTGGTCCGCGACCATGTCTCGGCGTTGTCGCCTGGCGGGGCTCCTCGACGAGACAGAGATCCACCTGGTCCCGGTCCTGCTCGGTGAGGGCCGCCGGCTCTTTGAACACCTCGGCGCCGACGGCTGTACGCCCCGAGCTCCCACAGCGAGGCCGGCTCCAGCAGCGTCGCAGCCCCATCTGATGAGCGCGAGGTCGTAGGTGCAGTCGAGCGCGCCGCCGTACTCGGGAGAGAAGGCCGTCGGCAGGCGCCGGTAGTAGTTGATCGATCGGCGCAGCAGCGGGAACAGGACGTCGCGGAGCACGTCGGTGTCCATGGTGTGCCGGTAGGACAACCAGACGTTGTGCAGGGCCCAGGTGAGGTTGCCGATCTCGGGAGCCGTGCGCGTGCCGTACGAGGAGCTGGGCCGCAGTGCCGTGCGGCTGGGGTTGGAGCTGAAGGAGGGGTGGGCGCGCAGCGGCTCGGAGCAGCACGCCGTGTTCGGCACCCACGTCGTGGTGCGCCAGTCCGTCGCGCCACCCGCCCGCGAACCGGTCAAGCCCAGGCGGTGACGGCCGTGAAGGAGCTGTCGTCGCGGAATCCGCTCGTGCCGTCGTAGGCGTCCACCCAGAGCTCGTAGTTGCGGTGCCGCAGGTAGCGGCCGGGGTAGTTGCTCGATTCGAGACGCACCGAGCCGCTCGCAACGCCGGGGACGGCGTAGAAGGTGGCGTCGCTCTTGAACGTGGCCGTCCCGTCGTCGGCGGCCAGGCGCACCCGGAAGTCGTAGTGGCGCAGGTATTGCCCGTTGGCGGCGCGCAGCGAGTAGCCGTTCGGCGCGGCCAGGCCGGGCACGATGGTGAAGGTGGCGTCCTGCCGGGTCTGCGCGTCGCTGGAGGCGCTCACCTCGTGCAGGTAGCCGAGGTAGTTCTCGTGCCTGATGAAGCGGGCCGGATAGTTGACCGACCGTAATGATCGCGTCGTCCCCGTCGGGAGGGTGGCGGCGCCGGCGGCTCTCGTGTGCGTGAGCGTGCCGAACCCGAGCTGGTCGAAGCCGCCGCTGGTGGTCCCGTAGTCACCGCCGCCGCCTTCCGGCCGAACCTGGGCGACGAACGCAGCCGCGTACGGCATGGGCAGGCCGCGCCTGACCGCGTAGTGGTTGTAGACCGTCTCCCAGACGGGGCGCACGTGGCCGCGGCCCGCCGACGAGATGACGGTGTGCGTCTGCTGGGCGCAGTTCTGGCCGGTGCCCCAGGTGTAGGCGGTGAACGGGACGTCCTCGCCCAGGTTGTACTTGGCGATGTACTCGCACGCCTTCATGAACCGGTTGTCGGCGTAGCCGTACAGGTCGATGCCCTGGTTCCAGGCCATCTCGCAGAAGGCGCCCATCTGGCCGACGCCCATCACAGTGTGGCCCTGGTCGCGCCCGCTCTCCTGCCACTGCGCGAGCCCGCCGCTGTGCAGGAACGGGACGGCGTGCATGATCGAGCCGTTGCCCGCGCCGGTCCTGAAGTAGGTGACGGCCCGGTCGATGAGGTCCTGGCGGTCGCAGAGCACGCCGATGGCCAGGACCGAGTTCATGGTGCACAGGTCCCAGTTGGCCCAGTAGTTGGTGATGCAGGCGCCGTTGTGGTTGGTCAGGAACTGGTCGTTGAGCGGATAGAAGACGTTGAGCATCATGCGCTGGAAGCGGGCCAGGTCGAAGCCGCTGTAGCCACGCATGATCTCGCCGACGTTGGCGAACTGGTAGCCGTAGATACCCGCCGCCAGGAACCTGTCGGCGTTGCCGGTGACCGTGGTGAGCGTTCCCGACCAGGCGTTGAGGATGTCGCGGGCCTTGTTGCCGTGCGCCGTACTGCCGCTGACCTTCCACCGCAGCGCGTTCTGGTAGGCGGCGTGGATGTCGTTGTAGAGCTGCGGGTAGTTCTGGCCGTCGCCGCCCCGGATGATCGTCGCGGTGGGGCGGGGCGTCCAGGTGCTTTGGGAGTGGGCGTTGGCCACGAGCCGGTCCCAGCCCGCCTTCCACGGCTGGGCGCCGGCGTTGACCTGGGCCCGCATACGGTCGAAGTCGGCCTGGGTGTGCAACAGGCCGGGGTGGGTCGCGGCGGCGGCGGGTTCGGCGCGGATGAGCAGGGCCGCGCCGACACCGGCGGCGAGTCCCGTCTTGAGCGCTGTCCGGCGGCTGACGTGGGGCGTGCGAGCGGACATGATCTCTCCTTCGGGCGTGCTCCTTCAGGGGTGTGGAGTGGTGGTACGGCCCGTGGCGGGCCGTACCACCGGTGGTTCACAGGTTCGCGAGCGCGAGGCGCAGCCGCTCGGCCGCCGCGTCGATCTGGTCCTGGCCGGCCAGGTCGGATCGGGCGTGCTCGAGTGCCGCGGTCAGCTCGGCGGTGTGCCGGCTCGGGTCTATGGCCTCGGCCTCCTCGATGAGCAGGTCGAGCAGGGTGCGGTCGTCGGTCATGGACAGGAACTCGATCTCGGCCACGTTCGTGTTGCCGGTCGGGAAGGCGACGCGCAGCCATGGGTGGGCGGCGGTCCGCGGGATCGGGACCGTGTACCACTGCGCGGCCGCGACCCCGCTGACCGTGTGCAGGTCGGTCCAGGTCGCGCCGCCGTCGGCGGATGCCCTGAACACGGCCCCGTTCAGCCTGGTGACGTGCGTGACCCGCGGGTGGTAGCGGAGGGCGTCCAGCGCCACCGCCTTCGGCAGGCGCACGTCGATCCAGCCCGACGCCGTGGTCGTGTCGGTGGCGGTGGCCAGGTCGCCGTCGAAGGCGCGCCAGCCGTTCTCGGCCTTGGTGCCGCCGCCTCCCCACGCCTCCGTGGACGCCTCCACCATGGACGGGTCGACGGTCACCTTCTGCAGCAACGCGCCTATGGGCACGAGTTGCTCGACGGCCGCGTAGATCCGGTCGATCAGCTCGCCCTCGTCACCGCCTGCCTTCGCCTCGGCGATCGCCTGGGTCAGCAGGTAGTAGCTGCCCTTGGTGTAGTCGGCCGCGGGCAGCTTCTCCGCCTCGGCGATCACCGCGGCGAGCGGCTCGGCCGTCGCCATCAGCAGGCCGGTACCCGGCCGCTCGGCGCCGTCGGCGCCGAGCGTCGTGATCCGGTAGAAGCGGGTGCCGTGGCGCAGCGGCTCGTCGGTGAAGCTGAAGGTCAGTGCGTTCGACAGCACCGGGCGCCACGTCCCGGCCGCTCCGTCCTTGCGGTACACGGTGAACCGGGTGGCGGTGTCCGGCTTGCTCCAGTGCAGCGTCACCTGGTCCCTGACCCGCTCCACGCGGGCGTACAGGGTGCCGTCGCGGTCGGGCGAGACCGTGACGTCGGTGAACGTGGCCGCCGTGGCTGCCACGACTCCGGCGTACACGCCTTCGGGAAAGGGGGTGAACAGCTCGGCCACGAACGACCACGACCGGCCGTCCTTGCTCGCCCACGCCCGCACGAAGTGGGAGTCGGCGTCCCGCACCAGCTTGACGAAAGGGTACTCGGCCGCGGTGTAGCCATGGACGTTCGCGTTGATCGGGCTGCGCCGGTCGTCCTGCCAGTCGTGGCGGGAGTCGCGGGTGCGGTTCTGCAGGACGAGCCGGCCCTCGGCGTCGGCGCCGAAGTAGATGTAGCGGGCGTCGGCCCGGAGCATGACCCCGCTCGCCGGGCCCTGCGCCTGCTCGATCCTCGCGCTGACCGATCCACTGCCGGTGAGCACCTCGTTGGAGAACAGCAGGGTGTCCTGGATATCGCGCTTGTCCAGGTAGTAGTCGTCGCCTTCGCCGAGCCCCTTCCCGTTGCCGCCGGTGAGCTCGACACGTTGCTTGCTCGTCTTGACGCGGCCGGTGATCTCGCCGATGCGGTCGACCGGCTCGGCGGGCGGCTCGACGGCCTGCGACGCCCACCCTTCGCCGTGCCGGTTGACCCCGGTCACGGTGTAGGCGCCCTGCTGGTCGGCCGTGAACGTCGTGCCGCGGACGCCGGTGGCGATCACCTTGCCGTCGCGCCTGATCGTGTAAGACTCGGCGCCGGCGGAGGGCTTCCAGGTGAGGGTGACGCCGTCGCGGTCGCGCAGCGCCTGCACGAAGTCCACATGGTGTGGCCTGGGCCGCTCCGTCACGTCCAGCTTCAGCACCATCGCCGTCTCGGGTGGCACGCTCACCGTGCCCTTGGCCACTTGCTTGCCCGAGACCAGGTCCACGGCGTCGCCGGGCACGTCCAGGGAGAACGACCGCTCGTTCCCGTAGACGTCCCTGGTGGTGTTGAACGCGAACAGGTAGCTCCCGTAGCGGGCGGTCAGGAAGTCGGCGTAGCCCGAGTAGGGGGTGTCGAACTCGTAGTTCTCCCGCCGGACGGTGCCGACGCCCGGCTGGTGGACGGCGGGCAGGATCTCGCCGGCCAGCGCCTGCGGCAGGCCGCCGTCGCCCTTCTGCTGGTCCTCCATGAAGTCGACGTCGATGTTGTCCATCCGCACGTTGTAGTCGCGGAAGGTGAACTGCGTGTCCGTGGCGAGCTGCACGATGGCGTGGTGGTTCTTGGCCAGGACGTGCAGCCGCCCGTTCCCGGCGACGCCGCGCTGCCGTTCGAACAGCGAGCCGAAGATCCTTGTGTCGCCATCGCGAAGGGAGACGAACATGTTGTCCACGTCCGCGAAGGCGAACCGCTCGTAGCGGGCCGGATCGACGCCCATCGCGGCAAGCTGCTCGGACGTGTACGCGGCGAAGTCCGTCTGCGGGAGCACGACCCCGGCCGCGGGCCTGCCGCGCAGGTAGGCGTAGGTCTCGGGCAGCCACAGGTCGTACTTCCGCTTGGCCTCCACGGAGGAGAACGTGTTGAAGTACTGGTTGTCGGCGAGCTGCTGCTGGACGAATCCGACGGCCTCGTTCGCGTAGCGCCGGTACGGCTCCCACTCCGCGCCCGCGTAACGCTCGGCGTGCTCGGCCATGTGCTTGTCGAGCGCGACGTACTCCATCGTGCGGCCCTCGGTGTTGCGCAGGGCGTAGGCCGGCCAGCCCGGGTAGCTCGCGTTGCGCTCGTCGACGACCATCTCGGCCAGAGCGACGCGCTTGCCGTTCGCGTCGACGCCGGTGTAACGCGTATAGCCGCGCGCGTGCAGGTTCTTCAGCGCCAGCTTGAGGATCTCGTCGTTGATCTTCTCGTCGCCCTTGTGTCCCCAGGTGCGGAAGAACCACTCCGGCAGGTAGTTGGTGGCCTCGCCGTAGTTGGCGACGAAGGTGTTCTCCCTGGTCAAGCCCGCTTTCGTCAAGCCGGTGTAGTGCTCGCCGTACGGCAGGCGGCGCACCACCTTCCCGTCCGCGTCGAGCTTCGACTTCGCCAGGCCCTTCGCGACGATCTGCGCGAAGTCGTCGGTGAAGCGGGCCGTCTGGTCGTGGTAGAAGAGCGAGTGGTAGAGGTCCAGGTCCTTGCCGTCAGGCCCCACCAGCACCTCTTCACCGAGGAACGGCTCGGCGCCGAGCGACTCCAGCAGGATCCGGTGGCTCCTGGCCTTGCCCTCGTAGAACCGCGACCCGATCACCCGCAGGCCCTCGTGCGCCTCCCACGCGCCCTCGTAGGTGTACATGACCTGGTTGAAGATGTAGGACAGGCGCGCTCGGGCGAAGTCGAAGTTGGCCTTCAGCACCCGCTCGTACGCCTCCCGCCTGGACAACTCGCCGCCGTCCCAGTCCACGCCCTTGAGCGAGGACGGCCCGTCCAGCGTGCCGGTGACGAAGGGCTCGTCCAGGAACGCCGCGAACTCCTCCGTGCCGTAGACCTCGGGGATCAGATTCTCCACGATGTACAGGGCCTCGCCGAGCGCCCCGTAGTAGCCACCCCAGTCGCCCTGGTGGCCGCCCCTCAACAGCAGCCGGGTGTTGGCGTAGTAATCCTTCACGTGGTTGTCGATGGCCTTGAACAGCCGCCGCAGCGCCGCCTTCTTGAGCTCGGGCGTGTTCGCCGGCACCCACGGCTCCAGCAGCGCGGAGGCGTAGAAGCGCAGGTCCTCCTGGTAGCGGACGATCGACAGTTTCGCGGTCGGTGAGGCGTCGAGCTGCGCGCTGTACTGGTTGAACAGGGCGATCTGGCTCTGCCGGTAGCGGTCGACCATCGCCTGCTTCTCGGCGTCGGTGGGGCCGGCCGCGGGCGTGGTGTCCGCGGTGACCGCCCCCTGCTTCTCGCCGGACACGTCCAGGGAGGCGGTGGTGTGCGTGTAGGCCTTGTAGTAGCCGCGCGAGTCGGCGGTCACGGGCTGGCTGAACCCGGCGTCATACGTCCTGACGGTCATCTCCGCCACCCGCCGGCCACGCGTGTGCTCCAGCGGCAACATGATCGTGTTGTAGTGGAACAGGCCCGGCAACGGCCTGCTGGACCCGATGTTGATCGCTTCGTAGTCGCCGGAGCGGCGGTAGCCGATCTGCTCACCGTTGATGTAGGCGATCGTCTTGTACGGAGAGACGTCGCTCCCCCAGAACTTCAGCGTGAAGTAGTTCTGCGCGACGGGGTCGACCGCCACCCTGAACCGCAGCTCACCGCCCTTCACGCTCGGCGGGTCGGTCGGCTTGGCGACCCTGGCCGGCTCTCCCAGCGCCCCGTCCACCACCGCGGTGGACGCCGCCTGCAGCGCGTGCGCGCTCTCGGACGCGGTGTCGCCGAACGTGACCATGTCCACGTATCCGGCGGGCAACGGGGCGGTGGCGGTGGCCGCGGCGGGTGCCGGGACATGAAAGGGCAGCAGCAGGATCGCGGCCAGGAGGCCGCGTAAGGGGTGCCGTAGGCGCATGGGGGGTGCTTTCGGGCTAGATAGAAACCGTTCTCCCGGAGAGTAGGCCGGAAGTTAGCCGGCCGACAAGAATCTGTTACCTAGGCGTTACATAGGTGCACTGCGAACGCAGACGCGTTTCCGCAGCTAGTCGGCTAAATAAGGGGCTGCAGGGTCGCGGTCGAATATGTCCACCCTCTTGCCACCCCACCCGCCCCCGGTTCTTGAGGGCACTGCTGATAGAGACCGATAACTACGATGCGGCGACTACGGGCCATGTGGACATCGAAGGGGCGTCGACCTGCGGTATCGGATCTTATGGACATGTGTCCGACAAGTACTGGACATGTGTCCGATACCTTTCTACAGTGTCCGGCATGGCTCTCACCGGAGTTCCCCCCGCGGCGTTCATGCGCACCGGCGACCTGGCGGATCCGCGGGCACAACGCACCCGCGCTTTACTCCTGGCCGAGTTCGAGCGCCAGCTCGCCCTCACGGGTCAGGTGCCGACCGTGGCCTCTCTCGTGCGCGAAGCCGGGGTGAGCCGCAGCGCCTTCTACTGCCACTTCACCTCCATCGAGGAGCTCGGCATCGCCGCGGTCCGCACCGCGCTCGATGAGCTGGGCGAGCGGGACACCGCGATGCGGCGGGCCAACGACCTGTCCGGCGCGAGCGTCACCCGGATGACGTACGGCGCCTTTTTCGCGCACATCGCCGGGCATCGGCACCTGTACGCGACGCTGGTGGCCGCGGCCGGCGACGGCTCTGCGCGCGATGAACTGCGCGAGGCGCTGGTACGCCAGACCCAGCAGTCAATCGAGGCGGTGCCAGGACGCCCGCAGGGGCTCGACAGCCGGCGGGCGGCGGCGTTCGTCATCGGCGGCGTGCTGGCCGTGTTGTCGGAGTGGCTGGCCGATCCTGACCCGTGCAGTCCCCATGAGCTGGCCGAAGCGATCACGGCGCTGATGCCGCCGTGGCTGGTCGGCAGCGGCAACGCCCTGCCTGCGCTCCAGGTCGACGTCGGCCCGCAAACACCCGCCACCCCAGCCGACATCGCCACACAGACACTCCCCACCCCAGCCCACATCGCCGCACAGACACCCCCCACAGGAGGAACCCCCCATGACGATGACGCTTGACCCGGAGATCGCGGCCGTCTTGATGGCCCAGGCGCAGACCATGGCCGACGTCATCCTGCCCGAGCGGGGTGACGCCATCGGCCTGCGGGCGATGATCGACGAGACGTTGAAGATGACCTTCGACGCCCTGCCGGACGCCCCCGATGTGACCATGACGCCGTGCACCGCGACCGCCGCGGACGGCGCCGCCATCCCCATGCGCTGGTACACCCACGCCGGGTCGCGTACCGGCGCCGCGGTGGTCTACATCCACGGCGGCGGCATGATCTGCGGATCGCTGGACAACTACGACCGGCTGGTGCGGCACTACGTCCAGCTCACCGGGGTTCCGTTCCTCGCCGTCGGCTACCGCCTGGCGCCGGAGTTCCCCGGCACCACGCCTGCCGAGGACTCCTTCGCCGGGGTCAGGTGGCTGTTCGACCACGCCGGCGAGCTGGGAGTCGACCACGCGCGCATCGCGCTGATGGGCGACAGCGGCGGTGGCGGCGTCGGCGCGGCCGCGGCCATTCTGGCCCGCGACAACGGCGTGCGGCTGGCCAGGCAGATCCTGATCTACCCGATGCTCGACGACCGCAACACCAAGCCCGACCCGGTGCTGGCGCCCATGGCGGTGTGGACCTACGACAATAACTACACCGGCTGGAAGGCCCTGCTGGGCGACGCGCTCGGCACGCCGTCGGTGCCCCCGGTGGCGGCGCCGGCCCGCCTGCGCGACTTCGCCGGGCTGGCGCCGGCCTACATCGAGGTGGGCGACCTGGATATTTTCCGCGACGAGAGCATCGCGTACGCCGGGAAGCTGCTGGCCGCGGGCATCTCCTGCGAGCTGCACGTCCACCCCGGCGCCCCGCACGCGCACGACTGGCTCAACCCGAACGCGGACATCAGCAAGCGCGTGGTCGCCGACCGCGTACGGGTCATCACCGCCCTGTAAGGGAACCCCAAAGACCTCACCTATTCCCGCCGGCCCCGATGACCGTGCCGAAACCCATTTAGAACACACGGCATGATCACCGGCAACAAAACACTCGCAGACTCACCTCCGACCAATCATGGAGGTGCGTGTTGGGGAACAGCAGACGCGAGTTCCTGTCCGCAGTGGGGTTGTCCGGCGGGGCAGGCGCGCTCTTTGCGACTATGGGGGCGCTCGGGCTCGCGCCGACCGCCGAGGCGTCCGCGAAGGGCGCCTTCGACCCACCGCAGTCATCCGACTTCTCGCTCACCGGACGGTCCGCGAAGAAGGTGGTGGTCCTCGGCGCGGGAGTGGCCGGGCTGGCCACGGCGTACGAGCTGGGCAAGGCAGGGTATGACTGCACGATCCTGGAGGCCCTCGACCGGGTCGGCGGGCGCAACTGGACCATCCGCGGCGGCGACCGCGTCACCGAGTTGGACGGCTCCACGCAGGTCGCGCGCTTCCGGGACGGCGCCTATCTCAACGCGGGACCGGCGCGGCTGGCGCAGTGGATGGTCACCATGGACTACTGCCGCGAGTTGGGCGTGGACCTGGAGGTGTTCACGAACTCCAACGCGCAGGCGTACATCTATCACCAGGGCATGCCGGCTCCCGTCCGCTGGCGCACGGCCAAGGCCGACGTCTACGGGTACGTGTCGGAGCTGCTGTCGCGGGCGACCGACGCGGGCGCGCTGGACGGGGCGCTGACCGCGCAGGACAAGGAGCGGCTGATCGCGTTCCTGTCGAGCTTCGGGGCGGTGGGCAACAAGGCGAGCGGGTTCAAGTACTCCGGGAGCTCGCGCCGCGGCTACGGCGTGAACCCGGGAGCGGGCGAGCAGCCGGGCACGGTGCTCGGGCCGGTGCCGTCGCTGTCGGAGGTGTTGTCGAGCGGCATCGGGCAGCGCTTCGCGTTCGAGTTCGGCTACGACCAGGCGATGCTGATGTTCCAGCCGGTGGGCGGCATGGACCAGATCCCGCGGGCGTTCGCCGACAAGATCGGGCGGCAGCGGATCAAGCTGCGGTCCGCCGTCACCAAGATCACCGATCTGCCGGACGGCGTGGAGGTGGAGTACACCGACCGGCACGGCCGTACGCAGAAGATCAAGGCGGACATGTGCGTGGCCGCGATGCCGCCGCACATCCTGGCCAAGACCCCGCACAATCTAGGTGCGGAGGTGCAGTCCGCGCTCACCACGCCTACCGTGGCCAGCTCGGGCAAGATCGGGCTGGAATACCGCCGCCGCTGGTGGGAGACCGACGAGGACATCTACGGCGGCATCACCAGCACCGACCTCGACGTCGCCACGATCTGGTACCCCTCCTCCGGGTACGGCTCCGCCCGCGGCCTGGTCGTCGGCTACTACAACTTCGGCGCGCAGGCCGACGCGTACGCCGCGCTCAAGCACGCCGACCGCGAACGCCGCGCGGTCGAGCAGGGCATGCTCATCCACGGTGCGAAGTACCGAGACGAGCTGGCGTCGTCGGTGTCCGTCGCCTGGAAGCTCCAGCCGCACATCGAGGGCGCCTGGGTGGGGTGGCCGTCCAGGCAGGGCGCGTACCAGCTGCTCAACAAGCCCGCCGGCCATGTGTACTTCGCGGGCGACTGGCTGAGCTACATGATCGCCTGGCAGTCGGGTGCTCTGGAGTCGGCCCGCAAGGTCGTCACCGAGCTGCACCAGCGCGTCCTGAGCACCTCCTGAGAGGAAACCCTCCCCTATGAAGATCCGCACCGCCGCTCTCGCCGCGGCCGCCGTCCTCGTCCTGGGCTCGGGTACGGCCGCCGCCACCACGTGGTGGTCGCCCAAGCCCACCGAGGTCAAGCCCTTCCTCCCGGCGGGCAACACCAACCCGGCGATCGCCGACGGCGTGGCACTCGGCAAGCTCGTCGCCACGTACACCGCCAGCGGGCTGGGCCCGGCGGCGGCCAACCCCGCAGCCCCGGCCGACTCCCCCGAGCGCTACATCGACTTCCCCGGTGCAGCGCTCCCGCCGGGCGTCACGATCACCGAGGCGCAGGCCCTCAACGTGCTCAAGCGCATCAAGGCCAACCTCACCGCGGCCGGCCTGGGCCTCGGCGACGTGGTCTCGATGCGTGCCTACCTGGAGAAGCCGCCGGGCGCGGCGGAGGCGGACTTCGCCGGCTGGAACCGCGCCTACCGCCAGTTCTTCGCCAACGTGGACCTGGCCACCGGCATGCCCGTCCCCGTCCCGCTGGGCACGGCGCCGCCCGCCCCGCCGATGGAGGCCAACGCCGCCCGCCCGGCCCGCGTGACGATCGAGATCGCGAACCTCCCCGTGGCGGGGTGGCTCGTCGAGGTGGAGGTCGTCGCCGCCTACAACCGCTGACCCGGCCGTCCCGGGACCCCGGTCCTGTCCTGACAGGACCGGGACCCGAGCCTCATGTGCTCGGGACCGCCGGCCTGGTGGGGTGCTCGGCATGAACCGACAGCTCACCACCTTCGCCGTGGCGCTCCCCGCGCTGGTCCTGCCCACCGTGGCCCTGGCCGTCGCCCAGGGCGCGAACGTCGCCCACGTTGACCAGGCCCCCGTCCTCGCCCAGATCGCTCTCTTCGGTCAGGCGTTCCTGCCCGCCCTGGCCGCTCTGATCGCCACCCGCCGCCTCGACTGGGGCTTCCGCCGGGTCCCGCTGCGCCTGCTGGCCCTGGCCTGGCTCCTGCCGATGCTCTGCGTCGGCGCCGGATACGGCGTCGCCTGGGTGACCGGCCTGGCCGCATTCGTCCCCGGGTCGCCGCTGGACGTGCTGATCGGCCTGGTCCCCGGCGTCGTGCCCTTCCTGGTGCTGGCGCTCGGCGAGCAGCTCGGCTGGAGCTCCCTGCTGACCGTGCGCCTGGCCGAAACCCGCGGCCCCGACGCCACCGCGCTGATCGTCGGGCTTGCCTGGGCCGCGTTTCACTATCCGCTGATGCTGTTCGTGCCCGGCGCGGTCGAGCCCGGCGTGCCCGCCGCCTACGCCATGGCGATCTTCACGGTCGAGGCCGTGGCGCTGGCGTTCCCGCTGGTGTGGCTGCGGCTGCGGACCGGCAGCATCTGGCCGGTCCTGCTCTTCCACGCCACGCTGAACGCCTCCATCTACTTCGTCGCCCAGCCGATGACCGGCCCCGGCACGGCATCGGCATGGCTGCTGGGCGAGGGCGGCCTGCTCACCTCCGCGGCCACGGTGCTCGTCGTGCTCGCCACGGCGCGCCTGTGGCGGGTCAAGGACTTCAGGACCCCGGCAGCGGAGCGTCCGGTTTCAACGGCTGCGGCGTGACCACCAGCTTGACCACCCCTTCGCTGTGCGGCACCGCCCGCCACACCAGCCAGTCCGAGCGCACGGTGTCGGCGGCGATGGGTTCGTACTTGACGCGGAAGGCTCCCTTCCTGCCGTCGAGGAAGAAGAAGATCGTGGTGCCGCCGGGGTCGGACTTCACCAGCTCATAGACGACCTGCAGGTCACGCTTGTGTACCTCGTCGAGCACCTCGCCGACGGTGCGATCCTCCAGCCGCACGCCCTCGAGCGCCTCCCCCGGCATCGTAGCCGTGGCCGCCGCCTGGTAGATCTCGCCGGGCTCCGCCGGCCGACCGAGCTGGGCGCGTACGTCGCCCTCGAAACCGACGGGAACCCGGAATGCCAGATGACATCCCGCCTCGCCGATCTTGCAACCGCTGGGTTCGAGGCCGCCCTCGAAGGTCCCCGCGGGCTTCGGTCCGGGCCGTGCCCGGACCAGATCACCGACGAAGCTGGGCGAGACGGGCACGAGCTGCAGGTCGACGTTCAGCCCGACGGCACGGAAGGCCTTGGCATATTCGGCGTGCTCGGCCAGCGGATCCTTGATCCTGGCCACCCACTTCCCGTTCTCCTGCCTGATCTCGATGGCCGAGCTGGCATAGGACGTGGCGCTTCCCCCGATCCCGGCCACGACGCTCGGGCCGACCACGGCGGCCGCTGCGAGCCCGGCCGTCACCACCACGCCGGCGACCAGCCGACGCCACCGATGAGGTCGCCGCGTCTTCGCCGGCTCCCCCGGCCGCCAGCCGATGGCCAGGGCGAGCTCATCGGGATCCCGCAGGGCGATCTGCGATCTCATCTTCTCCAGCAGTTCAGTCTCGTTCATCGAGCGCCTTCCGAACTTTGGTGCGGGCGCGGTTCAGCCGCGACCGCACGGTTCCCACAGGAATGTCCAGGACGTCAGCCACCTGCTGGTAGTTGAGGTCGCCCCAGGCGATCAGCAGCAGGACGTCACGATCTCCTTTGCGCAGGCCGGCCAGCGCTGCCGCCAGGTCTGAGGTTCCCGCGGCGGCGGTGACCTGTTCGGCGACCAGGTCGGCGTGGCCTTCCAGCACAGGGTCGACACCGGTGCGGGCCAGCGCGCGGTACATCCGCGACTCCGACCGGTGGTGGCGGCGCATCAGGTTCGTCGCGATGCGCCACAACCACGGCAACGCGTCGCTCCGGGCCTGGTCGTAGCTCTCCCGCTTGCTGAACGCCAGGTGGAAGGTCTCCGCCACGATGTCGTCGGCGAGATCGCCGCCGAGCCGGCGGGCGGCGTAGCGGTGCAGGGGCGGGGCGTGTCTCCTAAACAGCTCACCGAAGTATTGGGGGTCGTCGAAGGAGCGCGCGATTAACGTCGCGTCGTCACTCTCCGAACGCATCACATCAGGGAGGGGCATACGTGTCCTTCTCACCGTGACCGGCTTACACCCGGTACTAGCCCGGTACGGCGCCAAGAGTTCACGCCCACTGAACATCCTGGAGCCGGCCCGCGTATCTCCCCATGGATCGGCACCACAGTCCACTCGGACGAGGAGGCATGGTCGTGGCCGCGGCGACATGGCGTGGGCGAACAGCAGCCGCATTAGCGCTGGCCTCGGTCGCGCTGGCCGCCACCCCTGGGGTCGCGCGGGCCGATCCGTCGCCCGCCCAGGCCAGGGCCCGGCTGGTGAAGCTGAACGAGCAGGCCGACCAGCTGGTCGAGAAGTACAACCAGGCCACCGAGACCTACAAGACGGCCAAGAAGAAGTACGACGTGCTCAAGACCGAGCTCGCCGGCAAGGACGCCCGAGCCGACGCCCTGCGCCGGGACCTCGTCACCCTTGCCGTGAACGACTACAAGTTCGGCCCGTTCGGGAGCTGGGCGCCGTTGACCGCCCCGAGCAACCCCGAGGCGATCCTGGGCACGATGGCCTCGCTCGAGGAGATGGCGCGAGCGCGGGCGGCGAAGGCGGACGCCTACGAGGCGGCCATCAAGGAATTGCGCGACCGGCACGGCGAGGCCAAGACCGTCCTGGCGGCGGCCGAGGCCGCGCGCGACAAGGTCCGCGCGGAGAAGTCCAAGGTCGACAAGATGGTCACGGCGCAGACCAGGCTCATGCGCCGGCTGGGCCTCTTCCGGACCGGCAACCCCGAAAGCCCTGGGATCCAGTACACCGGGCCGGCCTCCGGGAACGCCCGATCAGCGCTCGAGTTCGCCTTCGCCCAAGTGGGCAAGCCGTACCGGTTCGGCGGCACCGGGCCGGGCTCCTTCGACTGCTCCGGCCTCGTCCAGACCGCCTGGCGCACTGCCGGCGTCTCCTTGCCGCGCACGACCTATGACCAATGGAGCTGGGGCGCCGGCCGTCGTGTCTCCCTGGACACGATCGAGCCGGGGGATCTGCTCTTCAGTAAAGGGCTCGGGCACATGGGCATGTACGCCGGCGACGGGAAAATGGTCCACGCGCCCCAGACCGGGGACGTGGTCAAGGTGGTCGACCTCGACGACTACTGGCGTACGCGCCTGCTCGGCGCCGTGCGCCCATGACGGGCCGGCCGTCTTGACCTGGAGTGCGCTCCAGCAGACAGGGTGGACCCATGAGAACACGTCCCTTGGGAAATCACAGCGTGGGCGTCATCGGGCTTGGGGCCATGCCCATGTCGGTGGCCGGTCACATGCCGGACGAAGCCCAGTCGATCCGTACCATTTTGGCGGCCCTGGACGCGGGCGTGACGTTGATAGACACGGCTGATGCGTATACGCCGTCGCACACCGACGTCGGACACAATGAGCGGCTGGTCGCCCGGGCGCTGTCCCTGTGGGCCGGGGACACCGGCACGGTGCTGGTCGCGACCAAGGGCGGGCACACCCGCGTGCCGGACGGCTGGGACGTGGACGGCAGCCCGTCGTACCTGAAGGAGGCCTGCGACCGGTCGCTCAAGGCGCTCGGCGTCGACAGCATCGGGCTCTACCAGCACCATCGGCCGGACCCGCGGGTGCCGTACGAGGAGACGATCGGCGCGCTTAAGGACTTGCACGACGCCGGCAAGATCCAGATGGCGGGCATCTCGAACGCTAACCCGGAGCAGATCCGGCTCGCCCACGAGATCCTCGGTGACCGTCTGGTGAGCGTCCAGAACGAGTACTCGCCGCGGTTCCGCTCCAGCGAGCCCGAGATCGACGTCTGCGCCGAGCTCGGCCTGGCCTTCCTGCCGTGGTCGCCGCTGGGCGGCATCAGCCGTACCGGGGAGCTCGGCCGGCACAACGCCGCCTTCAACGAGATCGCCGAGGAGCGGGGCGTGTCGCCGCAGCAGGTCTGCCTCGCGTGGGAGCTGGCCCGCAGCCCCGTCGTCATCCCCATTCCCGGCGCCAGCCGCCCGGAGACCATCCTCGACTCCGTCGGCGCCGCCACCCTGGAGCTCAGCAAGGAGGAGCTCGCCCGCCTCGGCTGACCCAGGGGTCACGACGTGACGGTACGTGCCGTGGCGAGGTCGGGGGCAGGTGTCGGACGCCGGTCGCGGGGTAGGACGGGGCGCATGATCGGACAGCGACTTCCCCCCGCACGTCCGGTGTTGTGGCCACTGCGGCCCGCCGAGTCGGCGCTGGTCTGGCACCCGCTGGACCACATCTCGTACCAGGTGATCCGGGCGGCGGCGTCGGCCCGGGCGCACAGCTGCACATCACCGAGGCCCTCGGGCGCGATCCCGGCCGGCTGATCGACATCCGCGTCCGGGTCGAGGAGCTGGGCGCGGCGGGCGCGATCATCGCCAAGCGGGTCGCGGGCACCCACCTGGTTCGCTTGGAGAACGAGGAGTCATGAGGCCGATCGCCACCGGGCGAGCCGCAGGACACCGGCGCCGGCGAAGTAGGCGATCAAGGTCGTGGCGGGCCAGCCGTGCGCGCCCGGGCCCGTGAGCGCGACCCCGAGCAGGCCCGCGAGCACCCCGCCCACGCCGAGGACCGTGAGGACGCCCGCTATCGCGCCGGCCACGGCTCCCGCCGCGGGGCGGGGGCCGACCCGCCGTTCGACAGGACCGAACACCAGCACCAGCACGCCGAGGATCAGCGTCAGCACGACCAGCCAGGGCAGCCGCATCAGCACCCACGCGGGCGACCCGGGCGGCTCCGCCAGCACGGCCGTCCGGTGCAGCGCCAGGGCGCCGAGCACGGCGGCCGTCATGTGCCACAGGAACAGCGTCATGATGACCAGGTTGACCGCCACGATCACCGTCCAGGGCCGCGGCCGTCGCAACCACCGGGCAGCCGGAGCGCGGAACGCCAAGGCGAGCCCGGTCTGCGTCAGCGCCAGCGCCAGCAGCGCCAGGGTGGGAGGCGAGGTGTTCTGGATCTCCTGTCCCGCGATCCCCACCATGCTGGTCGGGTAGGGGCCCGCCACGGTGAGCGCCACCAGCGCGGTCAGCCCGGCGGCGGCCATCGGCAGCCCCACAGCGGGCCTGGCCGGCAGCCGCCCGTCCTGCCAGGAGAAGCCGAGCTGGTGAACGGCCAGCCAGGCGAGCAGGAAGTTCCCGTCGGCCGCGACGGGCATCTTCAGCACCAGCCGGGCCGCGTCGCCGACGCCGACCAGAACCGTCAGCGCGATCGGCACGGCCAGGCCGTAGCGGCGGTGGAGGGCGTGGGTCAGCGGGGTGAGGACGACCACGGCCAGGTAGGCGACCAGGAACCACAGCGGGATCCCAGCCGCCCACACCGCGGTGCCGACCAGCGCGGGATCGGCCCCCAGCGCCCGCGCTGCCAGGGCGGATCCGGCCAGCACGGCCAGCACTACGGTGGTGGGCCGCACGAGCCGGTCGGTACGGCGCAGCACCCATGCGGCCGCGTCGCCGCCTCGTTCGCGGTGGGCGGTCAGCGAGACGGCATTGGCGTAGCCGCCGACCAGGAAGAAGACGGGCATGACCTGGAACAGCCAGGTCAGGGGGCGCGTCCACGGCACGATCTCCAGCACGTTGCCGGTTTGGACGCCCCTGGCGGGGGTTGCCTGGACGTGCACCGCCAGCCAGTGCCCGACGACGACGGCCGTGATGGCGATCGCGCGGAGCAGATCGACATGGCGCTCCCGCTCCGGTGGCGTCCTCTCCGCCAGCCGCCGCATTTCCCGCGATCAGCCCTGGATCCCGGCCATGGACTCCAGCCGGCGGATCCGATCGGCGATGGGCGGGTGCGTGGAGAACAGCCGCCCGAGACCGCCACCGCGGAACGGGTTGGCGATCATGAGGTGGGAGGTCGACTCCAGCCGGGCGTTCTGCGGAAGCGGCACCTGCCGCGTCCCGGCATCGATCTTCCGCAGCGCGGCGGCCAGCCCCAGCGGGTCCTGCGTCAGCCGGGCGCCCGATTCGTCCGCCTGGTACTCCCGCGCCCGCGAGATGGCCATCTGGATCATTGCGGCGGCCATCGGCCCGAGAATCATCAGCGCCAGCACCCCGAACACCCCGGGCCCGTTGTTGTTGCGGCCACCGCCCCCGAAGAACCCCACCATGTAAGCCAGGTAGGTGATCATCGTGGCCAGCGCGCCCGCGACCGAGGAGATCAGGATGTCGCGGTTGTACACGTGCGACAGCTCGTGACCGATGACCGCGCGCAGCTCGCGTTCGTTCAGCATGTGGGTGATCCCGAAGGTTACGCAGACGGCCGCGTGCTCAGGATTGCGGCCGGTGGCGAACGCGTTGGGCTGCAGCATCGGCGACATGTACAGCCGTGGCATGGGCTGGCCCGCCCGGTCCGACAGCTCGCGGACCATCCTGTGCAGTTCCGGCCAGTCGGACTGTCCGACCGGCTGCGCGCGCATCGCCGACAGTGCGATCTTGTCCGAGAAGAAGTAGGCGACGGCGTTGCTCGCGAGCGCGACGAGGACCGCGATCTGCACCCCGCGCCCGCCGCCGAGCCACCACCCCACCAGAATGATCAAAGCGGACAGCGCACCGAGGAGAACCGCGGTACGCAGGCCGTTGTGCTGCATGACGGCCTCCTTTCCCCCTGCGCACCCCCTACCCCCTCCGGGCCCGCGGATGCCGGGCCCGGAGAGGGCAGGGTCCCGAGACCGCCTCCGGCGGCTCGGGCCCCGCGCCGTCTACCGGCCGGCCGGGACGATCCGGTGCCGTCTACCGGCCGACCGGCACGATCCGGTAGTCCCCGCCGGGCCGGGTGCGGAAGGTCACGGTGTCGCCGTCGGTGGTGTGGGCGACCGGCCGCCCGCGATCCGTCGTGACCCGGACCCCGCCGCGGAACGCGTCACTCCGCAGGGTGACCGTGCCGCCCTCGTCGGCCGTCAGCCGCGCCTCGGACAGCCGCCCCGACGCCCACGTCAGCCCGAGGGTGTGGCCGCCGCGGGCACGCAGTCCGGAAACGCTGCCGTCGGCCCAGGCGGCGGGCAGCGCGGGCAGCAGGTCGATCATCCCGAGGTGGCTCTGCAGCACCATCTCCGTCATGCCGGAGGTGGCGCCGAAGTTGCCGTCGATCTGAAACGGCGGGTGCGTGTCCCAAAGGTTGGCCAGCGTGCTGGTCTTCAGCTGGTCGGCCAGCAGCTTGTGCGCGCGGTCGCCGTCGAGCAGCCGCGCCCAGAAGTTGATCTTCCAGGCTTTGCTCCAGCCGGTGCCCGCGTCAGTGCGGGCGTTGAGCGAGACCTTGGCCGCCTGCGCCAGCTCCGGCGTCGTACGCGGCGAGACCTGCCGTCCCGGGTGCACCGAGAACAGGTGGGAGACGTGCCGGTGGGTCTCCGCCGGGTCGTCGATGTCCTCCTTCCACTCCTGCAGCTGCCCCCACTTCCCGATCCGTAGGCCCGGGTCGAGCTTGGCCAGCACGTCGCCGGCGGCGTCCGCCTCCTTCTCCTCGCCCACCAGCTCCGCGGCCTCGCGCAGGTCGGTGAACAGGTGCCAGAGGATCTGCTGCGACATCGCCGCCCCCGCCGTGGTGGGGCCGATCTCGGGGGATCGGCTGGGGATGGCGACGAGCCTGCCGTCCCTGGGGTCGGTCTGCAGGAAGTCGTGCCAGAACGCCGCGGTCTCCTTCATGACCGGGTACGCGGTCCGCTTCAGGAACTGCTTGTCCAGCGTGAACCGGTAGTGGTCGTAGAGCTGCAGCGACAACCAGGCGCCCGACTCGGGGAAGAAGTAGGCGGGATGGTCCCATGCCCCGGTGTGGCCGAAGACGTTCGAGGCGTGGTGGGCGACCCAGCCGTCCGCCCCGAACATCTGCTTGGCGGTGACCCGGCCGGGTTCGCGTAGCCCGTCCACGTAGGTGTGCAGGGGTTCGGCGAGCTCGGCCAGGTTGGTCATCTCGGCCGGCCAGTAGTTCATCTGCAGGTTGATGTTGAGGTGGTAGTCCGCCTGCCATGGCGGGGCCTCGAGCACGTTCCACACGCCCTGGAGGTTGGCCGGCAGTGACCCGGGGCGGGAGGAGGCGATGAGCAGGTAGCGGCCGTACTGGTAGAAGAGCTGCTCCAGCGCCCGGTCGGCGGCCGGGGCGGTGCCGTACTGGGCGAGCAGGTCGTCGGTCGGCACGGCGGGCAGGCTGCCGCCGAGGTCCAGCCGTACCCGGTCGAACAGGGCGGCGTGGTCGGCCCGGTGCGCGGACAGCAGCTTGGCGTAGCCGCGGGCGGCGGCGGCGTCGACCCGCGCCGTGAGCTTGGCGTGCGGGTCCTCGCCCTTGTAGGCAGGGTAGTCGGGGGCGTAGTCGGTGCCGGTGCCGAGGATGAGGACCACGGAGTCCGCGCCGGCCACGGAGACGGTCCCGTCGGGGTTATCGGTCCTGGTCCCGCCCTGGTTGAGGACCTGGAGCTGGGCCTCGTACGCCATCGCGTTGCTGGTCAGCGCCCCCTTGACGGTGACCCGGCCGCCGGCGGCCGTGGCGGTCGCCGAGCGGTTGGCGGGCACGGCGACCCTGGCGGTGAACGTCACCCCGCCGGGCCGGGCGGCGGCGACCCGGGCCACGACCACGCCGGCCGGCGCGGAGGCGAAGTACTCACGCGTGTGGCGCACGCCGCCGGCCGTGAACGACACACCGGCCACGCCGCGCGCGATGTCCAGCTCCCTGCGGTAGTCCGCCACCTGCGCCGGCAGCTCGGGGAAGGCGAGGCGCACGTCGCCGAAGCTCTGGTACGCGCCGAACCTGCGGTGTCGTGGCGTGTCCGACTTGTGCCCGAGCGCGGCCAGCACGTCGTTGGGCGAGATGCCGCCTTCCTTCCAGATCCGCTCCCTGATGGCCTCCAGCGCGCCGGGCCGAGGGGCGTCCCAGTTGCCGTAGGTGTAGTCGGAGACGCCGGGGCCGCCGGTCCACAGCGTCTTGTCGTTGAATTGGAGCCGCTCGGCCTGCACGCCGCCGAACACGGTGGCGCCCATGGCGCCGTTGCCGATCGGCAGCGACCGGGTCTCCCAGCCTTGGTTGGAGTCGGGGGCCGGCTCGTCGTACCACAGCGTGTACGGCTGCGCCGCGTACCCGGCCTGCGCCTGCGTGGCCGGGACCACGGTCAGCGCCGCGCCGAGTGCGAGGGCGATCGGCCCTGCCAGTAACCGTTTCTTCATGAGGGTGCACCTATACATCGGATGTGTGACAGATGGCAGATCGGAGGTCTATCGGTCGCACGTGGTGATCGCGGCGTGCCGGCGGCAGGCGATCGCCGCGTAGCCGCCCTCGGCGGGCACCGCCACGCTCAGCCGGTCGCGCGGCCCGTCGATCACGTGGCTCTCGCGTACCAGGCCGTTCGTGCCGTCGCGGACGACCTCGACCAGCCACCGGCCGTGCAGCATGCTCAGCGGGACGTCCAGCGTGCGGGCCGCGCCGGACACGCCGGCCCCTATGAACCACCGGTCGCCGCTGCGCCGGGCCAGCACCACGTGGTCGGCCGGGCGGCCGGACAGCAGCCGCGTCTCGTCCCAGGCGGTGGGCACCTGCTCGAGGAACCGTTCGGCCTCGGGCCTGGTCTGGTAGGACTCGACGGTGCCGGCCAGGTTCTGCAGGCCGGACTCGTACGTCACCGCCAGCCCCAGCTCGTGCGCGTCGGACGTGGGCCGGCTCGGCCGGTGGAAGGCCATCGGCGTGTAGTCCATGGAGCCGATCACGTTCCTGGTGAAGGGCAGGGTGGTCAGGTGCGCGGTGGTGAGCGTGCGCTTCTCGCCGCCGTGCACGCCTTCCATGGTCATCACGTGCGGCCAGGTGCGGTGGATGCCTTTGGGGACGGTCGAGCCGTGGAAGTTGACCAGGAGACGGTTCGCGGCGGTGGCGGGCAGGATCTCGTCATACCAGCGCAGCCGCTCCTGCGACTCGGCGTCCATGAAATCGATCTTGACGCCGCGCACGCCCCAGCGGTTCAGCGTGGGCAGCCACAGGTCGCGTTCCTCGGGGGTGTCCAGGTCGCGGAAGTGCACCCAGACCAGGATCTCCACGCCCTTGCCGCGGCCGTACTCGACGAGTTGCGGCATCCAGCTGGTCGCCGGCCAGTCGGGGTCGGTGACGTCCCACTGGTCCCGCAGGAAGTACCAGCCTGCGTCCACCGCCACGTAGGGCCAGCCGCGCTGGGCGGCGTAGTCGACGTACCCCTTCTGGATCTCCAGGCTCTGCCCGGCCTCCCTGCCGCCCGCCAGCCACGTCCAGAGCACCTGGCCGGGCCGGATCCACGAGGTGTCGCGCACCTCGGAGTCGGGAGCGAGGTCGTCGACCAGCGTGGACTCGGTGACCGTGGCCAGGTCCCCGATGACCAGCACCCGCCAAGGAGTCTCCCCCGCAGCCTGGACCTGCTGGTCCCACAGCTGCAGCCGGTACGTGCCGCTGCCCTCCTCGTGCGTCAGCCGCGGCCCCGAGTAACCCCCGCCCAGGGCCGACTCGGTGATCAGGAGGTGGCCGCCGCCGGTCTCGAACAGGGCGGGCACCATGAAGTCGGCCGCGGGCGCGCTCAGCGCCGTGTACTGGACGAAGGGGTTCTCATAGTCGCGGCGGTGCCGGGCCAGCCAGGCGGTGGCGTCCGGACGGAGGGTGAACGCGGACGTCTCGCGCAGGACCGGCCCGTGGTCGCCCGGCCACTGATACCGGTAGGCGACGCCGTCCCTGGCGACCCTGACGACCAGGTCGAGCCGGGCGCCGGCGGCATTCTCGAAGGCGAACGTGGCCTCCCGCATGAGCGCCGACCGCTTGAGCCGCTTGCCGACGGTGGTGGTGTAGTGCTCGGTCACCACGCGTTCGCTGTCGTGCATGAAGCGCAGCCCTTGGGACAGGTCGGCCCGCTCGGTGACGAGGCCGACCGGGCTGGGCTCCAGGACCCGGGCGCCGTGGCGCTCGGCGGCCAGGGTGAGCGTGCCCGCCCCGGGGTCTAGTGCGAGTTCGGCCGCCGGGCCACCCGGGAGGCCGGAGACCCTCCAGCTCTGGTCGGCGGCCCGGGCAGGCAGGGCGGGGAGGAGACAGAGGGTCAAGAGGAGTGCGGCGCACAGACGTAACGGCGTGGCGGTCGGCATGAGGGCTCCTGCAGCCGGATACATCGGACCTATTTCCGGATCGTAAACCCTCCGTTTCGGTATGGCCAGGAGGAGATCCGATCTCTTTCGCCGATCAAACAGTCCGTCAGAGGGTGAACAGCAGCTCGGCGAGCTCCGTCCGGTTGCTCAGGCCGGTCCGCTCGTACACCTGGACCAGCGTGTTGGCGACGGTCCGCCGGGAGAGCACCAGCTGGTCGGCGATGTCCTGGTTGCTCATCCCGGACGCGGCCAAATGGGCGATCTGCCGCTGCCTGGGGGTCAGCTCCGGCGTGGCCAGGCCTGTCAACACCGGAGTACGCGCGCCTGCGCAGCGGCGGGCCAGCTTCCAAGCGCGGGTCTCCGCGGCTCGCTGCTGCCGCACCAACCCTTGCCGCCCGTACGCCGCCGCCGACTGGGCGGCTGCCTCCGCCGCGTGCAGCAGCATGCCGAGCCCTTCGAAGGCGAGCGACACCGCCTCCAGCTCCTGGGGATCATCCGTGGCACCCGCGTGCCGGGCGAACAGCGGGGCCAGGTCGCCTTCGACCGTCGCGGCCAGCCGGGTGAGCCGCTCCGCGGCCCGGTCCACGGCACCGAGCCGGACGGCGTCGTGCAGGGCGTGCAGCTCGTAACCCGGCAGCCCGTCCGCCGCGTCGGCGGCTTCGAGCGCCGCCTCGACCGCTCCGGCCACGTCACCGGCGGCGGCGAGCATCCACGTCCGGGCCGACCGGAAGGCGAACTCGACCTGGTAGCCGATGCGCCGGCCCAGCTCCCCGGCCAGCTCCATGGCGGCCCGCGCCGCGGCCACGTCCCCGGTCAGGGCGTACGCGTGAGCCAGCTCGGCCAGGCACAACGCGCCCTGCGGCGTCCGGCCTCGTAGCCGCACCGCCGCCTGCCTGCACAGCCGGACGGCCTCGGCAGGCCGGCCCTGGAGCCTGCACACCCAGGCGCGTAACGTGCCGAACAAGACCAGTGCGCGGTCCCAGCCCACATAATCCTCGCCGATGCGGTATCCGGCGTCGGCGAACCTGCGCGCCGCCACCAGATCCCCTGCCGCCACGGCGGCGACGACGCCGGCGTCCGCCAGGGCGGCCGTGAGTGCCGGCAGCCCCGCCGGCTGCGCGTCGACGGCGTCGAGCCCTTCGCCGGCGCGGCCCATGGCCCGGCGAACCCGTCCCTCGTGGATGAGGAGGCGCGCATCCAGCGACCCCAGGCCGATCTCGAGCCGGGTGCTGAGGGGGCCTATCCGGCGGATCTGCTCCACCGTCGCCCTGACCTCGTCGAACATGCCCATCGCCTGCTCGAAGGAGGTTCTGATCACCAGGACGCCCTGGCGCGACTCCGGCTCGGTCATCGTGTCGTACGCGTCCGTCAGCGCGGCCCGCGCCTCGGCCTCCCGGCCGAAGCCCCAGAAGAGGTTGAGCCCGTGCACGGACATCAGCTCGGCACGCGTCATGTCGTCGAGCGGCTCGCCCGCCACCTCACGCAGGACCGCCTCCGACTCTTCGTACCGGTCGGCGTAGTTGAGCACGGCGGCCAGCGCGGTGACCGCCGCGAGCCCTCCTCCGGCCGCCAGCGCGGCCCGCCCGAGTCTGGCGGCCAGGTCGAGCGCGCGTACGCTCCGCGCGACCTGGCAGGCCTCGACGAGCAAGGCAGGGTCGCCGGCCGTCCCGCTGTCGAGCCGCCAGAGCGCGACTCGGAGCACGTCCTCGCCGCCGCGGCCCTCGGCCTCCTCGACCGCGTCGGCCAGACTCCGCAGCACTTCACGGGTGCGCAACGTGCCGCACCCGGCCCGGATCACCTCGCTGTAGAGGGGGTGCGCGAGCCGTACCGTCATCCGCTCCCTGGACACGGTCACGAGCTGACGATCCTCCAGCCGCCCCAGCGTCGCCGACGGGACCAGCGTGGTCAGCACGTCCGCGGCCAGCGGCTCACCGTGGGCGACCAGTTCGAGCGCCGCCCGTTCACCGGCGTCGACGTCGCCGATCCGGCCCTCGATCAGCTCGCGCAGCCGCATCGTCACCGGGATCTCCCCCACCCAGTGCCACACCCCGTGCCGCTCGGCGAGCACGCCGCCCGCCTCACCGGCCAGCACGAGCTCACGCAGGAACAACGCGTTGCCGTCGCTCGCCCGCCACAGGCGCCTGACCGTCGGGGCCTCCACCTGCCCGCCCAGCGCTCCGGCCAGGACGAGCCCCGTCTCCTTGAGCGTCATCGGGGCCAGATCCAGGCGCGGCAGCAGGTCGTCCTTCCACAGCGCCGTCACCGCGTCGGGCGCCCGCTCGCCGCTGCGCGTCGTCGCCAGCACGCGTGCCCGGCCACCGGCCACCATGTGGTGCACCAGCGCGGCCGACACCGGATCCAGCAGGTGGGCGTCGTCCACCATGAGCACCTGGTGCTCGCGCCGCAGGACGTCGGCGGCCCAGCGGATCACGTTGCCGCTGGGCGGCTGGTCGGGCAGCAGATGTGCCATCGCGCCCAGCGGGACCTCCGAGGCCGCGGCCGTGGCCATGATCCAGGCCACGCCGCCGGTGTCGCGCAGCGCCTCGGCCGCCAGGCGGCTCTTGCCCGCGCCGGCCGGCCCGGCCACGACGGCGCCTCCGGATTCCAGTGCCGATCGGATGGCCGCGAGCTGGGTTTCCCGGCCGGCGAAAGGCCACGAGGAGCGCACATGGGGATGGTACGGGGGAAGATTTGAGTAGGCCATGCTCTACCCGGGATCGTGCGGAGCACGACACCGTGGTGCCCATGACCGCGATCACCCCGCTTGTACGGAAATATCTGGACGATGAGCGTGCAGAGGTGGCCTCCGTCCGGGTGGAGACGATGGATCACGCGGCCGGCACACCGTCCAGCGGCGGGCTGCGCCGGGTCAGCGGCACCACCACCTGCGGCCGTCCGTGGTCCTTCGTCGTCAAATCCATCCATTCCGCCCGGCACTGGCCGCACATCGACTCCGTCCCCGAGCCTTTCCGTACGGAGTTCATCGGCGAGTTCCCGTGGCGTACCGAGGCCGACGTCTACACCGCAGGCCTCCCGATGCCGGCCGGGCTGCGGCTGCCCCGCCTGTTCCTCGTGGAGGACCTCGGGGACGACCGTCTCGACCTGTGGCTGGAGGACGTGCGCCCCGCGCCCGGCGAATGGGACCTGACGAGGTACGCAGGCGCGGCACGGGGCTTGGGCCGGCTCGCCGGCCTGCGACCGGCCGGCGGGCCGCAGACCGACACGGCGCTACGGATCTACGTCACCAAGCGGATCATGAACCATGCGGTGCCCGCCCTGCTCGAGCCCGCCGTCTGGCGGCATCCCCTCGTCGCCTCGCACGCCGACCCGCTGCTCCAGATGGATCTGGACGCCTTGGCCCGCCATATTCCCGCGCTCCTCGCAGCCGCCGCGTCCCTGCCTCACACGATGGCCCACGGCGACGCCAGCCCGCAGAACCTGATGGTGCCCGTGGACGCACCCGGCGAGTTCGTGGCCATCGACTGGGGGTGGCAGGATCCCGTGCCGATCGGTTTCGACCTCGGCCAGCTGCTCGTCGGCCTGGCCCATCTGGGGGCCACCGAACCCGGAGAGCTGCCGGTGATCCATCGGACGATCCAGGAGGCGTACACACGGGGCCTGGCGGACGAAGGAGTCGCCGGCGATCACGTCGCCGCCGGGTACGTCACCACGCTGGTGCTGCGCAGCGCCTTTACGGCCATCCCCGTGGAGCGCCTCGGCGAACCGGTCACCGACGGCCTGCAGGACCTGTTCCGCAAACGTGTCGGCCTCGCCCGCTTCATCGCCGATCTCGGCCTCGCCCTCTGATCCGGGGCTCGTCACCGCCCGGCCGCGAACGGCGGCAGGGCGCGGGAGATGGCGCGGGCGCTGGTGCGGACGAGGTGGGCGAGCGCCTGCGTCGAGGCGGTGCCGTGGTGGACGACCAGGGACACGGCGGCGACGACCTCGCCCTCGGAGTCGTGGATCGGGGCCGCGACCGACAGCGCGTCCATGGTGACCTGGCGGTCGCTGACGGCGTAGCCGCGGGCGCGGGTGTCGGCGAGCGCGGCACGCACCTGGCGCGGGTCGGTCATGGTGCGTTCCGTGTAGCGCTGGATCGGGCAGGCCAGGACGAGTTCCTGCACGTCGGAGGGTGCGTACGCGAGCAGGACCAGGCCGACGCCGGTTGCCGTGAGCGCGAAGCGGTCGCCTACCCTCGTCAGCACCGGCACCGCTCCGCTGCCCGCGATCCGTTCCACGAACACGACCTCGGTGCCTTCGCGTACCGCGAGCTGCACGTTCTCGCGGGTCACCTGCGACAGGTCCTCCAGGTACGGCAGCGCCGCCTCGCGCAGGCCGAGGCCGCGCGGGGCGAGCGAGCCGATCTCCCACAGCCGCAGGCCGATGTGGTAACAGCCGGCCGGGTCCCGTTCCAGCGCACCCCAGGCCACGAGCTCCGCCGCCAGCCGGTGCACGGTGGACACCGGCAGCCCCGAGTGCCGGGACAGGTCGCTGAGCGTCAGCGAGCGCCGGTCGGGCGTGAACGCGCCGAGGATCTGCAGGGCGCGCGCCACGACCGGCCCGGTCCGGGCGACGGCTGACGGCATCGGCGGCTCCATGGTCAGAGCTCGAGGACCAGCTTGGGGCAGGCGGCGCGGGAGACGCAGATGAACATGACGTCGTTCGCCGCCTCCTCTTCGGGCGTGAGGAGCGAGTCGCGGTGGTCCACGACGCCCTCGAGGACGGGCGTCTCGCAGGTGCCGCAGGTGCCCTCCCGGCACGAGGTCAGGACTTGTACGCCTGCCTCCTCCACGACCTCCAGGATCGACCGGTCCGGCGGGACCGTCAGGGTGAGACCAGAGGTGGCCAGCTCGACCTCGAACGACCCGGTCATGATCGGGTCGCCCGCGTCCTTGGGGGTGAAGCGCTCCACGTGCAGCGGGCGGTTCGCGCAGCGCTCCTCGACGGCCTGCAGGAGCGGGGCGGGGCCGCAGCAGTAGACGAGGGTGTCCTGCGGCTCCTCCGCCAGCAGGGCGTCGAGGTCGAGCAGGCCGTGCTCGTCCTGCGGCCATAGGAGCACCCGGTCGCCGTGGGCGGCGCGCAGCTCGCTCGCGAACGCCATCGACGCGGCCGTGCGTCCGCCGTAGGCCAGCCGCCATTGGGCGTCCCGCGCGGCGGTGAGCATGGGGAGGATGGGGGTGATCCCGATGCCGCCCGCGATGAACAAGTAGCGGGGGGCAGGGTGGATCGGGAAGTTGTTGCGCGGGCCGCGCGCCAGGATGGTCGCCCCCGGGTGGAGCTCGTCGTGCACGTGGGCCGACCCGCCCCGGCCGTCCGGCTCGCGGAGAACCGCGATCCGCCATGTGGTGCGGTCGGCAGGGTCGCCGCAGAGCGAGTACTGGCGGACGAGGTCGCCGGCGAGGACCAGGTCGATGTGCGCGCCCGGCGCCCACGCGGGCAGCTCGCCACCGGCGGGGTCGCGCAGGTCCAGCGCGACCACCCCATCGGCGACCTGCTGGCGGGCGTGCACGACGAGCTTCAGCTCGGCTCCCGACTCAGAACCGCCACCGGCGACGGCACGACCCGCAGCCTCGGCACCGCTTACGGCCTGGCCGGCGACCTCGACACCGGCCATCGCACCACTCGTGCTCCCGGCACCGGTCATCGGGCCGCCCGTCACGGGGCGGCCGGTCACGGCCCGGCCAGCGACTCCGGCGCCGGCCATCGCGCCACCCGTGCTTTCGACGCCCGTCATAGCGCCGCTCCCGCACCGGAAAGGGCCGCCCGACCGGGAGCCGTCGCTGGGCCCGGGACGGATGCCGGGCCGGGATGGGTGTCCGCGGTGTGGCCGACCGGGTGGGCGAGCAGCCACTCCCACACCTCGATCGGGCCCTCGGCGAGGTGCGTGGCGCCGCAGTGGCAGGTGCCCTGCAGCAGGTCGCTGCCGGGCAGCCACACCACACGCAGCACCTCGCGGCCGGGAAGCATGCGCGTCGGTTCCATGCCCGTCACACCCGGCTGCCCGCGCTCTGCCCGGCAACCAGCTTGGCCAGCATGCGCCGCGCCGCCAGCCCGCCGGTGTCGATGTTGATCGACAGCTCCTGGTAACCCTCGGCCTCGGTGGCGATCACCTGCTCCAGCACGTCCAGCGCGACGACGTCCTGCAGCACCACGGTCCGGTTGTTCTCGGCCAGGAAGTCCGACACGCCCTGGTCGTCGAGGGCGAAGTCACGGGCCACGGCCCAGAAGTCGTGCGTGGTGTGCTCGGTCTCGGGCGTGATGGCGTACACGACCTCGACGTGGAAGGCGTCCGGGTCGCTCCCGTCGGCGTTCGGCAGCACCCCGAGCGGCGCGATGCGCGAGTGCAGCTTGTACAGGCACGGCGGGGTGTACTCGATGTCCTGCCAGCGCATGATCCGCCCGGTGAGCCCGGTGGACTTGGCGTAGAACGGCGGGCACTCGGCGTCGTCCATGTGCCGGCTGACGTAGACGATCCCGGCCTCCTCGTCCACCTCGGTCGTGATCGGGGTGGCGGCCACCTCGGGGGTGCCGATGTAGCCGCCGTGCAGGTACGTCTCGTGCGACAGGTCGAGCAGGTTGTCCACCAGCAGCCCGAACCGGGCCTTCAGCGGCTCCATCCCGGAGACGGTGGTGTAGTCCGGCGAGTCCAGCCAGGGCGCCCGCGGGATGCGGGTGGCGTCGGCCTTGGCCGGGTCGCCGATCCAAACCCACACGAACGAGTCCTGCTCGACGACCGGGTAGCTCTTCAGCCGCGCGGTCCGCGGCACCCGGGTCTGGCCGGGCACGGCCACGCAGCCGCCGTCGGCGCCGTAGGTGAATCCGTGGTAGCCGCACACCACCTGGTCGTCGAGCAGCCGGCTCGGCGCCTGGGACAGCGGGAACCGGCGGTGCACGCAGCGGTCCGACATGGCGGTGACGGTCCCGGCGCGGGTCCGCCAGAACAGGATCGACTCACCGCAGATGGTGCGGCTGAACAGCTCGTGGGCGATCTCGCGCCCGTACGCGGCGACGTACCACTGGTCGCGGGGGATGCTTGACATGGGCGACTCCTTCTCAGTGGAACGATGGTGACGTCGGTCACGCAGGGCGCGGAACCGCACTTCCCGGATGCCGGAAAACGAATGTGGTCAGAACCGCAGCACCGGCTTGATCGTCGCGCCGGAGACGATGTCGCCGATCGCGCTCTGGATCTCCTCGAACTTGTAGTGCCTGATCAGCCGGTCGATCGGCAGCCGCCCGGCGGCCACCAGCTCGGCCAGCACCGGGATCAGCGACTCCGTCTCGCTGTCGCCCAGCGTCAGGCCCACCACTGTGCGGCCCGGCAACATGTAGTTGACGTCCACGGGGATCGACGAGCCGAACGGCGGGGCGCCGACCAGCACCGCGGTGCCCCGGGCGGCGAGCACGCCGACGGCGGCGCCGGCGACGCCCACGTTGCCCGTCGTCTCGACGACGCCGTCGGCGCCCTGGCCGCCGGTGATCTCGCCGATCGCCTCGGCCAGGTCGGCCGTGGTGGTGTCGACGGTGTGGGTGGCGCCGAGCTCGCGGGCCAGCTCCAGCCGGGCCGGCACCCGGTCGACCGCGATGATGCGGGTGGCCGGGGTGAGCCGGGCCGCCATGACGGCAGACAGGCCGACCGCGCCCGCACCGGTCACGACGAGGGAGGCGCCGGGGCGGGGGCGCAGGACATTCCATACCGCCCCGGCGCCGGTCTGCACGCCGCAGCCGAGCGGCGCCAGCAGGTCGAGCGGCGCGTCGGCGGGCAGCTTGACCAGGCTGCGCTCGTCGACCAGGGCGTGCCTGGCGAAGGAGGACTGGCCGAAGAAGTGCCCGCCGAGCGCCGCGCCGTCCCTGGTCACGGTGGGTGAGCCGTCCGCGCGGGCACCGCCGAGCAGGTTCAGCGGCAGCCAGGCCGCGCAGTAGGCGGGGTGCCCGTCACGGCAGTTGGCGCACCTGCCGCACGAGGTGAAGGAGAGCAGCACGTGATCGCCGGGGCTGACCCGGGTCACCGCGGAGCCGACCGCCTCCACGACGCCCGCGCCCTCGTGGCCGAGGACTCCGGGCAGCGGGAACGGCAGGCCGCCGGCGGCGACGCCCAGGTCGGTGTGGCAGATCCCGGCGGCGACCATGCGGACCAGCACCTCGTCCGGGCGCGGGTCGGTCAGTTCTACTTCGCTCAGCTGGAAGCCCGCGCCGGCGGACTCGACGACGGCTGCTGACGTGGTGGTGGTCATGGCTTACCTCTCACAGGGCGATGACGACGGACTTGACCTTGGTGTACGACTCCAGCACCTCAGGGCCGTACTCCCGCCCGTAGCCGGACTGCTTGACGCCGCCGAACGGGATCGCCGGGTCGAGCATCGCCCAGTCGTTCACCCACACGATGCCGGCCTCCAGCCGCGCCGCCACCCGGTGCGCGCGGGCCAGGTCGGTGGTCTGCAGGCCGGCCGCGAGCCCGTACGGGGTGCCGTTGGCCATGGCCACGGCCTCGTCCTCGGTGTCGAACGGCTGGACGGTCAGGACCGGCCCGAAGATCTCCTCCTGCACGACGCGGGAATCGTCGCTGAGGCCGGCGATGACGGTCGGCTTGTAGTAGTAGCCGCCGCCGGCCTCCAGCCGCTCGCCTCCGGTGACGATCCGGCCGCCCTGCTCCTTGGCGATCCGCACGTACTCCTCGACCTTGGCGAGATGCCGTTCGGCGGCCATGGGGCCGACGACGGTGGCCGGGTCGAAGGGGTCGCCGACCGGCACGCCGGCGACGGCGCCGGCCAGGATCTCCAGGACGGTGTCGTACAGGGAGCGGTGGACGAGCAGGCGCGGGCCGCCCATGCAGAACTGGCCGGTGTTGAAGACGAACGCCTTGATGGCCGAGCCGATCGCCTTGTCCAGGTCGGCGTCCTCGAACACGATCTGCGCCGCGTTGCCGCCCAGCTCCATCGTGACGGGCTTGAGCCCTTCGCCGGCCGTGGCGGCCGCGTACCGGCCGATCTTGGTGGAGCCGGTGAAGGCGATCTTGTCGATGCCGGGGTGGCGCAGCAGCGCCTCGCCGGCCACCGCGCCGCCGCCGGTGACCACGTTGAGCACGCCGTCCGGAACCCCGGCCTCGGCCAGGATCTCGGCCATCAGCAGGGCGCTGAGCGGGGTGTCCTCGGCGGGCTTGTGCACCACGACGTTGCCCGCGGCCAGCGCCGGGGCGATCTTGGAGCTGCTGAGGATCAGCGGGAAGTTGAACGGGGTGATCGCGCCGACCACGCCGATCGGCTCGCGGCGCGTGTAGGCGTGCGACGGGATCGGGATGTGCCGGGTCGCTCCTTGGATGGTCTGCGCGAGCCCGGAGTAGTACTCGTAGATCTCGGCGGCCGTGGCCACGTCGACGGCGCGGCACAAGCTGACCGGCTTGCCGACGTCGACGCTCTCGACCGCGACGAGCTCGTCCTCGCGCCGCCGGATGATGTCGGCGACGCGGTGCAGGATGCGTGCCCGCTCGCGGCCGGACGTCTGCGACCACGCGCCGAACGCCTTGCGCCCGGCGGCGACGGCCGCGTCCACGTCGGCGGCGTCGGCCTCGGCCACGGTGGTGATCACCTGTCCCGTGGACGGGTCGATGATGTCCCTCCGGCCCTTGGCGACCGCCTCGGCCCACTCGCCGCCGATGAACAACTTGCCCGGCTCGATGTGCGGCCGGCTCACGGAATCCGTCATGACCCGCTCGCTTCCCGGTGCGGTCGCACGCCGCACCGTCCTGGTCCCGACCTGTTCAACCAACAGGTTTCCTGATAATTACGCTTATATGGCGAAGAATGCAAGAGGGCTGAGATACTCAGGAAACCTGACTGTCCAGAGCAAAGGAGCGCACGTGACAAGCACCACCGGCAGCGACGGAGCCGTGGAGAGCGCCACCTCGCGCCCGTCGCTGCTGTACGTCGTGAAGCAGGTCGAGCTCGCCGCGCGCTCCCACATGGACGAGCTGCTCAAGCCGACCGGCATCACCGCGCTGCAGTACACCGCGCTCACCGTGCTGCGCCGCCGGGACGGGCTCAGCTCGGCCCAGCTCGCCCGCAACTCCTTCGTCACCGCCCAGTCCATGGCCGACATGATCACCGCACTGGAGCGGCGCGGCCTCATCGTCCGCCGCCGCGACCCGGACAACCGCCGCGTCCTGCTGATCAGCCTCACCGACGCGGGCCACGAACTGCTCGCGGCCCACGACGAGGCGATGGAGGCCCTGGAGGGGCGCATGCTCGCCGGACTCACCGCCCGGCAGCGCCGCGACCTGGAGGTCTACCTCAACCGCTGCCGGACGGCGCTGTCCGACCTGCCGCCGCACTGACGGCCGGCGCGGACAGGTTCCGGAGCTTGAGCTTCTGGATCTTGCCCGAGCCGGTCTTCGGCAGGTCCTCCACGAACGTGACGTACCGCGGGATCTTGTACTTGGCCAGCCGGGTTCGCAGGAATTCCTGCAGCTCCTCCCCCGTGACGGCCTGGCCGGGACGGGCGACCACGAAGGCGCGCCCGGTCTCCCCCCACGTCACGTCCGGTACGCCGACCACCGCCGCCTCGGCCACCGCGGGATGTTCGAAGAGGGCCGCCTCCACCTCGGCCGGGTAGACGTTCTCACCGCCGGAGATGTACATGTCCTTGACGCGGTCCACGATGTACAGGTGGCCCTCCTCGTCGCGGTAGGCGACGTCGCCGGAGCGGAACCAGCCGCCCTCGGCGAAGGCCGCGGCGGTGGCCCCGGCGTCGTTCCAGTAGCCGGGGGTGACGTTCGGACCCTGGATGAGGACCTCGCCGGGTTCGCCGGGCGGAGCGTCGCTGAGGTCGGGCCGGACGACGCGGACATCGGCGAAGAGGACGGGCACGCCGGCCGAGCCGGCCTTGCGTTCGCTCTCGCTCGCCTCCAGGAACGTCGCCCCCGGCGAGGTCTCGGTCATCCCGTACCCCTGGCAGAACACCAGCCCCCGCTCCTGGTAGGTGCGGATCAGCGCGGGCGGGATCGACGCACCCCCGGACATCAGGGTGCGCAGCGAGGACAGATCCGCACCGGCCCAGCGCGGCGAGGCGGCGAACGCGGCGAACATCGTGGTGACCCCGAACATCCACGTCACGCCGAACTTCTCGATCAGGTCGTAACACGCGTCCACGTCCCACGACGGCATGATCACCGAGCGGGCGCCCTTGGCGAAGGTCGGCAGCAGCGTCTGGTTCAGCGCCGCGACGTGGAACAGCGGGGCGCTGACCAGCGTCGTCTCGTCACTGGCCACGTCCACCCCGACGAACATGTTGTAGGTGTTCCAGATCAGGTTGGCGTGGCTGAGCATGGCGCCCTTGGGGCGCCCGGTGGTGCCCGACGTGTAGAGGATGAGCGCGATGTCGTCCTGCGCCACCGGCACATCGATCGGCGCGAGCTCCGTTCGGCCTCCCTGCGCCAGCCAGTCCTCGTAGGCCTCGAGCGGGATGATCTCGTCCAGATCCGGCGTGCCGGTGAGCGCCTCCACCACGCCGGCGCACTGCGGCGCGTGGATCAGCACCTTCGCGCCGGAGTGCCCCAGCATGTAGTCGATCTCCGGTGCCGCGAGCCTGAAGTTCAGCGGGACGAAGATCCCGCCGAGCATGTGCGTGGCGAACATGGTCTCGGCGAACGCGACGTGGTTCGGGCCCAGGTAGGCGACCCGGTCCCCGGCCCGCACGCCGCTGTCCCGCAGCCGATGCGCCAGCCTCGTCACCCGCTCGTGGACCTCGGCGTAGGTCAGCGAGCGGTCCTCGTAGACGAAGGCCGTGCGGTCCGGCGTCATCATGGCCCGCCGCGCCGGCCAGCCGCCGATCCCGGAGTTGTGCATGAGCGTGTCTTTCCTGTCAGGAGGCGACGGTCTTGGAGGCGCTGGCGGGGATCGGCTCCTCGGCCAGGTCGCCGCGGCTGGTTTCCTTGAGCGCCAGCGTGCAGGCCACGGCCAGGAGGCACGCGGCGGCGATGACGATGGACACCACGAGGGTCCCGCCGCCGCCGGCCTGGATCTGGGCGAACACCACAGGCGCCAGCCCGGCCCCGAGCCCGGCCAGCTGGTATCCGAGGGACGCGCCGGTGTAGCGGGTGCGAGTGCTGAACAGCTCGGTGTAGAGCGCGGCCAGCGGGCCGTACATCATCGGGTGCACGATGGCCTGGCCGAAGACGAGCGCGACCGTGAGCAGGGCGACGCTGCCGGTGTTCACCAGCGGGAACAGGGCGAACGCGAACACCGCCATGATCAGCGCGCCGGTGATGACGACCGGTCGGCGCCCGACCCGGTCCGACAGGGCCGACCAGCCGAGGATGCCGAGCACGGCCAGCGCCGAGGAGAGCGTCAGCCCGTTCAGCACGGCCTGCCGCTCGAAACCGGCACCGACGCCGTACGCGATGAGGAAGGTGGTGAGCGTGCCCTGCGCCACGAACGCCGCCAGCCCCACGCCGACGCCGAGCAGCAGCGTCCTGGGCTGGCCGCGCAGCACGTCCAGCAGCGGCACCCTGGAGGCGCTCTCCTTGACGGCGGCGCTGAACACCGGGGTCTCCTCCACCCGCGTCCGGACGAACAGGCCGATCGCGAGCAGGACGATGCTGATCAGGAACGGGACCCGCCACCCCCACGCCAGGAAGGCCTCGTTGCCCACCACGGCGGCGGTGCCGGTCAGCGCGCCCGTCGACAACACCATGCCGAACGGCGCCCCGGCATTGGTGAAGCTGGCCCACAGGCCGCGGCGGGCGGTGGCGTGCTCGGCCGACATCAGCACCGCACCGCCCCACTCGCCGCCGACCGCGACTCCCTGCACGATCCTGAGCAGGACGAGCGCGATCGGGGCGAGCACCCCGGCCTGCTCGTACGTGGGCAGCACCCCGATGAGGAAGCTGGCCACGCCCATCAGCACCATGGTGATCACCAGCATGCGCTTGCGGCCGAGCCGGTCGCCGAAGTGGCCGAAGACGACGCCGCCGATCGGCCTGGCCAGATACCCGGTGGCGAACGTGCCCAGGCTGGCCACTGTGGCGATCAGCGGGTCGAGGTTGGAGAAGAAGACCTTGTTGAACACGACGGCCGAGGCCGTGGCGTACAGGAGGAAGTCGTAGTACTCGATGACGCTGCCGAGGAAGCTCGAGGCCACCGCGCGGCGCAGCTGGACGGGGTTGGACATGAGTGGGGGGCTCCTTCACATCTGGAAGGGGGGATCAGGCGTAGTGCCGGTAGACGGCACGGGCGACGCACGCGGGCTTGGCCGCGCCGTCGATCTCCACGGTGAAGTCGAGCAACATCTGGACGCCGTCGCCGGGGACGTCCTCGACCTCGGCGACCTTGCCGGCGAGGCGGATCTTGCTGCCGACCTTGACGGGGCTCGGGAAGCGAACCTTGTCCAGGCCGTAGTTGATGCTCATCTTCATGCCCTGGATGTCGAGCAGCTCGTTGAACAAGGGGATGAGCAGGGCGAGGGTCAGGTAGCCGTGCGCGATCGTGCCGCCGAACGGCCCGTCCTTCGCCCGCTCCGGGTCCACGTGGATCCACTGGTGGTCGTTGGTGGCGTCGGCGAAGGTGTTCACCCGCTCCTGGGTGATCTCCAGCCAGCCGCTGTGGCCGAGGTCCTGGCCGGCCAGCGCCTTCAGCTCGGCGAGACCGTTCGCGACGGTGGTCATGACTGCGTCTCCTTGGGGGTGAGGCCGAGCAGGCGCGCGGCGTTGTCTTTGAGGATCTTGGGGCGGACCTCGGGCTTGATGTCGAGCTTGGCCAAGTCGGCCAGCCAGCGGTCCGGGGTGATCACCGGGTAGTCGGAGCCGAACAGCACCTTGTCCTTGAGCAGCGTGTTGGCGTACCGGACGAGCTGCGGCGGGAAGTACTTCGGCGACCAGCCGGACAGATCGATGTGCACGGACGGCTTGTGCGTGGCCACCGCCAGCGCTTCGTCCTGCCAAGGGAACGACGGGTGCGCCAGGATGATCTTCAGGTGCGGGAAGTCCACGGCGACGTCGTCGACCAGCATCGGGTTGGAGTACTTGAGCCGGATTCCGCCGCCACCCGGGACGCCCGCGCCGATGCCGGTCTGGCCGGTGTGGAACAGGGCGATCGCACCCAGCTCCTCGATCACCTCGTACAGCGGGTAGGCCAGCGGGTCGTTCGGGGCGAACCCCTGGATGCTGGGGTGGAACTTGAACCCGCGCACCCCGTACTCGGTGACGAGCCGGCGCGCCTCGCGGGCGCCCGCCCGCCCCTTCCACGGGTCGACACTGGCGAACGGGATGAGCACGTCGGCGTGCTCGGCGCAGCTCTCGGCGATCTCCTCGTTGGAGATGCGGGGATGGCCGGTGGCGTGCTCGGCGTCCACCGTGAACACCACCGCGGCCATCTGCCGCTCCCGGTAATAGGCGGCCATCTGCGGGATGGTCGGCTGCTCGTGCGCGCCGAAGTATTCCTCCGACGCCCCGAACAACGCCGGGCTGAGCGAGCCGTGCCCGTCCTTGGAGACCTCCGCATGCGTGTGGACGTCGATCGCGACCAGTTCGTCGACGTTCATGAAGTGGGCGCCTTCGGCGCGGGGATCCCGTACGTCTCCGGCTCGGCCCCGACACCCGCCTCCCACGAGGCGGCGATGGCGTCGGCGGACCAGCCGCCGTCGGCGTAGGCGACGGCCTTCTCCTGGGGATGCGACCAGAGGGCCAGCTTGTCGCCGCCGATGCCGACGGCCTGCCCGGTGACGCCGGCGGAGGCGTCCGAGGCGAGGTAGACGATCAGCCCGGCCACGTCCTCGACCGTGCCGAGGCCCTCGTCCTTGCGCAGCCAGTCCGGCAGCGGGTCACCGGTGCGCTCGGATTCCTCCAGGATCGGCGCGAACACGGGGATGGTCTTGGTCATCTCGGTGGCCGCGACCGGGACGACGGCGTTGACCGTGATGTTGGCCCGGCCCAGCTCCATGGCCCAGGTGCGGGCCATCGCCACGATGCCCGCCTTGGCGGCGGCGTAGTTGGTCTGGCCGAAGTTGCCGCGCTGCCCGGCCGGGGAGGAGATCAGGATCAGCCGGCCGCCGTCGCCCTGCTCGCGCATGCGTACGGCGGCCGCGCGGGCGCAGGTGAACGTGCCGCGCAGGTGCACCTCCACGACCGCGTCGAAGTCCTCGTCGGACATCTTCCACAGGACCCGGTCCCGCAGGATGCCCGCGTTGGTCACCATGACGTCGAGCCGGCCGAACTCCTTGACCGCGGTGTCCACCAGTCGCTGCGCGACCTCGGTCCCGCCGACCGCGCCCACCTCGGCCACGGCCTTGCCGCCCGCCGCGACGACGGCCTCGACCACCTGGGCGGCTGCCTCAGCGTCCACGTCGTTGACGACGACCGCCGCCCCGGCGGCGCCGAGTGCCTCCGCGTACGCCCGGCCGAGCCCACGACCGGCCCCCGTGACCACGGCCACCTTGCCCGACAAATCCATCTATTCCACCCCAAACACCGCAGGAGTCCATCGATGCCGGTCAATGTAGGGCACTTTTGTGACTCAGGTCAAAGTTTTGCCCAACATCGATCTCACAAACCAGACGCCCTCTACGTTGGGCATATTTCCAACCTGCGTCAAGAGTTTGCCCGACATCTGTGCTCCGTCTACGCTCATGCCTGTGAAGGACGAGGACGAGCAGGACCAGCCGCATCAGCCGCCTTCGGCGCGCCCGCAGTCGCTGATGTTCAGCTTTCTCGGCATCTACGTGCTGGGGCGCGGCACCGCGGTCTACTCAGGCAGCGTCATCGACGTCTTCGCCCGCCTGGGCGTCTCGGAGGAGGCGGTGCGCTCCACGCTCACCCGCATGGCCAAGCGCAACCTGCTGACCAGACACCGCCAGGGCAAGAAGGTCTATTTCGGCCTCACCGAGCACGCCACCGACGTGCTCGACGACGGGCGCCGGCACGTCTGGGAGACCGGCGCGGTCAACCGCGACTGGGACGGCACCTGGACACTGGTCGGCTTCTCCCTACCGGGCAATGAGCGCAGCACCCGCCACGACCTGCGTTCCCAGCTCATCTGGGCCGGATTCGGGCCGCTCCAGGGCGGGCTCTGGATCGCTCCCGGCGTGAAGGACGTGGAGTCGATGCTCGCCCCGCTCGGCCTCGGCGACAACGTCACGGTGCTCCAGGCGCAGGCGTACAAGCCGACCGAATCAGCCGACCTGGTCCGCAAGGCGTTCGACACCGACCAGATCGCCGAGCGCTACCGGGTCTTCCTCGACCGCTGGGACACCGCGCACCCGCTGCCGTCCGCCACCGACGACCTGGCCAGACAGCTGTTCCTGCACACCGACTGGCTGCAACTGGTCCGCCAGGACCCGCGCCTCCCGGCCGAGCACCTGCCCGCCGACTGGCCGGCCATCCGGGCGGAGAAGCTGTTCCACACACTGGCCCACCGCTACGAGCACAGCGCCGCGCAGCTCGCCGAGTCCGTGCTCGACGAGCTTCCGCTGCGCCCCTAAGCGGGATCACGCATATGCGGCGAGCGTCCTCCCGGTCGCGTAGTGGTAGGAGGCCGCGACCACGGTCTTGGCGACCTCCAGCTCGTCCGCCGTCCGGGGACCGTACACCATCACCACGTTGACGGCGGGCGAGTAGAGCGGATGACGTTCGCCCCAGCCCTTGGCGACGAGCTCCTCCTGATCGTCCGGTGACAGGGACACGTGCAGGCTGCCGTCCACGTGGATGTGGGCGAACTCCGCGGTGAGTCGCGGCGGCAGGAGCACCGTCCCGCGCGGCGGCAGCGTGCCTCCTTCCAGGAAGAACGCGGTGGCGCCGGGCTCGGAGATCTCGCTGGGCCTGATCCGGGTGCCGGGCAGCCCGCCGGTCATCCAGCGCTTCAGCTGCTCGCGGATCTCATCGGGGCTGTTCTGGCTGAGCTGGACGTGGGGTACGGAGGGCCCGGTGCGCGGACGGTCGCCGGCGCGGGTGGGCAGGATCATGATGGAGCTCCTCTCAGAAGTCGGATATCCACAGCCTCGGTGCCACAGGCCGCCGGGCTCACCGCCCGTTCGGGCGGTGTTCGCCGCCCGAACGGCCAGCGCCGCCGCCTGACCAGGCGCACCTAGCATGAGATTCATGGACCTGCCCGACCCGCGTGTCGTTCTGGCCGCCGCCGCCTCGATCCTCCAAGCTCCGATCGGCGCCATGCTGGAGCCCTTGTCCCAGGCGCTGTCGGGGTTCCTGCCGCACCGGGCGCTGGCCATGCTCACCGGCGACTGCGCCCGGCATCCCATGAAGACATACGGCGACCCCGTGCTCACCGAGAAGATCACCAGCGCCGAGCTGGCCCGCGTGGGCGGCGCCGTCGACGTGGGCGAGCCGTGGTTCGGCGAGCTGTGCCTCGCGGGCGGGCCGCTTCCGGCGCTGGCCGTCGCGGCCCGCCCGCCCGGGGCCTCCGGCGCCCTGCTCGTGGTGGTGACGGCCGGAGGGACCGAGCCTGCCGCCCCGGTGCGCGATCTGGTGCGGCGGCTGTGGGATCTGGTCGCCGTGGAGCTGTCGCACCGGGCCGCGAACCTCCCGCCCGCCGGCCTCAGCGGCAGCCGGGTGGCCGCCGGCGAGCGCGCCCGCGCCATAGCCGAGCTCACGGGGGCCCACGCCGCCACGCTCCAGGCGCTGCTCGGCGCGTTGCGCAGCCGCTCGCTCGACGACGGCGCCGCCCGCCGGGCCGCCATCGACCTGGCGGTGTCGGCGCTGATCGAGCTGCGTGCCGCAGGCGACCTCGACCGGTCACTGAGCGAGGAGCCGGCCGGGACGGCGTTCGACCGGCTGGCCGACAAACTCGCGCCGCTGACCCGCTACAGCGAGGTGTCGCTGGAACTCGTCGGCCCGCGCGAGCGCGACCGCGCCCTCCCGGGCGATCTGGCGGGCGCGGCCCAGGCCCTGGTCCGCGGCGCCATCGTGACCATGCTCGAGTACGAGGGCCTCACCAGGATCCGGGCGACCTGGGAGCTGTCCGATGCGGAGCTGCTCGTCACGGTTCGCGACGACGGTCCCGGCGTGCTCACCGTCGACGCCCTGCCCGTGCGCCGCCTGGCCGAGCTGGCCGCCGCCGTGGGCGGGCGCCTGACGCTGGACTCCGTTCCCGGATGGGGCACCACGGTGACCGCCGTGCTGCCGCTCGCGCCGGCCGCACACGGGAGCCAGGGCGACGCGCTGGCCGCGCTCAAGCCGCGCGAGCTGGAGGTGCTCGAACAGCTGGCGCGCGGACTGCGTAACCGGCAGATCGCCGAGGAGCTGCTGATCAGCGAGCACACCGTGAAGTTCCACGTGGCGAACATCCTGGACAAGCTGGGCGTGGGAACCCGCACCGAGGCGGCGGCCCTCGCGCACTCCTCGGGCCTGTCCACGGTCGCCTGACCTCAAGGCTTTCCTTGCGTCTCCGGCCTCATCTCCTCTACATTGAATAAACGTTTACTCAATGAGGAGTCATGGCGAGAACGCGTAAGGAACAGGCGGAATGGCGGCGCGAGCAGTTGCTCGACGCGGCGCTGACGGTTTTCGCCGGGAAAGGCGTGGACGGCGCGTCGGTCAAGGATCTCGCCGCGGCGGCAGGAGTGACGCCCGGCCTGCTCTATCGCTACTTCGACAGCAAGGAGGCCCTGGTCCAGGCGTTGCTGGCGGAGCGCGGCTTCCTGCCGCAGCTGCGCGAGCTCCTGACCGCCGACCACGGCACGCGGCCGGCCAGGCAGGTGCTCACCGAGTTGCTGGAGGCGTTCGACCACCTGCTCGCCGGCAACGCCGACCTCATGGCCGTGTTCTTCAGCGCCACCCAGGCGCGCGCCGAGCTGGCCGAGCTGATGACCGAAGGGCAGCGGCTGATCGGCGATTTCCTGGCCGCCCGCGTCGCGGCCGGCGAGTTGCGCCCCCACGACGTCGCGACCGCCGCCAAGACCCTGCTCGCCACCGTGGCCGTGAACCGCAGGACGGGCACCCCGGTCGACGTCGAACGCCTGGTCGAGCTGCTGTTCCCCGAGGAAGGATGAGACGTCATGCGTACGGAGAGCACGAGATGTTGTGTGGTCGGCGGTGGCCCCGCCGGGATGATGGCCGGGCTGCTGCTGGCCCGCCAGGGCGTCGAGGTGATCGTCCTGGAGAAGCACGCCGACTTCCTCCGGGACTTCCGGGGTGACACCGTCCATCCCTCCACGCTGGAGCTGATCGCCGAGCTGGGCTGGATCGAGGAGTTCCTGAAGCTGCCGCACACCAGGATGCGCGACGTCACCGTGAGCATCGGCGGCCGGGACGTCACCTTCGCCGATTTCACCCGGCTGCGCGTGCGCTGCCCGTACATCGCCTTCATGCCCCAGTGGGACGTGCTGGACTTCCTGGCCGGCAAGGCCGCCGCGTACCCCTCCTTCCGCCTGCTGCGCGGCACCAGGGCGACAGGACTGATCATGGAGGAGGGGCGCGTCACCGGTGTCCGGGCGGCCACCGCCGACGGGCCGCTCGACATACGGGCCGACCTGGTGATCGCCGCCGACGGCCGCCATTCCACGCTCCGCGACGTGGCCGGACTGGAGTCCACGGCGAGCTCGCCGCCCATGGACGTGTTGTGGTTCCGCCTGCCTCGCCGCGACGGCGACCGTATGCCCTTCTTCCAGCGTGGCCAGGGCGCGCTGGTCGCCATCGACCGGGGCGAGTACTGGCAGCTCGCCTACACGATCCCGCCGGGGGCGTTCGCGGAGCTCAAGGAGGCCGGGCTGCCCGCGTTCCGCGAGCGGGTGGCGGGCCTGGCGCCGGCCCTGCGCGATCGTGTCGGGCTGATCGACGACTGGGATCACGTCCACCAGCTGACCGTCAGGGTCGACCGGCTGCCGCGGTGGCACCGGCCGGGGTTACTCTGCATCGGGGACGCCGCCCACGCCATGTCGCCCGCGGGCGGCGTCGGCATCAACCTGGCCGTGCAGGACGCCGTCGCCACCGCCAACCTGCTCGGTCCCGTCCTCCGTCGTCAGGCGGGCGTCCCGGACGAAGACGCCCTCGCCAGAGTGCAGGCACGCAGGGAACGGGCCGTCAGAGTGACCCAGGCCTTCCAGGTTCGCATCCTCCGCGACCTGTATCCGAAGAAGACGGCGGACGACACCGCCGCGCACGTGCCGCCGATCTTCAGCGCCTTCAAGGCGCTGCCGCCGCTGCGGCATCTGATGGGGCGCTTCATCGGGTTGGGCGTACGACCCGAGCACATCGGGAAGCCCTGACCCGTGTCCGATGTCGGCGCCGGCGAACAGCCAGTACGTATCCCCGGCGTCGGGATGCGCGGATGAGCGTGGCCCTGGCCACTTCCTCCAGCCCGTGCTGGGCGAGCAGGCCGGTCAAGTTCCACCGATTGATGTCCGGCCGGAGGTGGCGGAGTCGACGAAGGCAGTGCCGGTCGGGCCAGGTGGGCAGCCAGGCGGACATTGCAATCGACGTACGCGCCGTTGTGATCAGCCTGCGCGAGTACGAGTCGCTGAAGGAGACGGCGTTCCTCCTCGGCATCCCGGCCAACGCCCGTCACCTGGCCGCCTCCATCGAAAGCCTGCGCAGCGGCCAAGCCCAGCCGCACGAACTCATCGAGGACCCTGCCCAGGACACCGAGTGAAGATTCTTTTCACGCCAGAGGCGTGGAACGACTACTTGTGGTGGCAGCAGAACGATCGTGCCACCCTCAAACGGCTGAACCGCCTGATCGAAGACATCTGCCACAACGGCTACGAGGGCATCGGCAAACCCGAACCCCTATGCCAGAGCCTCTCGGGCTTCTGGTCACGCCGCATCACCATAGAGCACCGCATTGTCTACGCCATCGAAACCGACACCGTCCAGATCGTGGCCTGCCGCACCCGCTATGAATAGCACGCTTCTCCAGGTCGGCGATTACGTGTTCCACGCGGCACATTGGCTCGCCCTCGGGACCGCTTCGTAGAGGCTCTGACCATCTCCAGCCGGGGCAAGGGCTGTTTCGTGCTTGCCGACCGGGGAGCGACACGGCACGCCGATCACGACGAGGCTCGCCGACTCCACTCCGCAGCCATCGAGCAGGGGACGGGTCGCCCCGTCCCCTCTTACATCGCCGGACGATATGCCCTCGGGCGTGTGGCAGCCGGAGCCGGGGATGGAAGTGAACGGCCCTGCGGTCGTGACCGCCATCCCTGGCCCTCGTCTTAGTGGGCGAGCTGAGGTTGGAGCGCCGTGTCGAAGGCTCCCGAGCGTGCTTTGTCGAAGAGGTCCTGGAACTGATCGACGCTCATCTAGATGCGCCGGCCGAAGTCGTCGGTGATGACGACCTCCTGGTCGGACGTCGCTTCGGGGTCGAGGTAGACCTCTGGGCAGCCGCAGTTGCCGCACAGGGTGGCGAGGCGAGTGAGTCTGCTGTCCTTGGTCATGGTTACCGCCTCTATGGATCGGTCTCGTTAGATGCGTGATGTGCGTTGTGATACGTGCGTGAGCTGGTTGCCTTCACGCGTGGGCGAGGCCACCGCGATGTGCGGGCGGCCGGTGATGGGATGCGGGCCGACATGGGCGCGTACGCCGAAGACCTCCTCGATGAACGCGGGCGTCAGCACCTCCAAGGGCGGCCCTTGCCCGGCCACGCGGCCGTCGCGCAGGACTACGACCTGGTCGGCGTACGCGGCGGCCTGGTCGAGGTCGTGCAGGGCGGCCAGCAGGGTGAGGCCGAGGGAACGGATGAGATCCAGCAGCAGGAGCTGAGATCCCACGTCCAGGTGGTTGGTGGGTTCGTCGAGCACGAGCAGCGGCGCCTCCTGAGCCAGGGCGCGGGCGAGCAGGACGCGTTGTCGTTCGCCGCCCGACAGGGTGGTCATCAGCCGGTCGGCGGCCCGGTCCATGCCGACGCGTTCGAGTGCGGTGGCGACCATCGCGCGGTCGGCCGCGTTCTCCCGGTCGAGCAGCCGTTTGTGGCTGTGGCGGCCCGCGGCGACGACCTCGCCGACGGACAGTCCGTCGGCGACCTGGTTGTGCTGAGGGAGCACGGCACGATGGCGCGCGGCCTGGCGGGGGCGCATCCGCCACAGGTCCTGGCCGTCCAGTCGGACCACCCCGCCGGACGGGCGCAGCGACCGGTAGACGGTGCGCAGCAGCGTGGACTTGCCGCTGCCGTTGGGGCCGACGAGCGCGACGAACTCGCCGGGCCCGACGGTCAGGTGGACGTCGTTCACGATGGGCCGCGCGTCGATGACGGCGCTGACGCCGGCCAGGTCAAGCCGCATCGGCGCCTCCGCTCGCCCGGCGGCGCAGCAGCCACAGGAAGAACGGCACCCCGAGTCCGGTGGTGAAGATCCCCACCGGCAGTTCGTTCGGCCGGTCGGCGATCCGGGCGGCCAGGTCCACCAGCACCAGGAACAGCGCCCCGGCCAGCAGCGACACCGGCAGCACCCGGCGGTGGTCGGCGCCGACGACGAACCTGACCATGTGCGGGACCATCAGCCCGATGAAGCCGATGCCGCCGACGACGCTGACCACTGTGGCCGTGAGCAGCGACCCGGCCACCAGCAGCCCGATCCTCAGAGCGGCCACCGGAACGCCGATGGCGATGGCGGCCTCCTCGCCGGCCAGCAGCGCGTTGAGCGCGCGGGCCTGAAGCGTCAACCAGAGCATGCAGGCGACGATCAGCAGGGCGGGCACGCCCAGGTCGGTCCAGGTGGCGCCGGCGACGCTGCCCATCAGCCAGAACATCATGCCCTGCAGTTCCGTGGGGTTGAGCTGCAGCTGGACGAACGTGGTGGCCGCAGTGCACAGGTAACCGACGGCGACCCCGGTCAGCACCAGCCAGGAGTCCAGCAGCCGCCCGGCGCGCTGGGCCAGGACATAGACCAGCAACGCCGAGAGCATGGCAGCGGCGAACGCGGCGCCGGTGACGCCGAGCGAGCCGGCCAGCATGGTGCTGCCGATGGCGGGGACCAGCACGGCTCCGAGCGAGGCCGCAGACGACACGCCAAGCACGTAGGGATCGGCGAGCGGGTTGCGTACCAGGGCCTGCAACGCGACCCCGGCCACCGACAGGGCGGCGCCGGCGAGCGCGGCCAGCAACGCCCGCGGGGTGCGGATCTCCCAGACGATCTGGCCGAACAGCGGGTCCGTCTGAGCGCCGCGGCCGGACAGATGCGCCCAGACCACAGCCCAGACCTGGCCAAGCGGGAGATTGACCGAGCCGACAGAGATGCCGACCACCAGCGCCGCGACCAGCCCCGCAGCCAAGACGGCCAGCAGCAGGCCCGTCGTCGGTCCAGAGATCAGATGCGGGCGCCTGGACGGCGCGGGTATGGCGCGCTGGGGCGTCAGGGTGTCAGTCACCGGGATGGACCACCTTGGAGATCTTCTCCACGGCCCAGGCGTTGAGCGGGCCGAGATACACGCCGTCGGACACCACCGTGTACGTCTTCGTCTTCGAGGCGGCCCAGTGAGGGTAGGCGGCGAACAGCTTGGCCGCTTCCTCGTCCCCCTTCTCGTCCGGGGTGAACAGCCCGACCACCAGCACGTCCACCTGCGCGGTAGCGAGCTGCTCCCGGTTGAGGGTGCGGGTCATGTCCGAGGTCTGGCCGGCGAAGGCGTTGACACCGCCGGCGGCCTTGATCACATCATCGTAGATGCCGCCGGTCATCACGGCGGGCAGCCCGTTGGCGTTCATCATGGCCATACCGGGATAGGCGATGAGCACCTTCTTGGCGGGCCGGCCCGCGACTCGCCCGCGTACGGCCTCCACGCGGGCACGCAGCTTGCCGATCAGGTCGAACGCGCGTTGCTGGACATCGAACACCCGCCCCAGCAGGCTGATGAACTCAAGAGAAGAGTTGATCGACTGGTTCTGGTACGCGCGCTTCTCCTCCGGCGTCGCCTCGGGCTTGCCCAGCGCGCAGTTGACCGGGTTGACCAGCGAGATGATCCCTGCCGCGGCGAGCTGCTCACGGGTGGCGAAGCCCCTCTTGGCGTCGAACCCACCCGACCAGGTGGACACCACCAGGTCGGGCTTGAGCTTGAGCACCTGCTCGGCGGGGACGTCGAAGTTCTTGTTCATCGTCAGCCCGCCGGTCGGCAGCACCTTGATCTTGGCGATCATGGACGGGTCGTCGGAGACGCCATAGCTCTGGGCGTTGGCCAGGATGCTCTTCTCCAGGCCGAGCAGGATGAAGCTCTCCACCTCTCCCACGCTGGTCCCGTTGAGGATCAGTACATGCTGTGGTGGCCGCTGAAAGGTGACCTTCATGCCGCAGTTGTCGAAGGTCAGCGGATAGGTGGTCCGGCCGGCGGACGCGGCGGCGGTGACGGTCGGCTCACTGGAGGAGCCGGCGGCGGCGCCGCAGCCGGTGGTGGTCAGGGCCGCGAGCGCGGACAGCGCGGCGGCCAGGGGGCGGCGGAAACGACAAGGTCTCATCGGAATGTGTGCTCTCTACGGGTTGGAGGTACGCGTGCCCGCACCGATGGCGACCGGTGGGGGTTGTCGTCAGAGGAACCGCAGCCAGCAACAACGATGGCGATGGTGATCAGTGCATGCCAAGGAAGACATCGCCGGATCCCGGACATGCCGCGATGACGCCCCGTCGAGGTGACGCATCGCGAACAGACCGAGCGACACGGCCAATGGCACGCTCGGCGAGCAAGCTATGACGTGAATCAAGGGCCGGCTCACACGGAAGGCACTCGATCACCCGATCACGCAGCCAGTGCGGTTCCCGCGCGCCTTCCAGGGGGCCCTCGCCGTACAAGGGCATGTCTGAGGAAAAGCCGGATGCACGCGGCCTCGTCCTCTCCCGCGCACACAGTCGCATGTTGTTCGCGGGAGGCGCACCCGGCCGCCATCAACAGCAGGACCAGTAGCGGGCGCAGCACCCAGCCGGCCAGCTGCCGCACCAGGGCGCACAGGCCCGCCTCGACCCAGCGCAGCCATACGGAGGTCAGCAGCACGGCCGTCGCGTGCATGAGCAGCATCCCCGAGCTCGTGGAGCCCGCGTGGTCCAGCTGGCTCATATCCATGCCCGGTGTGTGCACATGGTGTGCCATCGTCGGCCGGTCCGTGTTCCGAGTGAGCAGGACATGCAGGATGACCTGTGACAAGGCCGTGGCGGGCAGGATGGAGCTCAGGCTGCGTTCGCGTCCGGTCAACGCCAGTGCGGGCAGCAGGAGGAGCAGGAAGCCCTGCGAGGCCGACGCCGGATCGAAGGAGCCCCCACCAGCAAGGTGCCCGAGCACGGCCAGGGCGGCGCACGTGGCGGCGAAGCTCGCCGCGCGCACCCACCGCACCACCGAGAACGGACCCATACCGAGAAGATCCTCCCACACCACGGCCGAGGCCTGGAGATGGCTTATGAGGGAGATACGCAGCCTGCGCGTGCTCGGTTCAGCTCGCGGCTTCCGCTGGTCACTGTGCCGATCACGTGGCACCATGGCCGCGTGCATGCCGGTCAGCCCCTCTTGCGCGCGATGCGTTCCGCGGTGTTCGCGGCGGTGTGCGTGCTGGTCTCGGCTGCACTGCACGGGTTCGCCGGAGGCGAGCCTGTGCGCCCGGGCACGTTGCTCGGCGCGATGGCGCTGGCCTGGACGGGCGCGTTCCTGCTCGGAGGCCGCCAGCGTGGGATGGACGTGCTGCTCGGGGCGTGTTTCGCCACGCAGTACGGCATGCACCACATGTTCAGCGCAGGGGCCCCGGTTCCACCGCACGAACACGGCACCGGTCTGGGCATGCTGCTGGTGCACGCCATGACGGCGCTCCTGTCGGCCTGGTGGCTGGAGCGGGGTGAGTCGGCTCTGGCCGTCCTGCTGCATCTGGCCATCGCCTCCATCGGCCGCTGGTGGTGCGCCCTGCTGGTCCTGGCGGCCGGGCTGATCGAGGGAGGGCTCCACGGCCGCCGGCCGCCGCGGGACGGTCACGTGCCCTTCCCGCAGTCCCTGTTCGCGGCGGCGATCTCCCGGCGGGGCCCACCCGCGCGTTTCTCTCTCGTCTGATCTGGTCTCCCGGGGCCGCGGCCTGTCGTGCCGCCGCCTCTTCCACCGCCGTGCCTGCGGCGGAACCCGCGTCCCCCTTGTGAGCGGAGAAACGCCTCATGACCTCTACCGTCGACGCCACCGAGCACGCCCGCCCCCCATCTCCTGAGCGCCCGGCGTCCTGGACCGCGCTGCGCCCGCTGGTGCTGCGACTGCACTTCTTCGCCGGCATCCTCATCGCCCCCTTCCTGCTCATCGGCGGCGGCACCGGCCTGCTGTACGCCGCCTCCTTCCAGATCGAGCAGGTCGTCTACCAGCATGAGCTCACCGCGCCCGCCGGCCAGACCACACTCCCCCTGAGCCGGCAGGTCGAAGCGGCCCGCGCAGCGCATCCCGCGGGCGCAACCACGGCGGTACGGCCCGCCGCCGAACCCGGCCAGACCACCCGCGTGCTGATGGACCAGCCGGGACTGGCCGAGAGCACACAACTGGCGGTCTTCGTCGATCCCCACACCGGCCAGGTACGCGGCACGCTGGAGAGCTACGGCAGCTCAGGCGCGCTGCCCGTACGGGCCTGGATCTCCCACCTCCATCGCCACCTGCACCTGGGAGAGCCGGGACGGATCTACAGCGAACTGGCCGCCAGCTGGCTGTGGGTTGTCGCGCTCGGCGGCCTGGCCCTGTGGATCACCCGGCGCCGCCGCAACCGGCGCCACCTCATCGTCCCCGACCGCGCCGCCCGTGGACCGCGGCGCACGCTGTCCTGGCACGGCTCGGTCGGCCTGTGGGCGGTGCTCGGCCTGCTGCTCCTGTCCGCCACCGGCCTCACCTGGTCAAAGTACGCCGGGGAGAACGTCGACGAGCTACGCGCCGCGCTCAAGTGGGCGACGCCGTCGATCAGCACCTCGGGCGGCGACCACGCCGCGCACACAGCCGCGGGAGGACATGCCGCGCATGCGGGGACCGATGTCGGGGTGGACCGCGTCGCCCAGGCCGCCGCCAGCAAGGGTCTGTGGGGCCCCTTGGAGATCGTCTGGCCCGGTGAACCCGGCGAACCGTATCTGGTCAAGGAGATCGACAAGACCGCGCCCACCCGCCTGGACCAGGTCGCCGTCGACGCCACCACCGGCCAGGTGACCGCCGAACTGCGCTTCGCCGACTACCCACTGGCTGCCAAGCTCACCCGGTGGGGCATCGACGGGCACATGGGGCTGCTGTTCGGCCTGGCCAACCAGATCCTCCTCGCCGCGCTCGCCATCGGCCTGATCACCCTGATCGTGCTCGGCTACCGGATGTGGTGGCGTCGGCGGCCCACCCGCGGCTTCGGCAAGCCGTACCCGCGGGGCGGCCGGCGGCAGGCGCACTGGGCCCTGCTGGCGCCGCTGGGCCTGCTCGCCGTCGCCGTCGGGGTCTTCCTGCCGCTGATGGGGATCTCGCTGGCGGCGTTCCTGGTGATCGACGTCCTGCTCGGGCTCCGCGCCAGGGCAGGCTCCCGGGCGGCGCCGCGGCAGCCATGATGCAACTGCGTCCCCCGTGGAGCCGGTTCTGCGCGTGGCGCGGGCCTCCGTCTTCGCGGTGGTCTGCGTCCTCGTCTCTGCGGGCGGACATGTCTTCGCCGGCGGGGCCCGGTCACACCGGACGTGATGGTCGTCGGCGCGGCGGGGGCAGGCGCGCTCCCGACCTCTCAGCCCGCCACGGCCACATCAGCCTGGGCATGGCGTTGATCCATCTGACGGTGGCCTGGCTGTGCGGGTGGTGGTTGCATCGGGGCGAGAGTGCGTTCTGGCTCCTGCTGCGTGTGTGGGGTGCGGCGCCACTTGCCGCTCCGCGCTGGCCGCTGGCCACACCCTTTGCCGCTCCCGCCCCCGACCGGCTGCTCATCGCCCGTGACCGGCCGGTGTCGTGTTCCCCCTCTCAGCTCACTGCCGTCTTTCGCCTACGCGGTCCTCCTGCCCTTCATCACGTCGGCTGAGGGCCGCAGCCTGATCGCGATGGCGCTTGGCTGCGCGTTCCTCGTCCTCACCGCTTCGCCGGCCCTCGCTCACGACCAGCTCAAGCGCAGCTCCCCCGCCAAGAACGCCAAGGTGGCGTCGCTGGAGGAGATCGAGCTCGAATACAGCGCCCGCGTCAGATTCCCCACCGTCGTCCTGCGCAAGGCCGGGGGCGGGTCGGTCAACCTCGGAAAACCCCGCATCCCACACCGAGCCCTACCAGCTCAGAGACCGCATCGTCGCCTGCTGCTCGGACGCCTGCCGCCTCCTCCAGCCCTGCCGCGTCTGCCGCTTCCCCCGCTTCGGCACAGGAGGCGGCACAGGGTATGCCCGCGTGGCTGTGGGGGGTCGGCGTGGCCCTCGTGCTGGCGGGCCTTGGCATCTGGCTGTGGAGCAGGCGCGCCGGCACCTCCGACTCCGCATGAGCGCCGGACCCGCCGTCGATATCCCGCCTGAGAGCCGTAGGTAGCGGCTGACAGCACTCGGCCGACAGCACCGCACCGCCACCGCCGGTCGCGGTCGACCAGTGCCGACCCACCGTGCGCAGCGACGACCCGAGGCGGGAACGGGCCCAGTACGAACCCCGGCCAGCACGGCGGACAGCGGTGGTCCAGTGGGCTCCTCAACGCGTAGAGCGGCCACGATTGCCCTGCTACATTGTTGCAGATGATTTGCAGGTGCATTTAAATGGCATCAGAACGGCGAGCAGGGACGACCTCGACGAGGCGCGGGCCGTGATGCTCGACACCGTCTACCGGGACTTCGGCACGAGATACGTGCCGCGCTGGCACGGCGACATCATCGACCCGGAGCGCCTCTACCTAGCCCCGCCCCGGCACACGCTGCTGGTGGCCGTCGACGAGCGGGACGGGACGATGGCTGCCACGGCAGCACTGGACGCGCGCGGGCCCACGCACCCGCCAACTCCCCGCTGGCTGGCGGAGCGTTACCCGTCGGGCGAGACCGCGCAACTGCGGCGGGTGTACGTGCGGCCTGAGCACCGGCGGCGCGGGCTGGCCCGGCGGCTGGTCGCCGAGCTGCTGGCGTTCGCGAAGGCCGACGGCGGCTACCGGTCGGTCTACCTGCACACGTATCCGCACTCGCCGGGCGCGATGGGCCTGTGGCGGTCGCTGGGCACGGTGGTTTGCGACGAGCGCGATGAGGTGCCCGGCGGCGGGAGCGGCATCGTTCACTTCGAGATCCCGATGACGTGACACCTCAATTCAAAATGAAAACCATAATCAGGCTACTCTTCCAGATGTGCTCCATAGCCGGGACACCGGAAAGTCGAGAAAGACAAGAACGCGAACCATGGGAACCCCCCGCCGTCGGCTGATAGCCGGCCTCCTCCTCGCCCCGCTCCTGTCCGGTTGCTTCGCCTCCCCCGACGGCTCGTTGTCCGCGAACTCCTCCGGCTCAGGAGAGGGTGACCGGCTGCGCGTAGCGCTCGCCTTCCCATCCACGCAGAACTTCTCCCCGTATGGCGACGACGCCTATCTCCTGTCCCGGCTCGGCGTCTCGGAAGGCCTGACCCAGCTGGATGCCAACGGCACCGCGGCCCCGGCACTCGCCGAGTCCTGGAGCGCCGAGAACGATGCCCGCCGGGGCGGTCCTCGGGCGGATGCTGGACGACCTGCTGCCCGGCGCGTTCGCCGAGCCGTGGGCCCTGGCAGCCGCTGCCCGCGGCCTGCCGCCCACGTCGGTGGCCCGGCAGGCGCTGCGGCGCTGCGTGCCCGCGCTGCTGCCCAACCTGGGACTGTTCGCGGTCGGCCTGACCGGCGGCGCCGTCGCCGTCGAGCAGATCTTCGACATCCCCGGCCTCGGCCGGCTCACCCTGCGCGCCGCCCTCGCCCAGGACCTTCCCGTCCTCCAGACCGGCACGCTCGCCCTGGTCCTGCTCGCGACGACCGCCGGGGCCCTGGCCCGGCTCGCGACCCTGCTGCTTATCGGACCCGCGCTGCGCGACCACGCCCTGCACAGCCTGCAGCGGCCCACCCCGCCCCCGCGCCCCGGACGCTGCCCCTGCTGTACGGGGCGCTGCTGGCCGTCGTCATCTGCCTCGGCCTGCCGCGAGACCCGCTCGTCCTGGACACCGTCGCCCGTCTCCAAGCTCCTTCCTGGGCGCATCCGTTCGGTACCGATGCCCTCGGCCGCGACATCCTGGCCCGCATCGCCCACGGCGCGCTGAACACCCTCGCCATCGCCGTGGCAGTGAGCGCCGCCGCCCTCGTCACCGGCGTGCTCCTGGGTCTGCTGCCCGGGCTGTCCAGGCCGATGGCCGATACCGTCAACGCCGTACCGGCCGTCCTGGCCGGCCTCCTCGTCACCGGAATCGCGGGCAGCGGCCCGTGGACACCCGCGCTCGCCGTGGCCGCCGTCGCCTGGTCGCCACTGGCCACCCACACCTCCGCTCTCCTTCAGCAGGAGCGCGCCACCACCCACCTGACCCCAACCCGCGCGCTCGGCGCCGGACCCTGGTACCTGCTCACCCACGAACTCCTCCCACCCGTCCTGCCACCCGTGATCCGTCACGCCCTGCTCCGGCTGCCCGGCATCGCCCTGAGCCTGGCCGCCCTCGGCTTCCTCGGCCTCGGCTCCCAGCCGCCGTCACCGGAGTGGGGCCTGCTGCTCGCCGAGAACCAGCCCTACGCAGAACGCGCCCCCTGGGCCGTCCTCACCCCGGCCGCCGTCCTCGCCCTGCTCGGCGCGCTGGCGGTGACGGCGGCGGGCGGAGTACGCCGTCCACGGCTGAAGCCGCAGTCGAGGACGCGCCCAGGCCAGCCGGCCCAGCAGGAGCAAGCCGTGCCCGAGCCGCCGCAGACACCCGCACTCACACCACCCACGCACACCCCTTGAGCGGACCCCCATGACCTCCCTGATCTCCCGCACCCTCACCCGAGCCGCCCGGATCCCCAAGCCCCCACGCCAGCGAACCTGGACGGAACTCTCCCCCCTCCTGCGCCTGCTGATCCTCACCCAACTCGCCTTCAACATCGGCTTCTATGCCGTACTGCCGTTCCTGGCCGAACACCTCGGCACCGCCATCGGCATGGCCGGCTGGATGGTGGGCTTCGTCCTCGGCCTGCGCACCTTCAGCCAACAGGGGCTGTTCGTGGTCGGCGGGTGGCTCGTGGACCGCTACGGCGTACGGCCGGTCGTCCTGACCGGCTGCACTCTGCGTGTCGCCGGGTTCGCCTGGCTGGGGTACGCCGAGGCGACCTGGGCCGTGATCGGCGCGGTGCTGTCGATCGGCTTCGCCGCCGCCCTGTTCTCCCCCGCCGTCGAATCCGAGGTGGCCCGGCAGGCGGTGACCTGGGAAGAGGAAGGGCACGGCCCCCGCACCCGGCTGCTCGCCCTGTTCACCGTGGCCGGCCAGGCCGGCGCCTTCGTCGGCCCGCTGCTCGGCGGCCTGCTGCTCGCCGTGGACTTCCGCATCGCCTGCCTTGCCGGGACCGCCGTCTTCGTGCTCGTCCTCGCCGGGCACGCGTGGCTGATGCCCCAGCACATCCCCGGCCGGACGCGGACCCGGGAGCGAGGCGGGGTACGCGCGCTGCTGCGCAACCGCCGCTTCCTCGCCCTCTGCTGCGCGTACGGCGCTTATCTGCTCGCCTACAACCAGCTCTACCTCGCCCTGCCGGAGGAGGTGGAACGCGCGACCGGCTCCCAGGCGCCCCTATCCTGGCTGTTCGCCCTCTCCTCCCTGCTCGTCGTGTTCGCCCAGCTCCCCGTGACCCGCTGGGCCGGCGACCGGCTCGGTCTGCGCCGCTCCATGGCCATCGGGCTGCTGCTCGTCGCCGCCGGCTTCGCGGTCGTGGCCGCCGCGCGCCCCGCCGAGTGGACGGGTGCCGCCGGTCTGCTCCCCGCCGCGGGATACGTCGTCCTGCTCACCCTCGGCCAGATGCTGATCGTCCCCGCCGCCCGCGCCTGGGTCCCCGACCTCGCCGAGGACGGACGGCTCGGCCTCTACACCGGCGCGCTGTTCTCCGTCTCCGGCCTGATCGTCCTCATCGGCAGCTCGGCCACCGGATCCCTGCTCGACCTTGGCCTCCCGGCCGCCGTACCCTGGCTGCTCCTCGCCACCGTCCCGGCTCTGGCAGTGGCCCTGCTTCCCCGCCGCCCGGGAAAGACCAGGGGCGCAGGGGCCGCGCCCTAACGGATTCTCCGCGGCCTGTTCCATCGAACCCGCTGACCGCACTTCGGGCTGGAATGGCAGCCGCCGCCCGCATCCTCACGGGCCTGCAACGGCACGAAGGAGAGGTACTCCTCGACGGGCGGCGGCTGAGCCTGTCGCCGCGGCCCGGCTCAGTGCCCGCCGGATCGTCGTGTTCGATGAGCCCAGCTCCGGCGTCGACCGCCGCCGGCCGTATCTGCCAGGCCCTGCTCAAAACCTGATCCCTCCCTTCCCCGAACCCATCCAGCGCAGCTCTTCAGGCCGCCACGTGCGACCCGATCGGCGCGGACATCAAGCCGGATTCATGCGGTCCCGGCGAGCACTCCTGGCAGGGGTACCTCGTGCAGGTTAGGCCTCACCTCACGCCCAGGGGCTGATCCACGGAATCGGTGGCCCGCCTCAATTCAAGGCGTCACCAGACGATGGCTCAAGGAGTCCAGCGCTCCCTGCGTTCTCGATCCATCGACCCCAGCGGGGACTGCGAGAAATTGCGCCGCAATCGCGCCATCCGGGCCACAGTTCCCCTGCGCGCACTGCCATGCCAACTGATGCAGGCACCGAGCTCGCTCGTGGGTCGACTTCGGCTGAGCGTTACCGACATCCCCGGTGCTCTCTGACCGACGACCTTGCTGCACGCCTTCCTCTGCTTGCGGTCGTGCTGATCGGCCCTGCCGAATCTGGCCCATGAGCAACTCGTAGGCGCCGATAAGCGCGAGGGACGGCCAGGCGGCGATGAAACGAGCGATCAGGGTGGGATCGGCGACAGCCACATTGGCACCCAGACTGGCCAGACTGCCGATGACCAGCGGGATCCACGCCAGCACTCCCCGCGACGACCGTACCTGCCGGCAAGAAGGATCGACATCGATGAGGCCACGATCATGCCGTCCACCGCGAGCGGGATCAATGTCGCCCCTAGCGCACTCTCGCCGTGCCGCAGCGCCAGCTCGTACATGTGGCGATACGACACGACGGCCGCGATGCCGTAACCGAGCGCCGTCGATGTGGACGGCCGCACCGATCCTGGCCGCGGTGAGAATGATCTCGCAGTCGCAGATGAACCCATCTTGAGCGCGCAGATAGCTGCCGACGTCGAGGTGTTCGGCGTTGACGGCGACGCCGTTCGGGTTGTTCAGGTGTGCGCCATTAAGCGTGAGGTTGCCGCTGATCCGGCCGCTGGGCAGGCGCAACTCGCCGGTGCGCGATTGCATCGGGCTGATCGACGACTGGGATCAGCCTTCCAATACCGCCGATCTTCACCGCCTTCACGGCGCTGCCGCCGCTGAGCCATCTGATGGTGCGCTTCATCGGCATGAAAACTTTGTGCGCGGGCCAGATGACCGCCCATACTGGGCCGCGTGGATCTCATGGCGTACGTGCAGGAAGCGTTCGGCTGGGATGAGGACGTCGTGGCGTCCCTAGGGCCGCGGGGGGCGCTGGGGCAGATCTGGCGGCTGGAGGTCGGCCCGGAGCGCTACGCGCTGAAGGAGATCTTCGCCGAGCCGCCGTCGACGGCGTTGATCGACGCGGAGCTGGCGTTCGCGCGGCGTGCCGCCCAGGCCGGGGTTCGGCTGCCGGCCAGCCACGCCGACCGCGACGGGCGCTATCTGCTCACGACGCCCGATGGGACGTGGCTGCGCCTGTACGACTGGGCGGACCTGCGGCCGGTCGAGCTGACGGCGCCCGCCACGCCGACCGAGCTCGGGGCGCTGCTGGCGCGCCTGCACCGGTGCGCCCAGCCCACGGCCGCCGAGCCGGACGGCCGGCCGCCCGACCCCTGGTACGACCGGGTCCCCGCCACTGATGAGCTGGCGAAGCTGTCCGCGTCGGGCGCGGCGTGGGCGGCGCGCCTGGCCGACCTGCTGGCCATCGTGCCCGAGTTGTGCGCGGCGGTCGCGCCGGCCGATCCCGTCGGCCTGCTCGTCTGCCATCGCGATCTGCACCCGGAGAACGTCCTGGCCGACCCGGCCGGCGGGCTGGTGGTCGTTGACTGGGACAACCTGGGGCCGGCCGCGCCGGGCCGGGAGCTGGCCCGGGCGCTGTTCGACTGGTTCTGCGACAACTCGGTCGCCGACCTCCACGCCATGCGCGCCATGTACGAGGCCTACGTGCGCGCGGACGGCCCCGGGCGCATCACCGAGCCCGCGGACTTCTCGATGCTGGTCGCCTCCCGGCTCAACTTCCTGCTGGTCCAGGCACGCCACGCCCTCGACCCGGACACCGAGCCACGCCACCGCGAGTGGGCGGAACGCGAGATCGACGAGGCGCTGCGCATCCTGCCGACCCCGCGGCAGCTGGCCGACGTGCTGGAGATGGCCCTCAAGACTCCTTGACCGCCAGCACGGGGCAGGCCGAGTCCAGCAGGATGCGCTGAGCCGTGCTGCCCATGATGAGCTTGCCGACCGGGGAGCGGCGCGGCACGCCGATCACGACGAGGCTCGCCGACTCCCGCTGCGCCACATCCAGCACCGCGGCGGCCGGGTCGTTGTCCTGCACCTGCCGCACCTCGTGCCCGTCGCCCACCCGGCGTTCGAGGTCGGCCACCACCGCGGTGTCGGGGTCGACGTAGGAGCCGGGGCGGGAGACGTTCACCACCACGAGCCTGGCCTTCCTGAGCTCGGCCTCGGCCAGTGCCTGGTCGAGGACGGCCTGACCGAGCGCCGTGGGGACGTATCCGGCGATGACGACTGTCATGCTTCCACCTTCTCTCGGGAGGAGTCCTTGCGCTTGCTCAGGCGCAGGACCGGGGGCACGACGATGATCAGGACGATCACGGCGAGCAGGGTGGCGGTGATGGGTTGGGTGAGGAACCCGGTCACGTCGCCGCCGAAGATGCGCATCGACCGGCGGAACGACGACTCCAGCAGGCTGCCGAGCACGAACGCCAGCACGAGCGGCCCCGGCTCGAAGCCGGCCTTCTTCATCAGGTAGCCGAGCACGCCGAGACCGACCATGAGGAACATGTCGAAGACGCTCATCCTGACCGTGTAGACGCCGATCATGGTGACGAGGATCGTCAGCGGGGCCAGGATCGCCTGCCGCACCCGCAGGATGCGCACGAACACCCCGATCAGCGGCATGCTCATGGCCAGCAGCAGCAGGTTGCCGACGTACATGGAGTTGACCACGCCCCAGAACAGGTCGGGCTTCTCCGCCACCAGCGCCGGGCCGGGTGTGATGCCCTGGATGAGCAGGGCACCGAACATGATCGCCATGGTGGCGTTCGCCGGGATGCCCAGCGTCAGCAGCGGGATGAACGACGACGTCGCGGCGGCGTTGTTGGCGCTCTCGGGCCCGGCCACGCCCTGGATGGCGCCCTTGCCGAACCTCTCCGGCTGCTTGCCGGCCCGCTTCTCCACGGCGTAGGCGACCATGGACGCCATGGTCGCGCCGCCGCCCGGCAGGATGCCGAGCAGGAAGCCGAGGAACGAGCCGCGGGTGATCGCACCCTTGGACTCGCTGAGCTCGGCGCGGGAGGGGTAGACCGAGCCGACGGGCGCGGCCGCCTCCGGGGGCCGGCGCAGCGACTCCAGGTTGTAGAGGATCTCGCCGACGCCGAACAGGCCCATCGCGACGATGACGAAGTCGATCCCGTCGAGCAGCTGGTCGACGCCGAAGGTCAGCCGGGAGACGCCTTCCAGCGGGTCCTGCCCGACGGTGGCCAGCAGCAGCCCGACCGTGGCCATGAGGATGCTCTTGAGCGGCGACCCGGTGCCGAGCGTGGTGATCAGCAGGATGCCGAGCAGGGCCAGCGCGGTGTACTCCGACGGCCCGAAGTCCAAGGCGAAGCCCGCGACCAGCGGCGCCACGAACGTCAGGCCGATGATCGCGACGGTGCCGCCGATGAAGGAGCCGATGGCGGCGATGCCGAGCGCCGAGCCGGCCCGGCCCTGCTTCGCCAGCGCGTGCCCGTCGATGGCGGTGACCACGCTGGACGCCTCGCCGGGCAGGCGCAGCAGCACTGAGGTGATGGTGCCGCCGTATTGGGCGCCGTAGAAGATGCCGGCGAGCATGATGATGGCCGCGGTCGGCTCGATGTTGTACGTGATCGGCAGCAGCACCGCGATGGTGGCCGCGGGACCGAGCCCGGGCAGAACCCCGATCAGCATGCCGAGGGTGACCCCGAGCAGGCAGTAGAAGAGGTTCTCCGGCTGGAAGACCACGCCGAAGCCGTCGATCACCGGGGAGAGGAAGTCCATGTCCAGTCTCACAGTTGGATGATGTGGGGCAGGGACACCCCGAGCGCTGTGATGAACAGCAGGTAGAGCGCCGCCGTCGCGACGACGGAGACCACGGCGGTCACCCGCCAGCTCTCCCGGCCGAGCCCCTTGAGCCACAGCACGAGCAGCGCGATGGTCGGCACCTCGAAGCCGACGAGCTCGAACAGGAACGCGTAGGCGATCAGCGAGGCGGCCGCGATGGCGACCGTCACGACGTCCTTGGTGAAGCGTTCCTCGTCGCCGCGGGGCCGCGACTGGAGCATGAGCACCGCGGCGATGACCACCATGGCGACACTGACCACCAGCGGCCACATGCCGGGCCCGGGGGCCGACAGGCTGCCGACCCCCAGGTTCCACGACATGAGCGCGGCCACCACGCCGATGACCAGCGGCACCAGGGCGACCACCACGTTCAGCCGACGCTCGTAGCTCACTGCTGCTGGGCCTTCAGGTCGATGCCGAGGTCCTTGGCCAGCTTGTCGAAGCGCTGCAGGCTCTCGTTCAGCTGGGTGCCGACCTGGTCGCCGTTGGCGTCCCAGCGACCGATGTAGTTGGTCTTCAGGATCTCGTTGTACTCGGGCGAGGCGATGGCCTTGTCGATGGCCGCGGCCAGCTTGTCGCGAACCTCGGCGGGCAGCCCGGCCGGTCCCGCGACGAACCTGCGCTGGTCGACCACGACGTCGTAGCCGGACTCCTTGGCGGTCGGCACCTCCGGCAGGGCCTCGTGCCGCTTGTCGCCGAAGACCGCGAGCGCCCGCATCTTGCCGGCCTGGACGTGCTTGAAGCCCTCGGCGATCTGCACGGACGCGGCGTCGACCTTGCCGCCGAGCACCGCGGTCACCGTGGGCGCGCCGCCGTCGAAGGGCACCGGGGCGGCGTCCGTCTTGGCCAGGCCGAACAGCAGGGTCTGCGACAGCTGGCTGCCGGTGCCGGGGCCGGTGGTGCCGTACTTGACGCTGGAGGCCTCGACCAGGTCCTTGAGCGTCTTGTACTTCGAGTCGGCGGGCACGACCAGGACGTAGTCCTCGACCGCCAGGCCCTTGATGAAGGTCATGTCGGTGAGCTTGACCGGGTCGGCGTCGTCGAGCATGAGCGGGCCGATGGCGAAGAGCGACTGCGGCATCACCGCGATGCGGTAACCGTCCGGCTTGCTGCCGAACACGTCCTTACCGGCGATCTTGCCGTTGGCGCCCGGCTTGTTCACGACCACGGCCTTGACGCCGAGCGGCTCCTCGATGCTCTTGGCGAGGGCGCGGGTGAGCAGGTCGGTGCTGCCGCCCGGGTCCGTCGGAACGGTGAACTCGACGGGCTTGTTGGGGTAGCCGGACGCGGCGGCGCTCTTGTCACCGCTGCCGCCCTGCACGGAGCAGGCGGAGGCGGCCAGCGCGACGGCGGCCAGGAGTACTCCGATTCTCATGATTCTTCTTTCGTTGTCACCAGCGGGGGAGTGCGGGCTGGATCCAGTCGGGGTGGACCTTGCGCATGGCGGCGACGTCGTCGCGGTCACGCATGTCGGGGCGGGCGAGCCAGCGCTCGTGCAGCGCGGCCAGCGCGTCCCGGTCGAGCTCGACACCGAGGCCGGGGGCGTCGCTCACCTCGATCGCGCCGCCGGTGAAGCGGTGCGGCTCGGTGATGACGTCCTCGGTCTGCCAGGGCCGGTGGCTGTCGCAGGCGTAGCTCAGCTGAGGGATGACGCTGGCGACGTGGGTCATCGCCGCCAGGCTGATCCCGAGGTGGGTGTTGGAGTGCATGGACAGGCCCACGCCGTACGTGCGGCACAGCGCCGCCAGCTCACGGGTGGCCTGCAGGCCGCCCCAGTAGTGGTGGTCCGACAGCACGACCTGGACGGCGTCCTTGGCGAACGCCTCCGGGACCTCGGCGAACGTGGTGACGCACATGTTGGTGGCCAGCACCGCGCCGGTGCGCTTGCGCACCTCGGCCATGCCGTCCACGCCCGCGGTCGGGTCCTCCATGTACTCCAGCAGATCGCCGACCTCCTCCGCCACGCGCACGCTGGCCTCGACCGACCAGCCGCCGTTGGGGTCCAGCCGCAGCGGGTAGCCGGGGAACGCCTTGGCCAGCGCCTTGATGGCGGCGATCTCCTGCTCGGGCTCGAACACGCCGCCCTTGAGCTTGAAGGAGGTGAAGCCGTAGTCGTCGGCGAAGCGCTGGGCCTGCCGGACGACGCCGTCGGGGTCGAGGGCGGCGCCCCAGTCGTCGGGGGCCTCGCCGTCGGGGTGCTCGGCCCAGCGGTAGAACAGGTAGCCGCTGTAGTCGACGCGGTCGCGTACCTTGCCGCCAAGCAGGCAGTGCACCGGCAGGCCGGTCGTCTTGCCGAGCGCGTCGAGCGAGGCCACCTCGAAGGCGGACACCACGCTGCGGATCAGCTTCTCGTTGTTGCGGGTGCCGCGCAGGCCGGCCGGGTCGAACTCCTTGACGTTGTCCGCGGACCCGGTCAGCGCGGCGGACGCCAGGGTGTACAGGCCGTTCACGGCGGTCAGGTCGCGGCCGGGGAGGACCTCGGCGAGCTTGCGGGCCACGTCCAGGTAGTCGGTGTCACCGTAGGTCTCGCCGATGCCGGTGACGCCGTCGTCGGTCTCGATCTCGATGATCGTGCGCGGCGTGTACGGCTGGTGCACGCCGAGCACGTTGAGCAGCGGCGGGTCGCTGATCAGGATGGGCGTGACGGTCGCCCGAATGATTCGTGACATGTGGGGATTCCTTCTAGGCGGCGGCGAGGGCGAGTCCGGTGCTCAGCAGGCCTTCGAGGGTCCGCAGGTGCTCAGGCGTGGGGTCGGCCAGCGGGGCACGCACCGAGCCGACGTTCGCGCCACGCAGCCGGGCCCCGGCCTTGACCAGGGAGACCGCGTAACCACTGCCCTGGTCGCGCAGCTCTACCAGCGGGACGTAGAACTCCTTGAGCAGCAGGTCGACCCGCGCGTCGTCACCGGCGTGGAACGCCCGGAAGAAGGCGCCGGCGATCTCGGGGGCGAAGGCGTGCACCGCCGAGGAGTAGGCCGGCACGCCGATGCTGCGGTAGGCGCGTGCCTGCATCTCGGCGGTGGCCGCGCCGTTGAAGAACAGCCACTCACTGGGGGCGGCGAGCTTGATGCGCTGCAACCGGTCGAGGTCGGAGTGGCCGTCCTTGACGCCGATCACGTTGGGGATCTCGGCGAGGGCGGGCACGGTGGCGACGTCGATCCTGACCTGGGCGCGCTGGTAGACGATGATCGGCAGCGCGGTGCTCGCGGCGACGCGGCGCACGTGCTCGACCAGTCCCCGCTGCGGGGTCTCTGCCAGGTACGGCGGCAGCAGGAGCAGGGCGTCGGCCCCGGCCCGCTCGGCGGCGGCAGCGAACCTGGCGGCCTGGGCCCAGCCGTAGCCCACGCCCGCGACCACCGGCACCGCGCCGCCCGCCTCCTCGACGGCAGCCTTGATCAAACTCGCGTACTCGTCCTCGGCGAGCGAGAAGAACTCACCGGTGCCGCAGCACGGGAACAGCGCGCCGGGACCGGCCGCGATCTGCGTGCGCAGATGCGTGCGGAAGCCGTCCAAATCGACGCACCCGTCGGGGTCGAAGGCAGTCAGCGGGAACGACAGCACGCCTGTGTCCATCCCCCGGCGCAGCCGTTCGGATATCTCCTCGCTCGTATACGTGGCAGGCAATCTGTCTCCATATGTAGATTGCTGAGCATGTGGCTGGCAGTTAAGCTCCATTTTGGTAATGTGTCAACACTTTGACCGAGGCGCGCAGACTCCTGTGAGGTGCAATGACCCATCCCGAGAGCGGGGTGCGTAGCGTCAAGTCAGCGGCGAGGACCATCGAGCTCCTCGAACTCCTGGCCTCCCGCCAAAACCGCCCCGCCCGTCTGCGTGAGCTGAGCGAGGCCCTGGGAGCCCCCCGCAGCAGCCTGTACGCCCTGATCCGTACCCTCGTGGAGCACGGCTGGGTACGCACCGACGAGACCGGCAGCCTCTACAGCATCGGTATCCGCGCCCTGCTGGCCGGCACGACCTATCTGGACACGGACCCTTACCTGCGCATCGCGCAGCCGCACATCAACGACCTCAGCGCCCAGCTGGACGAGACCATCCACTTCGGCCGCCTCGACCGCACCTCCATCGTCTACCTGGCCACGAAGGAGTCGAGCCGCTACGTGCGCCCGTTCAGCCGCGTGGGCCGCCGGCTGCCGGCGTTCAGCACCGCCATGGGCAAGTCGCTGCTGGCCGAGCGCATCGGCACCCCGCACGAGGTGCCGATCCCGCAGCCGATCGTGCCGCTGACCCCCAACACCCTCGTGGACCAGGACGCCCTGCGGCGCGACCTGGAACTGACCCGCGAGCGCGGCTACGCCATCGACAACGAGGAAAACTATGTCGGCGTGAAATGCTTCGGCTTCGCGCTGCGCTACCACTCCCCCGCGACTGACGCGATCAGCTGCTCGGTGCCCATCGCCAGCCTGACCGACGAGCGGGAGCAGGAGATCGTCGAAGCGATGGGGAAGGTCAGGCTGGCGATCGAGCGCATGGCGCCGGTCGATCTGACCGCACCCGGGTGGGTCTGACGGTTGGATCTTCTCTCCGTGGCCCTGCTGGTCGCAGCGGGGCTGGGCTCGGGCCTGGCCGGCTCCATCGGCGGGCTCGCCTCGCTCGTCAGCTATCCGGCGCTGCTCGCCTTCGGCCTGCCGCCGGTCGTCGCCAACGTCACCAATACCGTGGCGATGTTCTCCACCACCGTCGGCACCGCCGCAGGCTCCCGCCAGGAGCTGCGCGGCCACGGCCGGCGCGTCGCCAAGCTGGTCGCGGTGGCCGCGGTGGGCGGCACGGCCGGGGCCTGGCTGCTGCTGGCCACCCCGGCCAAGGCGTTCGAGCTCGCCGCGCCGTTGCTCATCGCGTTCGGCTCGGTGCTGCTGCTGGCCAGGGACCCGCTGCGGCGCCTGGCCGACGCGCGGGCGCCCAAGACCGCGTCCTTCCTGCCGCTGGCCGTGGCGGTGGCGCTGGTCGGCGTGTACGGCGGCTACTTCGGCGCGGCCTCCGGCGTCATCATGCTGGCCGTGCTCTGCGCCAGCGTCACCGAGCCGCTGCCGGTCACCAACGCGGTCAAGAACATGGCCACCGGCGCGGCCAACATCACGGCCGCCGTCGCGTACGCCTTCCTGGCCCCGGTTCACTGGCTGGCCGCCGGCGCGCTGTCGTGCGGGTGCCTGGTGGGCAGCTGGCTCGGGCCGAAGGTCGTGCGGCGGCTGCCGGAGCGCCCGCTGCGCTTCGCCATCGCCGTGGCCGGCCTCGGCATGGCCGTCAGCCTGTGGATGGCGTGACTACTTCACCGCCCCGCCCGTGATCCCGGAGATGATCTTCCGCTGCGCGACCGCGAAGACGACCAGCAGCGGCAGGCTCATCAGGATGATGTAGGCGAAGATCAGGTGCCAGTTGTTGAGGTAGAGCCCGGCGTTGGCGACCTGGAACAGGTTCAGCGGCAGCGTGTCGAGCCGGCCGCCGATGACGAAGAAGGCGTAGAAGACGTCGTTCCACACGTACAGGCAGATGAGGATGGTCGCGGTGGCCAGCACCGGCCGCAGCAGCGGCAGGATGACCGACACGAACACCCGCACCGGGCCCGCGCCGTCCATGCGGGCGGCCTCCTCCAGCGACAGCGGCACGGTGCGGACGAAACCGGTGACGAAGAAGATCACGGTGGACATGTAGATGCCGGCGTAGACGCCGATCATGCCGACCGAGGTGCCGGCCAGGCCGAGCTGGCGCAGCAGGAGCACGATGGTGACGACGGCGGGCGGCAGCACGATGCCGCTGATCGCCAGCGCGTAGAGGACGGCGTTGAGCCTGGTGGTGCGGCGGGCGAGGACCCAGGAGGCCATCGAGCCGAGCGTCAGCACCAGCGCCACGGACGGCGCGACGACGAGCAGGCTGCCGAAGAACGCGGAGGGCACCTCGCCCTGCTGCCAGACCTGTACCAGGTTGTCCCACAGCTGCCAGCGCGACGGCAGGGACAGGTCCGGCGACAGGGCCTCGCCCTGCGACTTGCCGGCGGTGACGACGACCAGCCACAGCGGCACGCCCATGACGAGCGCGACGAGCACGACGACGGCGAAGGGCCGCAGCCGTGCCGCGATCCCGCGCGAGCCGGGTGCGGGCACGCGGCTCCGCACCTTGCTTCCAAAGGCCTGGACTGTCACAGGTCCTCCTTCGTCGGACCTGCGACCAGGTCGCTGTGTTTATTGGTGCCCTCGCTACGCTCGGTCACAGGATCTCCTCCCTCTTGCGCAGGATCCGGATGACGGGGAACGCCAGCAGGGCGACCATGAGGAACAACACCAGGCTCATGGTCGTGGCCTGGGCGAACAGTCCCTGGCCGAACGTGCGGTAGATGAAGATGTTCAGGATCTCGGTGCTGCGGGCGGGCCCGCCACCGGTGAGCGACTGGACGATGTCGAAGCCGTTCATGGAGCCGAGCAGCGAGGTGGCCACGTTGAAGGTGACCGCCGGGGCCAGCAGCGGGAAGCGGACCGACCAGAACGTCTGCCAGCCGGAGGCGCCGTCGATGCGGGCGGCCTCGGTGACGTCCTCGGGGATGGTCTTGAGCCCGGCCAGATAGATGAGCATGGACAGGCCCATCCACTTCCAGGCGTGGATGACCGCGGCCAGCACGAGCGTCCAGGTGGTGCTGCCGAGCCAGGCGATGCTCACCTGCTGCCCGGTCAGCGCCGACAGCAGGTCGTTGAGGCTGCCGTCCGGCTTGAGCAGGGCCTGGAAGACGTACCCGACGGCCAGCGCGGACATCAGCACGGGGATGACGAAGATCAGGCGCGCGGCGCGGTTGAGCCAGGTGTCCTTCTCCAGCAGCACGGCCAGGCCGAACCCGAACAGGTTCTGGAAGAGCGCGACGAGGACGGCGTAGATCACGGTGATCCGCAGCGCGCTGAACAGCGTGCCGTCCGACAGCAGGAAGCTGAAGTTGTCGAAGCCGACGGGGCGGATGTCGCTCTTGAAGCTGGACCAGTCGGTGAAGGCGTAGATGAAGTTGAAGAGGGTCGGCAGGAAGAAGAAGACGAAAAGGATCGCGAACGCCGGGATGAGGAACCACATCGGGTGGTTCTGACGCCTGGCGGCCGCCGCGGGGGTGCGGCGGCGGGCGACAGGGAGCGTGAGCGTCTCCTGACCGGTCGGCACGAGGCGGCTCCTAGAAGGGAGGGCGGGAGGCCGTGCGAGCCTCCCGCCGGGCGGTACGTGGATCAGAAGCCGGAGGCTCCGGCGGCCTTGGCGAGCTGGGCGAACTGCTTCTGAGTCGCGGCGGCCACCTGCTCGGGCGTCAGGCTACCGGTGATCATGTCGGCCAGGTTGAGGTACAGGTCGGGGTTGGCCACGGCCAGCGCCTGCATGGAGCCGACCGAGGTGCCGACCGACTTGTGCACGTCCAGCAGCGCCTGCGGCACACCGGCGGGGGTCGGCACGTCGCTGCGCAGCGACACGGTCTTCCGGTCGGCGACGAAGCCCTGGTAGCCGGGGCCCATCCAGTACGAGAGCAGTTGCCGGGCGGCGGCCTCCCGCTTGGCGTCGCCGGTGCGGAAGGCGACCAGCGCGTTCGACTGGTCGGGGATGAACGTGCCCACGTTGCCGGACGGCGAGATCGGGAAGAAGCCGATCTTCTTGTCCAGCTCCGCCGTGTCGGCCTTGGCCTGGAGCTGGCCGAAGAACGAGTTCACCTGCATGGCCATGGCGGCCTTGCCGGACAGCAGCGCCTCGCCCTGGTCCTCGAACTTCGCCGTCTTGATGTCGGAGTTGAACAGCCCCTCGTCGATCAGCGACTTGTACTTCTTGATCGCATCGAGGATGGTCTTGTCCTCGAACGTCTCCTTGCCGGTGTTGACCCGGTCCCACAGGCCGCTCTTGGCGGCGTCGGCGAGCTGCACCTGCACCCACCACTGCGTGGCCCACTTGTCACCGGCCATCTCGAAGAACGGGGTGACGCCCTTGGCTTTGAGCGTGCGCCCGGCCTCCAGCAGCTCGTCGAAGTTCTTCGGCGTCTCGGTGATGCCGTTGGCCGCGAAGACCTCCTTGTTGTAGTAGACGCCCTCGACGGCCGGGCTCGTGATCAGCGCGGCGTAGCGGGTCTTGTCCAGCAGGCCCGTGATGTCACGCAGCTCGGGCGCCAGGGTCGACACCCACGGCGCGCCGTCGAGCGGCTGCAGGTTGGAGCGGGCGTTGAGCGCGGTGAGCATGGACGCGGTGGGCTGCCAGAAGGCCAGGTCGGGCTTGTCGCCGGTGGCCACCTTGGTTTGCACGCCCTGCTCGTACGGGTCCGGGATGGTGACGACCTCGACCTTGGCCCCGGTGGCCTGGGTGAAGGCGTCGGTCACGGCCTTGGGCATGGTGTTGCTGTTCTGGGCGGCCCAGATGGTGAGCGTGACCCCGTCCAGGCGGGCGGTGGGCGAGGGCCAGGCGGCGGGGGCGTCGCCGGGGGCGGGCGTGGCGGGCCCCGCGGCGGGATCGCTGCAGGCGGTGAGTGCCAGGGCGGCGGCGGTCGCGACCGCGGTGAAGGCTGCGAGTCTCACGGTGAGCTCCTTTGCGGGTCAGAGAGGGCGGAGCCGGAGGATGCGGGCAGTGGGTGCGGGGCGGGTGGCGGTGACGGTGAGCTCGGCGGTCCGCGGGTTCCACGTGTGCGTCCAGCCGTTCGCCGCCGCGGGGTAGACGACCTCCACGCTCAGGTCCCGTCCCGCGAGGTGGGGCAGGGGGAGCACGGTGGTGTCGAGGGCGCCGGGGCGGCGCCAGATCCCCAGGTGGGTGCTGTCCCCGGCGCGCAGGCCGAGGGCGAGCCAGGGGTCGTTCCAGCCGGGCAGGCCCAGCGGCCAGCACGGTGTGGCTCGGATCAGGTCGGGGCGGAGGCTCTGGTGGAGCCCGACACCCTCCTTGACCAGCGAGAACTGCGAAGGAGTCATCCTCTGCAGGTTGCCGGACAGGTAGAGACGGCCCAGGATGCCGGTGCACAGGGTGAAGGCGATTTCCTCGTCCGTCATCTCGGGCTGGGGGTAGGCCCAGTTGGCGGCCTGCTCGGGCAGCACCGACAGCGGCGCGGCCACCGCGATCGGCGGGTAGCGCAGGAAGTCCTGCTGGTCGCTGGTGGACTGCAGCTGCATGCGGGCCAGCAGCGCGTAGTCCATGCGCATCGCGCCGGAGCCGCAGTTCTCCAGCACCAGGTGAGGGTGCCGGTCCAGGACGCCCTCCAGCCAGGCGAGGTGGGCCCGGTTGTGGGCGAGCAGCCCGGCGCCGACGCTGGTGGCGTCGCGGTCGGTGCCGGCGCCGGGGTTGATGTTGTAGTCCAGCTTGAAGTAGCCGACGCCGAGCTCTTCCACCAGCCGGTCCACCACCTGGTCCAGGTGCGCGACGGCGGCGGGGTGGCGCAGGTCCAGGTGGTAGCGGCCGTGCTCGGCGACGCGCTCGCCGCCGCGCTGCAGGAACGCCTCGGCGGGCAGCTTGTCGGCCATCGGGCTGCGGACGCCGATCACCTCGGGCTCCAGCCACAGGCCGGGCGTCAGGCCGCGGCCGGCGATGTGGGTCAGCACCTCTTCCAGCCCGTTGGGGAAGCGGGTCTGGGAGGGCTGCCACTCGCCGACGCTGTCCCACCAGTCGCCGCCGTCGTCGTACCAGCCGGCGTCGACGCAGAAGATCTCCGCCCCCGCCGCGGCGGCCGCGTCGATCAGCGGCAGCAGCTTGGCCGTCGTGGGGTCGCCCATCAGCGTGTTCATGTAGTCGTTGAACACCACAGGCAGCGCGGCCCGGTCGGGGTGCGGGCGCCGCAGCGCCCGCCGGTGCGCGGTCAGGGCCGCCGCCGCGCCCTCCACACCGTCGTCCGAGACGGCGATCGAGATGGGCACGGAGGTGAACGACGCGCCGGGCGCGAGCAGCTCGCTCCACTGGTGGTCCAGGTCGGTCGGCCCGGACAGGGCGACATAGACGCCGTCCATCCGGTCGCCTGCCTCCCACCGCCAGGGGCCGTTGTGCTCGATCTGCCACAACCAGGTCTGGCCGGTGCCGCGGTCGGTCAGCCCGCCCATCGGCACGTGCTCCCCGCTGGACCAGGTGCCGGTGCTGGTCAGGGCGAACACGCCCTTCCCGTGCTGGCCGTGCCCGGCCAGGCCGAGGTCGGCGACGTGCTCGCTCAACGGCCGCCGGGACCAGCGGCTCTCCCCCAGCCATTCGCTGCTCGCCCGCAACACGTCGAGCTCGCCCACCGGGCGGCCGAGGAAACCCGCCGCGAACGAGGTGACGGCCAGCAGCAGCACGGGCCTGTCGCTCAGGTTGGTCACCTTGACCTGGGTCTGGACCGCGGCCACGCCCTCGAGCGAGCGCATCGTCACCTCGGCGCCCAGCCCCGACGTCTCATCCCGCAACCGCACGCGCAGCTCGCGCCAGTCGCCGTCGCTCGACTGGTCGGAGCCCGCGTACCGCAGCCGGCAGCCCACCGCCGTCTCCGACAGCCGCTGCGAGGCGCGGGCCCGGCCCTCGCCGGGGATCAGCACCTCCACCAGCGGCTGCGACACCCGCGCCGGCGAGCCCGCCGGACCGGCCGACAGCTCGCGGAGCGCCACCGGGCGATCCGGGTGGATCTCCACGACGGCGGCGAGGCCGGCATGGCCCCAGCGCAGGGTCTGGGCAACGTCAGCAGGCTTCAAGATCTCTCCTCAGATAACACACGTCCTCAGCCGAGTGCCGCTTGTGACCGGTCACATCGGCTGTAGGCGTTAGTGTGAGCGGTCACACGACCAGAAGAGAAGTCTCTTTGCGGGATCGTTACGCGCCGATTTCAGGAGTGAGGCGGCGGCGCCGTCGACTCCCGCACCACGAGGGCGGGCGGCACGAGGGCGGGCCGGGCGTCGTCGGGCTGCGCCTGGCCGGTCAGCTCGGCCACGGCCGCGTGGAAGCAGGCCCGGCCCAGGCCGGCGAAGTCCATCCGCACCGTGGTCAGGGCAGGAGTCCAGTACGCCGAGCCCGGGATGTCGTCGAACCCGACGATGCTCACGTCGCCGGGAACGTCCTTGCCCGCGTCGTACAGCGCGCGCCTAACCCCCTGGGCGATGTCGTCGTTGCCGCACAGGATCGCGGTGACCTCCCGCTCGGCGGCCAGCCGCCGCCCCGCCGCGTAGGCCGACTTGATGTCCCACCCGCAGCTCAGCACCTCGGGAATCTCCGCCCCGGCCTGCGCCAGCGCGTCCTGCCAGCCCGCCAGCCGGCCACCGGGGCCGCCCTCGGACGGGATCGCCACGTGATGGACGGTGCGATGGCCCAGCTCCAGCAGATGCCGGGTGGCATCGGCGGCGGCCCGGCGCTCGTCCAGGGCGATCGCGACACGGCCCCGGTCGGGCGCGGCCGGCTCGACCACGGCGACGGCGGGTACGTCCGGCGGCAGCGCCTCCAGCACCGCGATGCCCAGCGGATCCCACGCGATCACCACCACGCCGCCCGCGCTGGCGTCGCTGACGTAGTCCACGGCCTGCTTCACCTCGGCGGGGGCGGCCGACTCCACGACCCTGATGCCCATGGCCAGGCCCTCGGCGCGGGCCGCCTCCTCCAGGCCCTGCAGCGTGGTGGCGTAGCCGTACAGCACGGTGTTGGACGTGACCACGGTGATGCCGCGGGCGCGGCCGAGGCTCAGGGCACGAGCCGCCCGGCTGGGCCGGAAGCCGAGCCGCTCGATGGCCGCCAGCACGGCGGTGCGGGTTTCCGGCCGCACCCGCGGGGAGTCGTTGAGCACGCGGGAGACGGTCTGGTAGGAGACCCCCGCGGCGGCGGCGACGTCCCGGATGCTGGGCACGGATCGAGGGCTTGGGCTCACGGTCACATGGTAGGGCGGGGCGCGAACGAGGTGGCCGATACCATGCGCGCATGACCACGCACGGCTTCACGCTCACCGCCGAGGGCCCGTTCGACTTCGGCGCCTCGCTGCGGTTCGTCGAGGAGTGGCCGGCCACCAGCGTGCTGCCCTCGGACGGGCGGGCGCTGCGGTTCGCCTACTGCGCGGAGTCCGACTGGCTGCCGATCGGCGTGACCGTCACGGGCGTGCGGGGCGGGGTGAGCGTGGCCACGACGCGGGCCGCGGGGCCCGGGATCCGGGGTGAGGTGGCGCGGATCCTCTCCCTGGACGTGGACGGCGCCGGCTTCGCCAAGCTGGGCGAGGCCGACCCGGTGCTGGGCGACCTGCAACGACGCCGCCCCGGGCTGCGGCCGGTGTGTTTCTGGAGCCCGTGGGAGGCGGCGTGCTGGGCGATGATCGTGCAGCGCTCGTCGATGATCACCGCCTCCCGGATCAAGCAGCGCATCGCCGAGCGGTACGGCGCGCCGGTGACCGTGGACGGGCGAACCTACGCGGCCTTTCCCCCGCCCGTGACGCTGCTGGAGGCGGGCGGCCTGGGCCTGCCCGCGCAGAAGGAGGAGTGGGTGCGCGGCCTGGCCCGAGCGGCGCTCGACGGGCTGCTCACCGCCGAGCACCTGCGTTCGCTCGGCCCGGAGGAGGCGCTGGCCGAGCTGCGTGGCCTGCCCGGCGTGGGGCCGTTCTCCGCGGGGCTGATCCTGATCCGCGGCGCTGGCGCGCCGGACGCGTTCCCCGGCGACGAGCCGCGCCTGTTCGCGATCCTGCGCGAGGTGTACGGGCTGCCGGAGGACGCGCCGCCGGCCGCCTACCGCAGGCTGGCCGACTCGTGGCGGCCCTACCGGTCCTGGGCGTCCTTCCTGTTCCGGGCCTCCACGTACGGCGCCATGGACCCGTGAATCCGGCACCGGAAGTTACGCCGGGCCCGCGGTGTTGCCCTGGGCATGGACAATCGTTACGCGGATGAGAAGGTCATCAAGCGGCTGCTCGGACAGGCACAGACGTGGGCTTTCGTGGGCCTCGGCAACCATCCCCACCGTACGGCGTACGAGCAGGCTCGTCTGCTCCAGGTGCGAGGCAGGCGGATCATCCCCGTCCATCCTGCCGCCGAGACCGTGCTGGGCGAGCCGGGATACGCGTCGTTGTCCGACGTGCCGGCCAAGGTGGACGTCGTCGCCGTCTACCGGCGTTCCGAGCATGCGGGAAAGGCCGTGGACGAGGCGATCGCCACGGGCGCCGGGGCGGTGTGGCTGCCCCTTGACGTGATCGACGTGGCCGCGGCTCAACGTGCTCGCGACGCCGGCCTCGATGTCGTCATGGATCGTTGCCCAGGAGTCGAATGGGCATTGCGCCGCCCTTCTTAGGTTCAAACTCGGTTTGCGTTCCCCCCTTCGCTGGGATTATTGGGTTATTTTAGGAGATAAGTCGAAAGTCACGCCGGGGATGCACATCTCAGCTCCCTCGGTTGCTCCACTCTTCAAGAGGAGCGAAGCCATGATTATTAACCGCACTATGACGGCCGCACGGGTCTGCCTGTCGCTGGTCCGTCTACCGGAGCCGGGTGAGGGCGACAGCGACGACCATGCGCGAAGACGCCGTCGTCGCCGGTGACCTGATCACTTCTTGGAGATGATGCGGCCCTTGAACATCGGGTGCTTGGTTTCCCAGTAGCGCCAGCCTTCGACTCGGGCCGGCACGTTGGCGATACCTGAGTCGACCTCAACGTGGCGGCAGGTCCGCAGCACTGACCACGCCGACCAGCCGACGCGGTAACCGAGCACCCGATACCACATGTTGCCGTACTTGCCGTCGCTGATCTCCTGGGTGTATTCGTGCCCAGTGAAGACCATGTGCCGCTCTTCGAGGTGGGGAAGGCCCAGTTTCCGCAGTGCGTCGACGACCTCAGTGGTGCCGAACGTACGTGTGATTTCGTGCCTCTTCTCCTTCTCGGTCTCCAGGAACGCGAGGACTTCGTGTTCCCGCGTGACGGACACCGTCATCTCACCGCCAGGGCCGTCGATGAAGCGGGTGCGGGGGACGAAGAAGTTCCTGGGCGACAGCCAGTGACGTTTCCAGAAGATGCGCGGCTCGCACCACCTGTGATCGTGGTCAATGTGATGTTCCTGCTTCTGCTTCTGCTGCTGCTCGTAATCATCGTCGTCGGCGCCCGCACTGGTCGTCAAGGAGGCGACCAACACGACCGAGAGCGAGCCGCACATGGCCAGCCTCGTCGCCCTCCTCACCGAGTGACGGGGCTTCGGCCGGTCGGGAAGGGGCGTGAACATGTCCGTTCCTTTCAAGAAAAATGCGACCACGCAGCCGCAGCGCGAAATGCGACCCGCCGCAGGCGAGCCGATCAGACCAGCACGATGGTTACAGTTGACGCGGTTCGGGCTGGAGCGCCACACCGCAGCCGGATCTCTCGCATCGAATAAAGAATTGGCGAAGAATCGTCAATTTGCTTTTCCCGCCGCCGATTGATCTGCTCCCGCCCGGCCTCCCGGGGAGCAGAAGACCGATGGGGGCGTACCACTTCCTCCTGGTCTGTCCGATCCGCGATGCTGGATCGGGTAACCGGCGAAAGGAACCGATCCATGCGCGAGACCGGACGTGTGCTGCCCTCACATGCCTCGGCAGTCATCATCGGAGGCGGCGCCATGGGCGTCAGCTCGGCGTACGCCCTGGCGGCGGCCGGGGTGCACGACGTGGTCCTGATCGACAAGGGGCCGCTGGGCTCCGGCTCCACCTCGAAGGCGGCCGGGGGCGTGCGCGCGCAGTTCTCCGACCGGGTCAACATCGAGCTCGCCGTACGCAGCCTGGAGACGTTCGAGACCTTCGCCGACCGCTTCGGGCAGGAGATCGACCTGCACAAGCCGGGCTACCTGTTCCTGCTCGACTCGGCGGAGTCGGTCGCGGAGTTCGAGAAGAACGTGGCGATCCAGAATGACCTGGGCGTGCCCAGCCGGATGATCTCCGCGCGGGAGGCCGCGGAGCTGTCACCGTTGATCGACACCGACGGGCTGCTCGCCGCCGCCTACTCCCCCAGCGACGGGCACTGCACCCCCGAATCCGTGGTACTCGGGTACGCGGGCGCGGCCCGGCGACTGGGCGCGCTCCTGCTGCCCAACTGCGCCGCGACCGGCATCGAGACCGTGGACGGCCGCATCGTCGCGGTCCAGACCGACGGCGGCCGCATCGAGACCGACACCGTGATCTGCGCGGCCGGCGCCTGGTCGCGGGAGATCGGCGCGTGGGTGGGCGTCGACCTGCCGGTGACCCCGCTACGCAGGCAGATCCTCGTCACCGAGCCGATTCCCGATCTGCCCCCGACCGCGTTCACCATCGACTTCGGCACCACGCTCTACTTCCACCGCGAGGGCCCGGGGCTGCTGCTCGGCATGTCCGACCCGGACGAGACCCCTGGGTTCAAGCTGGACCGGTCCGACGCCTGGCTGCCGCGCCTCGGCGAGGCCATGGCCCGCCGTGCCCCGGCCCTGATGGAGACCGGCATCGCCACCGGCTGGGCCGGCCTGTACGAGGTGACGCCGGACCACAACGCGCTCATCGGGACCGCTCCGGACGTCGACCGGTTCCTTTACGCCACCGGCTTCTCCGGCCACGGTTTCCTCATGAGCCCCGCCGTCGGGGAGGTGGTCCGGGACCTCTACCTGGGCCGGGCCCCGTTCGTGGACGTCACCGGCTTCGACGCCGGCCGTTTCGCCCTGGCGGGGGCCAGGCCGGAGCTGAACATCGTCTGACCGTCAGCCGCCGATGTCGAGCAGGATTTTCAGGAGGTCCTGCGGGGCGTCCCGCATGAGGTTGTGCCCGCTGTCGAGCGCGTACGTGGTCCAGGAGGGGTCCGCGCGCAGCCGCTGGTAGGTGGGGGTGAACGGCGATTGCTCCGCCCACCCCGCCGCGTACACGTAGACCCGCCGCCGGACGTGCGCCGCGTGCTCAGTGATCGGGAGAGGTTGGAGGAGCGAGGCGAGTGGGTGGGGCGTGGCTCGCGGATCGAAGAAGGGCAGAGGACGCACGGCGTCGCCGCTCTCCACCACGTCCACGTACCACTGCCGCTCGCGATCGGAGACCAGGCTCCACATGGAATCGCCGGGCTGCGGCACGACGGCGTCCAAGTAGACCAGCGAGTCCACCCGGCCCGGCACCCGATCGGCGACCCCGGTGATCATCATTCCCCCGTAGCTGTGGCCGACCAGCACCGCGTCCTGGATGTTCTCGGCCGCCAGCACGCCGATCACGTCCTGGATGTGGGTCTCCAGGTTCACCCCGCCATGCAGCAGATGGCTGCGCTCACTGAGCCCGGTCAAGGTCAGCGGGTGTACGCGGTGCCCGTGACGGCGCAGCTCCTCGGTGAGCTGTTCGAAGCACCAGCCGCCGTGGCACATGCCGGGAATCAGAACAAAGGTGGTCACTGCCGTTCTCCTTCTCTCGTGGTCGTGGGTGCGAGGCGTGGACGGCCTAGGGTGGCGGCGGCCGCCGCGCACAGGATCGCGGTCCAGGCCAGCGTGGCCTCGGTCGAGGTGTGATCGGCGAGGATGCCGGCGATCCACGGCCCGGCGGTCTGACCGGCCGCGAACAAGGTGGTGAAGGCCGCCAGCGTGGCCGTCCAGTCGGCGGGCGGGGTGCCGTTCCTGATGAGCGCGGTCACGGCGGCGGGAACGGCCATGAACGTCGCCCCGTAGACGACTGCGGAGGCGAGGATGACCGGCAACTCCGAGGAGGCCAGGGCCAGTGCGGCTCCCCCGGCGAGGACGGCGAGCAGCGCGGCGAGGGCTCGGTCACCGGGCCACTGGGTGATGGGGCGGCTCCACAGCGAGGGCGCCGCCATGACGGCCACCCCCAGGACCGTCCAGGTGAGTGTCACCTGCGCGACCGGGAGGTGCCGCTCGGCGAGGTAGGCGGACAGGAAGGTGATGTAGGTGATGTAGCCGGCGGCGAACAGCAGATACGCCAGGGCGGTCCGCCAGAGCGGGCGCACCCGAGCCTGCCCGGCGGTGGCGGCCGGCGCCTCCCTGTCCTCGCCGGTGTCCGCGGCGGCCCAACTCACCAGCGTCGCCAGCCCGGCGGCGACGCTGAGGCCGGCCCAGGCGAGCTGCCAGCGATCCCCCAGTGCCGGGATGGTCGCGCCGCTGACCACGATGCCCAGCCCGGTGCCGGCGAAGTAGACGGTGATGGGCACGCCGGAGGAGATGCCGGTGGCGATACGCGCCGCGATCACACCGCCCGCGATGAACACCAGCGCCCCCGCGACCCCGGCGGCGGCCCGTGCGGTCAGCAGCACCAGGTGGTCACCGCTCACCGCGGTGGCGGCGAGCGCCACCACGATGAGAACCATCCCCCAGCGGAAGGTGCCGGCGGTGCCCAGCCGGCGCCGGACGACGGGGGTCACCAGCGCGCCGAGGAGGTAGCCGACCCCGTTGGCGGCGCTCATGACCCCCGCTTCGGCCAGGCTCCAGTGCAGGTCGTCCCGCATGGCCGGGACGAGCAGCCCGTAGGCGAAGCGCGCGAGCCCGAGGGCCGAAGCGGTGCCGAGCGCCAGCCTCACCGCCTGCCACAGCGCCGGGCTCACGGGCATCGCGCCAGGAAGCTCAAGATCGTACGGGCCAGCGTCACGCGATGGTCCGATAGAGCGTGGTCGGTGGCGAAGACATGATGGTCGAGCTGCTTGACGGGCTGCGCCTGGTAGGCCGTGACCAGCGGTTCGTGATGCACCTCGTGCGGGGTGACGGTGTCGAGGCTGGTGCCGATGAGCAGCACCGGGCGGTCCGCCAGCAGCGGCGCGAGCCCGGCAAGCCGCCACGAGTCGCCGGCCGCCTCCATCTCGGCGACGAGCGCCTCCCCGCTGGTGCCCCGAAGCGGTCCGAGCTCCCCGGCGAACGCCTCCACATAGCCCTCCCGCAGGCTCGGGTCAGCCCGGCAGAGCGCCGCCACCGTACCGAAGTCGAACCCCGCCACCGAGGCGACCGCCGCAATGGACGGGTCCGCCGCCGCGGTCATCAGCGCGGCGAATCCACCGAGACTGTGGCCGATCAACACCACCCGTCGCGGATCGAGCCGGTACGTGGTGGCGAGCTCCTTCTCCCGCAGACCGGCCATGATCGCGGCCGTGTCCTCGAGCACATGCCCCCACGACCACGAACCCCCGGCGCCCCACGAGCCGCGATAGTGGAACACCAAGGACGCATAGCCCGCACGGCGCAGCACCTGTGCGAGGTCGAAGTTGCGTTCGTTGCCGGGGAATCCGTGCAGCAGCACGACGACCGGGTGCGGCCCGCTGCCTGCCGGAACGTGCAGGACGCCCGGCAAGGCCGCGCCACCGCTGTCGAAGGTCAACGCGGGTGTGACGGCGGGAAAGCGGGGATCGCGCGGAGGGTCGGTGGCAAGCGGGTCCGTCATCGAAGGCTCCAGAGATCGAACCGATCGGTACGATCGAAGACGCTAGCAGCCAATCGAACCGATCGGTACCATCTATGGCATGCCAGTCGCCAAAGGCTCGACGATCGACCCGGCCCGCACCCGCGCCGCTATCATCGAAGCGGCCACCCCGGTCCTGTACGAACGCGGACTCGACGGCATCGGCGTCGCCGAGTTGTGCGCCCGCCTAGAGGTGTCCAAGGAGACGCTCTACCGCCACTTCGGCACCAAGGACGGCCTCGTGCAGGCTGTGCTGGAAGCGCGCAGCGCGCGGTTGACCGGCTGGCTGACGGAGGCCGTCGCGGCGGCAGGAGACGACCCCCACGACCAGCTGACCGCGGTCTTCGACGCCCTCCAGCGGTGGTACGACAGGCCGGCCTTCCGCGGCTGCGCGATGGTGAACGCGTCCGCCCAGCACCACGACGAGACCGTGCGTGCCCTCACCGCACGGCACCTGGACCGCTACCTCGATCTGCTCACCGGCATCGCCACGCGCGCCGGAGCCGCGGACCCGGGCGCGCTGGGGCGCCAGCTGCTCATGCTGATCGAGGGCGCGACCGTTGTCGCCGCACATCACGGCACGGCCGGCACGGCCGGACAGGCCCGCGACGCCGCCCTCACCCTGCTGGGGACCCCCTCAAGGACTCAAGGGCCGGTGAGGTAGCGGCCGCGATCGCCAGCAGGGCCCGGAGCTTGTCGGAGATGGGTGCGGTGCCCGGGGCGTCGTTCCCCAAGCTCGATGTACGGCATCCGTTTCCTCCTGAGGATCGGCGGTCAGGCGGCGTAGTTGCGGACGACACGCAGAGCGTCGGCGGCGCGCGGACCCTCGGCGGTCAGGCCGGTCTGCTCGGGTGCGAGGCGGCGAGCGCCAACCCGGCAGAACTCCGAGGCCAGGCCGATGATCCGGTCCGGGGCGGCGGGGTCGCCGAAGGTCCATCGGGTTCCGTCCGGTGCGGTGAGCTCGCAGAACACCGGAGTGTCCGGGAGCCCGGACACGGCGAAGGCGTACGGCAGCGTACGGTGGGCCAGCCAGGCCACATGCCGCAGCCGGTCCGTGTCGGGGTAGGCGATGCCCAGCGGAACCGTGATGTCCAGGGCATGCGCCCAGTGCTCGGCGATCCTGGTCGTGGCCAGAGTGCGTGGGGACAACGGCGTCCTGACCCAGGACAGGCGCGTGCCCGGCGGATGGGCGCGCAGCGCGTCAGGAGTGGCGAACGCGGCTTTGCGCCAGCGGGCAAGCAGGTCCGACGGCGGCATCCCGCGCTCCGCGGCCACCATCTCGTCGGCCAGGCCGTCCACGGTGGCCTCGGCGGAGGGAAGGAAGGCCGTCCCTTCCGTGATGGACTGGCCGGTGACCGTTTCCTCGGTCTGGGCGAGATGCAGAACGACATCGGCAACGGTCCAGCCCGCCGCCGCCGAGGGGCAGGACCACTGATCCGGGGTCAGGGACTCCAATACCGCGTCCAGCTGGCGGTATTCCGCAGCCAGATCATCGAAGATGTCCGTCATCACCCCATCGTACGGAACTTTGTTCTGCTGGTTCCAGGCGATGCCATATCCAGATACGCATACCTTGAGTCGGATCGACACCTCCGTACGTACCTCTGAGCGCAACTATCCGGTTTCGGGAGGTACGTATGCACCGCAGAGTCGCCCTGCTCTCCGCCGTCGCGCTCACCGTGGCAGGCGCCCTGGTCCCCGCGGGCGCCGCCCAGGCCAGTGCCTCGACCGGCCTCGACCCCAGGCGGCCCGTCGGATGGTCGGGCGCCGACTCCTGGTCGGAGCGCAGGACCGTCCTGCAGTACTGGACGCCGCAGCGCATGCTGGCGGCGCAAGCGCTCGATGCGCCCGCGCCGCGACGCACCAGCCAGTGGGACGACCCGTCCCAGGGCACCCCGTGGGCGACCCGCGGCGCCGCGTCGACGACGGCCCGGCGTACTCCGTGGACCACCCAGGGCGCCGCCTGGTCGGTCCGGGGCGTGGCGGCCCAGCAGCGGACCATGGTGCCCAACAGCCCCGGGCTGCGCTGGACCGACGGGGGCGGGGTCGTGCGTACCGTCGGGCGGGTGTTCTTCACCACGGCGGAAGGCCGCAACTCCGCCTGCTCCGGCACGGCTGTGACCAGCGCCAACGAAAGCGTCGTGATCACTGCGGGGCACTGCGTGAAGCTGAACGGCGCCGCGCACCGCAACTGGGTGTTCGTCCCGGGGTTCGACAACGGCCGCCGCCCGTTCGGCACCTGGGTGGCCACCACGCTGCTGACCACCCAGCAGTGGAACGCTCGAGAGGACATCAACTTCGACGTCGCCGCGGCCGTGGTCGCGCCGCTGCAGGGGCGGACGCTGACCGACGTCGTGGGCGGGCAGGGAGTGGCGTTCAACCAGCCCAGGCGGCGGCAGATGTACTCCTTCGGCTTCCCGGCGGCGGCGCCGTTCAACGGGCAGCGGCTGATCTACTGCAGCGGGCGCGCGATCGACGACACCGTCATGACCAGCGACCTGGGGCTGCGCTGCAACATGACCGGCGGGTCCAGCGGCGGGCCCTGGTTCCAGGGTTTCGACGAGTCCACCGGGCAGGGCTGGCTGAACTCGGTCAACAGCTTCAAGTACAACTTCGCGCCGAACTTCATGTTCGGCCCCTTCTTCGGGAACGAGGCCATGGCCGTCTACCAGGCGGCGCAGAACACCAACGCGCTGTGAGCCGTCATGCCCGGGGTGTCTGGCTGCGGTAGGAGTGGCCGAGCTCCGGGCCGAGCCCGAAGTAGTGGCGGAAGTTGTAGATGAGCGGGCTCCAGGCGGCCGGGTCCACGTGGTCGGTGCCGGGCACGACGATGCGCGGGTCCGCGTGGACCTTGCCGACGACGGCCTCGGCGATGACGAACCAGCCCGCGACGCCCGGCCGTACCCGTTCGACGCGGGCCTCCAGCTGGAGCGGGCACTCGGCGACCCGCGGCGGCCGTACGGTGTCGGACGGCTCGGCCCGCAGCCCTGCCGCGCCGAACTTGTCCGGCTCGAAGCGGCAGCCGTGCGGCTTGCTCGCGGGCACCGGATGGCGGCCGGTGAGGGGCGCCAGCCGCTCGACCGCCGCCCACTGGTGCGGCGCGGGCAGGTTGATCACCACCTCGGGGCGGCGCCCGAGGTTGTACGCGGTCTGGCCCTCCGCGCCCAGCCCGAGCACGATCACCTGGCCGAGTGCCCACGCCGAGGAGATGGGGGCGAGATTGGCCGATCCGTCGTCATTCTCGGTCGACAGGAGCACGACCGGGGTGCCGAAGTACAGGATGGCGGGCTCGATGGCCACATGGGCTGCGTTCATGGACCGGAGCTTAGGAACGCGATGTTCAAGCCCCGGTCGAAAGGTCCCGGCCCGGGCGGCTCAGCCGGCGGCGGCGCGGCCGGCCTGGCGGCCGGAGAACAGGCAGCCCCCGAGGAACGTGCCCTCCAGCGCGTTGTACCCGTGCACGCCGCCGCCGCCGAACCCGGCCACCTCCCCCGCCGCGAACAACCCCTCGACCGGCCGCCCGTCCCGGCCCAGCGCCCGCGAGTCCAGGTCGGTCTGGATGCCGCCGAGCGTCTTACGGGTGAGCACGTGCAGCATGACGCCGATCAGCGGACCGGCGGCCGGATCGAGGAGCCGGTGCGGCGTGGCGACGCGTCCCAGCCGGTCGCCGACGTAGCGGCGCGCGTTGCGGATGCCCTGGACCTGGGCGTCCTTGCTGTACGGGTTGGCCAGCTGCAGGTCGCGTGCCACGATCTGCCTGCGGACGAGGGCCGGGTCGAGCAGCGGCGCCTTGGTCAGCTCGTTCATCCGCGCCACCAAGTCCTCCACGGTGGAGGCGACGACGAAGTCCGCGCCGTGCCGTTTGAAGGCCTCCACTGGGGCGGGCGCGCCCTTGCCGACCAGCCGCTCCTTGAGGAAGGCCCGCCGGTCCTTCCGGGTGATGTCGGGATTCTGCTCCGAACCCGACAACGCGAACTCCTTCTCGATGATCTTCTGGGTGAGTACGAACCACGAGTGGTCGTGTCCGGTGCTCCGCAGATGCCGCAGGGTGCTCATCGTGTCGTAGCCGGGCAGGCACGGGTCGGGCAGCCGCCGGCCCAGCGCGTCCAGCCACAGGGAGGAAGGGCCGGGCAGGATCCGGATGCCGTGGCCCGGCCAGATCGGGTCCCAGTTGCGGACGCCCTCGGTGTAGTGCCACATGCGGTCGCGGTTGACCAGCCGCGCCCCGGCCTGGGCGCTGATCTCCAGCATGCGCCCGTCGACGTGGGCGGGCACGCCCGTGAGCATGCTCTCCGGCGCGGGTCCGAGGCTCTCGGGCCAGTAGCGGCGTACCAGCTCGTGGTCGCCGCCGATCCCGCCGCTCGTGACGATCACGGCGGGGGCGGCGAACTCGAACTCGCCGACCGGCTCGCGGCTGGAGGTGACGCCGCGCGGCGAGTCGTCCGCGGCCAGCAGCGTCCCGCGCACGCCCTGGACGGCGCCGCCGGACACGACGAGCTCGTCGACCCGGTGGCGGTGGCGGAAGGTGACCAGCCCCTCGTCGGCGGCCTGCCGGACCCGGTGGACGAACGGCTCCAGCACGCCCGGCCCGGTCCCCCACGCGACGTGGAAACGCGGCACGGAGTTGCCGTGCCCGTCCGCGCGCAGGCCGCCACGTTCGGCCCAGCCGACGGTGGGCAGCAGCTTGACGCCGAGGCGCTCGAGCCAGGCCCGCTTCTCCCCGGAGGCGAACTCCACGTATGCCCGCGCCCACTGGACCGCCCAGGAGTCCTCGCCGTCGAGGCGGTCGAACCCGGCGCTGCCCTGCCAGTCGTGCCAGGCCAGTTCGAAGGAGTCGCGTACGCCGAGCCGCCGCTGCTCCGGCGAGTTCACCAGGAACAGGCCGCCGAAGGACCAGTGGGCCTGGCCGCCGAGGTTGGCCGCGTTCTCCTGGTCGAGCAGGAGAACCTTCTTGCCTGCGTCGACGAGCTCACAGGTCGCCACCAACCCGGCCAGGCCGGCTCCGACGACGATGACATCAGCGTTCATACAGCGGTGATCCCGTCCATGAGTGCTTTCACCCGATGGACCTGGAGACTACCGAGCGGTCACTTCAGAGTGTGCGGGCAGGCGTGCCAGATTCCTCAGTCCTGCAGCTGAGCGCGCAGCTTGGCCAGCACGGCGCGCAGGATGCGGGACACGTGCATCTGCGAGATGCCGAACTCGGCGGCGATCTCGGATTGGGTCATGTTGCCGTAGAAGCGCATGAGGAGGATGTTGCGCTCCCTGTCCGGCAGCGCGTCGATGAGCGGCTTGATCGCGTACGCGCCCAGCAGGTCGTCCAGCGTGTCGTCCTGCGCGGGCAGGAAGTCGCCCAGGTCGGCCGCGTCCTCCTCGCCCCCGACCGGCGCGTCCAGCGACAGCGTGTTGTACGCAGCCGACGCGTCGAGCGTGAGCAGCACGTCCTCCTGCGAGATGCCCATCTTGGCGGCCAGCTCCGCGACGGTCGGCGCGTGGCCGAGCGTCTGCGTGAGCTCGGCGGTCGCCTTGTTGAGCTCCAACCGGCGCTCCTGGAAGACACGCGGCACCCTGATGGCCCACGTACGGTCGCGGAAGTGCCGCTTGACCTCGCCCACCATCGTGATCATCGCGTAGCCGCGGAACTCGTGCCCGAGGTCCGGGTCGAAGCCGTTGATGGCCTTCATCAGTCCGACGTACGCGGCCTGGCGCAGGTCCTCCATGGGTTCGCCGCGGTGGTAGTAGCGTCGCGTGACGTCGTTGACCAGACCTGCGTACATCTCCACCAGACGCTCACGGATGCGGATCTTCTGCAGGTCCGAGGTCTCCGGCCGATTCATCTCGGCCAGCAACTGCTCGGCGGTCATCTCTTCGAACGCGATTTCCAGGACTGCCATCGGATACTCCAAGAGTAAGTCTCAGGCGCCCCTGCACACCAAAAAAGTCCAGGCAGAGGCACACACGCCGGTCGCGTGAGTCGAAGCCCTCTGCTGGACTTCGGGATCAGTAATTCCCACCAAATCCCCACTTATCGCCATTCTAGATCACGAAACGATCACACTGCAAGAAAACATCTCAGGGGTGGACGACCTTGCGCCTGTGGCGGACAGTGGCGGGTGGACTCTCTCACCTCACGGCGGACGCGGGCCCCCTCCGATCTCCCGCGTCCCTGACACCGAGGAGGAAGTATGCCCGCGATCCACCACGCCGAGCACGTCGGGAGCCTGCTGCGGCCGCCCGAGCTGCTGCAGGCCAGGCAGGCGCGCGAAAAGGGCGAGATGAGCGGCGAGGAACTGGCCAAGCTGGAGGACGACGCGGTGCTGGCCGCGATCCGGCTCCAGCGTGAGGCCGGGATGGAGGTCTTCACCGACGGCGAGATGCGACGGGCCACCTGGATGGCGGGTCTGCTGGAGTCGCTCGGCGGGGTGGTGCCGGTCGAGGTGCCCACGGCGGCATGGTTCCGGGAGGACGGCATGCCGCCGCCCGAGGAGACCGCGTTCCAGATGGTGGCCGCGAATGCCAAGCTCACCCAGAAGGCGCATCTCACCGCCATGGAGGCCGGTTTCATGGCCCGGCACGCACCCGGCCAGTTCAAGATCACGATGATGAGTTCCTCGATGGGGAACCTCCTGTGGCGGCCGGACGTCAGCCCGGCCGTCTACCCCACGCCCGGCGACATGATGCGCGACCTCGTCTCCCTGCGGATCAAGGAGATCGAGGAGCTGCTGGGCCTGGGGGTCAACTGGATCCAGCTGGACTCCCTGAGCTACAACATGGTGTTCGACGCGGACTTCCGCGCGCGCCTGATGGGACCCGGCGCCCCCGGCCCTGAGGCGATACTCGACGCGACGGTCGCGGTGGACGCCGAGCTGGTGCGCGCGACCAAGGCCATGAACCCCGACGTCACGGTCGGGATGCACATCTGCAGGGGCAACAACCGCAGCGCGTGGATGTCCACGGGGGGCTACGAGCCGATCGCCGAGCGGCTGTTCGGCGAGGTCCCGGTGGACCGGTTCCTGCTCGAGTACGACACCGAGCGGGCCGGCGGGTTCGAGCCGCTGCGGTTCGTGCCCCAGGGCACCACCGTCGTCCTCGGACTCGTCTCCTCCAAGGTCCCGACGCTGGAGTCGCAGGACGACCTGCGCCGCCGGATCGACGAGGCCGCCAAGTACGTGCCGCCGGACAACCTCGCGATCAGCCCGCAGTGCGGCTTCGCCTCCACGGCCAGGGGCAACCTGCTGACGGTGGACGACGAGCGGCGCAAGCTGGAATTGGTCGTCGACACGGCCCAGAGGGTGTGGGGCTGAGCCGCGTCCGGCGGGGCACTGGCCGGTTCAGCCGGTCAGTGCGACTCGAGCGACTGGTCCTGGGAGAGGTCGTGCTGGGTGAACAGGTCGATGAGGAGGCGGACGGGCAGGTTGGCCTCGGTCGGGTAGCGGAAGGACTGATCGAGGTGGAGGATGTAGCGGTTGCGCCGCCCCACCCGCTCGCGCGCCACGTAGCCGGCCTCGTGCAGGTCGGTCACGATGCCCTGCACGGCGCGTTCGGTGATGCCGATGGTGGCGGCGATGTCGCGCAGCCGGACCTCGGGATCCCGGGCGATCTCCAGCAGAACCCGGGCATGGTGGGTGAGGAAGGTCCAGGAGGAAGAAGAACGATCGTGGTAACTGCTCACCGATTCTCACGCTCCTGGCCGCAGACTAGTGTCCCCTTCGACAGCGTAGGGCCCGCGGATGTTTCCGTGCCCAAAGCCGGGTATGACCTTGTTCCGGGTGACGATCGTACCGGGCGGAAAGGAGCCCCACATGGAACAGCCGGGTATCGACAGCCGGCGGACCGCCGTGCCCACCGGGCACGTCTCCTGCACTCCGGCTCCGGCCGCCCAGCTTTTCGAGATCGCCGTGCTGGACTCCACCGGCGAGGACGGGCTGGGCCGCTGGCACACGATCGGCTGGGGCGTCGACCGGGTGCATGCTGACAGCATCGCCGAGTCGTTCGTCACCCGGCCGGTCCGCCCGTACGACGCGGCGCAGATCCGGCAGAACGGCCACCTGGTCGGCGAGCACCACCGCCCGGCCGAATAGCCCTACGAGGAGGGGTTTTCCGGCTCGCCGAAGGGCCGCAGCCGCATGAGCCGCATCAGGCGGCGCATCTGGTACGGGGTGTCGCGGAGAGGCGCTCCGGCCCGCTCGGCGAAGGCCACCAGTGCCCGCACTGCCATGACGTCGGTGAAGCCGACCTGGCCGACGTCGATGACGAGCGGGTGGTCGATCCGCCGGGCCCGCTCCAGCGTGCGCAGCACCTCGGCGCTGTTGGTCCTGTCGAGTTCGCCGATGATGCGGATCAGCGCCGAGCCGGGCGTCACGGTGCAGGTCACGCGCACGAGATGATCGACGTAAAGCAACTGGCTGACGGTGGTCATGGGCTCGCCGTCCGCCTTGCTGACGCGGCGCATACGGCAGCTCACCCCTCCCTGCCCGCGACGGAAGGATTGTTCTGGCCGGACAGGTTCACCGTAACATGCGATGAGAAATACCGGAATAGCTCTTCTATAGTTCTACGCCTCACTCCGCGGCTTTTGACGGCTGCGGCTCGTCGTACTCGACGGCGTAGTCGTAGTGCGAGCGATCCTTCAGCGCGAACGCCGCCACCACGCTGATCAACGCGCAGATCGCCATGTAGATCGCGATGGACAGCGAACTCTGGTAGGTCGCGTACAGCCAGACGGCGATCAGCGGCGCCGGCCCGCCGGCCGTCACCGAGGCCAGCTGGTAGCCGAGCGAGGCGCCGCTGTAACGCAGCCGGCCGGTGAAGCTCTCGGCGATGAACGTGGCCTGCGGGCCGTATTGGATGTCGTGGATCGGCGCGGCCAGCACGATGGCCAGGAAGACCAGCGACGGAACGCGGGTGTCCAGCAGCGGCCAGTAGATGAAGGACCAGACGGCCATGGCGGCGGCGCCCACGATGTACAGGCGCCTGCGGCCCACGAGGTCGGAGATGTAACCCCAGAACGGAACCGTGAAGAGCGAGACGATGCCCGCGACGATCACGTACGTGTAGACGTCGCTGGCCTCGAAGCCCAGCGTCTTGGTGGCGTAGGTGAGGACGAAGACGGTGAAGATGTAGAACGGCGCCTGCTGCCCGGTGCGCAGCAGCGCGCTCAGCACGATCTCCCGCCAGTTCCTGACGATGACCTCGCGCACGGGGACCCGCTCGACCTTGTTCTCCGCCAGGACCTTGGCGAAGACCGGGGTCTCCAGGATGCCGAGCCTGATGTAGAGCCCGACTCCGGCCATCACGATGCTGAGCAGGAACGGGATGCGCCAGCCCCAGTAGGGGTCGACCGGCTGGAAGGTCTGCAGCGCCAGGTAGCCGAGCACGAGACCGACGGGGACGCCGAACTGCGGCCAGCTGCCGAGGAAGCCGCGCCGCCCGCCGCGCGACTGGCCCCACTCGGTGGCGAGCAGGACGGAGCCACCCCATTCGCCGCCGACGCTGATGCCCTGCAGCAGGCGCAGGAGGGTCAGCAGGATGCCGCCCCAGATGCCGATCTGCTCGTAGGTCGGCACCAGGCCCACGAGCGCGGTGGCGACGCCCATGGCCAGCAGCGTGATGATCAGGGTGGCCTTGCGGCCGATGCGGTCACCGTAGTGGCCGAAGATCGCCGCGCCGATCGGACGGGCGGCGAAACCGCCGAAGTAGGTGCCGAGCGCGAGCAGCAGGCCCGTGGTCGGATCGCTCGTGGGGAAGAACAGCTGCGCGAAGATGGTGCTGGCCGCGAAGCCGTACAGGAAGAAGTCATACCATTCGATCGAGGTGCCGACGGCCGAGGCGATCACCGCCCGGACCAGCTGTCGTCTCTTTTCCTGGCCAGTGGCGTCGAGCGCCCGCTCCTCTACCATCTACCGCTCCTCGGTAGGCCTTGCTTTCCCGTGACGTTACCTGAAGTGGTGGTGACGGTCACGAGGCAGATTTCGCGGGAAAGGGCATGACCGGCTCGGCCGGTGCGATCGCGGCTTCCGTACGTGCTGGGTTCAGTGGTGCGTTCACGGGTAGCGGGAGGCCAACGCCGAGAGGAGGGCCGAGCGATGCGTCCTATCGCCTCTGCCGTGATCGTCATGGCCCTGGCGGCCGCCGTCGGTTGTCAAGGCCATGCTGGATTCGACACCAGCGCGAAGGACATCCCTCAGAATGAGGGGGCCAACGTCGATGTGGGGTCCACCCTGCATCTGCGTAACGTCTTCCTGCTGGGTGGCGCCGACCCTGCCTCGCCCGCCCCGCAGCAGGCCCTGTACGCGGTGCTGATCAACGAAGGCAACCAGCCGGCGCGGCTCGAACGCATCACCATCGAAGGCGGCGGGTCGGCGCAGCTCCCCGGGCCTGTCACCCTGCCTCCGAACCAGCTCGTCGGCTCCGGCGAGAAGCCGCTCTGCACGGTCACCGGGGTGCGCCCGCGTGGCACCACGGTGCCGATGACGTTCGTCTTCAGCGGTGCCGCGCCTGTCCGCGTGAATGTGCCGATCAAGGAGAAGGCCGGCGTCTACACCCGGCTGACACCCCCGCCGACCGGCTCGCCCTCCCCCACGGCCCCGGGCACCGTCTCGCCCTCCCCTACTCCGACGGGCACCGCGTCACCGACTCCGTCCTGACCTATACACCGAACCAAGCGCTTGCTACGCTCCGGCCATGGTGTCCACGGTGATCTGGGGTACCGGCAACGTCGGTCGGGCGGCCATCCGCGCCGTCGAGGCGCATCCCGCACTGAAGCTCGTCGGCGTGCTGGTCCACGACCCGGCCAAAGCCGGCCGCGACGCCGGCGACCTGGCCTCACTCGGCTACGAGGTCGGGGTGGCGGCGACCACCGACGTCGACGCCGTCTTATCCGCCTCCCCGCGCGCCGTCGTCTACGCCGCCTCCGGCGATCTGCGCCCCGACGCGGCCCTGGCCGACGTCATCGGGGTGCTCCGCATGGGGGCCGTGGTCGTCACCCCCTCCCTCTACGCGCTCTACGACCAGCGCAGCGCCCCGCCCGCATTACAGGCCGAGGTCCGGGCCGCCATCGCGGAGGGCGGCGGCTCGTTGTTCGTCTCGGGCGTCGACCCGGGCTGGGGCAACGACGTGCTGCCCCTGCTGATCAGCGGACTGGGGTCCGTCATCGACGCGGTCCGCTGCCAGGAGATCTTCGACTACTCCACGTACGACCAGCCGGACTCGGTCCGCTACCTGGTCGGCATGGGCCAGCCGATGGACTACGAGCCGCCGATGCTCGCGCCGACCGTCCCCTCCATGGTGTGGGGCGGCCAGGTACGGCTGATGGCCCGCGCACTGGGCGTGGAGCTGGACGACCTCCGCGAGAGCGTGCAGCGGCGACCGCTCGAGACCACCGTGACCACGCCGGAGATGGGCGAGTTCGCGGCGGGCACGCAGGGCGCGGCGCGGTTCGAGGTGCAGGGGATGGTCGGGGGCGAGCCGCGTATCGTCGTCGAGCACGTCACCCGCATCCACCCGTCCTGCGCCCCCGACTGGCCCTCGCCTCCGAGCGGCGAGGGCGCCCACCGGGTGATCATCGAAGGCCGCCCGCGCATCGAGGTCACGGTCGAGGCCACCGACGAGGGCGGCAACCGCTCCGCGGGCGGCAACGCCACCGCCGCCGGCCGCCTGGTGAACGCCATCGACTGGCTCGTGACGGCCGGACCAGGACTGTACGACGCGCTCGACGTGCCGTTGCGCCCCGCGGCCGGCAGACTCGGAAGGAAGCATCCGTGATCATCGACGTCCCCGAGGGCAAGGACCCGATCGCGTACGTGTGGGGCGAGATGGTCCCCGGCATCGGCGCCGCCGCCTCCCGATTCTCGTTGTCGGTCTACGCGAACACGACGCTCGGCCTGCGGGAGTTCGAGGCGGCCCGGCTGCGGATCGCCCAGCTCAACGGCTGCGTCTTCTGCCTGGACTGGCGGACGGAACGCGACGGCCAGAAGGTCGAGGACGACTTCGCCGACGCGGTGGCCGAGTGGCGCACCACCACCGCCTTCGACGAGCGCACCCGCCTGGCCGCCGAGTACGCCGAGCGCTACGCCCTGGACCACCACAGCCTCGGCGAGGAGTTCTGGTCCCGGATGACCGCGCACTACAGCCAGGCCGAGATCGTGGAGCTGAGCATGAGCATCGGCTCCTGGTGGGCGTTCGGCCGGCTCAACCGCGTGCTGGGCCTGGACACCGCCTGCGTGTTGCCCGGCGGCCCATCCCCGGCCGGCGACCAGCATCGATGAGAACGTCGATGAGAGCGAGGAACCCCCCATGAGCGACACCATCTCTCGCCGCGGCTTCATTGCCGGCGCCGGCACCCTCCTGGGCGCCGCCGCGCTCGCCGCCCCGGCCCGGGCGGCGACCGGCCCGATCGCCTCCGGGGCTCACGTCCCGGCCCTGGTGATCGGGACCGGGTACGGCGGCGCCGTCGCCGCGCTGCGCCTGGCCGAGGCCGGCGTGGACGTCCACATGATCGAGATGGGCATGGCCTGGGACACGCCCGGCTCCGACGGCAAGATCTTCTGCAATACGCGGGAGCCGGACTACCGGTCGTACTGGCTGCGGACCAGGACCAAGGCGCCGCTCAACTACTTCCTCGGCTTCCCCATCGACCGGGACATCCCGCGCCACACCGGCGTGCTGGACGCCGAGGAGTTCGGCGGGATCACGGTCTACCAGGGCCGCGGCGTCGGCGGCGGCTCGCTCGTCAACGGCGGCATGGCGGTCACGCCCCGGCGCGAGAACTTCGGCTCCGTGCTCCCGTCGGTGAACGCCGACGAGATGTACAACGTCTACTACCCACGCGCCAACGCCGGGCTCGGGGTCGCCATCATCGACCCGGCCTGGTTCGACACGACGCCCTACTACCAGTACGGCCGCGTCGGCCGTAAGCACGCCCAGCGCTCCGGCTTCCCGTTCGTCTTCGTGCCCGACGTGTACGACTGGAACTACATGAAACAGGAGGAGGCCGGCACCGTCACGAAGTCCGCGCTGGCCGGCGAGATCCTCTACGGCAACAACCACGGCAAGAAGACGCTGCAGAAGACCTACCTCGCCCGCGCCAAGGCCACCGGCAGGGTGGCGATCTCACCGCTCCACAAGGTCACCTCGGTCGCCCCCGCGTCCGGCGGCCGGTACACGGTGACCATCGAGCAGCTCGACACCTCCGGGAACGTCACCGCGACCAAGACCGTGACCGCGGACCGCGTCTTCTTCGCCGCCGGCAGCGTCGGCACCAGCAAGCTGCTGGTCAGGCTGAAGGCCACCGGCGTGCTGCCGAACCTGAACGGCGAGGTCGGCAAGGGCTGGGGCGACAACGGCAACGTCATGTGCGGCCGCGCCAACCACCTGTGGGACCCGACCGGCAGCCTGCAGTCGTCGATCCCGTGCTGCGGCATCGACAACTGGGCCGCAGGGGGCGCGTTCGCCGAGGTCGCGCCGCTGCCGACCGGGATCGAGACCTTCGCCTCGTTCTACCTGTCGATCACCAAGAACCCGAACCGGGCCCAGTTCTCCTGGAACGCGGCGGCGGGCAAGGTGGAGCTGAACTGGCAGACCGCGTGGAAGCAGCCGTCCATCGACATGGCGAAGACGATCTTCGACAAGATCAACGCCAAGGAGGGGACGATCTACCGCACCGACCTGTTCGGGGTCTACAAGATCTGGGGCGACCACCTGACGTACCACCCGCTCGGCGGCGCGGTGCTGAACAAAGCCACCGACAACCACGGCCGCCTGCACGGTTATCCGGGCCTGTACGTCATCGACGGCTCGCTCATCCCCGGCAACACCACGGTCAACCCGTTCGTCACCATCACGGCGCTGGCCGAGCGGAACATCGACACCATCATCGCCACCGACCTGTGAGGCACAAGGATCTCCCTTGCGGACAAGCGTCCGTGTAACGACCACTCGGAAACGCCACCGTCACATCCCCTCCTGATCAGGCTCCGTATCCGCGGCTGGGGCGGGCAGCGCTATGCTCGCCCCAGCCGCCGCTATGCGGACACAGGGCTCCGCCCGACGGTCTAGAGTCGGATCGGCGGGATCCGAGCAGGGAGGCGTTCCATGGCACGTGCTGACACCGGCCCCGATTTCATCGAGGCGCTGGCCCGCGGCCTCGATGTGATCAGGGTGTTCCGGCCCGGCCGGCCCGTCATGTCGCTGACCGAGGTCGCCGCCGCCGCGGGGCTGGCCCGGCCCACGGCCCGCCGGATCCTGCTCACCCTGCAGGAGCTGGGTTACGCCAGGAGCGAGCCCGGCGGATACGCGCTCACGCCCCGGGTGCTGGAGCTGGGGGTGTCCTACGTGCGGTCGATGGGGTTGTGGGAGGTGGCCAGGCCGCACATGGAGCGGCTGGTGGCGCAGACCCACGAGTCGTCGTCCATCGCGCAGCTCGACGGGTCCGACATCGTCTACGTCGCGCGCGTGGCCGTACCGAAGATCGTCACCCTGTCGGTGCAGATCGGAACCCGGTTCCCGGCCCTGCAGACGTCGCTGGGGAAGGTACTGCTGGCCGCGCTGCCGCCGGACGAGGTGGACCGGGTGCTCGCCGAGCCCAGCCGATCGGGGGTGGAGCCGCGCTGGCGGCCGGATGTGGCCGAGCGCGACGCGGCGCTGCGGGAGGTGCGGGCGAAGGGCTGGGCGCTGACGGACGAGGAGCTCGCCCTGGGCATCCGCAGCGTGGCGGCGCCGCTCAGGGACGGCATGGGCAACGTGATCGCGGCGATCAACGTCAACGCGCACGCGGCGGAGACGCCGGTGGAGCGGCTGGCCGAAGTGCACCTGCCGCTGTTGCTGAAGACGGCCGGCGCCATCAGCGCCGACTGGGCGCTGTACGAAACGGTCCCCCACGTCACGCTGCCGGCCCAGGCGCCGGTCCGGTGAGCGGTCGGGGTCAGGCGGGTTGCGGGGTCAGGACGATGCGGCCGGAGGCGGCGCCCGCGGATTGGCGGCTCCACGCGGCCTCGATTTCGTCCAGCGGCACGACCTCATGCGACACCTCAAGGCGCCCCAGCGTCGCCAACTCCGCGATCCGCCCCATGGCGGTGGCGCGTTGTTCCCTGGTCAGCTCGTTGTTGGTGTAGCCGAGCACCCGCAGGGACCGGCTGCGCAGGGTCGCGGAGTCCAGCGGGCACGTCTCCCCTGCCGAGCTGCCCAGATTCACCAGCCGCCCGTACGTCCGCAAGGTGCGGGCGGCCGCGGCGGCCGGCACGCCGAAGAGCGGATCGAGCACCAGATCCAGCGGCCCGTCAGAGGCGGCCGCGAAGCGTGCGGTCAGTTCGCTCACATCGTCCGTGTCGAGCGCGACCACAGCGTCCGCGCCCGCCTGCTCGGCCCGTTCCCGCGCGGCCGCGGAGCGGGCCGCCGCGATCACCCGCCGGGCGCCCGCCACCCGGGCCAGTTGCACGGCGGCCTGCCCGACCACGCCCCCCGCCCCCAGCACCAGCACCTGCTCACCGGCGGCGAGCTCGCCGCGCCAGGTCAGCGCCATGTGGGCGGCGACCGCCGACAACCCCAGCGCGGCGACGGCGACCGGGTCGGCCCCGGCAGGCAGCTCCACAAGGTCGTCGGCGGGTATGGAGGCCAGCTCGGCCATGCTCCCGTCGCCGGGCGCCATCCCCGCGGACGTCGAGAACCAGACGAGCGTGCCGTCCCCCACCGTCCCGACGCCCTGGACGCCCGGCACGTAGGGGGTGGCCGGGACGCCGAAATAAGAGGAGCCGCCGGCGCACAGCACGTCGAGCGGGGTGATGGGCGCGGCGAGCACCCCCACCAGCCGTTCCTCCGGCCCCGGCTCCGGCGCCGGGCGCTCGGCCACCCGGGGTGGCTTTCCGCAGGTCTCGATCTGCGCGGCACGCATCAGCGGCTCCCTTCGCATCCCGTTCAGGTGGCGATGTCCGGGTACGGCAGATTGTGGTGGGCCAGGCGTCGGGCGTACTCCAGCTGGAACCCGAGCGGCTCGGCGTAGTCCCGCTCGAACATCGCGATGAACAGCGTAAGCGTCAGGAACGGGTGCGCCCCCAGCTCGAACAATTTGGGATAGTCGTGGGTGGCGAGCGCCTCCCGCTCGGTGTCGTCGAACCGCAGCCAGGTGGACGACTCACCGGTGTGGCAGCCGAGGACCCGGTTGGCGTACTCGGCCTCCCACCACTCGACGGTGGCCCGCGGCTGCTCCCGGTAGCGTTCGACCAGCTCGGGATCGCGGTCGACGGTGAACAGGAACTTGTCGAGCAGATACTTACTCACGACCGGCCGCCTCCGTTCGGATACCAGGTGAAGTACGCCTCCATGGTGTGGAACAGGTCGTAGGTGTCGACGTAGTCGGCCTTTCGCCCCTCGCCCGCGACGCCCATCATCAGCATGAAGTCCATGAACCCGTGGGTGGCGTTGCCGGGTGCGTGCAGGCTGTCGAGCGTGACCTCGGCCAGGCAGCCCTCGATGTCCCCTGAGGAGATCCACTCCACGGCCCGCCGGTCGAACTCGGGATCGGGCCCGTGCGGGCCGAACTGGCGGGGACCGCCGAGCTCGAGCGACAGATGCCCGGTCCCGATGACCGCGACCCGCTGATCCGACGGCCAGGATTCGACCAGCTCCCGGATCGTCCGCCCGAGCTGCACGAACCGCTTCGGGCGCGGCAGCGGCGGGGCGAAGATGTTGGTGTAGATCGGCACGATCGGCAGGTCGTTCTGCGGGCGCAGGGTGATGATCGGGCAGGTGATCGAGTGGTCGATCCGCAGCTCGTTGGAGAAGGCCAGGTCGAAGCCGGCGTCCAGGCCCTCACGCAGGATGTACGCCGACAGGTCCTCCTGGCCGGTGAAGAACATCCTGGGCAGGCCGAACTCGCGTTCCTCGTTGTAGAAGTTGGCGTCGTAGAAGGGGGCCTTGCCGACCAGGAACTGCGGCATGTTGTCCAGCCAGAGCTGGTGGAAGTGGTCGGAGCCGACCATGACCAGCACGTCGGGCCTGGCCTTGGTCAGGGTCTCACGGAACGCCTCGACCTTGCGCACCCACTCGTCGGCGAACGGCGGCCGGTCCTCGCCGGTGCTGGTGGAGGCGCGGTAGTAGAAGGGATGGTGGGTGGACGCGATGACCGCGACGAGTTCAGCCATGCAAGCCTCCGTTGGCGTACGGCTCGGGCGGGATGGATTGGTTGTTGAGGTCCACTGAGAGGAAGATGTCGTTGGCGACGGGACGGCGCAGCTCCTCGGCCAGCTGGCCGATCAGGCCGGCGGTCCTGGCCAGCAGTGCGAAGGCCCGCAGCAGCTCCAGTGGCAGACCCAGGTCGGCCAGCGCCGCTCCGCACACGCCGGCCCCGTTGAGCGGCAGTGTGCGGCCCAGGACCTGCGGATGGACGCGGCCGATGGCGGCGAACAGCGACAGGTGCGGCCCATACAGGCCCTCCTCGGCGGCGATCTGGAACAGCCGCGGCGTGCGGGGGTCGCCGTCCTTGTGCACGTGGTGGCCGAGGCCGGGGATGAGCTTGCGTTCCGCGCGCCGGGCGCGGACGGTCTCGAGGGCGAGCGCGTCCCAGCCGGCGTCGTCGCCGGGGATCGGGTGCTCCCGCAGCACTTCGTTGAGGAAGCGGCCGCAGTCCTCGGTGACGCCGAGGAAGCGGGAGCCGCCGCCGAGCAGGCCGGCGGCGAGCGCGCCCTGCACGGAGTCGGGCGCGGACAGGTATGTCAGCCGGGTCACGATCGCGGTCGGGGTGAACCCGTGGTCGGCGAGGGCGGCCAGGATCGCCTCGAACACGCGGATCTCGCCGGAGGTCGGACGGCGCTGCGTGGCCAGCCAGAACGCCAGGTCGCCGAAACCGACCTGGCCCATGACGTCCTCGGCCAGGTCCTGCCCCAGCAGCGTGATCGTCGTCGGCGACGACGCCCCGAGCGCCGTGGCGTACTGCCGCTCCGTGCCGGACTCGGGCACATCAGACTTCGTGCCGGACTCGGGCACATTGGGTTCCATCACGCCCCACCTCCTTCCACGGAGCCGGCGGGGCCGGCGGGGCCGGCGGGGCCGGCGAGCCACTTACGCAGCTCCGCGCCGTGCTCGTCGAGTTCCGGTGGCGGCAGCGTATAGCTGACGGGCGTCTCTGAGAACCGGATCGGATGCCGTGTCGTCGGCACCGCCCGCTCCCCTGCCCCCACCTCGACGACGGGATCGAGCCCGAACCGCTCGGCCATCGCGAACCCGCCGTCGATTGTGTTGATCGGCCCGCTCGGCACCCCGGCCTCGACCAGCAACTCGAACCATTCGACCGCGCCCCGGGTGGCGAGCCGCTCGACCAGGATCGGCCGCAGCTCGTCCCGGCGCGCGGTGCGGTCGGCGTTGCGGGCGAAGCGCGGGTCGTCGGCGATCTCGGGGATGCCGAGCACGTCGCACAACTTGCGGAACTGGCCGTCGTTGGCGGCGGTGACAATGAGGTCGTTGTCGGCGGTCGGCAGCGGCTCGTACGGGAACACGCTCGGATGCGCGTTCCCCATCCGATACGGCACGACCCCGCCGGCGACGTACGCGGAGCTGTGGTTGACCAGCCCGGTCAGCGCCGACGACAAGAGATTGACCTCGACCTGCTGCCCCTGCCCCGTGGCCTCGCGGTGGCGCAGCGCGGCGAGGATGCCGATGACGGCGTGGTTGCCGGCCATCACGTCGAACACGGAGATCCCGGCCCGGTACGGCGGCCCGTCAGGATCGCCGGTGAGGCTCATCAGCCCCGACATGGCCTGCACCATGAGGTCGTAGCCGGGCACCCGGGCCCCGGCGCCCGACCCGAACCCGCTGATGGAGGCGTACACGACGCCGGGGTTCGCGGCCCTGACCGAGGCGTAGTCGAGGCCGTACTTGGCCAGCCCGCCGGGCCGGAAGTTCTCGATCAGCACGTCCGCGCGCCGGGCCAGCTCCCGGGCCGCTTCGGCGTCGGTCTCGTCCCGCAGGTCGAGCGCGATCGACCGTTTCCCCCGGTTGACCCCGAGATAGTACGTCGACACCTCGCCCCGCGCCGGCGGCGTCCAGGATCGCGTGTCGTCCCCGGTGGGCCCCTCGACCTTGACCACGTCGGCGCCCAGGTCGGCCAGCAACATCGTGGCGTACGGCCCGGCCAGGATCCGGGAGAAGTCGGCCACCAGCACGCCGGACAGCGGACCGCCCCCGGCCGGTCCGTTCGCCGCTACGGCGTCGTCTGTCATCCGGCTCCCTCCAACACCTGCGTTCACTACACGGACGATTGTCCGCAATCGCGATTCTGGCACAAGCCCGGACCGGGGCCCAAGGGCGACGGAGGCTCTTGACACCGTTCCCCGCAACCGTAGAGTTACGGCGAACAGCATGACCGTGTAGCGGACAACCGTTCGGAAGATCGGAGTTCAGCGATGAGCGAGCGGATCGAGTTCGAGGCCGGACGGCCTGTGGTGCTGCGCGGCGGCACCGTGCTGCCGATGGACGGCGGGCGCACGGTGCTCGAACGCACCGACGTCCTGGTGACCGGCGACCGGATCGCCGCGGTCGGGCCCGATCTTGAGGCGCCCGAGGACGCTGTCACGATCGACGCGTCGGACGGCATCGTCATGCCCGGCATGATCGACACTCACCGTCACATGTGGCAGACCGCGTTGCGCGGGTACGGCGCCGACTGGACGCTCACGCAGTATTTCGTCTGGTTCTACCTGGAGCACGGCAAGCTGTTCCGGCCGGAGGACATTTACGCGGGCAACACCCTCGCCGCGATCGAGGCGCTCGACGCCGGCGTCACGACCGTCGTCGACTGGTCGCACGGCCTGCAGACAGTGGACCACGCCGACGCCGCCGTCGACGCGCTGCAGGAGGTGCCGGGCCGGTACGTGCTCGCGTATGGCAACATCCAGCAGCCGCCCGCCGAGTGGACGGCCGCGCCCGAGTTCCGCGACTTCGTGGCCCGCCGGATCACCGGCGACGACCTGCTCGGCTTCCAGCTCGCCTTCGACGTGCTGGGCGACCCCGCCTTCCCGGAGAAGCCCGCGTTCGAGGTGGCGCGGGAGCTGGACGCGCCGGTCACCACGCACGCCGGCGTATGGGGCGCGACCAGCGACGACGGCATCCGACTCATGTACGAGCACGGCTTCATGACCCCGCGCACCATCTACGTGCACGCCGCGTCGTTGTCGGCCGACTCCTACCACCGCATCGCCGCCACCGGCGGCTCCGTCTCGGTCTCCACGGAGAGCGAGCAGAGCGCCGGCCAGGGCTACCCGCCCACCTGGGCGGTACGCGCCCACGGCATCCCGGTGTCGCTGTCCATGGACACCAGCGTGTGGTGGAGCGGCGACCTGTTCTCCGCCATGCGCACCACCCTCGGCGCCGACCGCTCCCGCGAGCACCTGGAGGCGCACGCCAAGGGCGACACCGTCACCCACTGTGGCCTGCGCGCCGACCAGGTCGTCGACTGGGCCACCCGCGGCGGCGCCCACGCACTCGGCCGCGACGACCTCGGCGTGATCGCGGCAGGCAAGAAGGCCGACCTGGTGCTCATTAAGAACGACCGTTCGCCGGTCTCGTTCCCGGTGCTCAATCCGTACGGCCACGTCGCCTTCCAGGCCCAGCGCGGCGACGTGCACACCGTCCTGGTCAACGGGCGGGTGGTCAAGCACGAGCACGAGCTGCTCGGCGTCGACCTGACGGCGGCGCGCCGCCAGGTCGAGCGCACGGTCGACTATCTTCGTTCGGAAATGGGCGAGGATGCCTGGAACAAGGGCATGAACCCAGACATCCCCGCGACGAAGATCCTCGACAATCCTTACACCTACACCGACTACCGCAGCGATGCGACACACCGCCTCTAACGGCAGGGAGCCGTCGAGCGGCGCGGCACCAAGGTCGGCGTGAGGGAGAAGTCGACCGCCGCCGTACGGCCCTGGATGCGTTCAAGGAGCAGGCGGCCCGCCGTTCTGCCCATGATCGTGCCGTCTTGATCGACGGTGGTCAGGGAGATGTGAGCGAGGCCTGACATGCGGGTGTTGTCGTAGCCGGCCAGGGAGATGTCGGCGGGGACGGCGAGCCCGGCCTCGTAGAGGGCCGCGAGTGCGCCGAAGGCGGCCAGGTCGGCGCCGGCGAAGATGGCGGTGGGGCGCGGCTCGCGGGCCAGCAGGACCCGCGCCGCCGCATGGCCGCCCTCCTCCGTGTAGGCGGTGGCGGCGACGGCGATCTCGCCGGCCAGGCCATGCTCGGCCATGACCCGCCGGTAGGTCCGTTCCCTGATGGTGTGCAGCAGCGCCCCGGGCCTGCCGCGGCTGGCGTCGCGCTGCCCGATGTGCGCGATGCGGCGGTGCCCCAGCGCGATCAGATGTCTCACGACCAGTTCGGCGCCCGCCTCGTCGTCGTCGTGGACCGAGTCGTAAAGGGCCGACTTCTCGTGGGGGCCGAGCACGACGGTCGGCGTGCCCGCGGCCACCTCTTCCAGCTCCCCTTTGGAGCCGAGCGGCGCGATCATCAGGATGCCGTCCACCTGGCGATCCACCAGTGCGTCGATCGCCCTGCGCTCCCCCTCCGGATCCTTGCCGCCCTGGACCAGGATGGCCTGGTAGTCGGTGCCGCCGAGTTGCGTCATGAGGCCGTCGAGGATCTCGGCGAAGAACGGGTTGCTGATGTGCGGCAGGAGCACGCCGATGGTGAACGTGTGGCCGCGCATCGCGCGCGCCGCGTTACGCGGGCGGTAGCCGAGCTCGTCGATGGCGGCCCGGACCCGGTCGCGCATGGCCGCGCTGACGCCGTAGGCGTTACGCAGCACCTTCGACACCGCGGTGGTGGAGACTTGAGCGCGGCTCGCCACGTCGGCGATCGTGATCCGGCGCCCTCGAGCGGCCCCGCCCATACGCCCGCCTTCCCGTCGGAACCCGTTCGGACAGTACGGTTCAACCATCGGAAAGTCGTGGATAACGTTACCCATTCCTGGTGGGTCGAACCCTCTGGGAACGGTATTTCCCCGGGTCACGATTGGGGATCGTTCCCCAAAGTCAGTCTTGACGGCGCCCTTATGTGACGCCTACGTTAACTGGCATCGGGGGCGTTTAAAACGTTTCAACGGACCCGGAGGGGCGTTGTGAAGACCTCGCACCGCGTACTGGGAGCGGCCGTGGCCGTTCTCGCGACAGCTGCCCTGACCTCCTGCGGCTCGGGCTCAGGCGCCGAACCCGCCGCCGACGGCACGACCACCCTGACGTTCCTCGTGGACAACGGCCCAGGGACCGTCAACACGGCCAAGGCGCTCACGGAAGCCTTCATGAAGGCCAACCCCAAGATCAAGATCGAGACCGAGACGCGGCCGGGCGGCAGCGAGGGCGACAACATCGTCAAGACCCGGCTCTCGACCGGCGACATGACCGACGTGTTCTGGTACAACTCCGGATCGCTGCTCCAGGCGCTCAACCCCGCCCAGACCCTCGTCGACCTCACCGGCGACCCTGTGCTGCAGAACGTGCAGAAGGATTTCCTGCCGGTGGTGAGCCAGGCGGGCAAGGCGTACGGCGTGCCCGGCGGCACCGCCTTGGGTGGCGGCATCCTCTACAACCGCAAGATCTACGACAAGCTCGGCTTGCAGGTGCCCAAGACCTGGGCCGAGTTCATGGCCAACAACGACAAGATCAAGGCTGCCGGGATCACGCCGATGATCGGCACCTTCAAGGACACCTGGACCTCGCAGCTGCTCGTGCTCGGCGACTTCTACAACGTCCAGGCGGCGGACGCGAGCTTCGCGCAGAACTACACCGCCAACAAGGCCAAGTTCTCCACCAGCCCGGCCGCGCTGGCCGGCTTCCAGCATCTGGCGGAGGTGCACGCCAAGGGCTACCTCAACAAGGGCTTCGGCTCGGCCACCAACGACCAGGGCATGAAGATGCTGATCGAAGGCGAGGGCGCGCACTACCCGATGCTCAGCGCCACGTTGCCGCCCCTGGTGGCCACCATGCCGCAGGCCGCCACCGACGTCGGCTTCTTCGCCATCCCCGGCACCGACGCGGCCAAGAACGGCGCCACGCTCTGGGAGCCGGCCGGCGTCTACATCCCCAAGACCACCAAGAACCTGGACGCGGCCAAGAAGTTCCTGGCCTTCATCGCCTCGACCGCGGGCGCCGATGCCGTCAGCAAGGTCGTCCAGCCGTCCGGGCCGTACCGGATCCAGGGCGCCAAGCTGCCCGATGACGCCATCCAAGTGGCCAAGGACCTGCAGGTGTACGTCGACCAGGGCGCGACCGCGCCCGCGTTGGAGTTCGTCTCCCCGGTCAAGGGCCCGTCCCTGGAGCAGATCACCGTCGCCGTCGGCTCCGGGCTGACGCCGCCCGCCGAGGGCGCGGCCCAGTACGACAAGGACGTGGAGAAGCAGGCTCAGCAGCTGGGGCTCGCGGGATGGTGACCAAGCAGCACGCCGGGCCCCGCACGGGGCCCGGCCCGGCCCGCGAGAACAAGCAGGTCCGCGCCTCGAAGCAGCGCGCGGCCTACCCGTACGCGCTGTACGTGCCGGCCGCCGTCGTCTACCTGGTGATCTTCCTGGTGCCGACGGTCATGGCCTTCTACTTCGCGCTGACCCGCTGGACGTTGTTCGACAGCACCTTCGTCGGGCTGCAGAACTTCGGCGATTTCTTCGCCGAGCAGAACCTGCGCATCGGCTTCGCCAACACCCTCATCTACGCGGTGGTCACCAGCGGTCTGAAGGTGGTGCTCGGACTGCTGCTGGGCGTGCTGCTCACCTCGAAGCTGCGGCTGCGCGGCTTCCTGCGCTCGGTGGTGTTCTTCCCCGTGCTGGTGTCCACCGTGGCGGTCGGCTTCACCTTCAGCGCGCTGCTGCGACCGGACACGGGGCTGGTCAACAAGGCCCTCGCCTTGGTCGGCATCGACGGCCCGGACTGGCTGGGCGACGCCAACACGGCGCTGCTGTCGGTGGCGCTGGTGGACGTGTGGAAGGGCGTGGGCATCGCCACCGTCATCTACATCGCCGGCATCATGTCCATCCCGCGCGACTACTACCAGGCGGTGGCCGTGGACGGCGGCGGCGCCTGGCACCGCTTCCGGCACGTGACGCTGCCCTTGAGCTGGCCGGCCACGTATTCGGTGATCCTGCTGTCCTTCATCGGCGGGCTGCGCTCGTTCGACCTGATCTGGACGATGACGCGAGGCGGGCCCGGCTTCACCAGCGACACGATCGCCTCGATCATCTACAAGCAGTACCAGGCCGGCTTCTTCGGCCTGTCCACCGCGGGCAACGTCATCCTGTTCGTCGTCGTCACCGCCATCGTCGTGCCGCTCAACTACGTCCTCGGCAAGAGGCAGGTCGCCGCATGAGAGCTCTCAAGAGATTCAGCGCGGAGACGATCGCGCTCCTCGTGGCCACCGTGGTCTTCCTCATCCCGTTCTCGTTCATGCTGCTGACCGCGGTCAAGGACCAGGTGCAGTCCGCCGACCTGGACTTCGCCTGGCCCACCAGCTGGCCCGTCGTCCAGAACCTCATCGAGGTCATCGAGGCGCGCGACTACCTGCTGCTGCGGGCCTACGTCAACAGCACGATCCTCACCGTCGCGTCCGTCGCGCTGATCGTGGTGTTCGCCGCGATGGCCGCGTTCGTGCTGCAACGCCGGGTCGGCAAGATCGGCAAGGTGGCCGACTTCCTGGTGCTGTCAGGGCTGGTCATCCCGCCCGCGATCGTCCCCACGATCTGGCTGCTGCAGGGGCTCGGCCTGTTCAAGACCCTGCACGGACTGATCCTGGTCGAGGTCGCCTACGGCCTGTCGTACGCGGTGCTGCTGTTCCGCGCCTTCATCGCGGCCATCCCGCGTGAGCTGGACGAGGCCGCCATGATCGACGGCTGCGCGGGGTTCACGCTCTTCTTCCGCGTGATCTTCCCGCTGCTCCGGCCGGTCACCATCACGGTGATTCTCACCACATCGGTCGCCGTGTTCAACGACTTCGTCAACCCCCTGTACTTCACCCCAGGCGACGAGAACGCCACCGTGCAGCTCACTCTCTACAACTTCCAGAGCCAGTACAGCACCCAGTGGAACCTGCTGTTCATGGACATCGTCCTGATCACGATCCCGCCGCTGCTGCTGTTCGTCTTCTTCAACCGCAAGATCGTCGACGGGATGACCGCCGGCGCCATCAAGGGATGACATGACTTCTTCGTTGCACGTCCACGCTCCAACCTTCGAACATCACCGCCACCCGCTCGGCATCGGCGAACCCGCCCCTCGCCTGTCCTGGGGCGTCACCACCGGCCTCCCCGGCTGGCGGCAGCAGGCGTACGAGGTCGAGCTGAGCGACGGCACGGCGACCGGACGCGTGGAGTCCGGCGAGTCGGTGCTGGTGCCCTGGCCGGGCGCGGAGCTCGGCTCCCGCGAGCGGCGCGGCGCGCGGGTGCGGGTGTACGGCGCCGACGGCTCGGCCAGCGACTGGAGCCCCTGGTCGTACGTGGAGACGGGGCTGCTCGACCCCGGCGAATGGCGTGCGGAGGCGGCGGCACCGCCCCTCGACCTGCTGGGCGTGCCGGACGGTCCCGCCCTGCTGCTCCGCCGCGACTTCACCCTGCGCGGCCCGGTCGAGCGGGCCCGCCTGTACGTCACCGCGCACGGCACGTACGAGGTCGAGCTCAACGGCCGCGTCGTCGGCGACGACGTGCTCGCCCCCGGCTGGAGCAGCTACGGACACCGCCTGCGCTACCACACCCACGACGTCACGGACCTGCTGCGCAAGGGCGGCAACGCCATCGGCGCCACCCTGGCCGACGGCTGGTACCGGGGCCGCGTCGGCTTCGGGAGCGGCAAGACCGATGTGTACGGCGACCGCACAGCCCTGATCGCCCAGCTGGACATCACCTACGCCGACGGCACCCACGACAGCGTCGTGACGGACGGCGCCTGGCGCTGCGCCACCGGCCCTGTCACGGCCGCGAGCCTGTACGACGGCGAGAAGCACGACGCCCGCCTCCTGCCGCGTGGCTGGTCGGAGCCCGGCTTCGACGACTCCTCCTGGCCGCCCGCCGACGTGCTGCACCACGACCCGGCCCGGCTCGTGGCCCCGACCGGCCCGCCCGTGCGCCGCGTGGAGACACTCAGCCCGGTCGAGGTGCTGACCGGCCCGTCCGGGGAGACGATCCTCGACTTCGGCCAGAACGTCTCCGGCCGCCTGCGCATCCGCGTCCAGGGCCCGGCCGGCCACACCGTCACCCTGCGGCACGCCGAGGTCCTGGAGGGCGGCGCCCTGGCGGTGCGGCCGCTGCGCAACGCGGCGGCCCTCGACCAGTACACGCTGCGCGGCGACGCCGAGCCCGAGGAGTGGGAGCCGCGCTTCACCATGCACGGCTTCCGCTACGCGCAGGTGGACGACTGGCCGGGCGAGCTGGACCCGGCCGACGTCCAGGCCGTCGTCTGCCACACCGACATGCGGCCCATCGGCACCTTCGACTGCTCCGACCCCCTGCTGAACCGCCTGCACGAGAACGTCACGTGGAGCATGCGCGGCAACTTCGTCGACCTGCCCACCGACTGCCCGCAGCGGGACGAGCGGCTCGGCTGGACCGGCGACATCCAGGTCTTCGCCCCCGCCGCCGCCTTCCTGTACGACTGCACGGGGCCGCTGTCGTCCTGGCTCGCCGACCTGGCCGCCGAACAGGCCGAGCTCGGCACAGTCCCGCCGTACGTGCCGTGGGTGTCGCTGTTGTTCCCGCCTGCTCCGGCCGCGGCCTGGGGCGATGCCGCGGTGATCGTCCCGTGGGTGCTCTACCAGCGATCCGGCGACCTCGCCCTGCTGCGCGCGCAGTACACGAGCATGACGGCTTGGGTGGACCAGGTGGCCGGGTTGACCGGCGGTGCCCACCTGTGGGATCGGGGCTTCCAGTTCGGCGACTGGCTCGACCCCGCCGCTCCCCCGGACAATCCGGGCAAGGCGCGGACCGACCACGCGCTCGTCGCCACCGCGTACCACGCCTGGACCGCCCGCATCGTGGCCGACACCGCGGCGCTGCTCGGCCGCTCCTCCGACGCCGAGCACTACACCACGCTGGCGAGGGAGGTGCGCGCGGCCTTCCACCGCGAGTTCGTCACCCCGTCGGGGCGGCTGGCCTGCGACACCCAGACGGCCTACGCCCTCGCACTGTGCCTGGATCTGCTGGACGGGCCCGAGCAGCGGGAGCGGGCCGGACGCCGGCTGATCCAGCTCGTCGCCCAGGACGACCACCGCATCGGCACGGGTTTCGTCGGCACGCCGCTCATCTGTGACGCGTTGTGCTCCGTGGGCGCCTACGACACCGCGTACGCCCTGCTCACCCAGCGCAACTGCCCCTCCTGGCTGTACCCGGTGACCATGGGCGCCACCACGATCTGGGAGCGCTGGGACAGCATGTTGCCCGACGGCACGGTCAACCCGGGCCAGATGACCTCTTTCAACCACTACGCCCTCGGCGCGGTGGCCGACTTCCTGCACCGCACGGTCGCCGGCCTGGCGCCGGCCGCGCCCGGCTACCGTGAGTTGCTGGTACGGCCGCGCCCTGGAGGTGGCCTGACCCGCGCGAGCGCCGCACTGGAGACACCCTTCGGCCGAGCCGAGGCAGGCTGGGAACGCGCCGGCGGGCGGCTGGAGCTGCGCGTGGTCGTCCCGCCGAACGCCACGGCCACGATTTACCTGCCCGCGGAGCCTTCCCACCCGATCGCCGTCGGGTCCGGGGAGCACGTCTACACGTGTGCGTTCCGTGACCCGGCCGACGACCCCACACCGCCGCCGGCACCCCGATTCGGCTAAGGGGACGCGCCCACTGAGCCGGATCGACCGGCCGGAGCGCCATCATAGAAATTTCATGATGACCGCTTAGGTTCGTGGGCGTGCTTCTACAGGAGGCCGCCACGAACGAGGCGGTGCCGGGCCGGCCCCGGCGCAAGTGGGCCGCGCGCCTGACCACAGGGGTCGCGGTGTTGTTCGCCGTGGGGACGGCCGTGCGGCTGGGCGGGCTGGAGTCGGGGGTCCTGCTCGTCCCGCTGGTCTCCTTCACGCCGTACTTCGCGCTCGCGGCGCTGGTCGTGCTGGCGATGGCGCTCGCCACCCGCAGCCGCGCCGCGATCGCGGTCATGCTGGCGGTGTGCGCCTGTCTCGCCTGGTGCGTCGTCCCGCGGGCGATCGCGACGACCGGCTCGGCCGAGGGCCGGCCGCTGCGGGTGCTCACCGCCAACCTCAACGGCGGGCGCGGCGACGCCCAGGTGATCGTCGACCTGGTGCGCAGGTTGAACGTGGACGTGCTCAGCCTGCAGGAGCTGACGTGGTCGGCCCGCGACCGGCTGGCCGCCGCGGGGCTCGACGGGCTGCTGCCGTACCAGGTGGCCAAGCCGGAGACCTGGGGCCCGGAGGGCAGCGGTGTGTACGCGCGCTACCCGCTGCGGGAACGTTCCGAGGTGTTCGAGCCGGTGGGGCACCACATGCCGGTGGCGGAGGTGGCGCTGCCCGGCGGGTCGGCCGTGGAGGTCGTGGTCGTGCACCCCGTGGCGCCGGTGCCGAGGACGGTGCCGGAGTGGGAGGCGGGCGTGGGCACGCTACCGCCCGCGCCGTCCTCGGGCCCGCCGCGGATCCTGGCCGGCGACTTCAACGCCACGCTCGACCACGCCGTGTTCCGGCGGCTGCTGGCCACCGGTTACACGGACGCGGCGGCGGCCACCGGCCAGGGATTGGTGCCGACCTGGCCGATGCGCAGGCTCCCGCCGCTGGTGGCCATCGACCACGTGCTCACCGACGGCCGGGCCGGCGCGACCGCCGTGGAGATCCACGACGTGCCGGGCTCGGACCATCGGGCGCTCTTCGCCGACCTGCGGGTGCGGCCCTGAGCCGCGGCCGACGGTAACGCTTCACTGAGAATCATGTCCGCGATCACCGCTCGGGCGGCCGCCCGTGCGATGCTCTCAGCCAGACGAATCATGAGGAGCACAGGTGTCTTCGGATAGCGGGAAGTCGATGTGGGGACGGCCGATCCGGATGATCGCCGTCGCCGCGGTCGCGGTGGTCTTGGCGAGCTGTGGATCCGCCGCCTCCCCCGGCGCGGATCCCGCGACCTCGGCGGCGCAGGAGTCGCCGGCGCAGTCGCCTTCCGAGGTCCAGAAGCCGCCGGCCGTGGAGCCCGGCTGGCCGCGCTGGGGGTTCACGCACACAGGGACCAGCGCCAACAACATCACCCCGCAGTTCGAGCAGACTGTGGCCCAGTCGCTGGCCCGCACGCCGATGCTGCAGAACCAGCACATCATGGGCTTCGGGGCGCTCAACCCCCAGCCCACGCGGCAGCAGTACTTCTGGGAGGACCTCGACAGCCGCACGAGCTTCATGAAGCAGTCCGGCGGCACGCCGATCATCACCCTCTGCTGCGCCCCCGACTGGATGAAGGGCGGCCCCGAGGGACCGACCTCGCAGGAGGGCTGGGCGGAGCACCTGGAGGACGCCCCCTACCCGCAGCACTTCGACGACTTCGCCAAGCTGGCGGCGACCGTCGCCGAGCGGTACAAGGACGTCGACTACTTCCTGGTCTGGAACGAGTTCAAGGGCTTCTGGAAGGACCACTCCAAGCCCGCGGACTACAAGGGCTACACGGAGCTGTACAACAAGGTCTACGACGCGGTGAAGGCGGTCCGTCCCGACGCCAAGATCGGCGGCCCGTACCTCGGGTTCGACAGCAACGGGAGCGGCGACTCCGAGCTTCGCGGCGACTGGGGCGTGGTCAACCAGAACGTCCTGGACGCCTTCACCTACTGGTACGAGAACAAGAAGGGCGCTGACTTCATCGTCGTCGACGGCGCCTCGCCGACTGATGCCCACGAGCTGCTGCCTGACGAGTTCGGCGCGCTGAGCAAGTTCAGCGCGGTCACCCAGTGGCTGCGGAAGAAGGCCGACGACATGCCGATCTGGTGGTCGGAGTGGTATTTCGTGCCCGAGGACGGCACCACGTGGCCCGAGGACAAGCGACTCGCCGTCCAGGCCGCCTCCATGATCGAGTTCGCCAAGAGCGGCGCCGCCACCGCGCTGTACTGGAACCCGCAGGCCAAGGAGGGCGCCTGCCGGGGCTGCCTGTGGAACCCGAAGTCCGGCGCCCCGCTCCCGACCATGGAGCTGGTGAGCAACTTCGCCAAGTGGTTCCCGGCGGGGGCCGAGCTCGAGGACGTCGCCTCCTCGGAGCCGAAGGTACGGGTGCTGGCCCAGCCCGACCAGCTGCTGCTGGTCAACACCACGGACGGTCAGGTCACCACGACGGTGGACGGCAAGGAGCAGACGCTGAAGCCGTACGAGATCAAGTGGAGCGATCGCTAGGTCTCACGGCGGGGAGGGCCCTGGACGGGCCCTCCCCCACGCGTCGCTACACCTCCTTCAACCGGGCGATCAGCGCCTGGGCGTCCCGGACGAGGGCGGCGCGTACGGTGGCGGTCCGGACGTTGTCCCGCTTCTCGGCGATCTTGATGAACTGCTGCAGCGCGTCGATCGCCGGCGCCGGTCTGCCCCGCTTGTCGTGCCATTCGGCCAGGTCGAGCTGCTTCAGCAGCTCGGCGGCGGCCTTGTGGGTCACCGAGCCGTTCTTGGCGAAACGGGCCACGAGCGTCCGCAGGTCGGCGTACGACGTCGTGGTGGAGAACGTCACCGTCTGCGTCCTGCTCCGCCCCGCCTTGTCCGCGGCGGTCCCGGTGAGCTGGTGCTCGCCGAGCGGCAGCGTCCACAGCTCGATTGCCGTGCCGGACGGGACCTCGGTGCCGTCGAGCTTGGCGGTGACGGCGTCCACACCCGAGACCGCGTCCGTGGCCGTGAGCACCGGGGTGATCGAGGCCGAGTCGCCGTACGGCTTGGCCTCGACTCCGCTCATCGTCAGCACCGGGTCCGACTTGTCGATCTTGACGGTGACGCTGCCGACCTGGGACACGTTGCCGCCGTTGTCGGTGGCCCGGTAGCGGACCTCCTTGGCGCCCTCGGCGCTGAGCGTCACGGGATTGTTGGCGTTGGCCCAGGTGGCGCCGCCGTCAAGGGAGTACTGGCGGCTCGCGACGGTGCCGTCGTCGGTGGCGGTGACGGTGAGCGTCACGTTGCCGGTGTACCAGCCGTTCTGGCCGTTCGGCTGGGCCGGGTTGAGCGCGGCCGTGACGGTGGGCGGGCTGGTGTCGGCCACGCCGTCGCCGAGGAACGTGAAGACGTCCACGGCCACGCCGCCGGTCGAGGTGACGTACAGCCGCCCGCTTCCGGACGGAGCCGCCCCGAACGAGGTCGTCACCGTCTGCCAGCCGTCACCGGCCGGCACCTCGACGGTGGCGAACGGCTCTGCGGTGGCCGAGCCCCAGCGGAGCGAGAGCGTCCCGGCGCCGGTGGCCCTGGTCCGCACCCCGCTGATCCCGGTGAAGTTGACCGGGTCGTACGCGATCCAGTCGCCGGCGTCGAACGAAGTGACCTTCGCCCTGCCGGACGCGCCGTCGTCCGGGGTGGTCGTCACGCCGCTGCTCTGTTTGGCGTGCTCGGCCTGCGCCTGCTTCGGGTTGAGCACCAGGGCGGCCTCGCCGAGCGCGCCGGGGATGCCGCCATTGCCGTTGTCGCGGTAGGTGACGACCACGACGCCGTAGATGTTCTCCGTCTCGCCGTGTTCCGGCGCGTTCGCCGGGGTGGGCCAGGCGCCCGCGCAGCCAGTGCCGGTGGTCTCCGGGTGCGCGTGCGTGTCATGGCCGAGCCCGAACGTCCACTGCACCCGGCCGCACACGGGCGTGTTCCCGTCCTCGGCGTCCGACACCCCGATCTTGTACGGCACTGCGTCGCCCCAGTCGAAGAACGCCCCGTCCGGCGGCGTCTGAACGGTCACCTTGGGCGCGGTGTTGCCCACGGTGACCTCGGTCGAGGTGAGCCCTGCCCGGCCACCGGAGTCGGTGACCCGCAGCCGCGCCACGTACTGCCCCAGCTCGGTGTAGGTGTGCGTGGCCGTCGCCCCGGTGGCGTCGAAGGTTCCGTCGCCGTCGAAGTCCCACTCGTACGTCAGCGCCCCCGGCTCGGCGTCGGTCGAGCCGCTCGCGTCGAACGCGACCGTGAGCGGCGCCCCGCTGCTCGACGTCGGCTCGGCCGCCATCCGCGCCTGGGGTGTCTTGTTGTCGGGCGTGTAGTCGATGCGGTAGAGCCCGGCGTCCGGGTTGGCGCGGAAGAACCCGTCGCCGTAGTCCAGGACGTACAGGGAGCCGTCGGGGCCGAACTCGATGTCCATCGGGCTGTCGGTGATCGGCTGCACCGCCGTCCGCAGCGCGCTGTTGGGCAGGAAGTGCTCCAGCGCGGTCACGGGCCCGTCCGGGTAGGTGACGGTGAAGGCCGCCAGGTAGTCCTGCGAGAACTCGGCGAAGAACGCCTTGCCGTCCCAGTACTGCGGGAACTTCCCGGCCGCCGGGTTCGCCGGGTCGTAGTGGTAGATCGGGCCGCCCATCGGCCCCTGGCCGCCCTGCGGCTCGAAGTCGGTCAGCCCGGCCCATGCGGCGGGCTGGTGGGTGTTGTTGTCGCCGTAGTACAGGTCGGCCGGCACGGCGGCCGGGATCTGGGTGAGGCCGGTGTTCCAGCGCGAGGTGTTCTGCGGCCCGGCCGCGCAGTCGAACCATGGCCCCGGCTGCGCGGTCGCGAAGTCCCAGTCGTTGTAGTTGAAGTGGTTACCCGTGCAGTACGGCCAGCCGCTGTTCATGGGCTTGGTGAGCGGTGTGATGTTCCACTCCACGTAGCCCAGGGGCCCCCGGTTGGGGTCCCCGGCGCCGGCGTCGGGCCCGTAGTCGGCCCACGACAGGGTGCCGGTCGCCGGGTCGACGTCGATGCGGAACGGGTTCCGTACCCCCATGACGAAGATCTCCGGCCGGGTCTTGTCCGTCCCCGGCGGGAACAGGTTGCCCTCGGGGATCGTGTACGTTCCGTCGCCGGCCACCTCGAACCGCAGGATCTTGCCGCGCAGGTCGTTGGTGTTGCCCGCGCCGCGCCGCGCGTCGAAGCCGGGGTTCATGCCGGGCGCGTCGTTGTTGGGCGCGTACCCGTTGGCGCCGGGCGTGCCGGCCGGCGTGTTGTCGCCGGTGGCGAGGTAGAGGTTGCCGTCGGCGTCCCAGTCGAGGTCGCCGGCGACGTGGCAGCACTGCCCGCGCTGCGTCTCGACCTTGATGATGACCTGCTCGGTGGACAGGTCCAGCGCGTTGCCCGTCCACTTGAAGCGGGACAGCTGGTTGTAGCCCTTCCACTGGTTCCAGTACGTGTCGTCGGCGCCGGCGGGCAGCGCGTTGGGGGCCGAGCCGGTCGGGGTCGTCTCCGGGTACGGCGCGGTCATGGTCTTGGGCGCGTAGTAGACGTACACCCACTTGTTGGCGGCGAAGTCCGGGTCGATCGCGATCGTCTGGAGCCCGTCCTCGGAGTTGCCGTAGACCGGGATGGTGTTGATGATCTTCGTGACGCCCGTGGCGGGGTCGGTCAGGCGGATGTCGCCGTTGCGGGCGGTGTGCAGGACCCGCCGGTCCGGCAGGACCGCGAGGTCGATGGGCTCGCCCACGTTCTTGGTGAGGGTGATCTTCTCGTAGCTCGACCACACGGTGGCCGGGTCCTGCGCCCGCGCGGGCGCGGCGGGTAACGCGAGGGTCGCGGCGGCCACCAGGGCGGCCGTCATCGCTCGGTTAAGGTGCATGATGATGCTGCTCCTTGGACGGAGGAGTGTCGAGACCCGGACCGCTACGGTGATCCGCGTTCAGCGGAGCACCGCAGGCAGCGGTGGTTGCGCCTACGGTGCTCCGCGTTCAGCGGAGCACCGCAGGCAGCGGTGTCTGCGCCTATGCCTGCCGCGGCAACGGCAGGGATCACGTAGCGGTCCGGCTGTGTTCAGGCGCGCAACTCGGCCATGTTGGCGTAGCTCAGCTCCGCGTACCGCAGGGATTGGGCCGGGTCGGCCCCGGGTGCGTTGTCCTGCTCGTACATCGGGTTGTGGAAGCCCATGTGCCGCAGCCGGGCGAAGAAGCGGCGGTAGTCGATGTCGCCGGTGCCGAACGGCACCATGTCGTACCCGTTGGGCACGGCCGCGTTGGACGTGCCGTCCTTGGCGTGGAACAGCGGGAACCGCAGCTCCCGTGCGCGCACGGTGGCCAGCGGGTCGAAGATGCTCGTCTGCGTCGAGCCGTCGGGCGCGGTGAAGGTGCGGTGTTTGTACTGGGCGACGTGCGCCCAGAAGATGTCCATCTCGAAGTGCACGAACCTGGGGTCGCTGATCCCGAAGAAATACTCCAGCTTGCGCACGCCGGAGGACCGGGTGGGCCGTCCCTGCGCGTCGAGCGGGCCGCTGTCCAGCAGGAACGCGTACGCCGCGTCGTGGTTGTGGGTGTAGAGCTTGATCCCGGCCTCGGCCGCGATCCGGCCGAGCTCGTTCCACTTCTCCGCCGCGACGTCCCAGTCGCTCTTGTACGGGCTGTTCGTGGGGTCGGCGCCGGTCCCTACGTGCCCCAGGCCGAGGATGTTGGCGATCTCCAGGACCTGCTTGAACCGGTCGAGGTCGGCGGTGCTCAGCGGCCACGAACCGGGGATGAACCCGTGGTTGCCCTCGGCCTCGAGCCCGTTGTCGTCGAGCCAGGCACGCAGCAGCTGGGCGCCCGCGACGCTTTCCAGGTTCGCGCCGCCTTCCGAGCCGGCGTGCTGGCGGTAGCCGGCGAATTCGACCCGCTTGTAGCCGATGTCGGCGAGCGTCTCCAGCACCCGACGGAAGCCGGACGGCAGGGGCGTGGAGGCCGGGTCGCGGGAGATCGCGTCGCGGACGGTGTAGAGGATGATGCCGCGTTTGCCCGGCGGGATCAGCGGCTGCCGGGTGGCGGCCTGCGCCGGCTGGGCCAGCGGGATGGCGGCCGCGGCGGCGACGCCGGTGGTGGCCGCGAACAACTGGCGGCGGTTGAGTCCTAAGCGGCGACCGAGCGCCTCTTCGTGCTCATGGAGGTGGCTCACGCGGGGTTTCCCTTCCTTGAAGGACGCGTGCGCCGACCACGTCACTGCGGATCCGTGCCCGGCCCTCGCCGGCATGCCACCGCCGCGTGAGCCAGGAACGATCTCATTGGTACTACGCCCGCGTGACGCGGTCAATGGCGGTCATTTAGTGACGATTCGGTCGATCGTGTCGGGCGAGAGCACATGCTCGACCACCATGACGGCGGCGCCGATCACGCCCGCCCGGTCGCCCAGCTCGCTCACCCTGATGCCGAGATGCTGCGTGGCCAGGGGCAGCGACCGGCTGTAGATCGTCTCCCGCACGCCCGCGAGCACCTGCTCCCCCGCCTCCGCGAGGTCGCCGCCGATCACGATGATCGACGGGTTGAAGAAGTTCACGATCGACGCCATGACGGTGCCGACCTCGCGGCCCGCCTGCCTGACCAGCCGGGTGGCCCTGAGGTCGCCGGCCCGCATGAGCGCCACCACGTCCCTGCTGCCCCGCGCCTCGACTCCGGCGGCACGCAGCGCCGCCGCCATCGACGCGCCGCCGGCCACCGCCTCCAGGCAGCCGGTGTTGCCGCACCGGCACGGCGCGTCCGAGGCCGGCACGCGTACGTGGCCGACGTCTCCCGCCGCACCCTGCGCGCCCCGGTGCAGCCGGCGGCCGGAGATGATGCCGCAGCCGATGCCGGTGCCCATCTTGATGAAGATCAAGTGATCGGCTTCCGGCCGCGCGGCCCAGTGCTCGCCGAGAGCCATGATGTTCACGTCATTGTCGACCAGGACGGGAGCGCCCAGCCGCGCGCCGAGCCACTCCGGCACGGCGAAGCCGTCCCAGCCTGGCATGATCGGTGGGTTCGCCGGCCGTCCCGAGGCGTGCTCGACCGGCCCCGGCAGGCCGACGCCCACCCCGCACACCTGCACCGGGTCGCGGCCCGTCGCGGCGAGCAGCTCGTGGAAGGCGTCCACGACGCAGCCGAGCGTGCGCTCGGGACCCTGGTCGACGGGCAGCTCCACGGCCCGCTCCGCGAGCACGGTCATGCCGAGGTCGAGCACGGCCAGGCGGGCATGCGTGGCGCCGAGGTCAGCCGCCAGCACGACCCGCGCTCCCCCGTTGAAGGCGAACATCGTGGCGGGCCGGCCCCCTGAGGAGATCGAGCCCTCTCCGGCCACCACCCAGCGGTGGTCCATCAGCCCGTCCAGCCGCTGCGACACCGTGGACCTGGACAGTCCGGAGAGCTGGGCGAGCTCCCCGCGAGTACGGGCCTGCCCGTCCCTGAGGATGGCCAGCAGCGCGCCCGCCCCCGGAACCTGGCCCTGTGCTCCACTTGGCATGCGCCCTACCTTACTTCGGATATCGGCGGACTTCTGTTGACACGAATTAAAAGTCAGATCTATCGTCGCGAAACATGCGGGACATATGCGGGAGTCGCCCATAAAGCCCCGGCTGATCGGTCAACGATCCCGGAGCTGCATGTGCCGCAGAGCGCGAAACCGGAGGTGATGCCCGTCCCGCAGGTGGAACCTGAGGAGCCCTCTGGAGGCTTCGGGCCCGGTCACCGCCCGCCGTCGCGCCGAGACGCGGGAGTCCGGGAATGCCACCCGGGCCGAGCCCTCCAGCGGGGTGAACGGCGCTCGAAACCCACTTGCCACAGCGGCAGGAAAGCCCTTACCTTGCACGCGGTCGGAAGGAGCGCAGGGTGGGGGCATTGGCCCAATTCGTTCGGGAGCGATTACGGCTGCTCCAGCTGCTGACCGCGTCGCATGCCGTCATCCTCGGGGCGATCAGCGTGTGTCTGGCCGCGCTGCCGACGCTTCTCGCGCTGGCCAGCGGCCGGCTGATCACGCGGATGGCCGAAGGGGAGGCGAAAGGGGCCCTGGCGGTGTTGGCCGCCCTCCTCATCGCGGAAGGGCTCGCAGTCGCGGCCCAGGAGGCGTTCCGGCAGGTGGCGGCCACGCGGGTGGACGGCGAGATACGCCGCAGGCTCCGCGGCATGGCGAGCGCTCCCCACGGGATCGCCCACCTGGAAGACCCCGCCTACGCCGACGATCTGTCCCGCGCGTCGAACCTGGGCGGGTGGCAGCACCTCTCAGCGGGCTCCGCCGCGGTGGCGCAGGTCGTGCTCATGTCCAGGATGACCGGGGCGTTCCTCGCGGCCGGCGTGGTGGCCGTCCATTCGCCCGTCACGGCGTTCGCGTTGCTGGCCGCGGCGCTGACCGTCCGTTCCATCGTCCGGCGCCAGCAGCTCCGCCTCCACAAGCTGGTGTACATCCAGGCGCGGCCCTGGAGGCAGACCGACTACTGGTCGGAGGTGAGTGCGGGCGGCACGGCGGGCAAGGAGATCCGCGTCTTCGGCCTGGCGGGCTGGGCGGTGCGGCAGCGTACCGCCCAGGCCCGGCACCTGGCGTCGGTGATCTGGCAGACCCGCCGGGAGATCCTCCTGCATCAGCGGCTGGCGTTCCTGCTGTCGTTCAGCGCGGTCCTGCTGGCCTTCCTCCTGCTCGGCCTCGCCGTCCAGCAGGGCGCCCTGACCCGGGGCGAGCTGGTCACCTGCCTGGTGGCCTCTTTCGTGGTGCTCGGCATGACGGCGATGGGGATGGAGGAGTACGAGATCGAGACGGGACTCGGCGCCGTACGGGCGATGGACTCCCTCGCCGCCCGCGCACCCGCGCAGCTCGTCACGCCGAAGCCCGGGGCGGGAGTCCGGTTCGAGAACGTGTCCTTCGCTTATCCGGCCTCCGGCTCCGTCCTCGACGGCCTGAACCTGCGGATCGAGCCCGGTGAGGTCCTGGCCATCGTCGGCGACAACGGCGCCGGCAAGACCACGATGATCAAACTGATGGCCGGGCTGTACGAGCCGGACGCGGGCCACGTCGTCTCCGACCCGAGCCGGATGGCCGTGATGTTCCAGGACTTCAACCGCTATCCGCTGTCCGTGGCCGACAACGTCGCCATGGGCGCCCCCGAGCATCGCGACGACCGCGCGGGCATCGAGCAGGCCCTGCGCAGGGCGGGGTGGGACGGCGGCCACCTGCCGCACGGGATCGAGACCGTGGTCAGCCGCGAGGTGCACGACGGCGTGGATCTGTCCGGGGGCCAGTGGCAGCGCCTGGCGCTGGCCCGCATCTTCTTCGCCGCGAGCCACGGCCGCGACCTGATCGTCCTGGACGAGCCCACCGCGCACCTGGACGTCCGTGCGGAGGCCGACTTCAACCGCGACGTCGTCTCCGGGGTGGAGGGCGCCACCATCGTGCTGATCTCGCACCGGCTGTCGACGGTACGGCACGCGAGCCGGATCGTCGTCATGCGTGGAGGCACGATTCTCGAGGAGGGCGACCACGACTCCCTGATGGCGGCGGGCGGTCACTACGCCCGCATGTTCGAGCTCCAGGCCGCCCGATTCGTGGAGAGTGGATGAAGGTCCTCCGGCGTACCCTCCGGCTCACCTGGCAGGCAAGTCCGCGGATCACCTTGCTGGTCGCCGTGCTCGTGGCAGCCCAGTCGGCGGCCGTCGCCCTTCTCGCGCTGAGTCAGCGCTGGCTGGTCGACGCGGCGGGCCTGGGCACCTTCGGCGGCCTGCTGGCGGCGGGGGTTCTGGGTGCGGCGGCCTACACCGCGTCCACCGCAGGCCGTACGGTCCTGCACAGTCTCATGCTCGAGCTGGTCCTCCGCGTCGACATCCTGGTCAACGACGAGATCCTCGGCCTGGTCGCGGGCCTGCCCGGCGTGGCGCACCTGGAGCATCCCGAGCACCTGGACCGCATCTTCCTGCTCCGCCGCGGCTCCCGGGCCCTGGCGCAGCTGGCACTGGGCCTGTCGGCGGCGGTGGCCGGGGTGCTCAGCATCGCCCTGTCGGTGTGGCTGCTCGTCGCGGTCGATCCCTGGCTGGCGCTGCTCGCCCCGCTGGCCCTGGTGCCGCTGTGGATCAACTCCCGGACGCTGCGCCGTTTGCGAGAGGCGGAGAAGGAGGCCGCCCGGCACAGCCGCCTGGAGGAGATGTTGCACCGCATGTGTACCGAGGCGAGCACGGCGAAGGAGCTGCGGGTCAGCGGCGCGGCGGCGGCTATCGACGAGGAGGCCGCCCGTGCCTGGGACCGGCACGCCACCCTGATCTCCCGGGCGCGGATACGAGCGAGCGGCTGGAACGCCCTGGGCTGGCTTGTTTTCAGCGCCGGATATCTCCTCGTCCTGGCCATCACCGCGGATCTCGCCGCCCGCGGTCTGGCCACGCTCGGTGACGCGGTCCTGGTCCTGGTCCTCGGCGCCCGGCTGCGCGGGCAGATCCAGGAGGCGGTCGAGCAGATCGGCCGCATCATCCAGACCGGGCAGGTCACCGAGCACTACGCGTGGCTCCACGACTACGCCGCCGCGCACGGCCCGACAGGCGACAGGGAACCCACGAGCGGCGGCATCACCTTCGACCACGTGAGCTTCGCCTATCCCGGCTCCAAAGACCCGGTTCTCCGTGACGTCAGCTTCCACCTGCGCCGGGGCAGCGTCGTCGCCCTGGTCGGCGTGAACGGCGCGGGCAAGACGACCCTGGTCAAGCTCCTCACCGGCATGTACCAGCCGGCGTCCGGCACGGTCAGGGTGGACGGCCAGGACCTCGCCGCGACCGATCTGGCCGCCTGGCGGCAGCGTACCTCCGCCGCATTCCAGGACTTCGTCAAGTTCCAGCTCCCGGTCCGGCACGCGGTCGGCATCGGCCACCTGTCCCGGATGGACGAGGTCGGGGAGGCGCTGCACGCGGCGGGAGCCGACTTCGTGGAGCGGCTCCCGAACGGCGTGGACACCCAGCTGGGGCCCCTCTTCGACGGTGTGGAGCTGTCGCAGGGGCAGTGGCAGCGCCTGGCCCTGGCCCGCGCGCTCATGCGGGACAAGCCCGAGGTGCTGATCCTCGACGAGCCCACCGCCGCCCTCGACCCGGCCAGCGAGCACGACCTCTACGAGCGCTTCACCGCGACGACCCGGACCGCCGGCGACGGGATCACTGTCCTGGTCTCCCACCGCTTCTCCACCGTGCGCATGGCCGACCACATCATCGTGGTCGCCGACGGCACCATCGCCGAACAGGGCTCCCACGAGGAGCTCATGGCGGCGAACGGTCCATACGCCCAGCTCTTCAGCATTCAGGCGGCCGCCTACAGCAATGGGCCCAACTAGCAATGCGAGGCTCGGCTCCCGGCTACCATCGGCGGCGCGTTACCGCTTGCGCAGGCCTTATCTGACGTCCAGCGCCTGTCTCAACGGAGATGGCCCATCAGCAGGGCGTTCCATCGTGCGGCCGCTACTGCGGCGCGCCATCGCTCGGTGTCCTCGATCATCTCGGCCCCTTGTTCGTCGCGGCGGATCCGACGAATGAACTGGAGCCCGCTCGCCTGGCGCAGCTCGTAGAAGACACTCTCACAGCCGCACGTCCAGACCAGCACACGTCCTTCAGATGACCACCGGTCGGGAACGGTCCAGTTCAACGGTTGGCAGTGGGACGTCGGCGGGCTTGCATGAGGACTGAGGCAGCGAGGCGGCCTGTCGCCTCGACTGATCCATCCGGCCCCACGGGCCTGCTCGCGTGTCATCACACCGTCGCGCAGGCCGGCGCACTGGACATGTCGAGCGTCGAGTCGTCCGTCGTGAGGACTTCTGCCCAGGCTGCCCGGCCACCCAGAGCGTTGTCGCCGATGCCCCAGCGCAGCGCGGTGGCTTCGACGATGTGAAAGCCCCGTCCCGAGGAGTCCATGTCGCTGGGCTGGCGCATGCGGGGAACGGTCAGCCCGCCATCGTCCATCACGTCGATGCGGGCTATGCCGTCGCCGATGGCACGGACGTCCACGATGATCAACCCACCGGCCAGACCCGAGACGGAATGCATCAGTGCGTTCGCGACCAGCTCGCTTACCACGAGTTGCACGCCGGTCGTGTCTCGATGTCCCGCCGCTCTCAGGACGTTGCTGACGCAATGCCGAGCCGCCGGAACTGCACTGGGCACTCCCGGGAACACCAGCTCGGCGAGAAATCGTACGGTCATCGCCGCTCCCTCCTGCCTTTTCGCACTGCTGTGATCTCGATTCATGGCACGGAGGCCTCGGGAAGCTCGCACCACGCGCTCGGGCAGGAGTCGGCGTAGACGAGCGTCTTGTCGATGACAGCGGTGCGGGCGCACGCTTTCTCAGCGGGGCAGCCTGCGCAGACGGCGCGGGCCTCGCCCTTGGTGACTTTCTCGTCCCAAGGGTCGGCGTTGGGGAAGCACGGCCGGTCGTCGGGGAGCTTCTGCTTGAACCTGAGGCTCGGCCGTGGGGTTGCCCGGCGGTTCACGCCAAGCGGGCTTGGTGCGATGATGGTAGGCATCAGGTGAGATCACTTTCGCGAGGATTGCAACCTGATTCGGCCTCCGGTGCTGGAACACCGGGGGCCGTTGCTTTTTCTTCGGCTGGTGGCGCTGGAACGCCGCTGCCGCCGTCTACTGTCTTCTTGTACGGTCTAATGTCCGGGGACAATCCGTTGGAGTTGTCTGGGGACCATGGTGGGTCCGCGAGGCGACAGTGTCAAGGATTGTTCGGGGACAATCTTGGAAGTGAGGGTTCGGGTGCAGCATTCGCGCTACATGGACATCGCGGCTGAGATCAAAGCAAGGATCGAGGCTGGCGAGTGGAAGCCCGGATCTCGGCTTCCACGACTTAACGATCTTGCGGCCGAGTTCGGCGCGAATCGAGACACGATCGGCCGAGCTGTTGCAGCGCTGGAAGCCCAGGGTGTGGTGTGGGCCGTACAGGGCCGGGGCATCATCGTCCGACACGGCATGATGCGCTTGCGCAGACCACGTGGGAACTTGGTGAAGCGCAACAAGGCCACCCTCAGCGCGGGGTACTCTTTCCCATCGGCCTCTGGCCAGGAGAAATGGAAGCATCACGTCACGCCTGTGGCAGGCCATGAACCACTGACCAACCCGAGGATCGCAAAGCTGCTGGGCGTCGAGCCGGGTACCCCGGTGATGCGCCGGTTCCGAGTCACCGGCCCCGAATCCGAGCCGCCCTTTCAGATCAACATCTCGTGGATACACCCCCGAGGAGTGATCGACGCCCCGGAGGTGGCATCCGAGGACCCTGGCCCAGGGCACTGGCTCTACCTTCTGGAGAAGGCCGGCCACTGGCCGATCAGTTGGACGGAGTTCCACCGAGCACGCACGCCGACCCCTGATGAGGCCCGCCTGCTGGAGATCCCGATCAGCCTGCCCGTACTGGAGATCGTGCGGGTGGGCACCTCTGGAGGCGACGGCCAACCGATCGAGGTTACCGAGTACATCGTAGCCAGCGACCGGGTAGAAACCGTGCACGTACTGCACCGTGACGAGTCCGCGCAACCCCCCTGGCCCGACATCGGCGGGCCGCTCGACGAGATCGAGATCGACAGGTGACCGCCATGAGCCGCCTCACCGTTGAAGCGTCTGCCTGCACTCACGTCGGGCTCGTACGGCACCGCAACGAGGACGCCGTATACGCTGGTCAGAACCTGTTCGCCGTTGCTGATGGCCTCGGCGGACACGCGGCTGGCGACATAGCCAGCACCACAGCAATTGACATCCTGAAACCCTATGACCGCCTGCACGCGCCTGCGGACCTTTCTGCGCTGCTCGGGCAGGCGATCTACTCCGCCAACGAGGCGTTGCGCCACAGGATCGAAAGAGAACCGGACCTGGCGGGCATGGGCACTACCCTGGTGGCCATGCTGTGGTCCGGGACGGCAGCCGTCGTGGCCAACATCGGTGACTCGCGAGCCTATCTGCTACGAGGCGGCAACCTGACTCAGATCAGCGAGGATCACACGTACGGAAACCTCGTGGCTGACGCAGCCGACGTGCCCAACTTGCGCGAGAAGATCGCCCGATTTCTTGACGGCCGCGCCGATGGACGCTCCCCCGACCTGATCCAGCGAACGCTTTGCCCAGGCGACCGGTACTTGCTGTGCTCGGACGGTCTGAGCGGACTCGTACCGAACGAAGTGATCGAGAACATCCTGCTCGCGCACCCTACTCCCAAGGACGCAGCCGATGATCTTCTTGCGACGGCCAATGCGCACGGTGGGCTGGACAACATCACCATGATCGTCATCGATGTACTTCGCAGGAAGGAATGACCGGTAGATCCGCTTCCGGCCGCGTGGTCGTGCGCCCACGCCGGATCTTCATCATCTAGAACAGATCTGATCGAGATCGCGCGAATGGCAGGATCAGTCCTCCCGGACACCGCCCACGGCGTTGATCTGCTCGGCGGTGAGGCCGGTGAGCAGGGCGACGCGGGCGAGGTCGGAGCGGTCGAGTTTGCGCATGGACTCCATCATCCTGGAGCGGATCTCCTCGCGCCGTAGTTCCAGATAGACCCGGACTGCGTCAGCGACCAGGTCCTCCTTCGTCAAGCCGAGGAAGTGTGCACCGTCCGAGATCAACTGGTCGACCTCGGGGTCGACTTTCAGCGGGGCGGTGGTTCGGTTCGCCTCCTCGGGCGCGCCAGGTCCCGTTGCAGCGGCCATCTGAAACATCCCCTCCTGGTACCACACGGTACCCCGCTCCCATGGAGTCGCCAGGTTGAGTGCCGGTGCTTCATCATTCGGCAATAACGCACCACCGGGGGCCGGCCGCCGATGCGTTCGATGGTTTCGGTGACCTCGTAGAGCGGGTGGTGTCCTGACCCGATGAAGCGGAAGAGCGCCGATCCCGCTGTACCGGCGCCCGAACATCCAGGCCGCCGAGAAGACCCCTCACCAACCTCGGTGCCAGGGGCTCACGGCATCCATTTGCCGCCCGACACGTCGATCGTAAGCCCCGTGATCCACGAGGAGGCGTCAGAGGCGAGGAAGGCCGTCACGTTGGCCACGTCGAGCGGCGTGCCGAGCCGTCCGAGCGGATGCTCGGCCAGCAGGCGCTCCTTGAACTCCGGCGGCATCCGGCCCTCCAGCCGCTCCGTCATGATCGCCGAGGGGGAGACGCCGTTGACCCGGATCCCCACGGGCCCCAGCTCGTGCGCCAACTGCCTGGTCAGCGCGACGACACCGGCCTTGGCCACTGTGTAGGCCGCCGAGGCGCCGGTCGGGGTGCGGGCGGCCAGCGACGACATCGTGATGATGGAGCCGCTCGCGCGCTCGCGCATCCCCGGCAGAAAACTCTTCAGCACCAGGAACGTCGAGGTCAGGTTGGCATGCACGGTGGCGTGCCAGTCATCCTCGCTCATCTGATCGATGGGTCGCGGCATGCCGGTGCCGCCGCCGGCGAAGATCGCCAGCACGTCGACGCGGCCGAGCCGCCGTTCCACCTCCTCACGCATCGCTTCCACGGCCGCGAAGTCGGTGCCGTCTGCGGCCACACCGATGGCCGCGTCACCGACGTGTTTGACCGCGGAGTCGATGGCGGCGGGATCACGCCCGTTGACGGCGACCCGCATGCCCTGCTCGGCAAAGACCTTGGCGGTCTCCCGGCCGATGCCGCCTGAACCGCCGGTGACCAGCGCCACCTTGCCCTGAAGATCCGGATACATCATCATCGCACTCCGTTCTGCCTGAGGAGTCCACGCTCTCTCACCCCAAGGCTCGCGGCATCGGGCACGGGGCGCATTTCAGGGTGCGCCTGGAGGAGCGCGAGCACCGTATCCGGCGTACTCCACTGGTTGTAGGCGATTGGCGTGCGCGGGTCGCCGCTCTTGTGCGGTGCCGCGATCAGGCACTCTTCAGGAAGTCACGGACTCCATCGCCGCGCGTCGCCGTTCCGGGGCGCCACTCCACCAGGAGCACCGTGGCGTCGTCCTGGAGCCAGCCGTGCTGGTGGTCGAGGATGGTGTTGATCAACCGGCGCAGCGTCTCGGGAGCCGGCACGCCGTCGGTCTCTCGCCTGATGACGAAGTCGATGAAACGTTCCAGCCCGAACAGCTCGCCCTGCGGGTCCTGGGCCTCGATCACGCCGTCGGTGTAGAGCAGCAGCCGGTCTCCCGGCTCCAGCTGGTAGCGGCCGAGCTCGGTGGGCAGACCGAGGCTGAGCCCCATCGGCGTGCCGAACACACCGTCCAGCGTGGCGACCGGCTGGCCGCGGCGCAGCACCACCGGCGGGGGATGGCCTCGGTTGGCCCAGGTCAACCGCCCGGTACGGGTGTCCAGGTCGGCCAGGATGCCGGTGGCGAACCGGGTGGCGATGAAGTGGTCGGCGATCGCCTCGTCGATGGCCTCACCCGCGGCCAGGACGTCGGCCCCCTCACGGCGGTGTTTGCGGAAGCAGCCCATGGCGATGGTGGCGGTGAGACCGGCCGAGGTGTCGTGCCCCATCGCGTCGAAGATCGCCAGCCGTAGCACGTCGCCGTTGAGCGCGAAATCGTAGGCGTCGCCGCCCACCTCGTACGCCGGCTCCAGCGCGGCGCTGACCACGACCCGGTCGTTGGCGAACGTCGCGCCGGGCATCAGGTTCCACAAGACCTCCGCGGACAGGGCCATCGGCCTGGTGCGCACGAGCTGGGCGTACACGTCGCTGAAGGGGCGCTTGCTCTCGATCAGCAGGGCGACGAGGGCGGCCAGCCGGCTCACCCGCGCCAGGACGGCCTCGCCGGCGTGGGGGACGATCACGCCGAGCACGCCGATCCGGTCCGTGCCGTCCAGCAGCGGCATCCACAACCGCCGGGGCGCGTCGTCGAAGGGCTCGCCGGTCTCGGCCGTGGCGGTGGCGGTGCGGGCCTGGACCGGCTCCACGCCGCGGAAGGCCTTGCCGGCGACGGTGGTGTCGATGGGGATGCGCTCCAGCGGGTTGCCGGCCTCGTCGTGCTGGCCCGGCAGCGGCACGAGGAACTGCTGCTGCAAGTCGGCCACGTAGAGCATGGCGTGCGCGAGCCCGGCCCGGCCGGCGAACTCGGCGACCAGGGCGGGCAGGTCCTCCAGTGAGGCCAGGTGGTTGGCACGCAGCAACCCGCCGAGCATCTCCTCATCCACACCCGGCGTGCCGCACGGCGGCCCCCCGGCACGGTCCTCTGACGGACCGTCCGGCGGTCCCGCGTCCCGGTCTCGTAGCGGGCCGGTCTGCGCCCCCTCCTCGCCCCGCATGACGTCCCACCCCCGATCAAGGACGTCTTACCCGGCCGGAGGCCTCTCAGGCATGCTCTGAGCAGGTCACGTCCGCCGTGGAGCCGCGGACGATCAGCTCGGTGGCCAGCTCGACGTGGTGGGAGTCGACCCTCTCCCCGGCCGCCAGGCGCAGCGCGGTGCGCAGGGCGACGCGGCCCATCTCCCGCAGCGGCTGACGTACGGTGGTCAGCGGCGGCGAGGCCATCCGGGCGATTTGGGTGTCGTCGAAGCCCACGATGCTGAGGTCCTCAGGGATGCGCAGGCCGCGCGCCCTGGCGGCCTCCATGACACCGAGCGCCATCTCGTCGCAGCCGGCGAAGATCGCCGTCGGCGGCTCAGGCAGGCCGAGCACGGCCGCGCCGTGCTCCAGTCCGACCTGGTAGCGAAACTGCCCGAACCGCGTGTAGCCGGGCAGCACGGGCGCCCCTTCGGCCTCCATGGCGGCCCGGTAGCCGTGCAGCCGCGCCTGGTTGCAGGCCGCGGTGGTGGGGCCGCCGAAGTAGGCGATGCGCCGGTGCCCGAGGGAGAGCAGGTGCTGGGTCGCGGCCACCCCGCCGGCGAAGTTGGTCGAGCCGACGCTGGTCGCGCTGGTATCCGGCAGGTTGAGCGGGTCGATCATGACCAGCGGCAGCTGAACGCGGGACAGAGCGGTCAGCTGCCGCGTGGTCAGCTCGTGGCACGTAACGGAGATCAGCGCCCGGCGCCCGGCGTCGGCCAGGTGGCGGGCCCACGCGGCCGGGTGGTCGATCTTCTTCCTGACGCTGACGACGACCCCGACGCCGAGCTCGGCCCCGGCCGTGACCACGCCCTGGATGATCTCCGTGGAGTAGGCGTTGAAGTCGTCGTCGAACTGCACCTCGACGGTGTCCGTCACGGCGGTCTCGCCCCGGCGCGGCGACAGCGCGACATAGTCGTGCTCCCGCAGCAGCGACTCCACCAGGGTCCGGGTCGCCGGCGCCACGTCGCTGCGGCCGTTGAGAACCTTGGACACTGTCGCCACCGACACGCCGGCCGAGGCCGCGACGGTGGCCAGCGTGGCGCGTCTGGGACTGGCCGCCATCAATTCCCTCCTACTCATCGACCGATACGGGGGTGACGAGGCGCCGGTCGTGGCCGACGATCCGCGTCGCACCCGTCAGGCGCACGACGCCCCGGCACGGCAGGTCGGCCGCCGACCTGCCGACGAACACCTCGACGTCCCCCGGCTCCACGATGCGCCTCAAGTCGCGTCCGGTGAAGGCCGTCCGGTCGGCGTGCACGCGGAAGCTCACGCGGGATTCGGCTCCTGGCTCCAGCGGGACCCGCGCGAAACCGATCAGCTGCCGGACCGGCCGGGTCACCTGGGCGACGACGTCGTGCAGGTAAAGCTGGACGACCTCGTCGCCGGCCCGCCCGCCGGTGTTGCGCACCCGCACGCTCACCGTGAACTCGCCGTCCGTCGGCACCTCGGCGTCGCTGATCCGCAGGTCGTCGATCTCGAACGCGGTATAGGAGGCGCCGTGGCCGAAGGGGAACAGCGGCGTCGGGTCGAGGTTGCTGATGCCCTGGCTGTCGGCGCCCAGCGGCGGCTGCAGGTAGGTGCCCGGCTGGCCGCCGTGCCCGCGCGGGATCTGCACGGGCAGCTTGCCGGAGGGCTGGATCCGGCCGGACAACACGCCGGCGATGGCGGCGCCGCCCTCTTCGCCCGGCATGAACGCCTGCACCAGCCCGGCGGCGAGCTCGTGCGCCTCGCCCAGCGCGTACGGGCGGCCGGACACGACGACCACGACGACCGGCGTGCCGGTGGCGGCCAGCTCGGTCAGCAGGTCCTCCTGCACCCCGGGCAACCGCAGGTCGTCGGCGTCGCAGCCCTCCCCGGACGTCCCGTGGCCGAACATCCCGGCGAGGTCGCCCACGGCCACCACGCACAGGTCCGCCCCGCGGACCGCGGCCGCCGCGGGGGCGAACCCTGAGCGGTCCTCGCCCCGCACGTCGCAGCCCCGCTCGTGGACGATCTCCGCGTCCGGCAGCTCGGCGCGCAGCGCGTCGAGGAGGCTGGGCGCCTCGACGCCGAGCCCGAGGCCGGGGTGGCGGGTGAGCACGTGGTTGGGGTAGGAGTAGCAGCCCATGAACGTCCGCGGTTCGTCGGCGCACGGCCCGACGACCGCGACCCGCCGGAGCCCGGGACGGAGCGGCAGCGCGTCACCGGCGTCGAGCAGCACGATCGACCGCTCGGCCAGCTCACGCGCCAGCGCCCGGTTGCCCGGTGAGTCGAGGTCCACGGCGGCGGCCCCGGCCACGGACCTCTCCGGCGTCCAGTCGGGGTCGAGCAGGCCGAGCTGGACCTTCTGGGTGAGCAGGCGGCGTGCCGCCCGGTCGATCAGCGACTCGGGGATCTCCCCGGTGCGCACCCGCTCGGCCAGGTGCTGCCCGAAGCCGAGTGTGTCGGGCAGCTCGACGTCGATGCCGGCGCTCAGCGCCCGCACCCCGGCTTCTTCGGTGTCGGCCGCGATCTTGTGCATGGTCGCCAGGAACGGGACCGCCCAGTAGTCCGACACGACGGTCCCGGTGAAGCCCCACTCCTCGCGCAGCACCTCGGTCAGCAGCCAGGGGTCCGCCCCGGCCGGCACGCCGTCGACGTCGGAGTAGGAGTTCATCACCGAGCGCGCGCCGCCGAGCGCGATGGCCGTCTCGAAGGGCGGCAGGATCATGTCCATCAGCTCGCGCCGCCCCATGGGAACGGGGCCGTGGTTGCGGGCCGCCCGCGAGGCCGAGTATCCGGCGAAGTGCTTCAGCGTGGCGATGACCCCGGCGTTCTCCAGCCCGCGCACGTAGGCGGCGGCGAGCATCGAGACGAGGTACGGGTCCTCGCCCATCGTCTCCTCGACCCGCCCCCACCGGTAGTCGCGCACCACGTCCAGGACCGGCGACAGGCCCTGGTGCACGCCCACGGCCGCCATGTCCCGCCCGATCGCGGTGGCCATCCGCTCCACCAGGCCGGGGTCGAACGTCGCCGCCCACGCTATGGCCGCGGGATAGACGGTCGCCCCGTACGCCGTGAACCCGGTCAGGCACTCCTCGTGCACGATGGCCGGGATGCCGAGCCTGGACCGCTCGACGACGGCGTGCTGCAGCCGGACCACCTCGGCCGCGCCCTCCTGCGCCGTCACCGGGGCGCTGCCGTGCACCCGGGTGATGTGACCAAGCCCGTGGCGGATCGCCTCGTCGAAGGGAACCGTCCCCGAGGCCGCGAACACGTCCTGCATCGGCGCAACGTTCAACGTCTCGGCGTCGTCGTCCACCGGCTCGTGCCGCATGTCGTTGCCGATCCACCGGCTGCCGAGCTGGCCGACCTTCTCCTCCAGGGTCATCTCCTGAAGGAGGGCATCGACCCGGTCGGCCACGGAAATGGTCGGGTCCTGCCAAGGACGCAGCACACCGTCCACCGCGGGCGTCCGATCTACAGCCGTCATCTGCTGCTCCTTCAAGGCGATGTCCACCGTGATGTTTTCGAAATGTTTCGGCGTTGTGAGTGACCTGTGAGCGAGACCTCCTCGACACCAGATGACCAGTTGAACGCCGCGCCAGAGTACTTTACACAGGCCCTTTGTGGATAGGGAGAGCGCCAGGTCCGGTGGGTCTTGACAGGCACAGACCCGAAACTTAGATTGGCGGACCACGCGGCATGTCGCAAATGTTTCGACAAGCTAACTCTGAAGGAGAAGCGCAGGCGACGGCTCCCCCGGCCGGACGCCCACCCCATCCGACGATTCAGGAGCCGCGCGGCCAACCCCCCGGCGTTCAGTTACGGAGATCAGCGTGGAGCCCAGGACAACCTCTCGCCGTACCTTCCTTAGCCTCTCCATGGGCCTTCCCCTGGGGGCCGCCCTGGCGGCCTGTGGCAGCTCCGGACCCACCCAAACGGGCGCCGGTGGGGGCACCGGCAGCACCGCCACGAGTGGCGGCGCAGGAGGCAAGGCGACCTACTGGTACCTGACGGGTCAGCCCAACGAAGGCGTGCGCACGCGCGCGGTCGAGCGTTTCAACAAGGCCAACCCGAGCGGTGGGCTCACGACGACGACCTTCCAGAACGACGCCTTCAAGACCAAGATCAAGACCGCCATCGGCGCGGGTGAGGCCCCCACCATCATCTGGGGCTGGGGCGGCGGCGGCCTGCGCAGCTACGTGCAGGCCGGCCAGGTCGACGACCTCACCTCGTGGTTCGACCAGAACGCGGCCTACAAGGACCGGCTGTTCCCGTCCTCCTTCGGTGCGGCCACGGTCGACGGCAAGATCTACGCGGTGCCGGTCGAGTCCGTGACGCCGATCGTTCTGTACTACGACAAGAGGGCCTTCGAGAAGGTCGGCGCGCAGCCCCCGCAGGAGTGGGGCGACATCATGGACCTCGTCAAGAAGTTCAACGGCGCCGGCATCGCGCCGTTCTCGCTCGGCGGGCAGTCGCGCTGGACGAACATGATGTGGCTGGAGTTCCTCTTCGACCGCATCGGCGGCCCCGAGGTCTTCCAGGCCATCTACGACGGCGAGAAGGACGCCTGGAACAACCCGGCCGCCATCGACGGCCTGACCAAGATGCAGGAGCTGATCAAGGCGAACGGCTTCGTCAAGGGCTTCTCGTCGATCACCGCCGACTCCAACGCCGACCAGGCGCTGCTCTACACCGGCAGGGCCGCGATGATGCTGCACGGCGGCTGGACGTACGGGTCGATGAAGGCGGACGGCGGCGACTTCGTCAGCGGCGGCAACCTCGGCTACATGAACTTCCCGCCGGTGTCGGGCGGCAAGGGCGACGCCAGCAACACCGTGGGCAACCCGGCCCAGTACATGTCGATCTCCTCCAAGGCGACGGCCGAGGAGAAGGAGATCGCCAAGAAGTTCTTCCTCACGGAGATGAACTCCGACGCGCAGTCCAAGGACTGGGTCGGCATCACCCAGGTGCCGATCGTCAAGGGCGTCGACGCCCAGTTCGGCTCCGGTGCGGACGCGCCATGGCAGAAGTTCGTCTACGACACCGCCAGCAACGCCAAGTCCTTCCAGCAGTCCTGGGACCAGGCGCTCAGCCCGACCGCGGCCGAGGTCCTGCTGGACAACATTGCCAAGCTGTTCCAGATGTCGATCACGCCGCAGCAGTTCGCCGGCAACCTCAACGAGGTCATCGGCAAGTGACTGCTCCCCCGATCCCCGCCAGGGGGAATGCGTCCCTGACCGCCGTGCCGGGCGGCCAGGGACGCGGCCTGGCCTGGCTGGCCATGCCGGCCCTGCTGTTCTTCGTCGCCTTCGGCGTGATCCCGCTCATCGGGGTGTTCTGGCTCAGCTTCACGACCTGGGACGGGCTCGGCGAGATCCGCATGTCCGGCTTCGACAGCTGGCGCGCCGTGCTCACCGATCCCGGGCTGCCGCACGCGTTGTGGGTGACGTTCCTGGTCACCGCCCTGTCGTGGGCGGTGCAGACGCCGGCGAGCATCCTGCTCGGCACGTTCCTGGCCGGCTTCCAGCGCTATCGCGCGGTGCTCTCGGTGGTGTACTTCATCCCGCTGCTGCTCAGCTCCGCCGCCATCGCGATCACGTTCAAGGCGCTGCTCGACCCGAACTTCGGGCTCGGCGCCGGACTGGGGATCCCGATCCTCGTGCAGGACTGGCTCGGCGAGCCCGTCCTCGCCTTCAGCGTCGTGATCTTCGTGGTGTCGTGGCAGTTCATCCCGTTCCACTCGCTGATCTACCAGGGTGGCGTGCGCCAGATCCCGCGCTCGATGTACGAGGCCGCCGAGCTCGACGGCGCCGGCCGGGTCCGGATGTTCTTCAGCATCACCCTGCCCCAGCTCAAGTACACGATCATCACGTCGTCGACGCTCATGGTCGCGGGCTCTCTGGTCTTCTTCGACCTGATCTTCGTGCTCACCGCGGGCGGCCCCGGCGACACCACCCGGGTGCTGGCGCTGGACATGTACAAGAGGGGATACATGGCCAACCTGATGGGCCCGGCGAGCGCGATCGCCGTCATCCTCGTCCTGGTGGGCCTGGCGCTGGCACTGCTGCTGCGCCGGATCGGCGGCCGGGACCAGACCCACAGCCAGCTGGAAGGGGTCTGACATGACGGAGATCCTGGCGAACACCTCCGCCCGGGCCTCGGCGAAGCATGCCGCCGGCCCCAAGCGCGTGACCCGCCGCCCCAACTGGCTGGCCGGCGCGGCCTCATGGATCTGGCTGGCGATCGTGATCGTGCCGATCTACTGGATCGTCATCACCAGCTTCAAGCTTCAAAGCGACTACTACGCCGAGAACCCGCTCCTGCCGCCGTCCGCTCCCACGCTGGCCAACTATCAGCTGGTCATCGAGTCGGACTTCATCCGCTATTTCATCAACAGCGTCGTCGTCACGGTCGGCGCGGTCGCGCCCGCCGTCGCGGTGTCCTTCATGGCGGCCTACGCGATCGTCCGCAGCGGCAGAGGACGGTTCCTGCGCTACACGAACTCGATGTTCCTCATGGGACTGGCCATCCCGCACCAGGCGACGATCATCCCCGTCTACCTGATCATCATCAAGCTCGGCCTCTACGACACGCCGATGGCGATGATCCTGCCGTCGATCGCGTTCGCGATCCCGCTGTCGGTGCTCATCCTGACGAACTTCATCAGGGACGTGCCCAAGGAGCTGTTCGAGTCGATGCGGATGGACGGTGCCAGCGAGCTCGGCACGCTCTGGAACCTGGCCCTGCCCCTGACCAGGCCGGCCGTGGTGACGGTGACCATCTACAACGCGCTGACGATCTGGAACGGGTTCCTGCTGCCGCTGGTCCTCACCCAGAGCCCCGAGCAGCGCACGCTGCCGCTGGCGCTGTGGACCTTCCAGGGTGAGTACGGCATCAACGTGCCGGCTGTGCTCGCCTCCGTCCTCCTCAGCTCCCTGCCCATCCTGATCCTCTACGTGGTGGGCCGCCGCCAGCTCCTGGCCGGCCTGACCGCCGGATTCGGCAAGTGACGCCTACTCGGGAGGCTCCGGACGCGGCCAGGTGACCGCGGCGAACACCACCGAGCACACCAGGAACCCGGCGCACACGGACGCGAAGCCCGTCCAGAACGAGCCGAGCGACGAGCCGAGGTCGATCCCCAGCAGCAGGGCCGTGACCAGGCCCGCCGTCAGCCCCCACACCAGGCCGGGGACGTATCGGGGCGGTTTGTGAGCCAGGGCGCCGGTCAGCGGCAGCAGCAGCGGGACCAGCGCCACGGCCCACCCCACCCTGGGCTCGCCGAACATGGCGAGCCTGACCGCGGAGACCGCGGCGGCCACGCCGATCGCCACGAACGTCCAGATGACCAGCTTGACCGGGTGGTAGCGGACATTGTGCTCGGAGGCGTAGGCGTCCGGGCCGAACGCCCAGAAGGAGAGAAGCTCGCCGATCAGGTCGCCGATGTTCGGCTTGTCATCCTCGGGTCTCTTCTCTTCGGCCATGCGGGCTTCCTCCGTGCGGGATCACGCTTGACCGTAGCAGCAAACAACCTCCACGCTGATCGTTGTGTCCGTGATGATCGTTGATCAGAACGAAGCGTCGTGCCGGGCGAGGTGACCGAATGGCTGGCCGGACGGGCGATCCCGCTCGGCGGCCGGGAACCGGGCGCGGGGCCGGCGGACCTCGGTCCGCTGCGGGCCGTGCTCGACGGGGTCCGCCTGGTGGGCCTGGGCGAGTCCACGCACGGCGGCGCGGAGTTCTTCTCGCTCCGGTGGCAGGTGACGGAGTTCCTGGTCAAGGAGCTGGGCTTCACCGCGCTGGCGATCGAGGCCAGTGCCGCGGCGGCGCGGGCGGTCCTAGCGGAGAGCACCGGCTCCACGCCCTTGTAGCGGCCCGCGACTCAAGCGGCCTCGCGAGCGGACCATCCGCGCTCACCTGTCGGCCATCCTCGGCAAGCTCGACCTCGGCTGCGTCGCCCAGGCCCGCCTGGCCTCCTACGGCTACACGATGCACGGCGACCCGCGGCCCTGATCATCGGTACGCGCTCGCCTGGAGGGTGTAGAGGTCGGCGTAGAGCCCGTCGACCGACATCAGCGTCTCGTGGTCACCCTGCTCCACCACCTTTCCGTGGTCGAGGACGTAGATGCGGTCGGCGTAGCGGACGCTGGCCAGGCGGTGGGTGATGAGCAGGACGGTGCGGCCGTCGGCATGGCTTCGGATGCGCTCGAAGAGGGCGTGTTCGGCGCGGGCGTCGAGTGCGGCGGTGGGCTCGTCGCAGATGAGCAGGTCGGCGTCGCGGTGGAAGCCGCGGGCCACGGCGATGCGCTGCCATTGGCCGCCGGACAGCTCGTGCCCGTCCTTGAAGCGGCGGTCGAGGAGGGTGCGGTAGCCGTGCGGCAGTCCGGCGACGACCTCGTCCGCACCCGCGACCGCGGCGGCCGCGTGCAGGGCGGGCTCGCCCATGTCAGTGCCCATCGTGATGTTGTAGCGGGCGGTCAGGGGCCAGCGGGTGTGGTCCTGGGCGATCACGGCCGTGCGCCGGCGCAACTGCTCCGGGTCGACCTGTCTGAGGTCGGTGTCGTCCCAGAAGACCGTGCCGGAGTCCGGCTCGTAGAGGCCTGAGAGGATCTTGGCGAGGGTGGTCTTGCCTGAGCCGTTCTCGCCGACGAAGGCGATCACTTCGCCCTGCTTGATCTCGATGGTCACCTCGCGCAGGGCCGGCTCCTTCGCGCCGGGGTAGGTGAACGTCACGTCTCTGGCGGTGATGCGCTCGAAGCCGTCCGGGGCCGCGGCCGGGCGCGGGGCGCTCAGGCGGCGCTCCGCCTCGGCGCAGAACTCCAGGAAGTCGGTGAAGTAGAGCCCCTGCTCGTAGAGACGGTTGGTGGCGAACATCAGGCTGGCGAGCGAGGTCTGCCCCGACCTGATGGCCAGGACCGCCGTGCCGGCCACGGCCAGCGGGATCGCGGCGATCGCCAGGAGCACACCGAGCGCGACGTAGACCAGGGCGGTGCCGAGGCCGCCGAACGCCTCGCCGGCGAGCCTGGTGATCGTCTGCCGCTTGACCAGCTTGAGCATCACGTCCTGCTCTGCCGTGGCCACGGCGTCGTACATGCGCAGCAGGAAACGGCGCATGGTGAACGAGCGGACCTCGGCGGCGGGCTCGCGGTCGGCCAGGAGCTCGGCGATGATCCACTTGCGGCGGCGGGCCGGGATGAGGCCGTACATCGTGGAGTAGCGCATGCGTGCGCTGCGGACCGCGGCCCACGCGTCCGGCAGCACCGCCAGCAGGAGCAGCGGGAGCAGCACCGGGTGGAGGATGCCCAGCACGCCGGCCGCCGCGGCGATGCCGACCGCGGCCGTGACCACGTCCACCGCCGCGGACACCACCCAGTCGGCCGTGGCCAGGCCCCGGCCTCTGGCGCGTTCCAGGGCGTCGTGGAACTCCGGGTCGTCGAAGGACACGAGCTCCACCCGGCTGGTCAGGCCGTAGAGCCGCTCTTCCGAGGCCCGTTGGATCTGGGGCGTGAGGCGCGCCTCGGCCCAGCCGGCGCCTGCCTGCGTCACCGTGCGCACGACCGCTGCCGCGCCCACCAGCAGCAGGCTGGGCAGCGCCGCCATCACGCGGTCGGGCGTCGGGCCTTCATTGAAGAGCGCGGTGAGCACGCCGGTCGTGGCCAGCAGGCCGAACGCCGTGAACACCCCGCCGAGGAGGTTGAGCGAGATCGTTGCCACGGTGTCGCGCGGGCTGGCTTGCCAGGCCATGCGCATTGCCTGGGCGATGAGCGAGGGCAACCGCCTGGCGATGGCCAGGAAGCCGACCTCCGCCATCTTGTCGCTGTGGGCGTGCCAGTCGGGGAGAGAGATTTCGCCGAGTTCCAGGGGCTCGTCGGGCATACCGTGAGTGTGCCCGCGGGCACTGACAGTTTCGCTCCGTAACGGAGTCAGCTCGCCGCGGGGATGCTCTCGATCGTGTCACGGAACTCGCCGAGCGCCCGGACGTACTGTGCGGGTTTGAAGAAGTGGATCACGTGGTTGGCGTGGACGCGGAGGTAGCGGGCGTGCGGGACCAGCTCCATGATCCGGGCGGCGTCCTGGTCGTCCATGGCGCCCACCAGGCCGCGGCGGGGATCGCGGAACCAGTCGGCGTGCATGACCAGCACGGGGCAGCGGACGCGGGCGAGCGCCTCGGCGTGGTCCAGGCCCTCGTACATGCGGCCGTCGACGAACGCGCGCGCGAAGTCCGGGTCGAACATCGACAGCGACAGGAACATGACCCGCGCCACCAGCGGCATGAAGCGGAGATCCACCGGTTCCCCGGGGTGTTTGTGCTGAAATTTCGTGATCCGCCGGGAGAGGTAGTTGAGGAACCATTCGGGCATCTTGCGCTCGGACCCGTCGGGCTCCGGCTTGGTGACGCCTCTGAGGTAGTCGGCCAGATCGCGGCCGTCCAGGTCACCCAGCACGGCCGCGGCGTGCACCAAACCCTCGTAGACGTAACGGTCGTGCTCCTTGAACCGGAGCATCTCCGCCGAGAACACGGGAGCGTCCTCCAGCACCACCGCGGAGACGAGGTCGGGGGCGTTGGCCGCGCACCACAACGCGATGATTCCGCCCGAGGAGTTGCCCGCCACGATCGCCGGCCGCCCGACCACGCCCCGCAGGAAGGCGCGCATGTCCTCGCCGAGGCTCCGCCAGCAGTAGTCGCCCGGCGTCCAGGTGGACCTGCCATGTCCGCGCACGTCCACCGCGTACACCTGGAACCGGGTCGACAGCGCGGGCATGACCCGCTGATAGCTCTGCCAGACGCCGGTCTGGGCCGGCACGAGCACCAGCGGCGGCCCGCTGTCCGGGCCGACGGCGTAGTTGATCCGCACCGTGCCGGTGTCGAACTCCCGCTCCGTGAAACCCGCCCGCCGCACCTTCTTGATCTTGATGGGCGCCTGCCCGCCCTCGTACGGATTCCGTTCCCCGGTCACGACGAATCCTCCTCCCAGCGCTGGAACAGCGGCGGGATCTCGCGTTCCAGCCAGGCGAACAACCGGTGGGCGTCGCGCACCCGGCCGGCCCGCTCGGGGTCATCCCGCAGGAGCTCCAGCCCCTCCGCGGTGATCTCGCTGAACTGGCCCAGGGCCTCCAGCTTGCGCCGCGCGACCCGCTCCCACACGTCGTCCACGACGCGCAACCGCACCCCGCGCTCGGCGGGCCGGGTCACCGCACGTACGAACCCGCCGGCCTCCAGCACCCGCACCGCCGTGCTCAGGGACCCCTTGCTGGCGCCGATCGCCGCCGCGATCTGGGCGGCGGTCTGCTCGGGCGGGTCGCACACCATCAGCCAGCCCAGCACCCGCCCCGTGATCAGCGGCAGCCCGTTGTTCCTGGCGAAGAACGCCGCGACCTGCTCCACCCAGGCCAGCAGCTCCTCGTCCCCACGCTGTTCATCCATTGCCAATCAGTTTAGTCATTACTGAACTCCAAGGGAACGGCCTTTCAAGCCGGATGTAAGTTTCACCGATGGTTGACTGGCCGATTTGAACGTTGCAATACTCCGAGTCGAATCGGCCCGGCTTGCCCGCATCTGAACCCCTATATGCCGCTGTTTCCGCACGTCAGCGGCTTGTCGATGGATGAATCGATTCATCAGGATGGCCGGCCGGATGCGGGCCCCATCACAGGAGCGATGTATGGGAACCAGACAGGTAAGGCCCATCACCAGGCTCGGGACCGGCCTCGCGACGCTGGCCCTCACGGCCACCGCGCTGTCCGCCCCGGCAGAGGCGCACTCCGCCACCGCCGGCGTGGCCGCGCGACACTCCGCGCTGGCCTGCGGCGACGGCACCGCGAACGCGGAGGCCGTGCTGAGCGGCGGCACGTGGACCGCCCGCAACGGCAGCAGGACCGTCTACACCGGCACCAGCATGTTGTCGGCCATGCAGGCCGCGGTGAGCAGCCTCACCGCGGGACGCACCTCGAAGCAGCGGGTCGTCGTCCGGGGCTCGGGCACGATGAGCGCCGGCTCACGGCTGTCCCTGCCGAGCTACACGGTGCTCGACGTCTGCGGCACCGTCAACGTGACCGGCTCCGGCTCGGGTGACCAGGCGGTCGTGTACGCGCGCGGCGTGCGGGACGTCGAGGTCCAGCATCTGACCGTCACCGGCGCCCCGCTGTACGGCATCTTCGTGCGCAACGGCACCAACATCACGCTCGGCCAGATCGACATGCGCCTGTCCGGCGGCCTGGGCATCCGCATCGACAACCACGGCGACCGCACCGTACGGACCAGGAACGTCAGGATCGACAACGTCTACGTCTCCGGCACCAGCACCCACGGCGTGGAGACGTACGGCCTGGACGGCCTCACCGTGGGCACCGTCGTGGCCCGCAACACCGGCCACTCCGGGCTGCTGCTGAACGACACCATCAACGCGAGCGTGACCACGGTGGACGCGCAGGGCGCCGGCACCGGCACCGGCTACGCGGCCTTCCGCATGGCCAACAGGAACGGCCGGATCGGCAGCTCCTACCCCACCAACATCCGGGTCGGCCAGGTGATCGCACGGGGCGGCGGGCGCGGCGTCTTCTGCGTGTCGGAGAGCGGCGGCGCCGTCATCGACCGGGTGGACATCGCGCAGACCGGCAACAACGCCATCCTGATCGAGAACTGCTACAACGTGACCATCGCCGCGCAGAGCGGCAGCGTCACCGGACCCGGCGACATCCGGCTCGCCGCCCGCTCGGAGTTCCCCAACACCTCCGACATCATCATCCAGAACCTGCGCGTGACCAACTCCGCCATCCGGGAGAGCCCGTGCGGGGTCAACACCACGTTCAGGAACAACACCCTGGTCAACAGCACCCAGAGCGTCTGCTGAGCCGGCCCTGCCCACCAGCCTGGGCCGTGAGCCGAGCGTTATGACGTAACTTCCCGACTGTCGCAAATCGGACGGGCCGTTGGACGTCTTGGGGAGACCTGTCAATGGCAGCCAAGCGAGCCAGGGCGTCAGTCAGGGACATGTCGCGGAGAATGTCATCGTTATTGGTCCCCGAGTATCCGTCCGGGTTGGAGTCATGCTTGGGCCACGATCCGTGCACAGGTGGACTCTGGCGTACGGTGGCGGCCGACTCCCTGGTATTCGCGTCGGAACTTCGCCGGAGGCGTGCCACAGGCAGAGGTGAACACGCTGTAGAACCGGCTGACCGAACCGAAGCCGACCGCGGACGCGACGTCGTTGATCGGCAGATCAGTGGTGATCAGCAGTCGGCGGGCCTCCGCAAGGCGGTGCTGGGTGAGGTAGTCACCCATGGTTGTGCGGACCACCTTGCGGAACTGCGTCATCGCGTAGTTGGGGTGCAGGTGCGCGGCGCCGGCGATGTCGGCGCTCGTCAATGGGTCGCGGAAGTGTTCGGCGATGTGCCGCACCATGGCGATGACGTGCTGTAGCGCCGGTTCGCCTCCGGTGTACCGGCGCACTGGTTCGCCCAGGCTCGCCAGGGCGAGTCGGCGGACCCTGGCTTCGATCTCAAGCAGTGCGATCCGGTGACGTTCGCGGTGGCCGGTGGCGAGGTCGGCGGCCCACTGGGCGAAGCTCGCGGGATCGGTTGGCAAGGCGGCCGACGGCGCGGAGACCAGGGGCGTACCGGACAGAAGGCGCCTGACGAGCGTGTCGGGCAGTCCCCAGCCCAGGAAGGTCGTGAACGGCAGATGCAGCCAGTGGACGGACGTCGCCGAGTTCGCCACCAATTGGTGCGGTACCGCGGCCCAGAACACCGCCACGCTTCCGGGGCCGATCTCGACGGGCGTGCCACCAAACAGGTAGAGCATGGTGCCACCCTCGGTCACCAGATTGATCTCCAGGTCGTCGTGCTGATGCGCGGCGCCCATGACCACCGGTCGGCCCCTCCACCCCGTGAGGCTCGGCGGTTCAAGGCGGGACTGAGGATCCAAGAAGTTCTCACTCTCTCAGATGAAGCATTCGTGAATCGTAGGTCCCTATCGTCGTGGCAGTCCACGCGGGCCGCCTGAGGCCGGTGCTGACACCTCACCGACGACGGGTCCGCGGGGCAGGAATACATGACCATTCCTCCGACGGGATGACAAGGAACCCTTCATGACCTTCTCTTTGGGCATCGTCGGCGCCGGACAGTTCGCCGGGCAGTTCGCCAAGCTGTGGCGGCTCCACCCGGGCGTCGGCGACATCTGGGCCACCGACCTGATCGCGGACCGGGCCGCCCGGCTGGCCGCCGACTATGACCTTGCCGGCACCGTGCCGTCCTTCGAGGCCCTGCTCGACTCTGACGTCGACGCGGTCGCCATCTTCACCCAGCGCTGGACCCACGGGCCACTGACCGTCCAGGCGCTGCGGGCCGGTAAGCATGTGTATTCGGCAGTGCCCATGGCGGTGACCGAGGAGGAGATCGCAGCCATCATCACGGCCGTCCAAGAGACTGGGCTGATCTACATGATGGGCGAGACCAGCCAGTACAACCCGGCCACCGTGTACGCCCGCAATCAAATCGCCGCCGGCGGCTTCGGACGGCTGTTCTACGCAGAAGGCGACTACGTGCACGACATGGACCTCGGCTTCTACGACGCCTACCGGTACAGCGGCGGCGAGAACTGGCGGGCGACCGCCAGCTACCCGCCGCTGCTCTACCCCACCCATGCGATCGGCGGTGTGCTCGGCGCCTGGCAGACGTACGCAGTCAGCGTGTCGGCAATCGGGGTCGTCGACGATCGCGGGGATGGAGTGTTCGACAAGTCGGTCAGCCAGTTCGGCAACGACTTCTCCAACTCCACTGCGCTGTTCGAGGTCGAAGGCGGAGGATGCTTCCGGACGAACGAGTTCCGGCGAGTCGGCTACCCTTCGCACCTCCGCGAGTCGCGGTTCCGGTTCTTCGGGACGGAGGGGAGTCTGGAGCAGCTGGCCACAGTGAGCCTGTGGCAGGACAAGAGCGGTGTCACCGACATCACCGACTACCTGCGGCCCAAGCCCACCCTGTCGCCTGACGATCCCTCGCTCCAGCACGTTGCGCCCGCCCTCAGAGACGCCTTCACCTCGGGCTCAGCGCCGGTGCACGACCGCTCCCGGCTGCCTGAAGAGTTCGCCCATGTCTCCAACGGCCACGAGGGCAGTCACCACTTCCTCGCCGACGACTTCGTGCGGGCGGTCGCCACCGGCGCCCTGCCTGCAGTCAACGCCTGGGTCGCGGCGCGCTACACGTTGCCCGGCATCGTCGCGCACCAGTCCGCCCTCAAGGATGGCGAGCGGCTGGCGATACCGGACTTCGGAAACGCCCCCGTGGTGGCGTCGAATTCGAGCGCGAAGCGGACGCACGAGCCCACGAGGTGTCCCAGCAGCGACCACTAAGGAGTGGACCGATTACCTCAGCCACGTCCTCCCTCTCGGGTTCAGGTACCGTCTTCGACGGAGTCGTCGGTATCCTCTCCGCTGCTCATGGGGCGTGACCGGGCGGTGGCGCGCCCAGCCGGAAGAGCGCGCCACCGCCGGTCGATGCCCCGCAGGCCGTCTCGTCGGGGAGTGTCAGGAGCAGGTGTAGCCGGATGGGAGGCGGTCGTCGCCGGCTGGGCGGCTGCCCTGGAAGCCGAATGACGTGTCGGCCCCCGGCCCGAGCGCCCCGTTGTGCCCCGCATTATGCGCCGTGGCATTCTGCCCGCTCACGGACATCGACGCGTTCCACCCCCCGGTGATCTGGTGCCCGGATGGCATGGTGAACCTGACGGTCCACCCGTTCAGCGGGGTCGTGCCGGTGTTGGTCACGGTCACCTGGATCACGTAGCCGGTGCTCCACTGGCTCTGTACGGTCGCCGTGGCCGTGCAGCTCCCGGTCCCGCCACCCGCCTGTGTGGTCACGGTGACGGTGCCGGAGCGTGGGGAGCGGTTGCCCGCGGCGTCCTTGGCGTAGACGGCGAAGGTGTACGACGTGTTCGCGGCCAGGCCGGTGACCGTGGCCGAGGTGGTCGAGGACGTGGTGACCGCCGTCTCCCCCGACGACTGCACGCGTACGACGTCGTAGCCGGTCACCCCCACCTCGTCGGACGAGGCCGCCCACGACAGCCGCACCGACGACGAGGTGACGTCCGATGCGACGGGAGTGCCGGGCGCGGTGGGCGGGCTGGTGTCGTCCTCCGACGCCTCGTACGTCAGCCCGAAGCCCTGCGCGAACAGCGGTGTCTTGCCATCGCCCGCGTTGATGGGCTGCTGGGAGGCGCTGCTCATCCACGTCATGGGCAGCTTGCCGGTGGGCGGCACGGCGCCGAACAGCACGTCGGCGACGCCCTGGCCCTCGGTGCCCGGCAGCCAGGCGGCCACCAGCGCGTTCCAGTTCGGCACCTGGGCGGCGATGTCGAGGGGACGGCCAGAGACGAGCACGACCACGACGGGCACCCCGGCGGCGCGCAGGGTGGCGATGGTGTTCAGGTCCGTGGCGTCGAGGCCGAGCCCGCCGGGCCGGTCGCCCGCACCCTCGGCGTACGGGGTCTCGCCGACCACCGCGATCGCCACCCGGTACGAGCCGTCGATGCCGCTGCCGTCGCGGCTGTAGGTGACGGTCGTGCCCGAGCCGGCGGCGTTCCTGATGCCCTGCAGGATCGTGGTGCCCGGCGTGATGGCGCCGGACGAGCCCTGCCAGGAGACCGTCCAGCCGCCGCTCTGGTTGCCGATGTCGTCCGCGCTCTTGCCGGCCACGAAGATCTTGCCACCCTGAGCCAGCGGCAACACGTTCCCGCTGTTCTTCAGCACGACCTGGGACTTGGCGACCGCCTCGCGGGCCAGCGCCCGGTGCGCCGAGCTGCCCACGGTCGCGGTGTAGGACCGGTCCGTCAGCGGCTTCTCGAACAGGCCCAGCTCGAACTTCTTCGTCAGGATGCGCCGGACCGCGTCGTCCACCCGGGCGTTCGCCACCCGCCCGGCCTGCACCTCGGCCCGCAGCAGATCGATGAACTGCCGCCAGCCCGTCGGCGCCATCACCATGTCGATACCGGCGTTCACGGCCGTGCGCACGTCGAGCGCGGAGGTCCCGGAGGCGCCGTCGATCTGGTCGATGCCGTTCCAGTCGGAGACCACGAAGCCGGAGAAACCGAGCTCGCCCTTGAGCACGGTGGTGATCAGGTACTGGTGGCCGTGCAGTTTGGCGCCGTTCCAGCTGCTGTAGGAGATCATCACGGAGCCGACGCCGCGCTCGACCGCGGCACGGAACGGCGGCAGGTGGACCGCCCGCAGGTCGGCCTCGGACAGCTGGGCGTCGCCCTGGTCGACGCCGCCTGTGGTGCCGCCGTCGCCGAGGTAGTGCTTGGCGGTGGCGAGCACGGAGGCCGGGCCGTTCAGCGCGCTCCCCTGAAGGCCGTTGATGATCGTGGCCATGGAGGACGGCAGCTCCGGCGTCTCGCCGAAGGACTCGTAGGTGCGGCCCCACCGATCGTTGCGGGCCACGCACAGGCAGGGCGCGAAGTTCCAGTCGACGCCGGTGCCGGAGACCTCCTCGGCCACGGCCCGGCCGATCCGCTGCACGAGCGCCGGGTCCCTGGTGGCGCCCAGGCCGATGTTGTGCGGGAAGATCGTGGCACCGACGACGTTGTTGTGGCCGTGTACGGCGTCGACGCCGTACAGGATGGGGATGCCGAGCGGGGTGGCCAGGGCCGCGTTCTGGAATCTGTCGTACATGTCCGCCCAGGAAGCGGGCGTGTTCGGGGACGGCGCGGAGCCGCCGCCCGACAACACCGAGCCGAGCCGGTACGTCGTCATGTCGGCGGCGCTGACCGAGCCCCGCTCGGCCTGGGTCATCTGCCCAAGCTTCTCGTCCAGCGACATCCGCCCCATCAGGTCGGCCACCCGGTCGGACACGGGCAGGCTCGGATCCTGGTACGGCAGCGCCGCGGACGCGGACGCAGGGAGGACGGGCGGCCCGATCGCCGCGAGCAGCGCCACCGCCGCCAGCCGGGTCGCCCACTGCTTGATCGTCGCGTTCACCATGGCACGCTGCTCCAGCTCGAATCGGGGGGGTTGGGAGCGCTCCCAATACATGGGACTCTAAATCGCGGCTTCCGCATTTCCCTGTCCCACTCACTGCACCCGCCATCACCGGTCGCCGCACCAGGGCAAACAGCACCCGATTCAGTGAAACTTTCAGCGACGCTTTACCGCCTGTGAGGCAGCCTCGATAATGCGGACAGGAAAGCGCTTTCCATCACCTTTTCCTGGAGGCATCTGACACGCGGAGATCAACCATGCTCTCAGCATCGCAACGGCTCTCGCAGTGGGCGGCGGTCCTCGTCGCCGCGGCCGCACTCGTCGTCCCCTCGAACGCCACCGCGGCCGCCGACGGGCCCACCGGGTTCGCGGCCGTCAACGCGCTCGGCCAGAACGGCACCACCGGCGGAGCAGGAGGCCGCACGGTGACCGCGACCAACGCCGAGCAGTTCCTGGAGTACATCGACAGCCTTGAACCCCTGATCATCCGGGTGTCCGGGACGATCTCGATCACCAGCAAACAAGGGGTGCGACCCAACAAGACCATCGTCGGCGTCGGCACGTCGGGGCACATCACAGGTGGCGGCCTGGACTTCTACCGGTCGTACAACGTGATCGTGCGCAACCTCCGATTCACCAACGCCGAGGACGACGCCGTCAACGTCGGCCAGAACTCCCACCACATCTGGATCGACCACAACACGTTCTCAGGCGCGGTGGACGGCTCGGTGGACATCGTGCGGGGCGCGGACTACGTCACCGTCTCGTGGAATCACTTCGACCACTCCGACAAGTCCATGCTGATCGGCCACTCCGACGGCGCCGCCGGCACGGACGTCGGCCACCTCAAGGTGAGCATCCACCACAACTTCTTCGACCACAGCCGCCAGCGCCACCCGCGGATCAGGTTCGGCGAGCCGGTGCACATCTACAACAATTACTTCCTGAGCAACGAGCTCTACGGGGTGGCCTCCACGATGAACGCCGGTGCGGTCGTCGAGGGCAATTACTTCGAGAATGTGCCGCACCCGCTCTACTCCCGCAGCGGTTACGCCGACAGTGACCCCGGCCGGGCCGTGCAGCGCAACAACATCTTCGTGAACTCCGGCGCCCCCGAGGCCAACGGGACCGTCGTCGAGCCCGGCACCTACTACGGCTACACGGTCGATCCACCGCAGAACGTCCCGTCGGCGGTGCGCGCGGGTGCGGGCGTCGGCAAGATCAGCGTCGCCTAGCCTCCGGCGGGCGGGCGCCCGAGGCGAGTGGGCGCTTGGCCGGGCGGGCCGGCCGGTGTGGGATGTGGGGCCGGCCGGCGGTCAGGAGCGGAGGGCGTCGAGGAGGCGGTCGGCCTCGGCGGCCAGGCGCGGCAGGTCGGCGGCCGGGTCCGGGGAACGGGCCAGCAACATGCCGCCCTCGCACAACGCGCCGAAGACGAGCTGCGCGCGGGCGGGCACGGCCGCGGCGTCCTCCCCTTCGGCCGCCAGCGTGAACCCGGCGAGCAGGATGCGCAGCAGGCACCGGTGCTCGATCGCGCGCGCCGTCTCCCAGCCCAGCACCGACGGCGCGTCCAGCAGCACAATCTGCCGGAATCTCGGATAGAGGCAGTGCTCCAGGAACGTGCGGGCGCCCCGGTGCAAGGCCGCCCACACGTCGCTCTCCTCGGCGGCCACGCGCTCCAGCTTGGCGGAGGCCTCCGCCAGCTCACTCTCGAACGCCGCCCGGAACAACGGCGCCTTCCCCCCGAAGTGGTGATACGCGGCCCCCTTGGTCACCCCCGCCGCCGCGGCCACCGCGTCGATCGAGGTCCCCGCATAGCCCTTGCCGCCGAACAACTCCCGCGCGGCCAGCACCAACGCCGTCGTGGTCTCGTCCGAACGCTCTGCCTGGGTACGGCGGATCATCGAGCTCCCATTGACTTACATACTCGCGGTACGTAACTTCGAAGAACAGTTACATACCCACAGTATGAATCATGGAGGTGAGCCGTGTCCTCACCGCACATCGCCGTCTACGGCGCCACCGGCCACACCGGACGCCTGGTGTCGGCCGAGCTCCGCGCCCGTGGCCGGGAGATCATCCTGTCCGGCAGGGATGCCGGCGCGCTCAAGATTCTGTCCGACGAGCTCGGCGGGGCCCGCGTGCACCAGGCCACGCTCGACGACCCGGCCGCGTTACGGGAGCTGGCCGGGCAGGCGGGCGTGCTGATCCACTGCGCGGGACCGTTCACGCACACCGGCAAGCCCGTCGCCACGGCCGCGGCCGAGGCCGGCTGCCACTACGTCGATCACGCGCTCGAGCAGCACCACACCAAGTGGATGTTCGACACCCTGCCGGAGCCCGCCAGGCAGGCCGGCATCACCATGGTCACCGCGATGAGCTTCTACGGCGGGATGGGGGACCTGCTCGCCGGCGCCGTGGCCGAGGGACTGACCGGGATCGACCGGATGATCACCGCCTACGCGGTGTCGGACTGGCGGCTGACGACGGGGGCCAAGCAGACCGCCGAACTGCTGTTCGCCGACACCCGGCGGATCACGTACGAGGACGGTCAGCAGCACGTCGGCTATGTCGAGCCGCGTAATGCCGTCTTCCCGTTCCCGCCGCCGCTAGGCCCACGGACGATGATCGCCCCTGTCCCGTTCTCCGAGGTCGTCACCGTACCCAGGCACGTGCGGACCCGCCGGGTGGAGGCGCAGCTGACGGCGCAGACGTTCGAGGAGGAGCAGGCGTTCACCAGCGAGCACGTGGACGCCGCGACCAGAGCGCGCTCCCGCTTCACCGTCGCCGCGCAGGCGATCACCGCGGACGGCGGCAGCGCGGGACAGGTCAGCGGGCACGACCTGTGGCGCCTGAGCGCCCTGGCATCGGTGGAAGCCGCGGTACGGCTGGCCGACGGCCACGGCCGCCCGGGCGTCTACGGCCCAGCCGAGGCGTTCACGCCGGGCCCGTTCCTGCGCGACCTGGAACGGCTCGGCCTGTTCACACTGACTCTCCCAGGAAAGGCGGAAGCATGATCCTCGTGACCGGCGCGGCCGGCGGGCAGCAGGGAGCGACGGGGCGGCAGGTCGTGGACCTGCTGCTGGAGCGCGGCGATCAGGTCAGGGCCTTCGTGCGCGCCGACGACCACCGGGCCGAGGAGCTCCGCAAGATCGGCGCGGAGGTTGTCGTCGGCGACCTGCGCGAGATCACCACGGTGCGCCCCGCCATGCGCGGGGTCAGGCGGGCGTACTTCACCTATCCGGTGACGGCCGGGCTGCTCGACGCCACCGCGGCGTTCGCGGCGGCGGCCAAGGAGGAGGGGGTGGAGCGGGTCGTCGAGGTGTCCCAGCTGGACGCCTCCCCCGAGGCGGGCACCCCGCGCATGCGCCGCCACTGGCTGTCCGAGCAGGTCTTCGACTGGGCCGGGGTGGGCGCGGTGCACCTGCGTGCCGGGGTCTTCTTCGAGAACCTGGCCGTGGTGGCGGCCGCGTCCGGCAACCGCGAGCTGGCGCTGCCGCTCGGCGGCAGGGACACGCTCATCCCGCTCGTCGCCGCCGCCGACGTGGCGAGGGTCGGGGCCGGGCTCCTGCTCGACCCCGGACCCGCCGACCCGGTGTGCCTGGTGAACGGGCAGATGGCGACCATCGGCGAGGTCGCCGACGCGTTCGGGATCCCGTACGTGGACATGCCGCCCGAGGAGTGGGAGGCCCGCGCGATGGACATCTACCAGGACGAGGTCGCGATCGAGCACCTCACCCACCTGTGGGCGCTCTTCCGCTTCATCGGTCCGGGGCACCACCCGCTCTATGGGGTCACCGAGAGCATCGAGCGCATCGGCGGCCGGCCCCCGGTGACCCTGCGCGAGTTCGCTCAGGGCTCGCGGTAGTCGGCCGCCACCCCGATCAGTGAGATCAGGCCGGTGGCGAACTCCATCGCCTCTTCGTGGCCCTCGCTGAACGGCGGTTGGAAGCCCACGCCCTCCCACGTCCGCGTCTGCGGGTCCCACAGGTCGGCGCCGACCTCGAAATCCCAGCCGAACACGCCGTAGTCGTACCAGAGCTCGTCCGCGGAGTTGCCGGCCGCCGAGTAGAGCACGTCGGTCACCGGCCCGGTCTGCTGCGGCCAGATGACCGTGCCCCGCTCGGCGGCGATGGCCTCTTCGATGGTGCGGGCCGAGCGCAGGAAGTACGCCTCCTCCTGCGGGGTCGGGCGGGGCAGGGTGACGCGGCCGTCGAGCTTGTACGCGCCGGGCGGCCACATGAAGTACCCGCCGTAGCTGTGCACGTTCATCGCGAACCTGATGTTGCGGTACTTCTGCGCCAGCCAGATGACGTTGCGGCTCTCGGGCTCGGAGTGCTCACCGGGCCCGGCGTACGTGCCGCTCTGGCAGTTGGCCGAGGCGCCGAAGTAGCCGTCGAACAGCGACCCCACGGCGTAGTTGCGGTTGACGTCCACGCCCCAGGTGTTGCGCAGCGCCGGGTCGGCCTGCTGGGGCGGGCAGTGGTTGGTCATGTTCTTCCGCTGGGCGGCGAAGTCGTAGAAGCTGTAGTTCGCGCCGTCGGGGTTGACCGTGGGCACGATGAAGATGTCGGTGCGTTCGAGCAGCCGGCGCGTGGCCGCGTCGCGGGCCTGGTTGCGCAGCAGCCGCTCGGCGGCCTCGATCGTGACCAGCGGTGTCACCCATTCCCTGGCGTGCTCCTGGGCGTAGGCGAGCACGCCGGTGCGCGAGCCGTCGCGGTGCGCGCCGATACGCAGGGCCAGCACCGTCGCCGGTCCCCGCGCGACGTCGGCCGGGGCCTTGAGGAAGTCGCTGAGCTGGGTGAGCGGAGCCGGCGCCATGACTCCCCCGCCGGGGTCGGTGCGGTAGGTGGAGGCGCGGACGGGGACGCCGGGCGTCGCATTGATCCCGGCGGCCACCTGGGCGGCGGTGCTGGTCACGGCGCCCGAGCCGTCCGTGGCCAGGCTGACGGTGATCAGCTTGCCGTTCACCGTCACCTGCAGGGCGCGGCCGGGAGTGCCGGGGTCGACCAGCTCGACGGCCAGGTCGTTGCCGCCCTCGGAGCCGTAGGCGGTCGAGGTGATCACGACGGCGGCCGCGGGCGGGGTGCCCAGCTGGGCTTGGGCGTGCCGCCGGTAGCCGTTCGTCGGGTACGGCAGCGTGATGAGCTCCGTCAGCTTGGGGTAGCGCCGGTGCAGGGCCTTGATGCGCTCGTTGAGCTGGGCCGGCGGCATGTACTGGGTGACGAAGTCCTTCTGGTAGCCGGGTCCGGTGCGGTCGGGCCGCTCGCCGTCGGGCCATTCGCTGACCCGGGCCTCGGCCTTGCCGCCGCCTGCCGACGTGACGGTGATCCAGCGCGGCAGGCCCGTGACCGGGACCGGCGTGCTGAGCTGGTGGCCGAGGTACGCACCCGCGTCCACGTACGCCACCATCTCGGCCTGGCCGCCCTGCCAGGTGACGGTGAGCGCGGCGGCCTGGGCGAGGCTGCTGGACGCCTCGACGGACAGGAAGTACCCGTCGCGGGACTTGTACCAAACGGCCCGCTCGATCACGATCTGATCCACCGCCGTCGCGGGCGTCGACCGGGCCTGCGGCGGGGTCGCCGGCGCGAGGGCCGCGCCGAGGGCACGGAGCGCGGTCAGCTGGCTGGGGGTGACGACCGCGTCGACCTGGACGCTGCCATCGGGTTGCGGGCGTACCCGGTGGGTGAGGTCGGCGCCGGAGGCGACGAGCCGCTCCATCGCGGCCCGGTCCGGGACGGAGAGCGTGACCAGGGAGGCCGGCTCGGGATCGCCCGGCCCGGCGACCGCCGGGGCGGACGGCTCCGCGACGGTCAGGGTTGCGATGACGAGGGTCAGAACGGCTGCGGACGCACGTAGGCCACGCATCGGCTCCTCCAATGATCGCCTTTATGAGGCCCACTCATTGAAAGCCGACTGCACGCCGACGGCAAGAACCCCGGCCGGAGAACCGGCCGGGGTCCTTCGAGCTACGCGGAGATCAGCCGGTGAAGCCGACCTGCGTGAAGTCGTAGAACTGGTAGCCGCGCGAACCGAAGTTGGCGAGCGTCTTCTTGACCGCATAGATGTCAGGACGCTGGTACAGCGGGATGGTGTGCACCATGTCCCAGACCAGCTTGTCCGCGGCGTTGGCCAGCTCGATGGCCTTGGCCGGGTCCATCTCGCTCGTCGCGGCGTCGATGGCCGCGTCGACGGCCGGGTCGCTACCCTTCGGGAAGTTGCTCTCCGAGCCGGTGAAGTAGATCTGCTTCAGGCTGCCGATCGGCAGGGGGACGCCGATCCACGAGAACGGCACCAGGTCGAAGTCGCCCTTGATGATGTAGTCGTTGAAGAACTTGTCCAAGGGGACGGGGCGGATCGTCACCTTGATCCCGGCCTCCTTGAGCATGGCCTGGGTGAGCTCCCCCTCCGTCTGCGACACCGGCGTGCCGGTGGGGATGACGAAGTTCAGCGCGAACTCCTTGCCGTCCTTCTTGCGGTACTCGCCCTCCTGCTTCCAGCCGGCCGCGTCGAGCAGCTGCTTGGCCTTCTCCAGGTTGTACTTGCCGAGGTCGCCGGAGTTGTCGACGTAGCCCTTGTGGTTGTTCATGAAGACGTGGTTGCCGAGGGTCTGGATCGGCCAGTCCATGTCCTTGAGGTCGGACTGCGTGATCACGTCACGGTTGATCGCGTACGCGATCGCGTGCCGGACGTTCTTGTCCTTCAGGAACTCGCTCTGGTTGTTGACGGTGAAGTGCCGCCAGTTCGGGCTGAGCGCCTTGCGGATCTCCGCGCCGGGGACCTCCTTGGCCCGCTTGAGCTCGGCCGGAGCGCCCGACGGGATCTCCACGGCGTCGATCTCGCCGTTGGCGAAGGCGTTCACCTGCGCGGCGGGCGACTCGATCGCCCGGAAGATGATCTTGTCGAGCTTGGCCTTCCTGCCCCACCACTTGTCGTCACGCACGAGCGTGAGCGTCTTGGTGCCCTCGTCGAGCTTCTCCACCTTGAAGGGGCCCGCGGTGGCGGGGATCTTCTGCAGGTAGCCCTTGTCGAACCCCTCGGGCGTCTCGACGTATTTGGCCGGGAAGAGGTGCGAGGTCGTCCGGTTGAACATGCCCTGCCACTCGAGGTACGGCTTGGCGAAGGTGATGACGGCAACCTTGTCCGAGTCGCCCTTCTCAACCGACTCGATCTTGTCCCAGCCGTCCGTGGAGGCCGGCTTGAACTTCTTGTCCTTGCCGCTGTTGGTCTTCCACTGGGTCTCGAGGTCCTTCCACGTGATCGGCGTGCCGTCCGACCACATGGCCTTGTCGTTGATCGTGTAGGTCACGACCTGCTTGCCCGACGACATGTCGTTCTTGACGTCGGTCACGAAGTCCTTGTTCGGCGTGAAGTTGGCCTCCGAGTCGGCCACCATCAGCTGCGGCATGAACACGTCGAGCATCTCGGCCGTGTCCGCCTGGTTGCCGTCGACGTGGTAGCCGTTCCACTGGCTCGGCCACTGGCCGACCACGAGGGTCAGCGTGCCGCCGTCCTTGACCTGCTCGTAGGCGACCGGGTTGATGCTGATGGCCGGAACCTCCGCCATCTGCTGCTGCGCCTCCTGCGACTTCTGCGCAGTGGGCTGCTTGCTCTCGCCGGCGCCCCCGCCGCAGGCCGCGACGGCCATGGCCAGGACCGCGAGTCCTGCGGCTGCCCGGTATCGAACCTTCACTTTTCCTCCTGATCGTCCGAGGCCGTGATGACCTCGATCTCCTCCGCGTAGTGGCAGGCTGCGCCGTGGTCCACGGCGTTCGCGAGCCGAGCAACCGGGGGCTCTTCGTCGACACACAGCTGCTGCTCGCCCTCGGTGAGCCGGGCGAACTTGGGGCAGCGGGTGCGGAACCGGCAACCCGATGGCGGGTCGGCCGGGCTGGGCAGGTCGCCTTCGAGCAGGATCCGCTTCCGGGTGCGTTCCATGTCCGGGTCCGGCAGCGGGATCGCCGACAACAGCGCCTGCGTGTAGGGGTGCGCGGGATGGTCGTAGACGTTCTCGACCGTGCCGATCTCGGCGATTCTGCCGAGGTACATCACGGCCACCCGATCGGCCAGGTGCCTGACCACGGCCAGGTCATGGGCCACGAACAGGTACGACAATCCCAGTGTGTTCTTCAGCTCCTCCAGCAGGTTGATCACACCCGCCTGGATGGAGACGTCGAGTGCCGAGACCGGCTCGTCCAGGACGAGCAGCTTCGGCTCCAGCGCCAGCGCGCGGGCGATGCCGATGCGCTGGCGCTGCCCGCCGGAGAACTGCTGCGGGTAGCGCTCGGCGTGCTCGGGCGAGAGCCCGACCAGCTCCAGCAGTTCGGCGACCCGGGCCCGCACGTCCTTCCTGCCGTGCGCGCGCAGCGGCTCGGCGATGATGTCGCCGACCGGCATGCGCGGGTCGAGCGCGGCCATGGGGTCCTGGAAGACGATCTGCAGGTCGCGGCGGAGCGCCTTGCGGGCGCCGCTGTCGAGCTTGGCGCTGTCCTTGCCGAGCACGACGACCCGGCCGCCCTGCGGCGGCGCCAGCTGCATGATCTGCTGCAGTGTGGTGGTCTTGCCGCAGCCTGACTCGCCGACGAGGGCCAGCGTCTCGCCTTCCGCGATGTCGAAGCTGATGCCGTCGACCGCGTACACGGTGCCGACGCGGCGCTTGAAGACCGCGCCCTTCATCAGTGGGTAGTGCCTGATCATGCTGTCCAGCTGCAGCACCGTGGGGCGCTCGGCGCGCGGCACGCGGACCACGTCGCTCGGCGGGATGACCGGCACGGGGAACACGTCAGCCCCGCTCAGGCCTTTGTGCTCGATCTCGTGGGAGCGGATGCAGGCGACGTGCCGCCCGCCGGCGAACGGCGTGAGCGGCGGCTCCTCGTCGTCGCACATGTCCACCTTCATGGGGCAGCGCGGTGCGAACGGGCAGCCGGGTGGCAGCGCCGACGGCGAGGGCGGGTTGCCCTCGATCGGCACCAGCGGCCCCTCCTCGCCGTCGACCCTGGGGATCGAGGCGAGCAGGCCCATCGTGTACGGCATCCGCGGCCGGTAGTAGATGTCGTCCACCGGCCCCTGCTCGACCGGCCGGCCCGCGTACATGACGAGCACCCGGTCGGCCATGCCCGCGATGACACCCAGGTCATGGGTGATCATCACGATGCCGGCCCCCGTCTCCCGCTGCGCGGTCTTGAGCACCTCCAGCACCTGCGCCTGGATGGTCACGTCCAGCGCCGTGGTGGGCTCGTCGCAGATCAGCAGGTCGGGGTCGTTGGCGATGGCCATGGCGATCATCGCGCGCTGGCGCATGCCGCCGGAGAACTCGTGCGGGAACGCCTTGGCCCGCAGGTGCGGGTTCGGGATGCCGACCAGGTCGAGCAGCTCCACGGCGCGCTTGGCGGCCTTGTCCTTGGCCATCTTCTGGTGCACGCGCACGGCCTCGGCGACCTGGTCGCCGATGGTGTAGACGGGCGTGAACGCCGACAGCGGATCCTGGAAGATCATGCTGATCGTCTTGCCGCGCACCTTGATCAGCTCGTCCTCGTCCATGCCGATCAGCTCGCGGCCGTGCAGCTTGACCGAGCCGCTGACCACGGCGCCCTTCGGCAGCAGGCCCATGATGGCCAGCGAGGTGACCGATTTGCCGGAGCCGGACTCGCCGACGATGCCGAGGACCTCGCCGCGCTCGACCTCGTACGACACCCCGCGCACCGCCTGGATGCCGCCGGGGAAGGTGACGGTGAGGTCGTTGACCTCCAAGATGCTCACGAGTTGCTCCCCGGGTCGAGTGCGTCACGCAGGCCGTCGCCGATCAGGTTGATGCTCAGCACGAGGAGCACCAGCAGACCTGCGGGGAAGACGAACAACCACGGGTAGCCGGTGGCGTTGCGCGAGCCCTCCGCGATGAGCGTGCCGAGCGAGACGTCGGGCGGCTGGATGCCGAACCCGAAGAAGGACAGCGCCGCCTCGCCGATGATCGCGCCGCTGACGTTGAGCGTCGCGTCGATGATCAGCAAGGAGGACAGGTTGGGGACGATGTGCCGGAAGATGATCTTCCAGCGCGGGATGCCCATGTAGACGGCGGCCTGGACGTATTCACGCTCGCGGAGCGAGAGCGTCATGCTGCGGACCACCCTGGAGGTGACCATCCAGGTGAACGCGGCCAGCAGCACCACGAACCAGAGCCAGGAGCCGCCCCTCAACCTCGGCGAGATGATCGCGATAATCAGGAAGCTGGGCAGGACGAGCAGCAGCTCCACACCCCACATGAGCACCTTGTCCAACCAGCCGCCGAAATATCCGGCGAAGGCGCCCACTACCGCGGCGAGGCCGGTGGCGATCAGCGCCACGAGCAGGCCGATGATGATGGACTTCTGCATGCCGCGGAGCGTGACCGCGTACATGTCCTGCCCAATGGCGCCGGTGCCCCACCAGTGGTCGCCGTCAGGGGGCGACATGAAGGCCAGGAAGTCCTTGTCGGTCCAGTCGTAGGAGCCGATGTACGGGCCGACGTACGCCAGGAGGATCAGCAGGATCAGGGCGGCGATGCCATAGCGGGCCTGCCTGTTGCGGAGCAGGCGCCGGAGAACGACTTTGGAGCGCATGTCAGCTCACCCGCACCCGAGGATCGAGGGCCGCCACCAGCAGGTCCGACAGGAAGGCGGCGAACAGGACGCAGACGGCGGTGAAGAAGGTCACCGCGGCCACGGAATTGACGTCGTTGGCGTTGATCGCGTCGACCAGCCAGGCGCCCATGCCGTGCCAGGCGAAGATCTTCTCGGTGAAGATGGCTCCGGTGAACATCGTTCCGAACGCGAAGGCGAAGTACGTGGCAGAGGGGATCAGCGCGGTGCGCAGCGCGTGCTTGGTCAGCGCGGTCCTGCGGCGCAGGCCCTTGGCCATGGCGGTGCGGACGAAGTCCTGGCCGAGCACGTCGAGCATCATGTTGCGCTGGATACGGCTGTAGAAGGCGATCGAGCCGAGGCTGAGGGAGATGGTCGGCAGGATCAGGTGATTGAGCCGGTTGACGAACTGCTCCAAGCCCGACAGCTTCGGGTTGTACTCGCCGGTGTACTCGATCAGCGTGAACCCGAGCCCGTCGTTCAGGGTGTACGTCGCCATCGCCAGCAGCGTGGCCAGGAGGAAGACGGGAAGGGCCATGATCACGAAGGAGCTGACGCCGATTAACCGGTCGCTGAGCTTGTACTGCCGCACCGCCGAGAGGGCTCCGAAGGCCACCCCGAGGGCGAAGCCCACCACCGTGCCGATCAGCAGCAACCGCAGGCTGACGAAGATCCGCCGGCCCATCTCCGCATTGACCGAGCCGCCGTTCCAGGTCCTGCCGAAGTCTCCCGTGATGACGCCCTTGGCCCAGGTCCCGTAGCGCACGAGCACGGGGGTCTTGTCGTTCAGGTTGTAGGCGTCGAGCGTGGCGTCGATGACCGACTCGGCGATGGGAGGCTGGCGTGCCTGGTACGCGGCCCGCGGGTTCATGGTGCTGGCGGCAAGCGTGTACGCGAGACTGGCCGCGATCGCTACCAAGATCACATTCATTGCCAACCTGCGAAGCAGGTACTTGCCCATTACTCTCCGTTCGCGCTGTCCCATACCGCGTCGTGAAAACTCAATGACGCGGTGATGGCGATCAGCCGGAGAATATCTGCCACCATATAACGTCAGAAACGAGTCAACATAACATTCAGGTCACTCACAATAGATCGCAAGAGGTCGTGTGATGCACCAAAAAAGCGGCCTGCACCTGCGGAAACACCGGCAATTCAGGGGCTTCTTTGCCGCTTCGGTAAGCGGTAGTGTCACAAAACCCGGACAATAATTGACGATTGACCGGCGTGATCCACATCATTGTGTAGCGCCTTAGAATCGGGGCTTTCTTGTCCCTCGGCCGATTCGCGGGGGTCCTCGACCCGTCGCCGCGACGGCCCACAGTTCGCGCGAGACGCCGGCGCGGCCCACGCCCCGGTCTCGAGGCCACCCGGGACAACGTATCGCTTCATCTGATGAAATTTCAGCTTCATCTGATGAAGGGCTAGGAAAAATCCGGCTCCCGAGCTAACGTGCGGGACGTGGCAACTGATCCTCAGCGGGACGCCGCCCGGCACGTCCAGGTGGTCCAGGCCCTCGGCACCCGCATCGTCGGCGGTTCTCTTCCCCCTGGCACGTCCATCCCCGTCGAAGAGCATCTCGTCGGCGAGCTGGGCGTGGGCCGGTCGGCGGTGCGGGAGGGCGTCAAGGTCCTGGCCGGCAAGGGCCTGCTGGAGACCAGGAGGAGCGCGGGCACCCGGGTGCGCCCCCGCGCGTCCTGGAACCTGCTCGACGCCGACGTGCTGAGCTGGCGGTTCGAGCCGGAGCCGCGACCCGAGGACATCCGGGTGCTGGCCGACCTCCGCGTGGCGCTGGAGCCGGGCGCGGCCAGGGTGGCGGCCGAGCGGGCCGACGCGAGCGCGGTGCGGCGCGTCGACGAGGCCCTGGCCGCCCTCTACGCCACCGCCGACGACCCCGAGCCGTTCATCGAAGCCGACCTGGCCTTCCACAAGGCGGTGTTCGCCGCGGCGGACAACGACCTGCTGCTCTACATCTACGACATGATCAGCATCGCCCTGCGGTCCGTGCGCCAGGTGCACACCCGCTCGGTGGCGCACAACAAGGAGACGCTGCCCGGCCACGAGCGGGTGGCGGTGGCGATCAGGCGCCGTCACCACCGCAAGGCCGAGGAGGCCATGCGCGAAGTGGTCGAGGTCGCCCGCGCCGACGCCGAGCAGCACATCCGCCTCTGTTGCTAGGAGCCCTCATTTGGACGTCCTCCTCGACGTCGACGGCCCGGTGGCCGTCGTCACCCTCAACAGACCCGCCAAACTCAACGCCATCACCCCCGGCATGGCCGCCGCGCTGCGTGCCTGCCTGGACCGGATCGACGCCGACCCGGCCCTGCGGGTGGCCGTGCTCACGGGCGCGGGCGACCGCTCGTTCTGCGTGGGCAGCGACATCCGGGAGCTGGACGCGTACGACACGCCGTGGGAGTTCCGCAACCGCGGCGACTACGGCGACGCGGTCCGGGCCCTGCGTAAGCCGATCGTCGCGGCCGTCAACGGCTACGCCTACGGCGGCGGCCTGGAGCTGGCCCTGGCCTGCGACATCCGGCTGGCCGCCGGCACGGCGACGTTCGCCGCGCCCGAGATCAAGCTCGGCTGGATCGGCGGCAGCGGCCAGTCCGCGTTGCTGGCCCACTCGGTCGGCCCGGGCAACGCGGCCACCATGCTGCTGACCGGCGACCCCATCGACGCCGCCCGCGCCCTGGCGTGGGGGCTGGTCACCGACGTGCTCCCGCGCGAGGAGCTGCTGCCCGCCGCCGTCGAGCTCGCCGGGAGGATCGCGGCACGACCCCCGATCGCCGCGCAGACTGCCAAGGCCAACCTGAAGGCCGCCTACTCGATGCCGCTCGACCAGGCCATCCAGTACGAGCGCGACCTGCAGACCGTCTGCTTCGCCACCGCCGACGCCGCCGAGGGCCGGGCCGCGTTCGCCGCCCGCCGCGAGCCCGTCTTCGAGGGGCGTTGATGGGCGCGCTCGACGGCTACCGCGTCATCGACCTGTCCATCGCGATGGCGGGACCGCTGGCCGCCATGCGGCTGGGAGATCTGGGCGCGGACGTGGTCAAGGTGGAGCCGGTGACCGGCGAGTGGCAGCGGCACGCCCCCGCGGGCGGCGCCACGGGCAACCGGGTCAACGCCTCGTTCCTGTCGCTCAACCGCAACAAGCGCAGCCTCGCCGTCGACCTGAAGTCCGAGGAGGGCCGCGAGATCGTGCACCGGCTGGCCGCGACGGGCGACGTGTTCCTGCAGAACTACCGGCCCGGGGTGGCCGAGCGGCTCGGCATGGACTACGAGACGATCAGCGCCGTCAACCCCGCCATCATCTATGTCTCCATGTCGGGATACGGGGAGAGCGGTCCCTACGTGTCGAGGCCGGGGCAGGACATCCTGCTGCAGGCCATGAGCGGGGCCATGTTCAGCACGGGCCGCGACGGCGACCCGCCCGCGCCCGCCGGGACGTACGCGATCGACGCCGTCACCGCCTACAGCGCGTTCGAGGGCGCGCTGGCCGCGCTGCTGCACCGCGAGCGCACCGGCGAGGGCCAGCGGGTGAGCGTCAACATGCTGGACGCGGCCATCGCCGTGCAGATGCAGGAGCTGTCGATCTTCACGGTCGGCAAGGTGCCGCAGCGGCGCGGGCGCGAGCCGCACGGCCACACCTACATTCGCGCGCCGTACGGCGTGTTCGCCACCAAGGACGGTTACCTCGCGCTCGGCATGCCCAGGCTCGACGTGCTGGCGGTCGCGCTCGATCTGCCCGAGGTGGCCGGAATGGACGGCCACGCCGGGCGCGACGAGATCACCGCGGCCGTGGCTCGCCGCCTGCCGGACCGCACCACGGCCGAGTGGCTGGAGATCTGCGCCCGCCATGACCTGTGGGCGGGACCCGTGTACGGCTACGCGGACCTGGTGGCTGATCCGCAGGTGCGGCACAACGGCTCGTTCGTCACCTACGAGCACCGCACCGAGGGCACGGTCACGACGCCCGGCTTCCCGTACCGCATGAGCGCAGGCCCGCCATCGGTGCGCAGGGGCGCGCCGCTGGTCGGCGAGCACACGCGTGAGCTGCTCGACGAGCTCGGCTACCCGGCCGAGCGCACGGCCGAGCTGGTGGCGAAGGGTGTCCTGGCGTGCGCGGACTGACCTGGGACCATCCGCGCGGGTACGCGCCGCTGGACGAGCTGACCCGGCTCGACCTGGCAGGACACAACCCGTATGGCGACGTGCCCGAGCCGATCGCGTGGGACCGGCAGCCACTCGAGGGGTTCGAGTCCGAGCCGATCGCGACGTTGTGCGAGAGGTACGACGTGCTCGTGATCGACCACCCCGGACTTGGCGCGGCCGTGGACGCGCTGGTGCCGATGGAGGAGCTGTTCGAGCCGGACGAGCTGGCCAGGCTCGAGGCCGGCACGGTCGGCCGCACCTGGGACAGCTACCACCTGGAGGGACGCCAGTGGGCGCTGCCGCTCGACGCGGCCACCCAGGTCGCCGCCGCCCGGCCCGGCGTCGAGGCGCCGAGGACCTGGCCGGAGGTGGCGGAGTTCGCCCGGGGCACGCGGATGGCGCTGTGCCTGGGCGGGCCGCACGCCTTCCTCATGTACTGCGCGCTCTGCTCGGGCGACTTCCTCGACGACAAGGCCGGCACCAGGGCGCTGGAGCTCATGGCCGAGCTGCTTGCGCTCGCCGACCGGGAGGTGTCGCTGCGCAACCCGATCGGCGTGCTCGACGCCATGGCCGCGGGCGGGCCCGAGTACTGCCCGCTGGTGTACGGCTACGTCACCTACCCGCTGGCGTTCTCCGACGCGCCCTCCTGGCCGGGACGGCCGCCGGGGAGCGTGCTCGGCGGAACGGGGCTGGCGGTCTCGCGGCGGCGCGTCGAGACGACCGGCGAGTCCGCCGGCACGGTCGGCCAGTCCGCCGCGGTCGGCCAGTCCGCCGGCACGATCGGCGCGGCCGTCCGCGCGCACCTGCGCCGGCTGACGTCCGCGCCGGTGCAGGCCGCGCTCTTTCCCGCCACCGGCGGGCAGGCAGCCGCCCGGGCCGTCTGGCAGGCCCAGGGCACCGCACCGTTCTACCGCGGCACCTCCGCCACGATGGAGGCCGCCTGGGTCAGGCCGCGGTTCCCCGGCTACATCGCCCTGCAGGACAGGTCGTCCGCGCTGCTCCGCGACGGGCTGCTCGCCCGCGTGCCGGCTCGCGACCTGCTCGAGAACCTGCGTAAGGAATGGAGGCACGCATGACCACGGCGCTCGTCACCGGCGCGGCGGGAGCGCTCGGCAAGGCGATCGTCCGCCGCCTGACGGCCGACGGCCACCAGGTGGCGGCACTCGACCTCGACGCCGGCGCGCTCGAAGCCGCGCTCAACCTCAAAGTGGATCTGCGCGACCCGGCCGCCATCGAGGAGGCGTTCGCCGAGACGGCCGCGCGGCTCGGCCCGGTCGGCATCCTCGTCAACAACGCGGCCGTCTACCCCAGCAGGCCTTTCCTGGAGGTGCCGCTGGCCGAGTACGACGACGTGCACGCGGTCAACCAGCGCGCCTACTGGCTGGCCGCCCAGCACGCCGCCCGGCAGATGACCGGAGGCGGCGCGATCGTCAACATCGCCTCGATCACCATGCACGGCGGCTGGTCCGACCTGGCCGCCTACGTCGCCACGAAAGGCGCGGCGGCCGCGCTGACCAGGGCCCTGGCCCGCGAGCTCGGCCCGCGTGAGATCCGGGTCAACTGCGTGTCGCCGGGCGCGTTCCCCACGGCAGCCGAAGAGATCCATCCGGATCCGGAGGCGTACAACCGGTTCGTCCTGGAACGGCAGTCGCTGCAGCGGCGCGGCACCCCGGAGGAGCTGGCCGCCGTGGTGTCGTTCCTCACCGGCCCGGACGCCTCGTTCGTGACGGGCCAGACCATCGAAGTCAACGGAGGGTGGGTGATGGCATGACGCCGGACCGCAAGCGGCTGGCCGAGCTGACCGGAGACCTGAGCGCGGCCGGCGGGGTCCGGCTGGTGACGCTCGGCGACGGGCTCGAACGCGGCATCAGGACCCTGGAGTTCCGCACCGGCTCAGGCCTGGCGTTCGACGTGCTGGTCGACCGGTGCATGGACATCGGGCACGCCGAGCACGCCGGGCGGGCGTTCGGCTGGCGCTCCCCCACCGGCTTCCGCCATCCGGGGCTGCACGAGAACGCCGACGAGGACGGCCTGTCGTGGCTGCGCTCGTTCTCCGGGCTCATCGTCACGGCCGGGCTCGACCACACGCTGTTCGGCGGCGAGGTGCCCGCCGGCGACTACCGCTACCCGCCGCGCCAGAGCGTGCGGCACGGGCTGCACGGCCGCGTCGGCAACATCCCTGCCCGGCTGACCGGGTACGGCGAGCGGTGGGAGGACGACCGCTGCGTGCTCTGGGCCGAGGGCGAGGTGCGCCAGGCCGCGGTGTTCGCCGAGAACCTGCGCCTGGTCCGGCGCATCGAGGCGGACCTGGGCGGTGACGAGATCAGGCTGGTGGACACGGTCACCAACGCCGGGTTCGAGCCGGCGCCGCACATGTTCCTCTACCACATCAACCTCGGCTGGCCCCTGCTCGACGAGGGCGCCAGGTTCGAGGCCGACATCCGCGAGACCCTCTGGCAGACCGACAGCGTGGCCGAGCAGAAGGCCGACCACATCACCTTCCCCGGGCCCGCTCCCGGGTTCGTGGAGCAGGTGTACGAGCACGCGCTGGTCCCCGGCGCCGACGGGACGCACCGGGTGGCGGTGGTCAACGACCGGCTCGGCATGAAGGTGAGCGTGGAGTGGCCGGCGGCGGAGTTCCCGTACTTCTTCGAGTGGCTGAACCTGCGCTCCGGCAACTACGCGGTCGGCCTGGAGCCGTCCACCCACCACGTGTCCGGTGACACGGCGGCCAGACAGGACGGCAGCATGATCTGGCTCGGACCGCTGGAGTCGCGGGTCTACCACACGACCTTCCGCGTCTCCTAATGCAGGCCGTACGCGCGCCGGGCGGTGCCGGCGAACACCTCGGCGCGCTCACCTCCCGACAGCCCCGCGCACAACTCGTCCGCGGCCTGCGCGACCCGCTGGTATTCGGCCGCGAGCAGGCACACCGGCCAGTCGGAGCCGAACATCACCCGATCAGGCCCGAACGCCTCCAGCACGACCTCCGCGTACGGCCGCAGGTCGGACACCCGCCAGGTCGCCCAGTCGGCCTCGGTGACCATGCCGGACAACTTGCAGTAGACGTTGGGGTGCGCGGCGAGCTCTTTGATCCGGCTCCGCCACGGCTCCAGCTCCCCGGCCGCGATCGGCGGCTTGGACAGGTGGTCGAGCACGAACGTCAGCCCCGGCATGGCCCTGACCGTGTCGATGGCGGCGGGCAGCTGGCGCGGCAGCGTCAGCAGATCGTAGGCCAGCCCGGCGGCCTCCACCGCGGCGAGCCCGCGCCGCACGTCGGGCCGGTTGAGCCACTCCGGGTCGGGCTCGGACTGCACGCCGTGGCGCACGCCCACCAGCCCGCCGGGCAGGGCGGCCAGCGTGTCGGCGGCATCCGGCGCGGTCAGATCGATCCAGCCGACCACGCCCGCGACCAGGTCGGACACGGCCGCGAGTGCCAGGAACTCGCGAGTCTCGTCAAGATCGGACAGCACCTGCACGAGCACGGTGCGGGTCACCCCGGCCGCGGCGGCGGGCCCTGCCAGGTCGTCGAGCGTGAACGTGCGCCGGACGGGCGCCATCGGCTCCGGGTCCAGCCAGGTGTGCGGGCGGACGGCGAGGTCCCAGACGTGGTGGTGTGCGTCGATGCGATCCATGGGTCAGTCGAGCTCCAGCTCGGGCGGGAGATCGTTGGCAGACCGAAACGTAGCAGACAGGAGTACTGGTGATCAACGACGGCTACACACGACGGGGCGTGCTGGCGACCGGGTTAGGCGCCGCCGCCGGAACCCTGCTGACGAGCGGCGTCCCCGCACGGGCCGCCACCACCGACGGCAACCCTCTTGCCCTCTGGTACACGCGCCCCGCCACCGCCTGGCTGGAGGCGCTGCCGGTCGGCTGCGGGCGGCTCGGCGCGATGGTGTTCGGCGGCGTGGCCACCGAACGGTTCCAGCTCAACGAGGACAGCATCTGGGCCGGTGGGCCGCACACCTACGACAGTCCCGAGGCGCTGGCCGCGCTCCCCGAGATCAGGCGGCTGGTCTGGGAGGACAAGTGGCAGGCGGCGCAGAACCTGGCCGACCGGACATTCCTCGGCAGGCCCAGCGAACAGGCGCCGTACCAGGTGCTCGGCGACCTGACGCTGACGTTCCCCGGCTCGGCCGAGTTCACGGAGTACCGCCGCGAGCTGGACCTGACGCGGGCGGTCACCACTGTGACGTACGTCCGCGACGGCGTGCGCCACACGCGCGAAGTCTTCGCCAGCAACCCCGACCAGGTCATCGTCGTCCGGCTCACGGCCGACAAGCCCGGCTCCGTGACCTTCCAGGCGGCCTTCTCCAGCCCGCAGTCCTCCGGCGTCGCCGCTGCCGGGCGGGACACGATCGCCCTCGACGGGGTCAGCGGCGACACCCAGGGGCTCAAGGGCGAGGTGCGTTTCCGCGCCCTGGCCAAGGCCCAGGCCAAGGGCGGCACGGTCCGCGCCGACGGCGGCACGCTGGTCGTCGAGGGCGCCGACGAGGTCACGCTGCTGATCTCCATGGGCTCCAGCTACCGCAGCTACAAGGACGTCGGCGGTGACCCGGCCGAGGTCGCGGGGCGGCATCTCGAGCGGGCGGGCGGGCAGCCGTACGAGGTGCTGCGGCGTAAGCACGTCCACGACTACCAGCGGCTCTTCGGCCGGGTCGAGATCGACCTGGGCACCTCGGAGGCGGTCGCGCTGCCGACCGACGAGCGCATCGCGCGCCGGCAGCTCGACACCGACCCGCAGCTGGCCGCCCTGTACTTCCAGTACGGCCGCTATCTGCTGATCTCCTGCTCCCGCTCCCCCGGCTATGCCGCGAACCTGCAGGGCATCTGGAACGACTCGCTGACGCCCGCGTGGGAGTCGAAGTACACCATCAACATCAACTGCGAGATGAACTACTGGCCGGCCGGGCCCGCCAACCTCATCGAGTGCATGGACCCGCTGTTCGACCTGATCAAGGATCTGTCGGAGACGGGCGCCAAGACCGCGCGGACGCAGTACGGCGCGGGCGGCTGGGTGGCGCACCACAACACCGACGGCTGGCGCGGCACGGCGCCCGTGGACTTCGCCTTCTACGGCGTGTGGCCCACCGGCGGCGCGTGGTTGTGCCTGACGTTGTGGGAGCACTACCTCTACACGGGGGACGAGCGGCGGCTGCGCGAGCACTTCCCGCTGATCAAGGGATCGGTGGAGTTCTTCCTCGACACGCTGCAGACCGACCCCAGGACCGGCTACCTGGTGACCAACCCGTCGCACTCACCCGAGGTGGGGCACCACGAGGACGGCGACGAGAACGTCAGCATCTGTGCCGGGCCGACCATGGACATGCAGATCCTGCGGGACCTGTTCGAGGCCTTCGCCTCCGCGTCCGAGGTCCTGGGGCGGGAGCCGGAGATGCGGGAGAAGGCGCTGGAGGCGCGTTCCCGGCTCGTGCCGAACCAGGTCGGCCACCTCGGGCAGATCCAGGAGTGGCAGGAGGACTACCGCGGTGACGCGGCGCTGTCGCGCAGCCGGCACATCTCGCACCTGTGGGGCCTGTTTCCCGGGCACCAGATCGACCCGCGCCTGTCGCCGGAGCTGGCCGCGGCCGCCCGCCGGACCTTGCAACTGCGCGGGGAGGCGGGGGCCGGGTGGTCGCTGGCCTGGAAGATCAACTTCTGGGCGCGGCTGCTGGACGCGGCGGAGGCGTACAAGCGGCTGGGGAACCTGCTGGTGCCGGCCAGGACCGCGCCGAACATGTTCGACCTGCACCCGCCTTTTCAGATCGACGGCAACTTCGGCGGCACGTCGGGGATCACGGAGATGTTGTTGCAGAGCCACGCGGACCAGGTGCATGTGCTGCCCGCCCTGCCGGCCGCCTGGCCTTCCGGGTCGTTCCGTGGGCTGCGGGCGCGGGGCGGCTTCGAGGTGTCCCTGGAGTGGGCCGGCGGGGCACTGACGCGCGGGCGGATCCGCTCGGACCTGGGCCGCCGGCTGACCCTCCGCACCTCGAAGCCGGTCACGGTGACGCGGGACGGCCGCCCGGTCGAAGCCGGCCGCCCGGAGCCCACCGTGCTCGTCCTCGACACCCGCCGCCACGCCGTCTACGACCTCGCCCCGTCCCCCTGACCCAGCTGTCCGACCACGAGCAGTGGGAGCGCTACAGCCGCGCCCGCATCGAGGAGGGCGGCGCCCTGTCGGACTACTACCCCCTCACCCCCGAGACCCGCGCCGAGTACGAACGGTGGCGGGAAGTTAAGGAGAGCCAGTGATCCTCAGGTCCTTGGGCGCGATCGTCTTACTCCTCGGCGGGGTGACGACGCCCACCCCGGCGGCCAGGCCCTCGTGCGACTACTACGTCTCCCCCGCGGGCGGCGGCCAGGGCGACGGCAGCGCCCAGCGCCCGTGGACGTCCATCGAGCAGGCCCGCGACCAGCTGCGGTCGAAGAAGCGGCAGCAGAAGTGCGACATCGTCGTCAATCTCAAGGCCGGCGACTACGTCGTGGACAAAACGATCACCTTCACCGAGGCCGACTCCGGCGAGAACGGCCACAAGATCATCTACCGCAGCGCGGACGGCCCCGGCAAGGCCCGCCTGCTCGGCGCCAAGCCGCTGACCGGCTGGCAGAAGCACACCGACACCATCTACAAGACCAAGATCGACCGGACCTTCTACACGCTCTTCGAGGACGGCAAGCGCGCCACGACCGCCCGTCACCCGAACCGGACGAGCGACGACCTCTGGTCGCCTTACCTGTTCTCCGTGCTGGGCGAGCCGGAGAAGGAGGCGGTGCGCCAGTGGCTGTACTTCAAGCCGGAGGACGTGCCGAAGGAGTGGGACGCCGACTTCGACAAGAACTCCCAGATCGTGGTCTGGTCGGGCGGCTCGTGGAGCTGGTTCACCGACACCGTGCCTCTGGGCGGCGCCGACTTCCGCAAGAACTTCTTCACGCTCAACCACTGGGCGCGCTACTCGTTCGTCAACAGCCGCAGCGGCTCGCGCTACTTCCTGCAGAACACGCTGCGGTTCCTGGACCAGCCGGGCGAGTACTACTTCGACTTCGCGAACAGTGAGGTCTACTACTGGCCGCGCACGTCGATCGACAAGGTCATGGCCCCGACCGTGAAGACGATCATCTCGCTGGCCGGGTCCTCCCCCGACCGGCGCGTGCAGAACGTCGCCTTCGACGGGCTGGCGCTGCAGTATTCCGACTTCGTGGACTGGTATCGGGCCGGGTGGATCAGCGAGGGCGACTCCGGCTACGAGCACAAGTATCCGGTCTACGACCGGCAGATCGAGATGCCGCGCAACCGGTTCGGGATGATCACGCTGACCAACACCAGGGACATCGACCTGACCAGGCTGCGGCTGTCCGACAGCGGCTTCATGGGCGTCTACATGTTGTTCGCGAACGAGCGCGTCAAGGTGTCCGACAGCCTGCTGGAGAACATCGGCGCCGACGGCATCAAGGTCGAGGGCGGATATCCGGGCGAGGGCGACATTTCCGGACATCACGCGATCTCCAATAGCTACATCTCCCACGTCGGCGAGCTGGTCCCCGGCGACGCGGCCGGCATCGAGCTGCTGAGCACCGGCAACAACGTGGTCAGCAACATCGTCGTCAAGCACAGCGCCCGCTACGGCATCAGCCTCGAGGTCCGTCCCGAGGTCAAGGACGAGGACAACTACGCGCGCAACAACCGGTTCTCCTACATCCGCATCGAGGAGGCGGGGCTGGACAGCGGGGACATGGGCGCCTTCTACACCTACGGCGTCTCCAACTCCGACCCGCACCCGATCGACAACCACGTCTCGCAGATGGTGATCGGCGACGTCATCAACGACCCCGGCGGCGCGATGCCCGACAGCGGGACCCGCGGGGTGCACATGGACGCCGGCGGCTGCGGGTTCTCCTTCGAGAACATCGAGGTCGGCAAGGTCAGCGACGACAAGTACCAGAGCTACCAGTGCAACGAGGTCAAGAACGCCAACTGGGCAACCGGCTTCGACGCCTCCCAGATGGAGTACGACAAGATCGGCGTCACCAGCGCCTTCCCCTATCCGATCCCCAGCTAGGCGAGGCCTGGACTGCGGGGTGCCGGCCGAGCGGGCGGCGCCCCGCCGGCCGGCGCCGTCCTCACCCCCTGGAGCGCCCGTTGAACGACCTCACGCGTCGCGGCTTCCTCTTCTCGGCCGCCGCCTCCACCACGCTCGCCCTGGCCTCCCCGGCCGCCTCCGCCTCGGCGGGCTCCTCTGGAGCGTCTGACGCCGCCGGCGCAGGCTGGTTCGCCCGGCCCGCCCCCAAGGCCGTCCGCCCGATGGTGCGCTGGTGGTGGCCGGATGCCCACGTCGATCCCGCCGAGATCAGGCGGGAGGTCGACCAGCTCGCCGACGCCGGGTTCGGCGGCGCGGAGATCGCGGCGGTGCACCACAGCATCCGCGACAAGTCCGTGCTCGACCCGGCCAGGCACGGCTGGGGCACACCCGCGTGGAACGCCGGCGTCGAGGCCGCGCTCGACCAGGCGGCCAGGCGCGGCTTCACGATCGACCTCACCATCGGCCCGTCCTGGCCGGCGGCCGTCCCCACGATCACCCCCGAGAGCGAGGCGGCGGTCAAGGAGCTGGCCTACGGCTCGGTCACGGTGTCGGGCGGCGCCACGTACGCGGGCGAGGCGCCGCCTCCTGCCGTGGCCGGGCATCCGGCGCGCAAGCTTCTCCTCGTCCAGGCGGCCAGGATCGAGCCGGCGAACTCCACCCGCGACGAGACCGGCCTCGACCCCGCTTCCGTGGTCGAGGTGGCCGTAGCCGGCGGGCAGGTCACCTGGACCGCACCGGCCGACGGCGAGTGGGTGCTGATCGCGTACTGGGAGCGCGGCTCGGGCCAGCGTCCCGAGTCCGGCCCGCACACCGAGCCGGAAGCGTATGTCATCGACCACTTCAGCCGGACGGGCACCCAGGCGGTGATCGACTACTGGGAGTCCACGCTGCTGACGCCTGCTGTGCGCAGGCTGCTGAAACGTTCGGGCGGCGCGCTGTTCGAGGACTCCATCGAGATCGAGACGGATGCGCTGCCGTGGACGCCCGGGCTGCCGGCGGAGTTCAAGCGGCGGCGGGGCTACGACGTGGCGCCCTTCCTGCCCGTCATCGTCCTGAAGGAAGAGGACCAGGTCTTCGCCTACGACGCGGCGCTGACCCGGCACGCGCGTAAGGACTACTGGGACACCGTGTCCGAGCTGTTCAACGAGCACCACTTCGGGATGCTGCGCGACTGGGCGCATTCGATCGGCCTGGAGCTGCGGGCGCAGCCGTACGGGCTGCGGACCGACGCCATCGCCGCCGCGGCCGTCCTCGACGTCGCCGAGGGCGAGTCGCTCGGGTTCAAGAACCTCGACGACTACCGGTGCCTGGCCGGGGGCCGGGACCTCGCCGGGCGGGAGGTGATGTCCTGCGAGGCAGGGGCGTACCAGGGCGGGGCGTACACCACCACCTGGAAGAAGCTGCTGCGCACCATGGGCGGCGCGTACGCGGCGGGGCTCAACCAGACCGTGCTGCACGGCTTCTCCTACGCCTCCGCCCCGGGCGCCGGCTGGCCCGGCTTCGCCGCGTTCACGCCGTACAACGGGACGGCGGGCTACGCGGAGTCCTGGGGGCCGCGCCAGCCGACCTGGCGACACATGAGCGATTTATCGGGATATTTCGCCCGAGTGCATGCGGTCATGCGGGCCGGCGCGCCGCGCGCCGACGTAGCGGTCCTGCGGCAGACCGGATACACCAAGACCGGCATCGGAGCCTCCTGGTTCACCTCGAGCGGCGTGCCCGCCGGGTGGACGCATCAGTTCATCAGCGAGCCGCTGCTCGATCTTCCAGCCGCCCGGGTCGCGCGGGGGCGGCTGGCACCGGACGGGCCGGCGTACAAGGCGCTGTTCGTCGAAGGCGACAAGTTCTACGCCGCCGAATGCACGATGACCCTCCGGGTCGCGCGGCGCCTGCTGGAGTACGCCGGGGCCGGGCTGCCCATCGTGCTGCTCGGGGCCTGGCGGGCCGCCGCTGTGCCCGGCGTCGCCCGCGACGGCGAGAACGAGCAGCTCAGAGCCATGATCGCGGACCTGCTCGCCCGCCCCACCGTGCGCATGGTCACCGCCCAGGCGGAGGTCCCCGCCGCGCTCGACGCGCTCGGTGTGCGCTCCGACGTCCGGTACGCCACCGCGTCCACGCTGCTCACGGCCCGCCGCGTGGCAGGCGACGTCGACTATTACTACCTGTGCAACGGCAAACACGTCGAGAACCCCAAACCGCCTGTGGCCCCCATCGACCACGACGTCACGCTGGCCCGAAAGGCCCGGGACGGGGTGCCGTACCTGCTGGACCCGTGGACGGGGCGGGTCCAGCGGGCGGCGCTCTACACGGAGGAGGGCGACGGGATCCGGCTGCGGGTGGCGCTGCGGCCGGGCGAGTCGATGGTCGTGGCCATCGGCCGTCCCGGCCTGTTCGGGACCCCGGCGCGGACGGCGCCGCACGTGGTCGCGACGGACGCCGACCTGGTCAGGTACGACGGGAGCACTCTGGTGGTGCGCGCCTCCCGCGCGGGGAAGTACACGACCACGCTGTCCGACGGCCGGACCGTCACCTCCGTCATCGGGCCGGTGCCCGAGCCGACCGTGCTGTCGTCGTGGCGGCTGGAAGTGGAGGACTGGCGGCCGGAGGGCACGGTCGCGCACCGGCTGGATCTCGACCGGCTCGCCTCTTGGTCGACCATTCCGGAGCTGGCCGACGTCTCGGGCATCGGCCTGTACTCCACTGACGTCCACGTGGAAGGCGGGGCGTACCTGGACCTCGGCGAGGTGACCGACACGTGCCGGGTCCTCGTCGACGGCCGCCGCCTGGATCCCGTGAACCAGCTCAATCCGGTCGTTGACCTCGGGCGAGGCGCCAGGACCCTGCAGGTGGAGGTGGCGACGCCTCTCGGCAACCGGCTCCGCGTCGCCGACCCGGCCGTCTACGGTGGCCTGGCCCGCCAGCCGTACGGCCTCGTGGGTCCGGTCAGGCTGGTGCCGTACGGCGAGGTCCGTGTGGACGCCCGATGAAACGCGTCAGTCGCGCGACCCCCGCACGCGCCTGGCAGCCACGGTCAGCACGGTCAATCCGGCCAGTGCCAGCAGCGAGATGAACACCCACTCCTCTGAGCCGCCCGGCCCGTAGACGCGGGACTCGCGCCCCGTGTCCACGGCCCGGGTGGTCTCTCCGGCTGCGAGCACGGTGCGATCGCTGCCGTACAGTTCGACATCGCGCCGCATGACCCGCCCGTCACCGGAGGCGAAGTCCCCGGCCCAGACGCAGGACTCGTGCCCAGGATGCTGGACGCACCGCAGCTGCTTGGCGGTGAACACCCCGCTCACGCCGTCGGCGCGGGCGGCCCGTATGGCCGGGCCGAGCGCGGGGACGGACACGAACAGCAACAACAGCCCTACAACGGCCAGCGCTACCGTGAACCCGCTCAACCGCCGTTTCGTGACCGTCATGACCTAGTGTGCGACCGCGCAGGTGCAGGAGGCGCCCGACCGCTCCGCGGGGGTGGGGTGGCGGTGGAGGAGCATCGCCACCACCATGGGCGCGAAGACGAGGGCGTTGTAGAAGAGGTGCAGCTCCATCCTGGGCAGGATCAGCTGCAGAACGCTCGTCGGGACCGGCCGGCCCATCAGGTAGACGCCGCTGAGCTTCTGCACGAGCAGCAGCAGATGCTCCAGGTGGTGCCAGACCTGGATGCCCAGAGAGATGTTCCACCAAAGTCGTGACCTGCCGGTGAAGCCCTTGCGGAGCATGATGAGGCCCACGAGCATGAGCAGCGCGTACCCGTAGTGCATCCACTCCGAGGTCACCAGCCAGGGGAAGGGCATGCCGAGCACGCCCCGGGCTTCGCTTAACGGCCAGCCCCAGGCATAGACTTGCACGGCCTGAGTCACGTGCTCGGCCCAGTGGGCCACCACGATGACCATGAAGATCGTGAGCGCGCTCTTGTGGTGGCGCCCGTTGAGCGTGGACGCGCTGATCGTCATCGTGGCCATTTCTCACCTCGTGTTTCTTGCGATGACGCTGCCTGAAAGTGCCACAGTGACGCTGGGGGTACGCGCAGCGACGAGCAGCACAGGCAAGACGATCTCCGATGGCACTGGCAATCTGGTTGCAAGCGACTGGCAAAACGGCAGCGACGCCTTCGCCGCCCAAGATCAAGGCGGGTTACGGTGGCATGTTGAACTAGACTTATAATAATCATACTTCTATATTGTTGGAGTGGACATCACCAAGCCTTCCGAGATCTTCGATCGCGAGGTGGAGTGGGCCGAACTGGTCGACTTCATCAACGACGACTCTCCATATCCAACACTGGGCGTGGTGTCGGGGAGGCGACGCCAGGGCAAGACGCTTCTCCTCGGATCCATCTGCGACGCCGCTGGAGGGATCTATATCGAAGGCACCGAGGCACTTCCCGCCGAGCACTTCCACATGATCGGCGGGTTGCTGGCCGCCCGGCTCGGCAGCTCCGCACCGCTCCACTTCACCTCCTGGCGTGCGGTTATCGAGGCGATCCTCGACCTGGATACGTCGTCACCGCTTCCTGTGGTGATCGACGAATTCCCTTACCTGGCGAAGGTCTCGCCCGAGCTGCCGTCCGTCCTGCAGGCAGCCCTGGACCTGCGGCGGCGCAAGGGTGGATCGCCGATCCGCCTGATCCTGTGCGGCTCCGCCCTCACTTTCATGGGCGGGCTGCTGGCAGGGAACGCGCCGTTGCGTGGCAGAGCCGGTCTGGAACTGGTCGTGCCCACGCTCGATTACCGGCTGGCCGCCGAGTTCTGGCAGATCAGCGATCCGCGACTAGCCCTGCTGACGCACGCCGTGGTGGGCGGAACACCTGCTTACCGCCGCGAATACGTTCGCGACGACGTTCCGCGGTCGCTCGCCGACTTCGACGACTGGGTCAAGCGCGCGGTGCTGAATCCCGCCCGCCCGCTCTTCCGAGAGGCGCGCTATCTCCTCGCAGAGGAGCCGGACCTGCGCGATCCCGCTCTCTACCACTCCGTCCTGGCGGCGGTGGCGGAGGGGAACGCCTCGCGCGGTGGCATCGCCAACTACATAGGCCGCAAGGCCACGGAGATCAGTCACCCGCTCGCCGTGCTCGAAGACGCCGGGCTGCTCGCCAAATCCCCTGACATGTTGCGTGCGGCCCGCCCTCTCTACCGGATCACAGAACCACTGATCAGCTTCTACCACTCGGTGATGCGCCCGGCGTGGCGGGAACTCGAACGCAGGCGGGCCGAACAGGTCTGGAAGCGCAGCCGTGACCGATTCCTGAGCGGAGTGGTGGGGCCGCATTTCGAAGAGGTCTGCCGTACATGGGCCGCGGACTTCGCCGGAGCCGAGACCTTCGGCGACGTTCCCGCAGAGATCGGTCACGGGGTAGTCAACGATCCCGAACGCCGGACCAGCCACGAGATCGACGTCGTGGTCCTGGCAGAGCCGGACGGGGGGCCCCGCCGGGTGCTGTCCTTGGGAGAGGTCAAATGGGGAGACGTCATGTGCGAAGGGCATGTCGAGCGGCTCCGTCGCGTCCGCGACCTTCTCGCGGTCCGTGGGTATGACATGCGATCTACCCGCCTGGCCTGCTACAGCGCTGCCGGGTTCACGGCGGATCTACGCGCGGCGGAGAACGGCGACGTCATGCTGATCGATCCTGAGCGGCTCTACTCCTGAGGCCGAGGACCTCCTCTAACCCTGCCGGGTGCTCGTCATGGCTCTTCCAGCGCGTAGTCGACCGCCCGGGACAGCCTGAGCCTCGCACCTTTCCGGAAGGCCGCCGTGTACGCCTGGGCCCCCAGTGCGCGACGTGCCCGCTCGACGCACTCCTGGTGTGACTTCACCTGGAACCGCGGCCGCGACGGAGAGGCGGTGACCGCCCGCCACAGGTCGTGGGCGGCGCCCAGCAGCCAGGCGGCGCGCTCGTGCCGCCCGCGAGCCCCGGCGGTCCAGGCCAGCACCTCCAGGCACTGGAGGAGGCCCCATCGGTCGTCGACGGCGCTCCAGAACGCGGTCACCTCCCGCATCTTGGCCTCGGCCCGGCGCCAGTCGCCCTGTTCCCAGCGGGCGATGCCGAGCGCGTACAAGGCGTACGCGCGGAAGAGCGCTGCGTCGCGCTCTTCGCACATCGTCACCAGTTCTTCACCGTAGGCGGCGGCCCGGTCCGGGCTCAGGTGGGCGGCGAAGAGAGTGGCGAAGTAGAGCGTGACCCCCACGGCGTGGACGTCGTCTCTCGCACGGTGACGGGTGAGAGCGTCCTCCACGAGCGCGAGCCCGCCCTGGGGGTCGCCCTCGGCCAGCGCCGCGACGCCGGACATCTGGGTGGCGAACGCGAGCAGCGCCTCGTCCCTCGACTGCCGCGCGAGTGCCAAGCACTCCCGCAGGTCGGCTCCGGCCGCCGGATCGCCCTGGTAGAGGGCGAACAGCCCGCTGGCCCACAGGCCCATCGCCCGGGTGTCGTTCGGTCGGGACACGAGCGCGAGACCGCGTTTCAGCCAGTGCCGTCCTTCGCTGAGCGCGCCGGCCATGAGCCAGTGGGCCCAGAGCGCGGAGGCGATCTCCAACCCGGCGGGCGCGTCACCGGGCCTGTCGAAGCAGAGGTCCAGGGCGACCCGCACGTTGGGAAGCTCCACGTTCAGCGTCCGATGGCGGTCGATCTGGCCGGGCTCCATCCGGTCCACGCGCACGCGCCCGGTCAGCCGGCGATAGTGGTCGATGTAGCGCGCACGCAACGCCTGCGCGTCCGTGGAGGGCAGCCGCTCGCGACCGTACGCGCGGATGGGCTCCAGCATGCGGTAGCGGACTCCGCCGTCGTGCTGCTCCGCTGTGCACAGGATGGACTTGTCCACCAGGCCGGCCATGAGATCCAGCACGTCCTCGCGTGCCAGACCCTGCCCGGGGCAGACGGCTTCGGCGGTCTCCAGGTCCACGCCCCCCGGGAACATCGACAGCCGCTCCCACAGTCGCCGCTCACCGGACGAGCACAACCCGAAGCTCCAGTCCATGGTCGCCCGCAGGGTCTGGTGGCGTGCCAGGGTGCCAGGGCCGGTCTCGGCCGGTAGGTCCAGGCACTTGTCGAGCTCATTCGCCAGCTCCTCCACCGATGCCGTGCGTAGCCGTACCGCTGCCAGCTCGATGGCCAGCGGAATCCCGTCGAGGCGCCGAGCCAGCCGGGCGACCGCCCCGGCGTTGGCCGCGTCGACGACGAAACCCGGCCGGATGGTCGCCGCCCGCTCCGCGAAGAGGCGCACGGCGTCTCGCCGGGCGATGTCGCGCGTGGTGTCGCCGGGCTCGGGGACGGAGAGCGACGGCACACACAGCACCCGCTCCCCGTAGACCCCGAGTGACTGCCGGCTGGTGGCCAGGATCCGCAGCCACGGAGTGTCGCGCAGGAGCCGCTGCACCAGGCGGGCGCACGCATCCAGCAGATGCTCGCAGTTGTCCAGCACCACCAGCACCCGTTTGTCGGCCAGACGCTCCACCAGCTGATCCACGACGTCCGGTCCGGTGTCACGGACTCCCAGCGCGGCGGCCACGGCCGGGGCCAGCAGGTCCTCGTCGTCGATGGTGGCCAGCTCTACCAGCCGAACCCCGTCCCGGTACTTCTGCCGCGCGAGCTCGCTGACACGTCGCGCCAGCCGCGTCTTGCCGACACCACCCGCGCCGGTCAGGGTCAGCAGGCGGGTCTTGGGCAGGATGCGCCTGACTTCGGAGATCTCATGCCTTCGTCCGACGAAAGCAGGAGTGTCGGGCTGCGACCAGTCCGCCGCCGGCTGTTCGGCGGCCGGGACGTCCCGGATCGTGTCGTTGGTGGTCATGCTCGTGCTCCGCCGGGAGGTTCCTCTCCGGAGAGGCGGGCCTGCTCGACGACCCAGCCGGCGATCTGGGCCCTGGAGGTGAAGCCGAGTTTGCGCAGGATGTGCTGGGTGTGGCCCTCGGCGGTGCGCTGAGCGATCACCAGCGTCGCCGCGATCTCCTTGTTGCTCATCCCCTGGGCGATGAGGCGGGCGATCTCCATCTCGCGTGGGGTGAGGGCCGAGAGCCCGCCAGTCTCGCCGGCCCGGCCGCGGGACGGCGCCTCCTCCATGAGGGCGTAGGCGACCGCCTGCTCGCGGGAGAGCTTGGCGCCACGCTCGACGGCGGCTTGGAAGGCCCGCTCGCCGAGGGCGCGACGCGTACGGGCCTCGCACTCGTCGTGGTATCGGATGAGGTGGCCGATGCCCAGGAGTGGCACGCCGATCGGCTCCCAGATGTTGCGCAGGATGCCCAGCAGTTCGCCGGCCCGCGTGAAGTCCCGTTCCGAGGCGGCGATCCAGGCCAGCACTTCTACGTTGCCCCCGACTCCGACCGAGTCGTCCACTGCGTGGAAGAAGCGCAGGCTCTGCTGTTGCAGGTCCGTCGCGCGGGGCGTGTCGCCTTGGCGCCAGAGCTCGACGCCGAGCGCCATCATCGCGTACGACTTGTGCCAGCTCTCGCCATGGGCGTCGCAGACGGCGATGCCCTCCTCGGCGGCGGCGACGGCGCGTTCAGAGTCGCCGAGGACGGAATACGCGAAGGTGAGCCAGGTCAACGCCTGGACCTCGCCCTCCGGGTCCGTGACGGCGCGATGACGGTCCAGCGCTTCCTGGAAGGAGCTGACAGCCGAGGCGGTGTCTCCCTCCTCCATCGCGATCATGCCGGAGTACTGGGCGACGTAGCCGAGGACCGGTTCGAGTCCGAGTCGCTCGCCGAGCTCTCTGCTCTCGGCGAGCCGCTCGACGGCCGAAGCCAGATCACCCTGGATGATGGCGAGCCGGCCACATGCCCACAACGCCCGAGCCCTGACCTCGCACAGGCCGGCGGTGTCCGCGAGTCCCCGCTCGAGCCAGTCGCGTCCTTCGCCCAGGTGGCTGCTGGAGATCCAGTGGTAGAGGAGGTCGCTGGCCATGTCGATGCAGAGCCCGGCGTGCTCGGCGTGGCAGTATTCCAGGGCCGTGCGCAGGTTGGGATGCTCGACTCGCAGCCGGTTCAGCAGTTTGATCTGCGCGGGGCCGAAATGCTGCGCCCGCGCCTCGCGCGACAGCTCCCGGTAGTAGTCGCGATAGCGGCGTTTCAGCTCCTGGTCCTGCCCGGAGGCGATCAGCCGCTCCTTCCCGTACTGCCGGATGGTGTCCAGCAGCCGGTATCGCACTCCCCAGGGATGCTCCTCCCTGATCAGGACGGACTTCTCCGTCAGGCCGCCCACAAGGTTGACGATCTCGTCACGGGCGATGCCGTCCCCGGCACAGACCGCTTCCGCCGCCTCCAGATCCAAGCTGCCGCGGAACACCGAGATGCGTGCCCACAGCAGGCGCTCGTGCTCGGTGCACAGGTCGTAGCTCCAGTCGATCAAGGCGCGCAGCGTCCGGTGGCGCGGCGCAGTGACCGTCGATCTCGTGGTGATCAGCCGGAAGCGATCGTCCAGCCGATCGAGCAGTTGGTGGACCGAGAGCGCGCGCAGCCGCACGGCGGCGAGTTCGATGGCGAGCGGCAGGCCGTCCAGGCGGCGGCAGATCCGCTCGACGATGTCCCGGTTCTCGTTCGTGACGGTGAAACCGGGCACGACGGCCTCGGCCCGCTCGGCGAAGAGCCGGGCCGCGTCGGATAGGGGGTGCGGCCCGCCGTGCTCGGAGTCGGGGCCCGGCAGCGTCGGCACTGCGAAAACGTGCTCGCTGGCGATGCCCAGCAACTGGCGGCTGGTGGCCAGGATGCGCAGCTCGGGGGCGGAGCTCAGCAGCGTCTGAGCCAGCATGGCGGACTCGTTGAGTACGTGTTCGCAACTGTCCAGGAGGACCAGCGCCCGCTGCTCGCGCAGGCGATCCGTGAGCACCTGGATGGGCGGGCGGGCGGAGTGATCCTGGATATTCAGCGCGGCGACCACGGTCTGCGGCAGCAGCGCGGGGTAGCTGAGCTCGCCGAGTTCTACCAGCCAGACCCCGTCGGGGAAGGCCCGTCGCAGGTCGGCGGCGACGCGCAGGGCCAGCCGGGTCTTGCCGACGCCGCCGGGCCCGGTGAGGGTCACCATGCGGGCGTCGGCCATCAGGCGTTTGACCATCGCCACTTCGTGCCGGCGCCCGATGAAACTGGTCAGCTCGGCAGGTAGTCCGTCGGTGTACGTGTGCGCCAAGGCGCGCACTGTGGCATTGGTCATCGATGCCTCGCATCGGCTCTGGTGAGTAGACGACCGCACGCGAAGACGAGCCGATGTAACCAACATATGCCCCATGGCGTGTACCGGTCACGGGGACGTTATGCCTGCTCATCGCGTATGCCGGGGTCACATACCCGACCGTCGGCAACCCATGGTGAAGATCGGGCTCGCGCATGGGACAGATTTTGCGAGGACGTGCCACGCGGCCGGCCGAGCGTCCTGGCCGGCGCCGCGTGACGGCACCGTGGTCAGGTCTCCAGGAGGCGGGCGAGTGCGTGAAGCGTCTCCGCGGGAGTGCCCGGGGGCGGGGACACGCGCAGGACGGGCTCGCGCAGATCCAGGGGAGCCCGGGCGACGGGGGCGGCGCCCACGAGCAGGCGGGCCCGGGCCGCCCGCGACCTGACGTCATCGGCCGACCCGCCCTGTGGCGGTCTGAGGGTGACGAGGGCGGAGGGCTCGTCGAGCGGCTCGACCACCCGCCACCCGCCGGCGCCGTCGAGCACGCGCCGTGCCAGGCCGCCGAGGCCCGCCAGGTGGGCGTGGACGGCGGCCGGGCCGAGGGCCTGGTGTTCCTGGACCGCCACGCCGAGCGCGATCCGCGCCGCGATCCCGCCCTCCGAGCCCTCGTAGCGGATCGCGCCGGGCCGCGGCGACGGCTCGTCCGGGATCGCACGACGCGCCGGGGTGCCCGCCGTCCACACGTGGCCGCCGAGCGTCGGGACGGCGGCGTCCATCTCCGCTGTGAGGCCGGGCACGATGAGGAAGCCGGCCCCGCGTGGCCCGGCCAGCCACTTGCGGGAGGTGCCCACATAGGCGGTCGCGCCCACGCCGCCGGCGTGCACCTGGCCGAGCGACTGGCAGACGTCCAGCACCAGCGGCACCCCCGCGGCCCGGCACAGGGCGCCGATCTCCGCGGCAGGCTGCACGACGCCCCGGTGCGAGGCGACGTGCACCACGCTGACCAGGTCCAGCCCCGCGGCAAGCACGGACCGCAGCCCGTCCAGGTCGATGCGGGAGTCGTCGTCCACGGGCAGCTCGACGAGCTTCCAGCCGCGTTCCGCGGCCAGGCGGCGCAGCAGCATCAGCGTGCTGCCGTACTCCGTGCGGGCGAAGCCGACGCGGCTGCCCGGGGGCAGCCGCCAGCCGCCGAGCAGCGCCGCCATCGCCGCCGTCCCGCTCTCCGCGAACGCGACGTCGGCGGGCCCTGCCCCGACCAGGTCGGCCAGCGCCGACCGCGCCGGGGTGAGGTCCGGCTCGGCCGCGTAGCCGCCGAGCTCGCGCTCCAGCCGCAGGTGCGCGACCACGGCGTCGAACGTGCGGTCGCTGGGCACGTTGCACCCGGCCGCGTCCAGAAGCCCCGGCGGCACGACGGATCGCGCCGCCCGCCACGCCTTCGCGACCGTCTCCGCCGTCTCCCAGCCCGCTGTGGTCTCCTCCCGGGTCACGCCTCGGCCAGGAGGAGGGCGAAGTCGCCGGCCGGGTCGGTGTACCAGCGGCGCACCGCGAACCCCGCCGCCGCCAGCTCGCGGCGCAGGCCGTCCGGCCGGAACTTGGCGCTGATCTCGGTACGCGTCTCCTCCCCTTCGGCGAAGTCCACGGCCAGCCCGAGCCCGCCGACTCGCACCCGCATGGCCCTGGAGGCACGCAGCCGCATCTCGATCCAGTCGTTACGCTCGTCGTACAGGGCGACGTGCTCGAAAGCGTCCGGCTCGAAGCCGGCGTCCAGCTCCCGGTTGATCACGTGCAGCACGTTGCGGTTGAAGGCGGCCGTCACGCCGGCCGTGTCGTCGTAGGCGGCGACCAGCCGTCCCCGGTCCTTCACCAGGTCGGCCCCGAGCAGGAAGGTGTCACCGGGGCTGAGGTTGTCGTGCAGTTCCTTCAGGAAGACCTCGCGGGCGGCGGGATCCAGATTCCCGATGGTGCCACCCAGGAAGGCCACCATGCGCCGCCCCGTACGTGGCAGCAGGCGCAGATGACGTTCGAAGTCGGCGCACACGGCCTGCACGGCGAGCCCGGGGTAGCGCTCTGCCAGCCGGTGCGCCGCCGACCGCAACGTGACCGCGTCCACGTCCACCGGCGTGTAGCCGCGCAGTGTCCCGGCCTCGGTGAGGGCGTCGAGCAACAGGACGGTCTTCTCGCTGGTCCCCGACCCCAGCTCGACCAGCGTGTCCGCGCCGCTGGCCGCCGCTAGCTCGCCGGCCCGCGCACGGAGGATGGCCAGCTCGCGCCGGGTCGGGTAGTACTCCGGCAACCGGGTGATCTGAGAGAACAGGTCACTGCCCACCTCGTCGTAGAACCACTTGGGCGGCAGCCATTTGGGGGTCGCGGTCAGGCCGGTTCTGACGTCGTGTTCGAGGGCGTTGCGCAGGTAGTCGCGGTCAAGATGGTTGATCAACCGCACGGTGGACTGGCTGATAGGCACAAGATCTCCCAGTAGTCACAAGGGCTGGACGCGTACGCCGTCGGCGGCGGTGGCGAGCAGCAGGCTCCGCTCCGGCACGGCCTGCCATCCGGGCAGGTCGTCAAGCGGCTCGCTCGCCACGAGAACGCCGTCCTCTAAAGGGCGGACGAAGAGGGTGTCGCCCCAGACGGTCGCGGCGAGCGACCCGCCGTCGCAGGCGAGCAGGTTCAGGCGGGCGCCGGGGTCCCTCGCCCCGGCTTTCACGACGACCTCGGCGAGGGACTGGCCGAGGCCGAGCCCGGTACGCAGCCGCTGGAACACGGCGGCGGCGAGCCAGGCGGAGTCGCAGGCGCTCTCGGCCTCGTCGGCGAGGTCCCTGACCGCCTCCCGCGCGACGCGGCCGTTGTGGCTGAGCAGCCACGGCCCGTCGGTGAAGGGCGCGGTGGCGCTCTCCTCGACCGGCATGCCGGAGGTGGCGCAGCGGACGGCCGCCAGCAGGCAGCCGGAGCGGGCCACCTGCGCGAGCGCGGGCAGGTTGGCGTCCGCCCAGATCGGGATCGAACGGCGGTAACGGATGGGTTCGGTGCGGTCCGGGTCGTACCAGCCCATGCCGAAGCCGTCGGCGTTGACCGTGCCGTGCCGCTGCCGGCGGGGCGCGTACGACTGAGCGTGCAGGCCGTGCTCGGGCTCGTGGATCAGCGTGGCGGCGGGTCTCGGCGCGCCGAGCCAGGCCGCGTGGCGGCACACTAGCGCTGCTCCGCGGTGCGGGCGCAGCGGAACCCGGTGAAGATCTGCCGGCGGATCGGATAGTCCCAGTTCCTGAACGTGGTGCGGACCGCGGCGGGGTCGGCCGCCCACGAGCCGCCACGCAGCACGCGGTAGTCGCGGCCGAAGAAGACCTCGCTGTACTCGCGGTAGGGAAAGGCGCTGAAGCCGGGGTAGCCGCCGAACCACGTGTCGGTCCACTCCCACACGTCTCCGACCATCTGCTCGGCCCCGTACGGGCTCGCCCCGCCGGGGTAGGCGCCGAGCGGCGCGGGCCGGGCCGCCCGGTGCCCGAGGTTGGCGAGCTCCGGCGTGGGATCCTGATCGCCCCACGGGTACTTGCGGGCCCGGCCCGCCGCGGCGTCCCAGCCGCACGCCTTCTCCCATTCCGCCTCGGTGGGCAGCCGCTTGCCCGCCCAGCGGGCGTAGGCATCGGCCTCGTACCAGCACACGTGCTGGACGGGTTCGTCCATCGGCACGGGCTCGGTGCGGCCGAAACGGCTGCGCCACCACGTGCCGCCGTCCTTGACCCAGAACAGCGGGGCGAAGACGCCGCTGTTCTGCCGCCACCGCCAGCCTTCGGGCGTCCACCAGCGCGGGTCGTGGTAGCCGCCGTCCTCGATGAACGCGGCGTAGGCGGCGTTGCCGACGGGCAGCCGATCAATCCAGTAGGCGGGCAGGTCGACCCGGTGGGCAGGGCGTTCGTTGTCGTAGGCCCAGGGCAGGGTGTCGGTGCCCATCAGGAACGAGCCGGCGGGGACGTACACCTCCTCCGCGCCCGCCGCGCGTCCGGGCGGCAGGGCGCCGTCCCGCACCATGCCGGGCCGCCGCGACAGCTGCAGCGTGGCGAGCATGGTCTCGTCGTGCTGGTGCTCGTGCTGGATCACCAGGCCGAACACGAACCCGTCGCGGCGCAGCGGGCTCGGGTCCTCCAGGTCGACAGCGTCCAGGACGTCGAGCACGCGGCCGCGTACGCCGCCGATGTAGTCGCGGGCCTCGGCCGGGCGCAGGAACGGCAGCGTGGGCCGGTCCTTGCGCGGCGTCTTGAAGGCGTCGTAGATGTCGTCGATCTCGGGCCGGAGCGGCGTGATGCCCGCGGCCGCCCGCAGCACCCACAGCTCCTCGTAGTTGCCGACGTGCGCGAGGTCCCACACCAGGGGCGACATCAGCGGCGAGTGCTGGTGGACGAGCACATCGTCGTCCGCCTCCGTGTAGGTCAGCGACCGGTCGCGCACCGCGATCAGCTCGGCCGCGATGCGTTCCTTGAAGTCGTTCACACTCGTCCCCCTTCGGTCAGCCAGGCCCGGGGGCCCAGGTCTATGAGGTCGGCCGCCGGCGAGCGGCCGGGTGTCACGTGCCGGTCGGCGAAGGCGGCCACCTCGCCGACCAGAGCGGGCGTCGCGCCGAGGCGGGGCAGCGCCTCGAGCGCGGCGCGGAAGCACGCCTCCGCGGCCTTGGCCAGCCGCGGGTCTGCCAGCCCGCACCGCGCGGCCTCCGGCCACATCTCCCGGTACGGCTCCGCGGCGGCCAGCGCCGCGTCGGCGGCCCGGTCGTCGGCGATGAGCGCGCAGGTCACGGCCACGCACACCGGCCAGGTCGCCGGGTGCTGGGCGTCGAGGTAGCGGATCTCCAGCCAGCCGCGGGGGCGTACCGGAGGGAACACCGTGGTGGCGTGGTACGCCAGATCCGCCGCGGTGGGCTCGCCGGTCGCCAGCCAGTCGCGGAAGGTCGAGCCGTCGCGGACCGGCCGGCAGCGGTCCCCGTCCTCCCGCACCAGCATGAGCCGGGCGTCGAGCAGATAGTCCGCCCAGTCCGCGGCCGGGTCGCCGGACACGGGTACGGGGGCCGTCCTGGTGGGGTCGAGGTTGTCCCACACGGCCTGGCGGCCGGACATCCAGCCGCACGGGCGGCCGCCGCTGAGCGGGGAGTTGGCGAAGGCCGCGGTCAGGACGGGGCCCAGCAGGTGCGCCCGCTCCCAGCGGGTCTCCGGCCGCCATCCCAGGTCCAGGTTGACCTGGATGGAGGCCGTCGAGCACATCATCAACGGCCCGTAGGGACCGCCGAAGAACTCCGCCATGACCTCGTACCTGGGCAGGCTTAACTGCCGCCGGGGCGGGCGCACCGGATCGAGGCCCACGCCCGCCAGTGCCAGGCCCGCGGCCTCGAGGGCGCGGCGGGCGACGGCCAGGTCGGCGGTGAGCCCGTCGATCGCGCCGGACAGCGGCCCCGCGGGCCCGGAGAGCTCCAGCTGGCCGCCCGGCTCGAACGTCACCCGGCTCCCGCCGGGCAGCGGCGGCAACGCCCGCGCGACCTGCTCCAGCGGCACGTGCCTGGCGACGTCGGCCCGGTCGAAGACGAGAAACTCCAGCTCGACACCCACCCGATCGCCGCCGCCCGCACGGAAGCACCGGCGGGCGTAATCCCCCACCTCCGAGGCGTCCTCCAGCGGCGCGTCCGCGCTGTCCGCCGCTTCGGAGGCCTCCTGGGCCTCCGAGTCGTCCTGGGGTGGCGTCGGCCCGATCGTCACGTGGCGCATGGGTCTACAGACCCGCGAGCCACGCGAGCGTTACAGGAGAATTCTCAGGCGGGTCGCCGGCTCCTGAAGGCGGACATCAGCCGCTCCCGCGTGCCGTGCGACAACTTCTCGGGAGGCTGGTCGCCGAGGGCCCGGATGGTCGAGCGGAATTGGTCGACGTAGTGCCCGCAGTCCTCACAGCAGGACAGATGGACCTCGATCCCGGCACGGGACGGCTGGTCGAGGGCGTCGTCGAGGTAGGCGGTGATGACTTCCACCAGTTCGCCGCACGTGAACCGCTTCACGACGTTGCCCGCCTTACCCTCTGCGATATGAACCGCTTCACCTATTCTGCCTGCTTCACCGACTCGAAGTAGTCCTCCAGCCGCCCGCGGACCACCGCACGCGCGCGATGCAGCAGGACCCGCTGGTTGGCTGCCGAGATCTCCAGGATCTCGCAGACCTCCTCGGAGGTACACCCCTCCACGTCACGCAGCGTGATCACGATCCGCTGCCGCGGCGGCAGCCCGGCCAGAGCCTCTCCGATGAGGCCGCGCACCTCCGCGGCGAGCGCCTGGCTCTCCGGGGTCGGCCAGACCGCGGGCGACTCCTTCCAGCTTCCCGGCAGGGCGGCGTCCGTACCGTGGAACCGCGAGGGATCGACGGTCGGTCCGGCGTCCAGTTCGAGGGCGCTCCACGGCAGTGTACGACTCTCCCGCACGCTGCGCTTCTTCGCCGTGTTCACCAGGATGCGGTAAACCCACGTCTTGACCGACGAGCGGCCCTCGAAACCGTCGATGGCGCCGATCACCGCCAGCCAGGTGTCCTGCACCACCTCCTCCGCGGAGTCGTCGGTGGACACGTAGGTCCTGGCCACCCGCAGCATGCCCCGCGACCAGGTGTCGAGCAACGCCGCGAACATCGCCTCATCGCCCGCCCGCAGAGCCGAGACGACGATGTCATCCGGGGGCAGCGTGCTGCCCGCGAAAGACCCCACGATCGTTTTCCTCCCCCGTGCCGCTTGGGGACATCATCACATGGCCGCCGGAGCCGTCGTTGCTCCCCCTATCTTGCGGGCGGCACAGCGGTGAGGAAACCGCGCGGAGTCAGCGGAGTTGGATGGCCGGTTCCGGGCGGTGGATGCCGCGAGGCCGGTAGGTGAGCGCGTCCGAGACCCCGAGATGGTCCGCGAGCAGCCAGATGATGGCCAGCCACATCTCGGTGCCCTGCAGTCCCGGCGTGCGGGTCGCGCCGCTCCCCCGGGTCAGGGCGAAGCTGAAGCCCGCGCCGTCCTGCCAGCCGCCGACCGCGCGAATGAGCAGCTCCCTGGCCCAGGCCGCGCCCTCCTCGCGGCGGTGCCGCGTCTGCTTGCCCGCCAGCCAGAGCGGGTGGACGACGTCGAGCACGTTGCAGGCGTTCCCGGTGTCCGGGCCGAAGTGGCGAGGGTCGCGCGCCTGGGCGAGCACGGTGTCGACAGCCCGCTCGGGGTAGGGCAGCGGCACCCCGAACTGCGCGAACGTCCCCCGCGTGAGCCGGTAGAAGCCGTTGACCACCTGCAGCCAGCCCGCGTCGGCGTCCGGCTCGCCCCACATGCCGTGGGCCTGCGAGCACCTCGTCAGGAGCCACCCGTACAGGGTCTCGATCTCGCCGCGCAGGCCGAAGTCGGCGAGGTTGCGGTAGAGGCCGGTCCCGACGGTGTCCACCCACGAGCCGGCCGTCCACGCCTTGCGCTTCCAGTCGAGGGCGTCCAGGGCGGCGATCAGGTCCTGGGAGCCGAGGCCGGCGACGGCGTGGACCGGGTGGCGGAAGCGGGCGCCGAGCAGGTCGAGCGCATAGCCGACGCAGAGCACGTGGTAGGCGGCGGCCCCGTCGAGCGCCGGCGTTCCTGTGTCGCCGAGCTCCGGGACCAGGCCGGTGGCGGCGTCCTGCCGGTCCTGGAGGAACCCGACGATCTCGTCCCGCGCGGGGATCGGGGGCGGGCCGCCGAGCAACAGGTCGGCGATCTCGACCGCGTCGCACCAGGCCCGTACGGTCGGCTCGGCGTCCGGGCGGTCCACGTAGCGCTCGCCCGTCCAGCAGCGGCGCAGCACCGCCTCGGCCTGGTCCCTGGCCCGGTCGGCGAATTCGGCGAGCAGCCGCTCCAGGTCGCCTCCCTTCCCAGCGCCGTGCCCAGCCGCTTCCTTCGCAGCGCCGTGCCCGGCCGCACGCGTGACAGCGGCCTGGCCCGAGCTCGCGACGTCATCCGGCAGGACGGCGTCCGCGCCCGGGGTGTGGCGGTCCGCCGCGTCTGGGGTGTGGCGGTCCGCCGCGTCTGGGGTGTGGCGGTCCGCCGTGTCTGGGGCCGGGGCGGTGGGGCGTGGGGTGCGGCGGTCGCGGATCAGGCGGGCCGGGTTGCCGGCGACCATGGCCCAGGCGGGCACGTCCTTCGTGACCACCGCGCCCGCCCCGACGACGGCGTGATCGCCGATCGTCACCCCGTCCAGCACCACCACGTTCGACCCGATCCACACGTCGTCGCCGATGCGGATCCCCTTCGACGTGATCGCCTGCCGGAACACCGGCCGGTCCGGGGCGGCGCCGTGGTTGAAGCCGAGCAGGGAGGTGTGCGCCCCCACCCGCACGGCGTTCCCGAGCACCACACGCCCGCGCGCCACCGAGTACGGGTTGAGCGTGCAGTCGTCCCCCATCACCACGTCGTCCGTGACGTACACGTGGGCCGCGATGTAGCTGCGCTCCCCCAGGGTGAGCCGATCCGCGTAGACGGCCGCCAGCGGCGAGATGAACACCTTCTCCGGCGCCTCCAGCTCCATCAGGCCGCGCAACCCCGCCACGTGGTCCGCCTGGGCCTGCCGGTCCTCCTCGGTCGCATGGGCCCAGAACAACCACGGGCAGAAGTCGAACTCGCTCATGTGATCAGCATCCTCTCCGTCGTCCCCAGCATCATCGACCACCGGCCCGGCGGTCGTGCCGGCCGACCTGCCCGACCGGCACGACGCGGAGAAGACCAGCGCTCGGCCGGCCTGCCTGGAGGTGCCGGCCGAGGCCGAAGAGGAGGCTGCGCTGTCGCGTGATCAGCGGCCGAGCAGGGTCCTGACGTACTCGCCGATCGGCTGCGTGGGGCGGCCGATGAGCTCACGAAGGGTGCCGGGCGTCTGGGCGAGCCAGCCACGGGAGATCTGGACGTCCACGTCGGCCAGCACCCCCGCCATCGGAGCCGGCACGCCCGCGCCGGCCAGGACGCCCGCGTAGTCGTCCTTCGGCAGGTCCTGGTAGGTGATCTCCTTGCCGGTGACCGCGGAGATCTCGGCGGCCAGCTCGGCGAGTGTCCAGGCGATGTCGCCGGACAGCTCGTACACCTTGCCCTCATGGCCCTCACCGGCCAGCACGGCGGCCGCACCGGCGGCGTAGTCCGCGCGCGAGGCCGCGGCGATCCTGCCGTCGCCGGCGGCGCCGTACACGGCGCCCAGCTGGGGAGCGATCGTGATCGACTGCTCGTAGTTCTCGTGGTACCAGTTGTTGCGCAGCAACGTGTACGCCACCCCGGACGCCGTGATGTACGCCTCGGTCGCCTTGTGGTCGGCGGCGAGGGCCGCTTCGGTGAGGTCGGCGTTGGGCGCGCTGGTGTAGGCGAGCGTGGCCCCGGCCTCCTTGGCCGCGTCCACGACGGCCGCGTGCTGCTGCGCTCGGTTGGCGTCCAGGCCCGAGATGAGCAGGACCCTGGTGGCGTCCCCCAGCGCGCCCTTCAGCGTCTCCGGCCGGTCGTAGTCGGCTTCGCGCACCTCGACGCCGAGGTCGGCGACCTTCTCGGGGGTACGCGCCGCCGCGACGATCCGCTCGGCGGGAACCCGCTTCTTCAGCTCCTCGATCACCAGCCGGCCCAGGTGTCCGCTAGCCCCTGTCACGACGATCATGGTTACTCTCCCTCAGTACAGGTAGTTCGGTTAGCACTTTCTATCAGAAAGTGCTGCGATCGCGTAAGCTGACCTCTATGGAGGACTTCGAGAATCTGGTGGCCGACGTCTTCTCGCGCCGGTGCACCTCGCGCTCGGTGCTGGAGTCGATCACCGGCCGCTGGGCGATCCTGGCGCTGACGGCCCTGTACGAAGGGCCTTACCGGTTCAACGCGCTGCGCCGTCGCGTCGACGGCGTCAGCGAGAAGATGTTGTCCCAAACCCTCCAGACCCTCGAACGCGACGGCATGGTGCTACGGAAGGCAGAACACACGATCCCGCCCAGGGTCGAATACAGCCTCACCGAGCTCGGCCGCGAAGCCGCCGAATATCTGATCCCGCTGATCACCTGGGTGGAGGGCCGCATGCCCGACGTCATGTCCGCCCGCGAGACCTATCAGGGTCGCTAGCGCCAGCCGCGCAGAACCACATGTTTCGCCCCCGGAAGCGATCTTCATCAGGTACGCTCCCCTGCTGGCACTGCCGACTCGCGGAGGAGCTCCCACGATGCGACGCGTCACCCGCGGCTTAGCCGCCCTGGCCCTGGTCCTCGTGACAGCGGCGTGCTCCGGCGCCGCCGATGAGACGCCGCCGCCGAAGCCGGTGCTCGAGAAGGACACCATCAAGGTGGGCATCGTGCCGACCGCCGAGGTGGCGCCGCTGTTCATCGCGCTGAACAAGGGGTTTTTCACGCAGGAAGGGCTGACCGTCGAGCCGGTGGTCGTGACGGGCAGTGGAGCGGCGGCGCCGCCCTTGCAGGCCGGCGCCCTGGATCTCGCGCAGACCGACTACGTCACCACGTTCTTCACTGGGGACAAGGGCATGCCGTTCAAGGTCGTCGGGGCCATGTCCCAGGCCGGACCGGACTCCTTCGGCCTCGTCGCCAGGGACGGCGCGAAGATCGAATCGGTGAAGGACCTCAAGGGCAAGAAGATCGCAATCAACAACCTCAACGGGCTGAGCGCGCTCATCATCACCGCCATGTTGCGGGATGCCGGTATGAAGGCGCGCGACGTCATGTTCGTGGAGGTGCCCTTCCCCGAGATGCCGAGCAAACTCGCCGCGCGGCACGTGGACGCGGCGTGGGCGGCCGAGCCGTTCCTCACCTCCGGCGAGTCGCGGGCCAAGCTGCGCAGGGTCGCGGACACCATGGCGGGCCGGATCACGGACTGGCCGGTGGGCGGCTGGATGGCGAGCGAGGACTGGGTGACGCAGAACCCGCAGACGCTGGCCGCCTTCCAACGTGCCTTCACCAAGGCCCAGCGGCTCGCCACGAGCGACCGCAAAGAGGTGGAGGCGGTGCTGCCGACGTACGTGAAGATCGACGCGGCGACCGCCACGCAGACGTCCCTGGGCGCCTACCCCACCGCCGTGGACCCGCAGGGGCTGCAGCGGGTGGCCGACCTCATGCTGCGGCACGGGTTCGTCCATCGCCACCTGGACGTGAAAACCGTCCTCGCCCCCTGACGCCGTCACACCTGGACGCTGAAGATGACGGCGGCGCGCAGGGCCAGCACGCCGGCCAGCACCAGCAGGGGCACGGCCAGCGAATGACGTACGGCCGCCGCGCCGTCCGCCGACAGCCGTTCGGTGACGAGGCCGTACAGGCCCGGGGCCAGGCCTGCGAGGGCGACCAGCCACAGCACGAGCCAGGGCAGGCCGAACACGATGCCCTGGGTGCCCGCCGCGAACAACGTCACCGCGAACACCACGATCAGCGCCAGTTCCAGCAGCGCGTACAGCCGCTCGGAGACCGACAACATCCCGGCGCTCGGGCGCGCCTCCGGGCGGTAGCGGGCCAGCAGGAGCATCAGCGCGGCCGAGCCGGCCAGGCCGGAGACGAGGAAGAGCCCGCCGAGCGCCCAGGTGTCGCTCCACACCGGCTGGTTCGACACCGACAGCAGCACGCCTGTGTAGCCGGCGATGAACAGGCCGAACAGCGATCCGAAGATGGTGAAGGGGCGGTTGTCGAGCCACCGCACGAGCGGCAACCGCAGCTTGCCGTCGCGGACGAGCGAGGCGGCGAAGGAGACCGTGGTGATCGCGCCGAACACGACCAGAGCCCAGGAGCCGATCGACATCGGCGACCAATATTTGAAGTTGAGCCCCGGGTGGCCTGGGGTGGTGTTCCACATCATGTGCCAGAAGCGCCACGGCTGGCCGAGGTCGAGCGCGAGCAAGAGCGGCGCGATGAGCATCGGCGGGAACGCGATGTAGTAGCCGATCCTCGCCATCGGCTCGTCGCCGGGGGCGTTGCGGAGCCTGAGCAGGGTGGCCAGGACGTACGAGCCGCCGGACAGGCCCGCGAGGAAGAAGTAGGCCAGGATGTACCACAGCCAGTCCGGGGGGCCGGCGAAGTGCTGGACGTCATCCATCGCTCTCTCCCTCGGCCCCCGTCACTTTTTCCTTGCGGTGGCGCAGCGCGATCAGGCCGCCGAGGACGCCCAGGATCGCGGTGACCGCGGCGGTCAGGTAGCCGCCGGCGTTGTTGCGGCTGGGCGGGACCGCGTTGCGCTCGTCCGGCAGGCCGTACTTCTCCGGCCGGTCCATGAGCAGGAAGAACGCGTTCAGGCCGCCGTACACCTTCTCGTCGTGGCCGTACAGGCGGGCCTCCGTGACGCCCTGGGCGTGCAGGATCTCCAGGCGTTTGGCGGCCGTCTGGCGCAGCTCCGAGACCGGGCCGAACTTGATCGACTCGGTGGGGCAGGCCTTGGCGCAGGCGGGGGTCATGTCGTTCTGGAGGCGGTCGTAGCAGAGTGTGCATTTCTGCGCGATGCCGTTCACGTGGCTGGCGCCGATCACGTCGTACGGGCAGGCCGCGATGCAGTTGCGGCACCCGTTGCAGACGTCCGGCTGGATGAAGACGCTGTCGAACTCGGTGCGGATGATCGCGTTAGTCGGGCAGACCTCCATGCAGCTGGCCTGCTGGCAGTGTTTGCAGACGTCCGACATCATCAGCCACGCCTTGCCGTTGCCCGTGGTGAGGCTCTCGTCGGGCACGTTGTCGTGGAACTGCACGTGCCGCCAGTTCTCGGCGTCCAGCTTGCCGGTGTTGTCGAAGCCGTCCAGGAACGACGGTTCGTTGCCTTCCAGCTCGTTCCACTGTTTGCAGGCCACTTCGCAGGCCTTGCAGCCGATGCACACGCTGGTGTCGGTGAAGAACCCGTACGCCTGGCCCGGTGTGATGTGCGGCATCTTCAGAACCCCATCAGATTGGGCGTGATCTTGGTGTAGCCGTGGTCGGCCATGTGCAGGTCGATGGGCACGGCGGCCAGCTCGTCCACGTGCGGTACGGCGTGGGGGTCGCGGCCGAGGTCGACGTCGATGAGGTAGCCGCGGCAGGTCTCGCACGATTCGGCGCTGAGGTGAGGGAACAACGCGTCGCCCGCGGCGATCCCCCGGCCGACCCGCGGTTCCTCGCCGCCGGACGTCGCGGCTTCTGCGTGGACGGTGCGTTTGCCGGTCTCACCGCACTGGGGGCAGGTGGTGGCGGAGAAGCTCCACTCGTGGGCGCAGCGCGCGCATTGCAGCATGCGGCGGCCGCTGACGAGCGGGTCGTCTCCGGCCGTGCGGTAGCTGAGCTGCGGCGCCCCGCCACACGCGGGACAGCGCCCCGCTTCGTGGGCGGGCGGCGTGGCGAGTGGGACGACACGTAGCGTGGCGCGCGCGAGGTAGCGCTCGATGGGCGTCAACTCCTCGCCCGCGAGCCAGGCGTGCAGCAGGCCGCCGCCGCCCGAGCCCGTGGCCGTCCCGGGCGGTCCGTTGGGGGCGGTGGGCGGGCCGGCGCGCGAGGCCGGGGCCAGGAGGCCGTTGCCGACGGCGATGCGGACCGCGGCCGCCAGGAGCGGGGGGCCGTGAGCGGCGGTCGCCTCGATGACGCGGGGCAGCACGTGCACGTGCGCCCACTCCACGGCCCCATCGGACGGGACGCGGTCGCCCACCGACTCCCACGTCTCCACCAGCGCCAGGTACAGCCCGAACACCTCGGCCGCGTGCGGATACCGCTCGCGCAGCTCCCCCGCCCGTGCCCGGTCCCTGGCGAACATCAGAGCTTCTCGATGTTCACCAGGAACGCCTTGTACTCCGGCGTCCGCGCGCTCGCATCCCCCACGAACGGGGTGAGGGCGTTGGCCAGCCAGTGCTGCCCGGTGTTGATGCCCACGAACCCCCAGTGGATGGGGATGCCGATCTGGTAGACCCTGCGGCCGTCGATGTCGAGCGGCCCGAGCCGGCTGGTCACCACCGCCCGCACCTCGAGCTTGCCGCGCCGGGACGACACCCGCACCCGGTCACCCGTCGAGATGCCCTTCTCGCGCGCCAGCGCGGCCGGCACCTCGACGAACGCCTCCGGCTGCAGCTGGACCAGGTGCTCGACGTTCTGGGTGACGTAGTGCTCGTGCTCGGTCAGCCGGTACGAGGTCGCCACATACGGATAGTCGGCCACCGTGCCGAACCGGTTGGGCCGCCCGGCCCGCTCGTCGTACCTGAAGGCCACCGGCGTCGCCGACACCTGCGGGTGCAGCGGATTGGCGATGGGCGACTCGATGGGCTCGTAGTGCTCGGGGAACGGCCCGTCCGCCACCGCGTTGCTGAACAGGCGGCCCACGCCCTCACCCGTCATGATGAAGGGCAGCGGCGCGTCAGGGCCGGGCCCTGACGTCGGCGGGTAGTCGGGCACGTCGCCCACCCACTTGCCGTTCTCCCAGGCTATGCCGGGGCGCGACGGGTCCCACGGCCGCCCGCTCTCATCGGCGGAGGCGCGGTTGTAGAGGACGCGGCGGTTGGCGGGCCAGCTCCACGCCCAGTTCGGGTAGAAGCCCATGCCGCTGGGGTCGTTCTTGGCCGGGTCCTGCACGCCGTCGCGCCGCTTGGCCAGGTTGCCCTCCTCCGGGTAGTGGCCGGTGTAGATCCAGTCACCCGCGCTGGTGGTGCCGTCGTCCTTGAGGTCGACGAAGGTGGACAGGCGTTTGCCGGTCCGCAGGTCGCGGCCGTTGATCTCCTGCGCGATCTCGTCCAGCTCGGGTTTGCGCGGGTTGGCGTACGGCAGCGCCATCTTCAGCACGGGGTCGGGGAACTTCCCGCCCTGGGCCTCGTACAGGTCCCTGACCCGCAGGAACAGCTCGGCGAGTATCCAGTGGTCGTGCCGGGCCTCACCCTCCGGCGGCAGCACCTGGTCCTTCCACTGCACCCAGCGGCCGCTGTTGGTGAACGAGCCGTCCTTCTCGATCCAGTGGGTGGCGGGGAGCATGAACACCTCGGTCTGGATCTTCGCCGGGTCCATGCCGGGGGCCTGCCAGAACTCGGAGCTGGTGGTGGCGAACGGGTCCATCACGCACAGCCACTTGAGGTTCGTCAGGGCCTGGATCACCTGGTTGGAGTCGGGGCCGATGCTGGTCGCCGTCATCCCGGACAACATGATGCCCTGCATCTTGCCGCGCAGCGCCTGGTCGAAGATCGAGATCCAGGAGGCGTTGGCGGCGGGCTTGGGCAGGTAGTCGAAGGCGAACTCGTTGTCCTTCGTGGCGGCGTCGCCGTACCAGGCTTTGAGGAGGCTGACGAGGTAGCGGCGGTAGTTCTCGCCGAAGAAGTTCACCGCCCTGGGGTGCAGCTTGACGCTGGCGCTCTCGCCCAGGTAGGCGTTGATGTCCTCCTGACCCGGGGCAGGGATGCGGAGGTAGCCGGGCAGGATGTCCCAGGAGATGGCGTGGTCGGTGTTGCCCTGGATGTTGGCGTGGCCGCGTTCGGCGTTCATGCCGCCGCCGGGGCGGCCCATGTTGCCGAGCAGCAGTTGCAGGAGGGCACCCGAGCGGATGAGCTGCACGCCGGTGGTGTGGTGGGTGAGGCCGACGGCGTACACGATGGTCATGACCTTGTCCGGGCGGCCCATCTCGCCGACCTGCCTGGCCACCTGGAGGAACTGCTCGCGCGGGATGCCGGTGATGCGGGCGACGGTGTCGGGGTCGTAGCGCTGGTAGTGGGCGCGCAGCAGGTTGAGCACCGAGCGCGGGTGGTCGAGGTCGACCCTGGCGTGGCCCTCGTCATCGGTCTCGTACGCCCAGAGCTTGGTGTTGTAGACGCCCTGCTCCTGGTCGAAGCCGTTGAACATGCCGTCATGGAAGGCGTACCCGTCCTTGACCACGAAGCCGGCGTTGGTGGCCCACCTGACGTAGTCGTCGTGATAGAGCCGATTCGTCAGCACATAGTTGATGAGGCCGCCGAAGTAGGCCACGTCGGTGCCGGTCCGAATCCTGATATACGTGTCCGCGACCGCCGAGGTCCGCGTGAACCGCGGATCCGCATGGATGATCTTCGCGCCTCGGTCGAGCTTGGCCCGCATGAGCCAGCGGAAGCCCACCGGGTGGGCTTCGGCCGGGTTGGCGCCGTTGACGAGGATCAGATCGGCGTGCCTGATGTCACGCCAATGATTGGTCATGGCCCCTCGGCCGAACGTGGCAGCCAAACTGACCACCGTGGGACCGTGTCAAACACGGGCCTGTTGTTCGAGGTGAACCAGGCCCAACCCCCTCATCAGCTTCGTGGCGAGATAACCCTCTTCCGAGCTGAACGCCGCCCCGCCGGCGAAGGCGACGCCCTCGCAGCGGTTGACGACGTTGCCGTCGGCGTCCTGGGTGACGAACGTGGCGTCACGCGAGGCCTTGATGTTCCTGGCGAGCCGGTCGAGCGCGAACTCCCAGGAGACCTGCTTCCACTCCGCCGCTCCCGGCGCGCGGTAGAGCGGGTGCGGCACCCGCCTGCGCGAGATGGCCAGCTGCAGCGACGTCGCGCCCTTCGGGCACAGCGTGCCCTCGTTGACCGGGCTGTCCGGGTCGCCCTCGATCTGCAGCAGCTCCGTCTTGCCGTTCGCGGCCTTCTTGGTGTGGGCGATGAGCGAGCACCCGACCGCGCAGTACGGGCAGAGCGAGTGCGAGAGGGTTGCCCCTTCGATGCGCAGCCGCTGCTTGACCCTGATCGACTCGGTCAGGTCGAATCCCAGGGCGGAGCCGCCGAGCACCCCTGCCGGTCCGATGCTCAGGAACTGCCGCCGGCTGACCTCCATGGCCGGAACTCCCCTCAGCTGAAGCTTTGGGTACCAACCTTTTGTTCACCGTATGATCTGACTCCCTGTGCGTCTAGCCCTGGGCCAGTTGAAGGTCGTGGCGGCCGCCCGGATCCTCGGGGTTGCGCAAAAGGTCGAGCAGTCTCGCATCGGCCGGCACCAGCACGCCGTGATCGCCGCGTTCGGCCGCCAGGCGCAGCGTCTCCCGCCAGGCGGCCCGCCCGGGCGGCACGGCGACGGACACCCACCGCCCTGCCCCGTCCTCTTCGTACGTGCCGTCGCCGCTGTGCCGCACGCGGCTCTCCCCGTCCGCCTCGGCACCGGCGATGAGAGTGAGCCGTCCGCGGCTCAACCGCTCCACCGTCGCCAGCACCTGCGGCGCGGGAGTGGGGGGCACGGCCACGACCAGGATCGATCGGTAGGTCAGCGCGGCGAGCGCGGCGGTCAGCGTGAGCGGATCGAGTGACGGCGCCGCACCGTGCTCCACCCACAGGGCGTCGGCCCCGGCCGCCTCGAACGCCACCGCGTCGGACAGCCACTCCCCCGGATCGTCCGACGGCCTCGGCAGCACGACCCCGACCTTCACCCGCTCAGTCATCGTGCCGCTCCCTGTCCACGACGACCCTCAGCCGGTCGTCGATCCTGCGGGTGAGATGGAGCCTGTCGAGGTGCTCCAGCAGCGGGATCACGACCCGCCGGTTGGTCTGGAGCGCGGCCCGCGCGTCGCTCGCCGTGAACGGCTGCGGCAGCTTCGCCAGCAGCCGTACCGCCTCAGTGTCGGCGCCGGGCAGGAGCACCACACCGTCGGCGAGGCGCAACACCAGTCCGGCCCGCGCGGCCAGCGCGACCGCCCGCCTGCCGAGGCCGAGCTCGGGCAGCCGCGCCGCCTCCGGCGCGAGGTACGGCGCCCCGGCCAGCTCGGCACGCAACCGCTCGACGGCGCCGACGACGTCCGCCGGCACGCCCTCGCCGTCGATGCGGCCATCGGACACGTGCAGCGGCGGGCAGCTCTCGACCAGCGCCTCGACCAGGTCCCGCGCCGGGAGGCCGAGCGCGGTGCGCGCGGCGTCCACCGGGATGCCCGGCTGTTCGGCCACAACCGCCCTGAGCCGCTCCGCCAGGCTCGCCCACGACGCGGGGTCGACCATCCAGTCACCGGCGCCGGGCACGTCGAGCCCGCCCGGATCGCACCCCATCGCGGCCAGCTCGGACCGCCGCACCACCCCGCGCCAGCCCAGCACGGTGGCCGCATCGGGCACCCGGCTCGCCGGCTCACGTGCCTGGCCGCCGTGGTGCTCGGGGACGGCGAAGGGCGCGAGCTCCGCGGCGGGGACGGCGAAAGGCGCGAGCTCCGCGGCCCGTTCCGCGGCCGCGCCTCGGCGGCGCAGCTCCGGTGGCCGCACGTCGAGCACCAGCACGCTCGTGATCGGCCGTCCTGAACAGCGCAGCAGGGCCCGGTCACCGACACGCAGCGGGAGCGCCGGCGCCAGTGTCAGCCGCGCGGCCCTCGTGCGATCGGAGAAGGGGCGGATGCGTACCGGCACGGAGGCCGACCCCATGTGCAGGACGGCCTCACGCGGCGGCGGCCAGCCGTCCAGTCGCGCGTCCACCACGCCGGTCTCGATCCAGGCGTCGGGCGTGAGCAGCGTCGTGCCGCGGAGCACGCGGTCGCGTTCGACGCCGCGCAGGTTGACCGCGACGCGGGCGGTGGCCGTGACCTCGTCCACCGGCTCGCCCGTGACCTGCACCGCCTTGACCCGTACCCGTTCGCCGTCCAGGACGAGGGTGTCACCGGCCCGCAGCGTGCCGGCGGCGAGCGTGCCGGTGACCACCGTGCCCGCGCCCGTGATCGTGAAGGCCCGGTCGATCCACAGCCGCACCGGCGCCCGGGGGTCGGGCGGCGGAAGGGAGGAGACCAGCAGGTCGAGCCCGCGGCGCAGGTCGTCGAGCCCTTCGCCCGTGGCGCCACTCACCGTGACGACGGGCCAGGAGGGGATCCGCTCGCGGGCCTCCTCCACCGCCAGCGCGGGATCCATGAGGTCGCACCGGGTGACCACCAGCAGGCCCCGCTCCACGCCGAGCGCCTCGATCGCCTCCCAGTGCTCCTGGGACTGGGCCTGCCAGCCCTGGTCGGCGGCCAGGACGAACATCACGGCCGGCACCGGGCCCAGCCCGGCCAGCATGTTCGTGACGAACCGCTCGTGCCCCGGCACGTCCACGAAGGCCAGGCGGCGGCCCGACGGCAGCGTGGTCCAGGCGAAGCCGAGGTCGATGGTCATGCCGCGGCGGCGTTCCTCGGCCCACCGGTCGGGTTCGATGCCGGTGAGCGCGCGGACCAGCGTGGACTTGCCGTGGTCGACGTGCCCGGCCGTAGAGATCACGTACATGCGCGCACCGCCTCCGTCAGCTCCTCGTCCAGTTCGGGCGGCACGGAGCGCAGGTCGAGGAGGAGCCGGCCGCCTGCCACCCGGCCGACCACGGCGGGGGCGCCCAGGCGGAGCGGGAGCGCCAGCCGTTCGGGCAGGGCGAGCGCGACGCTCGGCAACTCGTGGCCGGGTGCTCCCCCGCCGCCCACGACGGCCACGCTCTCGACCACCTCACACGCCACCCGCTCCGCCCCGCCTGGCTCGCGCCCATCGTGCCGATCGCCCGTGCACAGGAGCGCGGCCAGGCGGTGGGCACGGCGGCGTAGCCGGTCGAGGTCGGCGTGCAGCGCGAGCCGTACCGGTGGGTCCGAGCGGAGCGTCGCCTCCAGGGCGGCAAGGGTCAGCTTGTCCACGCGCAAGGCGCGAGCGAGCGGATGGCGGCGCAGGCGCCGCACCAGGTCGGCGCGGCCCAGGATCAGCCCTGCCTGCGGCCCGCCGAGCAGCTTGTCGCCGCTGGCCGTCACCAGCGCGGCGCCATCGCGCAGCGCCGTGCCGACGTCGGGCTCGTCCGGGAGCAGCGGATCCGGGGCGAGCAGCCCCGAGCCGACGTCGACCACCACGGGCACCGGCAGCGTGCTCAGCTCGGCGACCGAGGCGGCGGCGGTGAAGCCCTCGACGCGGAAGTTGGACGGGTGGACCTTCAGCACGAACCCGGTTCCGTCGCCGATGGCGTCGGCGTAGTCGCGGGCATGGGTGCGGTTGGTGGTCCCGACCTCGCGCAGCCGAGCGCCCGTGGATTCGAGCAGGTCGGGGAGGCGGAATCCGTCCCCGATCTCCACCATCTCGCCGCGGCTGACGACGATCTCCCGCCCGGCCGCCAGCGCGGTCGCCGCCAGCACCAGCGCCGCCGCGTTGTTGTTGACGACGTGCACGTCCTCCGCGTCAGGAACGGCCGCCGCCAGCGCGGCCAGCGCAGCCCGCCCGCGCCGCGCCCGCTCCCCCGTCACCAGGTCGAACTCGACGTCCGTGCACCCGGCCACCGTGCTCATCGCCTCGACGGCGGCGGGCGAGAGCGGAGCCCGGCCCAGGTTGGTGTGCACGAGCACACCCGTGGCGTTGATCACCCGGCGGGGGCCGTCGGTCAAGGCGGACACGGTGGCCGCGACGACGTCCTCCGGTGCGATCCGGCCCTCCCTGGCCCGCTGCTGCGCGGCGACAACCGCGGCCTTGGCGACGGCCCGGCCTGCGCCCCTGGCCGCCTCGACCACCCGGGGGTCGGCCAGGACGGTGTCGGTACGCGGGATCCGGCGGCGCGGATCATCGCCCATGGCGGCCTCGTGTCCTTGGGGAAACTGGAACGGAGGCGCACGGGAATCGAACCCGCCGACGACGCCGCGCGCCGTCCACCGGTTTTGAAGACCGGGGTGCACACCAGAACACAAGCGCCTCCAAGGTCAATATTTCACGATATGACCCGTCCAGGTGACGGAGGACTTCAGGATCGTGCCACCTCCGTGAAGGAAGGCAGCCGTTCACCGGCCGGGCCTGCCGGGTTACGTTGGGGAGAGCCTCCCACCGAGACCTGCGAAGGACGTGGTGCCCGTGCTTTACCTCTTCGGCTTCGAGCGGATCGGCGTGGCCGTGAGCGACATCTACTTCGTCGACCCCGACCCGATCCCGGGGCAGGAGAGCGCCGAGCGAGGCGTGCGGCTGGAGATCCGCCGGCTCGAGTCCGGCGAGTTGAAGGGCTCCATCTACTCGGCCCGGCCGATCACCGTGGATCGGCCGCTCTGGCGCATCGACCTGCTGGAGTCGGTCGACAGCCCGCCGGGGAGCTTCAATCGCACCCATCATCACCCGTCCATCGACGGGTGGGAGCCGGGGCCGCGGGTGTTCGACACGGAGTTGTCCGGGGAGCCGTTGAAGTGGCTGAGTGAGCGGCTGGCCGATCTGGAGGGGGTACTGGAGGAGGTCGGATTCGACCGGAGCGAGGTGTCGCCGGCGGATGTGGCGGGGCTGCGTGACCGGGCTCCGGAGATCGTCGACACCGTCGGCCGGCTGCTGGAGCGCATCCGTGCCGGGGAACTGGGCACCCCGCCGGACGCCGGGTCCGCCACCAGCATGCGGGTCAGCTGGCTCTGACCCCGGGCCACGGCACGGAAGGCCGCCTAGATCCCCTCGGCCAGCTTCACCACGGCGCGGATCAGCTCGTCGCCGGTCAGCATGGACAGATCGTTGTGCCCCGCCCCGGTCATCTCCACGGTCGTCACCCGGCCCCCGGCCGCCTCGGCTACCGCCCTGCTCAGCCGCGCCGGCACGATCGTGTCGCGGGTGCCGTACACGACCACCGTGGGCGCCCGCACGGCCGCGATCCGCTCCGACACCGGGTATCGATCCCGCAGCAGCAGCCGCACCGGCAGGAACGGGTAGTTGGCCTGCCCCGCCGCCGCCAGGTCGGTGAAGGGCGAGCGCAGCACCAGCCCCTGGGGCGGCTGCTCCAGCGCCAGCCGGGTCACCACCCCGGCGCCCAGGCTCTCGCCGAAGTAGATCACCCGCGCGTCTCCGAGGAACGCGCGGGCGGCGCGGACGTCGAGGTGCAGCCCCTCCTCGGTCGGAGTGCCCGGGTTGCCGCCGTAGCCGCGGTAGTCCATGAGCAGCACCGGTAGCCCGTGCGCCGCCAGTGCCCTGGCCAGCGGCGCACGGTGCAGCCGGTTGCCCGCGTTCCCGCCCGCGATCAGCACGGTCACGTCGCGGTCGCCGGGCACGTACCAGGCGCCCAGGCGCAGCCCGTCGCCCGTCGTGAGCGAGACGTCCCGCGCGCCCGGGATGACCTTCCCGGCCGGCGGCACAGTGGACCGGTCAGGCAGGTAGATCAGCTGCCGCTGGAACAACCACAGCAGTCCGAGCAGCAGGAACACCACCGCGACGATCACAAGAGCGGTCCGCGTCAGCGACGTCACGCAACAAACGGTACGCCTGCCCGGGTGCCGGGGGCTCGTCCTACGACACGACCGCGCCTGCCTGCCTGGGGCTCGTCCTACGACACGACCGCGCCCGCCTGGACGACGTGGCGGATGTGCTTCGGGTCGGCCAGCACGCCGATGTCCTCCAAGGGGTCGCCGTCGAGGACCAGTAGGTCGGCGTGCGCGCCGACCGCCAGCGTGCCGATCTCGCCTGTCATCCCGGCCAGCTCGGCCGCGCCGGCCGTGGCGGCCCGCAGCACGTCGATCGGCTCCTGCACCTCCCGTCGCAGGCGGAACTCGTGGTTCTGGTGCCGCTGCATGCCGCCGAGCAGGTCCGTCCCGTACGCCAGCCGCACCCCGCCCCGCGCGGCCCGCTCCAGCGCGACCAACCCGGCCTCGAGCACCTCGTCGACCTTGCGCCAGCTCGACTCAGAAAGCCCGAACGCCCGGCCCTCCTCCTTCAACGCCCAGTACGTCACTAGCGTCGGCACCAGGAACGCGTCGTGCTCGCGGAACAACTCCACGCTGCGGTCGTCGATCAGGTTGCCGTGCTCGATGGAGCGCACCCCGGCCTCCAGGGCCCGGTTGACGGCGCGGGCGGTGTAGGCGTGCGCGGCCACATACCGGTTGGCGGCCCCGGCCTCCTCGACGGCCGCGCGCAGCTCCTCCATCGAGTATTGGGTCGAGTCGATGCGATCGGTCGGCGAGGCCACCCCGCCGGACGCCATGACCTTGATGTGGTGGGCGCCCTTGCGCAGCTCGTCGCGGGCGGCCACGCGGACCGCGTCGACCCCGTCCGCGACCCGCCCTACGCCCGCGCAACACGGGTGGTCGTCGCTCACGTGCTCGCCGCGGCCGCGGAAGTCGGCGTGGCCGCCGGTCTGGCTCAGCCCTTTGCCGCAGAACAGCAGCCGCGGCCCCCGGATCAGCCCTTCCGCCTGCGCTTCGGCCAGCCCGTGGTCGGCGCCGGACACGTCGCGGACCGTGGTGAAGCCGCGGCCGAGCATTTCGCCCATGATTCTGGCGCTGTGCGCGGCCACGTACGACGGGGACATGCGGCCGAGCGCACCGAGGTCCGCGGTCAGGGCCGTGACGTGCACGTGCGCGTCGATCAGCCCGGGCACGACGTACGCGCCCGCCACGTCGAGCACCCGCACGTCCGACGGTGCCCGCAGCCCGGGACCCGCCTCGACGACGCGGCCGTCCGCGCACCGCAGGTCCCCCTCGGCGTACTCACCCGAGTCGACGTCCAGCACCAAGGCGTTGCGCAGCAGCAGGTTCATCGCGCACCCCCGCGCAGGGCAGGCGCCGCGAGCAGCGCAAGGGACTCGGCCACGGCGACCGACTCCTCGTCGTAGGCGCCCTCGGCGTCGAGGATGTTGAGCACGCCCAGCACCTCGCCCTCGTCGACCACCGGCACGTTGATGATGGCCCCGCAGCCCAGGCCCTCGATCAGCTCATGATCGGCGAACACCTCTCGCACCGCCGCCCGGTCCGGCCCGAAGAACGGCTTGCGTCCCTCGATGCACGTGGCCAGCCAGCCCTGCGCGACCTCCACGGTCTTCTCCCCGCCGACGGGATATTCAGCGGGATGGCTCGTGTGGACGCGGCGCAGCGCCCGCCGTTCCGGCACCCAGGCCAGCACGGTGAAGAGCCGCACGCCCAGTTCCTTCCGCACTCGTGACTCCAGTTCCTCCAGCACGGTCACTGGGCACCCTCCTTGGCCGGCTCGGTCAGCTCTTCCAGCGATCGCCCGGCCGTGGACAGGCCGAACACCACCACGCAGATGACGCCCGCCACCAGGACCGCCGTGGTCAGCCCGAACACCCCCGCGAAGCCCAGGCTGGCGGCGGACAGGCCGATGATCGTCGGCGCGAGGATGCTGCCCACCCGCCCGAACGCACTCGACAGCCCGGTCCCCGTGGCGCGGATCCAGGTGGGGAACACCTCGGGCGTGTAGGAGTAGACGCCCGCGTACGTGCCGTTGAGGAAGAACGACAACACCGCGCCCGCCAGCGTGATCGTGACCGGCGAGTCCATCTGCGACAGCCAGAACGCGCTGACCGCGGACCCGGACAGGTAGAGCGCGATCGTGTTCTTGCGGTCCAGCCGCTCCGACAACCAGGCCGCCGAGAAGTAGCCGGGGACCTGCGCCAGGTAAATGATGATCGAGAACTCGAAGCTCTTCGTCACCGTGATGCCGCGCTGCACGAGCAGCGTCGGAATCCAGGAGAAGAACCCGTAGTACGAGAACGTGATCACGAACCAGATCAGCCAGATGACGGCGGTCCGCTTGGCCATGACCGGGCTCCACAGGTAGCGCAGCGCGCTGAGCAGGTTCACCTTGGGAGTGCTGGTCGCGGGCGGCGTGGCGGACTCGGGCACCGGCGGCAGCGGATGGCCCGTGGCCCGCTCGACGCGGCGTTCGAGGTCGGACACCACCGCCTCGGCCTCGTCCACCCGGCCGTGTTGCAGCAGGAACCGCGGTGACTCCGGCAATGATCGGCGCCACCACAACAACATCACGATCGGCAGCGCGGTGATCACCTGCGCCACCCGCCAGCCGTCCTCCATCGTCGGCACCACGAACCGCCCGATCAACGCGGCCATGACGAACCCGAAGGAGAAGAACCCGGCCAGCGCGCCGATGAACCACCCACGCCGGTTGGCCGGCACGAACTCCGAGAGGAACGGCGCGATGATCGCACTCTCCGCGCCCGCGCCGGCTCCGGCCAGCACCCGGCTCGCCAGGAACACCTCGTAGTTGGGCGCGAACGCGGCGACCACGGAGAAGACGGCATAGAACGCGAGCGCGTACATCATGACCTTCTTGCGGCCGATGCGGTCGCCGAGCAGCCCGGCGGTGGCCGCGCCGAAGAGGAACCCGAACGGGGTCGCGGACCCGATCAGACCCAGCTGGCCGTTGTTCAGGCCCCAGGCTTCCTGCGCGCTCGGCAGCAGGAAGGCGACCACGGCCGAGTCCATGCCGTCGAACGTGTAGCCGAGGCCGCCGATCAGAAGGAGGAGGTAGTGCGGCCGGCTCAGGGGGAGCCGGTCCAGCCGGGCCAACAAGGTCATCGAACACACCCTTTCGACCGATTTCGAAGCAACATACAGTGCAGATTCCACGATCTGCAATAATCTTTGCAATGTGTTACGAGCACGTAGCATGTTTCCGGCCTGCAGCTCTGCCCGAGAGAAGGATGCGTTGACCGACAGCTTCGAGGACTGGCTCGGCGCCCGGACGCCGGAGCGCGGCCTGCGCGGCAAGGCGGCCGCGGTGCTCCAGGTGCTGCTGTCGCAGCCGCGGCGCGCGTCGTTCGGATCGGCGGCGGAGCTGGCCCAGGTCGCGGGCGTCAACGTGGCGACCGTGACCCGCACGGCGCAGGCGCTCGGGTTCGCCGGCTGGCCGGCGCTCCAGCAGGAGTTGCGGGCCCGCTACCTGTCCTCGCTCAGCGCGGGCCAGGTCGCCGCCGAGCACCGCGGCACCGGCTCGCCCAGCTCCCGCTCGCTCCGCCGCGACCTCGACAGCCTCGCCCTGCTCAACCGGCGGGTGGACGAGGCGGTGCTGCTCACGATCGCCGAGGCGGTGGCCACCGCCCGGCGCACGGTGATCCTCGCCGAGGGCAGTTACGCCGCCGTCGGCCTGGCCCTGGCGCACAACGCCGGCCTCGCGGGCTACCCCGTCACGGCGGTGACCACGGGCGACGCCGAGCTGGCCAACACGATGGCCACCATGCGCTCCGGCGACGTGCTGATCGCCATCAGCTTCTGGCGCCTGTACGAGAACACCGTGCTGGCCGCCAACGAGGCCCGCTCGCGTGGGGTGCGGGTGTTCGCGCTGACGGACGCGGCCAGCCCCGCCCTGGCGAGCGCGGCGGAGGAGGTGGTCATGGTGCCGGCCGAGGGTGAGGCGTTCTTCCCCTCGCTGACGGCCGGGATGGCGGTCGCGCAGGCACTGGTCACGCAGCTGGCGGCCGTGGATCCGGCCCGTACGGGCGCTTCGATCGAGGCGGCGGAGGCCATGTGGGCGAAGTTCGACCTCCTCCACCGCCGCCCCACCGGCAGGCCCTAGAATTCCCGCGTGCCGGTGAACGGGTTACGGATTGCCGCAGGCGTCGTCGCCGCAGCGGGTTTACTGGTCGCGGGGTTTCTGGTGCTCCGCGACGGCGGGGACGAGCAGCGGCCGGTCCGCGATCGTTTGCCGATCCAGCCCACGGTCGTGGGCAAGAGCGTGCTGGTGGACGTCTCCGGCGCTGTCTTGGAGGAGTTCAACGGCGACTGCGTGAGCAGCCGGGTCTCCTATCTGTGCCTGCGGGTGCGCGACGAGCTGCTCGCGGCGGACGAGCACTTGCCGGCGCGCGGCGGCCTGACCATCAGGACGACGGTCGACCGGCGGCTGCAGCAGTCCGCCCAGCAGGCCATCGACCGTCGCGTGCGATCGGACGACAAGCCGCTCGCCGCGCTGGCCATGGTGGTCCCGGGCACGGGTGACATCAGGGCGATGGCCACCAACCGCCCGCTGGTCGACAAGGTGGGCGCGCTCGCCTACCAGCAGGGGTCCACGGCGATGGTCTACACGCTGGCCGCCGCGCTGGAAAGCGGGCTGCGCTTCGAGGACGGCTTCCCCTATGCGGCCGCATACCGCGCGCCCTCGTACAGCGCGTTCAAGAACTGCAAGGGGGAGAATGTCGCCGAGCCCGCTCATTCGGTCTTCAACGCGAAACGGGATCACAGCGACTTCACGACCCTGCGGTCGGGCACCTGGGCCGCCGAGAACACGTTCTTCCTCCGGCTGACGGAAGAGGTCGGCCTGTGCGAGAGCGTGACCATGGCCCGTCGGCTCGGCCTGGCCCGCGCGGACGGGCACAAAGTGATGGAGTTCGAGACCTTCTCACTGGGCGTCAACGAGGTGGACCCGGTGACGGCCGCCGGCACCTATGCCACACTCGCCGCCCGCGGCAAGCACTGCGAGCCCAGGGCGGTCGCCGAGGTCAGCGACGGTTCGAAGGTCCTGCGGTCCTTTCCTCCACGCTGCCGCGACGTGCTGGACCCGGCGGTCGCGGACGCGGTGACGAACGTGCTCGCGGACGGGCTGGCCCGCAGTCCGCTCAAGGGCCTCGGCCGGGACGCGGCGGGCATGGCGGGCGCCTCCGACAGCTACACCGCGGCCTGGTACGCCGGATACACCCCTGACCTGGCCTCCGCTGTCGCGCTCGGCGTCCCTGGCAGGGGCGCGTTCGACCAGAGGCTGGTCGACGTCACCCTCGGCGGCCGCCGCTACGAACGCGTGGAGGGCACGTCGATCCCCGCCCCCATCTGGAAGGAGTCCATGACGGCGGCGCTGAGCGGCCTCCCGGGGACGGCGTTCACGAAAGCCGACACGGCACGGTTCGGCGGCTGCCGCGACAGGTGCGCGAACTGAGCCGGAGAGTACGATGAGCGCGTGGATCGTACTCACCATCCTGGGTACACTCCCGCGACCGAGACCCGGCGACTCATAGCTCACGGACTGCCGAAGGTTCTGCCGGAGACTCTCGGCGGACGGCACCGTTTCTCGCCGCTGTCCCTCTACGTGGGCGACCGACTCGCCGCGACGGCCTTCGCCCGGCTCGACGACGTCGGACTGTTCTGGCTCGACGTCTGGATCCTGTCGCAGAGCCGCGGCGGCCGCTGGACCCTGCGTGACGGCACCAGCACCGCCGCGGGACCCGCCGACGACCTGCTGGCCCCGAGCCCGGCGGCCGCCCTGCTCAACGGGCACGGCCGGGCGGACGGCACGGTCCGTTCCGACATCAACGCGGGCCGGTGGTTTCCGTGGCCGGCCAGGTGGGTGGCGTACGGCGTCGTGCGGTTGTCGGCGGAGGTGGGCGCCGTCAGGCTCGAGGGCCGGACCATCATGGTCCCGGAGCACGGCCTGCAGGCGCTGGCGTGGGCGCCGAGCCATAAGAAGGAGACCAGCGTGGAGCTGCTCGACCAGAAGGGCGAGCCGATCTGCGCCCTGCCCCTCACGGAGCCGGGGGGAGGAGGGACTCCAGCTCGGTGACCGCGTGTTCGCGGTGGATGTTGAGCATGGCGACGGCCTCGTCGGCGGCGCGCCGGCGCAGGGCGTCAAGGGTGGCGCGATGTTCCTTGATCACTCGCTCCCGGTTGCCGGCGTCTCCGTAGTACATCGACCGGTAGGCGTCCGTCGTGTCCCACAGCGTCCTGATCAGGCGGGCCAGCCGCGGCATGCCGGCGCAGTCGAACACCGTCATGTGGAACAGGCGATTGGCGGTGGCCATGGCCAGGACGTCGCCTGCCTCGGCGGCCTGCTCGACCTCGTCCTGGGCCGCCTCGAGCCGGTCGAGGTCGGCGTCGGTGAGGCGGTCGACGGCGCGCCGCACGGCCTCCTCTTCCAACAGCTCGCGGATGCGATAGACCTCGCGCAGGTCGTCGAGCGAGAGCGTCGCGACGCAATAGCCCTTGTGAGCCTTGTAGGTGACCAGGCCCTCGCCCTCGAGCGTCTTGAGCGCCTCGCGCAGCGGGACGCGGCTGACCTGGAGCTCCTCTGCCAGGGCGTCCTGCCGGATCGGCATGCCGGGGCGCAGGCGGCCGGTCGTGATGGCGCGGCGCAGCTCGCCCAGCACGAACTGCTGGGCCGTCGGCGGCCTGCGTCGTGCTTCGTCCGGGCTCACGGCCCCAATATCTCACGAAGCCATCCCTGGTCCTCACCGAGAGCGGGGGGCGGGCGGCGGTAGGAGGGCGGGGTGGCACTGAGCCGGATGGGGTTGGCCACCTGTCCCACGCCGCCCACCTCCACGGCGGGCTCCAGGCCGAGGTCCTCGGCGAGGGCGAAGGCCGCGGCCAGGTCGTTGATCGGTCCGCAGGGCACCCCGGCGGCGGTGAGCAGCTCGAACCACTCATCGGCCGGACGTTCCCCGAGCGCGGCGTTCAGCTCGGCGACCAGCGCCTCGCGGGCGGCGACCCGGGCGGCGTTGGTGGCGTAGCGGGTGTCCCGCGCGAGGTCCTCGCGGCCCAGCGTCGCGCAGAGGGCCTGGAACAGCCGGTCGTTGCCGGCCGCGATCACCAGCGGGCGGTCGGCGGTCTCGAACACCTCGTACGGGACGATGCTCGGATGCCGGTTGCCCATGGCCCGCGGCACGACTCCGGCCGCCGCGTAGGCGGAGGAATGGTTGGTGAGCGCGGACAGGAGCGAGGACAGGAGGGAGACTTCGACGCGCTGGCCCTCGCCGCGACCCGGCGGCTGCCCGCCGCCGTCGAGGACGCGGCCGCCCTGGCCGGTCCGGTCGCGGTGGTGCAGGGCGGCCAGGATGCCGAGGGCGGCGTGCAGGCCGGTGATCACGTCCACCAGCGCCACGCCCGCCTTCGTCCCCGGCCCGCCGGGCTCGCCGGTGACGCTCATCAGCCCGCCCACCGCCTGCGCGATCAGGTCATACCCGGGCAGCCCGGCCCCCGCCCCCGACCCGAACCCGGTGATCGAGCAGTAGATGAGCCCCGGGTTCAGCTCGCGCAGCGCGTCGTACCCGAGCCCGAGCCGCTCCATCGTCCCCGGCCGGAAGTTCTCCACGAGCACGTCCGCGCGGGCCGCCAGGGCCCGCGCCACCTCCACGTCGGCCCGCAGGTCGAGCGCGATCGAGCGCTTGTTGCGGTTGACCCCGAGGAAGTACGTGGCCTCGCCCCCGGGCCCGTACGGCGGCCCCCAGGCGCGGGTGTCGTCCCCGGAGCCGGGCCGCTCCACCTTGACCACGTCGGCCCCGAGGTCGGCCAGCAGCATGGTGGCGTAGGGCCCGGCCAGCACCCGGCTGAAATCGGCCACCAGCAGCCCCGACAGCGCCGCTGTCACGCCGGCGCCCAGAGATTGAGAACGTCCATGGTCAACGCACCCTAACTGTGCCATATTGGATTTTCAATATTGGATCCAAAATAGGAGGCCGTCACGATGATCGCCCCGACCGCGCTGTTCGCCCTGGACACGCTGCTCACCGACGAGGAACGCGAGATCAGGACCACGGTCAGGAAGGTGTGCGACCGCGAGATCCGGCCGCACGTCGCCGGGTGGTTCGACAGCGGCGAGCTGCCGGCCCGCGAGCTGGCCCGCGCCCTCGGCGAGGTCGGCGTGCTCGGCATGCACCTGGAGGGGTACGGCTGCGCCGGCCTCGGCGCGGTCGCGTACGGGCTGGCCTGCCTGGAGCTGGAGGCGGCCGACTCGGGCCTGCGCAGCCTGGTGTCGGTGCAGGGCTCGCTCGCGATGTACGCGATCTGGAAGTACGGCAGCGAGGAGCAGAAGCAGGAGTGGCTGCCCGCGATGGCGGGCGGCGAGCGCATCGGCTGCTTCGGCCTGACCGAGCCGGACTTCGGCTCCGACCCGGGCGGCATGCGGACCACGGCCAAGCGCGAGGGCGGCGACTGGGTGCTCAACGGCACCAAGATGTGGATCACCAACGGCTCGGTCGCGGACGTGGCCGTGGTGTGGGCGCGCACGGACGAGGGGATCAGGGGGTTCCTGGTCCCGGCGGGCACGCCGGGCTTCACCGCCCACGACATCAAGCGCAAGGTGTCGCTGCGCGCGAGCGTGACGAGCGAACTGGTGCTGGACGGGGTGAGGCTCCCTGACGCGGCCATGCTGCCGGGCGCGCGCGGCCTGTCCGGGCCGCTGGGCTGCCTGAACGAGGCCAGGTTCGGGATCGTGTTCGGCGCGATGGGGGCGGCGCTCGACTGCCTGGAGACGGCCATCGCCTACGCGGGCGACCGCGAGGTGTTCGCCAGGCCGCTGACGTCGTACCAGCTCACCCAGGAGAAGCTCGCCGACATGGCGCTGGAGCTGGGCAAGGGCCTGCTGCTCGCGGTGCACCTCGGGCGGCTGAAGGAGGCGGGCACGCTCACGCCCGAGCAGGTGAGCGCCGGCAAGCTGAACAACGTGCGCGAGGCCCTGGAGATCGCCAGGACCTGCCGCACGTTGCTCGGCGCGAGCGGCATCACCCTCGAATACCCGGTGATCAGGCACGCCGTGAACCTCGAGTCGGTCCTGACCTACGAGGGCACCTCGGAGATCCACACGCTGGTCCTGGGCAAGGCGCTGACCGGGATCCCCGCCTTCCACTGAGCCGAGTCCAAGGCCGGCTCAGAAGGTCTGCCAGGTCTCCTCCGTGACCTGGCAGGGGCCGCCCTTGTGCACCCGCAGCCGCCCGGCGGGCACGTCGAGCGCGATCGTGGCGACGGTCTCCCACCGCTGATTGATCGGCTGCGTCAGGTCGGGGTGGGCGCAGACGGGCGCCTCGGGGCCGTGACTGAGCATGGCCAGCGCCCGCGTGGTGTGGTCGTCGCTGCTCAGGCCCTCGGTGTTGGCCTCCAGGTGCTGGAGCCTGGCGTAGGTGCTGGGCCGGTCGGTGGCGTGCCGCTCCCCCGCCGCAAGGTGGGAGTTGAGGAAGTGGTTGCAGTGTTGCAGCACGCCGCTCTCGGGCTCGATGACGCCGACCCCGGCCGGGGAGATCTCGATCGAGGCGGCGTCGTCCGAGGTCACGGCGGTGATGACGGTGGAGGCGGAAACCTGCGCGGAGTAGGCGACGGCAATGGCGTCCTCGACGGTGGCGGCGTCTTCCAGGATCCTGCGGGCGATCAGGTGCACCGGCACGCCGAGATCGTCGTTGTCGGACTCGTGGCGCAGGATGTTGAAGTGGATGCCGAGCCCGGCGGTGTTGACCCCGATCTTGGCCAGCGCCCCGGCCTCCGTGAAGGTGCGCACCACGTGCCCCGGACTGCTCTCCAGCTCCCACAACATGGGCGCGTCACGCAGATGGTCGTGCCAGTCCCAGGTCTGCACCGTACGGGGCCCCGGCAGCACGACGGACGTGGAGCACTCCCCCTCACCGACCGCGTCGATGGCGGCCAGGATCTCGGTGCGGGCGTTGACCACGGCCACCTGCCACGGCTCCAGCCCGGCGCCGGACGCGATCCCGGCGATCTCCTCCGCCAAGTGCGGCGCCCAGTCGGCGGCGCGGTCGAGTGCCTGCTCGCCCCACGTCCGGACCTGCGTGGCGGTGGCGCCCGCGACGGCGAACAAGTCGGAGTAGCCGGCGAGGTTGGCGACGATCGCCTCCCGCCGGTGTGTGCCGAGCTCTTTGCCGCGGGCGCGGGGATCGATCTGCGTCGAGGTGAAGTCGGGGAAACTCATGAACCACCCACTACCCCAGGTAACAGCGCTGCGAACCTGTCCCTCGACGCACGACGCCGCACATAGCGCCCCTCCCGCCGCACACGGCGCCGACCGCCGGACGCGCGAGGGTCGTCCGGCGGGCGGCTGGCTCCGTGTTCAGCCGGGGGTCCGGTGATCGGAGCGCTCCCGTCGAGGACGGTATCTGACTGCATAAATCCGCACAAATACCGGATCCATGTCAACGCCCATCTGTGCTGCCGCCGATCCCCCTCCAATGGGGGCGAGCAGCGGAAACGACCTCCCGGCGCCTGTGTGAGACCGGTGAAAGTTTCGACGATCGCGACCGAAAAACTGAGATTGTCATCCGATGTCGCCGGTTTCGACGAATAGGTCAAACGACATAGACGCCGACCAAGGACTGACACAGGGTGAAATTCACATCGCGGCGTCAAAGGAGGGAGAAATCATGTCAACCCCGGCTGTCGTTGAGCGCTCCGGCTCCAGCGGCCTGGGTGACGTCGTCGAGCTCATTCTCGACAAAGGGCTCGTGATCGACGCATTCGTTCAGGTTTCACTGATCGGCATAGAAGTCCTCACCATCCAGGCGCGGGTCGTAATGGCCAGCGTCGAAACGTACCTGCGGTACGCGCAGGCCATCGAACGGCTCGACATCCGCGGAGAGGAGATCTCCGTCGACGTACGCCACGGAGCTCTTCCCCTCGGCCCAACCGCGCAGAAGGAGACGCAGGTCGTCGTCAAAGGCGTGACCGTCGAGACGGATGGTGAAAAGTCATGACGAGCAAGTACATATACGGCGTCACCCACAGCACCACAACCCTCCCGGCTCCGGTGACCGGGATCGGCGGCGCGCCCGTGACGCTGGTGACGCACGACCGGTGCGGCGCCCTGGTCAGCGACCTGCCGGCGGACCGCCCGCTCGGCACCCGCGACGACCTGCTCTCCCACGAGCGGGTGCTGGAGGACCTGGCCCGCCGTCGCGTCCCCGTGCTGCCGTTCCGCTTCGGCGCGGCCATGACGGGACCGCAGGAGATCTCCGAGGAGTTGCTCGCCGCCAATCAGGACGCGTTCCTCGCGGACCTGGAGCAGATCCGGGGGCGGGTCGAGCTGGTCGTGAAGGGCCGGTACGAGAACGACTCCGCCTACCTGGAGGTGCTGCGCGAGGAGCCCGCGGTGCTCGAGCTGCGGGAGCGGATCCGCGGGGTGCCCGAAGAGTCCAGCTACGACGAGCGCCTGCGACTCGGCGAGGTCATCGCCCGGGCCATGGCCCGCAAACAGGCCGGCGACAGCGATCGGCTGACGGCCGCGCTGTCCCCGTACGCCGAGCAGGTGGCACCGCGCCCGCCCGCCAGGGAGGACGAGGTGGCGAACCTGGCGTTCCTGGTCGAGCAGGGGCAGGAGGACGGGTTCGAGCAGGCGATCGAGGAGCTCGGCCGGCAGTGGGCGGGCCGCGTGCGGCTGCGCCTCGTCGGCCCGTTGCCTCCGTACGACTTCGTGGGCTCGCTGCAAGGGCGGCAGTCGTGATCACCAAGCTGGTGACATGGCCGCTCGCGCCCGCGTTCGCGGTTATCCGGATGGCGGAGTTCCTGTGCGACCGCGCGGAGGAACAGCTCTACGACCCGGTCCGGATCAGGCGCGAGCTGGAGGACGTGGCAGCCGACCTGGCCGCCGGTGAGATCTCCGAGGAGGAGGCGGCCGCGCGGGAGGAGGAGCTGCTGGACCGGCTGCTGCGGGCGCCGAGGAGGTGAGGTCGTGGCCGACATCTCCTGGGTACGCTCAGGACCCGCCGCCGAGCCGGCCCGCAGCGACCCCGCCAACCTGGCCGACATCCTGGAACGCGTCCTCGACAAGGGGATCGTGGTCGTCGGCGACGTCCGGGTGAACCTGCTGGACATCGAGCTGCTCACCATCAAGATCCGCCTCCTGGTCGCCTCGGTGGACCGGGCGAAGGAGCTGGGCATCGACTGGTGGGAACACGACCCGTCGCTGTCCTCCCGCGCCCGCGGGGACGTCCTGGCGGAAAACCGCGAGCTGCGCGCTCGGCTCGCCGAGCTGGAGCGGACACCGGGGAGGGATCCGCATGACTGACACCGCCGTCTACCTGTACGCCGTCACCAACGCACGCGATCCGGTGGCCGGCGCGGTGGCCGGAGTGTCCGGCAGCCGGGTTCGCGTGGCCGAGCACTCCGGGCTGACGGCGGTGGTCAGCACGGTGCCGCTGGCGGAGTTCGGCGAGCGGGCGCTCCGCGAGAACCTCGAGGACCTGGCGTGGCTGGAGGCGATCGCCCGCGCGCACGACGCGGTGGTGCGGACGGTCGCCGGCCGCGGCCCCACCGCGCCGGTGCGGCTGGCCACGGTCTTCCATGACGACCGCCGGGTCAGGGAGCTGCTGGAGGAGCGGCGGGGTGGAATCGAGCGGGCCCTGTCGAGGGTGGCGGGCCGCTCGGAATGGGGCGTCAAGGTGTATGGCACCGCCCTCACCGGCTCACCCGCCAACGACCAGGCCAGCCTGTCGCCACCGGCCGCCGTGCCTGAGGGCGCGTTCTCCCCCGCGCAACGGCCCGGCCCTGGTGTGGCATACCTGCGGCGGCGCAGCGCTCAGCGCCGCCGGCGCGAGGACGCGACCCAGGCGCTGGCGGGCCGGGCCGAGCGAGTGCACGCGCGGCTGGCGCCTCACGCGATCGCCAGCCACCGGCATCGTCTCCAGGATCGCCGGCTGTCGGGGCACGACGGTGTGATGGTTCTCAACGCGGCGTACCTGATCGAGGACCCCCACGCCTTCACGGAGGCCGCGGCCGATCTGGCCGCCCGGTGGGACGACATGCGCGTCGAGGTGACCGGCCCGTGGCCCGCCTACTCCTTCACCACGATCGACGGGGAGGAGCGGGCATGACCGCGGAGCTCGTCCAGCGGGAGGTGGCGCTCGTCGATCTGCTCGACCGGCTGCTGGCCGGCGGCGTCGTGCTGAGCGGCGACCTGGTGATCTCCATCGCCGAGGTCGACCTCGTACGCGTCTCCCTGCGTGCCCTGATCACCTCCGTCCGCGCGGAGCCGACATGATCCGCCGCCTGGAAACCGACCCCGACCAGGTCGAGCACGACCTCGTCTGCCTGGTGCTGACCTTGGTCGAGCTGATCCGCCAGCTCATGGAACGTCAGGCCCTGCGCCGCGTGGACGAGGGCGACCTCACCGGGGCGCAGGCCGAGGCGCTCGGCCTCGCCCTCATGCGCCTCGACCAGGCCATGACCGACCTCAAGGACCGCTTCGGCATCACGGAGGACAAGCTCAACCTCGACCTCGGCCCGCTCGGCACCCTCCTCCCTGACGCACCTCGCCCATAGCCCTCCGCCGGGCGCGCGCACGAGGGCCGCGCCCGGCGGAGACACCACGTCAGTCAGGCTCAGGTGAAGTTGACGTCGCTGCAGAAGTAGTACGTCTGGTCCATGTGCGAGGCCTTCCAGATCGTTTGACGTGCTCCTCCCCATGAATGAATGGGAGGATTCTCATGGCCGCTACGCCGCCACCCCGTGCGGGGTGGTGCGGGTGGTCCTGCCATGAGGTGCTTGACGCTTCAGCGCCCCCAGTGGTGCAGGGCCTCCACGTCCGGTGACCGCCCGTCCGGCGGCTGAGTTGTACCGGTACAACTGGGTGCGGGCGGCGTTGACGTCGGCGTTGCCGATCCACCCGCAGGCTGGATTCCTGCACACGAACCGGGACTGACTCTGGCGGGAGCCCTCGATGATCGTGTGGCAGGCGTGGCATTCCTGGCTGGTGCCCGGCGCCGGGATGTAGACGACCTGGCCGCCCTTGCCGGTGGCCTTGTAGGTGAGGAACTCGGCGGTGCGACCCCACGCCTCAGTGGCGATGGCCCGGTTCAGGCCGCGTTTTTGGGCGACGTTCCTGCCCGGCTGTTCGGGGGTGCCGGAGGCGCTCGCCATCATGTTCGTGACCTTGAGATCTTCGAGCACAATGACGCCGAACCGGTCGGTGAGCTGGGAGGTGGTTCGGTGCTGCCAGTCGATGGCCCGGCGCTTGGCTTTGGCGCGCAGGCGGGCGATCTGGCCGTAGGTGTGCTTCAGCCGGTTACTGGCAGGCTGTCCGGGTTTCGCCGCGCGTTTCTGGCGGGCGGCTTTGCGTTCCAGACGGAGCAGCCGCTCCTGCTCCCCGCCGGTCAGCCACTGGTCACGGTGGAAGATCTTCTCCCCGGTGGCCAGCGCCAACGGCACGGCGATGCCCCGGTCGATCGCGGTGTGCGGCCCCTGGTGCGGGGCCTGGGGTGCCTGCATGGTCTGGGTGCGGAACACGATGTGCCACCCGCCTGCCTCCTTCACCAACCGCGCCCCGGTGATCTTCCCGTCCGGGCCGCCCTTCGTAACCCCCGGCAGGTCTTTGGTCCACCGGAAGCGGACCCGGCCGAGTTTGGGAATGGTGACCGCGCCCCACCGCCGGTTGATCCGGGTGATGTTCAGGTCCCGCGCCTGGGGGACGTCCACCGCCATCCGGGAGCGGTACCGGCTCTTGAACGTGGGGCGTTCGGCCGGGTGGTCGGGGTTGAAGAAGTTGGCCCACGCCTGCCGGTAGGTCTGCAGCACGGCCTGCGCCGCTTGGGCGGGCAGGTTGTTGAGCCAGTCGATCTCTTTGCGGGCGGCCCGGATGGCCTCGTCGCACTGGGCGAGGGAGGCGAAGCGGCCCTGCCGGAAGGTGAAGAACTCGTGCAGCAGGTTCCACAGCGTGCGAGCGTTGTGCGCCTGGCCGTCCAACACGGCGCTCTGCCGCTGGTCCAACTCCAGGCGGGCGACATGAGCGCGGTTGCGTTTCTCCCGCTCCACGCGGCTCATTCTATCGTTTGGTGTATGTCACCGCGATGGGAACCCAACCCGGACATCTGAACCGGGCGTCACTGCGTACACGATCTGTCCGCGCATTTGGTGTTTGTCACGAAATATCGGCGGGACGTCTTCACCGGCCCGATGCTGGAACGCTGCGAACAGATCATGAAAGAGGTGTGCGAGAAGTTCGACTGCGAGCTGGTCGAGTTCACCGGCGAGCACGACCACGTTCATCTCCTGGTCCGCTATCCGCCCAAGGTCGCGCCGTCCTCCCTGGTCAACTCCCTCAAGGGCGTCTCGGCCCGCTACCTGCGCCAGGAATACAGCGCTCACGTCCGCACACACCTATGGGACGGGCACTTCTGGTCCCGCTCCTACTCCGCGGGCTCGACCGGCGATGCCAGTCTGGCCACCATCCGCACGTACCTCCAGTCCCAGGACCGGCCCCAGAAATGAGACAAGACCAGACATGGTCACGACCGGTTCCAAAGCTCGGGATAGGGCACGCTCAGGCCCTTGGGGCCTTCCCACGCGGGCCTACACCTCCCGCCTGAAGGCGGGAGCACTGGCCCGCACCTCGGTAGACGCTGATGTAGTCCGCGCCGTGCCTGGCCTGGTCGATCAGGCCGATGTCGAACGTGATGGGCAGGTTCGCCATCGTCCAGGCGCCCGGCGTGTCCATCGAGCGGTACCGGCCGCCCTACGTCTGGCTGGCGCTGCACAGCTGCCCGTTGGGGATGACGGCCTAGTGGTTGCCGCCGACGTTGTCCCGATAGAGCCCGTTCCAGTTCCACATGGCGTTGGGTCAGTGACCACCCGTGCGCGGAGGCGGTGTCGGCGAGGGGACAGCGAAGATCATCGCCATGGACATCAGCACGGCCAGGGCGCGCAGCGCCCAGCGGTTGAGTGCGGCTTGGGGCATCGTGCGGTCTCCCTGTTCCGGTCGGGGTTCCGGTGATGAGGAGCGGTCCAGGCGGGGGACGGTATCTGACCACATCGCACCAGCCAATTGACTTTCTATTGTCAATGTCGGGCGTGGCCGCGCCATGCCTGGTCAATGCGGCGCATTAACAGCGGAAGAGGCATTCCGAGGACCAGCCGGGGTGAAAGTTTCACGGAAAGAAAGCGATCCGCTCTTCCGAAATGGACCGTCACTTTCGGCCGACCGCTTTCACTTGGCCGCGCGGACCCGCCTGACGACGCCATGAAATCGCCGGCCGCCGCTGATCGGGCACCAGGAGGAGAGCCCGGCGGAGGCGGCGGCGCCCGGCACGTCGACGACTACGCCGCCCAAGCTCGACTTCCCCGGGCGTCGTGAAACTTGACACAAACCTACAGGAGCCCACGACCAAAGATCGCTAGAAGCAAATGCCCCGCCGCCCACCCTAAGTGATCAAGCTTTGACGTGCGTTGACGCCTCCCTTGGGCCGGATCACTTCACTGAGCGGGGCAGGTTCACGCTCAGTCGTAGACAGAACAAGATATCGATAGAATTCTTTTCTAGCTCTTGTGACTCGAGGTAAGTGTGAGGTAAGACTTTCATGTTTGTCCACCCGCGCATGGAGGTGTGAGTGAACTTCTTAGTCAACTTACCCAGGGGCGGTAGGAGAACGCGCCGGACACTTGCTGCGGCGACCGCATTGTCAGCAGCGACCTCGCTCTTCCTGTTTGCCCTACCGACCGAGGCGCAAGTCGATCCGAAAGTCAACAAGTCCGCGCCATCCTTGACGACATTTCCAAAGTCGGATGACCCGGACGCCGCGCTGCGAGAGGCCGTTCAGCAGGCGAGGCGTCAAGGAGCCGCCATCGAGGTGCTCGCCGTCGCATCGCCAACCAGCAGGACATGGGCGCACGCCAACGGTCAGATAACCGTGGACACCTATGCGGCCCCGGCCAGGGCAAAGCAGGATGACGGATCCTGGAAGTGGATCGACCCCTCACTCACTGAACGGGATGGCACACTCACTCCCGTCGTCCCCAGTCCGAAGCTGAAGGTCGAGTTCTCCACAGGCGGCAAGGACAAGCCCTTCGCAGCCGTGGACGTCGCCGGAAAGGGCAAGCTCGCTCTCGACTGGCCCACGGCGTTGCCTCGCCCCGCCGTCAGCGGCAACTCCGCTGTGTACGCCAACGCCGCAGGCTCGGGCGCAGATCTCGTCGTCACCGCGTTCGCGTCCGGCTTCAGGTTCAACGTCAAGCTCCGTCAGCGGCCCAGCGGCCCTCTGGAGTTCAGGATGCCGGTCCAGTCGCACGGGCTAGCGCTGGGTACCGATTCCGACGGTGCTCTCGTCCTGAAGGACAGCAAGGGCAAGGAACTGGGCGTCGGCAACAAGCCACGCATGTGGGACCGCGATACCGCCAGGCGGACTGCGCAAGCCCGCGAGGCCGACGTCCGTACGGCGGTCGAAGGCAAGGGCGACGACGCCGCGGTCGTTCTCAAGCCCAGCATGTCGTTCCTCAACGACCCCTCAACGCGTTTTCCAGTCACGGTCGACCCGGACGTGACACTCGGCCTGCAGGACGACACCTGGATTGAGAACTCCGCCACCTACGGCCAATCCCAGCACAGTGACATCCAGCTGTGGGCGGGTGGTTATCAGGATCCCTTCGAGGACACCTACCGCATCGACAGAACGTTCTTGAAATTTGACGCCACCGGCCTCGCCGGTCGCACAGTCTACAGCGCCAGCCTTCGGCTTCGGCAGCACTTCCTGACCGGATGCGGCGACGTCCAGTCCGGCTTGAAGGCCCAGCGTGTCACGTCGAGCTGGGATCCACTGATCCTAGAGTGGAACGCCCAGCCTGCCACCACCCAAGAAGGCGAGGCGGTCACCAGAGACGCAGCGGGCTGCACCGAAGGCCAGGACATGACCTGGTCCATACCCAGTATCGCTCAGGCATGGGCGAACGGCGCGCCCAACTACGGCGTTCTGCTTCGTGGCGTGGACGAGTCCGCCACGCGGCCCGACTACAGCCGTGTCTTCGACTCCGCCGAATGGGGCGGCGCCGGAACGCCCAAGCTGTCGGTGACCTACTGGCTGGCTCCGGAGGCTCCCACCATCTCGCTCGGCAAGGTGGACGTCCTGCGTGGGAATGACGCCGTCGTACGGGACAGCACGGTCGGGCTGACGTACACCTCCAGCTCCGCGGGCGGCGAGGACCTCGAGTACTCGATGGCGGTCGACGAGTACGTCAACCCAGTCTCCCTACCCGCGCCCCACGTCGGCGGGTCGGGCCAGCAGGTCACCCGCGACGTCGCCCTGGGCAACGCGAACAGCGTCAAGCTCGCTGTCAAGGCCTGCCTGTCCGGCGTCACGCCGCCGGTGTGCAACACCACCCCGGCGTACCGAATCACCTCCGACGCGCCCGACAGCCCGGCGACGGTCGGCACCGACCTCAGCGATCCGGGCAATCCCGTGCTCATGGGACTGATCGCCAGACCCTCGGGCAAGCAGGTCACCGGCAGGTTCTTCCTCTACGACAGCACCGGCGCCCCCGCAGGGCCGAGCCCGATCGGGGAGGGCACGGTGGCCGACGCCTACCAGATCGCCCTACGCCTGCCTGACGGCGTGGTCCAGGCGGGACAAACGTACACCTGGAAACTCCAGGCATGCGCGAGTGAGACCTGCACCCCGCAGAGCGCGGGACGAAGCTTTACGGTGCCCACCCAGTCGTCGCCCCCGCCCATGGGAACCCACCGGCTCACCATCGAGAAGGACGCTCTCACGATCAGAACGGCGAAGAGCGCCGCGGACGCCTGCGCGGGCCAGGCCTGTCCGCTGGAGCCGAGCTCTACCATCGTCGTGGGAGGGGACGCCGCCGACCGGCGGATCACCTGGCTGTCCGCCGACGTGGGCGCGCTCCCCGGCGGAGCCCAGATCACCTCCGCGGTCCTGAACCTGGGCACGCCCGCCTGCGATGCCGCTCCCTGCGTCAACGACAGGAAGATCTCCGCGACCGCCACGGCCGAGGACGTGACCGACGCGACGACAGGCGCGGGCCTGGCCGAGCTCGTCGATGGACAGCCGCCGGTCCAGGCCACCGTCGGGCAGCCCGTGATCGACGTCACGGAGATCGCGAAGGTGTGGGACCAGCAGCCCGGGGCCGGCCAGGGGATAGCGCTGCAGGCCGAGCCGGGAAGCCCGGTCGCGACGTTCGGCGCGTCCGGCGTGTCCGCTCCGGTGCAGTTGGTCATCGACTACCTCCCCGCCGCCGCCCCCGCCGCCGTTGGGGCCGTCAGCACGAGGGGCGGAGACGGAGGCGTGCACCTGTCGTGGGCGGCCCCCGCAGACGAGGGTTCCTCGGCCGGGATCTCCCGGTACGACATCCAGGTGATCAACGGCAGCAGCGCCGTCGTCCACAGCCTGAGCACGAAGGAGACCCACGCGGTCGTCACCGGCCTGTCCAACGGGACGGCGTACCGAGCCCAGGTCCGGGCGGTGAACGCCACGGCGGCCGGCTCCTGGACGACCTCGGCCGCCTTCACGCCAAGCCCCGTCCCCGGCGGCGGCCAGCAGTACATCGAGGCGGTCCGCCAGTACCAGCAGGCCAGGAATGAGCTGGCGCAGGGTGACAGCACGACGGTGGACCAGGCTCTCACCGGCAAGACGCGGGCGACGCTGATCCGCGCGAGCCTCCACGCGGAGGGCGCCGACCTGATCGACTGGGCCGCGCAGTCCGCCGAACAGCGATTCGACCGGACCAGCGTGGCTCAGACACTGGACGACGTGCTCGTCTCCCACAGCGCCGACACCGGTCAGGTCACCGTTCACGCGGAGGTCAAGGAGACCGTCCGCACCACCATCGAGGCCGGCACCACGAACGAGGAGATTAGCGAGGACCCCAGCTTGCTGGCGCGGGCCTTCGTGTTCAACGCAGCGACGGACAGGATCGGGCTCGTACGGTCGCAGGCGGCCGGCGCGGACCAGCCCGACGGCCGGGCGGGAGAGCTAAACGCCCTGCCCGCGGGCACCCCGGTGCCGCCGCTGCCCGACGACGCGGCGCCCCTGCCCGTCGACCAGAACGGCTACCCGGTCGAAACGGCTCGTACCCGGCAGAGCGTCGCCACGGCGGCCGTGAACCGCCAGGCCATCGCCACGTGGGCGGTCAACAACGCACACACCGAGCCGTACGACTTCGACAACGACTGCGCGAACTTCGCCTCCAAGGCCCTCTACCGCGGAGGCGGGGTGAAGATGGCCGTGCCGCCGAGCGCGCTCGGCGCGCTGAGCCAGCGCAAGGACCCCCGCTGGTGGTACCAGTCGTGGCCCAGACGGTTCCTGAGCTCCTACTCCTGGTCCGCCGCGCACAACTTCTACCTCCACTTCATCAAGACGCGGGGCCGGGCCAGCTGGGTCCGCTCGTGGGCGGACGTCGGAGTCGGCGACCTCCTCCTGATCGACTGGCACGGCAACAACGTCTTCGGCCACGTGTCCGTTGTCAGCAAGAAGTCGTCGAAATCCTGGAAGGGCGTGTATTACGCACAACATCAACCGACGTACCAGTGGCGATCGCTCGTTGATGGAATGACCGCGGGGAAGAAGAAGTACCCGAACATGAAGGTCTACGCGATTCGCGTCAACTGGTGAGCACGTGCGCGAGGGCACCCACGCCCTCGCGCACCGCTCTCCGCCGGACGGGAAAGGACACCCACGTGAGCGGAAATCCGATCCGGCGCAGGATCGGCGTCGTCCTGGGCGCCGTGGTACTCGCGTCCGCGCTCGGGGTCGCCGTGACCGTGGTCTGCGCCTCCTGCCAGGTGTACGCATGCCAGCTGTTGGCCGGGCCGGAGCGGCGGGTCGCCCTGCCCGGCCCGGACGCCGCACCGGAGGCGGTCGTCCGCGCCTACCTGGAGGCGCTGGTCGCTCGCGATGTCGACACGATGGAGAAGCTGGCCGTCCCCGCGTTCACCGAACGCGAACGATCCGTGGTCGGGGCACCCTACTGCAATTGGCAGCGCATCGACGGCCTGGTTCTCCAACGGGCCGCTGCCGAAGGCCTGGAACGTCGTGAGTTTCGCGAGGTCGCCGCAGTGTGGGTGAAGTTCCGTCTCACGTCCCGCACGAAGAGTGGCCTGCCCCGAGACCCGGAAGGGAAGGTGGACTGGGGTTATCTGATCGGCAGGAACGCCCCAGGCGAAAGGTGGCGCGTCTTCGACTCCGGAGCCGCCCTTTGAGCCTCAAAAGCTCTCAGCCCTCATCTCCAGCTGAGGCGCGGGCCGGTGCGCCCGGCAGGCCGTCACCGGCTGCTTGGCGCTGAACAGGTAGTTGCGATGCCCGGGTGACACGTGGCGGGCCTGGCGCCAGGAGCCGCGGCGCCACTGTCCGTATCCCTCCCTCAGGCGCGGCGCACGCACCCGACCATGAAGGTGTACGCCATCCGCGTCAACTACTAGGCACACAACCGTGAGGGTGGGGAACGGACCGATTTTGCGCCCCACCCCTCCGGCATGTCGGAGGCCAGCGCATGAAGAAATACACGATCCTCGGCCTGGCCATCATGTTGGTCGTGGCCGCCGGGGTCGTGGTCGCCTGTGCCGGCTGCCAGGTCGGCCTGTGCCGACTGCTCGGCCTGCAGCAGCGAAAGGTACCGGTTCCGGGTGCGGATGCCTCGCCGGAACAGGTCGTACGCACCATCTGGAGGCGGCGGCCGCCGGTGATGTCGACACCATGCGGGCGCTCACGACCGCGCGGTACTTCGACCAGGACAGCGGCCTGATCGATGGGGACTACTGCAACTGGACCGGGGTCAGCGAGATCGACATCGCGCATGCCGTCCAGGAGAAGCCAGAGACACGCGAACTTCACTCAGCTCATCGAGGTGAACGTCCGATTCCGGCTGACGGCGCGGGTGAATCCCGACTATCCCAGGCTGGATGACGGAAGAGTGGAGTGGAGCTATCGCCTCGGCCGGAACTCCTCTCACGAACGCTGGCGCATCGCCAGCGCCGGATCCGCTTTCGCCCTCGAGGGTCCTTCCGCAGCGAAGTGGCCGATTTCCAGTGGCAAGGAGGACAAGGGCGTTCCACGAATTGTCGTCACCATTGTGCGTGATGACGACGTTCCTATCGGGCCATAGGGCAATGCCACTCAGGCCTCGAAATTTCACGATCTTGGGCGCGCTCACCTGACCCCTATTGATCTTGATGGTGCGTGCTGACTGCGGTGACAGGCGCGTGGAATCGACGCCCGGGATAGGCCTTGGCAGCCGGTACAGCGCATGCTGCAAGGCTCGAACCGGTTCACGTGGAACCCATGGTTCCACGTGAACCCAACGCGGCGGACTAGCCTGACCGGCACTCACTGGGCCCCTCCATCACAGTCGCTGCCCATCGACGAAGCAGCGGCCCTTCCCTCGCCGCCGGTTACGGTGTCCGGTCTGCTCCAGCAGTACACGGCCGCCTCCGACGCCCACCCGGCCAGCCATCCGCTTCCCGGCGTTGACCGGTTATAGCGCGCCGCGCTCCGGCAAGATCCATGCCCGCAGGTGTCACCAGGCCGGGGAGGGCCTCCCAGTGTCAACGGACACGCCGATATCTAGGTGAGCGCCCCATACGCTGGGGAAGTCCTTAACGGTTGCGCTTCCAGGCTCTTCGCCGCGTCCATGGCCTTCACCCTGGATTCGGGAGCTCGGCTCCCCCTGTCCCCGACCTCGCGGCCGGGACATCTAACGACGCCGCAGGCTTCGCTTCATGCTACGGACCGCATCGTCGCTCCCTCAATAGGGCCTTCGACACTGGGCTTCGATGCCAGGCTTTTCCCCTGAGGCCGCCAGTCTGCTACCGGGCCTCCCGGCAGCTACCCGGACCGGACTTCCACCGGTAGGCGACGGCGAGCTTACGAACAGCAAGATCAGCCGCTACGTCACGGCTTTACCTCCCGTCCTGCTGGGCGCACGAATTTCATGAGGCTAGGGTAGAGATCCTCCCACACAGACGCCGAAGTGTGATTGGTCTATGACCTCAGGTGACGAAAATCTGGGAAGTAGCATGTGGGCGAGGGCGAGGCTCCCGATACTGAGTGGGTGACCGCAATGGCAACGATCGAACCGGCCAAGATTCCTTTCGGCAAGCCGGAGTACACGGTCGACGACCTTCTCGAGTTTCCAGACGACGGGAACCGCTACGAGCTCTTCAACGGGAGCCTACTGGTGAGCCCTGCCCCCACTCCCCCGCACCAGCGCATCATCTACCGGCTGCAGCGCATACTCGATGATGCGATGCCCTCTGAGCTGGAGCCGCTGTCAACGATCAACCTGCTGGTGACCGACAAGAATTTCTACATCCCGGATCTCGTCGTCGTTCCCGAGGATTCGGTGGAGAGCGTGGGGCTCATGTTCTCGCCTCGTCACATTCTGCTCGCCGTGGAGGTGGGCAGCCCGAGCACGACGTGGCAGGACAAAAGCCTCAAAACCATTGCATATGCGAGTGCGGGCATTCCCCACTACTGGAGGATTGACCCCAATGAAGGACCGGCCCTCTACGTCTACGAGCTCAAGGGGGAGAACTACGATCCTCCGACCGTCTACAAGGCCGGTACGGTCGCGACCTTGACGACGCCTTTCCCCGTCAGTTTTGATCCTGCCGAGCTGCGCGTGCGCCGATGACCTGGACCCCGGTCCTGCCGGCCCCCTCCTGCCGGTAGGCCCGAAGCCCAGGAACTTTCATCCCTGGTCAGGGGGCGTCTTGGCGGCCAGGGACGTGTAGATGGTGACCTCGTCGGGCTGGATGAGCCCGTCCTGGATGGCGCAGATCAGGAGTTTCTCCTTGGTGGGGGCGGGTCGGCCGGCCGCGGCGTACTTGACGCGGGCCCGGTCGATGTACTGGCGCACGGTCCGCTCCTTGATCCCCATCCGCGCCGCCACCGACGCCTTCGACATCGACTGGAACCAGAACAGCAACGCCGCCCGCTCCTTGTCCGACAGCTGCGGCCGGTGCGGCCGCTCGTCCGTCGCGATCGCCTGCGCCATCGGCGGCGTCACGCTGGGCCGGTCGGCGGCCACCTCCAGGATGGTCTCGACGCAGGTTTCGCGGGTGGCCCGGCCCTTGCCGATGAAGGCCGAAGCGCCCGAGTCCAGCACGGCGCGTACGGTCTCCGGCTCCTCATGCTCGGAGAAGACGATGACCCGCTGCCCGCCCTGGCACAGCTCGGCCACCCGGTCGACGACCATGGTGCCGTTGAGGTTGAGGTCGAGTAGCAGCACGTCGGCGTCGGCGCCGAGGACAGACTCGATCGTGGGCCCCTGGGCGACCAGCTCGACCGGGCTCGGCGAGAGGTCCGTGGGCCCGGAGCTCGCGAACCAGGACCGCACTCCGTCCACCACGACCTGGTGGTCCTCCACCAGCGCGACCGTCACGGGCCTTGCCAGATGCTGTTGACCCATACCTCCCCTCCCTGCCGCTGATAGGTGACGACGACGCCGCTCGGCTCCTGGACGGGTGCGGCGCTGATGGGCAGGTCGTCGTTGTCGGCCACGACCGCCACGCTCACCATGGTGGACATCGCGGACACGGTGACCCGCGCCCGCGACCTGGCGCCGTCGAGCGCCCGGATGGGCGCCCTGAGGAGATCCTCGCGCACGCCGTCGGGGAGGCCGGGCAGGTAGTCGCCGAACGGCGGCGCGGTCACCATGACCTTGCGCCGCTCGGCCGCCTCGATGCGCTCGCGCAGCGCGGACACCAGCTCGTCGGGTACGTCCTCCCGTTCGGTGATGAGCCGGCGCAGCCGCATGGCCCCGGCCGTGCAGTCCTCGCGCACGCGCGGGTCGCCGGGGTCGGCGCCGTCGCCGAGCTGGTGGAGCAGTGACTCGGCCACGTCGCGGATGGCGGCATACCTGCGCAGCCGGTCGGCGTGGATGCGCTGGGCGGACTGGCGCAGGGCGTCGTCGGCGGCGAGCCGGCGGGCCAGCACCACGGCGTCCTCGGCGCGGGCCAGCAGCATGCGGCAGCCCCACGCGTAGCCGAGCTGCATGGTGACGCCGCCGGCGATGACCACCAGGTATTTGGAGATGGACACGCGGTCGAGTGTCCCGGTCAGGATCATGGCCGACAGCATGATGCCGGCGTTGGCGGCGAGGAAGGCGATTAGCTCGGCCCGCCAGCGGGGCCGCCCCCACACCAGCATGACGGCGATCCAGCCGACGGAGCCCCACGCCCAGTCACTGATCCCGAGCAGTTCGCCGGGGCGGAGCGACAGGATCACCGCGACGTCGATGGCCAGCGTGGCGAGGGCGAGCTCGCCGATCCTGGCGGGGCCGCGCGAAGTGCCCGTCAGCGACCGCAGGGCGATCGCGAAGATCGCGGAGTAGGCGATCCAGGCGGCCAAGGCCAGCCAGGGCCAGCGGAAGGCGGACCAGCCGGTGATCGTGACGGTGAGGTCGTACCCGAGGTGCCACACGGCCGCGATGACCGCGGCGCCGAGTGCGGTGAAGCGGGCGTATCGCTGCGCTACCTGCTCGATCTCTTCCGTCATGGCCGCCACCACAGGCTCACGCGGGTGCCCTGCGCGCTGGAGGAGATCTGAGCGCCGCCGTTCGGCAGGGAGCGCATCATGTCGAGGATCGATCCGCGCACGCCGAACCGGTCGGGTGGCAGCTGCTCCTGGTCGAATCCGCGGCCCGCGTCGGCGACCTCCACCAGGATCTCGCCGTCCCGCCTGCGGGAGCTCAGCTCGGCCTCGCGGACGCCGGCGTGCAAGGCGATGTTCGCCAGGGCCTCGGTGACGGCGCGGGCGAAACGTTCGGCGACGTTGCCCGGCACCGTCTCGGGCGTGAGATCCCGGCGCACCTCCAGGCCGGTGGCCCGCCCGGCGACCTCGTCCAGCAGCGTGTCCAGGGCGATGGGGGCCGAGTCGGCACGCGGGGTGTCCCGCAGCTTCTCCAGCGCCGCCAGATCGGTCCTGACCTGGGCTTTGAGCGTGGGCGACGGCTCGTCGTAGGTGCCCAGGCCGACCATCGTGAGCGTGTGCAGCGCGGTCTCGTGGATGCTGCCGACCTGCTTCAGTTCGTCCTCGCGGCGCAGCCGCTCCACCATGCGCGAGATGCCGGCGCGTACGCTCCGCTCCAGGAAGGCGTCGGTCGCGGCGGCCGAGCGGCGCAGCAGCGTCATCAGCATCACGATGGCGAGCAACTGCACGAGGTGGATCCCCAGGGTGCCGGCCACGTCCTGGGAGGGAGAGGCGATGCGTACGCCCGCCGCGAAGGCCCCCGCCACGACCAGCCCCACGGGGACGACCACCTTCGGCTTCCAGGTGATCCCGGCGATGACGATGGTCATCGTGACCGCCCCCGCGACCCAGCTCGACCCCGTGACGAGCGCCTCGCCGGCGACGAGATGACGTTGCGCGAAGCACAACGCGACCGTGATGACGACATCACCGGCCACCAGCCAGTGGGGCAGCGGCACATTGCGCCACCACACGCGCACGAACAACGCCGTCCACACCAGGTGGAGCGCCAGCATGGGCGCCAGCCACGATAAGGAAACCGGCGCGACGGCGCCGAACGCCGCCGAAATGACCGCCACCACGCCCACCGCGCTGCGTGCGCCGGCACCGGTGCGCGCGGTGGCCTTTTCCAATTGCCTGGTCGCCGAGTCGTACCTCGTGGAACCGGGGTGAGCCATGGGCCGTCCGCACACGCTGGGAGCACAAGACGGGTCTCACGATAACGCAGCGCAGGGTGGGTAAAAAGAAACAGGAATGGGTTTCTCCGATGAATCCGAAGGGGCGTGCCGCGGTCGTGACGAGGGATGAGGTCATGGGTCGCATGGCTCTTTTCCTGGGCCCGGCTTTCCTGCGGCGTGCACCGCACCTCACACCCTGGTGCGCCGTCCCCCGGGGCGGCACGACGGCTGATCGGCCGTCATGGAGCGCTACGACGGCCGAACGGCCGTCAGTCGGTTCGCCGCGCATGGGCGTCTACTAGGCCCGGGCCGCGACAACCGCGGTGGGAGGGGACCCATGACGCTCTTCGTGATCTCGTTTCTGATCGGCTGCCTGTCCGTGATGACCGGCCGCGGCAAGCGCGGGCAGTGGCCGCCCGGCATGCCGGTAACCCGGCCGCGGCTGGTGGCGGTGGGCGGCACGTACGAGGGCGTGCACGGCCGGGCGTCGGACGCGTACGTCGTGCAGGAGCGGCTCGTCGCGGTGGCCGACGGCGCGGCCGGCGCGGAGCCGGGCCATACGGCCGCCGCCGTGGCCCTGGGCGCCGTGGTCGCCGCCCGGCCCCAGCGCGCCGGGAGGCGGGAGGAGGACCTGGACGAGTGCGCGCAGACGGCGCACCGTGCGCTGCGTACCGCGGCCCTGCGCGAACCGGCCGGGCGCGACCTGGTCAGCACCCTGGATGTGATCGTCCTCGATCCGGGCGAGAGCCCGCGCCTGCGCTTCGCCCACGTCGGCAACGGTGCGATCTGGCACTGCGTGAAAGGCGCCGCGCCCGTGCCGCTCACCACGGCGCACTCCTTCGGCGACGGCCCGCTGCTGCGCGGTCTCGGCCTGCCGTCGGCGCTCAATCCCGAGGTGGGCGCGGTGTCCATCCACCCCGGCGACCGGGTGGTCATCGTGACGGACGGCGTCGTCCGGGCCCTCGGACCGCAGCGCATGGCGGAGCTCTTCACCGCGGGCTCGTCCCCGGCGGCGTGTCTGGACCGGATATACGACGAGCTCGCCGCCGCCGACCCGAAGGAGGACGCCACGGTCATCATCGCGGATGTGGCGTTCTGATGACCTAGGATTCTGATCGTGAGCGCACCAAACGGGATCAATCCGAACATTCCCCACTCGGCCCGCGTCTACGACTACTGGCTGGGCGGCAAGGACAACTTCGAGGCTGATCGCCGGGTGGCCGAGGCGACCATGGCGGCGGTGCCGGGGGTCCGCGAGAGCGCCAGGAACAACCGGGCCTTCCTCGGCCGGGCCGTGCGCCACCTCACGCAGCTCGGCGTCCGGCAGTTCCTCGACCTCGGCACGGGCATCCCGACCCAGGGCAATGTGCACGAGATCGCGCAGGCCGAGGCGCCGGACGCGCGCGTGGTCTACGTCGACAACGACCCCATCGTGATGGCCCACGCCCGGGCCCTGATGAGCGGCACGCCCCAGGGCAGGACCGCGTACATCGAGGCCGACGCCAGGAACCCGCGCGCCGTCCTCGACCACCCCGAGGTACGCGAGACGCTGGACTTCAGCCGGCCGATCGGGCTCGTGATGGTCGCCATCCTCATGCACATCCCGGATCAGGACGACCCGGCCGGCATCGTCAAGGCGTTCACCGATGCCGTGCCCGCCGGCAGCTATCTCGTGCTGAGCCACCTGACGCTCGATCTCGTGTCCCAGCAGACCGCCGACGACTACCTGGCGGCGACCCGGAGCCAGGCGATGCACCGCACGCCGCGCACCGGCGAGCAGATCGCCCGCTACTTCGACGGGTTCGACCTGATCGAGCCGGGCCTCGTCGGTGTCTCCCAATGGCGCGACACCCCGCTATTCCCCGACCCGGCGACCTGGATGTACGGGGGAGTGGGCCGTAAGCGCTGACCACCGCGCCGGGCACTGGATCCGTTTAAGCTTCAAGTCGTGATGCCCATCGGGGACAGGACGGCGGAGTGAGCACGACGGTCGGGACCGAGCGGGCCGCGGTGGAGGAGCCGGCGCCGAAACGCCGGCGACGCAGGCGATGGTTGTCCTGGACGATCGTCGTGCTGCTGGCGCTGTGGGCGGCGATCAGGGCCGGGGGGTTGGATCAGGGCTCGTTCGTCACGCAACTGATGACCGTGACGCCGTACGGCGCGGTGCTGGCGGCACTGACCGCGCTCCTGCTGATCAGGCGTAACCGGCCGGCCGCGCTCGTGGCTGCGCTCGCCTGCGTGGTCATGGCCGCCTGCGTGGCGCCACGGCTGACCAGCGCGGAGCAGCCCGCGGCCGACGGCGCGCCGCTGCGGGTGCTGACGGTCAACCTGTTCGGCCGCGGCGACGCCCAGACCGTGGTCGACCTGGTGCGGCGGCACGACGTCGACGTCTTCACCGCGCTGGAGCTGACCCCGGACGCGGTGGAGCGGCTGGACACGGCCGGGCTGAAGCAGCTGCTGCCGCACCGGGTGCTGCAGGAGGAGTTCGGTGCGACCGGCAGCGGCATCTACGCCAAGCACCCGGTGAGCGAGCTGACCGGGCTGTTCACCCCGATCGGGCACAACATGCCCGCCGCCACCATGGCGTTGCCCGGCGGGAGCAAGGTCGAGATCGTGGCCATTCACCCCAACCCGCCGCTGGGCCGCATGGAGGAGGAGTGGAACGCCGCGTTGCGCGGCCTGCCTGCGGCCACTCCCTCCGCGATCCGGGTGCTGGCCGGCGACTTCAACGCCAGCCTCGACCATCGCGCCTTCCGCGACCTGCTGAGCCGCGGTTATGTGGACGCGGCCGACCAGGTGGGCAAGGGCCTGGTCCCGACGTGGCCGAACGGCCGGGCGATGCCGCCCATCATCGCCATCGACCACGTCGTGGCCGACCGGCGGGTGAGCGTGCGCCGGGTCGAGGTCGCGGACGTGCCCGGCACCGATCACCGCGGCGTGTTCGCCGAGCTCCGCCTGCCCTAGCCCGGCGGGCGGGCCTGCGCATGGCGGCGCCCGCTCTCCTGCGCTGAGAGCGGGCGCCCTTTGTGCGGCTGGGAAAAGTGGTCAGGCCACGTTCTCCTCGGCGTCGCGCTCCAGCGTTCTGAGATCGAACGCGCCCGACTTGACCGCCGTGGTGAACGCCTCCCAGTCGTGGCGGGGGACCTCGAACACCACGTCGGGGTTGTCAACGTGGACGAGCTCCACGTGGTCGTTGATCCGCTTGGCCGCGACGCGGCCGGCGTCATGCGTCATGCCGGATTCCTTCCGTGAACACTGCGAAGGTCCCGCCCAGATCACAGGAGAACCAGGGCGGATGCGGGCAGCCTGCCATCCCGGCGGTGCCTCCGGCCACCGGTTCACGAACGCCGGTGGATAGAACTTCCTCCACACGGCGATGGGTTGCTTACCCTTCGGAGCAAGAAACCCACGTCTTGTAAGGGCGTTTCGACCGCCCTAGCCATGATCGCCGATGCCCTCGCGGGCCGCCGCCGTGGCCTGCCGGAGGTCTGGCGCAGGGCGCTCAGCTCGGGCGTCGGACGGCTCGGGCACGAGGCCGTGCGCCCACTGGCCGCGCCCGGCCACTCGATCGCGCCCGACAGCCTCGTGCCGCTCTCCCCCGTCAACGGGGACGTCTCCGTCCAGGAGCAGCTCAGCGCCCTGCGCGACCTCCCGCCCGATGGCCTGATCACGGACCTGGAGCGGACGTTCGGCCCTGGGCTGCCGCCCGTTCGCTGGCGGCCGGCCGCCGAGCGGCCCGCCCACTGGCTGCGCGGCTACGCCGGCGCCGTCGCCGACGTCTGGAAGAGCGCCGAGCCGTTGTGGAGGCGTGCCCGCCCGCTGCTGGACAGGGAGGTCGAGCGGGTCGGCGTGGCCACCGTGCGCGGCGGGCCTGAGCTGCTGCTGGCCTCGCTGACCAGCCGCATCGTGTACGGCGAGCGCGGCCTGCTCATCCCCGGCACGGGTCCCGTCGCACCCGCGATGGACGAGCTGTCGGCGCTGATCGGCCCGGTCCGCGCGGATCTGCTCTGCGCGCTCGACCAGCCGATGACCATATCCATGCTGGCGACCGACATGATGATCGCGCCCAGCGGGCTCACGTACCACTGCGACCGGCTACGAGCCGGACGGCTGATCACCCGGGAGCGCCGCGGCCGCGAGGTGTGGATCGCCCGCACGGGGCGGGCGGAGGAGTTGCTGGAGTTGTTCCGGCGCTAGCGCCCGGCTCTGACGGCGCACGCCGCCGGACTATTCGCGGATGTTCCGGCGCAGCGCCGGCCAGTTCTGGTCCGGCACGTGGCGTAACCAGTGGGCGTGGGAGCCGAAGGGGAACAACGTCTCCTCCATCAGGTGGGGCGACCGAGCGCGTCGGCGACTGGGTGGTGCTGGACGGCTACGGCAACAAGGAGGGCATGCTGCGGCAGCGCGTCACCAAGGAGGCAGATCGGCGACGTCGACTGCCAGAACATGAAGCCGCTGCTGTCGCTCGACTGCGGCACAAGCGGGACAACATCTTCGCCAAGGGGCTCGGGCCCGCGTTCATCATTCACAACTGCTTCCCGAACAATGGGTGGCAGGCGGAGCTGCGTTACACCTGGACGTACTGAGCGACGAAGCGGTGGGCGGTCGCGCGTAGGGGGCGGCCGTCCTCCATGTCCGTGTGCAGCGCGCGCAGCCGGGCGTCGTACTTGTCCGTGTCGAAGCCCGGGACCTGCCAGGAGACGACCCGCAGGAACAGCACAAGAGCGCCGATGTCGTGGAACGTGGTGGTGAAGCACCCCTCCTGGCTCCAGGTGACGTCCAGTCCGGACAGTCCGGCGGTCGCGGTGGCGAGGTCCCAGGCGCGGTTCCGGTGCGGCGGGGCGCCCAGCGCCTCGTTGATCTCTTCGAGGTCGCGGCCGGCGACCTGCTGGGTGACGAACGTGCCGCCGCCGGCCAGGAGGCGGCGGATCTCGCGCGGCTCGTACGCCTCGTGGCGGTTGATGATCAGGTCGAACGAGCCGTCAGGCAACGGCCCGGTGGTCTCCGTCACCTCGACGCCCAGCGGCTCCAGGCGGCGGCGGGCGACCGGGACGTTCGGCGCATGGCCTTCGGTGGCCACGGTGCGGGGTGGGAGCGGGGCGAAGGAAGCCAGGAGCTCGCCGCCTCCGGTGCCGAGGTCGAGCAGCGCCGAGGCCTTGGGGAGCCGGTCGCGGACCAGCTGCTCGTAGTCCCAGGGCAGCGTGCCGTCGTAGGTGACGCGGCCTTGGAATATGCCGAAGTCCCAGCCCTCGAAGGGGGTGGTGAGCGCCTCGTGGATCAGCTCGTCAAAGCCCATGGCTCATGATCATGCCTTGGGGCGGGGCCGCCGCGCCTGCCGTTTTCAGGCCCGAGCGCGGGGCGGGGTGCTCTCGCGGAGGACCACGTCGGCCGGGAGGCGGACGTCGCCGGTGCCGTCCGACAGCGCGAGCCGCATCGCGGCCAGGCCAGCCTTCCGGAGCGGCACCGCCACCGACGTCAGCGCGGGCACCACGTCCACCGCCGAGCCGATGTCGTCGAACCCCGCCACCCCGATGTCCGCCCCGGGCACCACCCCGGCGTCGCGGAAGGCCGTCATGGCGCCGATGGCCATGACGTCGTTGACCGCGAAGACCGCCTCCACGTCCGCCAACCCCCGCTCCACCAGTCGGCGAGCGGCGTCGTAGCCGCCCGCCCTGGTGAAGCCGGTCTCGATCGCGACCGGGTCGGGGGCCCCGGCCTCCCGCAGGGCGGCCAGGAAACCGGCGTGGCGGTCGCTGGACGTGCGGATCTCGGCAGGCGCGTGGAAGACGGCGAAGCGCCGGTAGCCGGCGCCGAGCAGGGCCCGCGCGAGCCGTCCCGCACCGCCGTGGTTGTCGATGGTGACGGTGCTGAACGGCAGATCCCGCTGGCTGATCATGACGACCCGCCCGCCGGCCGTCTGGTATTCCTCCAGCTCCTCCACGAGTGCGTCCCGCGTGCCCGTACCCTCGATGCGGCTGCCCGCGACGATGATGACGCGGGGCCGCTGCCCGCGCAGCGTCTTGACGATCTCCAGCTCTCGCTCGGGCGACCCGTCCGCCACCGCCATGGTGACGATGAGCTGGGCGGACTCCGCCGCCTGGGTGACCCCGGCGGCGATGGAGGAGAAGTAGGGGTCGGCCACGTCCCGGACCACCAGCGCGACGGTCCTGGTCGAGCCCTTGGCGATGGCCTGTGCCGACAGGTGCGGCTCGTAACCGAGCTTGGCCGCCGCCGCGCGGACCCGGGTGGCGTTCTCCGATCTGACGTTGCGCACGCTGCCGTTGAGCGCGCGTGACGCCGTGGCGATGGAGACGCCGGCCTCCCTGGCGACGTCGTGCAGGGTCGGCGGGGAGGAAAGGGTCTTCCACCCGTCATCCATACCGGTCATCTTGTCACCAGCGTCAATGGTTCGCTCCTGGTGACGCCTGCCGCGTTCTCCAGCTCGGCCACGTACGTGTGCGTGCCGGCCAGCCGATCTTCGACCACGGTGGCGGCGCTCTGCGCGGCCGGTGTCGCGGCGTCGAGCCGCTGGGTGTCGACGAGCACGCCGTCCTCGTAGAGGCGGTAGGTGGTGGCGTTCGTGCCCCACCACATGTTCATGCGGATCGTGTAGTCGCCGTCGCCGTCCCAGTTGTCGGAGCTCAGCACGGGCTCACCGGGGTTGGCGTCGCTCACCTCGACCTTCACGGACGTGGTGGCGGTGCGGCCCGCCTGGTTGAGCAGCTCGCCGGTGTACTGGTACGTGCCGTTCTTCCTGCCGCTGATCGGGATCGTGGACTTCTGCGCCGACGGGGTCTTCGGGGTCAGGTCGCGCCTGGCGATCTCCTTGCCGTTCTCGTACAGGATGAAGACGCTGCCGTTGACGCCGTACCAGAGGTTCATGGTCACGTCGTACGTGCCGTCGTGGAGGCCGTGCTGCCGGCCGCTCGTGGTGGAGAGCGCGGCGCGGGCGGGCGGCGCGGTGGCGCCGTCCTGGGGCAGCCCAGGGCCGGTGACCTTGACCTTGTATGTCGTGTCCGCCGTCCCGTCCTCCGAGACCACCTTGATGGCGATCTCGGCGGGGACGATGATCGTGGGCGACTTCGTCCCGCTGGTGGCCGCATGGTCCTGGACCGTGATGGCCGACCTCGGGTTGAGCGCGGTCGGGGTGAAGGCGACGCGGTCCCCGGGGATGGCGAGCTCGTACGCATGGACGTCCGGGTCGAAGGCCGGGTCGAGGGTGCCCGCGTCGGGGACAAGGGCGGACAGCGTGGTGTCCTGGGCCAGTGACCGCCGCTTGATCCGCAGGGTGTGGGCGCCCTCCGTGCCGTCCTCGGCGGTGGCCACGATGCGGACGTCCGCGCCGGTGTCGCCGAGCGTGATCCGCCGCGTGGCCTGGGCGCCCGCGGTGCGCTCACCGTCGATGGCGACCGACGCGGCGAACGGGCTGCGGGCCACGGCGGTCACCTCGACCTCGCCGACCCGCGCGGGCACGTCGAGCACCAGGTCGCCGTCGGGCGCGCCCTGGCTCGTGTCGACGCTGAGCAGGGCGGTGTCGTCGCGGGCCAGCCCCACGCCTTGGGAGACCCGGATGTCGTCGAGGTCGATGCTGCCGTAGTTGGTGCTGTTGGCGTAGTAGTCGATCTGCGCGACGGTGTCCATCGGGTTCCTGAACGCGGCGCCCTCCAGGACGCGGCGGCCGTCGAGCAGCAGGTCGAAGCGCTGGTTGACGGTGTCGATCACCGCGGCGACGTGATACCAGCGGCCGGGCTCGTACGTGCCGACCGTCCGGGTCGTGGCCCCCGCGTAGGCGACGATCGTGTTCTTGGTGAAGGCCACGCTGACGGCGTTCTGGCCGCTGGTGTTCCTGATGTAGGGGACGGCCCACCAGTGGTTGCCGGAGGTGTAGGCCTGCCGGCTCATGACGTTCGCCTCCACGGTCACGATGCCCTTCAGCGCGAACGTGCGGGACACGCTGGTGCTGCCGCTGTTCGCCGTACGCGTGAGCAGCACGCCCTTGCCGTCCGTGACCTCGGCGCTCCCGCCGGCGGCGCTCACGGTGAGGCCGTTGCCGCTGGTCAGAGGCCCGGTGGGCAGGTCGTTGAAGTCGTGGACGGCCACGTAGGACGGGATCGGGCGGACCAGGAGGAGGGAGCCGGCCTCGCTCGCCGTGGCGGCCTCCACGCGCAGTCCGGACCGGGTCGCCGCGACGTACCCGCCGGCCTCGGCGCGGAGCGTGTAGCCCTCCCCCACCGGCACGTTCTCCACGGTGAAGCCGCCGTCGGCGCCGCTGGTGGCGGTGCCGAGGGTCTGGTCGCCGTCCTTGACGGTGACGCTCGCGCCGGGCAGCGGCTGGGCGGCCTGGTCCAGCACCCGGCCGGTGATCGTGCCGACCACGCTGGTGGAGGCCATGGTGAGGTGGACGGTGGTGGTGTTGCCGAAGCGCACGTTCACCGTCTCGGAGGCGCTCTGGTAGCCGTTCCTGGTGACGGTGACCTCGACGCCGTCGGCGAACGGGATGTTCGCCAGCGTGAATCTTCCGTCGGATCCGGTGGTGGCCGTCACGCCGGCCGCGGTGACGCTCGCGCCGCTGATCGGGGCGCCGGACGGGGTGCGTACGGTGCCGATGACGGCCTCGGCCGTCGCGCCCTCGGCGGTGGCGTATTCGAAGGCGCCGAGGTCCGGGCCGCCGTTGTAGAGGGTGGCGCCGGCGTAGTCACGGCCGCCGTTCCCGGCGATCTCGGCGCCCGTGTCGATCGCCGGCGATCCCGAGGTGACGCGCAGGCCGTGCGCGGTCTCCAGCCGGGGCCCGGTCTCCGGCGTGCCGGAGGGGCCGTCGAGCGGGGCGGCGGCGAACTTCGGATCCGCGACCACCGCGTCCTTGTCGCCGGCCGGGACCGCGAGGTCCGCGCCGCCGTAGAGGTTGTGGCTGTAGGCGATGGTCGGGCTGGTCGTCAGGGTCGCCGCGGCTCGCGTCGAGTACAGGACGTTGTTGGTGATGGTGTAGCGGGCATCGAGGTAGCTGCCGTACCCGTAGATCAGATATGCGGATCTGTCGTTGTAGATCGTGTTGTTGTAGATCTGCGCGGTGGCGGCCCGGTCAGAGTGCAGGTAGATCTGGTAGCGGGAGTTGCCGGCGATCACGTTGTTCCTGACGATCGCGTCCCCGAAGGCGAACTGGCACAGCAGCACGCCGTCGCCGTTGCCGTGCAGGTAGTTGTACTGGACGACCTGCCGCGTGGTGCCCTTGTCCGGGTCGATGCCGTTGGAGTCGGCGCCGCCTGCCTTCTGCTGCGTCTCGTACACCTCGTTGAACTGGAACGTCACGTCGTCGGCGTAGTACGTCTCGATGCCGGAGGTGCCGGTGCGGTAGACGACGTTGCGCTCGATCAGCGCGCCGCGCACGTTGGTGACGTACATGCCGTTGCAGCCGTACGCCGTGTCGGCCTGGGTGACGTAGTTGTTCCTGATGACGATGTTCGTGTGCGGCGTGAATTTCGGATCGTCGGGGCTCTGCCGGGTGCCCCAGCCCGTGGGCGTGGCGATCGTCTGGCCGGCGTCGTTCTTGCCGTCCCCGGTGTACTGCTTGACGACGATGCCGGCGAACGATGTGTTGCGCACCGTGGAGTTCTGGATCACCACGTCGTTGAGCACGGTGGCCCGGTCAGGGGGGTTGTGGATGTCGGGCACGGTGGTGTCGAACACGATGCCGCCGGTCTTCTTCGAGCCGTCCCAGCCGGTCTGGAACCGCACGCCGGGCGCGTTGTTCTCGATGCTGCCGCCGATCCAGTTGACCTGGCCCGTCACGTCGTGCACGTCGACGCCGTCGATGACGAAGCCGTCGAGGGTCTGGCTGTTGTCGCCGGAGACGTGCACGCCGCGCAGGTCGCGCAGGTTGTCGCCCGGGGTGCCGGTGGCCGGGACCTCGTTGGTGACCTCCAGGTTGCGGATCGTCCAGTGCTCCTGGTTGAACAGCCTGACGGCGTCGCCGACCTGGCCGGCGCCGTCGACGCGCGGCTTGCCGCCCTCGCCGTACCGGTCGACGGTGATGGGCGCGCCGCTCTCGCCCGAGCCCTTGGGCCACAGCTGGCCGGTCCACCGCTGTCCCGCGCGCAGCAGGATGCGGTCGCCGGGGGCGAACGTGGTGGCGTTCACCTTGTCCAGGCTCTTCCAGGCGTGCGCCTCGTCCTGGCCGGAGGCCGCGTCGTCGCCGCCGGCCGCGTCGACGTAGTACGTCGTGCCCGCCTGTGCCGCGGCGGGCTGGGCGGGAAGGGCGAGCGCGGCGACCATGGCGGCGGCCGTCATCATGCGCAAGAGGGTACGGACTAAGGCAGCGTCACGTGGCATCGCCGCGCTCCTAGCGGGGGGTGTTGTCCGGGATGGGGATGTTCAGTGCACGATCGGGTTGGCGACGTCGTGGGCGCGCAGGTGGCCGCACATACCCCACCGCTGCTGCGGCGGGCTCTCCATCAGCGCGGAGCGCAGCAGGTGCGACCCGTCGCCGCCGGCGAGGGCGTCGAGGATCTCGCCGGTGCGGCGGGTCTCCTGGGCCACCGTGCGCTCCCAGATGTCCCGCCACCCCGCCACCTTGGGCCGGACGAGGGCGACGGCGCTGTCGTAGAAGCGCCGCAGCTCCTCCGGGCCGCCGTCGGCGAGCCGCAGGAACCCCTCGACGGCCAGCTCGCGCCGCAGGGCGACGGCCTCCTCGACGTTGTCGGCAGGCAGGGTGGCGGCCTCGCGGTAGCGGTCCGGGTCGGCAACGATCTCGGGCGGGAACGTCATGACCGCGTCGCCGGCCTCGGGCAGGCCGGCGTTCGACATGACCACCAGCACTTCGAGGCCGCCCCGGTTGATCGCGCGATGGATGGTCCCCGGCGTGAACCACACGGTCGAGCCGGCGCTGAGCTCGGTCTCCTTGAGGCCGTTCGCGTCGAGCGTCTGCAGCGCGCCGTGCCCGCCGACGACGACGTACGCCTCGGTGGAGGCGATGTGCACGTGGGGCGTGCCGCCCTCCAGGCCGTCGGCGCACGCGCCCGTGTAGACCGTCAGCCGGCTGATCGAGGTGCCGCCGGGGAACGTCATGCCAGGGCCGCCCGTCCCTGCTTGGCCAGCAGCGCCGTGCCGTCCTCGCCGCGGTCGCCGTCGGCGATCACGACCGCGTACCTGAAGCGCAGCGCCTGGCCGTCGGGAAGCGGCACCTCCTCGCCGAAGAACGGCGCCGGGCACAGGCACGCGAAGTCCTCGCTGCGGGCGAACCACTGCGGCGGGTGCTGCGGGTTGGCGGTGTCGTCGACCATGACGATCGTCGAGTGCTCACCGGTCTCGTCGTGCCGGCCGCGGAAGCCGAACCACTCGGCCCGCGTGCCGCGCAGCTCGTCGCCGCCCGCGCCGGCCGGCGACTGGATGGTCCCGCCGGTGAACGAGCGGGGGCCGCGCCAGAACAGGCCGCCGTACCCGGCGTTCTCACGGCCCTTCGTGGTCGGCGAGCCGAAGTCGAGCGTGCCGCCCGACACGTTCGTCATCGTCGTGTCGAACACCAGCGCCCACGTCGCCTCGTCCAGCACGGTCGCGGCCAGGGACCGCCGCTCCTCGATGACCGGGGCGCCGGCCTGGGAGGTCCAGCCGAGCGTGTGCCCGATCTCGACCCGGTTGTCCTCGGCGGTCAGCGTGGTCATCTCGCGGTGCGTGGCGCTGCCGTTGTTCTCCAGCTGCACGTAGGACCTGCCGTGCACGTACGTCGGCCCGCCCCAGAAGTTGTGCTCGCCCACGTGCGGCAGCGACCAGGCGATGCCCTTGTGCCAGACGTGGTCGTGCGGCCGGAAGAGCGACACCAGCGCGCCGCCGACGGTGCGGATCGGGTGCAGATACGGCTTCGGCGATTCCAGCACCGGCGTGTCGGGACGGTAGACGTAGCTGAACAGCTCGACGTCGCCGGCCGTGACGGTGACCGACCGGCCGAGTGCGTGGTTGGCCTGCAGAGTCACTTGTTCCTCACCTTTTCCCACGGGGCGCCCGTGCCCTCCATCGTCGTGGCGAACGGGCTGTCAGCAGTGATCTGTCCGCTTCGCACGCGCTCGCCGGTGAAGGCGGAGGCGTACAGTGCGGCGATGAACTCCATCGTGCGCCGGGCGTCCGCGGCGGTCACCGGCGGCGCCTGGCCCTGGTCGAGGGCGTCGAACACGGCGGCCAGCCAGTCGTCGTGGCTGCTCGGCGACGTGCCGGCCCCCTGCGCCCACAGCGCGGAGACGTTGACGTGCCCGGGCGCGGGAGTGATCGTCCAGTCGTCGTCGGTGTAGCCGTAGAGGTGGTCGACCTCGACCGTGGCGTGCTCGTAGTCGAACCTGAGCTGGGAGGCCTGCCGCGGCGAGACCACCGAGTTGACGATGGTGGCCATCGCGCCGCTCTCGAACGTCACCAGCGCCATCGACACGTCCTCGGTGTCCACGTCGCGGGCCTGGCGGCCGGCCATCGCCGTGACCTCCCGCCACGGGCCGAGGATCGAGAACAGCAGGTCGAACTGGTGGATGCCGTGCCCCATCGTCGGGCCGCCGCCCTCGGACTCCCAGGTGCCGCGCCACGGGACCGCGTAGTAGGCCTCGTCCCGGTACCACTGCGTGGCGCAGGTCGCCAGCAGCGGGCGGCCCAGCTCGCCGGCCTCCTGCAGGCGGCGCAGCCGGATGGCGCCCGTGCCGAAGCGGTGCTGCAGGACGGTCGCCACGTGCCCGGCCGAGCGCCGCTCGGCCTCGATCAGCGTGTCGAACTCGGCCAGCGACAGCGTCGGCGGCTTCTCGATCAGCGCTGTCGCCCCGGCCTCCAGGATCTCCAGGGCCTGCGGCGCGTGCAGCTGCGGCGGGGTGCACAGGTGGACGAGGTCCACCTGTTCCTCCCGCAGCAGGTCGGTCAGGCTCGCGTGGGCGCCGGGGACGTTCCACTCCTCCGCGAACGTCTTGGCCCGGCCGAGGTCCACGTCGGCCACGGCGACGAGCGTCGCCCTGCCGCCGGAGGCGGCGATGGCGCGGGCGTGGGCGGTGGCGATCGCACCGGTGCCGACGATCGCGGCCCGGTACTTCCGTTGAGACAAGGTCATAACTCCTGGTGGGAAAGGGGGTCAGGCGCCGTCGATCTCGGCCTGGAGCTCCTTGATGAACGACTTGGCGGCCTGTTCCGGCGTCTGCCGGTCGAACAACACCTCTTCAGTGTGCCGCTTGATGATCGCCTCGAGGTTACTGGCCCCGTTCGGAGTGACTCTGGGGGCGGTGCCGACCTTGATCGTGTCCAGGAACTCGACCGCCGCCTTGTCCGTCTCCCCGAGCTTCGGGGTGATGGCGGTGCGGATCTTGGTGTTCGCGGGCACGCCGCGGTCGGTCAGCATGATGTCCGCCGCCTCCTGGCTGTTGGCCAGGAAGTCCACGAACAGCGCGGCCTCGGCGGGGTGCTTGCTGCGCGAGGAGATCGACCAGAACATCGAGGGCTTGTAGTACGCGGCCGGGGAGGACGCCTGCGCCTCGCCGGGCAGCTTGAGCAGCTTCAGCTTGGACCCGCTGGCCGCCGACAGCGACGTCAGCTGCGTGTTCCACCAGGTCGCCAGGGCGGAGGCGTTGGTGGCCGTGCCGGACTGGTCGAGCGGGCCGCCGGCCCGTTCGATGGTCACCGACGGCGCCGGGGAGACGCCGGACGTGGCGAGGTCCTTGATGAAGGTCCAGTAGCTCGCCAGCACGTTCTCCGGCACGGCGACCTTGCCGGCCTCGTCGAACAGGGCGGCGCCGTTCTGCCGGGCCCAGATGTTGAGGCTGCCGGCGTCGAAGCCGAAGGACTGCACGCCGGTGACCTTGCCGCCGCCCGCCTTCGACACCGCGTCGCCGGTCTTCTTGAAGTCCTCCCAGGTCCAGGTGGCGTCGTCGGGGACCTTGACCTTGAACTGGTCGAGGAGGTCGGTGTTGGCGACGATCGCGTACGTGGCCAGGCCGACCGGCAGGGCGTACTGCTTGCCCTTGACGATGCCGGTGTCCAGGGCGGACTTGTCGAAGTCGGCGGTCTTGACGTGTTTGGACGCGGTGCCGAGGTCGAGCAGCGCGCCGCGCTCGGCATAGGAGGCGAGGTAGAGCTCGTCCATCTGGATGATGTCGGGCGCGTCGTTCGCGGCCACGGTGGTGGCCAGGCTCTCCCAGTAACCGTTCCAGTCCTTGAACTCGCCCTTGACGGTGATGTTCGGATACTTCTTCTGGAAGATGTCGATGACCTGCTGGGTGCGCTTGTGCCGCTCGTCCGCGCCCCACCAGGTGAAGCGGAGGGTGACCGGGTCCTTCGAGAGCTCCTGGGATGCGCTGCCGCCGCCGGAGCCGCAGGCGGTGAGCATGAGTGCCGCCGCGGCGGCAAGAGCGATTCGTCTCATGATGATTCCCTGGGGTTACTTGCCGCCGGTCGTCGCGATGCCCCGGATGAGGTATCGCTGGCCGACGAGGAAGGCGAGGAAGACCGGAGCCAGGGACACCACGCTCATGGCGAACATGGATCCCCACGAGGTCTGCACGGTGGCGTCCACGAACGAGCGCAGCGCCACCGGCACGGTGTACATCTCCGGGTCGGTCAGGTAGATGAGCTGGCCGAAGAAGTCGTTCCACGTCCAGATGAAGGTGAAGATCACGGTCGTGGCGAGGGCCGGCATCATCAGGGGAAGGATGATGCGCAGGAAGATCCGGGCGTGGCCGCAGCCGTCGATCCTGGCCGCCTCGTCCAGCTCGCGCGGCAGCCCCCGGATGAACTGGACCATGAGGAAGACGAAGAACGCGTCCGTGGCCAGGAACTTCGGCACCACCAGTGGCAGGAACGTGTTCACCCAGTCGAGCTGGGAGAACATGATGTACTGCGGGACGATGATCACGTGGATCGGCAACATGATCGTGCCGAGCATGATGGCGAACCACAGGCGCTTGCCGGTGAAGTCCAGCCTGGCGAACGCGTAGGCGGCCATCGAGCAGGACACCAGGTTGCCGATGATGCAGGCCAGCACCAGGATCGCCGAGTTGGCCAGGTAGTGGCCGAACGGGGAGGCCAGGGCGGTCCAGCCCTCGCCGTAGTTCTGGGTCTGCAGGCTGTCGAGGATCAGGCCGGGGCGGCGGAAGATCTCGTTGTTGGGCCGCAGGCTGCTGACCACCATCCACAGCACCGGATAAAGCATGACCAGTGCCAGCGCGAGCAGCCCGGCGTGCTTGAGCACCTTACGGAGTTCAGTCATCGTAAACGACCCAGAATTTCGCGGCCCAGAAATTGATGGCGGTGAATGCGGCGATGATGACGAGGAGCAGCCAGGCGAGCGCGGAGGCGTATCCCATGTCGAAATTGCCGAATCCCCGCTGATAGAGATAAAGCGTGTAGAAGAGGGTGGAGTCCGATGGCCCGCCGCTGCCGCCCGAGACCACAAAAGCCTGCGTGAACGACTGGAACGCGTGGATCACCTGCAGGACCAGGTTGAAGAAGACGATCGGTGAGAGCAGCGGGATGGTGATTTTCCGGAACTGGGTCCATTTGCCGGCCCCGTCCGTGGCCGCGGCCTCGTAGTACATGGCGGGGATCTGGCGCAGGCCGGCCAGGAAGATCACCATGGGGGCGCCGAACGTCCACACGTTCAGGACGATCAGCGTCGACAGCGCGCTGTCCGGGTCGGAGATCCAGCCCTTGCCCTCGATGCCGGCCATGGCCAGCACCTGGTTGAACAGGCCGTCGGCGCCGAAGATCTGCCGCCAGAGCACCGCGATGGCCACGCTGGAGCCCAGCAGGGAGGGCAGGTAGAACGCCGAGCGGTAGAACGCCAGGCCGCGCAGCCCGCGGTCCAGCAGCAGTGCCAGGGCCAGGGCGCAGGCCAGCTGCAGCGGGACGGAGACCAGGACGTAGACCAGCGTCACGCCGAGCGCCTTGTGCAGACGCGCGTCGCCGAGCATCCGGATCCAGTTGTCCAGGCCGTTGAACACCGGCGGCTGGATCAGGTTGTAGTCGGTGAAGCCCAGGATGAAGGAGGCGGCGATCGGGCCTGCCGTGATGAGCAGCAGGCCCGCGAACCAGGGCAGCAGGAACGCGAACGCGGCCTTGTTGTCGCGTCTGGCCAGGCCTTCACGGCCGCCGCCGAGGGTGCCGCCGCTGCCCTTGCGCATGCGCTGCAGCTCGCCGAGTGCGCTCACGCGGGCCTCCTCGACGGGATCATTCGTAACCTCCTGTCACCGCCGTGCCGTGGCGGGAAAACGTATTCCGCAGTTTGCACGCCGGTAACGCGACCGTCAAGAGCGGGTTTCCTGGAGCTATGGCAGGGCTGATCACGGCGGTCGTCACAGGCTGTGAGTGAGCACACAGCCAGCCGTTATGCGGCCGTGACCTGCTGCGATACGTCGCCAGCCAGCTGCCGGCGGGGTCCGGGCCGAACCATCGGGCCAGTCCGCGGGGCACTCCGCCCCGCCCGGCGCGGCCGCCCCCACCTCCGGGTGGCAGTCGTGCCCCGGCCGGACGCGAGACCGGCATTCGTCACGAACGGTGACATTCCAGCCGTGCGACCAGCGGCGAAATCCAGCGTCGGAGGAACGTCGTCATCGGCGCGGCGGACGGCGCCGGGCCAGACGCGAGACGCGAGGCGCCCACGCCGCTCCTACGCCTGACGCGGGCGGGTGCTGTCGCGGACGATCAGGCGGCCCTCGACGATCAGCCGCCGCGGCTCGCCCCCCGCTTCGGCGAGCGCGAACCGGATGGCCTCCGCTCCGGCGTGCGCCAGCGGAAGCGCGACCGTGGTCAATCGCGGTGTCACGTCACCGGCGAGCGGAATATCGTCGATCCCGGTCACGGAAACGTCCTCGGGAACGTTTACCCCGGCCGCCCGGAAACCCGACATGGCGCCGATGGCGACAATGTCGTTGACCGCGAGAACCGCCTGCCGGCCGTCCATTCCCTCCGCTGCCAGCCGCCGCGCCGCGTCGAATCCGCCCGACCTGCTGACTTCGCAGGTAACGATCCGGATATCCCGCTCGTCAACGCCTCCGGCCCGCAGTCCGTCGACGAATCCGGCCGTCCGGTCGGACACCGTGCGCAGTTCCCTGACGCCCGCGAATATCGCCACCCGCCGGTGTCCCGATTCCGCGAGAAAAGCGCCCGCCGACCGCCCGGCGCCGTAGTCGTCGAAAGCGATCGCGTCGAAGGCCATGTCCGTCTCGCCGACGATCACGACCCGGCCGCCCTCTTTCTCGTACGCGGCCAGCTCTTTGAACAGCCGCCCGCCGAGCGCGTTCGCCACGAACCGGCTGGAGGTCAGCACGAGCGCGCGGGGCCGCAGCGAGCGCAGCAGGCGGATGGTCTCCAGTTGCCGTTCGTGCGCTCCCATGGTGGCGGACACGGTGACGAAGGCGCCGCCGGCGCGGGCCTCGCGCTCCATCGCGGCCACGACCATGCCCATGGACGGCGTCGTGAGGTCGTCGGCGACGAGTGCGATCGAGTCGCTCGCCCGCCGCATCGCCCTGGCCGAGGCGTCCACCGTGTAGCGCAGGGCCGCCGCCGCGGCCAGCACGCGGGCCTCGTATTCAGGCGCCACCTTCCTGGTGCTGCCGCCCAGGACCCGGGACGCGGTGGCGACCGAGACACCGGCCGCCGCGGCCACGTCGTGCAGCGTGACCGTGGGTCGCGCCGCGTGGGGCATGGGCGGTGTCCTTTCCGAGGCGTACGGGTCGGTTATGAAGAGTACCTCGGGGGTGCGGCATGACCCTTGTCATACCGCGTCGATGACATCGCGGACTAACCCCGCATCCGTCCTTGGATCATGATGAAGCCCATGATTTCTCGCCGATTCCCACAGTGCGGCAGGCGGATGGCCGTCGCGACCGCGATGGGCGCGCTGCTCGCGGCAGGAACCGTCACGGCTCCCGCCGCCGCGACTCCCGAAGGGCTCGACCGGCAGGCGCTGCAGACGTCCCTGGACGCCGTGCACAAGGCCGGCATGTACGGCATGTACTCGAACGTCCGCGACGGGGGCCGGACGTGGCGGGGCGCGGCCGGCGTGGCCGACGTCGACACACGCCGTCCGGTGCGGCCGGACATGGTGCACCGGGTCGGCAGCATCACCAAGACCTTCACGGCGGTGGCCATCCTCCAGCAGGTGGAGCGCGGCGCCATCGAGCTGGACGCCCCGGTGGGCCGCTACCTGCCGGACTTAGTGCCCGGCGAGCGCGGCCAGAAGGTCACCGTGCGCATGCTGCTCAACCACACCAGCCACATCGCCGACTACATCGCCCCGGCGTTCCCCTCGCTGCTGGAGGGCTCGACCAAGAGCCTGGACGACCACCGCTTCCGCACCATCGCCCCGGAAGAGCTGGCCAAGCTGGGGCTGAACGGCGTCCCCACGGGCGAGCCCGGCGTGGCGCCCGGTTCGTACTCCAACACCAACTACATCCTCGCGGGCCTGCTGCTGGAGAAGGTGACGGGCACGGACGCCGAGGACCACATCACCCGTAACGTGATCCGCAAGGCGGGTCTGCGGCACACGTCGTTCCCGCGCACGCCGCACATCCCGGGACCGCACTCCAAGGCGTACGAGTCGATGTACGGGTTCATCGACCCGCCGCGCGACTACAGCGTGTACAACATGTCGTGGGCCGGCACGGCGGGGGCCGTCACGTCCACGATGGACGACCTCAACCGCTTCTACCGGGCGCTGCTGCGGGGCGAGCTGATGGGCGCGGCGCAGCTCGCCGAGATGCAGAAGACGGTGGTCGTGCTGGCGGGCGGGGGCTCGATCGACTACGGGCTCGGCCTCTACTCGCTCGACCTGCCGTGCGGCCGGTTCTGGGGGCACGACGGCGGCGTCTTCGGCATGGCCACGCAGTCGTTGTCCAGCCCGGACGGGAGCCGCCAGCTGTCGTTCGGAGTCAACCGCACGAAATACCAGACCATCGACGAGAGCGGCGAAATCGTGCTGCACCCGATCGACTACGCGACCGTCGATCATCTCCTGCTGGCGCTGTGCGGGCCGGGCACGGCGACCGCGAAGGCCGCCACGGCGCCGTTCGTGCCGTTCCCGGCGGACCGGCTGTCCGTCAAGCGCTGAGCGGGCTCAGCGGCGGTTCCGCGCGGTCTTGTTGGTGGAGGCGGGGGCGCTCTGGTGCCCGAGCTGGGCGGACATCTCGCTGGTGGTCGTGAGCAGCTCCGCCGTCACGGCTCGCAGGACGTCGTCCGTCGCGAGCCGCGCGGGCAGGACGATCGCGACCGCCAGCGGCAACGCCTCACCGGTGGTGAACACGGGGGCGGCCACGGAGGTGACTCCGGGAATCACGCCCCCGGAGGTGACGGCATAACCGGTGTGGCGTACGTCGGCCTTGATGCGCTCGATCTCCTCGTCGGTGAACCGCTCATCGGCGGTGGCCTCCTGGGCCGCGATGACCGGGTCGGTCAACGTCCGGGGCAGGTGGGTCAGGTAGAGGCGGCCGATCGAGGAGGTCAGCATCGGCAGCGTCGCGCCCACGCGCACGGTGATGGGCAGCACGTGGGAGCCGTAGTCCCAGCGGACGATCACTGGGCCGTGGTCGCCCCAGACGGCCAGGTTGATCGCGTGCTTGGTGCGGTCACGCAGGCCCGGCAGGTATTCGGAGGCCAGGGCGACCTCGTCCATCCTGCGCAGTGCCTCCGCGCCGAGCCGCCGCATCGCCGGGCCCAGGTCGTACAGGCCTGAGCTCGGCGACTGGGAGACCAGCCCGGCCCGGCCCAGGCTCACCAGGTAGCGGTGCGCCTTGCTGGGTTGCATGCCGCTGAGGGCCGCGATCTGCGTCAGGCTCGCCGGTCCGGCGCTCTGCTCCAGGGCCAGCAGCACGGTCATCGCGATCTCGACCGACTGGATGCCCTGGCGGGATGCGGACCGCTCCTCACCGGCATGCTCTAGATCACTCACGTTCCCTGGCCCCCGCACACACCTGGTTGACGTAACGCCGAAACTATACGGAGTCGGCGACGTCCAGGACGAAGTCGAAGTCCATCGTGAAGAAGGCGCTGTCGAGCATCCGGCCGTCGGGGGCGAGACCGGGGTCGTGCCGGACGAAGTCGCGCACCAGCGAGTCCTTCTCCCCGAACACGGCGTCGGAGCCGAGATAGGGGTCCCCTGCCGCGAACACATGGGTGGTGAGCGTGGCGAATCCCGGAGCGCTGATCTGGAAGTGCACGTGGGCCGGCCGCATGGAGTCCCGCTTGGCGGCGGCCAGCAGGTCCCCGACCGGCCCGTCGTGCGGGATCGGGTACGGCACCGGCAGCACGGAGGAGAACCAGTAACGGCCGTCGGCGTCGGAGCGCAGGCGGCCCCGGCCCTGGGCGCCGTCGAGCTGGGCGTACTGCACGTCGTAGTTGCCCTCGTCGTCGGAGTGCCAGACCTCGATCCGCGCCCCGGGGATCGGCGCGCCCGCCGCCGAGAGCACCCGCCCGGAGTAGAAGCACGGCTCTCCCCCGGCGCCGCCGGAGATGTCGTCGCCGTTGGCGAACTCGGGTGCGTCCTCGACGAAGAAGGGGCCGACCACGGTGGAGGCGGTCGCGGTCTCGGTCGCCGGATGGTTGATGCCGATCACCAGCATCGACAGCCCCAGCACGTCGGAGAGCAGGATCAGCTCCTGCCGCCGGTCGTCGCTGATCTGGCCCGCCCGGGTGAGGAAGGAGACCGCGGCGGCCCACTCCTCCTCGGTGAGCCGCACGTCGGAGGCGAAGGCGTGCAGGTGCGTGACCAGGCTGCGCATGACCTCGCGGACCCGGGCGGACGGGGCCGCGTCGAAGCTGGCCAGCACGCGATCGGTGAGCGCCCGGTCGGCCGTGGGCATCGGCTGGGTGGTCATAGTGATTCTCCTCGCAGGGCGGCGGTCAGGATCCCGCGTACCTCGGGCTCGCCCACGGGCCGCGGGTTGTCGCCGAAGTCCTTCTCCAGCACGAGCCGCACTGCTGTGTCCATATCGTCCTCCGCGAGCCCGATCTGGGCCAGCGACACCGGGGCGCCGATCCGGGCCGCGAGCCCGGTCAGGCCATGGGCGACGTCCTCGGCGCCGAGGGCCGGAGCGACCCGCGTCCGCAGGGCGGGCACCGCCGGCGCGTTGAAGGTCGCCACGTACGGCAGCAGCACCGTGTGGGTCTCGGCGTGCGGCAGGCCGAACGCGCCGCCCAGGACGTGGCAGATCTTGTGGTGCAGCCCGGACCCCGCGACGCCGAAGGCGGACCCGGCCAGGTAGGCCCCGTACAGCAGCCCGGCGCGCCCGGCCGCGTCGGCGGGGCGGGACATGGCGGCCGGCAGCGCGTCGGCGATCACCCGGACGCCTTCGGCGGCGACGAGATCGGTGACCGGGTTCGCGCCGGGCGCGTAGAACGCCTCGACGCAGTGGGCCATCGCGTTCATCGCGCTGGCGGCCGTCATCGCCGCCGGCAGGGTCGTGGTCAGGTCCGGGTCGTACAGCACGACCTTGGGCATGACCAGCGGTGATCGGCCGGTGGTCTTGCGCGCGCCTTCGGTCGTGCCCCAGACGGGGGTCACCTCGGAGCCGGCGTACGTGGTCGGCACGGCCACGATGGGCAGCGACGTGCGCAGCGCGATCGCCTTGGCCGTGCCCGTCGTGGAACCGCCGCCGACGCTCAGCACCGCGTCCGCGCCGGTCCGCGTGGCCAGCTCGACGGCCTGGTCGACCGTCTCCACCGGCACGTGCGGTCGTACGCCGTCGAAGACGCCCGCGACCGACAGCGACCCGGCCAGCGTAGCGGCGAGCGGGGCGGTGCGCGGCGTGGTCACGATCAGGGGATGGCGCGCGCCGAGGCGCTCGACCTCCGCGGCCAGCGCGCCCTTGGCGCGTCCGAAGACCACGCGGGCCGCGAGCGTCTCGTACGTGAACGGCCTCATCCGGCACCTTCCGGCACCGCGTGCCGGGCGCGGACCACCGGAACGAGGGCGGCGGCCGTCGCGCCGATCAGGCCGGGGATGGCGAAGAGGTAGAAGTTCCACTCCACGCCGAGCTGGGAGGACAGGATCCAGCCGCCCATGGCCGGCCCGAGGATGGCGCCGAGCCGTCCGACCGACAACGCCCAGCCGATCCCGGCTCCGCGGAGGTCCTCGGGATAGCGGTTGACGATGAAGGCGTTGGTCATCACCTGCGAGCCGATGAATCCCAGCCCGCTGACGAACATCAGCAGGAACAGCAGCACGATCGCGGGACGCGTGCTCATCGCGATGAGGCTGACCGAGCCGACGAGGAAGGCCGTCGACACGACCGGCTTGATCCCGATCCCGTCGGCGATGCGCCCGCCGGCGATCATGCCGAGTCCCGCGCCCACCCACATGGCGGCGGTCTGCAGCAGCGCCGACCCGAGCGAGTAGCCGCTGGTCCTCATGATGGTGGGCAGCCAGGTGCTGATGCCGAAGACCAGCAGCAGGCCGCAGAACGACGCGATCCAGAACAGCACGGTCACCGTACGCGTGCCGGGGGCGAGCAGGGGCTTCAGCCCGAACAGGTCGCTTCGGGCGGCGGGCCGGGCGGAGCGGTCGGTGTGGACGGGGCTCTCCGGGAGGATCCGCGCAGCGATCGGCAGCAGCACCAGCGCGGGCGCGGCGCCGATGACGTAGATCCAGTGCCACGACGCGTGCGGCAGGAGCCCCGCGCCGAGCAGCGGGGCGAGCAGGGCGCCGAGGGCGTACCCGGACATCATCAGCCCGACGTTGCGGCTGCGCCGCCCCGGCTCGGACAGGTCGGCCACGTACGCGGTCAGGGTCGGCAGCACCACGCCGAGCCCGACGCCCACGAGCAGGCGGGCCGCGCCGAACACGGCGAAGCCGGGTGCCACGGCGCAGGCGAGCATGCCGGCGGAGAACGCTCCGGCCCCGGTCAGCAGCAGCCGGCGCGGGCCGAGGCGGCTGATCGCCGCGCCGGCGAGGGCGGCGCCGATCATCATGCCGACGGCCACGAGGGATCCGACCGTGCCCGCCGTCGCCGCGTCGCCGCCCATGTTGCGGTCGGCGAGCATCGAGGGCACGGTGACGCCGTAGCAGGCGAGGTCGTAACCCTCCAGGGCCGCGAAGATCGCGACCACGATGAGCATGGTCTTCTCGGAAAGCGTTCGTCGGGCGGTGGTGGGGGTGGTGGTGTGCATGGCTGCTCCAGCCGTGTTGCAGGGGGTGTTCGGAGTTCAGAGGCTGTGGGACGCGCCGGCGGGTATGGTCGCGCCGGTGCCGAGGCCGGCGAGGAGCTCGCCGGCGAGAATGCGGGTCGCCGCGGCGTCGCAGGCGGTGCCGAAGACATAGAAATCGGGGCGGACGGCGACGGCGGAGCAGCCGTGCCCGGTGAACCACTCATGGTAGGTGCCGTCCACGTCGAACAGGACATCGCCGCTGGTGGGAGCCTCCCAGGCCAGGGTGGCGACACGGACGCCGGCGGCCTCCAGCGCGGTGACGAGGCCGTCGCGGTCGAGCTCCCGGCGCACCGGTTCGGTCACCAGCAGGTGGAAGCCGTGGCCGATGATCTGGTCGAGGCGGGCGCGGCGGGCGCCGTCGTCCACCACGCCCTGGACCGACAGCTCTCCCCGCCCGGGCGCCGACTCCTTCGCCAGGAAGCCCGTCGCCAGACCGGGGAAGCGGATCTTCTCCTGTTTCCGCCCCTTCGCCCGCCGGGCGAGCAGCTCCCTGTTGCGGGCAGCGGCGGCTTCGGGGTCGCGGATGGTCTGCAGCCGGCCGAGCTCGATGCCCTTCTCGACGACCGCGCGTACGTGCGGCTCCCGCTCGGGCTGGTAACTGTCGAGGAGGTCCTCCTCCGCCCGCCCGGTCAGGATCAGGTCCAGCTTGAAGGCGAGGTTCTGCGCGTCGCGGACGCCCGAGCACATGCCCTGCCCGAGGAAGGGCGGCATCTGGTGCGCGGCGTCCCCGGCGAGCATGATCCGCCCGATCCGCCAGTGGTGCGCGATCAGCGAGCGGAAGGTGTACGTGGCGACCCTGATGAGGTCGGCGTCCTGCGGCCCGAGGTAGGCCGCGACCCTGGCCCAGACCAGCTCGGGAGCACGCTGGACGGCGAAGTCCTCCTCCGAGTCGAGCATGAAGCTGAACCGGTGGTGCGACGGCCCGAGCGAGATGATCGACGTCGGCCGGCGGGGATCGCCGACCTGGCGCGCCGGCGGCACGTCGACCGGCCGGCGCAGGCGGAAGTCGCAGACCATCCACGGCTCGGAGAATCCGTAGTCGTCCTGGTCGACGCCGAGCGACCGGCGGACGAAGCTGTTGCCGCCGTCGCACGCCACGACGTAACGCGCGGTCACGGCGCCGGGACCGTCGGGGCCTTCGACGGTGACCACGACGCCCGACGCGGTCTGCTCCAGCGCGGTCACCCGGTCCCCGTGCCTGATCGTCACCTGCGGGAAACTCCGGCAGACCCGATCGAGGGCCTCTTCGAGGTCCGGCTGGTACATCATGTACCACTCGGCCCAGCCGCTGCGGCCCACCTCGGCGTAGTCGACGTCGATGAGCACCTCGCCGTCGGCGTCGCACCACTCGTAGGTGCGCTGCACGTGCACCTTCGGCAGCAGCTCCTGGGCCACGCCGAGCTTGTCCAGCGTCCGCATCGTCTCGTCGTCGAAGATCGCGGCGCGGGGCAGGTTGTAGAGACCGGCGTACCGCTCCAGGACGATCACGCGATGCCCGGCCTGGGCCAGCAGGGCGGCCGTCGCCATCCCGACCGGCCCATACCCCACTACGGCGACATCGCACTCTCCCATCACCGTGTGGTGACCGTGTTGTGAGCTTGACATGCGGTCACCGTACTTTCCACTATTAATGAAGTCAATGCATATTGGTGAAACAGACAGAGGGGTACGGACATGCGCAAGATCGGCTTGGAGGAGCACTTCGTCACGGAGGAGCTCGTCGGCTACGGCGCCGGGACGGCCACGGTCGCCCGCCCCGACGCGTGGCGCGAGGCCTCGCGCCGGCTGCTCGACCTCGTGGAGGAGCGCCTGCCCGCGATGGACGCGGCCGGCGTCGACGTCCAGGTGCTCTCGCTCAACTCCCCCGGCATCCAGGCCGAGAGCGACCCGGCGGTCGCCGTGGCGCGGGCGACGGCGGTGAACGACTTCCTCGCCGGCGTCATCGCCGAGCACCCGACTCGCTTCGCCGGCTTCGCCGCGCTGCCCCTGCAGGACCCGCAGGCGGCCGCCAAGGAGCTGGAGCGCGCCGTCACCCAGCTCGGTCTGCGGGGCGCGCTGGTCAACGCGCACACTCAGGGCCGCTATCTGGATCACCCCTCGCTGCGTGTGGTGTGGGAGTACGCGGAAGGGCTCGACGTGCCGCTCTACCTGCACCCGGCCAACGGCTACGACGCTCCGCACGTGTTGTCGGACCACCCCGAGCTCATCGGGCCCATGTGGAGCTGGGGCACCGACACCGCCGCGCACGCGCTGCGCCTGGTCTTCGGCGGTGTCTTCGACGACTTCCCCAACGCGAAGCTGCTGCTGGGACACATGGGCGAAGGGCTGCCGTACGCGTTGTGGCGCCTCGACTCCCGCTGGGGCTTCCACAACCACCACGGCATCGAGCTGAAGCTGGGCAACCCGTCGGCATATCTGCGCCGCAACCTCTACATCACCACGAGCGGCGTCTGCTCGGCCCCGCCGCTCCTGTGCGCCCTGCTGGCACTCGGCGCCGACCACATCCTGTTCGGCTCCGACTATCCCTTCGAGGACATCGGCGAGGCCGCCGCCTTCCTCGACAACGCCCCCATCAGCGAGTCCGACCGGGCGAAGATCAGCCACCAGAACGCCGAGGCGCTGCTCAAGCTCTGAAAACGGCCCCGCCGGCCCCGCGAAGGGGCCGGCAGTGCCGCCATCAAGCCTTGAGCAGGGCGGCGGCGAGCTCGGCCGGACGGGTGAACTGGGCTTCATGGCTGCCCGGGTGCTCGATGACAGGCGTGTCGGGCCCGAGGCGCTGCGGGAAGCGGGGCGTCCAGCCGTGCTCGCCGGGCGGCAGGGCGAAGTCGTCGGTTCCGACCACGTAACTGGCCGGCACGCCGAGCGCCGCCGGGTCCACCGGGGTGACGGTCTCGGTGAAGTACCGCATCGGCTGCGGCACCAGCAGGCTGTGGATCAGGCGCTGCGTGCTCTCGTCGGCGTCCTGCATGAACGCGCCGCAGAACACCTCGTAGGGGAAGACGATGCTGTTGTTGCCGGAGGCCGCCGCGAGCTGGGTGAACATCTCGGCGTAGTGCGGTGGTACCTCCCCCATCAGGGGTGTGTCCTGCGCCGGGACGAACGCGCCCCAGTAGACGAGCTTGCGCAGCCGGGGCGCGAGCCGGTGGGCGGCGCCGGTCATCGGGTAGCCGCCCCAGCTGTGCCCGACCATGGTGACGTCCGCCAGGTCATGACGCTCGACGAGGTCGACGATGAAGTCGCCGACCTCCGCCAGGCTGTAGCGCTCGGGGTCGTCGCCGTCGGCCAGGCCTGGCAGGGTAGGGGCCAGGACGCGGTGCCCGGCGGCACGCAGGTGCTGGGCGACCAGCCGCCAGGTCCAGCCCTCGTGACAGGCACCGGTGATGAGGACGAAAGTCTCTGCCATGGCGTCTCCTCGTGACGTGGCGGCCCCGCCACCGAGCGTGGTGGTGAGTTCTTTGAAATATGGGCTAATAATGAGACGATCGTCAAGCAGTTGAAACATGTCATCGGGAGGCGTGAGTGAAGCCACGGTCGCTGGTCTTCGATGTGTTCGGCGACTACCTGCGCTATCGCGGAGGAGAGGTCCGGCTGCGCGGCCTGGTGGCGCTCATGGGGTGCTTCGACGTGCCCGAGGCGACGGTGCGCGTGATGGTCGCGCGGATGCGCAAGGAGGGCTGGCTGGAGGGCCGCCGCGAGGGCAGGGAGACCAGCTATGTCCTCACCGACGCCGCCTGGCGGCTGCTCGACGACGGCAGGGCGCGGATCTTCGCCCGCGAGCCCGGGCCGTGGGACGGCCAGTGGCACATGGTCATCTACTCGGTGCCGGAGTCGGAGCGGACCCTGCGCGAGCAGCTGCGCAAGCGGCTGGCCTGGCTCGGGTTCGGCATGTTGTCCGCCTCGGTGTGGATCAGTCCCCACGACCGGATCGCGCAGGTCAGGGCCGACTTCGCCGACCATCCCGCGATCCGGCTCGATGTGCTGCGCGCCCGCTCGGAAGGGGCCGCGGCCGACCGGGAGATGGCGGCCAGGTCCTGGGACCTGGCCGGGCTGGACAAGGACTACCGCGGGCTGCTCGACCACTACCGCCCCCGGCTGGCCCGCTATCGGGCCGGCGAGCTGCGCGGCAGGCAGGCGCTGGTCGAGCGGATGCAGCTGATCCACGACTACCGCATGTTCCCGTTCCGGGATCCCGACCTGCCGCCCGAGCTGCTGCCCGAGGGCTGGTGCGGCCGGGCCGCCCATGAGATGTTCCTCGAGGCCCACGGCCTGCTGCGGAGCGAGGCCGAGGCGTACGTCGACCGCCTGGTCGCCGATCCCACGGCCACCTGATTTGTGTCATTTCCTAGACGACGGTGAAACAAATGTCATATGTTGGCGGTCGTGAGAGTGAAGGAAGCACGATGAGGGTCGCGTGCGTGGGCGGCGGCCCGGGCGGACTGTTCCTCGCCACGCTGATCAAGCGGGACCGGCCGGAGTCGGAGGTCGTGGTCTTCGAGCGCAACCGCCCCGACGACACGTTCGGGTTCGGGGTGGTCTTCTCCGACGCCACCCTGGGCGCGATCGACGCCGCCGACCCGGTGCTCAGCGAGGCGCTGGAGAAGCACGGCCGGCACTGGGACGAGATCGAGGTGCGGGTGCACGGCGCGCGGGAGCGCGTCGGCGGCATGGGCATGGCCGCGGTGGTCCGCAAGACCCTGCTCACCCTGCTCCAGGAACGGGCCCGAGCCGAGGGCGTGACCATGCGGTTCGAGCACGAGATCAACGATCCGGCCGAGCTGGACGGCTTCGACCTGGTGGTCGCCTGCGACGGCGCCAACAGTCGGTTCCGGCGGATGTTCGCCGCTGACTTCGCCCCCACGGCGGAGGTCGCGGCCGCCAAGTTCATCTGGTTCGGCACGACGTACATGTTCGACGGGCTGACATTCGTCCATGAGGACGGCCCGCACGGGGTGTTCGCCGCGCACGCCTATCCCATCAGCGACTCGCTCAGCACCTTCATCGTGGAGACCGACGCCGACTCGTGGGCCGCGGCCGGGCTGGACGCGTTCGACCCGGCGACACCGCCCGGGGTGAGCGACGAGAGGAGCAAGGCCTACCTGGAGTGGCTCTTCCACGACCAGATCGACGGTCACTCCCTCGTCGGCAACAACTCCCGGTGGGCGAACTTCGCCACCCGCAAGGCGCGCTCGTGGCGGCGCGGCAACTGGGTGCTGCTCGGCGACGCCGCTCACACGGCGCACTTCTCGGTGGGTTCGGGCACCAAGATGGCGATGGAGGACGCCGTCGCCCTCGCCCAGGCCCTGGCCGAGACGCCGCACGACATCCCCGCCGCCCTGGAGCTCTACGAGCTGCGGCGCCGCCCGCAGGTCGAGAAGATCCAGAACTCCGCACGGCCCAGCCTGTCCTGGTGGGAGCACTTCGGCCGGTACGTGCGCGCCTTCGATGATCCGCTGCAGTTCGCCTTCCACTTCCTGAGCCGCTCCATCCCAAGGGCCAAGCTCGCCGTGCGCGACCGGCAGTTCGCCGAGCGGGTCGACCGATGGTGGCACGAGCGGCACGGAGCTCCCCCGCTGGACACTCCCTTCCTCAGCCTGCCCGGCCGCAGGGTGACCGCGACCGACGCCGCTCTCGTGGGGGACGACGGCACCGAGATCCCGATGGCCCCCTTCACCGGCCGTCCGTCCACCTCGGGCGTGTGGATCGACGCTCCCGGCAGCGAAGCCGATCTGCCGCAGGCCCTCGCTCACGTCCGCGCCAGCGTGGGCGCTCCGCTCATCGGCGTGCGCGGCGGGACTCCCCTGACCCGGGTGCTGGTCGCCGAGGAAGCGCGGCTCGCTCACGGCCTGCCTGCCGCGATCGTCGGGCACTACGACGACGACGCCGCGGCCACACTGCTCCTGTCCGGCCGCGCCGACCTCGTGGGAGTCGCCGAGTGAACCTCGATCCGCTGTTCACACCCCGATCCATCGCGATCCTCGGCGCCTCGGACGTCCCCGGCAAGCTCGGCACGGCCATGACCGCTTCCCTGGACCGCTTTCCCGGCCCGGTCATGAAGATCAACCCGGGCCGGTTCTTCCCGACCGTGGCCGCGGCGGTCGCGGCCGAAGGCGTCGCCCCTGACCTGGTGATCTCCTGCATTCCCGCCGCCCTGACCGCCGACGCGCTGCGTGAGGCGGCTGCCGCGGGGGCACGGGCGGCGCTGGTGTGCGCCGGCGGCTTCGCCGAGTCCGGCGCCGAAGGCACGGCCCACCAGGAGGCGCTGAGCGCGGTGGCGCGGGACACCGGCATCCGTCTCCTCGGTCCCAACACCTCCGGCTTCATCGCCCCGCACGCCTCGCTGACCGCCAGCTTCGTCCCGGACGCCAGGCACCTCGAGGCAGGCCCCGTGGCCGTGGTCGCCGCGAGCGGCGGTGTCAACCACGCTCTCGCCTTCGCCCTCGCCGACGCCGGGGTGGGCCTCCGCCTCGGCGTCGGCCTGGGCAACAGCGTGGACGTCACGCAGGCGGACGTCCTCGACCACCTGTCCGGCGACGACGGGCTCGGCGCGGTCGCCCTGCACGTCGAGACCGCGGCGGACGGCCGCCGCCTGACCGCCGCCGTGCGGCGTCTGGTGGACCGGGTCCCCGTCGTGGCCCTGGTCGTCGGCCGCAGCGACGTCGGCGACTTCGCCCGCTCCCACACCGGCGCGCTGGCCACCTCCTGGCGGGTCACCCGCGCGGCCCTGCGCCAGGCGGGCGCGGTCCTCGTCGATGACGAGCGGGAGCTCGTCGACGCCGTCTCCGCGCTCGCCCGCGTGCGCCTGCCCGCCCGGCCCGGCTCCGGCGTCGGGCTGGTCACCGCGCAGGCCGGCCCCGGACTGTTGCTCACCGACGCGCTGCGCACGGCCGGCGTCCGGGTCCCGCAGCTGGCGGAGCATACGGTCAAGGAGATCGGCGAGCTGCTGCCCGACCTGACCTACCAGCGCAACCCCGTCGACACCGGCCGCCCCTCCCGCACGTTCGCCCAGGTGATCGAGCACGTGTCGGCGGACCCGGACATCGACGTCACGGCCGTGTACGCGTTGCTGGAACCCGCCGCCCTCGACCTGCCCGCCGCGCTGACGGCCGCTCGCCCGGCCACGCCGCTGGTCGCCGTGGTCGGCGGCCCGCCGGAGCAGGCACGCCGAACCCGCGCGGTGCTCGGTGCGGCGGGAATCCCGTGCGCCACCACGCCGGCCGCCGGCGCGACCATGGTGCGGGCCCTGGCGCAGGACGCGGCCAACCGCAGCCGCCTCGGCGACGACGCCATTCCCACGACCTGGCCCGCGTTGGCGCTGCCCGATCCGGTCGACGAGCACACCGCCAAGCACGTCCTGGAAGGCTTCGGCGTCCGGACCCCCGAACGCCGCGTGTGCGCCGGCCCGCAAGCCGCGCATGCCGCGCTCGACGAGCTCGGCGGCCCGGTCGTGGTGAAGATCCTCGACCCGGATGTGCTGCACAAGACCGAGGTGGGCGGCGTCCAGGTCGGCGTCCGGACGCACGAGGACCTCGACGCCGCGCTCGACCGCCTGCCCGCCAGCCCGGCACTGCTGGTCGAGCGGATGGCTCCCGCGGGCCCGGAACTGATCGCCGGCGTACGCCGTGACCCGGTCTTCGGGCCGGTCGTCGCCCTGGGCGCGGGCGGGACGGCCGCCGAGGCGCTCGGCGACGTCTCCCTGCGCCTGGCGCCTCTGACGGCGAACGAGGCCGGCACCATGCTCGACGACCTCGCCACCCGCGCCCTGTTCCAGGGCGCCCGGGGCGCGGCGCCGGTGGATCCGGCCAGGCTCGCCCACGTCCTGCTCGCCCTCTCCTCCCTGGGCGCCGACCCGGCCGTGGCGGAGTGCGAGATCAATCCCCTGCGGGTCCTGCCCGACGGCGATATCGTCGCGCTCGACGCCGTACTGCTGCTCCGTGACGATCAAGGAGGGTCCGACGATGCGTGAGGGATTCGTCCCCTGGCCCGAGGAGACGGCCGACCGCTACCGCGCGGCCGGGTACTGGCGTGGCCGGCCGCTCGGAAGTTATCTGCACGAATGGGCCGACACGTACGGGGACGCGGTCGCCGTCGTCGACGGCGACATCCGGCTGACCTACCGCGAGCTGGCCGCACGCGCGGACGGGCTGGCCGTCCGGCTCCTGGCGGCGGGGCTGGAGCCGGGCGACACGATGCTCGTCCAGCTGCCGAACGGCTGGGAGTTCGTCACGCTCACCCTGGCCTGCCTGCGCGCGGGCATCGCGCCCGTCATGGCGCTGCCCGCCCACCGCGGCCACGAGCTGCGTTATCTGGCCGCGCACGCCGAGGTGACCGCCGTCGCCGTCCCCGACCGCATCGGCGATTTCGACCACCAGGCGCTCGCCCAGGAGATCGCCGCAAGCACCCCGAGCGTACGGACGCTCCTGGTCGCGGGCGCCGACGTGGACGAGAAGGCTGCCGACCTGCGCGCCCTGGCCCGGCCCGCGGACGATCCGGCCGCCGCCCGCGCCGCGCTCGACGAGCTCGCGCCCGGCAGCGGCGAGGTGGCCGTCTTCCTCCTGTCCGGCGGCACGACCGGACTGCCCAAGCTCATCACCCGCACCCACGACGACTACGAGTACAACGCCCGCCGCAGCGCCGAGGTCAGCGGCTTCGGCCGGGACACCGTCTATCTGGTGGCGTTGCCCGCCGGGCACAACTTCCCGCTCGCCTGCCCCGGCATCCTCGGCACCTTCATGAACGGCGGGCGGGTCGTCCTCGTGCGCACCCCGGAACCCGGCAAGGCGCTGCCCCTGATGGCGGCCGAGGGCGTGACGGCCGCGGCCGCCGTGCCGGCCGTCGCGCAACGCTGGATCGACGCCGTCGACTCGGGCCGGCACCCGGCGCCGGAGTCCCTGCGGCTGCTGCAGGTCGGCGGCGCCCGCCTCGCCCCGGAGGTGGCCCGCCGCGTGGAGCCGCTGCTCGGTTGCACGCTCCAGCAGGTGTTCGGCATGGCGGAAGGGCTGCTCAACTACACGCGCCTCGACGACTCCGACGACGTCAAGATCTACACGCAGGGCCGTCCGATGTGCCCCGACGACGAGATCCTCATCGTCGACACGGCGGACGAGCCCGTGGCCCCGGGCGAGATGGGCGCCCTGCTGACCCGGGGCCCGTACACCCCGCGCGGCTACTACCGGGCCGACGACCACAATGCCCGCTCCTTCACGCCCGACGGCTGGTACCGCACCGGCGACGTCGTACGGATGCACCCCTCGGGCAATCTCGTCGTCGAGGGCCGGAGCAAGGACCTCATCAACCGCGGCGGCGAGAAGATCTCCGCGGAGGAGGTCGAGAACCTCCTCTACCGCGTCCCGGGGGTCTCCCGGGTGGCCGCCGTCGCCAAACCCGACCCGGACCTCGGCGAGCGGGTGTGCGCGGTCGTGGTCCCCGAAGCCGGGCACCAGCTCACGCTGGAAGAGATCCGGCAGGCTCTGACCGGCATGGAGGTCGCCCGCTACAAACTCCCCGAACACCTCGTCCTCGTGGAGGAGCTCCCCCTGACCAAGATCGGAAAGATCGACAAGAAGGCGCTGCGCGACATCGTCCAGCAAAGGGGCTGTGTCGCGCATCACCCTTGGCGTGTGGATTTCTCCACAGATGATCCATTCCGCTCTCCGTAATGTCCGTGCTGCCGGACGAAAACCGGCAGCACCGATCAGGGGGAGGAACCCACATGCGTAAGACCCTTGCGATAGCGACCCTCGCCGGCTCGATGGCCGTCACCGGCCTCGCGCTCGCCCCGGCCGCCCAGGCCGCCACCCAGACGGCGACCCAGTCGGCCACCACCGTCGTCAAGTGGGGCAAGTTCTTCTCGAGCGATGGCAAGGCCTACACCTACGGCCACACCTTCAAGAAGGGCCACACGGTCTACACGAAGTGGTACGGGGTCGACAAGAAGGGCGGCAAGAAGGGCTGGGTCTGGTTCGAGTACTACCAGAACGGCGGCTGGCACAAGTTCAACCGCGCCTGGGACGGCAAGGTCGTCGGCAGCTGGCACGGTAAGGGGATCAAGAAGATCTACACCTTCACCTGCTGGGCCGGCAAGTTCGACAACTGCGGCAAGAAGTACCGCATCTACTAAACCTCCACACTTGAGGCCCGGCGCACCCACACCCCGCCGGGCCTCAGGCATGCTGCCCCGGCTTTTCCGAGGTGCGTGCGCCAACTCCCATCATCGGCGGCACGGCGACCCGAACATAGATCTTGTCACGTGGTCAATGCGGTGCTACCTCTTGCGAGTGCGCGTGATCCGCGCACACCCGGACACGCAGGAGGGAACCGACCGTGTCGTCGAAGTCCTGGTTACGCAGCAGCACCCTCATCGTCGTCGCGTTAGCCGCATCGGCTCTGGCCCCCACCGGGGCCGCCCAAGGCGAACGCGCCAAACCGAACATCGTCCACGACTTCCAGGCCGAGGAGCACGGCAAGCCGGACGTGGACAACCGGCAGGGCCGGGTGGCGCCGCCCGCCAACGCCCGCAGGGCGGGCCCCGCCGCCGAGATCCGCTGGAACGCTCTCGGTACCCCGGCCGCCGTCGTCAGCTCCGAACCCCTGGCCGAGGGCCTCGGTTCCGACCCCGAGCAGGCCGCACGCGCCTACCTCAAGAACAACGAGAGCATCTTCGGCCTGCCGGCCGAGGCCGTCGACGCGCTGGAGCGGGTCGCGGTCAACCCCATCGGCGCAGGCCACGCCGTGCTGCTGCGGCAGCGGTTCGGGGACCTGCCCGCCGGGGTGGACGGGCTCGTCGCGATCGGCGTCGTCGACGGCACGGTCAGGCACGTCACCTCCACGCTGTCGCGTGCCACCCAGGCGCCCCCGGCCGCCGCGATCAGCGCGCAGCAGGCCATGGAGATCGCGGCCAGGGACGGCGGCATCGACCTGGCCACGGCGGCCACCAAGCAGGCGACCCCGGTGGCGGTGCCCGCGCCCGACGGGGTGCACAACGCCTACCAGGTCGTGCTGATCGGCGGCGGGGACGGCGAGGCGGCGGCGTACACGACGCATGTGGACGCGGTCAGCGGCGCCATCCTGGTACGGGAGAACCTGGTCGATCACCACCAAGACCCGGACAACCCGCACTGGGAGGTGTTCCCGGCGAACCCCCGCGACGACTACTCCTCCACGGACACCCGCCAGACCTGGTGCTACCAGCCGGGCACCGGCTGTGACTACGTGAGCGGCGGCGACCCGGCGACCGGCAAGGCCTGGGACGTCGACCACGTCACCGGCGAGCCGACGAACACCAGCCTCGGCAACGCGGCCAGGACGTTCGAGAACCGGGCCAGCGGCGACCCGTTCACCGTCGGCACCCGCCCGAACGTGATCACGCCGAGCAGGAACTACGCCTTCCCGTGGCGCAACACCTGGTACGAGGCCAAGTGCAACCCCGCGGTGCTGGACCAGGAAGGCGAGAACGACCTCGAGGCCGCGATCGCCAACCTGAACGGCATGCACAACCGCATGCACGACTGGTCGTACCGGCTCGGCTTCACCGAGACCGCCTGGAACATGCAGGCCGACAACGGCGACAGGGGCGCGCTCGGCAACGACCCCGAGCAGGGCAACGCCCAGGCAGGCGCGCGGGTGCTGTCGGTACGCGACAACGCCAATCAGATCACCGGCCCTGACGGCGTCGCGCCGATCACCAACATGTACCTGTGGCAGCCGATCGCCGGCGCCTTCTACGCGCCGTGCGTGGACGGCGACTACGACATGTCGGTCATCGCCCACGAATACACCCACGCGATCTCCGGCCGCATGATCGGCGGCCCGGCCGCCGGGTGGAGCGGTGCGCAGGCCGGCGCCATGAACGAGAGCACCTCTGACCTGTTCGCGATGGAGTACCTCTTCGAGTACGGCTTCCGGCCCTCAGGCGCGACGCCGTACGTCACCGGCGGCTATGTGACAGGCGACAAGGTCCGCGGCATCAGGAACTATGACATGTCGAAGTCGCCGCTCAACTACAGCGACGTCGCCTACGACATCGTCGGCCAGCAGGTCCACGCCGACGGCGAGATCTGGTCGGCCACGCAGTTCGACGTGCGCGCGGCCTTCGTCAAGCGCTACGGCGACGGCACGTCGAAGCAGCAGCGCTCGTGCGCGGACGGCAAGACGCCGGTCGACAAGTGCCCGGGCAACCGTCGCTGGGCGCAGCTGTCGTTCGACGCCCTGCTGCTGATGGCCTCGGGCGCGGTCAGCTACGTCGACCACCGCGATGCGCTGCTCGCGGCCGACGCGATGCGCTTCGGCGGCAGGAACCACGACATCATGTGGCGCGCGTTCGCCGAGCACGGTCTCGGCAAGGGCGCGACGAGTGCGGGAGCGAACGACGCCGACCCGACGCCGAGCTTCGTCAACCCGGTGGGCAAGAACGGCTCGCTGCAGCTCAAGCCCCTGGGCGAGGCCAAGGACGCGGCGCTGCGGCTGTACGTCGGCGACTACGAGGGCCGTGTGGTCCCGGTCGCCGACACCGACCCGGCCACCCCGCTCGCCGACACGGTCGAGATGACGCCCGGCGTCTACGACTTCGTGGTCGCGGGCAACGGCTTCGGCCACCGCCGGCTGAAGTTCGCGGTGCTCCCCGGAGTGAAGCTGCCGCTGCCACTGGCGCTGCCCCGCAACCATGCCTCGGCGGCGAGCGGCGCCGCGGCCTCGGGCGACGGCGTCAACCAGCCCAAGCTGATCGACGAGACGGAGGCCACGAACTGGGCCTCGCTCACCGGGGCGCCGGCTGGCAAGTCGGTGGTCGTGGACCTGGCGGGCGAGGCACCCGTCCCGATCCGCCGGGTCCAGGTGAGCGCGATGCTCCGCCCCAACATCGGTGACGCCGCCGACCCCGGCGGCCAGAACCGTTTCTCCTCCCTGCGGGCCTTCGAGGTGCTGGCCTGCAGCTCGGGCTGCGCCGATCCGGCGAACTACACGAAGATCTACACCAGCCCGGCGGACGCCTTCCGCACGACGCTGCCGCGGCCCAGGGGCGCGGACATGATCTTCAAGTCGTTCGACGTCCGGCCGGCGGCCGCCACGCATCTGATGCTGCGCGTGGTCAGCACGCAGTGCACGGGCAACCCGCTGTACGCGGGCGAGCAGGACGACGATCCGAACTCCGCGACGGACTGCGCCACGGCCAGTGCGCAGCGGGACCAGGTCAGGGCGGCGGAGTTCCAGGCGTTCTCGCACTGATCCGTTCGTGAGAAGGGTACGGGCACAGGCCCGTACCCTTCTTCACCGCCACCCGCGATGCGGCCATGACCGAGCTCGGACGGACGTAGCGCCCTGCTACTGCTTGACGTCCAGCCACACCAGGCGGTGGTCGGAGCTGGGGAAGGGGAAAACGCCGGTCAGGCGCGACAACGGGTCACTGGACACCGGCCAGAAGACGCCGCCGCCCGCCACCCGCAGCCGCTTGGACGGCAGCACGTAGTCGGCCCGAAGATTGCCGGGCGCGGTGTCGGCGAAGTCGGCGGTGTCGTACTTGGGGTCGCCCTTGTGGGTGGCGTTCGCGCCGCCCTGCAGCGCGGCGGCCTCCGTCGCGCCGTCGCTCGACGGCGCGAAGCTGCTGTCGATCTTCGGGTGGTCGAGGAGCTGGTGGATGGCGCCCTGGTAGCTGTCGCCGTCGCTGGGGTCGGCGTTCTGGTCGCCGGCGATCACGAACGGCTCGCCGGCCGGCAGTCCGCCGCGCCGGCCGCGGTCGTCGTAGATGTAGCCGCCGCGGCCCGGGTTCGTGTAGTCGGCCCAGAGCCTGATCTCATCGTGGTTGCGGCGGCCGTTGCGGTCCTCCGCACCGTCGAACGTGGGCGGCGTCGGGTGGCTGACCAGGAAGTGCACCGTACGATGCCCGACGCGGACCGGCACGTCCCAGTGGCTCTTGGAGGACAGGCGGAACACCTTGATCTCTTCCGGCGAGTACCAGTCGGCGGGCTCCGGCGTGGCCGGATCGTCGGGCAGGGCGGCGCCGGGCATGTCCTTCCACAGGAACTTCTGGAAGGTGCGGATCCCGCGCACGTCGATCGGATACTTCGAGTAGACCGCCATGCCGTACTGACCAGGGAAGACCCCGAAACCGAACGCGTCGTCGCCGTAGCCGGGCGCGCCGGGCGTGGTGACGACGGACCCGTTGTTGTTCAGGTCGAACCCGGAGGCGATGCCGGTGTTGCTGGGGGCCGTGTAGCGGTACCGATAGGTGATCGGTTGCGCGCCGCCCTGGCCCACCGACAGGTAGTTGTCGTGGAAGAGGCGCAGGGCCGTGCCGTTGGCGTCGTAGTCGAACTCGTTGATGAGCAGGACGTCGGGGCGGGCCCGCTGGATGATCTCGGCGATGACCTTCGCCTGCGTGTTGTCCGGCGTGGACAGGTCGCTGACGAGCTGGCCTTCGACGTTGCGATTGAGCGAGGCGTTGAAGGTGGCGAACCGGGTGGCGCGGCTCGCGGCCTCGGCCGCGCCCGGCGCCAAGGGCAGGAGCGCTGCCGCGGCGGCGACGACGGACAGGACTCGACGGAATATCACGATCTTTCACCTCGCTGGAGGGCTTGCCCGGGTGGTCCGGATCATGGCAGCTCCCAGGGTGGTGCGCCAGTAGGCGAAGATAAGCTTTGACAGTCAGCCAGGAGTAAGACATGCCGACGTTCCCTCAGGGAAAACCGCGGCCGCGCCTCACGGGGTCACAGGGGGGTGAGCCGAAATATCAGGCCATCTACCGTGATCTGCTCGCCCAGATCGACGATGGCGCGTTCGCGCCCGGCGAGCCGCTGCCCGCGCAGCGGGAGCTGAGCGACTACTACGGCGTCAGTTTGATGACCGTGCGGCAGGCGTTGCAGCGGCTCAGCGCGGAGGGGCGCATCGAGCAGCGCCAGGGGCTCGGCACGTTCGTGGCCGGGCACGTGATCCCCTACCAGATGAACAACCTGGGCAGCCTCGCCGAAGACCTCGCCGGGCAGGGGATCGAGCTGCGGACGGTGCTGCTCGGCCTGCGCCGCGAGAGGCCGTCGGCGGCCGTGCGGGCCGAGCTGGGGCTGGGCCCGGACGCCGAGGTCACCGTCATCGAGCGGCTGCGTGTCGTGGACGCCTCCCCCGTGATCCACCAGGTGTCCTACACGCCGCTCGACCTGGGCGGGGAGCCCGCAGGCGCCGAGCTGGAGCGCACGCCGCTCTATCGGCTGATCGAGGAGCGGTGCGGGGTGTCGCCGGCGTGGGCCACCGAGGCGATCAGGCCGGTGGTGTTGTCGGAGGATCAGGCTGCCCTGTTGCGGCGGCCGGTGGGGGACGCGGCGCTCATGAGCACGCGGGTCACATATGACGCGCAGGACCGGGCGGTGCTGGCGGACCGGGCGGTCATGTGCGCCGCCCACATCGTGTTCACCACCCGGCGCCAGGTCCCGGAACCGGCCGTCTCGCTCCGCCTGGACGCCTGAGGCGGCCGTCCCGACGGGCGCTGATCTCACATCGCCCCGACGCCGGCTGCCCTTCGCACACCGGCGGCGAGTTCCCGAGCAACGCCCTCGACCGCGGCCAGCCCTGAGGCCGGGTCCGGGGCGTCCATGAGCGCGCGGACGAAGGCCGAGCCGACGATCACGCCGTCGGCGAAGCCGGCGACCTCGGCGGCCTGCGCGCCGGTGCCCACGCCGAGCCCGACGCACACGGGCAGGTCGGTGACTTCCTTGACCCGCGCGACCAGGTCCTTCGCCGTCGTGCTCACCAGGTCCCGCTCGCCGGTCACCCCCATGAGCGACGCCGCGTACAGGAAGCCGCGCGAGGACCGGGCGGCCACGGCCAGCCGCTCCGGCGTGGAGGTCGGGGCCACCAGGTGCACGCGATCGAGCCCGTACAGGTCGGCCGCCGCGTGCCAGCCGGCGGCCTCGTCGGGGATCAGGTCCGGTGTGATCATCCCGGCGCCGCCCGCGGCGGCCAGGTCCGCCGCGAACCGCGCGACTCCGTAGCGATCGACGAGCGTCCAGTACGTCATGACCAGCGCCGGCGCGTCGACCTCCCGGACGGCGGTGAACGCGTCCGCCGGGGTGACGCCGGTGGCGAGCGCCGCCTCGGTGGCCCGCTGGATGAGCGGGCCGTCCATGAGCGGGTCCGAGTACGGCAGGCCCACCTCCAGGACGTCCACGCCGCCGGCCACCATGGCCCGCATCGCCGCCACCGACGTGGCCACGTCGGGAAAGCCGACCGGCAGATATCCGATGAGCGCGGCCCGCCCCTCCAGCCGGGCCCTTTCGATGGTCGTGCGCGCGCTCATTCGCCGCTCCCCTCCCCCTCGCGCGACTCCGCGCCGTTCTCCACCAGCAGGCCGAAGTATTGGGCTGCCGTGTCCACATCCTTGTCGCCGCGGCCGGACAGGTTGACGAGCACGATCCCGTCCGGCCCCAGCCGCCTGCCCTCCCGGATGGCGCCGGCCAGCGCGTGCGCGCTCTCGATGGCCGGGATGATCCCCTCGGTACGGCACAGCAGCGCGAACGCCTCCATCGCCTCCGCGTCCGGCACCGACGCGTAGCGGACCCGGCCGATGTCGTGCAGCCACGCGTGCTGCGGTCCCACCCCCGGATAGTCGAGCCCCGCGGAGATCGAGTGGCTCTCCATGGTCTGCCCGTGCGCGTCCTGCAGCACGAACGTCCGGGTGCCGTGCAGGATGCCGAGCGCGCCGCCGGAGACGGACGCCGCGTGCCTGCCGGTCTCGACCCCTTCGCCCCCGGCCTCGAGCCCCACCAGCTCCACCTCCGGGTCGTCAAGGAACGCGTGGTAGATCCCGATGGCATTCGACCCGCCGCCGACGCAGGCGCATACGACGTCGGGCAGCCGCCCGGCCAGCGCCAGCGCCTGTCGCCGCGCTTCCACCCCGATGACCTGCTGGAACTCGCGTACCATGGTCGGGAACGGATGCGGCCCGGCGGCGGAGCCGATCAGGTAGTGGGTGTTCTCGACGTTGGTCACCCAGTCGCGCATGGCCTCGTTCATGGCGTCCTTGAGCGTGCGCGAGCCCGAGGTCACGGGGATCACCTCGGCGCCGAGCAGCCGCATCCTGACCACGTTGAGCGCCTGGCGGCGCATGTCGACCTCGCCCATGTAGACCACGGCGTCCAGGCCGAGCAGCGCGGCCGCGGTGGCGGTGGCCACGCCATGCTGGCCCGCGCCCGTCTCGGCGATGACACGGGTCTTGCCCATGCGCAGCGTGAGCAGCGCCTGGCCCACCGCGTTGTTGATCTTATGGGAGCCGGTGTGGTTGAGGTCCTCGCGCTTGAGCAGGATGCGCGCCCCGCCGGCGTGCCGCGCGAACCTCGGCGCCTCGGTGATCAGGCTCGGCCGGCCCACGTAGGTGCGGTGCAGCTCGTCGATCCGCCTCATGAACTCCGGATCCGCCAGCGCGTCCCGGTAAGCGACATCCAGCTCGTCCAGGGCGGCCACCAGCGCCTCCGGGATGAACCGGCCGCCGAACCTGCCGAAATACGGCCCGGCCTGCCCGGTGAGCGGTGTCCGCACGGTTTGTCCGCCCATGCTCAACCCTCCGTTCAGTTCTAGTCTTCTAGAACAGTTACTTGAGGCTAGCGGCGCGCGCACGGACGCGTCAACAGCGGTGGCCGCCGACCCGACGGCCACCGCTGACTGCTACGACAACACCCTCTCCCCCAGCACAGCGGCCACCTGCGGGGCGACCTGGTCGGCCCAGACCGTCAGGATCTCCGCCAGGCCCGGGAGCTGTGTCTCGAGCACCGCCAGCCCCGGTGTGGGCACGGCGGCTCCGAGCTCCACCAGCAGTGGCCGCAGGTGCACCTCGACCGCGAGCGCATGCTTGGGATCTCCCATGACCAGCAGGGGCAGCGCCGCCTTGCCGGCCAGGCCGTCCTGCGGCAGGCGGTCGAGGAAGGACTTGAGCAGCCCGGTGTAGGTGCCCTTGTACGTGGGGCTGGCCACCACGAGCACGCTCGACTCGGCCACCAGCTCCAGCGCCGCCTCGACCCCGGGGGACGCGCCGGGTGAGAGCAGATGCGGGCCGAGCGCGGACAGGTCCACGACCTCGTGGGGCCCGGCCGCTCCGATCCTGGCCGCGATCGCCTCGGCGGCCGCGATGGCGGCGGTCCGCGTCCTGGAGCCCTCCCGGGGATTCCCGATCAGCGTGACGATGCTCATCCGGCCACCGCCAGCTGCGCGGCGTACTGGGAACGGGGTCTGGCCAGGCCGTAGGTGTCGCGGAGCGTGCGGCCCTCGTACTCGTGCCTGAAGAGCCCCCTGGCCTGCAGCTCCGGCACCACATAGTCCACGAAGTCGGACAGGCCGCCGGGCAGGATCGGCGGCATGACGTTGAATCCGTCGGCCGCGCCGTTGAAGAACCACTCCTGGATCTGGTCGGCGATCTGCTCGGGCGTGCCGGCGACGACCCGGTGGCCGCGCCCGCCGGCCAGGCGGCCGAGGAGCTGCCTGACCGTGAGGCGTTCCCGCCTGGCCAGGTCCACCACGAGCTTGCGGCGGCTCTGCGCACCCTCCGTCTCGACGGGCACGTCCGGCAGCGGCCCGTCCAGCGCGTCCTCGGTCAGGTCGATCCCGATCAGATGGGAGAGCTGGGCCAGCCCGTACGCGGGGATGATGAGGTCCTCCAGCTCCTTCTCCAGCCGCAGCGCCTCCCGCTCGGTCGAGCCGATGATCGGCGAGATCCCCGGCAGGACCAGCAGCTCATCGGGCCGGCGACCGCATGCGGCCAGGCGGCCCTTCAGGTCGGCGTAGAACGCCTGCCCCTCGGCGAGCGTCTGCTGCGCGGTGAAGACCGCTTCGGCGTGGCGGGCGGCGAACTCCTTGCCGTCCTCCGACGACCCGGCCTGGACCAGGAGCGGGTGGCCCTGGGGCGGGCGGGCGGTGTTGAGCGGGCCGCGCACCGCGAAGTGCTCGCCCACGTGCTCGATCGCGTGGATCTTGCCGGTGTCGGCATAGTGGCCGCCGAGGCGGTCCCCCAGGATCGCGCCGTCCTCCCAGCTGTCCCACAACTTGCGTACGACCTCGAGGAACTCGCTCGCCCTGGCGTAGCGGGCGGCGTGCGCGGGCCGCTCGACGCCGAAGTTGCGGGCTTCGGCCTCGCCGGCCGAGGTGACGATGTTCCAGCCGGCCCGGCCGCCGCTGATGTGGTCGAGCGAGGCGAACTTGCGTGCCACGTGGAAGGGCTCGTTGTACGTCGTCGAGACGGTGGCGATGAGGCCGATGTGGTCGGTGACCGCGGCCAGCGCCGACAACAACGTCAGCGGCTCCAGGCCGCCGAGCGCGTTGTGGGCGACGTCGCCGTGCAGGGCCACGCCGTCGGCGAGGAAGACCGAGTCGAGCTTGCCCCGCTCGGCGATCCTGGCCAGCTCCTGATAATGGCGCACGTCGGTGAGGCGGGCCGGCTCGGTGCGCGGGTGCCGCCAGGCCGCCTCGTGGTGGCCCACGCCCATGAGGAAGGCGTTGAGGTGAAGCTTTCTCGTCACGTGGTCCTCCAGGTGGAGAAGCGGCGCTCGACGGCGACCAGCAGCAGGTTGAACAGCAGGCCCAGCACGGAGATCGTGATGATGCCGGCGTACATGTCGGGGATGCGGAAGCTGGACTGGGTGTCCAGGATGAGGTAGCCGAGCCCGGCTTTGGCGCCGACCATCTCGGCGAACAGCAGTACGAGGATCGAGTACGCGCCCGCCAGCCGCACGCCGGTGAAGATCGTGGGCACGGCGGCGGGCAGGATCACCTTCTGGAACAGCCGGACCGGGCCGAGGCCCATGGATCTGGCCGACTTGATGAGCAGGGGTTCGACGGTACGCACGCCGCTGATGGTGTTGAGCAGGATCGGCCACGAGCACGCGTACAGGACGAAGACGATCTTCGTGGTCTCGCCGATGCCGAGGATCAGCGTGAACACCGGCAGCAGTGCCACCGCCGAGGTGTTGCGGAACAGTTCGAGCAGCGGGACCAGGAAGTCGGAGACCGGGCGGTACCAGCCGATCAGCAGGCCGAGCGGGATGGCCAGCACGATGGCCAGGCCGAAGCCGGCCAGCGAGCGGGCCAGGGAGGCCTGCAGGTGCTCGGGGAGTTGCCCGCTGATCAGGAGGTCGTACCAGGCGACGAGGTCCTCGGAGAGCGGGGGGACGAAGACGCGGTCCAGGACGCCGAGCCTGGGCAGGATCTCCCAGGCGGCCAGGAGGAGCAGGATGGCCGCCGAGTTCACGGTGCCGCGCCTGACGGCCCGCCGGAGCGTTCCCCTGACCCGCTCCGGGCGGGCCTTCGACACGCCCGACGGGGCCGGCGGCGGCGCGGTGTCCGGCCCGGGACCGGCGTCCGCACGTGCATCGTCCTCGTGGACGTCGTCAGGTGCTTCGTCGTGCTCTTCGAGCGCTTCGTCGTCTGGGAGGTCGTACCAATGGAGCTCGCCGGGCGGTATGTCCTGCCGGGTGTCAGCCATGGGAGATCGCCACCTCGCGCTCCTGAACCTGCGCCGCCGCCACCTCGTCACGCAGCAGCTTCCACACGTGGTGCCGGTACTCGCCGAAGACCGGATCGGCCCGCAGGTCGCCCTCGCGCGAGTCGAACGCGATGTCGACGATCTCCTTGATCCGGCCGGGCCTGGAGGTCATCACGGCCACCCGCTCCCCCAGGTAGACGGCCTCGTCGATGCCGTGGGTGATGAAGATGACCGTCTTGCCGGTGTGCTGCCAGACGCGCACCAGCTCCTCCTGCAGGGACTCGCGGGTCTGCGCGTCCAGCGCCGCGAACGGCTCGTCCATCAGCAGCACGTCCGGGTCGAAGGCGAGGCTGCGGGCGATGGCCACCCGCTGCCGCATGCCGCCGGACAACTCGTGCGGGTAGCGGTCCTCGAAGCCGGCCAGGCCGACGAGCGCGAGGTGCTCACGTGCCCGCCGGGCCCGCTCCTTCCGCGGCACGGCCTTGGCCTCCAGCCCGAACTCGACGTTGGCCTGGGCGGTGCGCCAGGGGAACAGGGCGTACTGCTGGAAGACGATCCCGCGGTCGAGCCCAGGGCCGGTGACGGGGGCGCCGTCGATGACGATCTCTCCAGACGTCGGGAGCGTCAGCCCGGCGACCAGGTCGAGGAGTGTGGACTTGCCGCAGCCGCTGGGGCCCACGAGCGTGAGAAACTCGCCCGCGCGCACGTCGAGGTCCACGCCGGACAACGCGGTGAACGGCTCGCCGGCGTCCCTGACGGGGAAGGTCTTGCTGACGTTCCTGATGCCGATTTTGCTCATGATCCGCTCCCGCCGGCGTAGGGGTTGAACGCGTTGGTATAGAGGTCGGCCGCCTTGACCTGGCCGGGCTTGATCTCGCCTTCGCGCTGCAGCCAGTCGATCCAGGTCTGGAACTCCTTCTCGGCGATGACGCCGCCCTTGCCTGCGATGCCGGTGCTCTTCCAGAACCGCACGGTGTCGGCGCTCTCGTTGCGGCCGCGCTTGGCGATGATCTGCTCGAACGTGGCGATGACCTCCTCGCGGGAGTGGGTCTGCGCCCATTCGACGGCCTTGGCGAAGCCGGTCACGAAGGTTTTGGTGGTGGTCGGGTTGTCAGCGATGAAGTCCTCGCGCAGGACGACGGCTCCGGCGGTGAACGGGCCGAGCAGGTCCACGTCGGTGAACAGCGGCCGCAGCCCGCCGCGTTCGAGCGCCTTGTCCTTGAGCACGCCGCCCAGCGTGCCGACGTCGAGCTGACCCTGCCGGATGGCCTGCTCGGTGTTGACCGGCGGGATCACCACGAGCTGGACCTGCTTGATCTGGTCGGGCGTCAGCCCTTCGCGCCTGAGGTACTCCTTGATGACGGCCTCGTGGTGCGCGCCGAGCGTGTTGACGCCGATCCTTTTGCCGATGAGGTCGCGGGCGGTCTTGATGGGGCTGTTCTCGTTGACGTAGTAGCCGTTGAAGGTGTCCTTGTCGGAGCCGTAGTAGCCGATCACCGCCTTGATGGGGGCCTTGGCCGCCTTGAGCTTGATGATCGCGCCGTCGAAGGCGCCGCCGAAGTCGGTCTGCCCGGTGGCCGCGGACTGGATGTCCTGCGGTCCCGAGGTGGTGTTGCCCACCCACTTCAGCTTGAGGTCGCCGAGATAGCCGAGCTCCGCGGCCAGTTCGGGGAAGGTGACGGCGCCGGCGCTGCCCTGGTAACGCAGCACCTTCACCTCCGAGTCGGATGTCGCCTCGGCGCCGCCGCAACCGGCCAGGACGGCGGGCAGCAGCGCGGCGATGAGGGCAGGTTTGAGCTTGATCACGATGGGTTCCTCTGGGGGGAGGGAAAAGAGGTCTGCCTGGGTGCGTGATCAGCGACACTGCGCGCTGGCGACGTGGCCGAAGTCCACGTGCGGGCGGGTTGTCAGGTAAAGGCCCCTCATGCTTACGAAGCTACGGATCTCCAGGCCGAAAGTCAACATTTCCTACATGACATACATGAAACTCCCCCGTCGCTAAGCTCGGGCCGTACCGATCTATGGAGGGCCGATGATCTTCATTACCGCCAAGTTCCGCATCCTGCCCGAGCACGCCGACCGCTGGCCGGAGATCTCCGCCGCGTTCACCGAGGCGACCCGCTCCGAGCCCGGCTGCCTGTGGTTCGACTGGTCGCGCAGCCTTGACGATCCGAACGAGTACGTCCTGGTCGAGGCGTTCCGCGACGACGCGGCCGGGGCCGCGCACGTGCAGTCGGACCACTTCAAGCAGGCTCAGCGCACGCTGCCGGACTACCTGGCCGAGACGCCGCGGATCGTCAACGCCGCGGTCCCGCAGGACGACTGGTCGGAGCTCGGCGAGCTCGCCGTGCCCCCGAGGGGTTAGTCCACGCGGACGTTGCCGTAGGCGAACAGGCTGATCGGGCCGGGGCCGGCGGGCACCGGCTCTTCGGCGGTGACGGCCAGGGCGAGGGTGTTGGTCCCGCGCTCGGCCAACAGCCCTGCCGGGAGCGAAAACTCCTTCTGCGGGCCGATGTCGCCGCCGTACTGGCCGACGTTCCAGCCGTTGAGGAAGATCAGCACGCGGTACGCCGGTGAGGGGTCGCCACCGAAGCGGAGGCCGATCGGGACGTCCTGGCCCTGGGGCAGGTCAAGCTTGAAGGACGTCCGGTACCAGGTGACGCCGGGGGTCAAGGGGGCTGCCGGGGTGGCGTTCTTCCAGGATTTGTCGGGATAGGTCGGCAGGTGCCAGCCGGTGCGTTCGCCGTACAGGCCGCCGTTGTTGAGCCCGCCGCGCACCGGATCGGCCCCGGCGGCGCCCTGGATGCGCCAGGAGATCGGGGTGCCACCGATGGCGGCGCCGACCAGGCCGCGTGGCTGTTTGAAGCGCAGGTCGTCGGCGATCCAGTCGTCGTTGTGGCCCATGTTGGCGACGAGGACGGCGATCACGTTGTCCGCGCCCGGCTTCAGCAGTCCCGCCGGGATGGCGAAGTGGCCGGGGCCCGGGTCGGGGTTGGGCGGGGTCCACTGGTCGCCGGAGTCCGCCTGCACGCCGCCGGCCGCCGAGCCGAGGTAGCGGCCGTTCAGCCACACCAGGTAGTTGCCGCGTTTGCCGGTGATCGCGTTCAGGTCGATGGTGGTCTCGGCTCCGGTGGCGGTGAAGTGGCCGCGGTACCAGACGTTGCCGTAGTGGCAGCCGTAGTCGTCGGCGTACAGGACGGGCAGAGTCTTGGGCGGGTGCGGGCTGGTGGTCGTGGTGCGGTCGGCGCGGGTCCACCGGGAGTCGTCGAACCTGGGCTGGGCCTCAGGGGCCTCGGGGCGAGTGCGCCAGGAGGTCAGCTCGGGCATCGGGGCCGGTTCGGGGGCGCGGGCCGAGCCGAGCAGCGAGCCGCTCGGCGTGCGGGTCACGCGGACGTCGCGGGTGCCGATCCGCAGCCGGTGGGCAGCGGGCGGCGCGAACACCTCCACCGCTGGGCTCGCGGCATTCCCGGCCGCCACGGGGGTGGTGTCCCCTGCCACGTCGGCCACGAGGCGTACGGTGTCGCCGTTCACGGACGCCGAGCGCACGAGATCCGTTCCGCGCACCAGTACCGGGTCCGTAGCCGTGTCCGCCCGCCAGAACCTCGCCGCCTCCTCATCCGTGCCGATCAGCAGCAGCAGCGGTCGCCGCCCGCCTCCCGTGACCAGCACACGGGCCAGCCCTTCGTGGCTGTAGTCCAGCCGCAGCTCGCCCCCGGAGTAGGAACTGCTCACGCGACCTTCGAGCACCGTGACGCGCGGCTCGGACCCGTATCGCAGGATGGTGGCGCCGGGTGAGCCCGCGGTGCCGTAGAGGACGGCGACGTCGCGGCCTCCGATGGCGGCGTGCGTCATGATCTCGGACGTGGACAGGACCAGGCGCTGGCCGCCGAGGTCGTACTCGCCGACGAGCACGTGGGCGTCACGTCCCTTGACCTGCACGGGCACGCGGTGTCCCGCCCAGTCGAGCGTGGCGGTGTCCGTGCTCGTCGCGGCCCGGTCGGTGTGCTTGACGAGGACGAACTCGGTGCCGGTGTCCGGGTTGGCGCGCGCCACGGTGGTCAGGGCCGGATTGCCGGATGCGGGCGGCGTGGCGACCGGGTCGGTCTTGGCCAGCGGCGCGACCGCCTGCAGGAAGTAGCCCTGGCGTTTGAACTCGTCGTACTTGGGGGTCAGCTGCCGGGCCTCGGTGATCGGGGCGCCGTAGTCGTAGGAGGTGTAGACGTCGTTGGGCTGGGCGAGCCAGCCCCAGTTCGTGCCGCCGTACCCCATGTAGTACGAGAACATCGTCGCCCCGGTCGTGACCAGGTTGTTCTTGTAGAAATACTTCATGAAGGCAGGTCCGGTGAGCTCGCGGCACTTGTCGTAGCCCGCGTCGCCCACGTCGATCGCGCCGGCTTGATACTCGGCGGCGAACACGGGGATGTCGTCACGCAGCCGCTCGGTCAGCCCTTCACCCCACGGCCCCCACAGGCCGGGGTTGGCGCATTCAAAGGACTGCGGGTAGTCGTCGATGCCCGGGATCTGCACGGCGCCTGGCCCGGTCGCCCAGGTCGAGCTCCAGCTGCCGCCGTCGCAGCAGTCGTTGGTCGTGATGGGCACGTCGATGCCGTCGGCCCGGGCCTGGTCCTGGATGTCCTGCATGTAGGCGGCGTCGGTGTTGACCTGGTATTCGTTCTCGGCGTTGTAGAGGATCACCGGCCCGCCCTCGGTGACCTGATGCCTGGCGATGATCGGGTTGATCCGGTGCAGCCACTCTCGGTAGGCGGCCTGGTAGCCGCTCTCGCTGCTGCGGGCCCGCCCCGGCACGGTCTTCACCCAGGCGGGCAGGCCGCCGCCGCTGCTTTCTGCGTTGATGTACGGCCCCGGCCGCGCGATGACGTACAGCCCCGCTTCGGACGCCATCCGCAGCAGCCGGTCCACGTCACGCACGCCGGCGAAGTCGTACACGCCGGGCTTCGGTGAGTGGTAGGCCCACGAGAAGTAGAGGGAGACCGCGTTGAACCCGGCCGCCTTGAACTTCTCCAGCACGTCCTGCCACAACCGCGGGCTGGGCAGCCGGAAGTAGTGGAACTCGGCCGCCTGCAGCACGACCCGGCGGCCGTCCACCATCAGCGAATACCGGTCGTAGGTAACCTCGCGCGCGGCCGCGGCGCGGGCGGGCGCGACGAGAGTGGCGCAGGTCAGCAGCATGGCCAGGAGCAGCGAGAGGGTCCGCCTCATGCCGTTTAATTTGGCGACCCGCCAAACAAAAGTCAACGGCCCACGCCGGCGCCCTGGGCTGCGCGAGGGTCTCGTTTACGCGACTGCCTCACTCGGCCTGACATTTCCCGCTATGGTGCCCAAGATCCCGTAAGCCTTGTCACAGGAGTCCCATGTCGCCCGTCGAACCCCTCCGGGAAGGCGACCCCGCTGCCGTAGGGCCCTACCGGCTGATGGGGCGTCTGGGCGCGGGTGGCCAAGGGGTGGTCTACCTGAGCCAGGGGCCCGACGGCAGGCCGGTCGCGGTCAAAGTGCTCCGCGAGGGACTCGCCGACGAGCGCTTCGCCAAGGAGATCGACGCGGCGCGCCGGGTGGAGCCTTTCTGCATCGCTCAGGTGCTCGACGCCTCACTGAGCGACCGGCCGTACATCGTCACCGAGTACGTCGAAGGGCCTTCACTCCAGCAAGCCGGCCGCCACACTGGGGCCGACCTGCAGCGGCTCGCGGTGGCGACCGCGACCGCACTGACGGCCATTCATCAGGCCGGCATCGTCCACCGCGACTTCAAGCCCGCCAACGTGCTGCTCGGACGGGGCGGGCCCCGGGTGATCGACTTCGGGATCGCCCGGTCTGTCGAAGCGGGGATGACGGCGACCAGCAGCATCGTGGGGACTCCTGCTTACATGGCGCCGGAGCAGCTCGCCGGCGAGCGGATCACACCGGCCGTCGACGTGTTCGCGTGGGCATCGGTGATCGTGTTCGCCGCCACCGGGACGCCCCCGTTCGGTGAGGACTCACTGCCCGCGGTGATCAACAGGATCCTGCACAACGAGCCACAGCTCGGCGACCTGCCGCAACCGTTGCGCGGGATCGTGCTGGGGTGCCTGGCCAAGGATCCGGCGCGCCGGCCGACCATGCGGGACGTTTTGCTGCAGCTCCTGGGTGGACAGGCCCCGGCTCCTGCGCCTGCGCACGGTGCCGATGGCCGTGGTCCGTCCACTGTTCCCGGGCGGCGCGGAAGCAGGACGGCGCTCGTCGCGGGCGTCTCCAGCGTGGGGGCGCTGGCGGTCGCGGCCACCCTCGCCTGGGGGGCCACGAGCGTCTGGGGCGTCCCTGGCTCGCCACCGACCAAGCAGCCGCTGGCGTTCACCTCTGCCGCGACGCCGTCCCCCACGAAAACGCGCCAGAGCGCGAAAAGGACCAAACGTCCTTCCACCCCGAAACCGTCGACCACCACGAAGCCGACCGTGACACGGACCACGAAGCCGACGCAGACCGTGAAGCCGACGCAGCCCGCTCCCAGCGCGACGACCTCATCGGCGAAACCCCGATCGGGCAGCGGCTCCTTCCGGATCGTCTGGGTGCGGATCATCGGCCCCAGACATGCCGACACTCCTGACTGCGTGTTCGGCCAGGGCAACCTCTCCGGTCTGGTGGAGGGGACCAAGCTGTCCACCACGTTCCGCTACGAATGGGTCCTGGACGGGAAAGTGGTGCAGCGCTCCGAGTCCGTCATCGCCGACACCTACACCCGGCAGGTCACCGGCCCGCTCGTGGAGTCGGACGGTCCCCATCGGGTCGTCCTCCGCCTCACCTCGCCCCAGGCTGCGTCGAAGACGTTCTCGTTCACCATCTGCCCCACGGGGAGCGAATGATGGACCCGCTCCTGCCGGAAGATCCGGCGGCCGTGGGCCCGTACCGGCTGCTGGGGCGTCTGGGCGCGGGTGGCCAAGGGGTGGTCTACCTGGGCCGGGCTCCCGACGGGCGGCCGGTCGCGGTCAAGGTGCTGGCTGACGGCCCGGCGCCTGATCATCGCTTCGCCAAGGAGATCGACGCGGCGCGCCGGGTGGAGCCTTTCTGCATCGCTCAGGTGCTCGACGCGTCGCTGAGCGGCCGGCCGTACATCGTGACCGAGTACGTCGAAGGGCCCTCGCTCCAGCAGGCGGGCCGCCACACCGGCGCCGACCTGCAGCGGCTCGCGGTGGCGACCGCGACCGCGCTGGCGGCGATCCACCGGGCCGGGGTGGTGCATCGCGATTTCAAGCCCGCCAACGTGCTGCTCGGGAGGGATGGGCCGCGGGTCATCGACTTCGGCATCGCCCGCGCGTCCGGCCATTCGCTGACCGTGACGAGCAGCATCGTCGGCACGCCCGCCTACATGGCGCCGGAGCAGCTCGCGGGCGCCCCGCTCGGTCCCGCCGTGGACGTCTTCGCGTGGGCGTCGGTGATCGTGTTCGCCGCGACAGGGAGTCCGCCGTTCGGCAACGACTCACTGCCCGCGGTGATCCGCCGCATCCTCCACGACGAGCCGTACCTGGGCGACCTGCCGGGTCCGCTGCGTCCGATCGTGCTGTCCTGCCTGGCCAAGGACCCCGCCGCCCGGCCTGCCATGCAGGACGTCCTGCTCCGGCTCATCGGCGCCCCGCCCGCCGGCACGCCGGACGCCGCGACACGCCACCGAGGGAGTACGGCCGGCCACCGAGGCGGTACGGCGGGTCGTCCCGCGAGGCGCCCGCGCTGGAAGGCACTGCTGGCGGGCGTCGGCGCGTTGGGGGTGTCCGCCGCCCTGGTCGCCGGAGCGATCACGTGGATGCCCGCCCCGGCGACGACGGCCGCGCCCACCCCCTCGTCCCCCACGGACCAGGCCACCACGACCAGCCCACCGGCCAAGAACCTGGACGCTGACAAGACCCCCAGCGCGCCGGCCAAGAAGACCCGCCCCACCAGGACCGCCCGCTCCACCCCCACCCCCACCCCCTCCCGCCGCCCGTCGACGTCCGAACCGACGACGTCCCCGTCGAAACCCGCGACCACGACTGCGGCCGCGGCGACCGTACGCCTGGTGTCGTTGACGCTGGAGGGGCAGCAGGTCGGCGCGGACGGCTGCTGGTCGCCCAGCCTCTTCCCGGTCGCCGCGATCAAGGGTCCGTCGGGCAAGCAGACGGAGTACACCTACCGCTGGGTGGTGGACGGCCAGGACGAGGGACGGAACACGGGCTGGGTGACCGGCACGACCAAGGACCGGCGCAACCCCTTCGGCGCCTTCGAGCCGGGGTCGCACACGATCGTCTACCACCTGCTGACACCCTCGAGGGCCACCCGGAGAGTGTCGTTCCGGGTGTGCGAGCGATTGTCCTAGCGCACGCCGATGGCCCGCGTGGGCGCCGGCACGTTACGGGAAAGTTACAACTCTCGCCAACCCCTACACAGCCGCGTTTTCCCACTTCAGAGCACTATGCGGCACTCAGCAGGTTTTTTTCCGGGTTATTGACGAAAAACAGCGACGGTGGGCAGACTCGGCGGTATGTCACAACCCCGTGGCCCCTTGTCACAGTTGCGGCGCGGGCACGAAGAGCTCGTGCTCGGCCTGCTGCGCAAGCACGGTCCGCTCAGCCGCGGCGAGCTGGGCAAGCTCTGCAGGCTGTCCCGCACCACCCTGTACGACATCCTCGCCGAGCTCATATCCACCGGCGCCGTCGTCACCGCCACCCAGCAGGACGACCTGCCGCGCGGCCGCGGCCGGCCGGCTGAGACGCTGACGCTCAATCCGGATGCAGGCCAGGCCATCGGCATCGACTTCGCCCGCCGCGCGCTGCACGTCGCGGCCATCAACCTGGCCCACGAGATCGTCGGCGCGGCCAGCGAGCCGCACGACGCCGATCTGCCGTGGGAGCAGCGGGTGGACCTGGCCGAGCGGCTCGTCGGCTCCCTCAGCGAGGGCGGCCTGCGGCTGGGCGCGCTCAGCGCGATCGGCGTCGGCGTGGTCGGCCCGGTCGGTGGTCCGGACTCCCCCGAGGACGACGACGCCCCGCATCCCGCACAGGTGCTGCTGCGGGAGCGGTTCGGCGTGCCGGTGTTGCTGGACAACAACGCCCGGCTGGCCGCGCTGGGCGAGGCGATCTGGGGCGCGGCCGCGGGCGGCCAGGACGTGCTGTACCTGCGGCTGTCCCACGGCGTCGGCGGCGGGCTGGTGATCGCCGGGTCGCTGCATCGCGGCGCGTACGGCCTGTCCGGCGAGTTCGGCCACATCATGGTCGACCCGCAGGGCTCGCCCTGCTCCTGCGGCGGCTCCGGCTGCCTGGAGACCGTGGCCTCGATAAGAGCCGTGCTTGACGCCTACCGTGCCGCCGGCGGCCGGGCCGACGACGTCCCCGAGTTGGTCAAGGCCGTCAAGGCAGGCGACGCCACGGCGCTCGGCCTGCTGGAGGGCGTCGGCGCCAACATCGGCGGCGTGCTCGCGGCCCTGTGCAACGCCATAGGCCCCAGCGTGATCGTGATCGGCGGCGAGCTCGCGGAGATCGGCGCCGCGCTGCTGGAGCCGATCCAGCGGACGATGAGCGCGCGCGTCATGCCGATCTCCCGGCACCGGATCACGTTGCGCCGTGCGACGCTCGGCGAGGCCGCGGGCGCCCTCGGCGGCATCGCCCTCGTGCTGCACGAATCCCCCCTGCTCTCCCGCTATCCGGCCGGGCCCGATCTCGCGCAAGAGGAACCCATGAACCATTCGAGGCAGTCATGACCCAGCTCACCGCGCTGGGCAAGTCGCCGGTCGCGCGGCGCGAGCCCAGGCGCTCCAGCCGCGCCCTCACGCTCAACCTGCTCGCCGTCGTCATCGGCCTCGTCGTGTGGACGCTGCTGGCCACGGTCGGCGTGCAGGGCCTGCCGACGCCGCTGGAGGTGGCGGCCAAGGCAGGCGAGCTGATCGCGGACGGCACGCTCCTGGACGACGCGCTCGCCAGCCTGCGCAGAGTGCTGCTGGGTTTCCTGCTCGGCACCCTGCTGGCCATCCCGATCGGCTTCCTGATGGGCTGGTACGCCACCGCGCGCGGCCTGCTGGAGCCGTACGTCCAGTTCTTCCGCACCATCCCGCCCCTGGCGATCATCCCCCTCGCCATCGTGCTGATGGGCATCGGCGAGGTGCCGAAGGTCTTCGTGATCTTCTTGGCGTCGTTCCTGTCCAGCGTCGTGGCGACGTTCCAGGGCGTGGTCGACGTGGACAAGACGCTGATCAACGCCGCTCGCGTGCTCGGCGCGTCCGACCGGACGATCTTCCTCAAGGTCGTGGTGCCGGCGTCCACGCCGTTCATCCTGGTCGGGATGCGGGTCGGGCTCGGCTCGGCCTGGGGCACGCTGGTCGCCGCCGAACTGATCGCCGCCCAGGAGGGCCTGGGCTATCGCATGCAGAACGCCCAGCTCTACTACGACCTGCCCACGATCTTCGTGGGCCTGATCGCCATCGGCGTGCTCGGCCTGCTGATGGACCGGCTGCTGCTGCTGGCCGAGCGCCACCTCACCGACTGGCAGGAGCGACGTTGACCACCAAGATCTCGTTCAGGGACGTCGTCAAGACCTACCCGATGAAGGACGGCACGTTCACCGCGCTGAGCCAGGTGTCGCTGGACATCGCCGACCGGGAGTTCGTCACGGTCGTGGGCCCGTCCGGGTGCGGCAAGAGCACGCTCATGAGCATGGCCGCCGGGCTGGTCGAGCCCACCTCGGGCGAGGTGCTGGTGGACGGCGTGCCGGTCACCGGTCCCGGGCCCGAACGCGGGGTGATCTTCCAGCAGTACGCGTTGTTCCCCTGGCTGACCGTGCGCAAGAACGTCGAGTTCGGGCTGAAGCTGGCTGAGCTCCCGGCCGAGGAGCGCAGGCGGCGGGCGGAGCGGGCGATCGCGCTCGTCGGGCTGTCCGACTTCGCCGACGCGCTGCCCAAGACGTTGTCCGGCGGGATGAAGCAGCGGTGCGCGATCGCCCGCGCGTACGCGGTCAACCCGCAGGTCCTGCTCATGGACGAGCCGTTCGGCGCGCTGGACGCGCTGACCCGGGTGCAGCTGCAGGACCAGCTCCTCGACACCTGGAGCCAGGAGCAGCGCACGGTCATGTTCATCACCCATGACGTGGACGAGGCCGTCTACCTGGCCAGGCGCGTGATCGTCATGGCGGCCAGGCCCGGCCGCATCCAGCAGGTCGTCGACGTCGACCTGCCGTACCCGAGGACCGAGGAAATGCGCTTGTCGCCCGAGTTCGGACGCATCCGCAACGAGGTCTGGCACAGCGTTTACCACCAAGTCCCAGCCGCCTAAACCACCCCCTGAAAGGACTGATCCGCCATGCGTTCTCTTCGCCGCGCCCTGACGGCCGCCACGGCGGTGAGCCTGCTGACACTGTCCGTGACCGCCTGCTCCGACGACGGCACCACGGTCCGGTTCGGCTACATCAGCGACTACAACGGCGCGAGCCTGCTGGCCATCGCCGACAAGCAAGGCCTCTGGGAGAAGCAGGGGCTCACCCCTGACATCAAGGTCTTCACCAACGGGCCGCTGCAGATCCAGGCGCTCGGCGCCGGCGACCTCGACTTCGGCTACATCGGGCCGGGCGCCATGTGGCTGCCCGCCTCGGGCAAGGCCAAGGTCATCGCGATCAACACGCTCGCGTACGCCGACCGCGTCATCGGCCGCCCCGGCGTCACCTCCATGCAGGCGCTCAAGGGCAAGAAGGTCGGCGTGCCCGAGGGCACCTCCGGCGACATGGTGCTCAACCTGGCACTGAAGAAGGCCGGAATGACGGCCCAGGACATCCAGAAGGTGCCGATGGACCCGGCCACCGTCGTGTCGGCGTTCTCGTCGGGGCAGATCGACGGGGCCGGCATCTGGTATCCGCTGATCGACACGATCAAGCAGAAGGTGCCAGGCACGGTCGAGCTCGCCAGCACCAAGGAGTTCCCGGACAACTCGTTCCCGACCGCGTTCGTGTCGGGGCCCAAGACGGACCAGGAGCTCACCAACAAGGTGATCAAGGTGCTGCAGGAGGCCAACGACTGGCGGGCCGCGCACCCCGAGGAGTCGATCATCGAGGCGGCCTCGCTGCTCAAGCTCGACCCGGCCAAGGTCAAGGCCGACGCCGCCAACGTCCAGACGATGCCGACGGCCGACCTGGTGGCCAAGACCAAGGACGGCACGGTCGCCAAGTGGCTCAACAGCCTGGGCGACTTCTTCGTCGGCACCGGCCAGCTCAAGTCACGGCCCGACCCGGCCACGTACTACACAGGCGACCTCTACGAAAAGGCTTTCAGCAAGTGAACCTGCTGTTCCTGATGACCGACCAGCACCGTGTCGACACCCTGGGCTGTTACGGCAACCCGCACGTGGCCACGCCCAACCTGGACAGGCTGGCCGCCACCGGCACGCGGTTCGATCGGTTCTACACGCCCACGGCCATCTGCACGCCGGCGCGGGCCAGCCTGCTCACCGGGCAGGCACCGTTCCGGCATCGGCTGCTGGCGAACTACGAGCGCAACGTCGGCTACCTGGAGGACCTGCGAGAGGACGCGTTCACCTTCCCCGGCGCGCTGCAGGAGCGCGGCTACAACCTGGGGCTGATCGGCAAGTGGCACGGCGGCACCAGCCGCAACGCCGCCTCGTACGGCTTCGACGGACCCGACCTGCCCGGCTGGCACAACCCGGTCGACCATCCCGACTACCTGGCGTACCTGGAGGAGCGGGGGCTGCCGCCGTACCGGATCTCGGACCTGATCCGGGGCACCACCCCCAACGGCAACCAGGGCAACCTGCTCGCGGCGCGGCTGCACCAGCCGGTGGAGGCCACGTTCGAGCACTATCTGGCGACCCGGGCCATCGAGCACCTCGACCGCTACGCCGCCGACGGCCGCCCGTTCTTCCTGGCCACGCACTTCTTCGGGCCGCACCTGCCGTACCTGCTGCCGGACGAGTACTTCGACATGTACGACCCGAGCCTGGTGGAGCTGCCGCCGTCGATCGCGGAGACGTTCGAGGGCAAACCGCCGGTGCAGCGGAACTACAGCGAGCACTGGACGTTCGACACGATCCCGATCGAGGTCACGCGCAAGCTGATCGCCGTTTACTGGGGCTACGTGACGCTGATCGACCAGCAGCTCGGCCGCATCCTCGACCGGTTGGACGAGCTGGGACTGACCGACCAGACGTCGGTCTTCTTCACCGCCGACCACGGCGAGTTCACCGGCGCCCACCGCCTGCACGACAAGGGCCCGGCCATGTACGAGGACATCTACCGCATCCCCGGCATCGTCCGCATCCCCGGCTCGCAACCGCAGGTCAGGAACGAGTTCGTGACGCTCACCGACTGCACCGCGACCATCCTGGACCTGGCCGGCAGCGACACCAAGCCGGCCGTGGACAGCCGCAGCCTGGTCCCGCTGGTGCGCGGCGAGCACCCGGAGTGGCCCGCCGAGCTGCTGGCCGAGTTCCACGGCCACCACTTCCCCTACCCGCAGCGGATGATCCGCGACGACCGCTACAAGCTGGTCGTCAACCCGGAGTCCGTCAACGAGCTGTACGACCTGTACGCCGACCCGCACGAGCTCAGCAACCGGTACACCCACCCCGAGCTGGCCCCGGTCCGCCGCCGCCTCATGCGCCGCCTGTACGACCTGCTGCGCGAGCGCGGCGACAACTTCTACCACTGGATGACCCCGATGTACGACATCGGCGCCCTCGACTACGACCCCACGCTGAGCTCCTTCGAGAAAGAGAGCCCATGAAGATCGTCTTAGCCGTCACCGCCCTGCTGTCCGGCCTGTTCACCAACCCCGTTTCGGCAGGCGCGGTCGACAGTCTCCCCGACCCGACGGTGATCCACGCCCGCGACGGGCTCTGGTACGCGTACGGCACCCAGAACCCGGTCTTCAACAGCAAGGGCGAGGCCGGCGAGCGCATGTTGCCGATCCTGCGCTCGAAGGACCTGGTGACCTGGGAGCACGCCGGGGACGTCTTCACCCCGCAGACCAAGCCCGCCTGGCACAACGGCGCCCGCCTCTGGGCGCCCGACATCCGCTACATAGGCGGCACGTACTACCTCTACTACTCGCTGGCCTCCGGTGACATCGGCCTGACCACCGCGCCCACCCCGACGGGGCCATGGACCGACCATGGTGACGTGATCCCGGCCGAGCCCCAGGCCGCGTGCCCGACTTTCACCATCGACCAGGCCCAGTTCACCGACGTCGATGGCGCCCACTACCTCTACTGGGGGAGCTACGACACCCTCTGCGTGGCGAAGATGAACGCCGACGCCACCCGCGTCGAAGGCCCGGTGACACTGGTGGCGAGGGGCCGCCGCATGGAGGGCGGGTACGTCGTCCGCCGCGGCGGCTTCTACTACCTGTTCTACTCCGACGCCGGCTGCTGCGACGGCGCCTACAGCGGCTACCAGGTCAAGGTCGGCCGCGCCACCAGCCCGCTGGGCCCGTTCACGGACGACGAGGGCGTGGACCTGATGGCGCTGACCACCAAGGGCGCCATCGTCGTCGGCGCGAACGGCAACCGCTGGGCCGGCCCAGGCCACAGCGGCTTCCTGACCGACCTGTCCGGCCAGGACTGGCTGATCTACCACGCCATCTCAACCGCCGACCCCGACTTCCCGCCGATCGTCAACGGACCGTCGGGCCTGACCAAGCGCCCGCTGCTGATCGACCGGCTCGACTGGATCGACGGCTGGCCGGTGGTCCGCGCCGGCGCCGGCCCATCCGAGGGCCCCCAGCCCGCGCCAGCGGCCTCGTACGACACGGGCGGCACGTTCGGCGAGGGCTCGTTCGCCGGCTGGCAGCCCGGACCCGGCTGGTCGACCAAGACCGACCAGGACGCCCACGGCTACGCCTCCCACTCGGGCGGCCTGTCCTACGTGACATCGGGCAAGAAGACCCCGGGCGCCAACATCCGAGCCCAAGCGGACCTGCGGGTCGCATCCGGCGCGGCCGGGCTCACGCTCGCCCACGTCAACCGCCTCAACCACGTGACGGCCTGGCTCGACCGCGACCGCGGCACCCTGGTCACCGACGTGATGATCGGCGGCATCAGCCGCGGCCAGCGGGTGACGCCGCTGCCCGCCGGACTCGACCTCGGCACCTGGCACACGGTGGTCGCCGAGCTCCGAGGAACTCAGCTGACGGTCCAGGTGAGCGGCGACAAGCTGGGGGACCCGGTGGCCCTGCAGACGCGCCAGGTGCCGCAGGCCGCCGCCCGCCCCGGCGCGGTCGGCGCCGTCGCCCGCGGGGCCGCCGACGCCGACAACGTGGGCGCCGCGAAGCTCTACACCCCGGTCGCCACACGGGTGCCTGAGCCCGCCCCCGGCGAACTGCTGCCGGAGCACAGCGACGAGTTCAACGGCACGGCCATCGACGCGAGCTGGCAGTGGGTCCGCGGCCCGGCGACGGGCGCGACCGTCGCCGACGGGGCCCTGTCCTGGCCGACCCAGAACGCCGACCTGCACCGAACCACGAACACGGCGTCAGTGCTGCTGCGGGACGCGCCGGAAGGCGACTACACGGTGGAGACGAAGCTGGACTTCGCGCCGACCCAGGGCAACCAGCAGGCCGGCCTGGTGTTGTACGAGAACGACGACCGCTACTTCAAGATGGCCCACTCGGTCCTGCCGCTGGCCCGCGGCAACGGGGCCGTGCTGCAGGTGAGCGAGTTCCTGAAGGAGGGCGAACGGCCGACGACCACCCCACCGACCGCCGTCTTCAACGGGCCGATGTTCGGCGGGCCGGCGGCTTCGACGATGTGGTTGCGGATGTCGTACCACTATGACGCGGCCAACAACGAGGTCGAGGTGCGCGCGGCGACCAGCCGGGACGGATCGCGCTGGGTGCGGAACGGCGTGTGGACGCTTCCGTTCAAGGGCAAGCTCAAGATCGGGTTGATCTCGATGAACAGAGCGGGCGCCGTCGCCAAGATCGACTACGTCCGGACTTATCGCGACTGATTAGGACGCCGGGGGTGGACGCGTGCCGCCCCACGGCGATTTCCGTTACTTGTACCGTAGGGATCTTGGCGAGCTGAGTGCCGGAACCGTTCTTCAGCATGTGACCGATGACGCGGTTCATGTTGTCGTAGTCGATGGTTGTCCGAATTGTTTCTCTGAGCTCACTTCAATGACCGTAAGCGGCGCCTTTCCGCGCGCCGAGCGTCAGCAGTAGTGCTTTGCTATCTCCGTGAAATCAGTAGTCGATAGAAACACGTCCGTGCCGAATCTCAAATCATCATTACCGTGGTGCTGTATCATAATCTGGCCCGACGGAATCTTCTCCTTAGACTCCAAGGTGAAGTTGGTTCCGCCCTGCGACACGCGCGCTTTCGAAGAGTAGGCCGTCACTTTGTATACTTGGTCCTTCCGGAAGTCCAGATCGCCCTCCACCAGGGACCACTCGTCCGGTAGATTTTCGAGGCTTACGGTGACCGGCGCAACAGCCAGGGCGGCTGGTGCCCTGATGACTGCCTGGTCGATAAGTTTATCGCCGTGGCGATAGACCGCCACGCCATCCGGCGGATCCCCGCACCAGGCCGTGATAATGGCCAGCTCGCCCTTGTCGTTCAGCGTCACGCCGGTGAGCCCTCCGCGACTAGGGGCACAAGCCGTCAACCCGATCACGAGCGCAACGCCGACGACGCTCCTCAGCAGAATTCTTGCCGAGAATAAGCCCATGCCCCACCGAGCCATTGGAACAGCCCCTCTCCAGATCTCCTAGTAGCCCAGACCGGCTCAAGGCTGCCATCGTAACCAGTCGGCACCGCTAATGGGTGTCCCGTTGTTCCCGCCCCCGGGGTTCCTAGTGGGGGCCCGCACCAGCGGCGCTCCCGCCGGATTTGCAATTGCTTGGGACGGCGGCATCGATCTTTAGTGGAGTCACGCTTTACATTTCGGGCAAGATAGGCCGACCATCCTCGCCAATCCTCGGAAGTAGCGCTGGAACGTCTTCCGAATGTACAATATCGCGAATCACATCGACCATCGACATAACTCCTTTTTCTCTCACGACAATCAAATCTGGCGCGCAAAAATAGCGACCGCCCAGAGATTCGCCGGAATGTTCATGGCGATTCATGATTCGCGATAGCTCTTCCGTCGTGAGCAATAGGGCGCTGTATCGTTCTCCGGTCGACAGGGTGATAATTGAATCACCGGCCTCCATATCCCCTGCGTCGACATTCCCATCGAGCAAGATATCCACCGAAAAATAGTCATCTGCCCAGCTGAAATAAGCCTGATCATCCATAAAGCTCCATCAACCTCTTGATTACTGCCTTCTCATTACTCTTACCACCAGGATGCCGAAAACACGTGCGGCGACCTGCCCGGCCGGTCAGTACTCATTCTTCCATGGCGAGAACTCGCTGTTGCTGGAGGCCGATCGGTCTCATCCAGTGGCTGTCTAGCGGCGTGCGCGCTCACTGACTCGTCATGTGGGCGGCATCCTGGCGGAGTTGCTTGGCCCGGCGGCGAAGGTTGTCGGCGGTGGCGAGGCACGAATCCTCCAGCTCGCCCATTTCGCGGCGGAGCCGGACGGCATGCGCAAGATACCGCTCCACCGACGGCCCCTTCCAGAAGGGGGCGAACTCCCCTTGCCGCGAAGGGATGCCGTCGAAGGCGTCGGCCAGGCCTCTGGCGTATCTGGTGAAAGCGGAGGCGAGCGCCTCCTTCGCGGCGGCTTCCCTGAGCAATTGCTGTTTGGTCGTCACGGCCTGGCACTCCCTGTCTTCAGCGCCTCAATCCCGGGCAGCTCGGTGTTGCTGCGGATGACGGTGAACCAGGCCCGCTCGCGCAACCCGTCCGCCCCTGCGCCCGGCTTCAGCGCGTTGTGCAGCGCGTCCGCCAGGGTCGGCTCGAACGCGGGGTTGTGGGTGTCGGCGGCCAGCAGGACGCCGGACTCCTTCGGGTGTTCGGCCAGCAGTTGCTGGAACGCGTCCGGGTTGGCCGCGTACGCCTTGGCGAGGTTGTGGAGGTTCCAGTCCGGGGCCGTGGGTTCGGCGTCCGGTGGGCGGTTCAGGAGGTCGATGGCCACTCGGTTGAGGAACGTGCCGGATTGGCCGGCCAGCGCGACCAGTGTCGTCAGGACGTCCGCCGGGGCGGTCGCCACCATGTCGTACCATTCGCCGCCGAGCCGCCCGGTGCGCTCGGCGCTGGCGAAGGCGGCGGCCAGCGGCCCAGGGGTGGAGGCGGCCGCTCGTTCGAGCGCTTCGGGCTGGAGCCCTCGGTGTTGCCCGGCGGCCTGGGTGTCGATCCACTCGCGGAAGAGTTTGACGAACGCCTCGGGGCCGCCGAGCCCGGCCAGCAGCGCGGCCGCGTAGGCCGGGTCGACGACCTTGCCCTTGAGTGGCCCGGCGGCCTTCCTGAGCCAGTTGTCGCCGGGCAGGTATCGGTCGTGGTTCTGGAACGTCTCGGCGACCTCGTTCGCGTCGTTCACGGCGGCCGACACGGCCTCGGCTTCGCTGCCGAAAGGGAAGGTCCCGGTGAGCATGCCCTTCTCCCGTACCGATACCAGCTGCTCGATGGTGTCGATGCGCCATTTCAGGTCCTGCTGCGACTCGTCGTAGAAGGCCCAGGTGCGGTGCATGGCCGCCGTGCCCTGGCGGCCGGCCCAGTCCTCGCCTGCCTCGACGATGGCGGCGTCGAGCCCTGGCCGGGTCCCGGTCAGGGCCTGTTTTCCCGCCTCCATGCGGCGGATCAGCTCATATGCGCCTCGGGGGTCGATCCCCACGAACTCCCCCATGAACCCTCCCAGAGGGTGTGGTTACCGGGCGGAAGTCAAGCACACCGGGCGGTTGGGGTTGACGCGTTTGGCATTCCCATAAGCAACCGGAATCACGCGGGAGGCGAGAGCCCCGTATCCCCGGTGTCCCGTCTCATTGATCATGAGGCAGATTGATGGCTCATCGCAGAAGAGGGTGTAGTCGGGGTCCGTCGGTTTTCGAGGTCGCCCGCACGGATTTTCGCGCTCGGCTGCACCCCTATCCGAGCGCGACGAGACGTGCGCCGGGGAACGAGCTATGCACCGTCGTTGCCATCGCGCAGGGAATGGATCATGCTCCGCAGGAGCCGGAACGCGTCTGACTGCTCGGTCTCGGTCATGCCGGCCAGCATTCTGACCTCGACGGACCGGACCGCTACGGTCGCCTTCTCGAGGCTCCGTCGGCCGCGAGGCGTGAGCCGCGTGGGAAGAACCTTCCCGACGGGTGCCTCCGCAGGCCTGGTCACGTAGCCGTCTCGTTCAAGGGCCTGGAGCAGCACGTTCATCGTCTGCCGGGTCACGAACGCACCCCGCGCGAGCTCGGAGTTCGACAAGCCCGGTCGTTGAGCCAGCAGCTCGAGGCAGGAGTAGTGCGTCACGCTCATCCCGAGCGGCCGCAGCACCTCCTCCATGGCTGCACGGAGGGCGCTCGACGCCTCTTTCAGCAGGTAGCCCAGTGACGTCTCCAGGTCGACGCCGACACCGTTTTGACTCATGTCAGTATTCTGACATAGATTCGCCTGTGTCAGAAAGCTGACACGAAGAGAAGGAGCATCATCATGCCCGCCACCGGCCCCGACTTCATCTCGCTCCAAGCGCGCGACCTCGACGCTTCGCAGGCGTTCTACGAGCAGTACCTCGGCCTCATCCGCTCGCAGGCCGGACCTCCGCACGCCGTCGTCTTCGAGACGAAGCCGATCGCGTTCGCACTCCGCGACATCGTTCCCGGCACCGATCTCGCATCCGCTGCTCAGCCCGGCATCGGTGCCGCGATCTGGCTCCACGCCACAGACGTCCAAGCCATTCACGATGCTCTGGTCGCCGACGGCCACACCATCGTCTCCGCACCGATCGACGGCCCCTTCGGTCGGACATTCACCTTCGCCGACCCCGACGGCTACCAGATCACTCTCCACGACCGCGCCTGACAGGCCAAACGCCACCGGACGATCACCGGCCCCCAAAGACCGAGGTTGCGCCCGAGGCTCGAGAATCCAGGCGACGTTTGTTCACCCAGGGTGATCACCTTTCCGGCTCTTCACCCGTGGGGTGGACGGAGTGTGACGTCGAGGCCCGGGCGGTCATGGTTCAGCGCGTCGAGGGCCCGATAGAGGTCCCAAGGATAGAGGTTCCTACGCCGCCCATCCGGAAGACCTCGACGTGCCCGACGCTACCGTCGGCGCGGGCTTCGCCTGCGCTGATCTGACCACCTTCTGCCGACTCGACGAACTCGGACTCGAGGTCACCGGCCAACGACTCCCCCGACCGTGCGGTCCTCGCCTGCCGTGTCGTTGAACCTGACCAGTGGTGCCGGCGCTGCGAGTCGGAGGGATCGCCGCGGGACACCGTGACCAGGCGCCTTGCTCACGAGCCGTTCGGGTGGCGTCCCACGACGCTGCTGGTCACGATCCGCCGTTACCGGTGCGGCGGCTGCGGGCATGTGTGGCGCCAGGAGACCATCCGTGCCGCCGAGCCACGAGCGAATCGCGCCGCGGGCTGCGGTGGGCACTGGAGGCAATCGTGGTCCAGCACCTGACCGTGGCCCGAATCGCCGAAGGCCTCGCGGTTTCGTGGAACACCGCCAACGACGCGGTCCTGGCCGAGGGCCAGCAGGTCCTGATCAACGACGAGCATCGCTTCGACGGCGTCCACGCGATCGGGGTCGACGAGCACGTGTGGCGACACACCCGCCCCGGCACCAGCAACGGACCCACCGATGCGACCAACGGACGACTCCACAGCCGTCACCACAATCGGGCCCTTGATCGACGGCGAGGCACGCGCTCGACTGCCGCCCGCCGTTCATCGAGGGCACGAGCGGCACCTGAGCCGCCGGCCACAGGGAGAGCTTGACGGTGACCGCCGACCATATGCTAGCGTTTCGGAATTGAATAGTGGCCGAGTGTCATGGCGGCAGTATGGCGAATTCAGCTGCCACGGCAGTTCCATCACTGCCTTGGAGATTCAGCACCCGCACACTTGACCCTGACGAGGCCAGCGAGCAGGGCGCCCAAACGTACTATCCGCTTCGCATGAGTGTCCTTCGCGGCGCCGAACAATTCATGATGTCGATCGACGCCATGCAGCTCGGGCCGATCCTGGTGGGAGACTGCCAGTTCAACGCCGACATCAAGATGGACTTCGCCGAGCTTCGCAAGTTTTATCACTTCAACATTCCGCTGTCGGGCTACCTGAGCTCCAAGAATTTGAGGAATGAGGTCACGGCAACCCCGCAGCGCGCTGTGTTGTATGGGCCGACCGGGGATGTGCAGCTGAGTCGATGGAGCGCCGGTAGCCGCATTCTGTGCGTCAAGATCAGGCGCGAGGCGCTGGAGGCGGAACTGGAGCGCCTCCTGCAGAGGCCCGTTCGCTCACCGATCAACCTCGCCCCTTCGATGGACCTGACCCATGGCTACGGGCGAATTCTGCGGGAGCTGGTGTGCATGCTCGCCGGGCAGATCGGGATCGAGGACCCTCTGACGAGGCAGGAGATCATCGGCGCGCCCCTATGGCACGGCATGCTCTCCCACCTGCTGGCAGCAGCAGATCACAACTACCGGGAGGAACTCCTCAGCCCCGGGCCGCCATCCCGACCTCCGACGGTCAAGCGAGTCATCGAAGCGATGCGGGCATCACCGGCGACTCCGTTCACTGCGGCAGCCCTCGCCGACATCGCGGGTGTCAGCATCCGCACCCTCCAAGCAGCATTCCAAGCTCACGTTGACATGTCGCCGATGGCATACCTGCGGAGCGTGCGCCTGGAGCGGGTACACGCGGAACTTGTCGCTTCCGAGCCGTCCTATACCAGCGTCACCGACGTAGCACACCGGTGGGGATTCATCCATTTGGGGCGATTCGCCACCGCCTACCGCCATAAATACGGAGCCCACCCTTCCGAAACTCTGCGATCGGTCAGGTAGGAGAGAGCGCGCTGGGACGTCACCGCGCTGCCGTACGGCCACGCGGAGGCTCACGTCGGGCGCCTGTTTCCCGTAAGCCGCATCGTTCCGTTCTACTGCCTGCGCAAACCGGCCATTCTCCGCGCAAATCGGATCGCGGGCCGCAGGGTGCCGACCTTATCTTCGTAACGAACGATCCGGATCCGGCCGTACGGATGGAAATGATCGCGTAAGGACATGGATGCATCCAAGATGATGCTGATCCGATCATTTATCCCCGCCAAGATTGCGTGACGGGCCAACTAGCAGGCGCTTTGCGCCCCGAAGGGCAGCGTGATCAATGAGACACGTTGTGGCGGCCGCAAGCGCGGTCGCGGTGATCTTCTTTGCCACGGCCGGCTGCGACTCTTCCGACGATCCAGATTCGGGATCCGGCGACACCTCGCACTATCAGCCAAACAACCCTGATATGCCGGATCCCTCAGGCGAACAGGGCGAAGACGCCAGCGAAATAAGGGCCAGGCACCTCAACGGTGAAAACGACCAGCACGACACCTGTGACATCAATGATCCGGCGTCGCCGTGCGGAGGGGCCGGCGACCCGCCGGCAGAGACCGAGTGAGATCTGCTGATCGTTGGTCAATCGGGAAGGTGGGCATCCTCGCGTGGGAAGGGGACCGCACGGTGAAGGTATCGAGGACCGCTCAGTAGACGAGAACACCCATTCCTTTCCGAGCGCAGCGGGCATTGTCGCGGCCAACGGGCTTGTCTTCACGGCGGTGACCATCTATATGGGCTGGTCCTACTCGGAGGCATTCTTCGCCTACTTCAGCCTCTCGCCGCTCGATCTCGGCCTGACACCCATGGAATACGGCCTCCGGGGAGTCGGGGTGGCCGGCCAGGATCTGCTAGTGATCCTGGTCCTGACCCTGCTCGTAGCGGTGTGGATCCAGCGCGCCAGGCCACATGTACGCGATTCGGAGACCTCCCTCTCGGCGAGCTCCCGGATCGCGAGGGCCAAGGAGGCCGTGGTTCACGCTTCCGGCGCGGCCAGTGGCGCTGTTCACCGTATGCGCGAAGGTATTGCCCGGCATCGCACCGGCACAGGGCTCGGCGCGCTGGTACTCGGCTACGGCGTTGGGGCTCCCGGCGACCCGACCCCGGTCCGTACCTATGCGACGCTCGGCCTCGTCATGGTCGGCGTGCTGCTGGTCACCGCTCCGGACGGCAGGGGGCGCGTGGCGTGGATACGGCCCTTGGCCGTGGCCATCGCGTTCCTGTCTGCGATCTGGACGATCGGCCTGTACGCGGAGAATGAGGGACACGCCCGAGCTCGGAAACTTGCCGCAAATCTCGAGAAGAGAACAGGCGCCACGGTCTACAGCCAGAAGCGGCTCGGCCAGCTCGACGACTGCGGGATCCGCGCCAAGGAAACCGGCAAGTGGTATGGGTACCCGAACCTGCACGAGATCGTCGATCGCGCCGGGACGCACTATCTGGTGCGGTCGGGCTGGATTCGCGGCGACTGCGTCATCGCGATCACCATTCCCGATGACGGCTCCATCATGGTGAGCCGCAAGTGGATTCCCCCTGTCCCGTCTCATAGAAGTTGAGACGGCCGCAACGCGCTGACCTGGCTGCCTCATGATCAATGAGCCTGTCTCAGGCCAAGGAGAAAGGACACCCGGCAGGCCGGCACTACGGCCGCGTACGAGATCATGTCCTAGCCGGTCGGCCGGGGAGCGGGGGCGGTGCTCCCAGAGCCGGGCAAACGACCTGCAAGCACCAGGCAAGCGCTCTGCCGTTTCCTGATCACCGTACGAACAGGACCGGTGAGAAGGAACACGCTGATGACGCGTAAAGGAATGCTGCTCCCGATTGGAGTGGCCGTGGAAGTGATCGGCGGCCTCGTGCTGGCGGCCGGGGTCACCGGGATGCTGATGTGGCCGATACCCGGGTGGGCGAGCATCGCCTTCCCGGTCGGCATGACGCTGTCGATAGCCGCGAGCTTCATGATCGTGCTCGGCCTGACCCGTCGCGCGATGCGCTCGGCCATGTCGGCCGTCGGTGGAGACGTGCAGCCGAGCAGATCCGGCGGGCTGTTCGGGATGATCAAAGACATGGCCGGCGGCAACCATGACCTCCGGGGCAACGGCATGCCGGCCGGCGCCGTCATTCTCTCCATGCGCGACACGGGCGTGACGATCAACGACCAGCCCATGGTCGCGTTCGACCTCGAGGTACGCCCCGAGAGCGGGGACGCCTACCGCGTCGCCCATCGCCAGCAGATTCCGCGCCTCCTCGTGGGCGCCGTCCTCCCCGGCGCCCACCTCGCCGTCTACGTCGACCCGCAGGACCGCGGCCGCCTCCTCATCGACTGGGAGCGCGCCCCGAGGTGGAACTCCTCGGGGCCTGGGGAGCGAGTGTCGGCTGCCGACATTCTCGCTCGGGGCGTGCCCGCCATGGTCACGGTTCTCGGCACGTTCTCGACGAACGGCATGACGGCCGACAACGGCGACCCCATCCTGGGCCTCGTCCTCCGCGTGAGCGGCCCGAACGGCTCGTACGAGGCACGCCTCGCCCACCGGGTCCCGCCGCAGTACCTGGCCCTCATCTTCCCCGACACCCGGCTCCCCGCGAAGATCGCCCCGGAGGACCCCCAGAAGGTGGCCATCGACTGGGATCAGGTCCACGCCACCCCCGAGTCCCAGCGAAGCCTCTGAAAGCTTGCGGGACGCCGGGTCAGCGCATCGCTTCCAGGCCCCTGACCACGGTGGTGGTCAGGATGCCGATCTCGGAGATGCCGATGGTCACGGTGTCACCGTCCTGCAGCGTGAACGGCAGGTCGGGGACCAGGCACGTACCGGTGGCCAGCACCGCGCCATCCGGGAAGGCGTCGGCCCTGAACAGGTAGCCGGCCAGGTCGTCCAGGCGGCGGTTCAGCTGCGACGTGGAAGCCTTGCCGTCCCACACCGTCTCCCCCGCCCTGCCGATGGTGAGCGTGATGTCCAGCGCGTACGGATCCTCGACCTCCCACGCGGGCCGGATCGCCGGGCCCACCGCGCACGCGCCCAGGTAGATCTTGGCCTGCGGCAGGTAGAGCGGGTTGACCCCTTCGATGGTGCGCGAGCTGACGTCGTCGACCACCGTGTAGCCGACGATCTCCCCGGCCGCGTTGAGCACCAGGCCCAGCTCCGGCTCCGGCACGTCGATCTCCGAGTCGGCGCGCACCGCGATGCGCTCGCCGTCCCCGCTCACCTTCCAGGCCACCGACTTGAAGAACAGCTCAGGCCGCTCAGCGTCGTAGACCAGCTCGTAGACGTCGGCGGCCCGCTCGCTCTCCAGCACCCGGGCCTCGCGCGAACGCCGGTAGGTCACACCCGCCGCCCAGACCTCCATCTGCCCGTCCACCGGCGCCAGCCTGCTGACCGAGCCCGTCGGGTGCCGGGTCCCGTCCCCCCCGGCGCACCGCTCGCGCAGTTCCCCGGACGACAGCCTCAGCAACTCGCCGACGGTCGCGATCCCGGGCAGCTCGACCACGTCCTCCCCGTCATCGACGCCGACCGCGTCCACGCCGGTCAGGGGGCTGACGAACCGCACGATATGCATGCCTGCTCCTCACTCTCATCAGATGAGTCCAATGAGAGTCTTTCGTACCCGGGCGGAGCGGCGTCCCGCCGGGTCCTCATGCTTTCGATCGCGATTGCCTGACGACACGCGATGCGACTTGTTGTAATTGATGACGCACGCAGTGCGACATTGACCTCAAGGTGGTGACCAGTGAGCCAGGACGATGCGTTCCTCTCTCCTCCCCGACCGGACGGCGTCAGGGCGTGGGAGGCGTACGTCGCCTGCCTTGGTGCACTTCGCCTCTTGGCCGGAGCGCGGGCGACGTCGAGGCGGCGGAGGCAGTGCCGGACCTCCCGGACGAGAGGCTCGGCAGCATAGCGATCAAGGCAAGAAAGGGCAGCAAGAGACGGCAAGGGCGGCTTGCGCGCCGCGTCGCCCGGCGGAGTGCACCCCGGCGTACTCCCGCAGTGGTACATGCCTGCTCCGCCCCCGCGAACGTACACCAGGGGGATGACGTCGCGGGTGGGTGGTCTGGCCTAGCTTGTGGGCATGGACAGCCGGAGGATCGACACGCTCATGGCGGCGGGCGTGCTGGTGGCGATCATGGCAGGCACGTACGGCAACCTGTCGTGGACCGGCCCCTACGAGCGGCCGCTCGACGGGGTGGGCATCACGCTCATCGTCGTCGCGTCCGTGTCGTTGGCCTGGCGGCGGGTGGCCCCGCTGGCCGCTGGGCTGGTCGCGGTGGCCGCCGCGATCGTCTACTACTCCGCCCACTACCCCGGCGTGTTCGCCGCCGAGCCCGCGCTCGCCTCGATCTACACCCTCGCCTCGCTCGGCCGCCGCAAGGCGGCGATCTGGCTGGCGGTGGCGCTGGCTGTTCCGGTCTACGGGCTCATGGCGCTGGCCGAGGAGGATCCGGCGGCCGCCAGCGGGATGAACCTGCTGAGCGGCTGGCTGGTGGCGATGGTGGTGGTCGGCGAGATGGTCAGGAGCCGGCGGGCGTACCTGCGGGCCGTGGAGGAGCGGGCGGAGGAGGCCGAGCGCACCCGTGAGGAGGCGGCGCTGCGGCGGGCGGGTGAGGAGCGGCTGTGGATCGCCCAGGAGCTGCACGACTCGCTGACGCACAGCATCTCCGTGGTGAACGTGCAGGCCGCGGTGGCCATGGAGCTGCTGGAACGCGACCCGGCGCGGGCCCGTGAGGCGCTGGGGGCGATCAAGGAGTCGGGGCACGAGGCCATGAACGAGCTGCGTGCCACGCTGGGCGTGCTGCGGCAAGCCGTTCCCGACGGCGGGCTGGCCACGCTGCCGCGGCTGGTGTCCAGGGCCGAGGGGGCGGGGCTGCGGGTGTCGTACAGCATCACCGGCGACCCGTACGTGGTGCCGTCCGAGGTGGACGGGGCCGCGTACCGGATCGTGCAGGAGGCGCTGACCAACGTGCTGCGGCACGCGGGCGCGGCGGCGGTCGCGGTGCGGGTCGGCTACGATCCGGCGGGGATCACCCTGCGGGTGGACAACGACGGCGAGGCCGGCACGGCCGGGCCGGGAATGGGGTTGATCGGGATGCGCGAGCGCGCGGTCGCCGTCGGCGGGTCGCTCACCGCCGGCCCGGGCGAGGACGGCGGGTTCAGCGTGCGCGCGCGGCTGCCCGTTCCGGTGCGGTCGTGATCAGGGTCCTGCTGGCCGACGATCAGCCGCTCATCCGGGCCGGCTTCAAGGCGCTGCTCGAGCTGACCGACGACATCACGGTGGTCGGTGAGGCGGGCGACGGGGCGCAGGCCGTGGAGCTGGCCAGGCGGCTACTGCCGGACGTGGCGCTGCTGGACGTGCGGATGCCGCTGCTCGACGGCATCCAGGCCACCCGCAGGATCGGCGCCGACCCGGAGCTGAACGGGGTGCGCGTGGTGATCCTCACCAACTACGCGCTCGACGAGTACGTCTTCGCCGCGCTCCGGGCGGGGGCCAGCGGGTTCCTGCTCAAGGACATCGAGCCGAGCGACCTGCTGCAGTCGGTGCGGGTGGCCGCCCGGGGCGAGGCGCTGCTGTCGCCGTCGGTGACGCGCCGCCTGATCGAGGAGTACGTGAGCACGCCGCCACGTCCGGCGCCCGTGCCGGGGTCGGAGCGGCTGACGGGGCGGGAGCGGGAGATCGTGTCCCTGGTGGGGCGGGGCATGTCGAACGAGGAGATCGCCGCGCATCTGGTGATCAGCGAGGCCACCGCCAAGACGCATGTGAGCAGGTCGATGACCAAGCTGCGCGTGCGTGACCGGGCGCAGCTGGTCGTGTTCGCGTACGAGTCCGGGCTGGTGGTCCCGGGCGGGCGGGGTTAGAAGGCCACCAGGAACCCGCCGCCGCGCAGGCAGGGTCAGCCGTTGACGGGCTTGCCCAAGGCGCTGCCCGCGAGCCAGTCTTCCCAGGACTTCGCCCACGGCGTCGGCCCGTTGCCGAACTGCAGTTTCCTGGACGTTCCCGTCACCTCGATGATGTCGCCCCGCTGGGTGAACTCGTAGAACCAGCGGGCGTTCGCCGGGCCGGCGTTCACGCAGCCGTGGCTGACGTTGCGGCTGCCCTGCGCCCCGACCGACCAGGGGGCGGCGTGGAAGAAGGTGCCGCTGTAGGTCATCCGGACGTTCCATTGGGTACGGATGCGGTATTCGCCCGGCTTGCCGATGGTGGCGGAGTCCATGACGAGGTCCCCGGCCTTCTCCTGGGCGATCATGACGCCGGAGTAGCTGTCGTCGCCCGGCTTTCCGAGGCTGACCGGAATGGTCTTGACGACCTTCCCGTTCTCCCGGACCACCGCCTGGTGGGTCTCGGCGCTGACCTTGGTGATGTGCGAGGGCCCGACCGTGAAGGTCAGGCTGCGGTCCTTGGTCCCCCACAGGCCGGCGCCCGCGCGCAGTCCGGTCAGATGCGCCACCACCGTGACCTTCTCACCGACCGGCCAGTACTCGCGCGGCCTGAACTGCACCTCCCGGTCGCTCACCCAGCTCCATGCCCCTTCGACCGGCTTGGACATGCGCACGACGAGCGCGCGCTCGATTCTGGCCCGGTCCTGCTTGGCGGTGATCGGCTGGGACAGCAGGAGCTGCACGGGCATCCCGACGCCCACCTTCTCACCGTCCAGGGGCGACATGCCGCTCTCCAGCACCCGTTTCGGCTTCAGCGTGGTGAACCTGGCCTGCGCCGCGACCGGCTTGCCGTCCGTGCCCGTCGCCTCCGCGCTGACGGTGTACGCCGTGGACGGCCGTAATGCCCATCGGGGACGCCAGGTCCCGTCGGCGGCCACCGAGCCGCGTACCTCCCGGCCCTTGGCGTCGGCGACGGTCAGCTTGGTGACCTTGCCGTCGGTGACCTTGACGCTGATCCCGGTGTCCGGAGGCACCTTCTTCGTGCCGTCGGCAGGGGTGATCGCCAGCTTGGCCACCGGCCCCTGCTCCACAGGTCTGCCCGGCGCCGGGGTGCCGCCGCCGGAGGTGCATCCCGCGATCAGGAGCACCGCCGCGGCGAGGATACTCGCGATGGTCCGGCCGTTCCGCATCGTGGATGCCTCCCGTGCCCGACAAAAAGGTCACCGCTGGACTTTCTTCCCGCGTTGGCAGGGTTGACACAAGGCCGGCGCCGGTCTTCCCTCGACGGTACGGGGATGATCGGAAGGGGAGCTGCCATGCTCGCGCTGCGTCGGTCCGTCCTTGCCCTGGTCTGCTCCGCCGCGCTGGTCGCCGTCCCCGTCGATACGGTGCTGGCCGCGGCCCCCGCCCCGGGCGGGCCCGGGGCCCTGTCGCACTTCGGGCTGGCGCGCAAGGACTGCGTGGGCACGGCCGCGAACAAGACGCCCAAGGTCTGGTACACGGTCGCGGGAGGCGTCCTGTCCGACGTGTACGAGCCCACGATCGACAACACGAACGTCGAGACGATGCAGTTCGTGGTGACCGACGGCAGCACGTTCACCGAGCTCCAGTCGCGCGACACGACGTACGAGGTGGCCACCGACCGCTCCGGCATGACGTGCACGATCACCTCGGCCGGCAAGAACGGCCGTTACCGGCTGACCACGACCTACCTCACCGACCCGGACAGGAACGCCGTCGTCGTGCGGACCCGGCTGCAGCCGCCCGGGCTGCGGTTGTACGTGCGCCTGGACGCGAGCGTGAACGGCAACGGCGGCGGCGGTCCGGCGAACGGCGGCGCGGACAGCGGCGTCGTCGATGGGGCGACCGGCGCGCCGGTGATCGCGGACGAGAACACCGAGACCTCGGCCCCGGCCCGCGACTACGCGGTGCCCACCCACCTGGCGCTGCGGGCCGAGCGGCGGCTGCCGCAGGCGAGCGTCGGGTACGCGGGCACCTCCAGCGACGGCGCCGCCCAACTGGACGCGGCCCGCACGCTCACCCCCTACGCCGAGGCGCCGGACGGCAACGTGGTCGCCACCGCGCGGCTGCCGCTCGACGCGGGCGGCGAGGTGACGTTCGCGCTGGGGTTCGGCCGCAGCAGGGCCGCCGCGCTGCGGGTCGCGGGCGAGGCCGCCGCCCGGCCGTTCCCGGCGACCCGCGCCCGGTACGAGGGCGGCTGGGCGGCCTACGACGCCGGGCTGCGCCGGCCGCCGGCCGCTCAGGCGGATTTCTACCGGCTGTCGGCCAACGTGCTGAAGGCCAGCGAGGACAAGACGTTCCCCGGCGCGGTCGTGGCGTCGCTCGCCAGCCCGTGGGGGCAGGCGGTGCCGGCGGGCGACCTGGTCGGCGGCAAGGCGGTCTACTTCGGCTCCTACCGCGAGGTGTTCTCGCGCGACCTGTACGAGGCGTTCACCGGTTTCCTGGCCGCCGGCGACGTGGCGACGGCCAGGGACACGGCCCGGTTCCTGCTGGAGCGCCAGCAGCTGCCGGACGGGCGGCTGCCGCGGAACTCACTGCTGAACGGCGCGCTGGCGCCCGACTCGGGCGGCGACCAGCTGGACGAGACCGCGTACCCGATCCTGATGGCCTACCAGTCCGGGCTGACCGGCGTGTGGGACGACGTGCGGGCGGCGGCCGACTTCCTGGTGTCGCACGGTCCGGCGTTCGGGGTGGAGCGGTGGGAGGAGCAGGCGGGCTACTCCCCGTCCACGATCGCGGCCGAGATCGCCGGGCTGGTCGCGGCCGGTGAGCTCGCGGCCAGGCACGGCGACCAGGCACGGGCCAGGCTGTACCGGGCCACGGCCGATCATTTCGCGCGGTCGGTCAAGGGGTGGACCGTCACGACGACCGGGCCGTACGCCTCGCGCTACTTCCTGCGCCTGTCGCGCAACGGCGATCCGGACGCGGCGGTGTCGTACAACCTGGGTAACGGCGGGCCGACCGAGGATCAGCGGCGGGTCGTGGACGCCGGGTTCCTGGAGTTGACCAGGCTCGGCATCCTGCCGCCTGACGACCCGGACGTGCTGGCCGGCCTGCCGGTCGTGGACCGGGTGATCAAGCGGACGACGGCGAGCGGCCCCGGCTGGTACCGCTACGGCTCCGACACCGAGGGCACCGAGGACGGCTACGGCGACTGCTACGAGCCCGACCCGACGTCCTGCGCACCGTCCGGCAAGCCGTGGCCGACCGGCAACACCGGCTCGGGACACGTGTGGCCGGTCCTGGCCGGGGAGCGGGCCGAGCAGGCGCTCCAGACCGGCCACCAGGGGACCGCGGCGGAAATGCTCAAGGCCATGCGGGACATGTCGTCGGGCACCGGGCTGGTCCCCGAGCAGGCGTGGGAGAACCCCGACCTGGCGGCCTCGCCGTACGGCACGGACCCGGCCACCGCCTCGATCGGGATGCGCGACGGCGGGCCCGCCGGGTCGGCGTCGCCGCTCACCTGGGCGCAGGCCCAGGCGTTGCGGCTGATCCTGTCGCTCGGCTCCACCCGCCCGGTCGAGCAGCCCGATGTCGTCCGCCGGCGCTACGTCGACCGCGGCATGCCGCAGGCCGCCCCGCTGACCGTGGCCGCCCCGGCCGATGGGAGCGCGGTGGCCGGCACGTCGGTCACGGTCGCTGGCAGCACGGCGCCCGGCGCGCGGGTGGACGTCGCCGCGACGCCCATCGACACCGGCGCCCCCACCCGGATCGTCTCGGTGCGGGCGGCCTCGGACGGCGCGTTCACGGCCCAGGCGCCGGTGTCGTTCGGCGAGGTCGTGCTCACGGTGACCGCCACGACCTCGGACGGCCGCACCACGCACGCCCGGCGCACGGTGATCGGCGACATCGTCGGCGCCACGACCGTGCTCGACGTGACCGACCCTGACGGGGACGACGACGGGCCGGGCACCTACGCGTACCCGACGGCCGCCGACTTCCACGACGGTGCCTTCGACCTGCGCAGATTCCAGGTGATCACGGATGCGACGACCGTCTACCTGCGGGCGGAGCTCCGCGACCTGTCCCCCACGTTCGGCAATCAGATGGGCGCGCAGCTGCTCGACGTGTACGTCCAGGACCCGGCCGTGGCGGCGCGGTCGACCGAGGCGGCGTTCCCGCAGCGTAACTACCGCATCGCCGAGCAGGACGCGTGGACGCAGCGGGTGGAGGTGCAAGGGTTCGCCGCACCGGTGTGGGTGACGGCCGGCGGCGCGGCCCAGGCGGGTGCGGCGGTCCGGGCCTCCGGGACGACGCGGACGATCACCGTCGCGCTGCCCAAGAGCACGTTCGGCACGCCGGGGCCCGGGTGGCGGTTCGCGGTCGTGCTGACCGGGCAGGACGGTTTCAGCGCCGACCAGGCCAGGGGCTTCGCCGCGACGCCGCAGCCATACCAGTTCGGCGTGTGCGCCGCGGGCGGGACCGATCCGCTGTGCGCGGCGGATCCGGGCACCGTGCCCAAGGCGATGGACGTGATCGTGCCGGCCGGGCAGTCCCAGGCGGACGTGCTCAACCCGCTGCCCGGTCCGGTCACCGTGCCCGCCGTCCCGGTCCCCTGATCACCGCATCCACGTGCCGGACCCACCGCCGGAGCTCACCGCATCCACGTGCCGGAACCGGCGCCCGAGCTCACCGCGTCCACGACCGTTGCGCGGCGTCGCGGATGCGCCGCCCGACCGGGGCGGGGACGCCGCCGTCCGGCGCGGGCGGCAGGGCCGGCGGCGCCGGCGGCACGAGCACCGCGGTCTCCTCCTCGGTGACCGGCCGCTCGACCTCGGTGAAACCGCCCTCCGGACCGCGTACGATCACCCCGGTCTCCACGCCGTGGGCGGCGGTGTGCCGGTCGCGGGCCTGCAGCCCCAGGGCGATGCGCCGGGCGGCGATGAAGCCCAGCACCGGCCCGACTACGACCGCGACACGGAAGATCCACGTCGTCGCGTTGAGCGAGATGTGGAAGGTCGAGGCGATCAGGTCGTTGCCGCCGGCCATCCACAACACGCCGTAGTAGACGACCCCGGCGATGCCGATGCCGACCCGGTTCGGCACGTCACGCGGCCGGTCCAGCAGGTGGTGGATGGCGTGGTCGCGGGTGATCCACCGCTCGGCGAACGGGTACACGGCCAGCGCGGTGAACAGCAGCCCCGGCGCGCCCAGCGCGGGGATCAGCACGCTCATGGTCACCGTGGAGCCGAAGACGGTGAACTCCCACGGCGGCATGATCCGCAGCGCGCCCTCCAGGAAGCCCATGTACCAGTCCGGCTGCGAGCCCGCGCTGACCGTGCTCGGCACGTACGGGCCGTACAACCAGACCGGGTTGACCTGGAACACGGTGGCCAGCAGCGCGACCACCCCGAGCACCCACAGGAAGTACACCGTCGTCTTGGCCAGGAACGCCGGGAAGAACGGCGCGCCCCGAACCACCCGGTCGCTCAGCCCCTTGGCGCGGAACTGGGTGTGCGTCTGCCGCCAGGTCAGCACCACCGCGTGCAGCGGGATGAGCAGGAGCAGCAGCCCGGGGATCAGCAGCACGTGGATGCTGTAGAGCCGGGCGATGATGTCGTCGCCGGGGAACTCGCCGCCGAACAGGAACGCCGCCAGATACGTCCCCACCAGCGGCACCGACAGCGTGACGCCGTGCAGGATACGCAGCCCCGCGCCGGACAGCAGGTCGTCGGGCAGCGAATACCCGAACAGCCCGTTGAACATCACCAGCACGAACAGCAGCACGCCGATCAGCCAGTTGAGGTCCCGGGGCTTGCGGAACGCGCCGGTGAAGAAGTTGCGCAGCAGGTGGGCGACGATGGCGGCGAGGAAGACGAGCGTGGCCCAGTGGTGCATCTGCCGCATCAGCAGGCCGCCGCGCACCTCGAAGCTGATCTCCAGCGTGGAGGCGTACGCCTCGCTCATCCGCACCCCGCGCAGCGGCACGTAGGCGCCGTTGTAGACCACCTCATGCATCGCCGGTTTGAAGAAGAACGTGAGGTACACGCCGGTGAGCAGGACGACCACGAAGGAGTACAGCGCGATCTCCCCGAGTAAGTACGTCCAGTGATCGGGGAAGACCTTGCGCATCGCCTTCTTCATGAAGGAGGCCCCGCCGATCCGGTCGTCGAGCGCTTTGGCCAGTGAGCTGCCCTTCATCGCCACCCCACGTCAGGTCGGTTTATCCGTTCACCTCCATGACGCTCCCGGGCGGCGAAATGTGACACTCAGGCGAAACGTTCGACCGTGACCGGGATCAGCCCCTGCTCGCGGATGGCCTCCCGGTGGTGGTGCAGGAGCGCGCCGAGCATGGCGAGCGGCCCGGTGCCGAGCCGTACGGTCACGTCCACACACCAGGCGATGCCGGCCCCGATGCGGCGCAGTTCCCAAGTGAAGCCGTGGCCCCCAGCACTGCCCGACGCCTTGCCGACCACGCGCGGGTCGCCGGTCGGCTCCAGCCGCAGCGCCGCCTGCGCCTTCGCCAGCCCGTCGGCGCCGAGCTCGCCGGCGAACAGGATGCGGTAGCGGCGCGCCTTGGCCGGCGCGGTGCCCAGATGGAGCGGCGCGGAGGCGGGAAGAGGCTGGCGGCGCCGGAAGAAGTCGCGCAACCGATCCTCCTGGGGCAGCTCGCCCCCGCCGAGGTACGCGTAGGCGTCGCGGGCGTCCCGCCGGTCCACCGGCATCACCCTCCTGCGCAGGGCGCCATCGGACCGGATGGCCCGGCTCACCTCCGGGGCCGCCAACCAAGCGCCAGTCTCCGATCCCCATTCGGCGCTGTCGATGCCGGCCGCGGTGAAGTCCTCGCCGAGCACGAATTCCTCCACCAGGACTCCTGCCGGTGACCGGTCATTCACGGAGGTGGAGATGAGGTAGTAGTCCAGTCCCATTCTTCGCATGATCCTCGGCCGGGGAACGGGGGATCAAGCAACGCGCCGGTCCGGCGGACCGCCAACTCGTTTCATCCGGAAAGCGGTCTCCCGCGAACCAAGGACGAACGACAGCTGTCGAACTCATATGGGGCGGTCCCGGCGAGAGCCGGGACCGCATGCATGCGCGGGGCGACGAGCCTGGGGCGGAGAGCGACAGCTTACGTGACCGGCGGAGTGCCCGTGCGAGCGCGACCATCAGACACAACCGCACCGGGGGCGGTACGCGAGGGGGATCACATGAACATCGATGCTGGATCGCGCCGGGCGGCACGGCCTGGGGCGAGACGGGGGGTGGCGAGGATGCTCACCACAGCCGTACTGGCCACGGCGGCCTGCGTCACCGGCCAGCTGACGGCCGGCGCTGGAACGGTCCAAGCAGCGGTGCAGCCAGGCGTCAAGGACGGCGGCGTCACCGCGTTACCTACGGGCACGGATCTGGCCGGGACCTGGTCGAAGGCGTCGCAGGCGCTGATGCGCCCGCTGCTCGCCGCGGCGCGGGACGTGCGGGGCCGCCCGGTCAACTGCCGCCGCGTCAAGTGCGTGGCACTCACCTTCGACGACGGACCCGGTCCGTACACCGACGCGCTGCTGCGCCGGCTGAAGGCCCACCGCGCGCGGGCCACGTTCTTCGTCGTGGGGCAGAACGTCACCGCCTACCCCGCCATCCTGCGCCGCACCGTCGCGGCGGGTCACGAGATCGGCGGCCACACCTGGTCGCACCCCAACCTGACCCGGCTGCCTGCTGCCGCGGTCCGCGCCGAGTTCGCCCGTACCGACCAGGCGATCAAGGCGGTGACGGGGCTCGTGCCGCGCCTCATCCGTCCGCCGTACGGGGCGCTCAACGCCTCCGTGCGCATGCAGAGCACACGACCGATGGTGATGTGGAGCGTGGACACCCTGGACTGGCTGCACCGTGACAGCGCCAAGGTCACCAAGAAGGCCCTCAAGGCGGTGCGCCCCGGCAGCATCGTGCTCTTCCACGACATCCACCCCACGACGGTGCGGGCCATGCCGGGGATTCTGAAGACTCTGTCCGCGCGCGGCTACACGTTCGTCACCGTCAGCCAGTTATTCGGCGGCAACCCACCGCCCGTGGCCTACAGCGGCGCCTCCAGCCTGCTCTGAGCTCCCGCTCATCCGGAGGCCGTCCGGACGAGGAGCAGCGCGTCCTGGCCGGACGCCGCGCCCCACACCTCACCGGGGCGGCCGTGGATCTGGCGCACCGCCGCGGCATCGCCGTTCGCGGGGGTGAAGCGCTCGGTGGCGGGGTCGAAGCTGATCAGCCGGTCGCTGCCGAAGTCGCTGATCCAGACGATGTCGGCGGAGTCGACGTAGACGGCGTACGGCTGCGGGGCGTCCCCGGGAAGCCGCCATTCCTTCCACGCGTCTGAGGCGGGGTCGTAGCGGCCGAGGCGGCCGCCGTTCCACTCGCTGACCCACACGCGGCCGGTGCTGTCGGCCCAGACGCGGCGGGCGCCCTGGCCGGCGGTCGGAGGTTCGAGCACGGTGGCGCGGCCGGTGTCCGGCGCGATCCTGGCGATGTGGCTGCCGGCCAGCGAGGCGTAGTAGACGGCGCCATCGGGCGTGGCAGTGATCCCGTACGGTCCGGGGCCGCGCGGGGCGTCGTACACGTCGATCTTTCCCGTGTCCGGTGCCAGCCGGCCGTAGACGCCGCTCTGGCCGGTGAACCAGAGCACGCCCGCGGCGTCGAACGCCGCCGTGTTGAGGTCGGCGCCCGCGCGGTCTCCGGGCAGCGGGTAGGTGCGTACCTGGCGGTTGTCCGCGTCCACCCGGACGATCGCGTTGAGCCCGCTGTCGGTCACCCAGGCGTGCCCGCCCGGCCCGGTGATCACGCCGTGCGGTCTGGAGCCGTCGCCCAGCGGCACCTGCGTCACCTTGCCCGTCTTGGGGTCGAGGTGGCCGAGGTAGCCCGCGCTCTGGGCGGTGAACCACACACCGCCGTCGGCGGCGGGGGCCACGTCGTGCGGCCCGGCTCCGCTCGGCACCTCGAACCGCTGCACGGCCGGCCCGGCGGCCGCACCGGTCTGCGCGGGGGCGGCCGTCTGAGCAGGAGGGACGGTGGGTGCGGCGGTGCAGGCGGCGAGCACGAGCAACACCGCGAGCGGTGCGCTTCGCGTCAGTACGCTTGCCAAGCGGGTCACGGCTACTCCTTCAGTGATCGCCAATCGTCGACGCCGATCCTGGCCACCGGCTCGGTCCCGCCGCCGGGGGCGAAGACGAACGTCTCACCCTCAGCCGAGGAGAGGCCCGTGGCGTGGGACAAATTGAAGCCGTGCGAGACCAGCACGGTGTTGACGCCCTGGGCGGGGCGGCCGGACAGCAGCCGGCGAAGGGCCGCGGCCAGCGCGTCGTCGTCGGTGCCCGGATAGATCTCGTTGATGAGGTCACGGCTGTCCCGCGCCTTGCCGAACGCGAGCTCGGCGGTCTCACGGGTGCGCCGGTAGGGGCTGGCGAGCACCTCGCCGATGGGGATGCGCAGCCGCCTGACGGCCTGGCCGATCTCCCGTGCCTGCGCTCTGCCCTCCGCGGAGAGGTTGCGCTGCGTGGAGGGGTCGGAAAGGTCTGGGTTGGGGTCGTCCTGGGTGGCTTCGGTCGCCGTGTGGCGGATGTAGAGGACATAGCCACCGCGCCGCAACCGCCCGACCAGCCCGGCGTCCGCCGTGGCCGGCCCACTGTCCGCCGTCGCGCCGGCCTCGGGCGACGTCGCGGGGACGGATGACGACGCGGCGGGTGCCGGTGATGGTGCGGCGGGCAGGGGGACCGGCCCGCCGCAACCGGCCAGGAGGCAGGCGCAGGCGGCAAGCAGCGCCAGGCTGGACCTCACGCCCACGACGCTACGCCTGCCGACCGCAAAGCCGCGTAAAGTGTCAGCCTCCCGCGGGGTACGGCGGGCCGAGGCTCCAGGCCCGGGCCGTCTGGTCCCTACTGCCGCTGACGACGATCGGCCGGCCGTCGAGCAGGCCGACCGCCACCGACCAGACGCTGTCGGCATGCCCGGTGAACGGCGTGCCGAGCGGCTTTCTGGTGCCGAGGTCCCATACCCGCACGGTCGCGTCCTCGCCGCCGGTCACGGCCACGGGCGTGCCCTCCAGGTTGCTGATCGCGACCGACCAGACCCAGCCGGTGTGCCCGGTCATCGGCGCGCCGAGCTCCTTCCTGGCGCCCAGATCCCACACCCGCACCGTCATGTCCTCGCCGCCGGTGACCGCGACCGGCGTGCCGGCCAGGTTGCCGATCGCCACCGACCGCACCCATCCGGAATGCCCGGTCATCGGCGCGCCGAGCTGCTTCCTGGAGTTCAGGTCCCACACCCGCACGGTCGCGTCGTCGCCGGCGGTCACCGCGATGGGCGCGCCGCCGACCTGGCCGACGGCCACCGCCCACACCGCGCCCTTGTGCCCAGCGAGCGGCGCGCCGAGTTGCTTGCCCGTGCGCAGGTCCCAGACGCGGGCGGTGCCGTCGGCGGAGGCGGTGACGGCGACGTGCGTGCCGCCGATCCGGCCGGTCGCCACCGACTTGACGTCGCCTTCGTGCCCGGCCAGCGTGCGGGACGTGCCCGTGGTGAGGTCCCAGACGCGGGCGGTGTCGTCGTCGCTCGCGGTGACGGCGACCGGCACGGCGTCGAGCTGGTCGAGCGTGGCTCCTCTGACCCATTCCGTGTGCCCGGCGAGCGGCCGGCCGGCCTCCTGCGAGGTACGCAGGTTCCAGACGCGGGCGGTCTCGTCGTCGGAGCCCGTCAGCACGACGGGGACGCCGCCGAGCGTGCCGACGGCCACCGCCCGCACATCGTTGGTGTGGCCGGCCAGCGGCTTGCCGAGCTCCTTGCCGAACGGGGTGCCCTGCGCGGTCGTGCGTACGGGTCCGGGATCGCGGGTGACCCGCGGCTCCGGCCACATCACCACCGCCACCACCACGGCCGCGATCGCCGCGGCGACGGCCGCGAGCGCGCTCCTGGGCACCCGCCGCGCCCGCGACGTCGCAGGCGGGGCCGCCGGCTCGGTGATCTCGGCGGTCGGGAGGGTGTCGCCGCCGGTCAGGGCGCGGACCAGGTCGTCGGCTGTGAGCCGGCGTCCGGGGTTCTTGTTCAGGCAGGCGGTCACCAGCGGCAGCAACGATTCCGGCACGCCGGTCAGGTCCGGCTCCTCGTACAGCAGCGCGTGCAGCACGGCCGGGACCGACGCGCCCGCGAACGGCCTGCGGCCCGTGGCCGCGTACACCATCGTGGCGGCCCAGCTGAAGACGTCGGCGGCTGGCCCGATCTGGTCGGAGCTGACCTGCTCGGGCGCCATGTATCCGGGTGTGCCGAACGCCCCGGACTGGGTGACGGCGTGCTCAAGGGCCCGGGAGATGCCGAAGTCGATCACTACGGGGCCTTCGGGGCCGAGGATGACGTTGGCGGGCTTGAAGTCGCGGTGCACGACCCCGGCGCGGTGGATCGCGGCCAGCGCGGTCGCGGTCGCGACCGCCAGCCGATCCAGCCCGCCGCCGGTGCGCGGGCCCTCCTGCCTGACCACGCGGTCGAGGGACTCGCCGCGCACGTATTCACTCACGATGTACGGCCGGTCGTCATGCATGCCCATGTCGAGGACCCTGGCGGTGCAGAACGGCGCCACCCGGCGCGCGAGCTCCACCTGCCGGAAGAATCGGCGGCGCTCCTCGGCGTCCTCCGACATCCGGGCGTGCAGCACCTTGATCGCGACCTCGTCGCCGTCCGAGCTCAGGCCGCGATACACCGTGCCCTGGCCGCCGTCACCGAGGGACCCGGTGAGCCGGTAGCCGGAGATCTGCCCAAGGTCGGGCTGTGGACGCGACAATGCCCACCTTCTTCGTGTCAGCAGGGACCTCAGCACCGGATACTACGATCGAAAAGGGTTAGCTGGACGACCCGAAGAGGGGACATAATCGGGCACCGGCCTCGCTTTCAGCCGGGCATCACCGGAAAGACATTTCCCGTTAGCCGACTATTCAGATATCCATCCAGCTTTGTGTACTGAGAGGTTTTCGTGACGCCTGGTGTTCGATTGATCCGCAGCCCCGACCTCGCGCAGACCGTTGAATACGCGTACGCGGCCGTCGCCGACGTGCCGGTGCGAGCCATCTGGGCGGCCGGCGCCTGCCCGCTGGACGCCGACGGCACGACCGTCGCCGTGGGGGACGTCGCCGGGCAGACCCACCAGGTGATGCGCAACCTCGTCACGGCGCTCGGCAGCGCCGGCGCCGCGTTGACCGACGTCGTCAAGACCACCGTGTACGTGGCCTCGTCCCGGCGTGAAGACCTGGCCGAGGCGTGGAAGGTCTACCGCGACCACATGGGCGCCCACGACGTGCCCAGCACACTGCTCGGCGTCACCGTCCTCGGGTACCCGGACCAGCTGGTCGAGGTCGAGGCGGTCGCGCTGATCACCTCGCCGGAGTAGTCCTGGCACTCACGTTGCGCATCGCCCGGCTGCCGGCGACCGGCGCGAAGGCCGGCCGTCACGGGCATCCGGCGAGGTGCCCGCGACGGCCGGTTCGGTGTCAAGCCAGCAGGGCCGCCACCGCCAGCGCGGACTCCGGGTGCTCGGCCAGCAGCGCGCGGGCCTCCCGGTGCTCGGCTCCGGCGGCCGCGGGCGCCCGCCATTCGCCCTCGCAGCCCAGCAGCGCCGCCACGGCGTCGCAGGCCGCCGGATGCCCCAGGAGCAGCTCGGCCACCGGCCCCGACGCCGGCGGCGCGGAGGCCGCCTTGGGCGGTGCGGGCCGCGCCGACCACGGCGGCGTCCAGGCGTCCACGGCGGCCAGGCTGCCGGGGAAGGTCCGCCCGGCCTCGCGGACGAGCGCCGGCATCAGCTCACCCGCCTGATCCCGCAAGGTGGTGATCAGCCTGGGCAACCACGGCAGCAACACGTTGTCCGGCAGCCGCCCGAACGCCTTGGAGATCACCTCGACCACGAACCCCGACAGCGCCGGGACCGGCTCGATGGCCTGCACGAACCCCATGATGTACTGCGGGAACGACGGCACCACCAGCGGGTTGGCGAGCAGCTCGTCGCACCGCCTGCGCAGCTCTGCCTGGGTCAGCAGCCCGAGCTGGGTCCGCGCGGCCCACAACACCGCCACCTTGGCCGGCGCCTCGGGATGCGACTGTTGCACGGCCAGCTCCAGCTGCGCCCGGTCGCAGCCGAGCGCCAGCGCCAGGCTCTCCATCGAGAACAGGAACCCCAGCATGGCGGCCACCTGCCGCACCCCGGTGTCGTCGTCCACGACGGCCGTGGGCAGCAGGGTGCAGTAATGCGCGTAGCCGGCGGTGGCGAACTCCTCGCACCAGGCCGGCAGCTCCGGCTCGTTGGTCCGGTAGTAAGCCATCAACCGCCGGATCCTGCGCAGCACCTCGGGCGCGTCGTCCACGCTCCGCTCGGTCGCCAGCAGCTCCACGGCCCGCGCCCCGAGCTCGTCGGCGAAGCGCTTGCTGCCCAGGTAGAGCATGGCGTCCTCGACCGCGGCGAGCGCGTCGGCCGCGGTCGCCTTGGGATCCCGGACCTTGCGCCGCAGCCGCTGCTCCATCACCTGCTCGATGGTGACGCCCTCGTAGCCGAGCTCGATGATGGAGCGCTGGTGCTTGCCGAAGGACAGGTCCCAGCTCTCCTGGATCGACCGCTCCCCCAGCCTCCGCTCCCCCATGATGGGCCGCACCGCGTCGTGCGGCAGCAGGTAACGCAGCATCCACAGCAGGTCGGAGCAGGGCACCAGCTCGGGGTCGGCGTTGAGGTCGAGCAGGGCCCGCTGGATCGTCCGTTTCGTCAGATCCAGGCCGAGCGGCTCGAGCCGGTCGTAGACGTTCCTGGCCAGCGGTGGCAACGCGTCGTAGCCGACCTCGCCGACGCGGTCGCCGCCGAGCAGGATCTCGCAGAGCCGGCGCACGTCCCTGCGGCCCGGCACGACGTCCTTCTCGATGCAGGTGACGGCCGCGTCCTGGAAGTCGTACGGGGTGGGCCTGGCCCGGTTACGGATGCCGGCGAGCAGGATCGACGTCTCGAACACCGCGATCGCGTCGGCGGTGCTGGCCAGGTAGCCGTTGCGGCGGGCCAGCCGGACGATGTCGACGCACCAGCCGAGCAGCTCGGACTGGTCCAGCTCGTCGAGCGCGGGCGGCCGTGACAGGAACCCGGTCAGCTTGTCGGCCGCCGCGATCGCCGGCTTGGGCGGGGGCAGCTTGGCGGAACGCTTGCGCGTGCCCTTCTGCCCGGCCAGCTGGAACGGGATCAGGCCGCTGCGGGTCACCGCCTTGGCCCACGTCGCCGCCGCGATCGACACCGAGCCCGAGGCCAGGCCGAACTGGGCCTCGATGGCCGAGTGGCTGGACGGGATGAGGCCGTAGAGCCACTTGGTGTTCGTGCGCGGAGTGATCTCGAAGGGTTCGGTGGAGCGCAGGCCGAACTGCTCGACGTGGCTGGCGGCGTGGAAGGCGCCGCACACGTACAGGCAGTCGGCCGGGTCGGCGCCGGATGTGGCCAGGTGCTCGCGCATCCTGGTCCACATGTAGCGCTCGCGGTCCTCATCCACGCTCAGCCGGTGCCCGTCGGGGTTGAGGCGGCGGAACAGGCTGCCGATCAGCACCATCACCTGGCGGTAGGTGTCGTAGTCCGCGCCGGACAGCGGCTGCTCGACGTACTGGTCCCACCATTCCGACCAGTGCCGCACCTTGCCGTGGTGCAGCAGGTGCTCCTCCAGCTCGGCGAAGCGGGGGCGCAGGTCGCCGATCTCGACGCCGACGGCGTCGCCGTGCAGGCCGGCTTCCTCCTCCTTGGGGGATTTCTGCGCCTCTTCCTTGGGCGCCCACTGGAAGACGTGGTCGGTCGAGCGGTCCACCAGGACCAGCTCCACGCCCGGCGTTTCGAGCGCGTACGAGATGGCCTGGTATTCGGCGGACGCCTCCGTGATGGGCGCCACCACGCTGAGCGGCGCCCACGCCTTCGGGAAGCCGTCGAGGTCGGTCGCGAACGCCTGCACCGCCACCGGCAGCCGGCAGTTGCGCAGCTCGGTCAGCAGCGGCCGCAGGTCCTCGCACAACTCCAGGTAGATGACCTTCGGCTGCTTCTCACGCAGCCGCCGCACCATCGCCAGGGCCGAGGCCGGCGAGTGGTGGCAGACCGGGAAGATCTCCAGCTCCTCGCGCAACGCCCGGTCGACGTCGTTCACCATCCCCGACAGGATGCCGGACACGGTATCGCCGCCGAACTCCCGCGCCGCCTGAGCGAGCTGCTCCCGCAGCGGGTCGAACGTGCTCATGACAGAGTGGCGATCGCCTCGCGGCCGCCCTCGAGGAACTCCTGCCACGGCCCGCCGCCGTTCTTGCTGCGGGGCTCGACGACGCCGTGCCAGTACTTGTTCAGGATCGCCAGGTCCTCGGGGCTGCGCCGGGCCAGCGACCCGACCAGCGAGCCGGCGAGGGTCTGCGCGCGCAACACGCGGTCGCCGAAGAAGTGGCTGTGCAGGATCGCGTCCTCGAGCACGCCGATCTGCTCGGCCGTGGACAGCGCCGACTCCAGCTTCTCGTCGTCGCTGGTGGCCGAGGCGGCCGCGGAGCGCAGGTCGGCGAAGCTCTGCAGCAGGATGTCCAGCAGCGTCGGCGGCAGGTCCAGCTCGATCTGGTGCCGGCGCAGCAGCTCTTCGGTACGGAAGCGGACGATCTCCGCCTCGCTCTTCTTGTTCGTCACCACCGGGATGCGGACGAAGTTGAAGCGGCGCTTGAGCGCCGACGACAGGTCGTTGACGCCCCGGTCGCGGCTGTTGGCGGTGGCGATGATGGAGAAGCCCGGCTGGGCGAAGACGATGTTGTCGTCGTCGAGCTCGGGGATGGAGACGTATTTCTCGGACAGGATCGAGATCAGCGCGTCCTGCACGTCGCTGGTAGAGCGGGTCAGCTCCTCGAAGCGGCCGATCACGCCGCCCTCCATCGCCGTCATGATCGGCGAGGGGATCATCGACTCGCGGGACTGGCCCTTGGCGATGACCATGGAGACGTTCCACGAGTATTTGATGTGGTCCTCGGTGGTGCCGGCGGTGCCCTGCACCACGAGCGTGGAGTTGCGGCAGATGGCCGCGGACAGCAGCTCGGCCAGCCAGCTCTTGCCGGTGCCCGGGTCGCCGATCAGCAGCAGGCCCCTGTCGGAGGCCAGGGTCACGATGGCGCGCTCGACGAAGCTGCGGTCGCCGAACCACTTCTGCGGGATCTGTCTGTCGAGCCCGTCGGAGCGCTCGGAGCCGAGGATGAACAGCCGGATCATGCGGGGGCTCAGCCGCCACGTGAACGGCTTGGGGCCGTCGTCGATCGACTCCAGCCAGTCGAGCTCCTCCGCGTACTTCACCTCTGCGGGGGCGCGCAGCATATCGTCACTCATGCGAGGTTTCTCCTAGGTGAGGAAGTTTTTGAGCTCGAAGACGAGCTTGCGGATGTGGCCCGAGATCACCGGGGTGCCCAGGTCCTTGAGTTTCTGGCGGTACCACGAGTCGACGCTCTGGTAGCCGGAGCTGTTGACCGAGCCGACGGGGATGAACTTGACGCCCGAGCGGTGCACGGCCTCGAAGTCGTTGATCAACGACCGGTTGTCGTAGAAGTCGGAGATCCACACCATCACGGTGTTACGGGGATCGGAGATCTTCGGCCTGGCCAGCGCCATCGCCGCCGTGCCGTCGGTGCCGCCGCCGAGCGTGGTGCGCAGCAGCACCTCGAACGGGTCGTGCACCCACGGGGTCAGGTCGAGCGCCCGGGTGTCGTACGCGATCAGGTGCACGTCCACCTTGGGCAGGCCCGCGAAGATCGACGCCAGGATGGTGCAGTTGACCATCGCGTCCACCATCGACCCCGACTGGTCGACGACGACGATGAGCCGGGCGGGGGTGGTGCGGCGGGCGGTCTGCTTGTAGTAGAGCCGGTCCACGTAGAGCCGCTGGTCCTCAGGGCTCCAGTTGGTGAGGTTTTTCCAGATGGTGCGCTCGATGTCGAGGTTGCGGAAGACCCGCTTCGGCGGCACCGACCGGTCGATGACGCCCACGCTGGTCTTCTCCACCTGGGTACGCAGGACCTCGGCGACCTCGTCCACGAACTTGCGGATCAGGGCCTTGGCGTTGGCCAGCGCGACGCCCGACAGGTTGTGCTTGTCGTGCAGGAGCTGCTCGATGAGCGACATGCTGGGCGTCAGCTGCCTGGCCAGCGCCGGGTCGGCGAGCACTTCACGCAGGTGCATGCGTTTGACCAGGTCGCCTTCGATGTTGGCGAGGACCGCGGCCACCTCTTCGTCGCCCGGGCTGCGCCGCAGCCCGCCCGGCTCGCAGCCCATGCCCTTCTCGAACCAGGCCGCGTCCTGCTTCCAGCGCTCCAGCTGGGCCGCGGTGACGTTGCCGCCGCCCGTCGAGAAGACGTTGAGCAGCAGCTTGGAGACCAGGGCGGCGCGGCGCACCTCGTCGCCCGCCTCGTGCTCCTTCTCCACCATCAGGTCCTGCAGCTCGACGCCCAGCTCGGGGAAGCGCTGCACGAGGGTGTCGACCGAGACGCCCGGGTCGAGCAAGGCGGGCGGCAGTCCGAGATCATCGACGATGGCGACGCTGGCCGTCTCCAGTGCGGCCTGCTCGTCGGGGACGAACAGCCGCGACAGCAGCCGCCAGTAGAGCACCTGCCGCCGCGTCATGCCGGCGCTCTGCCCGGCGTCGCCTTGGTTGGAGGCTTCGTGGGCGGCTTCGTTGTCTGTGAGGTCGCTCATTTGCGCAGCAGCCGCCCTGCCCGCTCGCGCAGCACGGCGACCGCGTCGCCGGACTTCGCCTCAGCCTTGACCACCTTGGGGTCGGTGGGGCCCATCGCCCAGTCACCGGTGTGCACGGCGACGGGCTTCTTCTTGACCGTGGCCTGCACCGCGAGCGGCTGCAGCAGCCACCGCCCGCCGTCCCAGCGCAGCAGCCCGATGCACGCGGAGGACGCCGCCACCAGCTCGGGTGTGAGCGGCGTGGACGACGGTAACCGGTCCAGGTCGAGCGTGATCGTGTTGCCTCCGCCGAGCTCCAGCGTCTCGCCCTCGACCGTGTAGCCCTCGATCAGCACGGGCTCGGCGATGCGCACGGGATGGCGGTCGAGCGGCGGGACCGGCGCGGCGACGGCCGCGCCGAGCTGGACGCGGGCGGTCGCGAACGGGTCGGCCTCCTCGCCCGCGCGGGCCCGGTCGTCGTGCCACACCAGGTCGCCGCCGGCCAGCAGGGGCAGGTCCGTGATCTCCAGACTGCGGTGCTCGGCCAGCGCGCCCAGCAGCACCGGGTGGCCGCCCATCAGCCGCCACACGGCCGGGCCGACGATCGTGTCGACCTTCGCCGCCGCCACGCTCGTGCGTACGAGCCTGGCCGGCGCGCCTCCGGCCGGCTCGAGGATGGCGTGGACCTGGACGCGTACGACCGTGGCGTGCTCGTGCACGTCGGCGCCCAGGATGAGCAGCCGCCCCGACACCTGCTCGGCGCCGCCGTTCCAGGAGCCGGACTGCGACAGCAGCAGGGCACGCATCCACAGGTCGGCCCATCTGCGCGCGGGCACCCGCTCCATCGTGCTCACCGGGCACGAGGCCCGCAGCTCTGCCGCCAAGCCGTCGAGCAGCACCGCCAGCCCGCGTAGCTCCGGCACGGCGAGCAGCGCCTCGATCGCCTGGTCCGAAGAGGAGACGACGTCGTGGTCGACACCACGCCAGCCGACGATGGCCAGCTCGCGCAGCCACACCCGGCATCCGGCGAGCAGATTGTCCGGGTGGCCGCCGGTCGCGGGAGCCGCCTCCCAGGAGGCCCGCGTACGTCCGAGCGCCGCATCGAGGCGGCCGAGCAGAGCATCGTGCACCGCCCCCGTCAACGCGGCCCGCCCACCGGCCAGCGCCGCCAGATGCTCGTCGCCGATCGACCCCGCGACCACCTTCTCCACGGACTCGCCGATCCGGTCGCCGAGCGGGCTGGCCGCCAGCGCGCCCGCCAACGCGCCGAGCGCCGCGGCCGGCTCCTCCCCGATCCGCGCGAACCCGTGCACGAGCGCGTCGTCGAACCCCGCCACCAACTCGAGCGCCTCATCGGCTCCGGCCGGCGCGCCACTGAGCAGCTCGCCAAGCTGTACGTCGAGCATCAGCACTCCACCTCCGCGCCCGTGAAACGTGTGCCGGCCATCAGCGCACCGCCCCCATCGCCGGGAACCAATGCAGCTCGGCCAGCGGCTCGGTGCTGTCGGGCACCTCCAGGTAGGCCAGGTGGCGCAGGAACCGGCTGAACACCACGGCCGCCGGCGTGCGCTCGACCAGCCGATTGAGGCTGTCTATCAGGTCGCCGTCCTCGGCAACCTCGACCCGCAGGTAGCGGGCCACCCGGTCCATTCCGTACTGCAGGACCGCCTCGTCGGCCAGCATGCGTATGTGCTTGCACGCGTAGCCGTGCAGCGCACCGCACGGCCGGTTGTTGTTCGTGCTACAGCTCAGCGCATGGGTGCCGGCGGTGATCGACGAGACGTAGACCCGTTCGATGTCGGATCCGCTCGACACGACGCCCTGGAGACGGCCGTCGGCCAGCTCGACGAACGGCACCTTCGCCAGTTTGCGCGGCTCGACGGGCGCCACCACCCGTACCACGCTGCGTTGCTCCCACGCGGCTCTGTCCGCGTCCACGACCTCAGAACCTCCTGCCCCAGCCACTCGCAGGGCAGGCGGGAGTGCCCGCGCCTTCGCGAACGGCTGATCAATTGATCCGGGAACCTACCCGACCCCACCGACAGAACGGGGAGAAATGATCAAACCCGCCGGCAGCCCGACGGGACCTGACACAACGGCCTTCCACACGCACGGCACCCCGCCCATGGACGAGGACTAGGCCACGTGCTCCTTGATGGCGACGCTGGCCAGCGCGAGCAGGAGTTCCAGATCGGTGGCGGCGTCCACGTGGACGGCAACCCAGGCCCGGTCCCGGCAGGCCTGCACCTGGTCGCAGTCCAGTAGGTAGGGCTCCAGGCGGTCGATCGCCGGGGCGGTCAGACGGACCTGGACCTCGTCGGCGCCGGCCAGCCGCAGGATCTCCGTGCCGCGCACGGCGAACGTCACACCCCGCCGGGTGTCACTGAGCACCAGCGCCGGCCACGAGCGTAACTCGGCCACGGCGCGGGCCACATAGGGTCCCCGCCGTTCAGCTGCCCGTCGCCTGACGGTAATTCCCACATCTCCATGCTGAGGGACGGCGGACCTTCGCGTCACCGACCGTTCCGCAACCGTTATCAACGCTCAGCGGTGCACGATCAGCCAGGTCGCGACGGCGGTCACGGTGTCGGAGCGGTTGCCGATGATGTGCGGCCGGTTGCACGGGAAGGTGATCGAATCGCCCTTGGCCAGGGTGACGATCTCGGTCTCGAACTCGATCGTCAGCTCCCCGGCCGTGACCGTGCCCACCTCGTACCCCTCGTGTTTGAGGAACTGCCCGTGGGCGGTGGAGATCGCGTTCGGCGGGTAGGTCGACTCGAAGAACTCCACGTCCGGCGCCGGCACCGGCGATAACCTGCGGAACGTCACTCCCCCGCTGAGCTCGATCGGCGCGACCTCCCACGCCCGCCGGATGGCCAGACCGGGCACGGCGGGGTCGGGCTTCGGATCCTCCGGCACGTCGAACACCGCCGCCAGCGGCACCCCGATGGCCGAGACGTAGGCGATGAGCCGGCTCACCGAGGGCCGCATCGTGCCGCGTTCGATCTGCGACACGGCGCTGGGCGAGATGCCCAGCTCCCGCGCCACGGCGCGGAGCGATTTGCCGGACTCGGTGCGCAGGTCGCGGAGCCGCTGACCGAGTCGCTCGTTGCTGACCGCTTCCAGCCCGGTACGGCTCTCCATGGCCTCCACACCATTTGTCACAGGGGATTTACATACACGCAATTGACAGCAGCGCGTGCAGTCATAGGTTAACGGCAAGTGTTCAGTGATCACTTAACACTACGCCGGAGACCTACCCCCCAAGGATGCCCCAATGTCCGAACCCGCCGCATCGATCACCCAAGCGCCACCCCCCGCCTACGACCCCCGGCTCACCAACGAGGACCTGGCGCCGCTGCGGAAGCAGACCTGGTCGTCGTACAACATCTTCGCCTTCTGGATGTCCGACGTGCACAGCGTCGGCGGCTACGTGACCGCGGGGAGCTTGTTCGCGCTGGGCCTGGCCAGCTGGCAGGTGCTGTTCGCGCTGCTGGCCGGCATCGTCATCGTGCAGATCTTCTGCAACCTGGTGGCCAAGCCGAGCCAGGTCACCGGCGTGCCGTACCCGGTGATCAACCGGGCCGTCTTCGGCGTGCTGGGCGCGAACATCCCCGCCATCGTGCGCGGCTCGATCGCGATCGCCTGGTACGGCGTGCAGACATACCTGGCCTCGCAGGCGCTCATCATCATCTTCCTCAAGTTCTGGCCGGCCACGGCCGCGCTGACCGAGCCGGCCTTCCTCGGCCTGTCCGTGCTCGGCTACATCTGCTACGCGATCCTGTGGGTCGCCCAGGCGGCGGTGTTCTGGCGCGGCATGGACGCGATCAAGCGATTCGTGGACTGGGCGGGACCCGCCGTCTACGTGGTCATGGTGGTGCTGGCCATCTACCTGGTGAGCCAGGCGGGCTGGGAGAACATCAGCCTGGACCTGTCGGGCGAAAGCCTCGGCTTCGCCGAGTCGATCCCGGTCATGCTCAGCGCGACCGCCCTGGTGGTGTCGTACTTCTCCGGGCCAATGCTGAATTTCGGTGATTTTTCGCGGTATGCGCGGTCATTCCAGGCCGTCAAGCAGGGCAACCTCCTCGGCCTGCCGGTCAACTTCCTCTTCTTCTCCATCCTGACCGTGATCACGGCGTCGGCCACCGTGCCCGTGTTCGGCGAGCTCATCACCGACCCCATCCACACGGTGCAGCGCATCGACACGCCGTTCGCGATTCTGCTCGGCGGCCTCACCTTCGTGATCGCGACCGTGGGCATCAACATCGTGGCCAACTTCATCTCGCCGGCCTTCGACTTCTCGAACGTCAGCCCGCAGCGCATCAGCTGGCGTACCGGCGGGATGATCGCGGCGGTCGGCTCCGTGCTGCTGACGCCGTGGAACTGGTACAGCAACCCCGACGCCATCCACTACACGCTCGGCCTGCTCGGCGCGCTCATCGGGCCGCTGTTCGGCATCCTGATCGCCGGCTACTACGTGTGCGCGCGGCAGCGGGTGTCGGTGGACGAGCTGTTCACGATGGACCAGGCCGGGCGCTACTGGTTCAGCAAGGGCTACAACCCCAACGCGATCTGGGCCACCGTCGCCGCCGGAGTGCCCGCCATCGCCTCCGTGCTCGTCCCGAAGATGCTGCTCGACCTGGGCGTCACGGCGACGGACGCGACGTGGATCGCCGACTACAGCTGGTTCATCGGCTGCGGCCTCGGCTTCGTGGCCCTGGTCGCCCTGGAACGGCTCCGGCCCCGGATCACCGCCGCCGCATGACGCACCTCAAAGTGATCAACCCGAACACCGCCCTGGCCATGACCGCGTCCATCGGTCGCTGCGCCAGGGCGGTGGCGTGCCCGTCGACGGTCGTCACGGCCGTCAGCCCGAGCATGGGGCCGGAGTCCATCGAGAGCCACTACGACGAGGCGCTGGCCGTGCCGGGGGTGCTGGCCGAGATCGCGGCGGGCGAGCGCGAGGGGGTGGACGGGTACGTCATCGCGTGTTTCGGCGACCCCGGCCTGGACGCGGCCCGCGAGCTGGCCGCCGGCCCCGTCGTCGGCATCGCGGAGGCCGCCATGCACGCCGCCACGCTGCTCGGGCGGGGCTTCAGCGTGGTGACGACGCTGTCCAGGACCGTCGGCCGGGCATGGGACCTCACCCACCGCTACGGCTTCGCCGCCGCCTGCCGCGGCGTGCACGCCTGCGACATCCCGGTCCTGGACCTCGAGGACCCGGCCGCGCGCAAGACCGTGACCGAGCTGTGCGTCGCGGCCGTCGAGCGTGACGGGAGCGACGCGGTCGTGCTGGGCTGCGCGGGCATGGCGGATTTCGCGGCCGAGGTGTCGGAGGAGACGGGCGTCCCAGTGATCGACGGGGTGACGGCGGCGACCAAGCTCGTCGAGTCGCTCGTCACGCTCGGCCTGCGGACGGGCAAACGCGGCGAGTACGCCCTGCCCCGGCCGAAGCGTTACTCCGGTTTACTGCGCGACTTCACGATCTGAACGAAATGTATTGACGCCTGCGCAGGTTAAGGCTACCGTCGTCTCATAACTAAAAGGAAACTTTCCTAATAGTTTCCTGGCATCCCACTCCCCATTCACCCCCCAACGGATGTCGGAGCATCGATGAGACACAAGATCCTCGCCTGCCTGGCGGCCTTAGCGCTGCCCCTCACCGCCGCGGTCGTCGCCCCGCCTGCCGCCATGGGCTCGGCCACGGTCATGTTCGCCGACTGGGCGCCGTGGACGGCGTATTCGGCGGGCACGCGCGTCACGTACAACGGCGTCGAGTACGAATGCATCCAGTCGCACACGTCCCAGCCCGGCTGGGAGCCGCCGAACGTGCCGGCCCTGTGGAAGCCGACGACCGGCGGCGGAGGCGACACCACGGCGCCGTCGGTGCCCGGCAACCTCCGCTCGACGGGCGTCACCAGCACCAGCGTCACGCTCGCCTGGAACGCCTCCACCGACAACGTCGCCGTCACCGGCTACGAGATCTACCGCGGCGGCACCCTCATCACCACGGTGACGGGAACGACGTACACCAACACGGGCCTGAGCGCCGCCACGGCCTACACCTACACCGTCCGCGCCCGCGACGCCGCCGGCAACCGCTCCGCCAACAGCAACAGCGTCACGGTCACCACCACCGGTGGCGGAGGCGACACGACCGCGCCGACCGTACCGGGCAACCTCCGCTCGACCGGCGTCACCGCCAGCAGCGTCGCCCTGGCCTGGAACGCCTCCACCGACAACGTCGCCGTCACCGGCTACGAGATCTACCGCGGCGGCACCCTCATCACCACGGTGACGGGAACGACGTACACCAACACCGGCCTGAGCGCCGGCACGCCGTACACCTACACCGTCCGCGCCCGCGACGCCGCCGGCAACCGCTCCGCCGAGAGCAACTCCGTCACCGCGACCACGACGGGCGGCGGAGGCGGCGGTAACAAGGTGCTCGGCTACTTCGTGCAGTGGGGCGTCTACCAGCGCGGCTACCACGTCAAGAACATCGACACCAGCGGCTCGGCCGCCAAGCTGACGCACATCAACTACGCCTTCGGCAACGTGCAGAACGGACAGTGCACGATCGGCGACTCCTACGCCGACTACGACCGCTTCTACCAGGCGGGCGAGAGCGTGGACGGCGTCGCCGACACCTGGGACGCCGGCGCGCTGCGCGGCAGCTTCAACCAGCTGCGCAAGCTGAAGAAGAAGTACCCGAACCTGAAGGTGCTGTTCTCCTTCGGCGGCTGGACCTGGTCGGGCGGCTTCACGCAGGCCGCGCAGAACCCGGCCGCGTTCGCCGAGTCCTGCTACCGCCTCGTCGAGGACCCGCGCTGGGCCGACGTCTTCGACGGCATCGACATCGACTGGGAGTACCCGAACGCCTGCGGCCTCACCTGCGACAGCAGCGGCCCGGCCGCGTTCAGAAACCTCATGTCGGCGCTGCGCTCCCGCTTCGGCTCCGGCAATCTGGTCACCGCCGCCATCACCGCCGACGGCACCAACGGCGGCAAGATCGACGCGGCCGACTACGGCGGCGCGGCGCAGTACGTCGACTGGTACAACGTCATGACGTACGACTACTTCGGCGCCTGGGCGGCGCAGGGCCCGACGGCCCCGCACTCGCCGCTCACCTCCTACTCCGGCATCCCGATCGCCGGGTTCTACTCCGACAACGCGATCCAGAAGCTCAAGAGCAAGGGCGTGCCGGCGAGCAAGCTGCTGCTCGGCATCGGCTTCTACGGCCGCGGCTGGACCGGGGTCACCCAGGCAGCGCCCGGCGGCACGGCCTCGGGAGCGGCGCCGGGCACGTACGAGCAGGGCATCGAGGACTACAAGGTCCTCAAGACCCGCTGCCCGGCCACCGGCACCGTCGCGGGCACCGCGTACGGGTACTGCGGTGGTCAGTGGTGGAGTTACGACACCCCGGCCACCATCGGCGGCAAGATGAGCTACTCGAAGAACCAGGGCCTCGGTGGCGCGTTCTTCTGGGAGCTCAGCGGTGACACCACCAACGCCGAACTGCTCACGGCCATGAGGAATGGCCTGGGCTGACATTTCGTGAAAGGGCCGGCTCTATGAAGAGTCGGCCCTTTTCTGGTTATTGACGGATGGGCGTCACAGCACGTCGGCGAGGCGGTCCACCTGGGCCGGGTCGAGGCCGAAGCAATAGAGCATGACCTCGTCGGCACCGAGACCGGCGAAGGCGGCGATCGCGTCGCGAATCTCGGTGGGCGTGGCGAGCACGGCCGGCTGAAAGCCGCCGAAGAGCACCGCCGGGCCGGTGGGACGGGCGGACGCAGGGCGAGCGTCACCGGCAAACCGACTACCGGTCATCATCCTCGCTCGATCGCGGCGAGGATGGCTTCCCGGGTGAGGGGCAGGTCGCGGACGCGTACGCCGAGCACGTGCGCGACCGCGTTCGCGATGGCCGCCGCTACCGGGCCCTGGGCCGCCTCGCCCGCGCCCACCGACGGCGTGCCAGGGTGCTCGACGAGTTCGACGGACACCTCTGGAGCCTCGCTGAAGCGCAAGATGGGGTAGCTCTCCCAGTCGCCGCTGGTGACCCGGCGCCGGTCGAAGCGCACCCGCTCCTTCAGCGTCCAGCTCGCCGCCTGAGTGGCGCCGCCTTCGACCTGATTGCGCACCCCGTCGGGATTGACGACGTGGCCGACATCTACGGCGATCGTCAGGCGGCGCACCCGTACGGCCTGCTAGGCCTCGACCTCCGCCACGACCGCGCAGTAGGCGCCGGTGCCCTTGTACTTGCCGAACCCGAACCCGAGCCCGTGGCCGGGCCCGCGCCACCCGGCCGCATCCGCCGCCCGGCGCAGCACCTCCCGCCCTCGCTCGTCACTCAGGTGGGTCAGCCGGTACGCCAGCGGGTCCATGCCCCCGGCCTCGGCCAGCTCGTCCATGAACGACTCGATCGCGAAAACGTTCATGAACGCTCCCAGCGAGCGCAGGGCCGACGAACGGATCGGCGTGCGCAGGACCCGGTGGCCGGTGATCCGCTGCTTCCTCGACCTGCTCGCCAACCCTGTGCGGATCCTCAAATGACGGGTTGATCCGTAGTGAGGAGAAGGAGTACGGTCGTGGTACTTCGGCGATGTTAATCGTTTAACAGCACAGCGATGCCGATCGGCCGACCCCGAGCCGCCCCGATCACTCCAGCGAGATGAGGAGAAGAGAATTACCTTGTATTCCTGTCGGAAATGCTATGTTATTCGACTAGCATGAGACCTACAGCACGACAAGTGGCCGAGCTCGCGAACGTGTCCGTCGCGACCGTCTCCTACGTACTCAGCGGCCGGGACCGCCCCGTAGCCGCCGAGACGAGGCAGCGGGTGCTGGACGCCGCCAGGCAACTCGGCTACACCCCCAACCAGGCCGCGAGGAGCCTGCGCAAGCGCCGCACCCAGCGGGTCTGCCTGGTGCTGAGCTCCATCGGCGGCGTGCCCTCCGACGAGCGGCTGGCCAGGGACCTGCACGAGATGGCCGACGCCCGTGGCTACTCCGTGATCACCCTGGCCGTCTACTCCGAGGCCCGCGCGAACGCGGCGATCGACGTGCTGCGCGGCGGGATCGCCGACGGCGCGCTGATCAACGTGGTCGCCGACCACCTCACGCACGACCTGCTCAGCGGGCTCGCCGCCACCGGCCTGCCGATGGTGGTCCTGAGCAACGAGAGCGGCCTCGAGGGCTGCGACGTCGTCCGCACGCCGGAGACCGAGGCCTGTGTGGAGGCCGTCGAGCATCTGCTGGCGCAGGGCAGGCGGCGCATAGCGTACCTGGCGCACCGCCACGAGCTCTACCGGGACCGGCCGGTCGGCAGGCTGCTCGGCTACACCACGGCGCTCGACCGGCACGGCGTGACGGAGCGCATCATCACCTCGGGCGCGGACGACCGCGTGGCGGCGTACCAGACCGCTACCGAGCTCCTGCGCTCTCCCGACCGCCCCGACGCGATCTTCGCGGCCTCCGACCGCGCCGCGATCAGCGCGATCTCGGCCGCACGGGACGCCGGGCTGAGCGTGCCCGGCGACGTCGCGATCGTCGGCGCCGGCAACATCGACGAGGGTCTCATCACCAACCCCCAGCTCAGCACCGTCGGCCCGCTCAGGCACGACTACACCGACGTCGTGCGACTGCTGTTCGACCGCCTCCAGGCCGAGGAGGCTCCGCCCGCCCGCGAGATCGTCCGCTCCTGGACCTTCCTGCGGCGGGGCTCTTCCTAGAAGGGAAACACGAGATGTCCCCCACTCTCTCCCGCCGTGACATGCTCCGCCTGGCCGGGGCGGCCGCCGCCGTTCCCGTCCTGTCGTCCTGCGCGGGCGCCCCGACCGCGCAGAACACCGCCGCGCCCGGCACGTTCACCGTCTACTGGAACGCCGGCCACGACTACCAGGCCTATCGCAAGGTGATCGCCGAGTTCGAGCAGGCCAACAAGGTCAAGGTCAACCTGCAGAAGTACCAGTGGCCGGACCTGCGCACCAGACTGCTGGCCGACTTCGCCTCGGGGACGGTGCCGGACCTGGTGGAGGAGCCCGGCGGGTGGGTGCAGGAGTTCGCCATCTCCGGCAACGCCCGCTCGCTGCAGGACTTCGTGGACCGCGACGGCCAGGCGATGGGCTTCCCGTCCGACTGGCAGCCGGTGACGGTCGAGCGCAACTCGTACCAGGGGAAGGTGTACGGGGTGCAGCTGCACTTCACCTGCAACACGCTCCTGTACAACAAGGCCATGCTGCGGGACGCCGGGGTGGAGGTGCCCACCACCTGGGAGGAGTTCCTGGCTGCCGCGCAGAAGCTCACCAAGGACGGCGTGTACGGCGTCGCGCTCAACCAGGACTACACCTACGTGTGGCCATGGCTGAACCAGGCCGGCGTCACCCCCTACGACCCGGAGACCGGCAAGGTCATGACGCCGATGGAGGACGCGGTAGCCGCCCTGCAGTTCCAGGCCGACCTCGTCCACAAGCACAAGGTGGCGCCCGTCCCGGTGTCGAGCACGGACTACTCGGGGCCGCAGAAGCTCTTCTCGGCCAAGCGCGCCGCGATGATCCTCACCGGCCCATGGGACCTGGACCCCATCAGGAAGACCAGTCCCGACATCGAGTTGGGCGTCGCTCCGCCGCTGAAGAACAAGGTCCAGGCCACCCAGGCGGCCGGCGTCAGCATGTTCGTGCCGGCCAAGGCCACCCGGCCCGAGCTGTCGTGGGACTTCATCAAGCGCATCACCGCCATCGAGGTCGAGCAGGCCGCCACCAAGGAGACCGGCATGCTCATGCCGCGCGTCTCCTGGACGGAACTGCCCGAAGTGCAGTCGAACGAGGTCATCAAGGTCTTCGCCGACGCACTGCCCACCGCCAAGGACAACGGCCAGAAGGTGCGGCTCACCGGGCAGCTGGGCAAGTGGGAGGAGCAGCTCAAGGTCATGTACCAGCAGGTGCTCATCCAGAACAAGCCGGCCGCCGAGGTCCTGGCCACGTTCGCCCAGAGCGCGGAGGGCTTCCTCAAGTGAGGCCCCGCACCCTGGCGGGCCGGTACGCCAGGACCGCCTACCTGTTCCTCCTCCCGGCGATCCTGTTCTTCGCGGCCTTCTTCTACCTGCCGATCGGGAACGTGGTGGCCACCAGCTTCCGCACCGGTCCGCAGGCCGACCAGTGGACCGGGCTCGGCAACTACACCCAGGCGCTGGCCGACCCGGCGGTGCGGCACTCGTTCCTGATCACGGTGGCGTTCTCGGTGCTGGTGGTGATCGGGTCGATCGTGCTCGGGCTGGCCCTGGCCCTCGCTCTGGACCAGCCGCTCAAGGGGCGGGTGGTCTTCCGGGTGCTGCTGCTGGTGCCGTACCTGACGTCGGTGGCGATCGTCGGGCTGCTGTGGCGCAACATCCTGGACCCCGAGCTGGGCGTGCTCAACCGGATGCTGGGCGCGGCCGGGCTGCCCGAGCAGCAGTGGCTCAACACCGCGCCGCTGCTCACGATCGCCGCCGTCACGTTGTGGCAGAACGTGGGCTACACCATGGTGCTGTTCCTGGCCGGGCTGCAGGGCATCCCCGAGACCTACCACGAGGCCGCCAAGATCGACGGGGCGGACGCCTGGCATCGCTTCTGGCGGATCACGCTGCCGCTGCTGGCGCCGACGACGTTGTTCGTGTCGGTGATGGCGGTGATCTCGGGGCTGCAGGCGTTCGGGCAGGCGTACATCATCACCAACGGCGGACCCGGCGACGCCACCGACCTGTCCGTCTTCCACATCTTCAACGTCGCCTTCCGCGCCAGGGACTTCGGCTACTCCTCGGCGCAGTCGGTGCTGCTGCTGATCGTGATCGTCGCGTTCACACTGGTGCAGCTGCGTGCCGGGCGGCGCGGGGAGGTCACCTACTGATGCGCAAAGCCCTGCTCTACACCCTGCTCGTGCTGGCCTCCGTCGTCACGATCGTGCCGCTGCTCTATATGCTCTCGCTGTCGCTGCAGACCGAGGCCGAGACGCTGTCGGCGGACGCGGTGCTGGTGCCGGACTCGCCCCAGTGGGGCAACTACGCGGAGTTGTTCACCCGCGCGCCGTTCGGCAACTTCGTCGTCAACAGCCTCGTCGTGGCGGGCGCCATCACCCTCGCCCACCTGGTGTTCGACCCGCTCGTCGGGTACGTGTTCGCCAAGTTCCGCTTCCCGCTGCGCAACACCCTGTTCGTGGCGTTGCTGGCCACGCTGATGGTGCCGTTCTTCGTGCGGATGATCCCGCTGTACGTGCTGATGGCCAACATGGGATGGCTGAACACGTACCAGGGGCTGATCACGCCGTTCCTCATGGACGCGTTCGGGATCTTCCTCATGCGGCAGTTCATCCAGCCCATCCCCGACGACCTGATCAGCGCGGCCCGCATCGACGGCGCCTCGGAGCTGCGCATCTACCGGAGCGTCATCCTGCCGCAGACGAGGCCCGCCCTGGCGGTGCTCGGGCTGTTCACCTTCGTCTTCCAGTGGAACGAGTTCCTCTGGCCGCTGGTCGCCACCACGACGCCCGAGATGCGCACCATCCCGGTCGGGCTCACCCTGTTCAACCAGGAGTACTTCACGCTGTGGCACCTGACGGCGGCCGGCTCGGTGATCCTCTTCGTCCCCACGGCCGTCCTGTTCATCTTCACCCAGCGATACTTCGTGCGTGGCATCGCACTGACCGGCCTTCGTTAGTTAGGAGTCGTCTTCTTGCGTCCGAACGTGATCGTCGTCTTCACCGACCAGCAGCGGTGGGACACCGTCGGCCCGCTCACCCCCAACCTCGACAGGATGGCCAGGCACGGCACACAAGCCACGGTCGCGCTCACCCCTCAGCCGGTGTGCGCGCCCGCCCGCGCCGCCCTGCAGACGGGCCGCTACCCGACCACGACCGGCGTCCACCGCAACGGCCGCGTCCTGCCTCCTGAGGAGCGCACGCTGGCGCACCACTTCGGCGGGGCCGGCTACGCCACCGGCTACATCGGCAAGTGGCACCTCGCCGGCAGCGACCCCGTGCCGGCGGAGCAGCGGGGCGGCTACCAGTCGTGGCTGGCGGCGAACGCGCTCGAGCACACCTCCGACGCCTACCGCACGGTCGTGTTCGACGAGGCGAATGACCCCGTCATGCTGCCCGGCTACCGCTCCGACGCGCTTGTGGACGCGGCTATCAGGTTCGTCGCCGACCACCACGACGAGCCGTTCTACCTGTTCGTGTCGTTCCTGGAGCCGCACCACCAGAACGAAGTGGACAACTACCCGGCGCCCGACGGCTACGAGGAGCGCTATCAGGGCACCTGGATGCCGCCGGACCTGGCCGCCCTCGGCGGCACCGCACACCAGCACATGGGCGGTTACCTCGGGCAGGTCAAACGCCTGGACGAGGGGCTCGGGCGGCTGCTGGACGCGCTGCGCAGCATGGACCTGCTGGACGACACGATCGTGGCGTACACATCCGACCACGGCAACCACTTCAAGACCCGCAACGGCGAGTACAAACGCTCCTGCCACGACGCCTCGCTTCGGGTGCCGCTGGCGCTGCGTGGCCCGGGCTTCGACGGGGGCGGCGCGATCTCGCGGCCGGTCAGCACGCTCGACCTGCCGCCGACGCTGCTGGAGGCCGCCGGACTGCCCGTGCCTTCTGAGATGCAGGGACGGTCGTTCCTGCCGCTGGTGCGCGACCCTGGGGCTTCCTGGCCAGACGAGGTCTTCTTCCAGGTCAGCGAGTCGGAGGTGGGGCGTGGCATCCGTACGTCCCGCTGGAAGTACTACGCGGTCGCCGAACACGCCCACCCGTGGGACGACCCGTCCGCCGATCGCTACCGCGAGCAGGCCCTGTACGACCTGGAGAACGACCCGCACGAGCTCGTCAACCTGGCGGGGCTCCCGTCACACACCGGGGTGGCGGCCGAGCTTCGGGAGCGGCTCGTCCGCAGGATCGCGGAGGCCGAAGGGACCGAGCCGGTGATCGAGCCGGCCGCCGAGCTCTCCGCCCGGCCCCAGGCGATGACCGATCCGGAGGTCCGGCTCCGCGGTCCGAAGCCGGTCAGGTTCGGCCACCAGCGCGGGTGACACGATGTCGGTGACAAAGTAGCCATCAACGTTCAGATGGAGTGTCCCCGTATGTCCATAGAGCTCCAGTCCATTGGCACGTTCACCATTGGCGGCAAGACCGTGCACCGGCTCGGCTTCGGCGCCATGAGTCTCACCGGGCCCGGTGTCTGGGGGCCGCCTCGTGACCACAGCGAGGCCATCCGGGTGCTGCGCCGGGTTGTCGAGCTGGGTGTGGACTTCATCGACACTGCCGACTCCTACGGGCCTTACGTCAATGAGGAGCTCATTCGGGAGGCGTTGCATCCGTACGCGGAGGAACTGCTCATCGCGACCAAGGCCGGATTCGTCCGGACAGGGCCGGGCGAGTGGCATGCCGTGGGCCGGCCCGCGTACCTGCGGCAGGAGGTGGAGATGAGCCTGCGCCGGCTCGGGGTGGATCGGATCGACCTGCTCCAGCTGCACCGCATCGACCCGCAGGTGCCGCTGGAGGACCAGGTCGGCGAACTCAAGGCGCTCCAGGACGAAGGCAAGATCGACAATGTCGGTCTGTCGGAGGTGAGCGTCGAGGAGCTGGAACAGGCGAGGCGCATTGTTGAGATCGTCACCGTCCAGAACCGCTACAACCTCACCAACCGGTTCTCCGAAGACGTGCTGCGGCACTGTGAGGAGCAGGAGATCGGATTCATCGCCTACAGCCCCATCGCCAAGGGCGCCCTGGCGGCGCCGGGCGGTCCCGTGGACCACGTCGCCAAGGTCGTCGGGGCCACGCCCGCCCAGGTCAGCCTGGCCTGGTTGCTGGCACACTCCCCGGTGATGCTCACGATCCCCGGCACCTCGTCGGTCGCCCACCTAGAGGAGAACCTCGCCGCCTCGACGGTGTCGCTGACGGCCGAGCAGATGAGCGAGCTGGCGCGTTGACGGCGGGACCCGTCGAGGCGGCGCGATGCCGTTCATGTCTCTGGAGCCACCACGATGTAGTGGAACGTGACGTTCGGCGGCCGGTCGATGGTCTCGGCCACCAGCCTCCGCATCACCTCATCTCCAGTACGCACCCGTGGAGCCAATCGGGTCGATTTCGGCTTGGTGTTGGAGCCAACCGAGGTTTTGATCGGCAAACGGGTATGCGGCAGTTCCCGGAAGATCACGCGCTGACGGCGATCGCCGGTCAGCACCCGGGTCTTACCGCTACGTTTCGTCTATTGGAGTCCCCATCACACTGCCGAAGCACAGCGCGGAGTGCTTGGGCTGCTCAGGCGGCGTTGGTGCGGTGTCCGGTGAAGCTCACCTGGGTGTCGTCGTTGTCGAGGGCGATGTTGAGGGTGGCATCCAAGGCCATGGACAGCCGGATCTCGCGACGGGCCTCGGTCACGTCCTCCGGCTCGGTGAACCCATCGGCGAGCTTGCGTTCGCGCAGGCTCTTCCAGCGGCTGTGGCTCATTGTTCCACCTCTCCTTCCTCAATGGTGCGGATGAACTCCTCGTGTGCTGGACCGTGTTCGGCCTCGCAGACCTTTTGAGCGAGTTGGTTCCATGGGTATCGAAACAGCCAGCCCCTGCAAGGACGGTCGGGCCGTCCTCGGAGGGGACGGGTCCCGTCTCCGCAGCGACATCAGGGGCAGCGGCTCCTGTCGTCATCGGAGCGCCCTCCGATGGCGACGTACACCGCTGCCCGGGAAGGCATGAAATCGTCAGCCGGCATGCTTGAGCTGATGGACGCGCTGCTTTGACAGCCCCATCATCAGGGCACCGTCCCGCTCGCTGATTCCAGCTGCCGCCAGCGCCTTGGCCGCTCGCTTTGCCACAGCGTCCCGCGCCCTGGCCAGAGCTTTCGCCTGCTCATCAACTTCCCTGTATTGACTGAGCTCGGCCGCAGCCTGTTCATCACCGAAGTCGTAGACGTACTCGACATCGATGACAGCTTCGGCTGGGACATCGAGAACGAAGTGCTTGACCGCGTCGACCTCCTCATGGAGTTCGGCCAACGTGTCTCCCGCTACGCCGCCGGAGGGGTAGCCCTCGAACAGGGCGATCCAGTAGCCGTCCTTGCGGATCGCCCTGGCAATGAGTCGGGTCATTCCAACCACTCCTTCCCGAAGACGTGTTCAAGGGCGAGTTGGAGGTCAGAGAGCCGGTCGTCATCGAGGTGGCGGACCGGTACCAGGGCCCGTCCTACGACAATCTGTTGGGCATCGTACAACAGGAGCAGTCGGGCGGATTTGCCATGCTCAACCCAATCTGGCCGTAGCTCATGACCTCGAGCCAGTGCATAGATGCGATCCCGGATCTCCTGGTAGCTCCGTAGCACGAACGGAAGCCTAACGTAGTAGGCAAGCTAGCGCCACCTCGAGTAGGCAAGGGTGGATCGCCGTGTGGACGGTCCGCGGACAGGCCGCCGGTCCTGCCAGGAGGAGCGCGGCACTAGCTCTCGCTCCCTCAAGACACTCGCACGAACTTCACGGCGTCCGCTCGGGCGTTGCCGTTGCTCCGGGTGAGCTTGACCGAGCCGTTCTCCCCCGCCCCGAACGACCAGGTGCCGAGCTTGACCCAGCCTGTGCTTCCGGCCGTGTAGTCCAGGGACTGGGTCGAGGTGCCGCCGCTGTGGGTGACGTCGATCCTGGAGCCGGTGTCGCTGCCGGGATACACGATCTTGTAGATGTAGACGTCGTAGGTGCCGGCGGCAGGCAGCCACGCGCCCCAGGTGGCGGACGCGCCCGGCTCGTCGCTGTAGCGCGAGGTGTTCTCCAGCGTGTGGCCGCGGATGCTGCTGGTCGTCCAGGTGCCGGTCTCGGCGTAGCGGTAGGCCGTGGGGCCCTCGTTGTCGGTGTAGCCGTCGCGCTGGTAGTAGCGGACGTAGTCGAACTGCACCTGGCCTGGCAGCGCCGACGTGTCGACACCTGGGCTGTTCTGCAGGTTGATCGCGATGGTGGTCAGCCAGACGTTGATGAAGTCATGCTGGGTGCAGCAGGTCGGTGAGTAGTTCCCGGTGTACTTCAGCACCCCGTCGACGTAGAACTTCACCTGGGTCTCGGCCCACTCGAAGCCGTAGGTGTGGAACGCCGCCGAGGTGTCGAACCCGGTGGTGTAGTGCCCGCTGCTGACGGTCGTCTTGGTGCCGTCCGGCTTCCAGCCGTGGACGTTGTGGGTCAGGCGTCCCGGCAGGTGGGAGTCCATCTCGAACCCGTCGATCTCGGTACGCCGGCCGGAGTGGTAGGTGTTGCTCCCGTCACCGGCCATGGCCCAGAACGACGTGTGCCAGCCGGAACCGACATTGGTCTTGGCCCTGGTCTCGTAGTAGCCGTAGCGGAAGGCCTTCTTGCTGATGAGGCCGCCGCCTGAGTACGCCATCCCGTTATAGGGCTCTTCCTTGAGGTGGATGGTCATGAGTCCGTTGCCGACGGTGACGTTTTCGGGCCGCTGGGCGCTCCAGCCCTTCACGTCGGTGCGGTAGTTCCACTTGCTGGTGTCGACGGACGTGCCGTTGAACTCGTCCGACCACACCAGCGTGTAGCCGGCCGGCGCGGCTGCCTGTGCGGCCGCCGGGATCTGTACGGCGAGCAGCGTTAATCCGAGAACGAGCAGTATGCGTGCGAACATAAGAACACACCTCTCACATGGTGTACGGGAGTCCGCCCGGTGGAGACGCGGGAATGGCGGTTCCGCGCGTGTCCGCTGCCGGGCGGCTCTCTTACTTCTGCAGGCCCTTGGCGGTCTCGGCCGCCTTGGCCAGCGCGTCCTTGGCCGACGCCTGGCCCACGAGCACGGCCTGCACCTGCTCGGCGATGGCCGTTTCGATCTGGCCGTATCCGGCGTAGCGCCAGAACGGGTTCGGCGTGGCGGTCTTGGTGATCTTCTCGGTCCACTCGGCGGTGAAGGCGTCGCCGGCCACCTTGGGGTCGGCCAGGCCGGCGGTGGTGGTCGGCGGCAGCTTCACCTTCTCGAAGAAGCCGGCGACGGTGGCGGTGTCGGACGTGGCGAACTTCGCGAAGTCGGCCGCGGCCTCGGCGCCCTCACCCTCCACGACCACGATCACGTGGCCCCACAGCAGCGCCTGCGGTGTGCCACCGGCATCGAGCACCGGGCGTGGGAGCGGCTTCATCTTCTCAGTCAGCGACTTGTCCGGCGACTGGCCGGCCACCACGCCCCTGGCGATGATCGCATCGTCGTAGAAGGCGGCCTTGCCCTGGGCGAACAGCGCGCGGGCGTCGAAGCGGTCCACGTCGGGTGCGATGAGCTTCGCATCGTACAGCTGCTTGTACCACTCGACGGCCGCCACCGACGCGTCGTCGCCGACCGTGATCTGGTCGCCGTCCAGCAGGGGGCTGCCGAAGGTCTTCATCCACGGCAGGATGTCCTTCAGCTGCGCCGCCTTGGTGGCCGCCGCATAGGGCACGATGCCGTCGCCGAGCTTGGCCACCTTGGTCAGCGCCGCCTCGAACTCCTCGGTCGTGGCAGGCAGCTCGGACACGCCGGCCTTCTGCAGGATCTCGGTGTTGGCGATCAGGCCGATGGAGCCGGTGGTCCACGGCAGGCCCAGTTGCTTGCCGCCGTACTGCCCGCTGGACAGGGCCACCTCGGTGTAGCCGCCCTGCGTCGCCTGCGGCGAGAGGTCGCGCAGCTTGCCCAGCGAGGCCATCGCCGCCAGCCAGGCGACGTCGAGCTGTACGGCGCCGCTGAGCTGGCCGCCCCTGATCTTCAGGGTGACCTGGTTCAGATACTCGTTGTACGGGAAAGAGGCCGTGTTGATCGTGACTTTGCCGGCTGAGGCGTAGGCGTCCACGATCGCCTGCACGGCCGCCTTCTGCGCTTCCTCGTTCAGCGACCAGGAGGTGAAGCCGAAGGTCTTGGCGGCGGCGTCACCCGAAGACCGCGCCGCGCCGCCTCCGGTGGCGTCGGGGGCGCAGGCGGACAGGGCCGTGACGCCCAGCGTGGACAGGCCGAGGAGGCGCAGGGCGTCCCTGCGGTTCATGGGGGGCATCGGTTTCTCCTCTGAAGAGGGTCAGCCCTTGACGGCGCCGGCCGTCAGCCCGCCGACCAGGTATCGCTGCAGGAACATGAACGCGGCGATGACCGGGAGCGAGACGACGAAAGACGCGGCCATCAGGTCTGGCCAGGCGGTTTGGAACTCCCCGAGATAGGTGTGCACCAGCCCGGGCGGCAAGGTCTGGCGCTCGGGGTCGGCGAGGGTGAGGGCGAAGATGAAGTCGTTCCAGGCCCTGACGAAGGCGAACAGGCCGGCGGCGACGAGACCGGGGGCGGCCAAGGGGAGTGCGACCTGGTGCAGGGTTCTCCAGCGTGAGGCGCCGTCGATGGCGGCCGCCTCCATGAGGGAGCTGGGGACGGTGTCGAAGATGCCCTTGAGCATCCACACGCACAGCGGGAGCGTGAACGTGGTGAAGCTGAGGACCAGCGCGGCGTAGGAGCCCAGCAGGCCGGTGGCGCTGAACACCGCGTAGAGCGTGATCAGCAGCAACGCCTGCGGGAACATCTGTGAGGCCAGCACCAGATGCATCAGCGAGGTGCGTCCCCGGTATAGGAACTTGGAGAACGCGTTGGCCATGTAGGCGGAGACGATCACGCTCAGGACCGCGGTGATCACCGAGACGATGACGCTGTTGATCAGATAGCCGAACAGCTGCTCGTTCTTCGTCAGGTTCACGAAATGCTCGAGCGTGACCTCGGTCGGGATCAAGGACGGCGGGAAACTGAACGCCGTCTCGTCGGGCGTGAGGGCCGTGACGACCAGCCAGTAGATCGGCGCCAGCCCGAAGAGCCCGATGAGCCCCACGGCGACCCAGGCCGCCGCCCTTGATCTGACCACGTCAGGCCGCCGACGGGCCCGGACGGGCCGGGCGAGGGTGGTCGTACGGGACCGGGTGGCGGTGACGGTCATCGGGCGTCCTCCTTCTCACGGCGCAGGTAGATGGCCACGAGGATGAGGAGCAGGAGCATCCAGAGCCCGCCCAGGGCGCTGGCGTGGCCGAGGTCGAAGCCCTTGAAGGCGGTGTCGTAGACGGCCACCGCGAAGGTCTTGGTGGCGCCCGCCGGGCCGCCGCCGGTCAGCACATAGATGGTGTCGAAGTGCTGGAAGTTCCAGATGAACTCCAGCAGGAACACGATTCCGGCGATGCCCTTCATATGGGGCACGGTCACCGACCAGAAGCGGCGGATCGTGCCGGCGCCGTCCACAGAGGCCGCCTCGTGCAGTTCCTTCGGCATGGTCTGCAGCCCGGCCAGCAGCATGATCATCATCCAGGGGAAGCTCGCCCAGGTCTTGGTGACGATGACGGCCAGCATGGCCGTGTCCGGATCCCCGAGCCAGCTGAAGCGCGTGCCGAGGATGCCGTTCAGCACCCCATAGTTCGCATTGAAGATCCAGAGCCAGAGGAACGACACCACCACACCGGGGATGACCCAGGGGAAGAGGAAGAGCCCGCGCAGGAAACCGCTCCCGCGAATGCCCGCGTTCAACGCCAGGGCCAGCGCGTAACCCAGCACGAAGGGAGCCACGGTGGCCCCCAACGTGAAGATCATGGTGTTCCTGAACACCGGCCAGAAGTCCCCGCCCAGCACGTCGGCGAAGTTGGCCAGGCCCACGAACAGCCGGCCCGGCCGCACCAGGCTCTGCTCGAAGAGGCCCGTCACCAGCGCCGACACTAGCGGATACGTGATGATCGCGCCGAACAGCGCCAGCCCGGGCAGCATGAGCAGCCAGGCGAACTGGGCATCGGATAACCGTCTCATCGCGTGCCCGCCAGGTGCATCGGCCCCACGTATCCCAGCGCGATGCTGACCGAGTCGGCCGTCTCGATCACCGTCCGGGCGAGTTCCGCCTCCCGAGCCGGCAGGTCGATGGCGGACAGCGGGCCCGAGATGGAGATGGCCGCGGCGATCTCCCCCGTCTGATCCCTGATCGGCGCCGCCACGCAGGCCCGCCCGAAGGCGAGCTCCTCCACCTCGGTCGCGTAGCCCCGCGCCGCGCACGCGGCCAGCTCCTCGTCCAGCCTCTGATGCGTGGTGATCGTGTGGGAGGTGAACCCGTACATCGACGGCAGCAGCGTCCTGCGCTCCTCAGGCGTCAACGCCAGCAGCAGGCACTTGCCGATGCCGGTGGCGTACAAGGGCTTGCGCTGCCCGGTCAGCACGAACGACCGCGGCGCCAGCCGCCCCTCGAAGTTCAGCAGATAGAACATCGAGTCGCCGCGACGGATCGCCACGTTCACCCCCAGGCCGAGCGTGGCGGCCAGGTCCTGCGCCACCTGGCGCGCTTCACGGTGGACCGGGTGCTGGTTCAGCGCGACGCCGCCGAGGGTGATGGGCGCGGTGCCGAGCCGGTAGAGCCCGCTGAGCTCGTCGCGCTCGACGAACTCCAGCGACTCGAGCGTGGCCAGCAGCCGAGAGGCGGTGGAGGTGCCGAGCCCGGTCGCCTTGGCGACGTCCGACACCCGCAGCTCGGGCCGGCCGGACAGGAACGCTCGCAGGACCGCTGCGGCCCGCTCAACGCTCTGATTGCTGCTCTGTTCGGAAGCCAACCTAGCTCCATTGCAATTGATTTGCGATATGTGGGATGGTTACGCACATGTTGCAAGGGAGTCAACCCCCGTCCATCACGGAAGTGCGTTGCTTTCCGATAAAGATCCGCCATGTGGACGCGTACCTGGGCACCCCCGCCGTCGAAGACCGCTACTTCGTGCGGCCGCCATGGAAGTCGCTCTATTCGGCCCGCTTCGAGACCCTGCTGGTGGCTGTGACCTGCGCCGACGGCACGACGGGGTGGGGCGAGGCGCTGGCCCCGGTGGGCCCCGAGATCCCCGCCGCCGTCGTGGAGCGGCTGCTGGCGCCGGTCCTGATCGGCGAGGATCCCACCCGGGTGCGGCCGCTGTGGCAGCGGCTGACCGGGCTGATGCGCGAGCGCGGGCACCTCACGGGGCATCAGGCCGACGCCCTGGCCGCGGTCGACATCGCCCTGTGGGATCTGTGCGGCCGGCTGACCGGCCTGTCCGTGGCGCAGTTGCTGGGCGGGGCGTTCCGTGAGGTGGTTCCCGTCTACGTCAGCGGCCTGCCGCGGCCGAGCGACGCCGAGCGCGTCCGGCTCGCCCGGGAGTGGGCGGCGAAAGGCGCGACGAGGGTGAAACTGCACCTCGGCTACGGCGTCGACCAGGACCTGGCCACTGTGGAGGCCGTGCTGTCCACGGGCCTCGACGTCGCCGTCGATGCGCACTGGGCCTATTCGCTGCCCGAGGCCGTGCGACTGGCGCGTGGCCTGGCCGAGCGGCGCGCCTTGTTCCTGGAGGCCCCGCTGGCGCCGGAAGACGTCGAAGGGCATCGTGACCTGTGCGCGCGTGCCGAGCTACCCGTCGCGGTGGGCGAGAGCCTGCGCAACCGATACGAGTTCGCCGGCTGGCTGGGGCGCCGGGCGCTGCAGCTGGCACAGCCGGATGTCGGCAGGACCGGCATCACCGAGCTCATGGCGATCGGCGAGCTGGCCGCCGCGCACCACGTGCCGGTCGCGCCGCACCACTCCACCGGGCTGGGAGTGGCGCTGGCCGCGGGCCTGCAGGTCAGCGCGGCACTGCCGAATCTGGGGTTCTTCGAATACCAGCCGACCACCTGTGAGGTGGCGTCCCAGATTCTGCGAAACCCACTTGCAGGTGATGCAACGGGATTCCCGGTACCGGCTGGACCGGGTCTCGGCGTGGAGGTCGATCGTGACGTCGTTACCGCTCTCGCGAAGGAGTCATAAGTGACCTTGTCTGGACTTATCCCGATCTTGGCCACGCCGTTCACCCAGGAGGGTGAGCTGGATGTGCCGAGCCTGCGGCGGCTGGCCGAATGGCAGCTCTCGGCGGGCGCCGACGGCGTCGCCGTGTTCGGCATGGCCAGCGAGGGCTTCGCCCTGACCGCTGCGGAACGGGCGCGCATCCTCCGCGAGGTGCGCGCGGCGGTGCGGGACGCTCCAGTGGTGGCCGGCGTGGGCTCCACCAGCACGGCCACGGCGCTGGAGCAGGCCATGGCCGCGGTGGACGGCGGGGCCGACGCCCTGATGGTGCTGCCGCCCTACCTGGTCAAGCCGTCCGGCGGGCAGCTCATCGACTTCTACGGGGAGATCGCCGCCCGGTGCCAGGTGGACATCATGGTCCAGGACGCTCCCGGCTCCACCGGCGTGAGCATGCCGGAGTCGCTGATCGTAGAGCTGAGCAAGCTGGACGGGGTCACCTCGGTCAAGGTGGAAGCCCCGCCGACGGCCCCGAAGGTGGGCGCGGTGGCGGCCAAGGTCGCCTCCGCCTTCGCGGTGTTCGGCGGCCAGAACGCGCTGTTCTGCTTGGAGGAGTACGCGCGCGGCGCGATCGGCACCATGCCGGCCTGCGAGTTCACCGATCTTCTCGCCCCCATCCTCCAGGACTGGCGCTCCCACGACGCCGCGGTGTCCTTCACCCGGCTGCTCCCGCTGATCCGCTTCGGCATGCAGCCGGGCATCGCCTGGGCGGTGCACAAGGAGGTGCTGGTCCGCCGCGGCCTCATCGACGCCGCCACCGTCCGCCTGCCCGCCAAGCCGCTGGATGCGGACAGCCGCGACGCGCTCGACCGCATCCTGGGCGTACTGGGATGGTGAGCGGCATGCCCCATACCGGCGATCAGCCGGGTTCGGGTGCTCCCCTGACGCCGGAACCCGCACGGCCCGGGCGAGGCCGCGGGGTGCTGCTCGCCGGGGGCAACTCGCCCATCGGCCTGGCCATCGCGCGTGCCTTCGCGGGCGAGGGCGATCAGGTCTTCGGCGTCGGGCTCCAGCCCTGTGACGACGCCGCCTTCACCGGCTTCGGGACGGCCGACTGCTCGGATCCCGGTCAGGTCGACACGCTGGTCACGGCCGCCATCGAGGTGCTGGGCAGGCTGGATGTGCTGGTGGCGGCGACGGCGGCGATGCCGGTGGCCTCCGTGGCGGCGACGTCCGACGAGCAGTGGCGCAAGGCGATCGGTTCGACGCTGGACGCGGCGTTTCACCTGTGCCGTGCGGCTGTGCCGTACATGACGAACGGCGGCGCGATCGTCGCGGTGGGGTCGGTGAACTCCTTCCTGCACGCACCCGGGCTTCCGGCTTACTCCGCGGCGAAGGGCGGGCTCGACGCGCTGATCAGGCAGGTCGCCGTGGAGTACGGTCCGGGCGGGATCAGGGCCAACATCGTCTCACCGGGGCTCATCGGCGGTGAGGACCTGGACAGGGCGGCCGAGGGATATCCGCTGTGCCGTACAGGAACGCCGGAGGAGGTGGCCGCCGCGGTGGCGTTCCTGGCTTCACCTGCGGCCTCCTTCATCACCGGAGCGACCCTCCCGGTGGACGGCGGCCTGTCCATCGCCTCCCCCGCCGCCTTCCTCCGGCCCGATCTGCGAGCGAGGTTCCTTGGACATCCACTGGGCGGGGATGTCAGGTGAGCGGACCGGTGCTTCCCCGTGCGGTGAGCCTGGCCGGTTCCGTCTCGACGTCGGGCACGGGATCACCGTGGAGGAGGGACAGCAGGTGGCGGGCGGCGGCCGACCCCAGCGCGGGGACGTCGCGCCGCACCGCGGTGAGCGCCGGGCGCACGACCTGCGCCAGCTGCGAGTCGTCCCACGCGACGAGGGACAGGTCGCCGGGCACGCGCAGGCCCATCTCCTGAGCGACGGACAGCCCGGCGACGGCCATGATGTCGTTGTCGAAGACGATCGCGGTCGGCCGGTCGGGAGAGCTGAGCAGGCGGCGGGTGGCGCGCCCGCCCTCCTCACCGGTGTAGTCGGTGTACTGGGTGACGCATTCGGGCAGGCCGAGGCGGGCGCAGGCGGCGGTGAACGCCTCGTCCCGCACGGTGGTGTGCACCAGATGCGGCAGCCCCGCGACGCGGCCGACCCTGCGGTGGCCCAGCGCGGCGAGGTATTCGACGGTCTCGTGGACGGGCCCGCTCTCGTCGGAGTGCACCGATGGCAGCGAGCCGACGCCGGGTTGCCCGCCGATCACCACAGCCGGCATGCCGAGCTGCTCGAGCACGGGCAGGCGCCGATCGGAGACGTGCACCTCCACCAGGATCGCGCCGTCGATCCGGCCCTCCGCCCACCAGCGGCGGTAGACCTCGATCTCGGCGTCCTGATCGTCGGCCATCTGCAGCATCAGCGCGCACGCGTGCGGCTTCAGCGCCGTCTCGATCCCGCTGAACAGCTCCATGAAGAACGGCTCGGCGCCGAGAATGCTCGGCGGCCTGGCCAGGACGAGGCCGACCACGCCCGCGCGGGCGCCGGTCAGCGCTCGGGCGGCGACGCTGGGACGCCAGCCCATCTCGTTGGCGACCTTCAGCACCCGCGCCCGCGTGCTCTCCGACACGCCGGGGCGCCCGTTGAGCGCGTAGGACACGGCGCCCTGGGAGACCCCCGCCCGCTGGGCGATGTCCGCGATGGTGGGCCGCTTCACGGGCAAACCCTACCCGTCCGCGGCACGGGACAGCCCACGCCGCTCACCCCTTGATCCCGGTGAAGCCGATGCCGCGGACGATGTGGCGCTGGAAGGTCAGGAACAGCAGGAGCGGCGGGACGATCGCGACGAGCATGCCGGCGATCACCTGGTTCTGCTCGGCGGTCTCGGCCAGGCGGGGCAGCGCGACCGCCAGCGGCTGGCTCTCGGCGTCGGAGATGGCGACCATCGGCCATAGGAAGTCCTTCCATGCGTCCATCACGGCGAGCAGCGACACCACGGCCAGGATGGGCCGTGACATCGGCATGACGATCTGCCAGAACAGCCGGATCGGGCCCGCCCCGTCGACCTGGGCGGCCTGATACAGCTCGCTGGGCAGCGCGTCGAAGAACTGTTTCATGATCAGCACGTTGAAGGCGTGCGCTCCCGCGGGCAGCCACACCGCCCATGGGGTGTCCACCAGCGACAGGTCGAGAACGGTCAGGTAGAGGGCGACCAGGGACACCGTCCCGGGAACGAACAGCGTGGCCAGCACCGCGCCGTAGACCAGACGGCCGAAGCGGGGCTTGAGCACCGAGAGCGCGAACGCGCCGGTGGCGGCCACCAGCACCTGCACCAGCCACGATCCGCCGACCAGCACGACGGTGTTGAACAGGTAGTGGCCGACCCGTAGCTCCGTCCACGCCGCCGTGAGGTTCTCCGGCTGCACCGAGGAGGGCCACAGCCGCAGGGGCTCGCGCAGCAGGTCCTGGGTCGGGGACAGGGCGCCCTTGGCCGTCCACAGGATCGGGCCCAGGCCGACCGCCAGCGTGGCCAGCAGCAGGAATCCCTGGGTCAGCCGCAGCCACCAGCGCACGCCCGTCCGTCGTCGGTCGACGTTCGAGACGATGCCTCTGGCGCGGGCGTCGCTCATACGCTGCTCCATTTCCTCGTCAGGCGCAGGTAGACGGCGGAGATGACGCCGAGGGCGACCGCCAGCAGCACGCCGAGCGCGGCCGCGGTGCCGTAGTCGCCGTAGATGAACGCGTACCGGTAGATCAGCAGCAGGATCGTCACGGTGGAGTCCTCCGGGCCGCCGTCAGTCAGCACGAACGGCTCGGTGAAGATCCGGAACGTGCCGATGATCTGCAGCAGCAACATGATCAGCAACACGCCGCGCAAGTGCGGCAGCGTGACGTGCCAGACCCGCCGCCAGATGGAGGCGCCGTCGATCTCCGCCGCCTCGTACAGCTCGCCCGGCACGGAGGACAGCGCCGCCAGATAGATCAGCACCGTGGAGCCCGCGGCCGCCCACGTGGCTTCGAGCACCAGGCTCGGCATGGCGGTCGCGGTGTCCTGCAGCCAGGGGTACGGCCCCAGCCCGAGCACGCCGAGTGCCTGGTTGAACAGGCCGTGATCAGGATCGTAGAACCACTTCCACATCAGCACCGCCACCACGGGCGGGACCGCGACCGGCAGGTACACCAGCACCCGGAACAGACCGCCGAGCTTGCGCAGTTCGGACATCACTACGGCAAGGACGATCGGCACCGGGAAGCCGAAGAGCAACGCCAGCAGCACGAACCAGACCGTGTTACGCACCGTGATCCACAGCAGCGGGTCGGCCAGCAGCGCCGCGAAGTTGTCCAGGCCTGCCCATTCCGGCGGATCGACCAGGTTGGTGTGCTGGAAGCCGAGCAGCACGCTGCGCAGGATCGGCCACCAGCCGAAGAGGAAGAACACGGCGACCATGGGCAGCATGAACAACCAGCCCGCCGGCCGGAAGGGACGACGGCGCGCGGGACCGGTCGCCCTCGGGGCGGTCCGGTCCCGCGTCCTCGCTGTTTGCAGCGTCGTCACCGCTGGGCCCTGTCGAGCGCGGCGGCGGCCTTCTCCTCCGCCTTGCCCAGCTCACCGGCCGGGTCGGCGTCCTGCCGCGTCAGGATCGCCTGCACGGCGGTGTCCAGCGCGGCGTAGGTGTCCTGGCCCGCGACGGCCGGCTCGGTGACGAACTCCTGCGCGGCCACGCCGGTCTCGTAGGGCTCGAAGTTGGCGACCGGCACGTTGGCGTGCTTGCGCTCGGCCTCGATGACCGGCTCCGCCACGGTCGCGCCGTAGAGGGAGACGTAGGGGAAGCCGATGGGCACCTTGTCGGCGCTCTTGGCGGCGGCCACGCTCCCCGCGAACTGCGGGTCGTACTTCGGCTTGAGGTGGAAGAAGTCGATCCACTTCACCGCCGCGGCACGCTCGGTGGCCGTGGCCTTGGGGCTGACGACGGCCACCTTCCCGCCGAGCAGGGTGGCGGGTGTGCCTCCGGAGGGCAGGGCGGCCATGCCGAACACCTCGGGCGTGCCGCCGAACTGGGTGGCGAACTCGGTGTACGAGCTCGGCGTGGCGATCATCATGGCGACCTTGCCGGCGGCGAAGTCCTTGGCGAGGTCGGCGGCGTTGCGCAGGTGCTGGGTGCCCATGGAGTCGTCCTCCCAGCGCATCGCCTTGAGCAGGCCGAGCACGCCGCGAGCCGGCTCGGTGTCGAAGGTGGCCACCGCCTTGCCGCCGGTCTCCTGCTGGAGGCGTCCGCCGAAGGTGTAGGTCATCGCGGTGAAGATCCAGCCTCCGGTGTTGTTGGTGGCCGGTACGGCGAAGCCGGGCACCCCGGTCTTCTTCGTGATCGCTTTGGCCGCGGCGCGCACCTCGTCCCACGTCGCCGGCGGCTTGCCGACGTCCAGCCCCGCCTTGCCGAACAGCTCCCTGTTGTAGACCAGGCCGAGGGCGAACTCGCTGGTGGGCAGGCCGTAGATGCGCCCGGCCTGGTCGGTGGCCGGCGCAAGCGCCCGCTTGTCGAACTCGCTCGCGTGTGGCAGCTTCTCGACCTCTCCGGTGATGTCGGCGACCTGACGCCGCTTCACCATGCCGACCGGCTCGGTGAGCGGGACCTGGAAGACCGTCTCGAGCTGCCCGCCGGCCAGGCGGGCGGCGAAGGTCTTGGCCTCCCATTTGGACTCGCGCGGCTCGATGTCGATGTCCGGGTTCTGCTTCTCGAACGCCGCCACCTGGTCGAGGAACTGCTGGCGCACGTTCTGTTGGGTCGTGGGCGGCATATCCGCGACGGTGATCAGCGTCTTGCCGGCGGTGGGCTCGGATGAGGAACCGGACGAGCAGCCGGCGACCGTGGCAACGGCGAGCACGGCGGCGAACAGGCCCGGCAGTCGTTCTCGCATGAGAGCTCCGTTCAGGGGGTGGGCCTTCTTTACATGGCCGTCACTTTGCATTAACGAGCACAGGGCTGTCAATAGAGGGATATGAAGCGCCTCATAAACGCAGATGCCCATCTGAACTGGGGGTTGACGCGATCGCACACCGATCATATGGTCAAACTACTTATGCGCTTAAGTTACATCCTTCGACCTGTGGAGATCATGTGAGCGTGTACCGCCCGCTGGACCGCGGCTGGGCTGTGACCGCCGTCGCGGCCGAGCCGCCTGTCGAGCGCGTGCCCGCCACCGTTCCCGGCTGCGTGCACACCGACCTGCTCGCCGCCGGTCTCATCGACGACCCATACCTGGACGACAACGAGGACCGCCTGGCCTGGATCGGCCGCACGAGCTGGCGGTATGAGACCGAGTTCGCCTTCGGCGGGCCCGGCGACGACCAGATCGACCTGGTGTTCGAGGGGCTGGACACGGTCGCCACCGTGTCGCTCAACGGCGTCGAGCTCGGCTCCACCGCCAACATGCACAGGACCTACCGCTTCCCTGTGCGCGATCTGCTGCGCACGGGCAGCAACACGCTGGCCGTCGACTTCGAGTCGCCCTTTGACCACGCCGAGCGGCAGCGCGCCGCGGTCGGCGACCGCCCTGGGCCCTATCCGGCGCCCTACCAGTTCATCCGCAAGGTGGCCTGCAACTTCGGCTGGGATTGGGGTCCCGCCCTCGTCACCGCCGGCATCTGGCGGCCCGTCGGCCTGCACACGTGGAGGATCGCGAGGCTCGCCGAGGTCCGCCCCGAAATCACCCTTGACGGGCGCGACGGGTTGGTCCGGGTCCACGTGGCGGTGGAGCGGGCCGCCGACGTCCCCCTCACGGTGACCGCCGCGGTGGCCGGTACGGTCGCGGCCGCGTCGCTGGCGGCGGGTGAGCACGAAGCCGTGCTGGAACTGCGGGTACGGGAACCGGGCCTGTGGTGGCCGCGCGGCTACGGCGCACAGGCCCGGTATCCGCTCACCGTGACGCTGGAGCAGACCGGGGAGACCTGGACGCGCCTGGTGGGCTTCCGCTCGGTCCGGCTGGACACCTCACCGGACGCGGAGGGATCGGCCTTCACCCTCGTCGTCAACGACGAGCCGGTCTTCGTACGCGGCGCCAACTGGATACCCGACGACTGCTTCCCCGCCAGGACGACCCACGATCAGCTGGCCGAGCGGTTCGCCCAGGCGTGCGAGGCCAACGTGAACCTGTTACGAGTGTGGGGCGGCGGCCTCTACGAGAGCGACGCCTTCTACGACCTGGCCGACGAGCTCGGCCTCCTGGTCTTCCAGGATTTCCCATTCGCCTGCGCCGCCTACCCGGAGGAGGAGCCGCTCTCCTCGGAGGTGGCGGCCGAGGCATGCGAGCAGGTGGTGCGCCTGGCCCCGCACCCGAGCCTGGCGTTGTGGATCGGCAACAACGAGAACTTCCTGGGCTACGCCGACTGGGGCTGGGAGGAGCGGCTCGAGGGCCGCACCTGGGGCGCGGCCTACTACCTGGACGTGCTGCCGGGCATCGTCGCCGAGCTGGACCCGACGCGCCCCTACTGGCCCGGCACGCCGTACTCCGGAGACCCGGGCCGCCATCCCAACGCGCCCGAGCACGGGACCGTGCACATCTGGGATGTCTGGAACGAGCGGGACTACCTCCACTACGCCGGTTGGCGGCCCCGCTTCGTGGCCGAGTTCGGCTTCCAGGGCCCGCCGACCCACGCGACCCTGCGCCGCGGCAGCTCCCAGAAGCCGCCGGTCTCCCATCAGAAGGCGGCGGACGGTGACGCCAAGCTGCTGCGCGGACTGGGAGATCACCTGCCTCGCCCGCGCTCCTTCGACGACTGGCACTACCTCACCCAGCTCAACCAGGCCCGTGCGGTGGCCTTCGGGATCGAGCGGTTCCGCGCGCTCATGCCGTACTGCATGGGGGTGATCGTCTGGCAGCTCAACGACTGCTGGCCGGTCACCTCCTGGTCCGTCGTCGACGGCGAGGGCCGCCGCAAGCCCGCGTGGTACGCCCTGCGCCGTGCGTACGCCGACCGCCTGCTGACCGTCCAGGACGGCGACGTCGTCGTGATCAACGACTGTCCTCACCCGTGGTTGGGCGAGCTGGAGCTGGTCCGCCACAGTCTGTCCGGCGAGCCGCTGGCCAAGGAGTTCGTCCCGGTCCAGGTGCCGCCGCGCGGCCTGGCGCGGGTCCCGCTGCCCGTCCCGGCCGAGCCGGAGGCCGAGGTGCTGGTGGCCGTCCTCGGGGAGGCGCGGACCGTGCACTTCTTCGCCGAGGACACGGCGATCGCGTTCCCGCCGGCCGCGTTCGAGGCGGAGGTGCGGCCGGTGACGGACGGCCACCTCGTCACGGTCACGGCCCGGACGATCCTGCGCGACCTGGCGCTCTTTCCCGACCGGCTCGATCCGGACGCGACCGTGGACGACCTGCTGATCACGTTGCTGCCCGGGGAGCGGGCCGTCTTCCACGTGCGCGGCTCCCGGGATCTCGACCCCGCCGCGCTGACCTCGGCTCCCGTGCTCCGTTGCGTGAACGATCTGAGGTAGGACGAATGGGACTCGACGCGTACGTGGCAGAGCTGGACGCCCGATATGAAGCGGACGTCCACATGCCCTGGTCTCTTCACGCGGGGAACGACTACCACACGCGCCTGCGCAGAGGGACCCGCGTCCACCAGACCAAGGAGGCCGCCGACTACGCCCTCGCGCTGCTGCGACTCGGCAGGGCCGACCGTGCGGCCGACGTGCTGGACGCGCTGGCCGGCCTGCAGGTGACCGATCCCCTGTCCGAGCATTACGGGCTCTGGGGATGGTTCCTGGAGGAGCCACCCGGGCAGATGGCACCGGCCGACTGGAACTGGGCGGACTTCATCGGAGTACGACTGGCGCAGGCCCTGGCCGTCCACGACGAGTCGCTCGACCGCGGCGTACGCGAACGGGTGAGTGCCGCGCTGCGCCACGCCGCGCTGGCGATCTTCCGGCGGAACGCCGACCCCGGCTACACCAACATCGCGGTGATGGGCGCGGTGACCACCGCCGCGGCGGCCGAGATCCTCGGCCTGCCCTTCCTGCTCGACTTCGGCCGGCGACGCCTGCGCGCCGTGCTCGCCCTCCACGACCGGAGCGGAGGATTCACCGAGTACAACTCCCCCGCCTACGGGCGGGTCGTCCTGGAAGAGCTGGAGAGGGCGGCGCTGATCGTGGCCGACGACGGCTTCCGCGCCACCGCCGAGGAGCTGAGGCGGCGCACGTGGGCGGCCCTGGCCGAGCGCTTCCATCCGGGCACCGGCCAGCTCGCCGGGCCGATGAGCCGCGCGTACCACGACTGGCTCCAGCCGGACCTCGCCGCCTACCTCGCCGCGCAGACCGGCTCGCCGATCAAAGCCAGGGAGGAAGGGGTGGGTGCCCCGCTCCTCGTGCCGCCCCTGCCCTGCCCGCCGGAGCTCGCCGGGCGGTTCGGAGCCCTCAAGGAGGCGCCGGTCCAGCTGCGCACCCGCTTCACCGCCACCACCACCGGCACTACCTGGCTCGCCGAGGACGCCTGCCTGGGCTCCGCCGACGAGGAGTGCGCATGGGTTCAGCGGCGTCCGCTGCTCGGATACTGGCGGACGCCCGAGGATCCCGCGGTGGTCCTGCGCGCCAGGATGCTGCTCAACGGCCACGACCTGAGCGCCGCCTGGTGCCGCCAGCATCAGGACGGCCCGCGCGTGCTGTCGGCCTGGTGGCTCAGCTACGACTCCGGCGACGTCCACCCCGAGCTCGACCGCCCGCCCGGCAGCGTCTTCGATGTCAGCGACCTGCGGCTGCGCGTCTCGTTGCAGGGCCGTGGAGCCACGGTGCGCGAGCTGCGCGACGGCGTGTTCGCGCTGACGGCCGGAGCGCGCCAGGCCGTCGTGCACACCGGGCCCGCGGAGTTCCTCGGCACGCCGAGCACGTGGCGGGCCAGGGAAGGGGGCGGGGCGGCGGGCGCGGAAGTCGTGCTGTACGCAGGCCCCTCCGCGCCCGTCGACTTCCACCAGGCCAGACTGCACGCCGCCTTCGCCCTGGAGCTGATCCGGGTGGGACGGCACCACAGCACCGCCACCCTGACCGCCTCGCGGGAGGCGGCCGGGACCATCCGCTGGGGCTGGGACGGACTGACCGTGTCCACCCCGATCGACCCGACGCCCTTCGACCGGTAAGACCCGCGGCAAAGGAGTTCACATGTCCCCGATTTCGCGACGCAACCTGGTACTCGGCGTACCCGCCCTGGCGATGGCCGGCGCGCTCGCCGGGCAGCGCCCGGCCGCCGCCGGCACGCTGCTGGTCGACCGGTACGGCCAGTACCTCTACGAAGACTGGCCGGGCAAGGTCACCTCGGACGAGCAGTTGAAGCGCGAGTACGCCGAGGAACGGGCGAGACTGTCCGGGATCACCTTCGACTCCACCACCTACGACCGGTACGGCGGCCTGAAGAGGCTGGGACGCCGTGCGGCCACCGGATACTTCCGGCTGGAGAAGGTGGACGGACGCTGGTGGTTCGTCACACCCGACGGCCACCTGTTCTTCCTCAAGGCAGTGGACGCCTTCTCCGCTGACGAGTGGGGCTACGGCACCCTGTACAAGAACGCCGACGGCAGCCCCAGGCAGGTCTTCCAGGAACTGCCCGACCCCGGCCGGTTCGCCGCGGCGTACGCCGTCGTCGAGCAGGGGTTGCACACGGTGAGCTTCCTCAAGGCCAACCTGATGCGGAAGTACGGCGACGACTACCGGGACGGGTGGCGCGACCTCAGCAGGCGCCGGATGATCGATTGGGGGTTCAACGCGCAGGGCAAGTGGCATCGGGATCCGGCCGTGGTCATGCCGTACATCGAAAGGGCCCCCACCCCCGTCGACGTCATCCGGGTGCGATGGGGCATCGACCCGTTCGACCCCGACTTCTCCGCCAAGCTCGATCGCGCCTTCGACGACTTCGGCCTGCGGCGCTTCCGCGACGATCCCTGGCTGATCGGCTACTTCTTCGAGAACGAGCGCGGCTGGAACCGTGACGTCGTGGCCGAGGTGGTGCGGCAGGGCTCGGGCCTGCCGGCGAAGCGGTCGTTCGTCACCTACCTGGAGGAGACGTACGCGGACCTCGCCCGGGTCAACGACCTCCTGGGGACCGGCGCGGGCTCGTTCCGTGAGCTCACCGACCTCGCGATCGACATCGCCAGGGTGCCCGCACAGGACGTGCGGGCGTTCATCACCCTGGCCTCGAAGACCTACTTCAAGAAGGTGCGTGCCGCGATCAGGCGGCAGGACCCGCACCATCTGTTCATCGGCTCGTCCCTGGTGCCGACGTGGCGGACCAGCCCCGAGTGGAACGTCGGCGGGATCGAGCACCTCGACGCGATCTCCTTCGACTGGTATTCCAGGAGCGCCGACTACCTGCGGCAGTACGAGACCTACGACAAGCCGATCGTCAACATCGAGTTCTCCTTCTGCTATCCGAGCAGGGGCCTCACCTCGCACAACGCGGGGATCACCGCGACCAGCATCGCGAACCGCGGCGAGCTGTTCCGGTCGTTCGTCGAGGCACAGGCGAAGAGCCCGGTGTTCGTGGGGTACGCCTGGTTCGTCCACTACGACCAGGCCGTGACGGCGAAGCCGGGCGCCACCGAGTCGTTCAACATGGGCCTGGTGAACCAGCAGGACCAGCCGTACCACGAGATGACCGACATCATGCGCCTGACCAACAGGGACCTCGAAACGGTCCACCTGCGCGGCGCCGACGGCTTGTAAAAGGCGGAGGGCCGACGTAGCGTACGTAAAGTACGTACTTGACGAACCTCATGAGGTTGGCGCCGATGAATCCGCGGGAGAGCGAGTTCGTCGACCGGATGGGGCTGATCATGGAGCGTCTCGGCGGGACGCGGACGATGGGCCGGCTATATGCGTGGCTGCTCATCTGCGACCCGCCTGATCAGTCCCTCACCGATCTGGCGGCGGAGCTGGGCGTGAGCAAGACGGCGACCAGCACGGTGGCCCGGCAGCTGGAGCTGACCGGGATGATCGAGCGCGCGCCCACGGCGAAACGGGAGCACCGCTACCGGGTGGTCGGCGGCGGATGGACGCACGTCCTGCAGGTCCAGCTGGCCGCCGTGCGGCAGACACTGGACGTCCTCGACTTCGGACTGTCGATCATCGATGGAGACCGCCCCGAGCAGCGGGGACGGCTGGAGGAGACCCGGAAGTTCTTCGCCTTCACCGTGCAGGACGCGGACGAGATGCTCCAGCGCTGGGAAAAATATCGCGACAAGTCGGACTGAGAACAAGGGGAGGGAGAGGCGATGGCCACCATCGTCGAGCGGTACAACGTTCCCAAGCAACACTTCTGGCTGCACGGACCGCGAACCGGCCAGCCGGTCGAGTACGACCCCGACACCGGCCTGTGGAGCGTCTACGGCTACCCGGAGCTGCTGGAGGTCCTCGGCGACCCCGCGACCTTCTCCTCCGACACCATGCGCATCGTGCCCAAGGACCAGCTGCCCGAGGGCGAGGAGATCTCCTTGGCGGGCTTCATCACCCAGATCGACCCGCCCGAGCATGGCAAACTGCGCAAGCTGGTCAGCAGCGCCTTCACCCGCAAGGTCATCGCGGATCTCGAGCCGAGGATCGCCGCCCTCACCCGCGAGCTGCTCGACGCGGCCCGCGATCGCGACCGGTTCGAGCTCGTGACCGATCTGGCCTACCCGCTTCCCGTCATCGTCATCGCGGAGCTGCTGGGCGTGCCCACCAGCGATCGCGTCCTGTTCAAGGACTGGGCCGACGCGCTGTTCCAGCGTGACGCCAAGCTCTCGCTCAAGGAGACCCCCGAAGAACGGGGCGTGGACGTGCAGGCCACGATGACGGCGTGGCGGGACATGTTCGCCTACCTCGCCGGCCACGCCGCGGAGCGCCGGCGGCAGCCGCGCGCCGACCTGCTCACCAAGCTGGTCGAGGCCGAGGTGGACGGCGAGCGCCTGCCGGACGATCAGGTCGTCAACTTCGCGATGGTCCTGCTGCTGGCCGGGCACATCACCACGACGATGCTGCTCGGCAACACGGTGCTGTGTCTGGACGCCTTCCCCGAGCAGCAGGAGAGGGTACGGGGCGACCGCACGACGATCCCGGCCGTCATCGAGGAGTCGCTCCGCTACCTCACCCCGTTCGCCGCCCTCGCCCGCGCCACCATGCGCGAAGCCGAGCTCGGCGGGGTGACGATTCCGGCCGACACCCTGGTCATGTGCTGGCTGGCGACCGCCAACAGGGACGCCCGCCAGTTCCCCGACCCGGACGCCTTCGACCCGGACCGCGACCCCAACCCGCATCTCGGCTTCGGCCGCGGCATCCACTTCTGCCTGGGCGCCCCCTTGGCCCGGCTGGAGGGGCGGGTCGCGCTGGACATCCTGCTCGACCGGTTCCCCACCCTGCGCACCGACCCCGACGACCCCGTGGACTTCATCCCCACGCCGACGATGGCGGGAGTGCGCCGCCTTCCGCTGCTGGTCTGACGTCAGTAGGGGTGCTTCACGTAGGCGTCGCGGTGCGCGGCCGGCTGCGCGTGGCGGGGACGGCGGCGGCGCGCCCGCGCGGGATGGCGCTGGTGGCCCGGCCCCGCGAAGGCCTCCCTGGGGCGGCGTACGGTGTCCACCTGGACGTACAACGGCGTCGTGCCGGGTCCGCGGATCGAGGCCACGGCCGGGAGATCGTCAGAGTGCACCCAGCACGACCGCGGCCTGTACGGACCCTTGATCGTCGCCGACCCGCATGAGCCGCTCGGCTACGACGAGGGGTTCACGGTGCTGCTCGACGACTGGCTGGACGGCATCGGCGGCACCCCGGACGACGCGCTGCGCCGGCTGAACTCCACCACCCAGCACGACGACACCCTACGCAGTGACGCGCTCGGCGGCGTGGCGGCGGAGCTGCGCCATCCGCTCTACCTGGTCAACGGCCGCACGCCGGACACGCCCGCGACGTTCGCCGGCACGCCGGGACGGCGGGTCAGGTTCCGGGTGATCAACGCGGCCGCCGACACCGCGTTGCGCTACGACGTCCTCGTACGGGGCCGCGCAAGGGTACGGTCCGCCGCCTCATGGCGCCACCCACGGCCACTAGGCATCCGCGCACGACGTGCCCATTTGCGTACGGCGTGCGCCACGCGCTAGGGTGTGGTCCCATGGCAGCAGACAAGCAACCGCTTCCGTCGGTGTGGGCCCGCCCGCGCAAGGAGCGGGAGCAGCCGGTCCTGAGCAGGGAGCACATCGTGGCCGAGGCCGTGCGGCTCCTCGACGAGGAGGGCATGGACGCCCTGAGCATGCGCCGCCTGGGCAGCAGGCTGGGCGCGGGCGCCACCTCGCTCTACCGGCACGTGGCCAACAAGGACGAGTTGTTCGAGCTGGCCGTGGACGAGGTCTATGGCGAGCTGGCGCTGAGCGCGCCGGGTGATCCGGCCGCGTGGCGGGCCACCGTGACCGAGGTCGCCGGCGGACTGCGCGCGACGATCCTGCGCCACCCGTGGGTGGCCGCCAAGCTCGGCGAGGCAGGGCTGTCCTACCTCGGGCCCAACGTGCTGCGCCGCTCCGAGCACCTGCTCGCTGTGTTCGAGGGCGCCGGCTTCTCGCTGAAGGAGGCCGATCGGGCGATGAACGCCGTCATCGCCTACGTGCTGGGCGTCTCCACCAGCGAGGCCGCGTGGATCTCCATGGTCGCCCGCAGCGGGCAGAGCGAGCAGGCGTGGGCCGAGCAGCTGTGGCCGGCCGCCGAGCAGGCCGTCCGGGACTTCCCCCGGCTGCGCGCCCTGTATGCCGAGCAGCGCGAGGCCGAGCCGTCCGCGGAGAACGAGGACAACTTCGACTACGGCCTCCAGCGCCTCCTCGACGGCCTGGAAGCCCGCCTCCGCACCGCCGCGGGCTGACCCCGCCTCACCACGGCGGGCAGCATGGCCGCCCCGAGCAGGGGTGTTCCGAGCCTGGCTCACGATGTGATTCGCGTGGCACATCCTGGCCGGACCTTGCGACGTGACCCCGGGCTACGGAAGGATCACCGGGTCGATACACCCCCCTCGCGCCCTGGGCACCCCCCGCCCTATGGCCGCATGACGACATGGAGAGGCTGTCGTGCGCACACAGGAGAGCATCGAGCAGTTCGGTTACGAGCAAGAGTTACGACGCGGAGTCGGGCTGCCAGACCTCGTGTTCTACGGCCTGGTGTTCATGGTGCCGATCGCGCCTTTCGCGATTTTCGGCCTCGTCTACTCGCAGTCGGGCGGCATGCCGGCGCTGGCGTACCTGATCGGGATGATCGCGCTGCTGTTCACGGCCGCGTCGTACGCGCAGATGGTCAAGGCGTTCCCGCTGTCGGGGTCGGTCTACAACTACGCCGGCCGCGGCATCGCGCCGCCGGTCGGGTTCCTGACCGGGTGGATGGTGCTGCTCGACTACATCCTCGTCCCGTGCCTGCTCTACCTTGTGGCGTCCATCGCCATGAACTCCAGCGTGCCGCAGGTGCCCGTGTGGGCGTGGCTGGTCATCTTCGTGGTCGTCAACATGGTGATCAACCTGCGCGGCATCCGGATGACGGTCAAGCTCACCCGCGTGATGATCGCGTTCGAGCTCGTCGTGCTGGCGTTGTTCCTGCTGATCGGCGTCTGGGCGCTGCTGCAGGGCAAGGGCCAGGGCTTCAGCCTCGCGCCGCTGTTCAATCCCGAGACGTTCTCCTGGCCGGTGATGTTCGCCGCGGTCTCGGTCGCGGTCCTGTCGTTCCTCGGCTTCGACGGCATCAGCATGCTGGTCGAGGAGTCCACCGGCGGCTCCGTCCAAGTGGGCCGGGCCATGCGGGTTGCGCTGGCCCTGGCCGGGGTGTTGTTCATCGCGCAGGTGTGGGTGGCCGCGCTGCTGGTGCCCGACCCCGCGGGGCTGCTGAGTGAGGGCAGCGAAACCGCGTTCTACGACGCGGCGGCGCTCGCCGGCGGCGAGTGGCTCAGGCACGTCACCTCGACCGCCACCGCGCTCTCCTGGGGCCTGGCCAACACGCTGGTGGCTCAGGTCGCCGTGTCGCGCCTGCTCTACGCGATGGCGCGCGACAGACAGCTGCCGTCGTTCCTGGCCAAGGTGTCGGTCCGGCACTCGGTGCCGTCCAACGCCATCATCCTCATCTCCGTGTTGTCCATCGGGCTCGGGATCTGGATGACCACCCGCGACGACGGCGTCGTGCTGCTCTCCAGCCTCATCAACATGGGCGCTATGGTCGCCTTCGTGGTCCTGCACCTGTCGGTGATCGTCCACTACGAGTTCCGCATGCGGTCCGAGAACATGTGGTCACACCTGATCTCGCCGCTGATCGGAATGGCGATCCTCGTGTTCGTCGTGATCAACGCCAACGTGTGGGCGCAGGTGCTCGGCCTCGCCTGGTTCGGCATCGGCGTCGTGGTGCTGGGCGTACTGTACGGCCTCGGCCTCCGTCCCGCCCTGCCCGGCATGGGCGTCAAGTCGACCCGCCGGTAGCGGACAAAGGATTCACACCGCCATGAACCGGCTGCCGCTTCATCAGGACCTCTATCTCGTCGCGCACGACCAGTCCGGCAAGCCCTTGATCCATCAGTCCTCGATGGCGCTCGGGCTGGCCGGCGCGGCGCTGCTCGACCTGGCCCTGGACGGCCGCGTCGCGGTCGCGAGGGGCCGGGTCGCGGTCTCCGACCCCGTCGTCCCCACCGGTGACCCGCTCACCGACGACCTGCTCGCGCTCGTCGCCGGGGAGCCAGGGGACGTGCGGTCACCGATCAAGAAGGTGGCCGAGCGGGCCTACGACCGCACCCGGGAGGATCTGGTCGCGGCCGGCGTGTTGCTGCGGGTGACCAAGAGGGTGATGGGCGTGCTGCCGACCACGCGCTATCAGCTCGCCGACGTCGCCTCGGTCGTACGCGCCTCTTCGGGGGCGCGTTCCGCGGTCGAGGGCTGGAAGAAACCGGACGCCCGGGCTGCGGCGCTGTGCGGCCTGGTGGCCGTGCTGCGGCTGGAGGCGGAGCTCTACCTCGACCTGCCGTCGAGCGAGCTCGTCGGCCGGCTGCGCGAGATCGTCCGCGACAGTCCGCGGGTGGTCGACGAGTTGGTCGCCGTGGTGGACACGCTGGTCGCGGAGGCAGCAATAGCGGTATATCGCTGATTTGTCGTGATACATGGACGATGCCCCAAACGCGAGTTACGCTCCGCTCGCCGAGATATGGGGGGAATTCATGAGTTACACGCTATTACGGGGCAATTTTGTCATCCGATATCCGGACCTCCCGCGACAAGGGCCGGAACCGGACGGTGACACGGTCAAGTTCCTGCCCGACAATCCCGCGCTGGTCGAGGCGCTGCCCCGGCACTCCGGCTCGCCGCCGGACATCACGCGCCGCGGCATCTCCGCACGTCTGGAGGCCATCGACGCGCTGGAAACCCACTTCGGCGAAACCCACCAGGAGCTGACGGGTGCCGAGGCGGCAAGGGACGAGCTGCTTCGGCTGCTCGGCTTCACCAACGTGGTCTTCTGGGACGACCTGCCGAACAAGGTCCGCTCCGCCGACCAGGACGCGATCCGCGGCCACGTGCTCACCAACGGCATCGACGCCAACGGCCGGCTGATCGCGTTCGTGTTCGCGGGCGACCATCCGGGGGCGGACGGCTCCCGGGTGTTCCTGGACGGGCCGCTGGCCGACGCCTCCGTCAACGCCGCGCTGCTCGCCGCCGGGCTGGTCTATCCGGCGTTCTACGCGACCCTGCCCGCCGAGCTGCGTACGCACCTGGCGGACGTGTCGGCGGCGGCCAGGCAGAAGGCGCTCGCCACCGGCATCTGGCCGCGCTCCACCGCCGACCCCGACGGCGTGGCCGTCATCCCCGACCTGGCCGCGGCCGAGCAGCTGGTGATGTGGCCCAAGCTGTTCCGCCGCATCGTGCCGTACCTCGCGGCGGGATTCCCCGACTTCGACGGCTTCGACGCGTGGCTGCGGGCCGACCCGGTGCACCGCGACGACGAACTGTTCCTGCTCGACAAGCTCGAACGGGGCAACCTGCACGACGTCGTCTGGGCCTCCGGCCACCAGATCCAGCTGACGGTGTGGCCGGAGTCGTTCATCATCAACCCGGATCCCGCGCCGCCGGGCTCGACCGTCAACCCGCCGCTCATCGCCGTGGGCGACGTGCTGATCGTGGCCGCCCTGCCCGACCCCGTGGGCGCCGACCGCGGCGCGGAGTCGGTCACGTTGCTCAACGTCACGCCAGGCCCGGTCGACCTGTCGGGCTGGTGGTTGTCGGATGCCACCAACGCCCGCAAGGACCTGAGCGGGGCCGTGGCGGGCGGCACCACGCTGAGGGTGCCGCTCGACGGGGCGCTGCAGCTCGGCAACCAGGGCGACGGCCTCGTCCTCGTCGATCCCCGGGGGAACACGATCGATCAGGTGAGCTACAAGGGCGAAAGGGTACGCGCGGGCCGCACCATTTGCTTCGGCCGCTGAAGCACGGCGGTTCCGCTGGCCAAGGGCGGCCTCACGTCGGAGACTGGGCGTTCCGACCGGCGATACGAAGGAGTTCGCGATGTTCATGGCGCGGTACATGACACGTTCGATGCTCAGGTTCGCGGTGGGGGCGGCGGCGGGGTACATGCTCGCGGTGCGCCCGTGGCACCTGCGCTGGGGCGCCGACGACGGCGAGGTCTACGGTGAGATGGCGGGTGACGACATCGTCCGCACGCCGCAGTACCAGGCGACCCGCGCCATCACCGTCGAGGCCTCCCCTGCGGCCGTCTGGCCCTGGCTGGTCCAGCTGGGCGGTCCTCCCGCGGAGGAAGCGGAGCAGGGACTCAAGGTCGGCGACACGCTGCGCTCCGGGCCTGATGGCGCCGGGTTCGTCGTGGAGCAGACCGATCCGCCGCACACGCTCGTCCTGGTTCATCGGGGCGAAGAGGCCATCACCACGTGCTCCATCTCGCTCCGCGAGATCGACGACGGCAGGACCAGGATGGTGTTCCGCGTCCGGATCAAGGCCGAGCCAGGCCTGAGCGGCACCCTCTATCTCGCCAGGATGGACCTGGCCGACTTCCTGACCGTGCGGAGGCAGATGCAGACCATCAAGTCCCGCGCCGAGTCCGCGCGCTGAACGCGGGAGCCCAGCGGCGCCGTCCCCTTCCTCGGGGGACGGCGCCGCTTGGTGTTGACGGCAGACCTTGACGCCGATTACGGTTCCGGCACGATTGGTGAAATATTCGCCACTTTTCCGAAACTTTCGGAGGCACCATGTTACGAGGACTTGTCGCCATCACCGTGCTCGGTCTCCTGGCGGTGAACCCGGCGCACGCCGCGCCGGCACCGGCCATCACCGTGAACGAGCGCGTCACGCACCAGCAGATGGACGGCTTCGGCGTCTCTCAGGCGTTCCGCCGCAACGAGTTGCTCGAGGCGCTGTCGCCGGCGCAGCAGCGGGAGATCCTCGACCTGTGGTTCGACCGGGAGAAGGGGGCCGGCCTCAGCATCCTGCGGCTCGGCATCGGCTCCTCCCCCGCGGGCAGCCCGTACGACCACATGGTGTCGATCCAGCCGGAGAACCCCGGCGGCCCGGACGCCCCGCCCAAGTACGTGTGGGACGGCGACGACAACAGCCAGGTCTGGGTGGCCAAGGAGGCCAAGGCGTACGGCGTGAAGCGCTTCTTCGCCGACGCTTGGAGCGCGCCCGGCTACATGAAGACCAACGGCGACGACAAGAACGGCGGCAACCTGCTGCCGGAGTGGGAGAAGGCGTACGCGAACTACCTGCTGGCGTACACGAAGTTCTACGAGCGGGAAGGCATCAAGATCACCGACCTCGGGTTCACGAACGAGCCCGACTGGACGGCCACGTACGCCTCCATGCGCTTCACCCCGGAACAGGCCGCCCAGTTCGTCAAGGTGCTCGGCCCGATCGCCAAGGGCAACGTGAACCTGGTGTGCTGCGACTCCTTCGGCTGGAACCAGGCCAAGGCGTACACGGCGGCGATCGAGGCCGACCCCGAGGCCCGCCGCTGGGTCAAGACGCACGCCGGCCACACCTACGCCAGCCCCGTGGACGCCCCGCTGCCGACCAGCAGGAAGACCTGGATGTCGGAGTGGAACCCCAACGGCTCGACCTGGAACGAGGCCTGGGACGACGGCAGCGGCTACGACGGCTTCACGATCGCGCAGGCCATCCACGACGCGCTCACGCTGGGCGACGTCAGCGCCTACATTTACTGGCTGGGCGCCTCGCGCGGCACGACCAGGGCGTTCATGCAGGTCGACGACACGGCGAAGACCTACAAGGTGTCGAAGCGGTTGTGGGCGATGGCGGCCTACAGCCGGTTCATCCGGCCGGGCGCGGTCCGGGTGGACGCCTCGGCGGCGAATCCGGCGCTGAAGGTCTCGGCGTTCCGCAACACGGACGGGTCGAAGGTGATCGTGGCCCTCAACACGGGCACCGAGGCCGTCACGTGGGACGGCGTGCGCGGCAGGGCGACCGCGTACGTGACGAACAACGACAACTCGCTCACCCCGTCGGCCGTGACCGGCCGCACGGTGACCCTCCAGCCGCGGTCGCTGACCACCATCGTGGTCCGCTGATCGGCGGCGAGAGCCCGGAGCCGGTTTCCCCGGGCTCTCGCCGCATCCCTGCCGTCAGCCCCAGACCTCCTGGGCGGTCTCGACGATCAGGCGGAGCTTGGCGAACTGCTGGTCGGCCGTCAGCTCGTTGCCTTCGACTGTGGAGGAGAAGCCGCACTGCGGCGACAGGCAGAGCTGGTCGAGGTCGATGAACTTGGCGGCCTCATCGATGCGCCGCTTCAGCGTGTCCTTCGACTCCAGCTCCCCGTGCTTGGTCGTGACCAGCCCCAAAACGACCATCTTGCCCTTGGGCACGAATCGCAGCGGCTCGAATCCCCCGGACCGCTCGTCGTCGTACTCCAGGAAGAACCCGTCCACCTTCAGCTCACCGAACAACGCCTCCGCGACGAAGTCGTAGCTGCCCGAGGCGGCCCAGGACGAGCGGAAGTTGCCGCGGCACATGTGCGTCGTGATCGTCATCCCGGCCGGCTTGGCCGCGAGCGCGGCGTTGATCTGCTTGATGTAGCGCAGGTGCATGTGCTCGGCGTCGTCGCCCCGCGACTCCAGCTCCGCCCGCTGGGCCGGGTCGTTCAGGTAGGCCAGGCTGGTGTCGTCGAACTGCAGGTACGTGCACCCCAGCGCGCCGATCCTGCGCACCTGCTCGGCGTAGGCGGCGCTCAGGTCACGCCAGAACTCCTCGACGTCCGGGTAGACCTTCGGGTCGATGGCGGCCGGCCCGCCGCGGTAGTGCACCATGCTGGGCGACGGGATGGTCAGCTTCGGCACGACCGTGCTCACGGTGTCCCGCAGGAACATGAAGTCGTCGGCGAAGATCGGCTCACGCAGCTTGATCCGGTCGTGCACGCGCAGCGCCGCCGGGGTGAACTCGATGTCGCCCTGCTCGTTGTGGAAGCGGACCGTGATGTGCTCGTCGGTGGCCTGGCCGATGCCGCCGAGCCGGTAGATGAAGTCCATGTGCCAGGAGGCCCGCCGGAACTCGCCGTCGGTCGCGCTCTGCAGGCCGATCTCCTCCTGCCTGCGCACCACCTCTCGGATGGCCGCGTCCTCCGCTTCCCGCAGTTCGTCGCCCGCGAGGCTCTCGCGGGCGCGGAGCAGGGACTGCGGGCGCAGGAGGCTGCCGACGTGGTCGGCGCGGAAAGGCGGTGAGGTACGCATTGCGGATCAACTCCCGTAGAGCTTTCTGAGCGGGGCCTTGAGCAGCTTGCCCGCCGCGTTCTTGGGCAGTTCAGAGACGAATTCCAGATATTTCGGGATTTTGAAGCGGGCCAGCCGACCGTCCAGGTGCTTCAGCAGCTCCTCGGGCTCGGCCGTCGCGCCCGGCCGCAATACGACCAGGGCCTTGCCCACTTCATCCCACCGGTCGTCGGGCACGCCGATCACCGCGCACTCGGCGACCGCGGGATGGCTGTAAAGGACGCTCTCGACCTCGGCGGGGTAGATGTTCTCGCCGCCGGAGATGATCACGTCGTTGAGCCGGTCGGAGATGCGCACGTAACCGTCCTCGTCGGCGACGCCGACGTCGCCCGAGCGGAACCAGCCGTCCGGCGAGAGCACCTTCGCGCTCTCCTCGGGCCGGCGCCAGTAGCCGGGCATGACGTTGGGTCCCTGGACGTAGACCTCGCCGGGCTCGCCGGGGGCCGCCTGCGCGCCCTCGATCGTGACCAGGCGCACGTCGGAGAAGAAACACGGCACGCCGGCCGTCCCCGCCTTGTCGATGGAGTGCTCGGCGCCGAGGAAGAGCGCGCCGGGCGCGGTCTCCGTCATGCCATAGCCCTGCAGGAACGTCAGCCCCCGTTCCTGGTAGGTCGTGATGAGCGGCAGGGGCACCGGCGCGCCCCCGCACAGCAGGTGGCGCAGGCTCGACAGGTCGGCCTTGGGCCAGCGCGGCGACTGGGCGAGGAAGGCGAACATCGACGGCACCCCGAACATCACCGTCACCCGCTCGGCCTCGATCAGGTCGAACGTGCGGTCCACGTCGAAGGACGGCTCCAGGATGGCCCGCCCGCCCTTGAGCACGCTCGGGATCAGCGTCTGCGCCAGTGCCGCGATGTGGAACAGGGGTGCGCTGATCAGCGTCACCTCGTCGTGTGCGAGCGGCACGTCCACCAGCAGGTTGACGGCGTTCCACGTGAGGTTGGCATGCGTGAGCATCGCGCCCTTGGGCCGTCCGGTGGTGCCGGAGGTGTACATGATCAGGCACACGTCGTCCTGGCCGACCGGCTCGTCGATCGGCTCGGGCGAGCCTGACGCCAGCAGGTCCTCGTAGTCCGCGGCCGGGATGTGGCGGCCGGGCAGCCCTTCGCCGTCCCGCCCTTCGCCGAGCAGCACCACCGACGCGTCCGCGTCCTGGAGGATGAAGCGCAACTCGGGCGTGGCCAGCCGGGTGTTGAGCGGGACGAACACCGCCCCCAGCAGCCCTGCCGCGAAGAACGTCTCGACCAGCGCGCAATGGTTGGGCCCGAGGTAGGCCACCCGGTCGCCGCGCCCCACGCCCAGCGCGGAAGCCAGCCGATACGTACGTTCCCGCAGGTCACGGTAGGTGTGATCGCGCCCGCCGCAGGTCAGCGCCACCCGGTCGGGCGTCATGCGGGCCCTGCGTGCCGGCCACGATCCAAGCCCCTGGTTCCGCATCAGTGCTCCTCCAGGCTCAAGTTAGGCCACTAGACGATCGCTGTCATCGTTCTGCCCAACTTTCGTCGGGGACCGTGTCGAGGAGCCGCTCGGCGACCGCCGCGGCCTCCGGCCTGAACCGCTCGTGCAGCGCGTGGCAGACCCGCTGGGCCTTCTCCGCGGGCCAGTCGTGCGGCAGGTAACGCAGCGGGAGCCGGGGGTCGGTCCTGATGATCTGCAGCCAGCCGGTGAGCAGCGTCAGCGAGCGGGCCAGGTCGTCGGGCGCGTCGGGCGCGGGATCGGCCTGGTCCCAGCGGCGCAGGAACGCCCGGTAACGCTCACCCAGCCCGGCCAGGTCGTACGCGTCCCGTACCAGCGCCTGCATGTCGGTGGGCCGCCGCGGCTCGGCGGCGAACACCTTCACCTCCACCCCCGGCACCTCGGGCGCCTCCACCTCGCCGGGGGCGATCCACAACCCGTTCTGCAGCGGCCCGAACCCGGCCCAGATGAGCCGCGAGCGCAGCTCGTGCCGCTGCCGCTGCCATGAGGCCGGCAGCGAGAAACCGATGAGCGTCCACCGGTCCTCGCCGGCGTCGTTGACGACGCCGCTGTGCCAGATGCGCCGCTCGCCGTCCCTGAGCACCTCGGTGCTGGTCGGGGTGAGGCCGAAGTACATACGCCGCCCTGAGCGCTGCCGGCGCAACAACCCGCGGCGGACCATCCGGGTCAGCGTCGAGCGCGTCGCCTCCTCGGAGACGCCGACCTTGGCGAACGCCTCGATGAAGCTGCCCGAGAAGACGCAGATTCCGCGACCGTAAACGTGATCTCCGAGAAAGGTGAGAATCACCGATTGAGGCCGCACACCGCCACCCCCACGGATGTTGGGCATTGTCTTGACAGCCGTAATGTACCTGCCTACATTCAGGGCGACATCCGGCCCAGGAGGTCCTGATGCGCAGGCTTCTACCGTCTCTGGTGTGTCTCGTGCTGGCCGTGGCCGCGTGCGGCGGTAGTCCCGGCGGGTCAGGTGGTGACGGCCCCATCAAGGTCGGCCTCATCGTCTCCCTGACCGGCAACTACACGCCGCTCGGCAGCGAGGACAAGAAGGCCGTGGAGCTGGCGGTCGAGCAGGTCAACGCCCAGGGCGGCTTACTGGGCCGCACCGTCGAGCTGGTCACCCGGGACGACAAGACCGCTCCCGACCAGGGCATCGTGGCCTACAACCAGATCAAGGGCGAGATCGACGCGCTGATCGGCCCGGTGTTCTCCAACTCGGCGCTCGCGGTGGAGCCGCTCGCGCAGCGGGACAAGATGCCGTACCTGTCGCTGGCGCCCGCGCAGGAGCAGGTCGAGCCGATCAAGTCGTACATCTTCGTCACGCCCGCCCTGTCCAGCATGTACGCCGAGCGCTACCTGCAGTACATCCAGGCCCAGGGCATCAAGACGATCGCGGTGGCCTGGGACTCCAAGAGCGCGTACTCGGTCTCCGGCCACAAGTCCATGGTGGCGCTCGCGCCGAAGTACAACGTGACGATCGCCGTGGACGAGCCGTACGAGACCACGAACTCCGACTTCAGCGCGGTGTTCCAGCACGTGCGCGACTCCGCCGCCGAGGCGCTGGTGTTCTGGGGCTCGGGCGCGCCCGGCGTGACGGCCGCCAAGCAGTACGTCGCCTCGGGGCTCAAGACGCCGCTGTTCCTGACCGCGTCCCAGGCCAGCAAGTTGTGGCTGGAGCCGATGGGCCGCGACGCCGAGGGCATGACCGTGCAGAGCGCCATCGGCGTCGTCGGGGACCATCTGCCGGCCGGCAAGCAGAAGCAGATCATCGACCAGATGGCCAAGCCGTACCAGCAGAAGCACGGCTACCCGCCGCCGCAGTTCGCGCAGGACGGCTACAGCGCGAGCCTGCTGCTGTTCGAGGCGATCAGGAAGGCCGGCAGCACCGACAAGACCAAGATCCAGCAGGCGCTGGAGAGCATGGACCTGATCACGCCGAATGGCCGCTTCCGCTACTCCCCCACCGACCATTCCGGGCTCTCCCCCGAGTTCATCTCGGTCAACACGGTGAAGAACGGCCAGTTCGTGCCGACCGACTGGGCCAAGGAGCAGCTCACCAAGACCGTCACCGCGGCGGGGTAGCGCGTGCTGGCGGTCACCGGGGTATCCCGCTCCTTCGGGGGCGTCTACGCCGTCCGCGACGTCTCCCTGAGCGTCGCGGACGGCGAGGTCTGCGGCATCATCGGGCCGAACGGGGCCGGCAAGTCCACGTTGTTCAACCTGATCACCGGGCATCTGGCGGCCGACCGGGGCGAGATCTCCTTCCTCGGGCACCGGGTGGACCGGCTCGCGCCGCACCGGCGGGCCAGGCTCGGCATGTCGATCGTCTTCCAGGCGGCCCGCGTGTTCCGCGGCATGACCGTCAGGGAGAACGTCATGGTGGGGATGCACGGGCGTACCGGGGCGGGGTTCGTGTCGGCGGCGCTGCGGCTGCCCCGGCACCGGCGCGACGAGCGGCTCATCGCGACCGAGTCGGACGCCGCTCTGGAGCGCGTGGGCCTCGCCGAGTGGGCGGACCGGCCCGCCGACCGGCTCCCCATCGGGCAGCAGCGCGCGTTGCAGCTGGCCCGCGCCCTGTGCGCGCGGCCTCGGCTGCTGCTGCTCGACGAGCCCGCCTCCGGGCTGCGCGGCCAGGAACGCGAGCGGCTCGCGGCGCTGGTGGAGGAGCTGCGCGCGGGCGGACTGACGATCCTGCTCATCGAGCACGACGTCGCCTTCGTGACCCGGCTCGCCGACCGGCTCGTGGTGCTCGACCTCGGCCAGGTCATCGCCGACGGCCCGCCCGCCGAGGTGCGGGCCGACCCGCTGGTGCTCGCCGCCTACCTCGGACAGGCGTCATGACCCCCGCCCTCAGCCTCGGGCAGGCGTCATGATCGACGTCAGGGACCTGGTCGTCTCGTACGGCACCGCGACCGCGCTGGAGCACGTCACGCTGAACGTCGGCAAGGGCGAGATGGTCGCGTTGCTCGGCCCGAACGGCGCCGGCAAGTCGACGCTGGCCAACACGCTCGCGGGCCTGCTGAAATCCGCTTCCGGGACGGTGGAGATCGGCGGCAGGCTGGCGTTGATCCCGGAGGGCCGCCAGCTATTTCCGGATTTGTCGGTCGCGGACAATCTGGCGCTGGGCGGCTGGCGCTCCGGCGAGCGCGACCCGTCCTCCGTCTACGACCTGCTGCCCCAGCTGGCTTCGCTGGCGAGGCGGCAGGCGGGTGTGCTGTCGGGCGGCGAGCAGCAGATGGTCGCGTTCGGCCGCGCCATGATGTCGCGCCCGTCGGTGCTCGTGGTGGATGAGCTGTCCCTGGGGCTCGCCCCCAATGTCACCGCCGACCTGGCGGGACACCTGGCGGAGCTGAACCGATCGCAGGGCCTGACGGTGCTGCTCATCGAGCAGAACGCGCGGCTGGCCTTCGACCTGTGCCGGCGGGCTTACGTGCTGGAGTCAGGGCGGGTGGTGGCCGAGGGGGACTCCGCCGACCTGGCCGGCGATCCGAAGGTGGCCGGCGCCTATCTGGGGGGTGCGATCACATGAGCGCGTTCCTCACATACCTGCTCAATGGGCTGGCGGTCGGGTGCGCGATCGCGCTCATCGCCAGCGGCCTGGTCGTCATCCATCGGGTCACCGGCGTGGTGAACTTCGCCCAGGGCACCTTCGCCGTGGTGGCCGGGCTGTGCACGTCGTCGCTGCTCGGGCTGGGCTTCCCGCACGGGCTGAGCGAGGTGACGGCCATCCTGGTCGCGGCGGTGGCGGGGCTGCTGACCGGGCTGGCCGCCATCGGCAAGCCCGGTGTGACCCCGTTGTCGTCGCTGATCGTCACGCTCGGCGTCGGCGTGCTCGCCTACGCGGTCGACATCGTGTTGTGGGGAGACCAGCCGCGCTCGGCGCCCGGTCTGGCCGGCTCGGTGACGGTGGCAGGGGCGCGGATTCAGACGCAGCACCTGCTGGTGATCGCGGTGACGGCCCTGACGTTCGTCGCGCTCGCGCTCTTCTTCGGACGCACCTACCTGGGCAAGGCACTGACCGCGTGCGCGTCGAACCCCTATGCCGCCCGCGTCGTCGGCATCGACACCCGCCGCATGGGGCTGGTGGCGTTCGCGCTGGGCGGGCTGCTCGGCGGCCTCGCGGGGGTGCTGGTGACGCCGTTGCGGCCGATCTCGTTCGACACCGACGTCACGCTCATCGTCAACGGCTTCGCCGCGGCCGTCTTCGGCGCCCTCACCCGGCCGGTGATCACCTTGCTGGGGGCACTGCTGCTGGGCGTGGCCGAGACCATGGCCGCCGGCTACGGCTACGGGTCGCACCAACTGGAGATAGCGCTGGGTCTCATGATCATCGTCATGATCGTCCAGGCCGGCCGCCGCACCGCCATCTCCCAGGAGTCCACATGATCAGGCTCGTGGCCGGCGTGCTGGTGGCCGTCGTGACGCTGGCATTGCCCGCGCTGCTGGACGACAGCGCGCTGGCCGTGTACATCCTGCTCGGCCTGGCCGCCATGGTCACGGTCGGGGTGTCGCTGCTCATGGGGTACGCCGGACAGGTGTCGCTGGGCCAGGGCGCCTTCTACGGCGTCGGCGCCTACACCGCCGCCCTCCTCGCCCTGAGCGGCGTGCCACCGCTGGCCGGGCTGATCGCCGCCCCCGTGGCCGCGGCCCTGTTCGCCCTCGTGATCGGCATGCCGCTGCTGCGGTTGCGCGGCCACCACCTGGCGTTCGCGACCCTGGCCATGCAGCTCATCCTGCTCTCGCTCGCCGGGCAGCTGGAGTTCACCGGCGGGGACATCGGCCTGCAGGCCATCCCGCAGTTCTCGCTCGGCGGGTTCGAGGCGGGCAGTGCGGCCGCGTACGCGTACCTGACCTGGGGAGGGCTGGCGCTGGTGATGCTGGTGACGCACAACGTCATCACCTCGCGGCCGGGCCGCGCCCTGCGGGCGCTGGCCACGAGCGAGACCGCCGCCGCGTCGTCCGGCATCCCGGTCGGGCGCTACAAGCTGGTGGTCTTCGCCCTGTCGGCGGCGTTCGCCGGCCTCGCCGGCGGCATCTACTGCTTCTACACGGGCTACGTGGCGCCGGGCTCGTTCCCTGTGCTGATCTCGATCCAGTACATCGTCATGGCCGTGGTCGGCGGGCTGGGCACCATCTGGGGAGCCGTGGCCGGGGCTGGGGCGATCACGCTGCTCGTGCAAGGACTCGACGGCCTGGCCAGTCTGCCCGGGATGCCGTCGTACGCGCCGAGCGTGTTGTCGTACGCGGTGTACGCGCTCGTGCTGATCGTGGTCGTGCTGTTCCTGCCCCACGGCCTGGTGCCGGCCATCACCGGCCGCCTGTCACGCAGCCGGGAAGAACCTCCCGTGGAGACCCGCTGATGACTACTCCGCGGGAGACCGTTCGATCATCGCGGCGAGCAGCGCCGCGGTGGCCGCGCAGCCCAGGCCGATCCCCCAGCCGAGCGGGCCGACGGGGCGGCAGCCGAAGACCTGGCTGAGACCGGGCGTGGAGACGATCAGCACCAGCGTGGCCAGGGACAACAGCGCGGCCAGCACCACCACCCGGTCCCGCCCGCCCAGTGCGAGGGTCTGGAGCAGCTGGGCCGCCACCAGGCCGATGAGCCCGACCGTGTCGGCCCGGCCCCGCGTCCCGCTCATCCGCGCGAGCAGCCACGCCGCCCCCGCCGCGACGCCCGTGGCCACCGCCCGCAGGTAGATGTCCCTGGTCAGAGCGGCGCCGAGGGAGACCTCGGGTCCCTCGGCGAGCAGCCGCTCGGGGCTGGCGGCGCTGGGCGGCCGGATGGCCACCGCCATGGCGGGCAGCATGTCGGTGAGCAGGTTGACCAGCAGGAGCTGGCGGGCGTTCAACGCGGTGCGGCCGGTGAGCAGGCTCGATCCGAGCGTGAAAGCGATCTCCCCGACATTGCCGCCGAGCAGGATGCCCAGCGCGTCGCGGACGGAGGCCCACATGCCCCGTCCCTCGACGATCGCCTCGATGATCGTCTCGATGCGGTCGTCGAGCATGACGATGTCGGCGGCGGCCTTGGTGGCGGGAGCGGCGTGCGAGCCCAGCGACACGCCCACGTCGGCGAGCCGGATCGCGGGCACGTCGTTGGCGCCGTCGCCGGTGACGGCCACCACCCTGCCCGCCGCGCGCAGCCTGGTGACGATCCGCGCCTTGTGCTCGGGCGTGACCCGGGCGAAGACCGCCACATCCGGCAGCGCCTTGGCCAGGACCTCGTCGTCCAGCTCCTCCAGCTCGGGGCCGGTCATCACGCGCCGGCCGTCCAGCGCGCCGATCTCCGCCGCGATGGCCTCCGCCGTACTGGGATGGTCCCCGGTGATCATGACGACCTGTACACCGGCGCGGACGAGCCGCTCCACGCTGCGCTTGGCCGTCGGGCGCACCGGATCGGCCAGCCCGAGGAACCCGAGGAAGCACAGGCTCTCGATGCGGGACTCGTCGAGATCGGCACGGCTGGAGGCAGGCCGCTCCGCCACGGCGAGCACCCGGTAACCCCGCAGGGCGAGCCGGTCCACCTCCTGCTCCAACCGCCGCCTGATCGCAAGGTCCAGCGGCACGATCTGCCCGTTCACCACGACGTTCGTGGACTGGCCGAGCACCACTTCCGGAGCGCCCTTGACGCTCAGCAGCTGCCCCGACTCGCCGCGGCCGAGGACGGCGTGATAGCCCCGGGCCGGCTCGAAAGGCAGCTCGGCCACGCGGTGCCAGGTGCGCAGCCCCTCCTGAGGGGTGATGCCCAGCCTCTCGGCACCGTCCACGATCGCGCGGTCCGTGGGGTGCGGGATGGCCCGCCCGCCTCCGAAGCGCGGCCCCGCACGCAGCGCCGCGCCCACGATCGCCCGCAACTCGGGCGCGGCCTCCTCCACCTCCTGCTCGATCTGGCCGTCCGACACCAGGCGCAGGCTGATGTGGCCCTCGGTGAGCGTGCCCGTCTTGTCGAAGCAGAGCACGTCCACCCGGCCCAGCGCCTCGATCGTGGACGGGTTGCGGACCAGCGTGTTGCGGGTCGACAACCGCTTGGCCGAGGCCAGCTCGGCCACGGTGGCGACGAACGGCAACCCTTCGGGAACCGCCGCGACCGCCATGCTCACCGCCGGGGCGACGGCTTGGGTCAGCGGCGAGCCGCGCAGCAGCTCGACCAGCATGAGGACCACGCCGGAGCCGACCGCGGCCGGGAGTATCCGCCGGCTCAGCGCGCGCAGCCGCAGCTCCACGCCGCTCGGCGGCGGCTCCTGACGGGCCAGCCTGGCGGTCCTGCCCGCTTCGGTCGCCTCGCCGGTGGCCACGATCACGGCGAGCCCGTGCCCGGCCGCGACGGTCGTGCCCTCGTACACCATGGAGGCGCGGTCCGCGACGGCGGGCGCCGCGACGGGCGCCGCGGTCTTGGGCACGAGCTGAGACTCGCCGGTGAGCGGCGACTCGTCGACCTCGAGCCCGGCCGCCTGGATCAGCCTCCCGTCGGCCGGCACGGCATCGCCCGCCCTGAGCTCGATCACGTCGCCCGGCACCAGGTCGTCGGCGTATGCGGCCACCTCACCTGCGGCGCGGCGCAGCCGGACCCGGACGGCGGTGGTCTCCGTCAGGCGCCGCAGCGCCCGCCCCACGCCCCGCCGCTGGGCGCCGCCGAGCAGGGCGTCCACCACGATCACGCCGGCGATCAGCACAGCGTCGAGCACCGAGCCGAACGCGGCCGACACGCCCGCTCCCGTGGCCAGCACCGGGGTCAGCGGGTTGGCGAGCTCTCTCACGGTCTCCCCGGCCAGGGACTCCGGGCCGATCTTCACAGGGCGGATCGAGACGGTCCTGCGGCGCTCCGCCTCGGCCTCGCTCAGGCCGTCCGGCGAGGCCCCGAGCCGGGCCAGGACGTCGCGGACGGCCATGGCGTGCCAGGGCGTGTGGTCGGCCTGGACCGGCGGCTCCGCCCGCCCTATGCGCCGGCCCGCCCACTCCCCGGTCGCGAGGGCGGCCAGCACGGTCAGGTTGTGGACGAGCTGGGCGCGTCGAACCGCGGTCGCGGCCGGACCGAGCAACGTCACCCCGGTGCCGGCGATCGACCCGGCGGCCGCCGTCCACACGCCGCGCACACTCGCCCTCCTGGCTGCCGGCAGGCATTGGAGCAGCAGGTGCACGCCGTCGAGCCCGCCCATGACGTCGGCGTCCCACGGAACTCGCCGTACCCCGTCGAGTACGCCGACGCCCAGGTCGGCCTGCCGCAACGCGCGCCGCCCGCGCCGCGACACCACGGCCACGCCGTGCCCCTCGGCCTGCAACGCCCGCACCGACGCGGCCAGCCGCGACCCGCCGGGCACGACCTCCTCCACCCGCAGCCGCCCGGCCAGTCCCGGATCGGCATCGGCCAGCACCACCCGGCACGTCTGTTGGGGCGCCGCGACCACGGCCTCGGCAAGGGGATGGAGCTCGCGGGCCAGGCCGACCACGGCGATCGGCACACCGTCCCTGGCCACCGCGACCGGCCGGAGCCCCTGCTCAAGCCACCGCTCGGGCACGTCCTCCGGCGGCGCGGGCGCCGCGCTCCACCCGTCGCGCCGCCGCCGCGCCGCGGGGTCGGCGAGGTCGAGCAGCGCGTAGAGCCGGGCATGCAGGTCGTCGAGGTCCGCATCGGGGGCGAGCGGCATGACGCTGTCGATCGTCCACGCTCCTGTGGTGAGCACGGCGGCGTCCAGCACGACGGTGTCGATCCGGTCCATGCGGCGCAGGGCGTCGCGGTCGAGCACGATCGTGCCACGTCCGGCCAGACAGCGCGCCACGGCGCTGACGAAGGCCTCCCTGCCGAGACTGGCCGCCTTGGGGATGCCTGAGACCAGCATGGACACGCCCCGCTGGTAGCTGTGGCTGACGATCGTGGTCAGGCCGTGGGCGGCCACCGTCGCGGCGCCGGCCGCGTCGGCGTAGCGCTCCACGGGGCCGCGCGGCAGCGGCGCCGGACGCGTCGCGGCGGCGGCCCTGGTATGCCGGTACGCGCCCTCCTCGGCGGCGAACTCCTCCTCACGCCGCTCCCACGCCCGGCGACCGGCGCGCGCGTCGACGTACCGGCCGGCTGCGGCGACGGAGTCGATCAGCAGTGACAGCGGTCGCACCGCCAGCGTGGCGGAAACGACCCGGCCCGTCGCCAGCATCGTGTCCACGACCGGCTTACCGACGCGTTCCTCCAGCGGGCCGCGGACCCACGGGGTGTGCTCGATCAGCGCGAGGACGCTCGGCACCGCCACGGGGAGCCGTGGTGCGCGGGTCAGCGCGCCGGCCATGGCGATCCCGGCGCCGGCGAGGTGCAGGCAGAGGCCGACCGCGGCGCGGGCCTGCTGCTCCACGCCGTCGAGCACACGACCGTCCCCCAGCGGCTCGCCGCCCTCGTCGAGCTCCTCCACGACGGCCACGAACTTGTCCACGTCGGCCGTCTCGTCGCAGGCCACGAACACGCAGCCGAGCGCCCCGTTCACCTCGGCACGCGGCGCTCCCGCCGAGCGCAGCCGCTCTTCGAGAGCGCGGGCCGGCCGCTCGGTACGCGGCCCGCCGATGTTCCGTAGTTCGATCCGGACCCCGCCTGCACAGGCTCGGACCCGGCGAGCGCGCGGCAGGACGCTTCGCACGGGTTCGGGGAGCATATTCAGGAGCGTGTCAACGGAGAGCAGACCGGACAACGCCGTGTGACCTCCCGTCCGCGCTACTCGTTCTTGCGTCTCGTCGTCGTGGTCACGATGATCGTGACGGCGCCGATGAAAGCTATTCAGGTTCCTTATCCATCGCCTGACCCCTTATTCCGGGCGGTAGAGATTTGACCGTCTTTGCGGGCCGTAATCCCCGGCCGCACCACGGCGACCGGGCACCTCAGGTGGTGCAGCACCGCATGGCTGACCGAGCCGAGCACCGCCGAGGCGAAGCCACCCAGCCCACGCGAGCCGACCACGACCAGGTCGGCTGTGCCGCCCGCCTCGATCAGGAAGTTGACCGGATGGCCGACCACCGTCTCATCGGTGATCGCGACATCCGGATTCCCGTCGCGCCAGCGGGCCACCCGCTCCTGCGCCGTCTCGGTCTCCTGCTCGTAAGCGTCCTCCAGAAAGCTGCCGTACGCGGCGGCGTACGTCGAGACCACCGGGGCCTGCCAGGCATAGATGACGTGCAACGGAACCTCGCGAGCACGCGCCTGCTCGACGGCGTAGCGCATTGCGGCCTCGGAATGCTGCGAGCCGTCGTATCCGACGACAACCCGTCCGTGCACCACCACCGAAGTCTCGCGTACGACCACCACCGGACCGGCGGCGTGCCCGGCGACGCCCATGCTGACCGAGCCGACCATCATGCCGGCGAACCCGCCGAGCCCCCGGCTGCCGATCACCACGCTGTCGGCCGAGCGGGACTCGCCGATCAGCGTGTCGACCACGTTGCCGGACAGCAACTGCGTGGTCACCTCCACGCCGCGGGTCAGGGCGCGAGCCCGGTCGGCCGCCGCGGCCAGCGTTCCCGCACAGTATCGTGTCGTGTCCACGCGGTAGGGCCAGTCCTCGCACACGTGCAAGATCCGCAGGCTCAGCTCTCTGCGCTGGGCATCGGCCGCCGCCCACTCCACAGCCGCCGTCGCCGGTGCGGACCCGTCCACGCCGATCACGATGTGTCTGGCCATCACGCACCTCCCCCGTTCTCCCTCCAGCCTCGCACGACCCCGGCCCACAGAGCGCCCGCGCACGCGCTCCTATCAGCGAATGGCCGGGGCTAGCCAAGGGGGTAGGTTCGGCCCTCGACGCCCCACTCGCCGAACGGCGGCCGCTCGCCGCGGTCGATCGCCCGGATGGAGGGGCGGCCGATATGGGCGAAGACCAGCCGCCCCACCTGGAGATCGCGCGCCTGCCGCGCGACCTGGATCACGCTCGCGTGCCCGCCCACACCGCCGGCGAAGCGGATCGGCCTGTCCCACCCCGCGGAGTCGGCGAACATCAGGTCCACGCCGGCCGCCCAGGCGGGAAAGACCCAGAACTCCGGCGCCCAGGCGGCCTGCGCCCGATCCGTGCTGATCAGGTAGCCGTAGGTGGGGTGGGAGGTGTGGCTGACCGGCAGCGGCACGATCTCCACGCCCGCGGCCTCGTAGACCGCGACCCCGGCGCTCATCCGGAGCCCCCGCGCCGCGTGGCGGATCTGGGGCATCAGCTCGGCGCGTTCATCGCAGACCAGCCAGCCGTCGAGCCGCTCCCCGCCCGCCGCGTCGCCGCCCCCATCGAGCAGGACCCGGTTGTCCTGCCAGCTGGCCAGCAGCCCGGCGGGGCGGTAGCGCGGGGAGTTCATCGCCCCCACCCCCACCAGGCTGAGCCTCACGGCCGTCATCCGACGGTCCAGGTCACGTCCCCGCATGCCGTCAGCATGTCCCTCCCCCTGGGATCAGTATGCCCACGAGCAGTCCGCCGCCCCCGGCCGTTGATCAGCGGGCCAGGTGGCGGCATATGGCCAGGCTTGCGGGCGTCTCGTATGGGAGCCCGCTCAGCTTCGCCGTCGAGCGAGCCGAGGAGCCGGGAGGCGTCCTTGCGGTGTCACTCCCCTGCGCCCGGCCGGACAACCGGTCAGGAGAGCGAACGATCGTCGTCCGTCCCATCCTCGTCAACGCATGCATCCGGCGGGGGCGGCATCGAAGACACTAGGCGGCCGCGGTCGATGAGCGGGCCGCGGTGCCGGAGCGGGCCGCGGTGCCGGAGCGGGCCGCGTGACGGATGATCGGTGGCCTGCCACGGGTGAGCAGGCCACCGGAATCGCTATATCTTCCCCTGCTTGATATCCGTCAGGAGATCCCGGAACTCTTCGGCGGCCAGGACGATCGTGCCGCCCGACGGATTCTTGGAGTCGCGCAGTCCGACGCGGCCGTCCGTGAAGAGGGCGACTTCGACGCAATCTCCATTGGACATGCTGTGACGACTCTTACGCCACCCGCCCCAGCTGGGGTCGATGACCTCGTTCATTTCTCTACCTCGTTCCAGGTGAGGCAGAAGCACCTAGACCGTCGTCCATCTCTTCCCCTGGTTCTCAATGAAGCTCATGGTGTCCTGAGGACTCAAGGCCGCCTCAGAGATCTTCTTGAATGCCACAAGGTGCCGATGGGTTCGCATCTCGTCCTCATCGACTCCGCCGCCCTGCTCCGTCTCCACATAGAGAACATCAGGATGAAGTTCTCCCAGATTCTCAAACGTGGGAAATCTCAGCAGAATAAAGCTTTGAGCCAGCACCGGAGGGCCTTGGCTGTTCAAGAGAACCTGAAGCTCGATATTGGGCCTTTCGGCTACTTCCCGCAAGTGATGCAGCTGCTCCGACATGATTGATTCGTTCCCGAACTTCCGTCTCAGGACGGATTCGTCGAGGACGACCTTCGACGTCAAGGAAGGATCCTGCATGTATCTTTCCCTGCGCGCCATGCGAAGCTCAATACGGCGCCTGATCTGACGAGGAGTCAGTTCGCCCAGCGCGGCGCCTATTACGGCACCCGCATAGGCCTCCGTTTGCAGCTGGCCTGGGATCACCAGAGACTGCCACTCCCATCGCTCTGCCGCCGCGCTTTCGAAACCAAGGAAGCGTATGTAGCCATCCGGAATGGATTCCGAGTATTTCTCCCACCATTCCGGAGCCGAAGACAGCGGCACCAGATCGAGAAGCTGTGATCGATCCGGTTCCGGCATCTCGTAGAGATCCAGCAGTGCTTCTACGTCCTTGGCGTTCGGTAAGATCTGCCCGTTCTCCAGCCTTGAGATCTTCGATGTGGACCACTTGAGCTCAGTCGCCACCTGGGGTCCGCTGAGACCGACAGCCTCACGCCTCCGGCGCAGCTCCGCTACGAGTCGGCGTCGGTAGACGGTGGGGCTGCCGTCGGCCATTCGGTGCCTCCCCTCTAGTTGATCACGTGTACCCAGCTAAGGTCTTGCACAATCCTTGCCGGGATGTTCGGTCGTTGTACCGGCTGGCTTCCCTGAACTATTCCCAGCGGGAATTTCGCTCAGATTCCCTCCGGCATATCCTCAGGGTAGCCCGCCGAGACGCTGGATCAAGGGAGAAACGCCGAGATGAGGGTCTTCCGCCTGGCCGCCCGCCTCGCCGCCTGCCCCTCCAGGGGTTCTCCACCTGCACGCATCACATGGTCAACGTGAGAGGAACCTCTTGATCATGACCCACGGTAGGCGCATCCTGCACTGGCTCGCCCATGCGATCGAGACTGCCCTGATCGCCGGGCTGCTCATCTTCTCTGTCACCAGAGAACTCGGGGCCGAACCGCTCGCCGCCCTCGGCGCTGCGGCAGGTGCCTTCATGGCCGTCATGATGGGCTTCGCCGCCTACCTCGCCGCGACGGGAGCCGTAAGACCGCCGGATCCACCGGCTAGAGGTGACACCTGATTAATGCATCTCATGACGAGGAACACGGGAAACCTGGCGGCGTCGGCACGCTGCGCCGCCCAGTCGGGGGTGGGCTCGGGCTCGGCCATCTCCTCCAGCCAGAGGCCGTGGCGGCGGAAGGTGTTGACGTAGGTCGAGAGGGTGCGGTGGTTGGCGCCGACCTGGCGGCGCAGGGACGACAGCTCGCCGTCGGCCCGCCACCAGCCCTCGGTGTAATAGCTCGCGTCCCCGGACCACGACCCCGAGACGCCCCGGCCGCCCGGGAAGCACGGGTGCAGGATCGAGCACGCGAAGACGCCCCCGGGCCGGAGCACGCGGGCGGCTCCTGCGATCGCGCCTTCGAGGTCGTCGATGTCGGAGAGGCCGAAGCTGCAGACCACGGCGTCGAACAGGCCGGAAACGCCGGGAATGTCGGATGCGGCCGCGTCGGCGTGGAGGTAGCGAATGCCGAGCGGGGCGGCGTGCTCGGCAGCACGTGCCTTCTCGATCAGGGCTGACGAGAGGTCGACGCCCACGACGTCGGCTCCCCTGCGGGCGAGCGCGCGGCTGATCCGGCCGTGGCCGCAGGCGATCTCCAGGACCCGGCGGCCGGCGATCGGCTCCAGCAGGGCGAGCAGGCGGACGGCTGCGGGGTCGTCGACGGCGTCCGTCCAGCCGGCCGTGTAGAAGTCGGCGACGTCGTCGTAGCGCGCGGCACCTGGCATGCCCTCGACACTACGACGCCGAGCCCGTCGTGCCCGGCGTTGTTCGTCCAGCGCGCAATGTGCCGGCAAAAGATTCGTCATGACCGTGCATGGTCCAGGTGCGATCGACTCTCCGTAGCGTCCGTGTGATAGCAGGATCGCTCCCGGGTGGACCAGGTACGGGGGACGAAATGGGCGTGCCCGGAATTGCGGCGATCGTCGCGCTCGCTGCGTTGGGCGGAGGTGGCTGGAGTGGCCAGTCCCCGGCGGCCGTCTCCCTGCCCGGTGCCGGACCCGAGCTCCGGATCACCACAACGGTCACCCCGGATCCGATGACCACCGGTGGGGTGTCCGTCTACGCGGTGACCGTCACCAACACGGGGGGCGACGATGCCGAGGACGTGACGATCATCGACACCCTCGACCGCGGCACGTCCCCAGGCCGCCTCCCGGACGGCTGCTCCCTCGCCGGCCAGGCCATCACCTGCGGCGGACCCGGCCTGACCATCCCGCCGGGACAGAGCGTGACCTACGACATCCCCGTCACGACCGATCCTTCGCTCCCCGACGACACGGACGTCGTCGCCCGGGTTCACGTCACCGCCTCGAATGCGACGGGCGACACCACGCGGCTGATCAGCCGCACCCGGACGATGGCCGACGTGGAGATCGCCACGACCGGCCCGTCCAGCGTGAAGGCGGGCGCCGGCATCACCTACAGAGTGAAGGTCGGCAACAACGGCCCCTCTCCGGCGGTGGGCGTCACCGTGGAGGACCCCATCGACGGCGACCTGACCATGCCCACGGGTCGCCCGTCCGAATGCCCCGCGGGGAACTGCCGGCTCGGCACGCTGGCTCCGCGCGAGAGCAGGACGCTCGTCTTCACCGCCGCCGCCCCTGACGTCACCGGCGTGATCGACAACTGCGCCGCCGTCTCCACCGCGAGCCACGAGCAGAACACCGGGAACAACCGCTCCTGCACGTCGATCGCCGTCGAGGCGGTCCACAGCCCCAGTCCCTCGCCTGCCCGCACGCTCACCCGCGCCCCGCCGGAAAGGCGGGCCCCCGCGGTGGCCGACCGCGCCGAGCCCAGGCCCGGCGGCGACGGTCCGCGCAAGGAGCCACGCGCCACGGTCACCGGCTCGCGTCCGGGCGTGGACCCGTACGAGCCCAGCCCGGTCCCCTCCGGACAGCCGGCGGCACGCGACCACGAGCCCCTGCCGATGACCGGCGTGTCGCTGTGGCTGATCGGTCTCGGCGTGCCGGTGCTGCTCGCGATCGGCCTGCTCGTCCGCTGCCTCTCGAGCCGGGAGTGATCAGGAAGGGCTCCTGGACAACGCCTCCCGGGTCCACGACCCGAGCACCAGCAACGTCTTCGTCCCTGTCACGTCCCCGGCCCGGCGCAGCCGGTCGATGACCTGCTGCAGATGGCCGAGGTCGCGCACCCGTACGTGGATCAGCGCGTCCGGATCCCCCGCGATCGTGAACACCGCCTGCACCTCCGGCACCTCCGTGGCGGTGCGGACGATCTCGCTGACCGGCGTCGTGCCGGGATAGCGCAGCTCGGTGAACGCCTCGATGCCCCACCCGAGCTTGGCGTAGTCGATCTGCACGGTGAACCCCTTGATCACGCCGAGCTCGCGCAGCCGGTCCACCCGCCGCTTGACCGCGGCCACCGACAACCCGACCAGGTCGGCCATCTCCGAGAACGTCCTGCGCCCGTCCTCCCGCAGCAGCCTCAGCACGTGGTGATCGATCTCGTCCACGTCAGCCATGCCAGAACCCCTTCCTCAGGCGCAAAGAACATCAGCCAGACAGCCGGAAGCTTCATATTGTTTGCGTATTTGGGGCACCTTCTCATCTAATACTTGCGGATGTCCTGCCCACGTTGCTGTGCTGGGAATCACCACGTACGAAGCCAGGAGGAGGTGCGCGTGAGCGCGAGCGCGACTCCCGCCCCCGTGTCGCTCGACGACAAGTACACAGCCCCCGACGGCAGGGTGCTCATCTCGGGCATTCAGGCCCTGGTCCGCCTGACGCTGGAGCAGCGCCGCCTGGACCGCGAGCGCGGGCTGGACACCCGGGTTTTCGTCACCGGTTACCAAGGGTCGCCGCTGGGGGGTGTGGACCTGGAGATGGGGCGGGCGGCCCGGTTCCTGGACGAGGCGGGCGTGGTGTTCCAGCCTGGGCTGAACGAGGAGCTCGCGGCCACGTCGGTGGCCGGCACCCAGATGCTCGCCCAGGTGCCGGGCCGCCGCCACGAGGGCGTGACCGGCTTCTGGTACGGCAAGAACCCCGGCCTCGACCGGGCCGCCGACGCCATCAGGCACGCGAACGCGGCCGGCACCGCACCGCTCGGCGGCGCCGTGGCCTGGATCGGCGACGACCCGGGTTGCAAGTCCTCCACGCTGCCCAGCTCGTGCGAGCCCATGTGCCAGAGCCTGTCCATGCCACTGCTGGCGCCCGGCTCGGTCGCCGAGATCATCGAGTTCGGGCTGCACGCTGTGGCGATGTCCCGCGCCACCGGCCTGTGGACGGGCCTGAAGATCGTCGCGGACATCGCCGACGCCTCCGCCACCGTGGACCTCGGCCCGCTGCGGGCCGCGATCCCCGTCCCCGCCCGTACCGCGGGCAAGGCGACGCCGATCCTGCTCGGCCCGGCCGCGCTCGACGCCGAGCACGACATGCTCACCCGCCGGCTCGACCTGGCCCGCGAGTACGCCCGCGCCCACGGGCTCAACCGGGTGATGGCCGGAGCGGGGAACACCGCGCTCGGCATCCTGGCCTCGGGCACCACCTACGCGGTGGTCCTGCGGGCGCTGGCCGACCTCGGCCTGGACGCGGCGGCCATGGACGACCTGGGGGTGCGGCTGATCAGGCTGGCCATGCCGTTCCCCGTGGACTCCGAGGACCTGGCCGCCATGACGGCCGGCCTCGACCGGGTGCTGGTGGTCGAGGACAAGGTCCCGTTCCTGGAGGGGCAGGTCAAGCAGGCGCTGTACGGCGGCGAGCGGGTGCCGGCCGTCGTCGGCAGGGAGCTGCTGACCGCGCGCGGCACGCTCGGCGCCGAGGACGTGGCCAAGGCCATCGCCGCCTGCGTGGGCGCCGACCGGCTCCCGCGGCAGGCGGTCACGGTGACCAAGCGCAGGTCGCTGCCGCTCGTGGCGGCGCGAACCCCCTATTTCTGCTCCGGCTGCCCGCACAACGCCTCCACCCGCACCGCCGACGGCACGCTGGTCGGCGTCGGCATCGGCTGCCACGCGATGATCGCGCTGGACGGGCACGGGCGCGGCACCCAGGTCGGCATCACCCAGATGGGCGGCGAGGGCGCCCAGTGGATCGGGCTGGCGCCGTTCACCGAGGACCGGCATTTCGTGCAGAACCTCGGCGACGGGACCTTCCACCACTCCGGCTCCCTGGCCATCAGGGCGGCCGTGGCCGCCGGGGTGTCGATGACGTACAAGCTGCTCTACAACGACGCCGTCGCCATGACGGGCGGCCAGCGGGCCGAGGGCCGGCTCGACGTGCCCGCGCTCACGCGGGAGCTGGCGGTCGAGGGCGTACGCCGCATCGTGATCACGACGCCGGAGCCGGAGACGTACCGGGGCGTGCGGCTGGCGTCGATCGCCTCCGTACGGCACCGCGACGACCTCGCCGCGGCCGAGCAGGAGCTGGCCGCGCTCGACGGCGTCACCGTGCTCATCCACGACGACCGGTGCGCGGCCGAGGAACGCCGGCTGCGCAAGCGCGGCAAGCTACCCACCCCGGTCGAGAAGGTCGTGGTGAACGAGCGGGTCTGCGAGGGGTGCGGCGACTGCGGCGACGTCTCGACGTGCCTGTCCGTGCAGCCGGTCGAGACCGAGTACGGCCGCAAGACCCGCATCCACCAGGCCTCCTGCAACTCCGACCTGAGCTGCCTCAAGGGCGACTGCCCGTCGTTCCTGCTGGTCGAGCCGGGCACCCCTGCCGCTCGCCAGGCATCGCCGCCGCCTCCGCCCGTGGACGAGCCCGCAGGCAAGCCGGGCGAGGTGCTGATCAGGATGCCCGGCATCGGCGGCACCGGCGTCGTGACCGTCTCGCAGATCCTGCAGATGGCCGCCCACCTCGACGGGCTGCACGCGGCCGGGCTCGAGCAGACGGGCCTGGCGCAGAAGGGCGGGCCCGTGGTCAGCGACGTGCGGATCTCGCCGCACCCGCTCGCGGGGTCGGTACGCGCCTCGCACGGGCGCGCGGACGTGGTGATCGGGTTCGACCTGCTGGGCGCGGCCTCCGACGCCAACCTGGCCGTGGCTTCGCCCGAGCACACCGCCGCCGTGCTGAACACCGCCGTCGTGCCCACCGCCGCCATGGTGACCGGCCGGATGCCCGTGCCGGGGCACGCCTCCGCGGTCGCCCGCGTGGAGTCCGCCACGAGGAGCGTCGTGTGCCTGGACGCCCATGAGCTGGCCGAGGCGCTGTTCGGCGATCACATGCCGGCCAACCTGCTGCTCGTCGGCGCCGCGTACCAGCACGGCCTGCTGCCGGTGTCCGCCGCGGCCATCGAGCAGGCCATCACCCTGAACAGGGCCGCCGTCGAGCAGAACCTCGCCGCCTTCCGCTGGGGCCGCGCGGCGGTGGCCGACCCCGAGGCCGTGCGCCAGGCCGTCCTGCCGGCCACCGACGAGCCGGCCGAGAAGCTGGACGAGGTCGTGGCGCTGCGCGTGGCCGACCTGACCGGCTACCAGAACGCCGCCTACGCCGCCACGTACACCGAGGACGTGCGCCGCGTGAGCGACCTCGCGCTCGAGCGGGCCGGCGAGGAGGCCGGCACCGAGATCGCCCTCGCCTACGCCCGCGGCCTGCACAAGCTCATGGCCTACAAGGACGAGTACGAGGTGGCCCGCCTCCACCTCGACCCCGCCGAGCAGGCCAGGAGGGAACGCGAGTTCGGCGCGGACGCGGTCGTCACGGTGCTGCTGCACCCGCCGGTGTTGCGCGCGATGGGCATGAAGCGCAAGATCAAGCTGCGCCGCTCGGCGCCCATGCTGTTCCGCGGGCTACGGGCCGCCCGGGTGCTGCGCGGGACGGCGTTCGACGTGTTCGGCCGGGCGCGCGTGCGGCGGGTCGAGCGGGAGCTGGTCGGTGAGTATCGCGAGCTCATGCATGCCGCCCTGGCCCGGCTCACCCCCGCGACCGCCGGCACCGTCACCGAGATCGCGGGCCTGCCGGAGCTGATCCGGGGGTACGAGGACATCAAGCTCGCCCGCGTGGCCGAGTTCCGCGAGCGCGCCAAGACCGTGCTCGCGCGGCTGGAGGAGCCCGTTTCGAGCGTGGAGGGATCGTGACCGTCGACCGCCTGCTGCCCGGCCAGGACGCCAAGGACCTGATCGACCTGACCCGCGAGATCGCCGACAAGGAGCTCGCGCGGCGGGTCGACGAGCACGAGCGCGCCGAGACGTACCCGGAAGGGCTGTTCGCGACGCTGGGCGGGGCAGGGCTGCTGGGGCTGCCCTATCCCGAGGAGTACGGGGGAGGCGGGCAGCCGTACGAGGTGTATCTGCAGGTCATCGAGGAGCTGGCGATGCGGTGGGCGGCCGTCGCGGTCGCCACCAGCGTGCACACGCTCGCCTGTTTCCCCGTTTTCGCCTACGGGTCGGAGGAGCAGCGGGCGCGGTGGCTGCCCGACATGCTGGCCGGGCGCCTGATCGGCGGCTACAGCCTGTCCGAGCCGCAGGCCGGCTCCGACGCCGGCGCCCTGACCTGCAGGGCCGAGCGGGTCCCTGACGGCTACCGGATCAGCGGCAACAAGGCCTGGATCACGCACGGCGGCATCGCCGACTTCTACGCCCTGTTCGCCCGTACCGGGGAGGGGACGCGGGGCATCTCCTGCTTCCTCGCGCCAGGGGCGGCCGACGGGCTGACCTTCGGGCGGCCCGAGGAGAAGATGGGCCTGCACGCCGTGCCCACGACCAGCGCCCACTGGGACGGCGCCGTCCTGGAGTCCGACCGCCTGATCGGCGCGGAGGGCCAGGGTCTCCAGATCGCCTTCAGTGCGTTGGACTCCGGCCGGCTCGGCATCGCCGCCTGCGCGACGGGCCTCGCCCAGGCCGCGCTCGACGAGGCGGTGGCGTACGCCAAGCAGCGGGAGACGTTCGGCAAGCGGATCATCGATCATCAGGGGCTCGGGTTCCTGCTGGCGGACATGGCCGCCGGGGTGGACAGCGCGCGGGCGACGTACCTGGACGCCGCCCGCCGCCGCGACGCCGGCCTGCCCTACAGCCGCCAGGCCAGCGTGGCGAAGCTTGTGGCGACGGACGCGGCGATGAAGGTGACGACGGACGCGGTGCAGGTGTTCGGGGGGTACGGGTACACGCGGGAGTTCCGGGTCGAGCGGTACATGCGCGAGGCCAAGATCATGCAGATCTTCGAGGGCACCAACCAGATCCAGCGCCTGGTGATCAGCAGGCACCTGGCCAAGTAACCTCCGGACTGCTTATCAAGCTCGAGCCGCGATGAGTTCTGCGGCGTCCCGCGGTCGTCCTGGAGAGGTCGGCGTCTACCTGTTGGGACGACGGCTGCACGAGTGTTCTCCACCACGCTGTCGGCGGTGCAGGGCCATGCCCGCCTGGCCTCCGGTGGCCTGGCGGAGGAGATCGACTACATGGCGTCCGACGGTGTCGGCCGCCATCTCGGACAGCGTCAGAGCAGGTCAGCTGCGTGCTTCCAGCGGGTCGCCGACCCGCGACCGGTCGAACGGCGGCAGGTTGAATCGGTCGCGAATGGTCTGCTGGACGGTGAACTTGTCGGCCCGCGCGTCGACAGACATCACATATTCCTTGCCCCGGAACAGCTCGATCACCGGATCGATCTTGCTGTGATAGTCGCGCAGCCGCCTGGCCAGCACGTCCGGGCTGTCGTCCTCCCGGCTCACCAGCTCCCCGCCGCACACGTCGCACCGCCCCTCGACCTCAGGCCGGTGCGCGATCAGGTTGTAGTCCATGCCGCACTGCGAGCACAGCCGCCGGGCCAGGACGCGCCGGCGCACCTCCTCGTCGGGCAGATCGAGGTGGATCACGCCGTCGATGTCGTAGCTCTCGAGGAAGAACTCCGCCTGCCGGCGGTTGCGCGGGAACCCGTCGATGACGAACCCGTAGTTCCAGTCGTGCTGGTGGAGGCGGTCCTTGACGACGTCCTCCACCAGGTCGTCCCCCACCAGTTCTCCCGCCGCGACCACGCGGCGTACCTGGGCGCCGAGCTTGGTGTGGTTCTTGACATGCCAGCGGAAGATGTCGCCGACGCTGATGTGCACCAGATCGAGGTCGGCGGCGAGCAACTTGCTCTGGGTGCCCTTGCCACTCCCCTGCACGCCCATGATCACATATTTGCGCATATCTCTTCGCCTTCGCGGTCAGCTCATTCTCCGGGCATCGTCACCTTCCCATCTGCCCTGCACGCCTGAGAAGCCGCGTGGGGTGGCACGGCACCCGTCGAACGGCGATACGTACATTTGCCGATGCCTGGCATGGCTTCGGTGCTTACTCTCAGGCCCATCGAGCGCCCTGCGAGAAGGTGGGTACATGCGTGCGCTGACCGCGTTCCTCTCGTTCCTCATCGTGTTCACGACCACCCCCCCGCCCGCGAGCGCGAAACCGGCGCCCGCCACGCCGGCGGACGTGGTCTTCCAGCGGGCCGACTTCTTGGCAGGCACGTCGGAGGGCACGACGACCGGCGACGGCCTGTCGTTCGGCTCGCCCGCCGGCACCACCTCCTACACCGACGCGCTCGGCACCAAGACCTGGGAGTACGCGCGCTGGACAGGGCCCGAGCGGGCCATCGGGTTCCCCGCGAGCGAGCTGGTCGCCTCCTGGACCGCGGATCTGCCGCCGGGCAGCTGGCTGCAGGTCGAGACCCGCGCCAGGAACGCCGAGGGCCTGACGAAGTGGTATTCGCTGGGCCGCTGGGCGTACGGCGAGGGCGACATCCGGCGCACGTCAGTGCCGGGGCAGGGCGACGCGGACGCCACGGTCGCCGTGGACACGCTGGTCGCGGCGGCGGGCAAGCAGATCAGCGCCTACCAGCTGCGCCTCACGCTCTATCGCACGCCGGGCTCGTCGGTGACGCCGCGGGTGCGTACGTCCGGCGCCATGGCCTCCAACGTGCCCGAGCGCAAGACCGTGCCGGTCAGCCCGGGCGGCGGCGCCTGGGGGACGGAGCTGAACGTGCCGCGCCGCTCCCAGAACGTTCACGAGGGCCACTATCCCGAATGGGACGGCGGCGGCGAGGCGTGGTGCAGCCCGACCTCGACCACGATGGTGCTGGGCTACTGGGGCAAGTGGCCGAGCGCGCAGGACACGGCCTGGGTCGATCCGTCCGACCCGAACCCGGAGGTCGACTACGCGGCCCGCTACACCTACGACCACGCCTACCAGGGGGCGGGCAACTGGCCGTTCAACACCGCCTACGCGGGCCGGTACGGCTTGGACGGGTTCGTCACCCGGCTGCGGTCGCTGACCGAGCTGGAGCTGCTGATCAAGGCAGGCATCCCGGTCATCACTTCGCAGTCCTTCAAGAAGGGCGAGCTACCGGGCGCCGGGTACGGCACCAATGGGCACCTCATGGCGATCATCGGCTTCACCGCGACGGGCGACGTGATCGCCAACGATCCCGCCTCCCCGGACAACGACGCCGTGCGGCACGTCTATCCGCGGGCCGACTTCGAGAACGTCTGGCTGCGCAGCTCCAGCAGCGGCGGCATCGCGTACGTCATCCATCCGCCGGGCCACGCCCTGCCTGCCACGACCCCGGGACTGCCGGCCAACTGGTGAGGCTCTGGCGGCCGGCGCTCCCAGAGAACGGAGCGCCGGCCGGGTGACCCATGCGTGCCCGTCATCGGCGGTTTGCCCGACTCGACGGGGGACGGGGAGTTCCGTACCCTAACAACTCCCGATAACTGTGGGCCGACCACGCTGTGGAGCGCTGGATGACCGAGGACGAGTCTGCGTCACTGGAGACGACCCGGCTGGTTCGGCCCAGGTGGAACGGTCCACCGCTGCTGTTGTCGTCCGACGGCGTCCGCGTCCTGGTGGCGGGCACGGGCGCGCATCGCCCGGAGTCCCGGCTGCCGCAGGCCCCCGCCGTCCCGGCGACCGTCAACGACCTGTCCCAGGCCCTGGTCGAGCGGACGGGCCTGGCCCCGGCCAACCTCACCGTGCTGCTGGACCCGGCGACCCCGGCCAACCTGGGCGAGGCGCTGGAGCGGGCCGCGCGGGAGGCCACGTCGGTCCTGGTGTTCTACTACGTGGGTCACGGCGTCTTCACCCCGGACGGCGAGCTGCACCTGGCCACCCGCGCCACCGTGGACCTCGGCCAGGGCATGCCCGGCTACCAGGCGCTCCCCTACGGCATGGTGCGCACCATCCTGTCGTCGTCGCCGGCCGAGCTGGTCGTCGTGGTGCTGGACTGCTGCTTCACCGGCGGCGGGCGGCCAGCGCCGGCCAAAGCCGCCGACCGCATCTTCGAGGGCATGGGGCGCAGCGCTTACGTGCTGGCCTCCGCCAGCAGGGACGACAACGCCTGGGCGCTGCCCGGCGTCCGGCACACCGCGCTCAGCGGGGCGCTGCTCAGGCTGCTCAACGAGGGCGAGGCGGACGGGCCGCCGGCGTTCACGCTGGACCACGTCTACCACCGGCTGACCCACACCCTGCCCGGCGCCGGATTCCCCCGGCCGCGGCGGCAGGCCACGGACGTGGGCGACCGGGCGCCGCTGGCCGCCAACCCCGCCCATGCGGGGCAGCCCAACCGCTCGGGCCCGCCGATGGGCTCGCCCGGCGACCTGTCCAGCCCCTATCGCGGACTGGCCGCCTACGGTCCCGAGCACGCCGAGCTGTTCTTCGGGCGCGAGGAGCTGACCAGGTCGCTGACCACGCGGGTACGCCAGGCGCTCAGGGCGGACGGCAAGCCCGTCGTCATCGGCTCGCAGGCGTTCGCGGCCGGCGGACCACTCATCCTCACGGGCCCGTCGGGCGGCGGGAAGTCGTCGGTGCTGCGGGCCGGGCTCATTCCCGCCCTGCGGCAGGACGACGACGTGTCCTGCATCATGCTGGCGCCCGGCGCCGATCCGCTGGGCGCGCTGGCCCGCGAGCTGGCCGAGCTCTGCGGCGGCGACCCCGCGCGGCTGCGTGCGATCATCGAGTCCGATCCGAGCGGGGCGCGGCGCGGCCTACCCGGGCGGTTACTGCTGGTGGTGGACCAGTTCGAGGAGGTGTTCACGGCCTGTCCCGACGGGGCGGCGAGGGCGCGGTTCGTCGAGGCGCTCGCCGAGCTGTCCCGTGCGGCGGCCGTGGTGATCGCGGTACGCGCGGAGTTCTTCGGGCGCTGCGCGGCGTACCCCGGGCTGGTGGAGTCGATGCGGCGGCCGGAGGTGGTCTCGCCCATGACCGCGGCCGAGTTGCGCGCGGTGATCGAGCAGCCGGCCGTCCGGTCCGGCCTCAGCGTGGAGGCCGGCCTCGCCGACCTGATCCTGGAGGACCTGCGGGCCAACGAGGCGGCGCTGGAGCGGTCGGGCGGGCCGCTGCCCCTGCTCTCCCACGCCCTGCTGGCCACGTGGCAGCGGCGGTCCGGCGGCGTGCTGACCATGGCGGGCTACCGATCGGCCGGCGGCGTCACCGGGGCGGCGGCCATGAGCGCGGAGGACACACTCCGGGGGCTCGGCGCGGAGTTCGAGCCGGTGGCCCGCGACCTGCTGGTCCGGCTCGTACGCGTGGACGACCAGATCGGCGGCACGACGCGGCGGGTCCCGCTGGCCGAGCTGGCTCCCGACGCGCCTTCGGTCGGCGGGCAGGTGCTGGCCGAGCTCGCCAGGGCGCGGCTGGTCACGGTGGCCGGGGGCGAGGCGGAGCTCGCCCATGAGGCGCTCATCCGCGCCTGGCCCCGGCTGGGCGGCTGGATCGACGCCGAACGCGCCACCTTGCTCGTGCGCCGCCGCCTGTCGGAGGACGCGGCGACGTGGCACCGGGAAGGCCAGGACCCGGCCTACCTTTACACCGACAACCGCCTGCCGGCCGCCCAGGCCCTGGCCGCCACGACGCCGGGTCCGGCGGCGGGCGGCCAGGCGGCGCCGGGTGGGCCGCTGACCCCCCATGAACAGGCGTTCCTCCAGGCGTCGGTGCGGCGGCACAGCCGCCGGGCGCTGATCGGCCGGGCCGTCATCGCCGCGCTCTCCGTGCTCCTCCTCCTGGCCGCGACCGGCAGCGTGCTGGCCCTGCTCCAGTCCAGCCAGGCCTCGACCCAGGCCAAGCAGGCGACCGGCCAGCGCGACCAGGCACTCTCCCGTCAGCTCGCCGCCACCGCCAACAGCCTGCCCGACACCTCGCTCGCCGCCCAGCTGGCTCTGAGCGCCTACCGCGTCTCTGCCACCCCCGAGGCCCGCGGGGCGCTGCTCGGCACGCTGTCCCGCCCGCTCCCGGCCCGCATGATCGGCCACACCGCTCCCGTCGAGCGGGTGGCGTACCGCCCCGACGGGCGCGTGCTCGCCACCGTCTCCGGCGACTACACCGCCCGGCTGTGGAACGTCGCCGACCCCCTCCGTCCCAAGAGCGCGGGCATCGTGAAGGGCCACACGAGGGGCCTGACGGCGGCGGCGTTCAGCGCGAACGGCAAGATCCTCGCGACCGGTTCGGCGGACGAGACCGCCCGCCTGTGGGAGGTCTCCGACACCGCCCGCCCGCGCGCCCTGGCCACGATCACGGGCCACGGCGAGCCGGTGGTCTCGGTGGCGCTCAACCCGAAGGGCGACCTGCTGGCCACCGCAGGCGCCGACAAGTCCGTACGGTTGTGGAACATCGCCGACCCCGCCAAACCGCAAGCAGTGTCCGTGCTCAAGCAGACCACCGACCCCACCGAGGTGGCCTTCAGCCCCGACGGACGCATGATCGCGGTCACCTCGTCCACCGGCGTCACGCTCCTGGACGTGCTCACCCCCGCCAAGCCGAGCAGCCTGGCCGCGCTGACGGCGCCGGACGGCGGCGGCGTCAGGAGCGTGGCGTTCAGCCCGAACGGCCAGCACCTCGCCACCGCCTCCAGCACCGGCACGCTGCACCTGTGGAACATCACCACGGCCAAGCTCGCCGGCACCGCGACCGGGCACACGCAGGCGGCCGGCGACGTGGCCTTCAGCGCCGACGGAAACGTCCTGGCCAGCTCCTCCGCCGACGGCACCGCCCGCCTCTGGGACGTCTCGACTCCGACCGACCCGCAGCCGGCGGCCACGCTGACCGGCTTCGCCGGTGTCGTGACGGGGGTGGCGTTCAGCCCGAACGGCCAAAACCTCGCCACCTCGTCCGCCGACGGCGCCGCCCGCGTGTGGAACGTCGCCGACCCCGCCCGGGTCGCCGCCCGCGCCCGGCTGGCCCGGCACACCGCGCCGGTCAACGGGGTGGCCATCGCCAAGGGCGGCCGTACGCTGGCCAGCGTCTCCGACGACAAGACCGTCAAGCTGTGGGACGTCTCCGACCCGGCGTCGGCCACTCCCGTGTCCACGCTGCGCGGGCACACCGACGCCGTCGTGGCGGTGGCCTTCAGCCCGGACGGCCGCTACGTGGTGTCGGCGTCCCTCGATCGCACGGCCAGGCTGTGGCAGGTCGAGCGGCCGGCCAACCCGAAGTTCGTGGCGACGCTCCAGGGGCATACGGCAGGGTTGCGGTCGGCGGCGTACAGTCCTGACGGCAAGGTCGTGGTGACGACCGGGCGGGACGGCCGGACGATCGTGTGGGACGTGTCCACGCCCGCCACCCCCAAGCGGGTGGCGACGCCGGGCGCCGCCGACGACCGGCTCGACGTGGCCGCGTTCCGGCCCAGCGGAAGCGTCCTCGCGACCGGCTCGGGCACCGCCGCCGTGCGGCTGTGGGACCTGTCCAAGCCGGCCCAGCCGCGCCGGCTGGCCGACTTCGCCGCCGCCCCGGGTAGCGTGCTCGACCTTCAGTTCAGCCGGGACGGCAAGACCCTGGCCGCGGCGGCGTCGGACGGGACGACGCGGTTGTGGGACGTCACCCGCCCCGAGCAGCCCAAGCGGGTGTCCACCCTGCCAGGGCACGTCGCGGACGTGTCCGCGGTGGCCTTCAGCGCGGACGGCCGCATGCTCGCCTCGGCCTCCCGTGACCGCACGATCCGGGTGTGGAACGTCGCCGACCGCGCCCGGCCGGCACTGTGGGCGGTGCTCGGGGGCGCGAACGCGGTCGACGACGTGGAGTTCGGCCCGGACGGCACCGTCCTGGCCGGCACGTCCGACCTGGCCACTCAGCTGTGGGGGCTGAGCGTGGAGCAGGCGAGCGAGAGCGTCTGCCAGTCGTCGGGCATGTCGATCACCCGGGAGGAGTGGGCGCAGCACCTCCCCGGCCGGCCCTACACCCTCCCCTGCCAGGCCCAGAACTGATCAGGCCTGGTAGGTCACGTCGGAGAAGGTGGCTCGGCACCCTTCGCCCGCCAGGTCCTGCACCCACAGGCCGACGAACGCGCCGGTGAACCCAAAGGACCGGATCTGGCCGTCGATGATCTCGTCGGCGTTCTCGTCGGACAGGGTCGTGGCGTCCAGCTCCACGGGGATGGGCCGGCCGTCGGCGGAGAAGCGCAGCACCGGGCCGTCGAACTCGAGGCCGAGCCGGGCCGCGGGCTCCCCGGTGAAGTGCACGGTCCGCGTGCCCCGATCGCTGCCGGTCAGGATCAGGCCGTCGGTGGTGAGCGCGAGGTGGTACCAGTTGCGGGAGTTGTAGTAGGCGGTGATGCCGGCGGACTGGTGCACGCTGTCGGGCTCGAACGTCAGGCTCGCCTGGAACGTGCATGTCGCGCTGGTGACCCGGCGGGCGAGGAGGCTGGGGGCACGCAGCCCGTACGGGGACTGCCCGCCCGTGATCGTCACCAGGTCGCCGTCGAAGCTCACCCAGTCGGGCGAGGCGGGACGGCGCAGGGTGCTCCAGTGGTGCTCGGCCGGCTCGAGGTCCACGGGCTGCCACGGATGCGGCGGCAGGGCGGGCGCGGGCACCTCGACGGCGGGCACCGCTCCGGCCACGCGCGGCCAGCCGTCCACCCACGCGACCCGCTGGATCGCGGACTCCCTGCCCAGCACGCAGCGGCCCCGCTGCGTGTGGGGGCGGGCGGCCAGGTGCGCGACGTACCACTCGCCGTCCTGGGTCCGCACCAGGCAGCCGTGCCCGGCCTTCTGCAGCTCCAGGGTGGGATCGTGGCGGGAGGTGAACATCGGTCCCGCCGGGTCCGGCTCGTACGGCCCGTCCAGCGTGCGGGACCTCAGCACGCTGGCGCCGTGCTCGTAGCCGGTGCCGCCCTCGGCCACCATCAGGTAGTACCAGCCGTCGATCTTGTAGATGTGCGGTCCCTCGGTGACGCTCCGGTTCTCGAGAATGATCCGCGGCTTGCCTGCTCCCGCGCCGCCGTTGAGCTCCTGGAGCTCGATGCCGGCGAAGCCGTGTCCCGGGCGCGAGTCGAAGACCATGTTGAGCAGGTAGGTGGCGCCGTCGTCATCGTGGAAGAGCGCGGCGTCGAACCCGCGTCCGGGCAGCCTGACCGGGTCCGACCACGGGCCCTCGATGGACGGGGCGGTGATCAGGTAGTTGGCGATGTCCTTGTAGCCGTGGGCGTAGTTGTCCATGACGCCGTAGACCAGGTGGAACAGGCCGTTGGCATACGTGAGGTCGGGCGCCCAGATGCCGCCGGAGTCCGGCACGCCCGCCAGGTCGAGCAGCCGGTGGTCGGTGAGGACGCCGCCCAGCGGCCGCCAGTTGACCAGGTCGCGGGAGTGGTGGACGCGTACGCCCGGATACCACTCGAACGTTGACGTGGCCAGGTAGTAGTCGGCGCCGACCCGCAGGATGGACGGGTCCGGGTGGAAGCCGGGCAGGACGGGGTTGCGGATGGCCGTCCGTGTCATGGCTGCCTCCATTGGATAGAAACCGGTCGCCGCGAACGCTACGGCGATGAGTTACGGACCACAATAACGCGTTACGGACACGTTACCTTTGAATCATCTGACTCCGGGCTTCGCCTGCCAGGACACCCCTTGCCAAACCTCCCATTGACCGCAACCCCTCTCGCCCCTTACCGTAGGTACCGGTTTCTATCGCTGGAATGGAGGCACGTCCCTGTGCGCCCCCGCCCGAAGGCGTCTTCCATCGCGCCCGGAACAGCTCGCGATGCTTTCTACGCCACCGCTCTTGAGACGGGCGGTCTTGCGGATCGAGCGTACTCTCGGGGGGATGCCGAGCGGATCACTCCCGCCATAGACTGCGTTGAGGTCGCGGACCTCCGATGCTCAGCCTGTCGTCAACGACCATGAAGGGCCGGCCTTGTCGCGAAAAGTAAGCCCCAAGGAAGTGGGCGCGACGGACGAGCGCGTCACCGTCCGTGACGTGGCCGCGCGGGCCGGGGTGTCGGCCACCACGGTCTCCCGCGTGATCAAGGGCGACTACCCGGTCGCCCAGGCCACCAGGGCACGAGTGCTGCGGGCCATGCGCGACCTCGACTACGTGCTCAACGTGCACGCCCGAGCCCTGTCGGGGGCCAGCACGAAGATGGTGGCGTTCATCCTCGACGACGTCACCGGCCCCTCTTTCGCCCACGTCGCCAAAGGCGTCGAACAGCAGGCCACCGCCGAGGGCCGGCTCTGCATGGTGTGCACCACCCACGGCGACCCTGCCCGCGAGCTGGCCATCGTCGAGGCCATGCGCGAGCAGCGGGCCGACGCGGTCATCCTGGTCGGCGGCGGCACGATGGACGACACCTACCGCGAGCGCATGTCGCACTTCGCCCACGCCCTCGACAAGGCAGGCTCCCGCCTCGTGCTGTGCGGCCGCCCGCCCCTCGGCGTGGACGTGCCCACCACGGTGGTGGAGTACGACAACGAGGGCGGCGCGTACGCCATGGCCAGCCACCTGCTGTCGCAGGGACACCGGCGCATCGCGCTGGTAGGCGCCACCGCCGACGACCTCAGCACCACCAGGCTCGACCGGGTGCGCGGCTTCATGCGCGCCCACGAGTCCTTCGGTGTGCCCCACGACCCGGACCTGGTCGTCCCGGCGGGCTTCGACCGCACCGACGGCTACGACGCCGCCCGCCGCCTGATCGCGCTGGGCGCCGAGTTCAGCGCCGTCTTCGCCGCCACCGACATGGTGGCCATCGGCGTCCTGGCCGCCCTCCGCGAGGCGGGACTGCGCGTGCCGGAGGACGTCTCCCTCGCCGGCTACGACGACATCCCCTTCGCCGCCGACCTGACCCCCGGCCTGACCACCGTGCACATTCCCACGGAGGAGCTGGGTCGGACGGCGGTCCGCCTGGCCCTGAACCGCCAGGACCGCCAGCACGTCGTCCTCGGCACCCACATCGTCGTCCGCGACTCGGTCCGCCCCCCGTCCCGCCGGTAGGTATAGACCTCGTGAGCCGATCAGCAAGCCGCTATCGAAGGTGTTGTGGATCAGACGCCTTCAGCCCAGTACTTCTGTAGCCTCGCAACGGCGTCCTCCTTGCTCATCGCTGCGACCTCGGCCTCGTCCAGACCCACTCTGGAGATCAGCAGATGAACAAGATCGGCGGGCAATGCGTTTGACGGCGGCGTGGGCGCTCCGCGATCGGGCAAGGCACCGTCCTTGACGCACGCCCAGAACGTTGCCTCGTCCACCTGCAGCTGATCGCGCAGTATGTGACCCCATATGCTCCGGCCGTAAGCGCTTCGATCGACCGGATGGGAGATCCGCGTTCTCAGGATCCGGCCATCGGGAAGGTTCAACTCGTAGGTGACATAGTGGGTCCCCGTTCGGCCGCGGGCGTTCCGCACCGGACGCCAGCCTTCGAGCTGACAGAACCGATCGTGGTCCTCGCGTGTGGGCTGGGGCCAGGTCATCAGGCCTTCCCCACCAGCCATTCGCGCAGCTGATCGTCATCGCTGAGGCTGATCAACTGCACCAGCCCCCAGTTCTCGCGGTGGTTTGGGGTATCGAGCAAGTGGTCTTGCCAGTCTTCCGCGTATTCGCGGAGCGCATCAACCATTTCCGCAACGGCCTCATTGAAGGTGCGGCCGTCGGCTGCGATCGGCAACCCAGGAATGAAGATCGACCAACCGTCGGCCTCGGGAACCGCCTGGGCGCGAGACGGAGTGACCACGGCGAGATAGTGACGCAGTCTGTCGACGTCCACGAGGGCGGTCGTAGAGGACTCTCGACGAACCGTGGCCACACGGCCGCGTTCCGCCGCGTCCAAGAGCGCTTTGAGATGCGCACGGGCATCTGTATAGCTGTCGAAATGAACGGCGGTCATGCGGGACACCTCCACTGAAGTGTGCCTCCAGGATGCCTCCCCGAAGTAAGTACGTCAAGTACGCCACGTACTGACGGACAGTAGCTCAGAGCCGGATGACGATCTTTCCCAGCGCCTTGCCGGAGGCGTAGTACTGGTAGGCATCGGGCGCCTCGTCGAAGTCGAAGACGCGGTCTACGACGGGGCGGATCCGGTTGGCCTCGATCGCGCGGTTCATCGTGAGGAACTGCGCGCGGCTGCCGACGGCGATGGTGCGTACGGTGGCGCCGGAGGCGAACAGCACCCGCGGGTCGATGGGCGGTGCGGCGTTGGAGACGAAGCCGACGCAAGCGACATGACCCTCGATCGTCACCGCCTTGAGCGACTGCTCCAGCAGGCCGGCGACGTCCACGACGCGGTCGGCGCCCCGGCCGCCGGTCAGCTCCCGGACCTCGGCGGGCCAGTCCGGTGTGGCCCGGTAGTCGATGACCTCGTCGGCGCCCAGTTCGGCCAGACGTTGCGCTTTCGCCGGGCTGCTCGTGGTGGCGATCACCCGCGCGCCGAGGGCCTTGGCGAATTGAAGCGCGAACAGCGACACCCCGCCCGATCCCTGTGTCACCAGGGTTTGGCCTGGTCGCAGGCCGATGCCGTCGCCGGTGAGCGCGTTCCAGGCGGTGACGGCGGCGCAGGGAAGCGTCGCGGCCTCCTCGTACGACAAGTGATCAGGGATGGGGACGAGCCCGCTCTCCTCGATCACCGCGAGCTCGGTGAGCATGCCGTCCAGCGAACCGCCGCGCTGCGGCAGGTGCTGGACGCCGAACGGTCCGTCCTGCCAACTAGGGAAGAGCGTGGCGGCGACGCGGTCACCGACGCGGAACCCGGCGACGCCCGGTCCGACTGCGACGACTTCGCCCGCCCCGTCGGACACCGGGACGACGTCGGGTTTCACCGGCAGCACGTAGTCGCCGCGCAGCACCATCAGCTCTCGGTAGCTCAGAGAGGTGGCGTGCACGGCCACCACGACCTGCCCGGCCTCCGGTACGGGGTCTTCGTGCTTCCTGATCGACAGACCGTCGATCCCGGCACCGCTGTCGACGTGATAACTACGCACGGGAGTCCTCCCCATCAGCGGCGGCCAGCGGGACCTCGCCTGCGGAGAGGCCGGTGAGCGCGGCGGGGTCGTGCTCGACGAAGGCGCGATTGAAGCGGTCGATGACATCGGCAGGGGTACGCATGCAGGCTCCGCGAGATAGAACGTTCGGTCTATCGAACCATATCGACCGGTTGATCTACTCGTCAACGGATGGCAGGCTGTGAACCATGAGCACGCGCGCCACGCCCGGCCCCCGGGAACGCCTCCTGGAGGCCGCCCAGAAGCTGACCTACAGCCACGGCGTGGGCATCGGCGTCGACACCCTGCTCAAAACGGCAAACGTGGCCCGGCGCTCCCTGTACGAGCACTTCGGCGGCAAGGACGGACTGATCGCCGAGGTGCTCAAGCGCAGCACCGCCGAGGACGAAGCCCGCTACCAGGAGACCATGCAGGCGGCGGGCGACAACCCGCGTGACCGCCTCCTGGCCATCTTCGACAGGCTCGCCGGGATCATCGCCAAGCCGGACTTCCGCGGCTGCCGCTATCTGGCCGCCGACCTCGCCCTGGCCGACCCCGAGCACCCCGGGCACGCCATCACGCGCGACTACCGGCGGCGCGTGCACCAACTCCTCGAGGACGAGCTCATCAAGCTAGGGCATCCGAGGCCCGCGCACGCGGCCGGCCAACTCCTCCTGCTCATCGACGGCACACTCGCGGCCGGAGCCACCCGGCCCGGCACCGACCCTGCCGCCTCCGCCCGCGAACTCGCCGAGCAGATCCTCGACACCCGGCGTTAGCCCGGGTCCCGTAGGCGATGCCAGCGGCCCACCTCCTGAACGGTCAGGAGGTGGGCCACGTTGCGCCCTAGTCGGCCAGGCGGAGGACGCCCCAGTGGCTGGTGTCCAGGTAGGTGCGGCCCGTAGCGTCGTTCCAGGTCACCGCACCGGTACGGGCCGCGCCCGTCGCGTCGTTCACCTGGACGTCGAAGCCCAGCAGCGTCCCTTCCGCCAGCGTGATCGTGGGCAGTTTGATGGCCGCTTCCACGACATATCCACCAGGCACTGTCTTGGCCACCGCCGTCACGTTGTCCTTGACGCCGGCCGCGTCGAACGTGCCGCCGACCGTGACGCGGCCGGTGAAGCTGACCCGGTACTGGCCGTCGTCGTCCGTGTAGCCCTTCGTCTTGCCGTTGCCGGGGTCGACGAAGATCTCGACGGAGTCCTGTTCCCAGGGGTTCGGGGACTCCTCGCTCAGGGTCGGGTCCGTGACGTGGGCCAGGACGTACAGCGTCGACCCGCTCCACAACGATCTGACGCGCGCAGTGGCGCCGGACGTGCCCTGGATCCAGGTGGCGGTGCGGATGTCCGGCGCAGCCCGCCAGACCGGCTCCGCGACGCCGTCCACGACGGGGGTGCGGTGGGCGGCGGAGGTGAGCTTGACGGCGGGCACGGCGGTCACCTTGCCCGTCCAGGAGGTGGCGGTGCTCCCGTCGCGCACGGTCACGTCCACATCGACGCCCTTCTTGACCAGCGCCTCGACGCGATAGCCGGTCGCGGTCCGCTTCACCGCCGCCTTCGGCCCGCCGGCCCGGGTCACGGTGTGCGCGGTGCCGTCCACGGTGAAGGTCACCTTGTCGCCCGCGCCGACGGTCGTGTCGTTGACCTCGGCCAGGACGTACATGCCTGTGGCGGCGGAGCGCGCCTGGAAGCCCGCGGACACGTTCCCCACCCGGTCGAGCGGGGCGTCGGGCAGCAGGTCCCACTGCAGGTCCCGCTTGCCGTCCACCGACACCGTCCCCGCGGGCGCCTCCAGCTTGCGCACCAGCGGCGGCAGCTTGGACGGGTCCGCGACGGCCCAGTACGCGGGCTTGGCCTGCAGGTCGTGGTCGAAGAGGAGCGGCGCGTTGAGCCGCGGGATCGGCCAGGTGTTCAGCCAGCTGACGTCGTCGGACTCGCCCCACACGGTGACCGAGCTGAGCTTGGAGGCCTGCCGCCGGAAGACGTCGAACAGCGCCTTGTACCGGTGGCCCTGCTCGGCCAGCAGCTCCGGCGAGATCGACGGGTAGGAGGAGACGAAGTCGGTGTAGATGCTCACGTCCAGCTCGGTGACCTGCTGGTCCACGCCGAGCGTGGCGAAGCGCTCGATGGTGTCCTCGACGTAGGAGGCGGGCGGCTGCTCGATGTTGAGATGCAGCTGGTGGCCGACGCCGTCGATCGGCACGCCCTCGGCCTTGAGCTGCTTGACCAGCGCGTAGAGGGCTTCGCGCTTGCGCGGGAACTCCGTGTTGTAGTCGTTGATGAAGAGCTTGGCGTCCGGGTCGGCCTCGTGAGCGACGCGGAAGGCGGTGCGGATGTAGTCGAGGCCGGCGATCTCGTACCACTTGGAGCGGCGCAGCCCGTCCGGCTGGTTCTCGTCGATGACCTCGTTGACCACGTCCCAGGCCGCGATCTTGTCCTTGTAGCGGGTCACGAGCGCGCGCACGTGGTTCTCGACGCGGCGCAGCAGGGTCTCCTTGTCCGCACCCTCGAACACCCAGGCCGGGGTCTGGCTGTGCCAGACGAGCGTGTGGCCGCGCACGGTCATGCCGTGCTGGACGCCGAAGTCCACCAAATGGTCGCCGTCGGCGAAGGCGAACTCGCCCTCGCGGGGCTCGGTGGCGTCCCACTTCAGCTCGTTGCCAGGGGTGATGCCGTTGAAGTGCCTGGCCAGCAGCTCGCCGTGCACGCCGAGCGTGTCGGGCCTGGTGAGCGCCGAGCCCATGGTGAAGGGCACCTTGTCCTTCAGCGCGGGGATGTCGGTCTGGATGGGCTTCGGCGCGATGTAGGTCATCGCGAAGTCGTCCAGGTAGAAGGGGAAGGTGCCGCTGTCGGACTCGAGGTACACGCTAAGGAAGTCGACGTCGTACGCGAGCGTGTACGTGCCGGCGAGCTGCACCCACTGCCCCGCGGGCACGTCCGTGGGCGGCACGATGCGCTCGTAGCTGGGCGTGCCGCCGGTGCGCCGCTCGATCGACAGGCCGAGCCGGCCCGCGGCGGTGTCGGGGCCGAGCCGCACCCACACCGACAGGGCGTACTTGTCGCCCTTGCCCATCCGGCCGAGCACGTTCATGGCGGGCCCGTCCCAGGTGGCCGACCGGCCGGTGACCGCGAGACTGCGGGCGCCGCCGTGGGCGGCGGCCGTGCTGGACTCCAGGGTGGCGGCGGCGCGCGGCGACCAGTCCTGCGCAGTGCCGTCCTCGAAGTCGGTGCTGATCGGCTCGCGCGTGGGGTCGCCCTGGGGGCTGAAGACGATGTCGTCCAGGTAGTACTGGGAAGTGGCGTCGGAGCTCTCGGCATAGAGCTGGAGGTCGGTGGAGTCGGCGGTGAAAAGATAGGTGCCGGCCAGCCGCACCCACTCGCCGTCGGTCACGGTGGCCGCCGCGACGCGCTCGTAGGTGGTCTCCCCGCCGGTGGGGGTGCGCTGCACGGTCAGCGCGATCGTGCTGGCGGGCTGTCCGGTGACGAGCCGCGCGTACGCGGTCACGCGGTAGGTGACGCCCTTGACGAACGGCGCGGCGATCGAGGCCCCGTGCCAGGTGGCGGTCCGTCCCGTAGTGAGCAGGCTGCTCGTGCCCGCGTGAGCCGCGTCCGTGGTGACCGCGACGGAGACGTCGCCGCCGCGCGGGCCCCAGCCTTGCGTCGTGCCGTCTTCGAAGTCGTACGTGAGGTCCGCCGCGTGCGCGGGAAGCACCGGCACGAGGCATAAGAGGGCGGCGGCCACCAGGGCTCGGAGGGTGCGCACAGTGCTCCTGCGGGGTGGGATGAAAGTTTCAGGGATATTCCGATAAATGTCAGGCGGACTGTAGATGCGGCGCGCGGATGCGGTCAAGATGTGTCACAGACGCAATGGCTCCTGCAACCGCTTGTTGCAGCAAAAGTGCAGTTTTACTGCACCTATTGACGTGTACACAGCATTACGCGAACGTTTCGTGCAACCGATTGCCGCACTCTGCGAGGTTGCGCATGCGACTTCTGTTACTCATCCCGTTGGCAGGCCTGGCGCTGGCCATGGCGCCGCCCGCGACCGCCCAGTCCCGCACCACGATCGTGGTCGCGGCCGACGGAACCGGCGACCACACGACCGTGCAGGCGGCCGTCGACGCGGTGCCGTCCGGCAACGCCCGGCCGGTCACCATCCTGGTCCGCAAGGGCACGTACAAGCAGCAAGTGGTCATCCCCGCCGACAAGCCGCACATCTCGCTGGTGGGCGACACCAGGGACCCGCGCGCGGTGGTGCTCACGTTCGACGCCTCGGCCTCCACCCCCAAACCGGACGGCTCGGGCACCTACGGCACTTCGGGCAGCGCCTCGTACGTGATCAGCGCCCCCGACTTCACCGCCCGCAACCTCACCTTCGAGAACTCCTACGACGAGGCCGCCAAGGGCAACAGCCAGGCCGTGGCGGTGCGGATGACGGGCGACCGGCAGGTGTACGAGAACGTCAGGTTCCTCGGTAACCAGGACACCCTCTACGCCAACACCCCGTCCGCCGCCACGACCGCCCGGCAGTATTTCCGCGACTGTTACGTCGAGGGCGACGTCGACTTCATCTTCGGCCGCGCCACCGCCGTCTTCGACGGCTGCGTCATCAAGGCGCTCAACCGCGGCAGCACGGACAACAACGGCTACGTCACCGCGGCCAGCACGGAGCTGAGCAACCCGTACGGCTTCCTGATCTACCGCAGCCACCTCACCAGCAACGCCCCGGCGCGCACGTTTCATCTGGGCCGCCCGTGGCCGGCCGGCGGGTCGGCGACGGCGCGCGGGCAGGTGCTGGTGCGGGAGTCGTGGCTGGGGCAGCAGTTCAAGGACGCGCCCTGGACCGACATGTCCGGCTTGAACTGGCGGGACGCCCGGCTGTCCGAATACCGCAACCACGGCCCGGGCGCGACGGTCAATGAGAACCGGCCCCAGCTCACCCCCGAGCAGGCCGAGGCGTTCACGCCGCAGCGCTACCTCGCGGGCGCGGACGGCTGGAACCCCGTGCGCGGCCACCACGCGCACCCCGGGTATGGGATGGGCCGGGAGGCCCTCCCCCGCGACGACGGCTGGGCGGCGGCCACCACTGGCACTACGGGCGGCTCGGCGGCCAGGCCGGAGAACGTGCACGTCGTCTCGACCAGGGCGCAGTTGCGGGCCGCGCTCGGCGACCCAGCTGACAACACGCCCAAGATCATCTACGTGAGGGGCGCGATCGACGCCGACACCGACGACTCCGGCGCTCCGCTCACCTGCGCGGACTATGCGGTGAACGGCTACAGCCTGCCCGCCTACCTGGCCGCGTACGACCCGGCCGTGTGGGGCAGGACCAGCGTGCCGTCAGGACCGCTCGAGGACGCCCGCCGGGCCTCGTACAACAAAATGGCCGCGCACGTCACGGTGACGATCGGCTCCAACGTCACCCTGGTCGGTGCGGGCGGAGACGCGGCGCTGAAGAGCTTCGGCCTGCGGATCAGCAACGCGGACAACGTCATCGTCCGCAACCTGACCATCACCGACACCTCGGACTGCTTCCCGCAGTGGGACCCGACCGACGGCGCGGACGGCAACTGGAACGCCTCGTTCGACAACGTCGAGGTGTCCGGCTCCACCCACGTCTGGCTGGACCACAACACGCTCAACGACGGCGACAACCCGGACTCCGGCCAGCCGATCCACTTCGGGCGCCCGTACCAGGTCCACGACGGACTGCTGGACGTGGTGCGCGGCTCGAACTACGTGACGCTCTCCTGGAACCACCTCAGCGGCCACGACAAGGTGACGCTGATCGGCAACACCGACAACCCGACCAGGTACGGCGAAGCCGACAAGCTGAAGGTCACGCTGCACCACAACCACTTCGAGGGCCTCGGCCAGCGCACGCCCCGGGTGCGCTTCGGACAGGTGCACGTCTACAACAACTACTACACGGGCGGCCCCACGCACGGATACAGCATCGGCGTGGGCTTCGGCTCGAAGGTCTACGCCGAGAGCAACGCCTTCGACGGCATCGCGGCGGCGAAGGTGCTGTCGGTGTTCGGCGGCACCGCGGTCACCGCCAAGGACAACCTGGTGGACGGCGCCCCGGCCGACCTGGTCGCCGCCTACAACGCCGCCAACGGCACGGCACTCGGCACGGACGCCGGCTGGACCCCGACGCTGGTCACCCGCATCGACCCGGCCCAGGCCCTCAAGGCCCTGGTCCCGTCGGGAGCGGGCGCCGGCCGCCGCCACCTCTGACGACGACGGCAGGTGTGCCGGGGCCACCCCGCGTGGCCCCGGCACATGCTAGAACCGTCGCGTGACGACCTACACCCGCATCGATTCCCCCGACGCGCCCGAGCCGCAGGGCGGCTACACGCAGGCCCTGGCGGTCGAGGGCGCGTCGAAGCTGCTGTTCGTGAGCGGCCAGATCCCCGAAACGCGGGAGGGCAAGGTGCCCGGCGGTTTCGAGGAGCAGTGCCGCCTGGTCTGGGCCCACATCCTGGCGGCTCTGCGGGCGGCGGACCTGGACGTGTCCCACCTCGTCAAGGTGACGACGTACTTGTCGGACCGCCGCTACGCGGACGTCAACGGGGCGGTGCGCAGGGAGATCCTGGGCGACCACCGCCCCGCCTTGACCGTGATCATCGCTGATATCTATGACAGTCAGTGGTTGCTGGAGATCGAGGCGATCGCCGCCCTTTAGAAGGTTCCCGTCGATTGCCCGATTCTCCTGCGCTCCGTCACGGAAAGTGAAAGAGTGGCTACAGCGAGCCGGAAGGGCAGGGGGTGGCCCTTCCGGCTCGATGCATCACGCCCCGTAGGCCTTGACCTCCAGAAGGCCCACGGAGCTGCTGCCGTTGCCGGTGAGCAGCACCCGCAGCCGGGTCGTGCTCGTGGCGGTGAAGGTGACGTTGTTGTAGGCGTTCTTGGTCAGCGTGTACGCCGACGCGCCGGGCACGTCCACGTACGCGCTGCCGTTCCAATACTGCAGCTTCCACGACGCCGGCATGTCGATGCCCTGGTCGTCGTCGAAGAAGTACACCTCGGCCCGGTTGAGCGTGCGCGCCGAGGACCACGTGAGGTCCACCCACTGCTGCCCGGTCTCCGGCCAGCAGCCCCAGCGCGGGTTCACGGTGTCGTTGGACGACGGCGGGTCGATCCCGTCGTTGACGGCCGCGACGCTCTCCCACGAGGAGGTGTACGACGCCGACGGCGTGGCCTGCAGCGCCAGGTTGGGGTTGGGTTCCGGCTGGATCCCGCCCCGGTTGTGGACCTTGATCTCGGTGAGCCCGGTCCTGGCTCCTGAGGCGGCCGTGGCCAGCACCCGCACCCGCTGGGCGGTGACGGCGGAGAACTGCACCACGTTGTAGTTCGCCCGCGGCGTGGCCGGGGTTTTGGCCTGGCTGGGCACGTCCACCCAGGCGCTGCCGTTGTGGTACTGGACGGTGTAGGAGGCCGGGGCCCGGTAGGTGGTGCTGGCCGGGCGGCTGTCCTTGAAGTAGAGCCGGACCTCGTTGAACGTGCGGGCCGCGCCGAAGTTCAGCTCGTACCAGTCCTGCCCTGCGGTGGTGCCGCCCCAGAACGGCTCGTTGATCGGGAACCCGTCCTTCGCTCCCGCCGTGGAGCTGCCCGAGGCGGTAGTGGAGGCGGTGGGGGTGGCGTCGGCGGCCAGGTTGGTGAGGTTGGCGGTCAGGTCGACGCCGGCCTTGGCGAGCAGGTCGACCATGCGGGCGCCGGTGTGGTTCACCTGCGTGGGCGACTGGAGGCTCGGGACGGCGACGTTGTGCGTGACGGTGCCGCTGGTGGTGACGGCGCCGGTGGCCGGATCCCACGTGAACGGCACCAGCGACGACACCGTGGCCGCCCGGCTGCCGTTGATGTAGATCGAGTAGCCCTCGGGCACGCCGGGGTAGCGCACCACGCCGTCGGCCGGGTCGTCCCAGACGATGGTCAGGTCGGCGTTGCGGTAACGCAGGTTGTTGACGGTGAAGTGGGTCCAGCCGATGTTGATCGGCGAGAGCTCCACCTTGGCGTCGTTACGCGGCCGCAGCCCGGCGACGTCCTCGATGACCGTCCAGTTGCTGCTGCCCAGGATGTTGTGGTGGATCCAGGAGCGGTAGGTGATCGAGGAGCCGTTCCAGTCGGCCCAGAACTCGTTGGCGTCCGGCCACTGGGTGTTGCCGTTGACGTATTGGGCCCAGGCGTTCCAGTAGAGCAGCTTCTTGTACCAGGTCGTGTCGATCCACTCGTTGGAGTAGTTCCGCAGCACCGAGGAGAGCAGGCGGAACTGCACGGTGGAGTTGATCGTGGAGAAGTTGTTGCTGCCGGTGCCCGAGGCCGCCTTGTCGGCCTGGTTGGCGGTGTAGAACGGGAAGATCGGATACTGCGCCGGATCGTCGAAGAGGCGCAGGGCCTGCTTGTAGGTGGCGGTGTTGGGGATCGCGCCGACGGCGAACGGGTAGTAGTTGTTGATCTCCTTCCACGGCACGTATTCGTTGGTGGACTTCAGCCGGTGCTCGAACAGCTGCCTGCTCGGGTTCCAGAGCACGTTGACGATGGCGTTCTGGATCTGCGTGGCGAGCGTGCGCATCTCGGTCGCCTTGGCGGTGTTGCCGATCGCCTCGTAGGCCTGCGCGGCGGCCAGCGCGCCGCTGTACTGGTAGGCGGCCTCGGCGCGGTCCATGCGGCCCGGCTTCCAGTGGAAGGACACGGCGTCGGCGTCGTTGCCGGTCAGGGCGCCCCAGTCGTACTCGATGAGCTTGTTGTTGTCGGTGTCGTAGAACGACAGCTGGCCCTTGACGTCCTGCTCGGCGTAGCGGGCCAGGTTGGCGGCGATGGCGGGCTGGCCACCGTGGATCTGGTAGCTCTTCCAGGCGGCTTCGCCGATGTACTGGGTGTAGCTATTGGACCAGTTCTCCGGGTCGCCGGGGTTGTCCAGGAAGCGGCCGTTCTTGGAGGTCTGGCCGACGCTCAGCCAGTCACCGTAGGAGTAGATCGGGTTGCGCAGGTATTTGAGGTCGTCGATGTGCATGGGCTGGGTCAGCGCGATCGCGTTGTTGTAGCCCAGCACACCCTCCATCGACGTGGGGAACTGGAAGGTCTGGCCGGGGATGTCCGCGTCGAGGTGGTTGTAGCGCATCAGCCACCAGCGGTAGTAGATGTTCTTCTTGATGCCGGGCTCGGGCACGTCGATGTAGGGCACGTTCTCGGCCCACCACCGGTTGTACGCGCGCACGTGGGTGGCGAACGCCGTGGCGGGCGTGTAGCCGGCGTAGGCGTCGTACTCGGTGCGGGAGGCCGCGATCTCGTTGGTGACGAAGCCCATGACGACCTTGACGGTCACTGTGGCGCCGGCGGCGACGGTGACGGACCGGTTGAGCCCGCCGCTGGAGACCGTGAACCCGTCGCCGGTGAGCCTGGGGAAGATCGTGGTGAGGTTGTTGTAGGCGTTGACCTGGCCGGTCAGCTCACTGCCGCTGCCGGACGTCGCGTACGGCGAGGTGGCCCTGACCTGCAGCGTCGTCGAGGCGGAGCCGCCGTTCGTGATGGCCAGGTTGGCGACGGCCACGTTGTTGTCGGTGATGAACTTGGTCTGGTCGATCGTGATCGAGCCGCTGGTGTGCCGGCTCTTCCAGTGGCTGGGCGCCTGCCAGCGGGAGTTCACCTGCTCGGTGAAGGTGCCGGGGGTGACGGCGAGGGTGAAGGCGTTGTTGTTGCTGATGCTCTCCCAGTACGCCGCCTGCCCGGCGAAGCCGAGCGTGCCGGGCGTGTGGGTCTTCATGAACAGCGCCCGCCCGCGCGTCATGAGCCAGGTGCCGGCCGGGTCGTTGCCGGGGCGGGCCAGCAGCCGGTCCATCCAGAAGTCGGTGCCGGAGCTCTCGGCGTCGTAGATGGCCTGCATCATGTTGCCGGGCGTGTACGAGCCGGGCGGGGCGGGGACGGCCGGGCCGCCGAAGGTGGGGAAGCCGATGGTCTGGTCGGCCGCGGCCGGCGGACCGGCGACGACCAACCCGGCGATCAGCAGCAGGGCTAACAGGGCTCGCCTCATGAGAAGGCCCTCCATTCGAGCACGCCGGTGGAGTAACCGGACCTCGAGGTGATGTTCAACCGCAGCCGCGTCGTGCTGACCGGGGTGAAGGTCGTGGTGTTGAAGGTGTTGGCCGCCACGCCGCAGCCGGACGCGCCGGGCACGTTGACGTAGGCGCTGCCGTTCCAGTACTGCACCTGGCACGAGGCAGGCAGGTCGATGCCGAGGTTGTCGTCGAACCAGTACACCTCGGATCTGGAGATCGTCTGCGGGGTGGGCCAGGTGTACTCGATCCACTCGGTGCCCTGGTGGTTCCAGTTGCCGTAGGCGCCGTGGCTGTGGTCGGCCGAGTTGGCGGGGGTGTAGCCGTCGTTGATCGCGCCGAGCGTCTCCCACGGCGAGACGTAGGAGGTGGAGGGGGTGGCGCTCGCCGCCAGGTTGCCCGGCGTGGTGGGGCCGCCCGTCTGGACGACCTTCTGCATGGTGCCGTCGGCGTTGAAGAAGAGCTTGTCGATCGTCACCGAGCGGCGGAAGTTGCCCCCGCCCGGGGCGGCGGCGTTGTGGTAGACCATGTACCACTGGCCCTTGTACTCGATGATCGCCGGGTGGTTCGTGGTCGAGCTGACCTGGTCGAGCACGACGCCGCGGTGGGTCCACGGGCCCATCGGGTTGCCGGCGGTGGCGTAGCGGATGCATGCGTAGTTCGGCTGCGAGCAGCCGGAGTCGTTGGCCGCGTAGGCGAGGTAGTAGACGCCGTTGCGCTTGAACATCCAGGGCGCCTCCCAGAAGTTCGACACGCCGCTCGGGGTGACCACCGAGCCGTTGATCGACGTCATGTTGGCGTTGAGTCGGGCGGCGCGCAGGCCGTAGTAGGAGCCCCAGTACATGTAGACCTGGCCGTCGTCGTCCCTGAAGACGGTCGGGTCGATGTTGAGCGGCGAAGAGTTGGGGGTGCTGTCGCTGACCAGCGGGCCGCCGATGGCGTCACGGAACGGGCCGGTCGGGGTGTCGCCGACGGCCACGCCGATGTTCATCCAGCCGGGGCCGTTGCCGTTGATGGAGACGTACCAGTAGTACTTGCCGTCGGCGCCGCGCTCGACCTCGCCCGCCCAGGCGTCGGCGCCCGCCCACGGGAAGCTGGAGATCGACAGCTTGGCGCCCTGGTCGGTGAAGGTGGTGGCGTCGGTGGAGCTGAAGACGTGCCAGTCGCGCATGACGAAGTTCGTGCCGCCGCTCGGGGCCTCGTCGTGGCCGGTATAGACGTACAGGGTGTCGCCGACGACCAGCGCGGCCGGGTCGGCCGTGTAGATCGCGGTGGTGATCGGCGCGCCGGCGAGCGCGGGATGCGGGATGCCGAGGATGACCAGGAGTGCCGCGGCGAGGACCGCCGCCCATCGTCGTGTCATGAGAGTGTGCCCCTTAGTGTGTTAGCGCTAACATCACTGACCCGGAACGACGTAGTGAACCTGAAAGGTTTTCGGGAACGTAGAACGGGTTGATAGGGGCTGTCAATCGGCGACTGCAACTGTGTGCATCCGCGCTGAGCTGGTCTTTTTTTGGCTCATGGCCGCTGATCAGCTAACGAGCGCTTGGTCACGGTTTCATATCACCGAAAAGGGTTTCGACGAGCGGACCCGAACTCATCAAAGCTTCATCTTTCCCACAGAAGTCATCAAGGGCACGCCTTCTACCTTGAGGTCCGCACCATCGGATCAGCGGAGAGGGACGACAGTGGGACACGATCACGAAGGTCAGCGGGTCAGCAGACGGCGGCTGATCACCGGCATCAGCTCGCTCGGGCTGGGCGGCCTGCTCGCCGCGTGCGGCAGCGACGCCGGCACGGGAACGGCGACGGCCGTCACCACCTCCACGGGGGCAACCGTGACGCCGGAGGCCACCACCACCAACGACCTGACCTCACTTTTCAGCGAGGCGAGCACCTGCAAGCTGACCCAGACCACGACGCAGGGCCCCTACTACTTCGACGCGGACAAGATCCGCAGCGACATCCGCGAGGACAAGCAGGGCGTGCGACTGCGGGTCGCCATCAAGGTGCAGGACAGCGAGACCTGCAAGCCGCTGCCGAACGCGGTGGTGGAGATCTGGCACTGTGACGCGGCCGGTCTCTACTCCGGCGCGGAGGCGCAGTCCACCGGCGGGGGCGGCGGGAACCAGCCGAGCGGCACTCCCCCGAGCGGCGCGCCCACCGGGGCCCCGCCGAGCGGCGGCCCGGCCGCCGGCGGCGGTCAGGACGGCATGGCCGACCTGACGCCCACCGACGACAAGCGGTACCTGCGCGGCGCGCAGGTCACGAACAGCGACGGCATCGTGGAGTTCACGACCATCTGGCCGGGCTGGTACCGGGGGCGGACGATCCACATCCACGCCATGGTGCACTTCAGCAGCGAGCGGGTGCTGACCACGCAGATGATGTTCGACGAGAAGCTCAACAGCGCGGTCATGGCGATGTCGCCGTATTCGGAGCACACGGGGCGCGACACGTTCAACGACAACGACAACATCTACGACGACAGCATGCTCATGAAGGTCACCAAGGAGGACGACGGCTACCTCGGCGTCATCGTCTTCGCCGCCGACTCCGACAAGGACGGCTCTTAGACACGTCTGACGACGTGCAGCAGATACTCCTTCCGGTCGAGGGGGTTGTGGTCAGTACGCGGCCGTTCCGGGGACGGGCCGCGTACCGGCCGATAGCCGTCGAAGGCGGTCTCCAGCACGCCTTCCCCGCGGGTCAAGCCGGGCAGGCGCTGCTCGAGTTCGTGCACCCTGGCCGCCGGGATCTCGCCTTCGATCAGGGACGACGCCTGCGTGCGCGGCACGGCGCCCAGCCGGGCCAGCACCGGCAGCGCCGGGCCCAGGGTGTCGGCGGGCAGTTCCAGGGTGAAACGGTGCATCGGCTCGTACACCCTGGTCCCGGCCCGCTTCAACGCGACCATCAGGACCAGCGGCGTCAGGTTGCGGAAGTCTCCCGCGGTGCTCGACATGCTCTTGTCGAAGACGCCGCCCATGTGGCTCTGCCGCGCCCAGTAGCCCGAATGCGTCAGCGTGACCACGCAGTCGATCACCTGCCAGCCGTGCAAGCCCTGCAGCAGCGTCTCGTGGACGGTCTCCTCGATGGTCTTCATGAACGAATACGGCAGCGAGCCCAGCTCCACCTCCAGCCGGAACTCCACGCCGCTGCCGGGCTCGATGCGTAGGCCGACGGTCGCCAGGAACGGGTTGGGGTCTTTACCGATGAGCTCGAATGCGGACCCGGCGCCGATCGGCCGTTCGACGCAGATCGTGGTGGTCTCCCGGAAGGTGACGTCGAGCCCGAAGTCGTTCAGCAGCGTCGCCTGGATGACCTCCTTCTGGACCTCGCCGTAGAGCGAGACCGAGACCTCCTGCCGCAGGTCGTCCTGGCGCAGGCCGATCAGCGGGTCCTGCTCGGCGAGCTGGGTCAGGGCGAGGTGGAGCGCGCCGTTGTCCGCACGCCTGGCCGGGAGGACGACGGTCTCCAGGGTCGGCGGCGCGAAGTGACCCTCCGCGGCGCCCTTCGGCGGCTCGCCGATCGTGTCCCCGATCTGGATGTCGGTCAGGCCCCAGAGTCGGGCGATCTGTCCCGCGGCGACCTCCTGGCGGTGGGCGGCGGAGCCGTGGTCCAACACGCTGATCGCCGTGACCTTGCCCTCCTGCCCGCCGGTGAACCGCAGCCGGTCGCGGGTGCGTACCGTCCCGGAGAACATCCGGACGTACGTGATCTTCTCGCCGGCCGGGCCGCGCTCGACCTTGAAGACGGTGCCCGAGACCGGTCCCCCGGGGTCGCCCTGGGCCGCGGGCAGCAACTCGCGGACACCCGCGATCAGCGCGTCCACGCCGGCACCCGTGATGGCCGAGCCGAAGAACACCGGGTGCACCAGCGCCTGCCCGGTCTGGGCCACGAGCTCGGCGCGGAGTCTTTTGCACGAGACCGAGTCCTCGTCCGCCACGTACGCGGCCACCAGTTCGTCGCCGTGGTCGGCCAACACGTCGAGCAACCCCGGCGCGTCCGCGAAGGGGGCGAACGAGGCGCCGCCCGTGCCGAGGCCGGTGACCGAGCCCATGGCCACGACCGGGACGGAGAGCTTGGACGCGAGGTCGTCAAGCAGGCCGTCGTATCGGGCCCCACGCCGGTCGATCTTGTTCACGAAGACCAGGGTGGGGATGCCGAGCCGGCGCAGCGTCCGCATGAGCACGCGGGTCTGCGCCTGCACGCCCTCCACGGCGGAGACGACCAGCACGGCGCCGTCGAGCACGTTCAGGACCCGCTCCACCTCGGCGATGAAATCCGGGTGGCCGGGGGTGTCGATCAGGTTGACCGAGGTGTCGCCGATGACGAAGGAGACGACGGCGGACTTGATGGTGATGCCGCGCTGTCGTTCCAGGGCGAGCGAGTCGGTCTGGGTGTTGCCGTCGTCGACGCTGCCGATCTCGTCGATGACGCCGGCGGCGTGCAGCAGCCGCTCGGTCAGGCTTGTCTTGCCGGCGTCTACATGCGCCAGGATCCCCAAGTTGAGCGTACGCAACGAACGTCATGTCCTCCGTATCGAGCTTTCCTTTCGCTGGGGGACATGAACGTTGTCAGCATCGCGTGCTCCTGGTCGGCGGTCGTCGGCTGACGCCAGCACATCAGAGCGCCCTTCGCACGGGCAACCGAATTACGGGGCGCCGGACGCGTTGCCCACAGAATCGCCCAGCCGATCGCGGTGGTTTGGTGGAAAAGTTCTAGGGTGGTGTGCATCCCGACGAGAGGAAAGCTCCGGTGACCGGTGACCTGGCCGTCCCCGCGGTGGTCGACAGCCCTTCGCGCCCGGCGCCCCCGTCGAGCCCGGTGGCACGATGGTTGCTGCGTCACCAGGTCCAGCCGGTCGGCCCAGAGACGCAAGAAGGGCACGCCGTGCCGCAGGCCTGGTGGAAGGTTATGTGCCTGACCGGCGTCGACTACTTCTCCACGCTGGCCTACCTGCCGGGCATCGCCGCACTCGCGGCCGGCGCGCTGTCGCCGCTGGCCACGCTGCTCATCGTGGCGCTGACGCTGCTGGGCATGCTGCCGATGTACCGCAGGGTCGCCAAGGAGAGCCCGCACGGCCAGGGGTCGGTGGCGATGCTGGAGCGGCTGCTGCCGTTCTGGCGGGGCAAGGTGTTCGTGCTGGTGCTGCTCGGGTTCGTGGCGACGTCGTGGATCGTGACGATCACGCTGTCGGCGGCCGACGCGTCCGTGCACGTCGTGGAGAACCCGTTCTTCCCGAGTTTCCTGCACGGCCACGAGGTGGCGCTGACGGTGGTGCTGCTGCTGGTGCTGGGCGGGGTGTTCCTGATCGGCTTCACCGAGGCCGTCGGCGTGGCGATCCCGCTGGTCGCCCTGTTCCTCGGGCTCAACGCCGTCGTCGTGGCCGTCGGGATCGCCGAGGTGCTCGCGACGCCGGACGCGATGTCGCGCTGGATCGAGGCGCTGACCAGCGGCGGGGGCGGTCTCGGCGGCGTCATCGGGCCGGCGGTGCTGGCCTTCCCGCTGCTGGTGCTGGGCCTGTCGGGATTCGAGACGGGTGTCAGCATGATGCCGCTGGTGGCCGCCCAGGGCAAGAGCCCCGAGGAGCGGCTGGCCTCGCGCATCGCCAACACGCGCAAGCTGCTGACCGCGGCGGCGCTCATCATGAGCGTCTACTTGGTCGCGACCAGCTTCGTGACCACGGTGCTGATTCCGGCCGAGGAGTTCAGGCCGGGCGGCGCGGCCAACGGCAGGGCGCTGGCGTACCTGGCGCACGGGCAGTTGGGTGACGCGTTCGGGACGGCGTACGACATCAGCACCATCCTCATCCTCTGGTTCGCCGGGGCCTCGGCGATGGCCGGGCTGATCAACATCGTGCCGCGTTACCTGCCCGGATACGGCATGGCGCCCGAGTGGGGGCGTGCGGTGCGGCCCGTGGTGCTGGTATACACCGCGATCTGCATCGTGCTCACCATCGCGTTCGACGCGGACGTGGACGCGCAGGCGGGCGCGTACGCCACGGGCATCCTGGCCATGATGGTGTCCGGCGCGGTGGCGGTGACGATCTCCGCCGTCCGCAAACGGCAGCGGGCCGCCATCGCCGGCTTCACCGTGCTCACCCTGGTGTTGCTGTACGCCCTGGCGGAGAACATCAGGGAGAAGCCCGACGGCATCGCCATCTCCGGGGTGTTCATCCTCGGCATCGTCGTGATCTCGCTGATCTCACGCGTGTCGCGCACGACGGAGCTGCGGGCCGACCGCATCGAGTTCGACGAGGCGGCCCGGCGGTTCATCACCGACTCCCTCGCCTACGACGGGGCGCTCAACCTCATCGCCAACCGCCGCCAGACCGGTGACAAGGCCGAGTACGACGCCAAGGAGGCGGAGCAGCGCGGGCTCAACCCGGTGCCCGGGCGGGCCGACGTGCTCTTCCTGGAGATCGGCGTCATCGACCCGTCTGACTTCAGCGACGTGCTGCGCGTGCGCGGAGCCCAGGTGGACGGGCACCGTGTGCTGCGCGCGGAGAGCCCGGCCGTACCCAATGCCATCGCGGCCATCCTGCTCACCCTCAGGGACGCCACCGGCGTGCGGCCGCACTGCTACTTCGAGTGGTCCGAGGGCTCTCCGGTGATGCACCTGCTCCGCTACCTGATCTTGGGACGCGGGGACACGCCTCCGGTCGTCCGCGAGATCATCCGACAGCGCGAGCCCGACCCCACTCGCCGCCCGGGCATCCACGTAGGCGGGTGACTCCGGCCCCGGCTCCGCGGGGCCGGCGCGTCCAGGGCGGCCTGGTCATCGGGGGTGAGGTGGACGTCGGCGTCGGCCACGTTCTTGGGCCAGCCGCCCCATCGCGTGCTCGCTCCCCCGGTTGAGTAGACGGCTGACGGCGTGTGGAGCGGCCTTTTGCCGATAGACGGCTGACAAGCGCCGGTGGCGCGTTGTACCGTTTGGACAGTTGCCCAAGGCGAACGTCCAAAGAGGTGAGCTTATGGCCTCTCCTTCCGCGGCTCGCGGTCAGGAGACCCGGCAGCGGCTGCTCGACGCGGCCGTCGCACTCGTACCCGAGCTCGGATGGGGTGGCGTCACGACCAGGCTGGTCGCCGAGCGGGCGGGGGTGGCGCCGGGCGTGGTGCACTACCACTTCGCGTCGGTGACGGACCTGCTCGTCGCGGCGGGGACCGGGTTCAGCGGCGGCCTGCTCGACCAGACGGCCGGGGAGCTGACGGCGCACGCCGACATCAGTGAGGGGGTGGATTGGCTGCTGGGCGAGCTGGCGCGCTACAGCGGCGTGGATCCCGCGTCGCTGCTGGTGGTGGAGATGTTCCTGGCATCGACGCGACTGCCCGGACTGCGCCAGCGGCTGGGCGAGCAGATCATCGCATTCCGGTCGCGTGTCGCGTCGTGGCTGGCCGAGCGCGGCTACCAGGGTGACGCGCAGGCTGCGGCCGCGATGCTGGCGGCGGCCGTGGACGGAATCATGCTGCACCGCGCGCTGGATCCCGGCCTCGACATCGCCGCGCTGGCTGGTCCGCTGTGGGCCATGTTCGGGCTCAGGAAGGGAGGAAAGCGGTGAAAGCTCTCGTCTGCGGCGCCGGCATCGCCGGGCTGACGCTGGCCTGGCATCTGGAGCGGGCCGGCTGGGAGGTGGAGGTGGTCGAGCGTGCGGCGGCGTTCCGCGACGGCGGCTACATGATCGACTTTTACGGGCCAGGGTTACAGGTCGCCGAGCGCCTGGGGCTGCGGCAGCGGCTAATGGAGGCCCGTTACCCGGTCAACGAGCTGAGCTATGTCGACCGGACGGGCAGGCAGACCAGCCATCTGACGATGACGTCAGGGCTGGAAGAGGTGATCAGCCTGCTCCGCGGCGACCTCGCGCGGGCCATCGCCGGCGACGTGCGGGCGCGGATCACGTACGCAGCCAGCGTCGAGTCCATCGAGCAGGACGCCGACGGGGTGTCGCTACGCCTGACCGACGGCACGTCACGCGACGTGGACCTGCTCGTGGGCGCGGACGGGGCGCATTCGCGGGTGCGCGGGCTGGTCTTCGGCGACGTGGCTCCCCGTTATCTCGGGCACCAGGTGGCGGCGTACGTGGTGGAGGACGAGGAGCTGAGCCGCCGGGTCGGGACCCGCTATCAGATGCTCACGGAGCCGGGCCTGATGGCCGGCGCGTACGCACTGCGCGACGGCCGGCTGGCGCTGCTGTTCCTGCGTCGCGAGCCGGATCCGGCGCTGCCCGCCGATCCGGCGGCGGCGCTGGGCCGCCACTTCGGTCACCTCGGCTGGATCCTGGCGGAGGTGCTGTCGCGCTGCCCGAGCCCCCCGGAGCTGTACTACGACCAGGTGACCCAGGTCGAGATGGCCAGCTGGCACCGGGGCAGGGTCGTGCTCGTGGGGGACGCCTGCCAGGCCGTGTCACTGTTCGCCGGGCACGGGGCGTCGATGGCGATGGCAGGCGCATGGGTCCTCGCCGACGAGCTGGCCGCCGGCCGTGGGGACGTGCCGGGCGCGGCGGCGCGTTACCAGGCGCGGATGGCGCCAGCCATCGGCGAGGTCCAGCGGTTCGGGCGGCGGTTCGTGAAGTGGATGGCGCCGTCGAGCCGGTGGCGGATCGGCGCACGCGACCTGCTGTTCCGCGTCGCCGCCCTCCCCGGAGGAAACCGCCTGTTCGTCAACTCACTCAGCCCGGGCGGCCACAACCTGATCCCCAGCCGCTCCGGCTGACCCGATCAGGCCTCTACGCGCTTCTTCAGTGCCTCGTTGAGATTGTCGAAGTTTCTCTGAGTGCCCTCGATCATCTTGCCGAGGAAGGGCACGAGCAGGCCCTTGAAGCTCTCGCTCTGCGTCAGATGCGTGCCACCTTCCGGGGTGGCCGTGAGCGTGAAGTCGTGCGTGCCGTCGAACAACCCCGGCACCATGAAGTGACCGACCCACCTGAGCACCTTGCCCGGCTCGGCGGCCAGCACCTTGGGCTTGAATGTGATCGGGTACATCCGTAACGTGAGCGTCTTGAATTCTCTGTAGTTCTCTGAAGGAATCAGGCAATTCGAGCGGGCGTAGCCTGGCTCAAGCCGTGCCGGTGCTCGGCGAGTGCGAGCACCGGGGTGGCGTGGGCGTGGTGGAAGCCGGTCCGGTGGTGAGAATTCCTGACATGCCCTGTCCGGGACGGCGGGCGCCGTCCCGGCTGGGGTGCATGGCCCGCCGGACGCTGTCCACTCCCGGCAGGGAATGGGGCGGGCACCGTGCGCCGGTCGGGCACACGGCTGGAGGTCATCAAACTGCGTGTCGAGCTGGTGCGTGCCGGTCGTTTCGGGGTGGGACGGTCCTTGGACCTGTCCCGCGCCGCCGGCCGGGGGTGCAGGTCGGTCCGGGTATGGCGGGCGCGCCGGGCGGCCCGGGAGGGCTTACGACGGCGGCGGGCGCGGGCGACGTTGCCCTCCACCACCGTGCCGATGGTGCGAGTGCCGGTGGTGCGGTGGGTGCGGGTGGCCTGCTGGCCGAGCAGGCCGCGGGCCAGGATGCGCTCGGCCGCCGCCCAGTCCCGGTCACACGACAGCCCGCAGACCGGACAGCACGCCCACGCCCAGCCCGGCTCGGCGAGCCGGTCCGGGGCCCGGCAATGCCGCAGCACCGACCTGCCGTCCCCGCAGCGGGGACAGTACTTGGACGTCCCTCGCGCCGGGACGGTGACCACGGCGATGGTGGACTTGGCCGCCAAGTGCCGGATCGCCTCCACCACTTGCCCGCGCACCTGCCCCGACAGCCGCGCATTGGCCCGCCCGCGCCGTCCACGCGCTTCCAGCGTGGCCAGGTCCTCCAGATAGATGACCGTCGCCCCGGCCGCGATCGCTTGATCGACCGCCCAGCGCGCCGCCGACCAGGCCAGCGCCTTGTTCAAGCGCCGGATGCGCGCGCACACCCGCTCGTGCTCGACACCGAGGGCCTCACCAGCCGCGCGAAGGTTAGCAGAGCGGGGGTCGGCGGGAGCCAGGCCGGCCAGCAGCCGTTGCACATGCTCGTGCTTGGCGGCCAGGTGCTCACGCTCGGCCCGCAGCCGGTGCAGCTTGGCTGACACGCCGCTGGCGTCGTAGGTCAGTGGCCGCCCGTCGGAGATGACCCGGCCGTCGGCCAGGCGTCCTGTCGCACCGGTGAGGAGGGTGTTGACACCCCAGTCGAAGGCGCACGCGACCACATGTCCGGTGGCGGGCGTGAAGCCGATCGGGGTCTGGAACGGCAGATCGACACGCACCCGGCCCTTGCCCACCCGCAGGGTCGGACTGCACAGCTTCGCCTCCGCAGGGACGGTGGGTGGCAGGGTGATCGGCAGCACGTGCCAGGCCCAGTCCCTGCCGCAGGCGGGAGATGCGACCAGGGGCAGCTTCACCCGCAGCCGGGCGCTGCCCTCACCGGTGCGTTCCAGCGTGACAAGCTGTTTGTCGGCCGCGGCCAGCACGATCTGCACCGCAACGTTCGGGGGCTCTTCCAGGTCGGTCAGATCGGCTGGCAGCACGCCATGCTCGTCCAGGCAGGCGCGGATCTGCCGGGTGCGGTTGCGGATCTCCGCCGCGCTCACCCCGTCCGGCAGCATCTTGCGCAGCGCCTCCCATTCGGCGGCGGTCCGCTTGCGCGCATCGGCCGGCCAGGTGGTCGTGATCGCCGTCACCAGTGTGCGGCGGTGCAGCGCCAGCCGCAAGGTGCGGGCGGCCTGCTCCTGGGCGCAGCGCAGCACCCGATCGCACACATGCACACCCGGGGCCGGGGGCAGGCCCCAGCCCAGCCGCCGGACCGCCATCCAGCCCTTGGCCGGCAACGCCCGCCCGTCCAGCCCCACGCCGGACGCCAGCGTGTCCAGATCATCCGCCGTCCACCGCTCGGCGACCAGGTCGGCGGTCAAGTCCCGGGCCAGGCCGGCCAGCCACGCCACCCGCTGCACCAGCAGCGGCTGCGGGACGCTCTCCCCGGTCTGCTCCACAACCGCGCCATGAGCCGTGCAAGTCGCCGTCGCGGTGAGCTTACTCATGAAGGCACCGCCCCGGTTGCGGAGCGGTGTCGAAGCCGACGCACCGAGTTGGAATCGGGCGCCGTGGCCCCGTGTGGCCATGCTCGACCGACACCCCCGTGGTACCCCTACCCTACTCCGGCTTTCACTATCTGTGACCGTTAGACTACCAGTGATTGAACCCTACCGGGTAGAACATATGAACGACATGATGCCCGCCGCGCCTGTCGGCCTGGCCAGAACCGGCCACTGCCCGTTGCGTGGCAGACGTGAAGGTTCCGTGGTGTCACGCAAGAACCAGGTCGGCGGACCCCTCGCCGACGCATACGGGTTCGACAGGTGATCCTGCCCGGGGCTTGCCTTCGCCGCCAACCCGAAGAGCGCCACGACGAGATCAGGCCAGATGCTTAGGCTTTCATAGCGAACATGAAAGGCAGTCCATACCCTGCTGCCCACGACCGCCTCGCCGGAGCCCTCCCTGATGAACGGATTCCACGCCGGGTAACCGGCGAAGTCTATGAGGACCGCCCACACCTGGTCGGGAGACGCCTGGATGTCGATGGCGCATTTCATTGCTCCAGCGTGAACGCAGCCAGGCGAATCCTGCAGCGATGCTGGCTAGGCCGCCGTGTCGGTCTCATCCTCCTCGTCCGGTTGGTCGTCGCCACGGTCCAGGGTCAGCCGGGCCGCCCGGAAGCGGGCGCAGCGTGCTTCGAGCTCGCGTTCGTCCTCGAGGATCCACTGTTCGATCATGGCCAACCAAGGGATCACACTCTAGGGTCGGAAGCAGGGGGCTTGGCGGAGTCTTTTCTCATGCGGGCGAGCTGAGTTCACCCCATCTTCTCCAGGAGGAGCTCGGCCTGCGGGGCGAAGGCCGGGTCGCCGGTGTCCGCCGCCGCCTCCAGCAGCCGGCGGGCGAGCGTCAGGTCGCCGCGCTCGTACCGGATCTCCCCGAGCCTGCAGGCGGCCTCGGCCACCAGGTCGGCCTGCTCGGTCAGCCCCAGCGTCAGCTCGTAGTAACGCAGGGCGCCGTCGCGGTCGCCGAGCCAGTAACACAGCTCGCCCAGGTGCGCGGCGGCCATGCCGGACTCGCAGTCGCCGGCGTCGATCACGCGCTGGTACCAGGTGAGCGCCTCGGGGAAATCGCGGTTCCGCTTGGCCAGCGCGCCCAGGTACATCGCGGCCAGCGCGCCGGTGTGCCCGTCGTCTGCCTCGACGGCCCGCACGTACCACTCGCGCGCCCGTTCCTCGTCCTCGTCGTGATAGGTCTGGCCGAGCGCGACCATCGCCCGCGCCGCGAGCCCGTCGTCGCCCGCGTCGAGCACCCGCAGGTACGTCTCCCGCCCCTCGTCCACCATCCCGGCGCCGATCAGCGTCTGCGCGAGCGTGGCCAGCGCGATGGGCTCACCGCCGGCGGCCGCCTCCCGCAACGTGCGCAAGGACTCGGTCGTGTCGCCCCGGTTGTCCTGCAACATGCCGAGCAGGCTTCCGAACACGCCCTTGATCGGGCTGTCGGCGTCGGCCGCGTGCCGCCGTGCGACGTCGTAGAACGCCTCGTCGTCACCCTCGCCGTCGAGCAGCTCCAGCAACCTGCCGCCGGCGACGAAGCGCACCTCGGGCTCGCCGTGCTCGCTCAGCCGCTCGAAGATCGCCCGCGCCTCGGCCCGCTCCCCCAGGGCCGCCAGCCGGTCGGCGACATCCAGCTCGGTGAACGGCCCCCGCCCGGCCCGCTCGAAGTACGCCCGTACGGCGGCCGGGTCCGCGCACTTCCTCCCCAGCTCCCGCGCGACCTCCGCGCCCGGCTCACCCATCAGCTCCAGCACCTGACCGGCCACGTCGTGCGCGCCGCGCTCGAACTCCTCGTGGGCGAGGGCACGCAGGTTCCCCAGTGCCTCCTCGGCGAGCTCCGCGCCGGTGGCCGCGGCGGCGGCGAACGCCTCGGCGGCCCCGAGCACGTCGCCTTCGTCGTGCCGCCAGCAGCCGATCATGATGTGGCCGATGGCGGCGGTGTCCGGCTCCCCTGCCGCGGCGGCCGCCTCCGCCTGCTCGTACGCGCCTGCCCGCTCGCCCATGTCGTACAGGACCTTGGCCAGGTTCGTCCGCAGGCCGGGGATGAGCGGCGGGAAACCGCTGTCGATGCCCTTGCGGTACATCTGCGCCGCGCCCGCCAGGTCGCCCAGCCCCCGGCAGGCGTCGCCCCATCCCCAGTAGCCCGTGGACACGGTCCGCGGGTCGCCGGTGGCCACCGCCCATTCGGCCGCCTGGGCCGCGGCCTCGTGTTCCCGCTCGCCTACCAGATGGGTGACCAGCAGGCGCAGGCACTCCAGGTCGCCACCCGCCGCGCCGTCCGCCAGCGCCTGCCGTACGCCTGCCGCGTCGCCGCGCTCGCCCAGCATCTCGGCGAGCGCGACGGCCGTGCCGGGCATCCCGGAACGCAGGGCCTCCACGGCGCCGACGAGGTCGCCGCGGCGCTCGCGGACGATGGCGAGGTTGTGCCAGGCGGCGTGGGCCGTCTCCGGATGCTCGGTGGCGGGCAGGAAACACAGCTCGGCTCGGCCTGGCTCGCCGGCCTCGGCCCAGCTCGCACCCAGCGAAAGGTACGCCTCCGCGGCCATCTGCCGAACCTCCGCCGCCGTCTCCCTGGCGGCCCCGGCGGTCTCCCGATCGGCCAGCTCGATCACCAGGCGGTAGAGCCGTCTGGCCGTCGCCTCGTCGTCCTTGCCCCTTGCCACACGCAGCGCGTGGACCAGGCCGTCGCGCCTGTCGTCACCGGCGAGCGCGGCCAGCAGGCGGCGGGCGTGCGGCACGTCGCCGTTGTCGAGCACGAGCACCAGCTCGGCCAGCGCCGCCGAGCCCACGACCTCGGCCAGCGCCGCGATCGCCCCTTGCCGGTCGCCGTCGGCGGCCAGCACCCATCCCCGCTCCTCGGCCGTGCCCGTGCCCAGGCGCACCCGGGCCACGACCGCGGCCCATCCGTCCTCGTCCAGTGCGGCTGCCCGCTGGTAGGCGGCGCGGGCGTACTCGGCGTCGCCGGCCTCGCCGAGCAGCCGGGCGGCGGTCACCAGCGTGCCGCCCGCGGACTCGGACCCGGCGGCCACCGCCCGCTCGAACGCCTCCTTCGCACCCGCCAGGTCACCGGTCCTGGCCAGCAACTCGCCGAGCAACCGCGCCTCACCCCCACCGTCCGCGCTGGAGGAGTCGTCGGCGTGCGGGGCCGTCAGGACCGTCAGGGCGGCCGTCAGGTCGCCGTGGTCGCGCAGCATGCTCGCCAAGTACAGCCGACCCTCGGCCTCGAACGCCGCCAGCAGCTCGCGGGCCTCCTCGGGCTCGCCGCTCGCCACCAGCACGTCCGCGAGCCGCACCGTCGCGTCCGCCCGGCGCCGCTCGTCGCCGTCCCGCACCACCCGCCGACAGGCCTCGGCCGCCTCATCCAGCTGCCCCAGCTCCTGCCGCACCCGCGCGAGGTCGCTCAGCGCCATCGCGGCCAGGCCTTCGTTCTCGCCCTCCGCGGCCCGCGACCAGGCCTCGATCGCCCCCAGCTTGTCCCCGGCCTCGTTGCGCAAGGCGCCCAGGTAACAGTCCGCCTCCTGGCGGAAGCCCGGATGCCCGGCGGCGGCCACCAGTGAGAGCGCCGCGTCGGCGGCGGCCGTCTCGCCGCGCCGCTGCCAGGCGTGCGCGCTCTCCATCCCGAGCATGCTCGTCAGCAGCGCGTTGCCGCCTTCCGGCACGGCCGCGAGTGCCTCCGCCGCGCCGTCGAAGTCCCGGTCGAGCAGGCGCCTGGCGAACGTCCCCATCGCCGGTGGCTCGCCCGTCGCCAGCTCGAACGCGCGGCGCGCGGCGGCGAGGTCGTCGAGCCGCGCCCAGGTCAGCCCCAGCAACCAGGCGCTGCGCCCGGCCTCGTCACCGCTCTCCCCGGCGATCCGCCGCTCGTGCAGCCGGCAGGCCGCCAGCAGGTCCCCTTGCTGCTCGAACAGCGCCGCCAGCGACCCGGCCGCCTCGCTCCGCAACCCCTGGTGCGCGCTGTCCAGCGCCGTCGTGTACGCCGCCCGCGCCTCGGCAGGCTCGTCCTCCACCAGCCCGCCCAGCAGGTAGCCCACCCAGGGGGCCAGCACCGGATGCCCCTCCGCCCGGGCCCGCCGCAGCAGCGCCACCGCCTCCTCCCGGTCCGGCAGGATCTCCTTGGCCAGCGCCGCCGCGTACGACAGGGCGAGCGGCTCCCCGGACTCGGCCGCGTCGTGGAGCAGCTTGGAGGTCTCCGACAACGCGTGGCCGAAGGAGGCCAGCACCTGGGCGAAGACCGCCGTGCCCACCGCCACCACGGCCGGGTCGGCGTGGCTCATGGTCTCGTGGTAGCGGGCCAGCCCCTCCTCGCGCCCGAGCCGCTGGTGGTCGATCACCGCGCGCAGCACCGGGTGCAGGTCCTCGCCGGAGATCCGCAGCAGGTGCAGGAGGAACGCCGCGGCGAAGCCCTGCACGACGTCCTCGCCCTCGGCCACGTACGTCAGCAGCTCGTCGGCCTGCTCCCGGTCGCCCTCCCCCAGCTCCAGCTCCGCCAGCGCCATCATGGCCCGGATCGACTGCGCGGGCGCCCCGCAGTCGCAGGCCCCGCGCAGCAGCCGCCTGGCCTCGGCCAGGTCGCCGGCGCGCAGGTGGTCCAGCGCCGCGTCGATGTCCTGGACCGCCTGCTCCTCCACCGGGTCGGCGAGCGGCTGCCGCCGGTCGTCGTGGTCGAGCAGCAGCCTGGCCTTGAACGCGGCGTCGGGGTCCACGTGCCCGGCGGCCAGCCGCGCCAGCTCCATGACGTCGTCGTACGCCTGCGGATGCTGCACGAGCAGCAGGCCGAGCAGCGTCACGCAGACCGACGCCCACTCGCCCTCCTGCGCCTCCAGTACCGTCCGCAACGCGGCCAGCGCCTCGGAGACCTCGCCTGCCTCGGTGTGCATCTGGGCCAGGCACGTCTGGGCCTGCACGACGTACTCGCGCTGCCCGCTGGCGATCACCCGGCGGAAGATCGCCTTCGTCTCGTCCTCGTCGCCGAGCTGGGCGGTGACCTTGGCCAGCTCGATCAGCGACGGCAGCCGGACGTCGGGGCGAGGGTCCTCGGCGGCCACGCGGTAGGCGGCCGCGGACTCGGTGTATTCGCCCAGGTCCACCAGCACCGCGCCGAGCAGCTTGTGCGCCGTCGCCAGGTGGTCGGGGTGGCCGACGGCGATGGCGTGCTCGCATACCGCGCGAGCGGCGTCGAAGTCCTCCTCCTCGGCGTACACCCGGTAGAGCTGGAACGCTGAGAGCGACACGACGTGGGGGTCGCCGCAGGTCAGCAACACCCGGTAGTCGTCCTCGTCCTCGGCCTGCTCGTAGAGCTCGCGGGCCGAGGCCGGGTCCTGGTGGAACTCCGGCAGCTCCAGGCGCGCGGCCAGCTCGGCCACGGCGGGGCTGTCGCACCGGCGGGCCCGCTCCAGCGCCTGCTGCGCACCCCGCGCGTCGCCCAGCTGCGTGCACACCAGCACCATCGCCGTCTCGGCAAGGGCGGCCACCTCGAAGTCGGCGCCGTCCGAGGCGATCGTCAGCACCCGGTGCGCGGCCGGCCACTCCTTCGCCGTGACCAGCATCATGCCCATGGCCATGGCCGAGCGCTGGCCGAACACCGGGTCGCCCGACTGGATCACCGACCGGTGCGCCGCCTCGGCGCCCTCCAGATCACCCTGCTCCTGCAGCAGACCGGCCAGCAGGTGGGACGCCTCCGGGTCGCCCGTGGCCGCGATCTGCCTGAACAGCGCGGCGGCCCGGTCGAGCTCTCCCGCCTTCCAGCACGTCATGGCCGCGTCGAGCTCTTCTGACGCCATTCTCCACCCCAATGTCAGCCAATGATGTGAAAAAGCTACAGATGCGCCGCGTCGATCACAGGACATTCCGAGATCTCCGGTCCTCGCCCTGCGGAACGCCGGAGCGCCGTAGCGTAGATCCCATGGCCAAGGCGTTCTGGATCGACCAAGAGTTCGACAGGGACCGTGACGGGCGCTATGCCGTGCACGTGCGTAAGAACCTGGAGAAGTTCGAGTGGGGCGACATCGCACCCGTCCGGTTCGCCTGTGCGGCATGGCGGCTGGCCACGCCGCCGTCCCTCACACCCGGATACGTACGGTGGGACCGCCGCGTCCTGGAGGCCACCTGCCACCGCAACACCTGGGACGGGTCGCTCTACGCGCGCGTCAGGCTGGTCTCCCCGCTGCCCGAGGAGCTGACCCGCTCGCGGGCCTGGTGGCGCGATCGCGGCTGGCTGGGCTGGCAGGAGACCTTCGGCCAATTTGTCGATCCGTCGCAGCAGGACCTCGCCAGGATCCCGTTCCTGCGGGCGTCGCTGCTGGTCGAGGCGCCCGTGCCGCTCGAGGACCTGCCGCCGGAGCCGGAGGGCCCGCACGACGAGGTCGAACAGCGTGCCCACCGCGCGGTGACGGTGCTCGCCCGCGAGCTGAACGCGTTGGTGTCCCCCGTCCTCGATCAGCTCGGCGGCTGACCGACCAGCATGTTTGATTAACGGCTGGGTAGCAGGGGGCCCATGCGGATCCTGCTCATCGTGCTGGCGGTGGCCCTGACCGGCTGCGCCGTCGACACGGTCTCCCCCGCGCGGGTGGCGGAGCGTTTCCACGCCCTGATCACCGCGGGCCAGGACGAGGCCGCGTGCGGGATGCTCGCCCGCAAGACCGCCGACAAGCTGCCCCGTCGCGGCCAGTCGTGCGCCGACGCGCTGCGTGAGCTCAGGCTGGGACCCGGCGGCGTGGTCGTCTCGGTGAGCGTGTGGGGGGATGAGGCCCAGGTGCGGCTGGCCGGTGACACGATCTTCCTGCACCGCTACAGCGACGGGTGGCGGGTCAGGGCCGCGGGCTGCGAGCCGGTGCCCGACCTTCCCTACGACTGCGAGGTGGACGACTGATGCGCGTGATGTTCGCCCTCACCACGCTCGTGATCGTGGTGGGTCTCACGTTGTTCTTCTACGTGGGGTGGTCGAGGCTGTGAGGTGGGTCAAGGAGAACTCGCTCGCTCTGGCCTTCCTCATCATGTTCCTTCTGGCGGTCGCCGGCCAGGCGGTGGCCGGGACGCTGGAGTTCAACGACCAGCAGCGGGCCGAGGGGGCCCCGCCGGTCTCGGTGCTCCATTACGTGGCGTCCTCGGCGTTCGCGGTGAACGTGGCCGAGAACTGGCAGTCGGAGTACCTGCAGTTCTTCCTGTTCGTCATGCTCACCGTGTGGCTGGTGCAGAAGGGGTCGCCCGAGTCCAAGAAGGTGGACGCGATGGGGCCGGAGTCCGACCATCAGCAGCAGATCGGGGCGCACGCCACTCCCCAGTCCCCCTCCTGGGCCAAGGCCAAGGGGTGGCGGTTGTGGTTGTACAGCAACTCGCTCGGGCTGGTGATGGGGCTGCTCTTCCTGTTGTCGTGGCTGGCGCAGTCGGTGGCGGGGCAGGCCGCGTACAACGCCGAGCGGCTCGGGGACCTGCGGGATCCGGTCACGTGGGGCGCGTACGTCACCTCGCCGGAGTTCTGGGACCGGAGTCTGCAGAACTGGCAGTCGGAGCTGCTGGCCGTGTTGTCGATGGTGGTGTTGTCGATCTATCTGCGCCAGCGCGGGTCGCCCGAGTCGAAGCCGGTCGGTGCGTCTCACCTGGCCACGGGGGTCGAGGGCTGACCGGTGACGACGGCGACGACGCGGGTGCCGGGGGCGAACGCGCCCTGGCGGGCGAGGTCGAGGATCCCGTAGAGCATCTTGGCGACATAGACGCCTTCGACTCGATATTTCTCGATAAATCCGTCCAAAGCTGGTGTTGTCTTGGCGTATCCGCCGAAGTGATAGTCCAGGTTGAGCGACCAGTTCGGCCACGTGCGCCCGTACGCCTCCCGCTGCAGCCTGGCCACCTCGCCGGCGAGGAACCCCGCCCCCTTGAGCACCGCGAACCCGATCGCCCGCTTGCCCTCCGGCAGTCCCGCCGAGATCCCGGCCAGCGTCCCGCCGGTGCCGACCGGACAGCAGACGACGTCGTACGGCACAGCGATCTCCCCGGGCAGCTCGGCGCACCCGCGCACGGCGGCGGCGTTGCTGCCGCCCTCGGGCAGGATCGCCACATCCTCGCCCCACCGCGCGCGCAGCCGCGCCTGCACCTCTTCGGTGTGCTTGAGCCGATAGGAGGCCCGGTCGAGATAGGTGAGCGTCATCCCGCAGGCCTCGGCGTAGGCCAGGGACGAGTTGAGCGGGAGGTGCTCCTCGCCCCGGATGACGCCGATCGTCTCGATCCCGTGCCGGCGCCCGGCCTCCGCGACGGCCCTGATGTGATTGGAGTAGGCGCCGCCGAAGGTCAGCAGCCGGCGATGGCCCAGGTTGTGCTTGAGTTTGCGCGGCTTGTTGTCGTCATGCATCAGGAACACCCGGACCTGACCGAGCCCTGGATCCAGGAGCTCCTCCATGGCGCTAGTCTACGGTCGGGTCTTTGTTGAGGAGTGTTTGGTTATGCGCGTTGCTGAAGCTTTCCGTGCCGCCTACGGCGCGTCCCCCCAGACCGTCTGGCACGCGCCCGGCCGCGTCAACCTGATCGGGGAGCACACCGACTACAACGACGGCTTCGTGCTGCCGTTCGCGGTGCCGTGGGGCGTGACGGCCGCGGTCACCCCGCGCACGGACAAGACCATCCGCCTGCTCTCCCTCCAGTCCTCCGGCGAGCCCGTCACGATCACGAGCCGCGAGGAGTCCACGGGCTGGACCCGCTACGTCGTCGGCGTCCTGGCCATGCTGGGCGACCGCGTGGCCGGCGCCGACATCGCGATCGACGGCGACATCCCGTCGGGCGCGGGCCTGAGCTCCAGCGCCGCACTCGAGGTCTCCGTCGCCTCCGCGCTCAACGAGCTGCACGACCTGGGCATGACGCCCATGGAGATCGCCCTGCTCAGCCAGAAGGCCGAGAACGGCTTCGTCGGCGTGCCCTCCGGCATCATGGACCAGGCCGCCTCCGCCCTGTCCGAGGAGGGGCACGCCCTGTTCCTCGACTGCCGTTCGCTCGGCTCCCGCAACATCCCGCTCGACCTGGCCTCCCACGGGCTGAGCATTCTCATCATCGACACCCAGGTCCACCACGAGCACTCGGGCGGCGAATACGCCAAGCGCCGCGCGGAGTGCGAGTCCGCTGCCCGCAAGCTCGGCGTCCCGGCCCTGCGTGACGTGACCGATCTGGCGGCGGCCCTGGAGCTGCTGCAGGGCGACGAGCGCAAGCGCACCCAGCACGTCGTGACCGAGAACCACCGCGTGGAGGCCCTCATCGGCCTGCTGCGGGCCGGCGCCATCACCGAGATCGGCGCGCTGCTGAACGCCTCGCACCTGTCGCTCAGGGACCAGTACGAGGTGTCGTCGCCCGAACTGGACGTGGCGGTGGAGGCCGCCGTCAAGGGCGGCGCCCGGGGCGCCAGGATGACCGGCGGCGGCTTCGGCGGCTCGGCCATCGCCCTGGTGTCCGACGACCGCCTGGAGGCCGTCCAGCAGTCGGTCGTGGACGCCTACGCCGCGCACGGCTTCCAGCCTCCCCGCTTCCTCCCCGCCACCCCGGCCCCCGGCGCCCACCGCCTGGCCTGACCCGCCCCACCCGCCAACGGTCGCGGCGGCCTCCCGGGCACGGCACAGCTCCGAGACGGGGAGAGCCGCTTGCCACGGATCCGACACCCGACGAGCCCCAGGCACGGGCCTGGCAAGCGCCCCAGCACGCCGCACTCCGCGGTCATGCGCCTGCCGTCGCAGCGGGGCGCCCCAGCGTTACCCGCACGGAGACGCGCCACCGGGCCGGCGCGAGGCGTGTCGCCGCGCCGGGACCTGCCGGCAGCCGTCTCCGGCCCGGGGCGGCTCCGAGACCGGGAAGGGCCGACACCCGGCGGGTGGTCAGAGCGGCGGGAAGTTCGGCGGGCGGCGTTCCAGGAAGCCGGCGACGCCTTCGGCGAAGTCGGGGCGGCCGAAGGAGGCCATCATCTCCTGGACGGCCACCTTGGCGGACTCCTCGAGCGTGACGTCCCAATCCCGCCACACCTGCCGCTTGATCACCGCCATCGACGCCGGCGAGCTGTGCACGGCCAGCTCCCGCGCGTACGCCTGGGCCTCGGCCACCACCCCGTCCCCCGGCACCACCCGGTTGACCAGCCCCAGCTCGTACGCCTCCCGCCCGGTGAACACGCGCCCCGACAACAGCACGTCCATGGCCCGCTGCTGCCCCATGATCCGGGGCAGCACCCATGACAGCCCGTACTCGGCGATCAGCCCGCGCCGCGGGAAGGCGGTGGTCCACTTGGCGGACTCGGCCGTGAAGACCAGGTCACAGACCAGGGCATGCACCATGCCGAGCCCCGCGCAGGCCCCGTTGACCGCCGCGATGATCGGCTTGCCGATGGTCGTGGGGAAGGTGGTGGGCCGCGGATCGGGGGTCTCGTCGTAGGAGCCGGTCTGGATGGCGTTCAGGGTCTTGAAGTCGGCCCCGGAGCAGAACCCCCTGCCCGCACCCGTGACCACCACGGCCCGCACCCCGGGGTCCTTCTCCGCCTCCGCCAGCAGGTCGAAGTAGCGCCGCCCCATCGCGTCCGTCCAGGCGTTGAGCGTGTCGGGACGGTTGAAGGTCAGCGTGAGCACGCCCTGGTCGACAGCTGAAAGCACGAGTTCCGCCATGCTCCAACCGAACCATGTTCTAGCCCGCGACGGCAAGTACCGTGTCCCCATGGACCGAGACCTCGCCTGGGACGGCTGCCACAACGTCCGGGACCTGGGCGGCCTGCCGGCCGCCGGCGAGCGGCGCACCCGCTGGGGAGCCGTGGTGCGCTCCGACACGCCCGACCGGCTGACCGAGGCGGGCTGGGCGGCGGCAGCGGCTCACGGCGTACGGACCATCGTGGACCTGCGCACGCCGGGCGAGCACCGGGCGGCGGGCCAGGGCCATCGCCCGCCGTGGATGACCGTGATCGACGTGCCGCTGCACGAGCCCGGCGAGCCTCACGAGCACGGCGGCACGCCGCTCTATCTCCGCGCCTTCCTGGAGCGTCACCCGGATCGGTGCGCCCGCGTGCTGCGGGAGGTCGCGCAGGCGCCGCCGGGCGGGGTGCTCGTGCACTGCGTGGCAGGACGCGACCGCACCGGCCTGATCGCGTTGGTGCTGCTCACGCTGGCCGGGGTCGGCGCGCCGGACATCCTGGCCGACTACGAGCGGTCGACGGCCCGCCTGCGCCCGCTCTACGCCGCACTCGGCCAGCCCGACGACGACCTGCGGGTGCAGGCGTACCTGGCAAGGACGGGCACCACCGCACGTGAAGCCGTGCTGGCGGCGCTCGACGGCCTCCACGGCCTTGACGCCTACGTGAGCGCCGCCGACCTGGCCGCCCTGCGCGAGCGGCTCACCGCGAGCGAGCCGCGGGCGGAGGGTGGGCGGGCGGCTAACGGTGGTGGGCGAAGGCCGGGGTAAGGACGCTGGTGTCGTAGTAGCGATGGAAGACGGGCGTGGCGCTGCCCGACAGCGGCGGCACGATCCACGACCAGTCGGCCGGGCAGACGCGCCCCGCCTTCTCCTCCTTCGCCAGATGGGTGAGGAAGCGCCGCGACTCGGTGTGGTGGTCGGTCATCGTCACCCCGGCCTGCTCGAACGAGTGCAACACCGCCACGTTCAGCTCCACCAGCGCGTGGTCGCGCCACAGCGAGCGCTCGGTGGAGGTGTCCAGGCCGAGCCGCTCGGCCACCACCGCGAGCTGGTCGTACCTGTCGGTGTCGGCGAGGTTGCGCGCGCCGATCTCGGTCCCCATGTACCAGCCGTTGAACGGCGCACACGGGTAGCAGATGCCGCCGATCTCCAGGCACATGTCCGAGATGGCCGGTACGGCGTGCCAGCGCAGCCCCAGGTCGGCGAACCACGGGTACTCGGGATGCACCAGCGGCACCTCCAGCACGGCGTCGCCGGGCAGGTTGCACAGGAGCGGATCCCCGAACGCCGGCTGGATGATCACCGGCAGCACGTCGAACCGGCCGCCGGTGCCGCCGCGCCACCCCAGCGCCTTGGCCGTGTCGGTGAGCTCGGCGTTCTTCGGGTCGCCGACAACCTGGCCGCCACGAACCCGATGCCCGGCGTAGCGGACGAGCTGGTCGTTCAGTATGCGGGGCCCCGGCAGGGCGGGGGTGTCGGGCTGCAGGACGGTGACCGTGGGCCTGATCTTGCCGTCGCCGGTGGCCTCGCGCAGGTGGTCGACGCACTCGAGGGCCACGCCCTCGGCGGTGCTCACCTGCCTGCGGTCGCGTACCCGCAGCGAGCGCCAGTAGAGCCGGCCGATGCATCGGCTGCTGTTGCGCCAGGCCACCCGGGCGCCGAACTCAAGCTCCTCGAACGTGTGCGTGTAGGTCCCGGTACGGGCGACGTCCCTGGTGACGTCGCGCAGCCGGGCGTACAGGCCGCCCACGGAGGGGTTCTCGGCGTGGTAGAGCCTGATGAAGCGCTCCGCCTCGCGCAGGTCGGTGGTTCGCTCCAGCCATGACCGCATGGCGGGCGCGTCGAAGGGACGCAGGGACGTGATCCAGGTACGCACGCGGCAACCAGCACTTCTCCATCAGCGGATCGCCCCGCCGGTTCCGGGTTCGGCGGCACGTCCTTGGCGGGGGCGCCCTTTCCTCGCCTCCGTCTCGACCTTCCCGCGGCTCCGGCCCAGGGGACCGGCGCCTCCATCCTTGCCCGCCCCACCCGCCTTTGTCCCGCCAAATGAAAAATCATGTGCTCGTCGTGTCACAAAGCGTGAAAAGGCAGCGTGCCCCCGGAGCCTCCGGGGGCACGACGCTCTACTTCGCCACGAAGTCGTCCCACACGCAGGTGAGGTGGAGGACGCGACGCTCGTGCCAGCGCTTGCCGACGACCTTACGCGGCAGTTCCTTGGCGGGAACGGCGATCGACACCCGGTCGGCGGGAACGAGCGTGACGCCGTCCGCGGCGGTTTCCCAGGTGTTCTCCGGTTCGATGACCTTCTCATCGATGAGCTCGGCGACCTTGGCCCTGGAGAATGTCACGGCCTTGCCGCGGCCGCTGATCCAGCACGTCAGCTTGCCGCTGACGAAGACCGGTTCGGCCGGCTCGGCGTGCACCTTGACCGAGCCGTCGTGGCCTGGCTTGGGGTGCACTCTGATCGGCTCGTCGTCGGCCAGCGCGGTCCCGGCCATGCCGGCCAGTCCCAGCACGACCGCCGTCCCGACGATCGCGAGGCGCCGCTTCAACATGGGATCTCCCTCCCCGAGGTGATTCGGACTCCTGGAGGGTCGTACGCGGCGCCTGAAGCGGGGCTTAAGACACCCGAAGTGATCTTCAGCGATCTATGATCCCTATAAACGCGTCAAGGTGATCCCACAAAGCAACAAACCTCTCCCGAGAGGGAAGAGGCCTTGATGGACCCCTGCCCCCTTCGATGCGAAGCTTTTGGGGTCATCTCCCGACCTTGCGTTTTTGCCTGGTCAACCCGTCCGTTCATGTGCGCGTAGGGCATTGGTAGGTTCCCGTGGGCGTCTTCGATGTCACTCGCTTTGTCACTCAGGTCGGGGGTCAGATCTGTCGTTCCTGTGGCGGAGAACCCTTTCGTCACGCCTTTAGGTGAGTCCAGCCCGCCCGCCACGCGCCGTACGTAATGCCGTATGACTGCCCGCTGCAGGTTCCGTCCCGCTTGCACGGCTGCTTCGCGAACCTCAGTCGACTGACCTTCCCGCGCTCAAGGCCGTAGTAGTCCATCCTCCACCTCCAGAGATTAGGCCCGATTCCTTTAGTACAGATTGCAATGACTTCCGCGAGATTGTAGGCCTTTTCCCGAGTGGTGCTTTTCCCCGTAGGGAATCCATACGAGAAGCTGACGTGCTGCTCGCCGACTTTGTACCGCGAGATGCCGGTATCGTAGGTCTTTTTTGCGGTCCCCTGCTTGCATGTCGCGCCCCACTTGGTGTACAGGAATCCGGGAGACGCTGCAGCCGCTTGCGGTGTAATCGCTACTCCGCCAATGGCGATCATGGATGTTGCAAGCCCCACAGCGAATCGCCGCATGACTGAGCTAGCCGGTTTCCTCATGGTTCCGCCTTTCGTCGAAAGACACCGACGATGAGATCGTACGAGTGGGCGGTATATCTGAGGTATGTCGGAGATATTGCCCGACCACAATTACTCTGCGCTGCCTGCCCGTCTGCCGTCGTCCCACCGATGAGGTTGCGGGCCAGCCGCGGGGCTGACCAGGTGCGCGCCCGGGTCACGGTGGTGATGGAGCGAAGGCGGCCCCGCGGCTGGTCTGCTAGGGCTTGCCCTGGGACGGCGGCAGGCTGGCTTCCACCGCAACCCCGTATGGCGGGAACGTGATCTTGGTCTCCGGCCCGGAGTCGGAGTACCCCCGCCGGAGGGGTCTGGTCTTGTCTTTACCCGCGATGACGGAACCCTGCTTGATCCCATGCGTGTTCTGCGCGGCCTGCGAGGGGCATTCGACACCCAACACCACGCAAACCGTCTGCCGGCACCAGATCAGACCGGTCATCGTCCATGGATGTCGTCTTCCGGTGGCTCCCGGAACGGCTCAGGCCCCCTGTCCTTGATCTAGGAAGGGGGCCTGACCTGTGTGTTCCTCAAGCTCTAAAGAGCTCCCGCGATAGGACTCGAACCTATAACCTGCCGGTTAACAGCCGGCTGCTCTGCCGTTGAGCTACGCGGGATCGACACCGTCTCTGCGCTGATCACCAGGGCCTTCGGCCCTTGCGTCGTGCGCAGGAATAGATTAGCGCACTCCGGGAGTGCGTGTCGCATCGTGAGCGGGGTAGGCCCGGAGACAGCGGAGGTGCGAAATGCGATATCGGATGACATTCGCTGCGGGCCTGGCGATCGGCTACGTGCTGGGCAGCCGGGCCGGACGCGAACGGTACGAACAGATCAAGCGGGCGGCGCAGCGGGTCGCCGACAACCCCCGGGTCCAGGAGGCCGCGGGCGTGGTCGGCGCGCAGGCATCGAAGTACGCGGGAATGGCCAGGTCCAGGATGGGCGACACGCTGCAGCAGCGGATCCCGTTCCTGAGCCGTGAGGCCCACAAGCACGATGGCGGCACCGGCTGGCCGGAGGAGGAGGCCCAGGGCGAGGGCGTGGAGAAGAAGGCCCGCGAGAGCGGGATCCCGTACTGACCGAGCGCAGGGGTGTGCGCGAGGTCACACGCCCATGCTGCGGCGCACTCCCTCCAGAGCCTGCTCGGCCTGTGCGCGCAGGCCGGGATCCTCGGGGTCGAGGCCCTCGTCGAAGACGAGGGTCCAGCCCAGCACCTCGCCGCCGGGCCGGCGCCTGGCCACCAGCCGCACGCCGCCCCGGCCGGGCAGCTTGACGTGCTTGTTCACCACGATCGTGGCGTTGACGCGTTCCCGGACGGTCTCGGGCAGCATGCGCGGCTCGTCGATGCGCTCGGCGTAGGACCCGCCGTCCATGGTCGTGATGATCAGCCCCTCCTCGCTCCACGATGCCTTGTCGATCGTCTCGTAGGGCACCCGCGTCCCGTCGGGCAGGTAGAGGGCGAGGTTCGTGGCGACGAGGAAGCCGCCGGCCTGACCGGGCGCGAACGTCAGCACCCGCTCCCCCGGCTCGGTGGTCAACGATTTGCGCACGTCGGCGGGCAGACGGCGGAAGATGCTCATTCCTCAACGGTATCGGCGAGCAGGTCGAGGGTGAGCGCCGCGCTCCAGGAGAAGTCCCGGCAGCCCCGGCCGCTGCCGTCGAAGGGGTCGAAGCACTCCCGGAAACCGGCCTGCCTGACCAGGCGCAGCGTGCCGTTGGTGAGCTGCTGGGCGAGATGGTCGAGCGAATGCACGGCCGCGGCCCGGCGCAGCAGCCAGTTGGTGTTCACCCACGAGGGCCCGCGCCAGTAACGGGTGCGGTCGAACTGGGTGGCGCGGATCTCGCAACTGGGCACCGGGTAGCCGGTGGCGCCCATGAACCTGGCCGACTCCAGCATCTCGACGGCGGCGTGCAGGTGCTCGCTGGGCAGCCAGGGGTCGAGCAGCGGCCCGAACCCGCCCACTGTGGACACTCTGATCAGCCGGTCGGCCCGCAGGTCCCTGGCGTAGAAGCAGCCGTCCCACAGGCGCTCGAGCATGGCCTGCCTGATGCGCGCGGCCTGCTCGACGTGGGGTGCGGGATCGGCGTGCGCGAGCGGCGCCAGCTCCGCCATGGCCTGGCAGGAGGCCAGCCAGATCCCGTTGAACATCGGGTCCTCGACCGCGAAGGGGTGCTCGTCACGCAGGTAGCCGGGGCTGTATCCGGCGTCGCGGTAGCGCATGGCGAGCCAGACGTAGCGGTCGTGGTCGCTGTCGGGGTGGCGCTCCTCGAGCTCCACGTGGCGGTAGCCGTACCTGATGACGGGCAGCGCGGCCAGCGGCTCGTCCCAGGCGGGGCTGTCGTCCATGCCCGACTCCCACGGGTGCACGATCGCGGCGAGCCCCGCGCCGCCGAGGTCGCGGGCCGAGGCGAGGTAGTCGTGCTGGGCGACCAGCGCCGGGTACGCCTTCCTGACGAACGCCTCGTCGCCGGTGTGCTGGTAGAGCCACCACAACGCCAGCCCGTGCAGCGGCGGCGCGGTCAGTCCCGAGGTGAGCACGTGCGGCGCGGCCTCGTGCTCCTGTGAGCGCCATACGGAGGGTCCGGGAAAGTACGCCTCGCGCGTGTGGAAGACGATGTGCGGCACCATCCCCGTCGCCCACTGGCCGCGCAGCAGGCTGAGGAGCTCGTCGCGAGCCCGGTCCGGCCGGTGCCTGGCCAGGCCGATGACGACGAAGGCGGAGTCCCAGCTCCATTGGTGCGGATAGAGGCCTGGCGCGGGCACGGTGCCAGTGCCCGTCCAGTTCGCCTCGAGCACGGCCATGGCCTCGCGCCCGAGCGCGGCATCGTCAACCGCCGGCCGCGCCTCCATCACCCAACTATGACTGGGGATCCCTCAGGAAGCTATGTCCCCTGCCCCGACTTCCTTTGGACCCACTTCGACACGAACATGACGCCGAGAGCGACGGCGCCGATGATGAGGCCCCACTTGAGGAGCGTGAGCGCGAACCCCACGAGCGGGCCGAGCAGTACGAGCGCGGCGACGACCGCTGCGATGATCAGAAATATGCGTCCCATGTCCGTAACGCTAAGAGATCCTTCAAGCGGATTGCAGGCGACACAGGGTTGAATCAGGGACAAGTCAGGGGTCCCCCCGAGCCAAAGGAACTTAAGCCGTCCGACCCGCCGTTGAGCCGGTATAAACCGGGGCACGGGGGATCTCTTCACGGGGAGCGTGATGAGCCTGGGACCACCTATGAGCAGGGAAGGCGTCGAGCACGCACTGCGCGCTCGGGCCGACGAACGCGACCGCATCTCCGGCGACCTGCTCGATCTCGAATCCCATACCACTTACCGGTTACTCAAGGGGGCCACCTTACGCGGCGCGACCGAACAGCGCTGGGCCACGGCGCAGGAGTCACTGGCCCGTCTCTGGCGGCTGAACGACGCCTATCGCGCCGTGTTACGCGACGCCGAGCAGATCAAGGCCGCGCGGAGCAGGCTGAGCACCGAACAACTGGCCGAGCTGACCGAGCTGCTCGCGGGCACGTCCGTGTTGTTGCGGGCCGCCGCCAAACCCGTCGAGCAGCGCTCGCTGCTGCCCGAGGCGGACGAGCGGCTGACCCTCGACGCCACCGTCACGCAGATGGACGCAGCGTTCCGGGACGTCACCTCCGCCCTCAACGACATCGACGCCCAGTGGAACACCCTGCTACCCCGCCTCGACACCGCCGGCGCCGAGCTGCGGCGCATCCGCGAGCTGGAGCAGGATCTCGGCGAGAGCGCCGCCGGCCTGGACACGCTGGAAACGGAGCTGAAGCGGATGCGTGCCGCCGTCGTGGAAGACCCGCTCGGCGCGGCCGTCGAGCCCGATCTCGACCGGGTCGCCCGGCTCCTGACCGCCTCGCTGGCCGAGCTGGAGCTGGCCGTCGTCGTCAAGCAGGACTACGCCAGGCGCCGCGAGAACCTGGAGGCCGCGCTGGACCGGGTACGCGCGGCCGAGAGCGAGGCCAGGCTGGCCCACGGCGCGGTCGTGGTCAAGATCGCCCTGCCGCCCCAGGCCCAGCCCAGGAGCAGGGTCGACGCCCTGACCGGCGCGCTGGACGCCCTCGACGTCTCGGCCGACACCTGGGTGCTGCGGGCCAAGCGGCTGGCGGAGCTGGAAAGCGACGCCGACGGGGCGGCCGAGCAGGCGCAGACCACCGCGAAGGCGCTCTACGGGCTGGTCAGCAGGCGTGACGAGCTACGCGGGCGGCTCGGCGCCTGCCAGGTGATGGCGGTACGCAGGGGGATGGCGGAGGACCCGGCCGCCACCGGCCTGTTCGCACGGGCCCGCGCGTTGTTGTGGAGCGCCCCGTGCGACCTGACGAAGGCGGCGGCCGCCGTCGAGGACTATCAGCGCGCGATCCACGGAGGGACGTCATGAGCCGCTGCGCGCAGCCAGGCTGCACGGGCACGATCGACGAAGGCTACTGCGACCTGTGCGGCACCGCGGAGAGCTCTCCCGCGCCTCCCGCCTCGTACCGGACCCAGCCTTCGTCGCCGCAGACCAACCCGGTGAGCCGGCCGACCAGCGGGCCGACGAGCAGCGGCAGGTCGCGGGCCGGGGTGCTGGCCACCATCGCCGACCTGCCGTCGGCGCCCTACCGCGACCCGGCGACCGCCGTGATGACCAACCCCGAGGTGCCCGAGGAGAAGCGGTTCTGCGCCAACCCCGACTGCGGCAAGCCCGTCGGCCGCTCCAGGGACGGCCGGCCCGGGCTCACGGACGGGTTCTGCCCCCACTGCCGCACCGCGTTCTCCTTCACCCCGAAGCTGGACAAGGACGACCTGGTGGCCGGCCAGTACCGGGTGCTGGGCTGCCTGGCGCACGGCGGGCTCGGCTGGATCTACCTGGCCGCCGACGAGAACCTCGACGGCCGGTGGGTGGTGCTCAAGGGCCTGCTCAACACCAACGACGCCGAGGCGCTGGCGGCGGCGGAGGCCGAGCGCAAGGTGCTCACCACCGTCGATCATCCCAACATCGTCAAGGTGTTCAACTTCCAGCGTTCGGCCGGGCTCGGCTACATCGTCATGGAGTACGTCGGCGGCCAGTCCCTGCACGAGCTGCGCCGCCAGGGCCCGCTGCCGCTGCGCGAGGCCCTGATCTACGGGCGGGAGATCCTGCAGGCGTTCGGCTACCTGCACGAGGCCGGCCTGGTCTACTGCGACCTGAAGCCGGCCAACGTGATCAGGGTCGGCAAGGGGCTCAAGCTCATCGACTTGGGCGCGGTGCAGCCCCTCGGCTCGCCGCCGGGCACGTCGTGGGCCACGCGCGGCTATCACGCCCCCGAGCTGGAGACCCATCCGTCGTCGGTGACCTCCGACCTCTACACCGTCGCCAGGACGCTGGCGGTGCTGACGATCCCGGGGTTCAGCCCGGTCGTGAACGGCAATGCCGCCCCGCTGCCGCAGGACTGCGGGCATCCGTCGTTCACCCGATGGCTGCGCAGGGCCACCGCCGTCCATCCGGCCGACAGGTTCCAGAGCGCGTGGGAGATGGAGGAGCAGCTCCTCGGGGTGTTGCGCGAGGTCTGCGCCCAAGAGGAGGGGGTGCCGTACCCGCACCCGTCGACCCTGTTCGGGCCCGAGCGGGGCGCGGTGGGGACGGCGCTGTCGGAGACCGACGATGAGGTGTTCGGGCCGCTCGACCCCGTCGTGGTCGCGCACCGGCTGCCGGTGCCGCTGGTCGACCCGGGCGACCCGGCCGCGGGCGCGCTGGCCGGGCTGCTCGGCCGGGACGGCAAGGAGCTGCTGGACCAGCTCGCCGCGATGCCGCCGACGCCCGAGACGAAGCTGATGCGGGCCAGGCTGCTGGCCGAGGAGGGCGCGGCGGAGACGCCCGTCGCGCTGAGCGCGCTGGCCATGGAGCTGCCCGGCGACTGGCGGGTCACGTGGTACCGCGGCGTTCTGGCGCTGGCCACGGGGCAGATGGGGCAGGCGGTGTCGATGTTCGACTCCTGCGTGTCGCTGGTGCCCGGTGAGCTGGCGCCGAAGCTGGCGCTGGCGTTCGCGCTGGAGTGCGCGGGACAACAGTCGGGCCCGTCAGGCGCGGCCTCCTGGTACGAGAGCGTCTGGCGCACCGACCACGGCTGTGTGAGCGCGGCGTTCGGGCTGGCCAGGACCGGCAGGATGGGCGTGCTCGACGAGGTGCCCGCCACGTCGAGCCACCGGATGGCGGCGCAGGTCGCGCTGGCCGCCTCCGCGGTGCGCCGCCCCGACCCGGACGCGATCACCCCCGGCGATCTGGTGGCCGCGGCCGGCCGGCTGGCGAACCTGCCGGACCTCGAAACGCGCCGCCGCGAGTTGCTGACGGCCGAGTTGCTCCACGGCGGGCTGACCTGGCTGGAGACGAACGCACCGCCGCCGGACCTGGAGCTGGCCGGAGCCCGGTTCACCGAGCCAGGGCTGCGCAGGCGACTGGAGTCCATCTACCGCAAGCTCGCCGTCACGGCGAACTCCCGGCAGGAACGCTACGCGCTCATCGACCAGGCGAACGCCGTGCGACCGAGGACATGGCTGTGACCGGGGACACCGCGCGCGCCGCCTGCTGCCCGGTCTGTGAAGCTCCCGTGCTCGCGGGCGACACCTACTGCGAGGCCTGCGGTCATCCGCTGGGCGCTCCCACGTGCGCGTCCTGCGGAGCGGCCGCCGTCGACGCGGAGGGCTACTGCGAGCGGTGCGGCCTGCGCCAGCCCACCGGGCGGGACCACGCGGAGACCGTGCTGGACAACGGCGCGGCGGCCCTGACGGACAGAGGGCTGCGCCGCAGCCGCAACGAGGACGCGATGGCGCTGCTGGCCTCCGGCGACACGGTCGTGACCGTGGTGTGCGACGGAGTGGGCAGCTCGCCCAGGGCCGATGAGGCCTCCGCGGTGGCGGTGGAGACCGCGGCCGCCGGACTGGCCAGGGGGTTGTCGCAGGAGGAGGCGTTCGAGCTGGCCGGCCGGGCGGTGACCAAGCTGGCGACCTCCGTGTACGACGCTCCCGCCTGCACGTACGTCGCCGCCGTGGTCGAGCGGGACCGATTCACGCTCGGCTGGGCCGGTGACACGCGGGCCTACTGGTTGCCGGAGCCGGGCTCGGCGATCGGATACAGCTTGCTGACCGAGGACGACGCGGTGGAGACCGGCGAGATCACCGCCTGGCTCGGGGCGGACGCCGAAGACGTCACGCTCCACGTACGGACCTTCACCCCCGCCGCGCCCGGCCTGCTGCTCGTCTGCAGCGATGGCCTGTGGCGCTACCTGGACGGCTACGCCTTTCCCCGCTCCGGTGCCCCGCTCGACATGGCCCGCGAGATGTTGCGGCACGCACTGGACTCAGGCGGCCAGGACAACGTGACGATCGCCTTGATCCCCTTAGGAGATGCCCGTGAGTGACCAGCCCACTTTCACGTTGACCATCGACCAGAACAAGTACCTCCCCCTCGACGGCCGCGAGGTGCACGCCATCCTCACCGTCGGCTCCACAGGCGGCGTCACCACGCAGGTCGTGCCCGCCGATGCCGCCGAGGTGATCATCGTGGACACGTCGGGCTCGATGAGCGGCGGCAAGATCCGCGAGGCCCGGCAGGCCGCCGCCACGGCCGTGCGGACGCTGCGCGACGGCGTGCTCTTCGCGGTGATCGCCGGGACCGAGTCGGCCAAGATGGTCTACCCGGGCGGCAGTCCGCGCCTGGTCAAGGCCACCGCCGCCACGAAGGCGGAGGCCGAGCGGGCGATCGGCCGGCTGCTCGCGCACGGCGGCACCGCCATGGGCGAATGGCTGAAGCTGGCCGGGCACGTGTTGTCCGCGCATCCGTCGGCCATCAAGCACGCGCTGCTGATGACCGACGGCCAGAACAACGAGAGTGCCGAGGTCTTCGGCAACGTCCTGGCGGGCTGGAGCGGCAAATTCGTGTGCGACTGCCTCGGGGTCGGCGACGACTGGGTGCCGGCCGAGCTGCGGAAGGTGGCCGAGGCGATGCTCGGCACGTTTGACTTCGTCCGTAACCAGGGGGATTTGCCGGAGTACTTCCGTCGACTCACGCAGACGTCGATGAGCAAGACCGTGGCGGAGCTGTCGCTGCGGGTCTGGGTGCCGCAGACGGCGCAGCTCAAGTTCGTCAAGCAGGTCTCCCCCGTGCTGCTGGACCTGACCGGCAAGCGTGCCGACGTCAACCCGCTGACCGGCGACTACCCGACCGGGTCCTGGGGGGCCGAGGAGCGCGAATACCACGTGTGCGTCGAGGTGCCGCCCGGGCAGGTCGGACAGGAGATCAGGGCGGGCTGGGTCAAGCTCGTACGCCCCGACACCGGGGACGTGGTGGCCAGCGGCAACGTCCTCGCCCAGTGGACCGACGACCTGGCGCAGTCCACCCGGATCAACGGAAAGGTCGCCCACTACACCGGCCAGGCCGAGTTGCACGACCTGATCCAGGATGGGCTGAGCGCCCGGGCGATGGGCGACGTCGACACCGCCACCGCCCGCCTGGCCAAGGCCAGGGAACTGGCCGCCGAGTCGGGCCGCGAGGACACCGCGCGGCTGCTGGAGAAGGTGGTCGAGGTCGATCCCGCCACCGGCACGGCCAGGCTGCGCAGGAACGTCGACAAGGCCGACGAGATCGAGCTCGACACCGGATCGGTCCGCACCAGCCGGCTGCGCAAGGAAGGAAACTGATGGCGACCTGCCCGCAGGGGCACGCGTCCGGCGCCGACGACTACTGCGACGTGTGCGGCGCCCAGATGGCCTCCGCGCCTCAGGCGCCCGCCCCGGCTCCCACCTCCACCCCGGCCGCCGCCGAGAGCTGCCCCATCTGCCAGACGCCGCGTGCCGGGCAGTTCTGCGAGGTGTGCGGCCACGACTACAGCAACGCTGGATCCGCAGCGCAGCGAGGAAACCCAGCGCTGCACTCCGAGCAAGGCGGCAGTGCTCCCTTCCGGGTCCCAGCGGCCAGGTGGGAGGCCGTGACCGCCGCCGACCGCGCCTACTACGAGAAGGTCATCGCCGAGGGCGGTCCCGACGCCGACGCGGTCGCGTTCCCGCCGTACTGCCCCGAGCGCTCCTTCGGCCTGTACGGCGACCAGGTGCGCATCGGGCGGCGCAGCCGGGCCAGGAACCTGGAGCCCGAGATCGACCTGACCGGGCCTCCCGAGGACCCGGGCGTCTCGCACCTGCACGCCGTGCTGCTGGCGCAGCCGGACGGCTCCTGGACGCTGGTCGACCCGGGGTCGTCCAACGGCACCCAGGTGAACGGCAAGCTCCTCAAGGTCAACGTGCCCGTTCCGATCCGCCCCGGCGACCGCATCCACCTGGGCGCGTGGACCGTCATCACCCTCAGGGAGGGCACACCATGACCGTGATGGCCCCCGGCCGGGCCGTGGTGGCGCCGGGCGGGGCGGCCCCGCCGCCGGTCCGCAGGAGCGTGCCCGGCAGGATCCGGGTCATCTCCGGCATCACCGTCGCCTCGCTGGCGCTGCTGTTCGCGGCCCTCGCGGTCGGCAGCGCGAGCGCCCGCGACGGCCTGCAGGTCATCGGCCACGACGCCGGCCCTCAGGTGGTCGCCACCGCCGGGCTGCACCTCGCGCTGAGCGACATGGACGCGCAGGTCGCCAACATCCTGGTGATGGGCAACGGGTGGGCCAACCTGCGCCAGAAGGCCATGGTCCAGTACGAGCAGCGCCGGTCCGAGGCCAACCGGGCGCTGCTGAAGGCGTTCGAGTTGTCGGGCGACAACCCGGCCGAGCGGCGGACCGTGGAGTCGGTGCTCGACGGGCTCGGCGCGTACGAGCGGCTGGCCGGGCAGGCCCTGGTGCTCGACAAGCGGGCGAACCATCCTCCGGGACCGCCGCCCGAGGACGTCGTGGCGATCTACCGCCAGGCCACCGACCTGATGCGGAAGGTGCTGCTGCCGCAGGCGTACAACCTGACCCTGGAGACCGGCACGATCGTGCGCAGCACCTATGACGAGAAGGCGGTCATGGTGCCGCTCCTGCGGGTCGCGGTGGTGCTGGCCGGGCTGCTCGCGCTGGGCTGCCTGATCTGGCTCCAGGTCTTCCTGGCCACGCGCTTCCGGCGCATCCTGGGGCCGGCGCTGCTGGTGGCCACGGTGGCGACCGCGGTGGCGATGATCTCCGGGGCCGGCGCGCTCGGGCGGGATCAGGAGGCGCTGCGGCAGGCGAAGTCGGCCGGCTTCGATCCGGTGCTGACGCTGGCCAGGGCCCGTGCGATCAGCACCAGCATGCAGGGCGACCAGAGTCGCTACCTGCTGGACAAGGAGCGGGCCGACACCTACGAGCACACCTACCTCGACAAGTCGCTGTCGCTCATCTACAGCCCGGCAGGCAACCTGAGCGCCTACCACGGCGTCGTCAGCAAGGGTTCGGCGAGCGGCTTCCTCGGCCTGCTGGGACCCGAACTGGTCGGCAAGCAGGGCCAGGAGGTGATGCGGGCGTACCAGCGGTTCCAGGCTGCCGACGAGGCATTCCGCGACCTGGTGACGAGCGGCCGCACCGCCGAGGCGGTCCCGGCGCGACTCGGCCAGGTCAGCCAGGCGTTCGGCGCCTACGACCGCTCGCTGGTGGCGCTGACCGACCGGCATCAGGACGAGTTCGAGCGCGCGATCAAGCGCGGCGAGAGCACGCTGGACAGCCTGTGGACGCTGGAGGAGTTCGCGATGGGGGCGATCGGCCTGCTGGTGATCGGCGGGGTGTGGCCACGACTCAAGGAGTACCGGTGAAACGGGCGCTGGTGATGGTGCTGGCCCTGGCCGCGACGCTGGTCGCGGGCTGCGGGACCGGGGAGCCGGAGTCGATCGTCGATGACGACGAGGTCCTGCGCATCGCGGTGCGCGAGGATCTGCCCTCGGTCGGGTTCCTGCGGCCCGACGAGGAGTACGAAGGCTTCGACGTGGACGTGGCCCGGTACATAGCGGGCAAGCTCGGCAAGGACTACCACCTCGTCCCCGTGCTGGCGGCGGACCGGGAGCAGGTGCTGCTCGACGGGCGGGCCGACATGGTGGTGGCGACGTACACGATCAGCCAGGACCGCAAGGCCAAGGTGCTGTTCGCGGGGCCGTACCACATCTCCTACCAGGACATCCTGACGCGGCCGGAAGAGACGATCACGAACGTGCGCGATCTCAAGGGCCGCAGGATCTGCGAGGTCCAGGGCTCGAACGCGGCCCAGCGGGTCGTCCAGGAGCGGAGTGTGGCGGCGGAGCTCGTGCCGTTCGCCGACTACGCGCAGTGCCTGGCGGCGCTGAAGGGCAAGAAGGTGGACGCGGTCACCACCAACGACGTCATCCTGGCGGGCCTGGCCAAGCAGGACGGGTCGGGGCTGCGGCTGAGCAACGCGCAGTTCAACGAGCAACGCACCGGGGTGGGCCTGCGCAGAGGGGATGTGCCGGGCTGCGAGGCGGTCAACCGGGCGATCACCGACATGTATCAGGACGGGACGGCGGCGAAGCTGCTGCACAAGTGGTTCGACGGGTCGGGGCTGGACCTGAGCACGATCGCGGTACCGCAGTTCGAGGGCTGCTCCTGAACGTGCGAGCGGGCCGGGTCGTGTCGCCCCGGCCCGCTTCGCACGGCTCTCAGTCCAGGTAGTCCCGCAGCATCTGGGCGCGCGTCGGGTGGCGGAGCTTGGCCAGGGTCTTCGACTCGATCTGGCGGATGCGCTCCCGCGTGACCCCGAACTCCCTGCCCACCTCCTCCAGCGTGCGCGGATGCCCGTCGGCCAGGCCGAAGCGCAGCTGGATGATGCGCTGCTCGCGGTCCGACAGCGTGGCCAGGATGTCGTCGAGCTGGTCCTGCAGCATGATGAAGGCCGCGGCCTCCATGGGCACGACAGCGTCGGCGTCCTCGATGAAGTCACCGAGGTCGGAATCCTCCTCGCCGATCGGCGACTGCAGCGACACGGGCTCCTGGGCGATGCGCTGGATCTCCACCACCCGATCGACAGGGAGATCCATCTCCTTGGCGATCTCCTCGGGAATCGGCTCGCGGCCGAGGTCCTGGTGGAGCTGGCGTTGCACTCTGACGAGCTTGTTGATCGTCTCCACCATGTGCACCGGGATGCGGATGGTCCGTGCCTGGTCGGCGATGGCCCGGGTGATCGCCTGCCGGATCCACCAGGTCGCGTAGGTGGAGAACTTGTAACCCTTGGTGTAGTCGAACTTCTCGACCGCCCGGATGAGCCCGAGGTTGCCCTCCTGGATCAGGTCCAGGAACAACATGCCGCGGCCCACGTAGCGCTTGGCGATCGACACCACGAGCCTGAGGTTGGCCTCGATGAGCCGCTGTTTGGCTCGGGTGCCCTGCCAGACGAGCTCCCTGAACTCCGGGAAGGCCAGACGCGAGACCCCGTTGGCCAGCTTGTCCTCGGCGAACAGGCCGGCTTCGATCGACTTGGCGAGCTCCACCTCCTCCTCGGCGGTCAGCAGCGGCACCCGGCCGATCTCCCGCAGGTAGATACGGACGAGATCGCTGGTCGGGGCCCGTTTGCCTAGGTCTTCCTCATCGGCGCGGGTGGATTCCTCGTCGCCCTGGGGCTCGAGGACCTCCACGCCGTTCTCGGCGAGCATCCGCACGACGCGTTCCAGCGCGTCGGACGGCAGCTCGGATCGGTCAAGCGCGGCTGCGACGTCATCGACGGTTACGCTCCCGCGCTCTCTTCCCTTCGCGACGAGGTCCGCCACCTGATCTACCGATGGCGGACTGCTTGGCAGCACCGATGCACCCACGGGAGACAGTCTGCAGTATTGGTTCCATCAAATGGCAGACCCATTTTTGTCACTGAAGGTAAGGCGATCGTGCTTACCGAATTGAGATCGAAATAAGGTTTGGCCACAGTTCGATCAGGAAAGTAAAGTCAATTACGCGATCAGGATTCACGCGCCCGGCACGACCCTCCGGTCGGACGCAACTCCTTGGCTGCCTCTATCGCGTTGTCCGTCACCTTTGTCGCATGTTGGACCGGGCCAAGTTCCCTGGTCAACCACCCTGTAATCTCGATAACGATCGCGGCTGAACTGTTATCAACCGGCGACCGCTCCCGCCGCCTGCGTCCCAGGGGATCCGCTCAACGATCTTTTCGCCGGCGCCGTCGGCGTGGCCCGCTGATCGGCGCCGGGTCGCGCGGCGGCCGTGCTGAAGATCGTGTCATCACGCCCGGCCGTCCCGTCGGCCCGTATTTCCCCGTGCGCCGTTGAGTAGGGCCTACTCATGCGCTGGGCGGGCCGGGCGCCTAGCGTCGGCGCTGATGGCCTGGAGGTGGCGATGCGGTACCGCCTTGTGGTGAAGGCGCTGGTCGCTGTGTTGATCGTGCTGTCGGCCCCGGCGACGCCGACCGGAGCGACGGCGGCCCCTGCGACTGCTGACCCGTGTTGCGAACCGACCACACAAGAAACGCCGGACGTGCAGGAAACGCCGGGGCCGCGGCAGACCTGTCCGGCGCTGGGCGGCCGGGGCTTCTCGGTCGATACGGGACCTGTGCCCGACGTCACGGGGCAGACCTTGTAAGCCGCCACCGCCTCACTGGCTCGGAGTGGCTTCGCGACGGAGTTCCTGCCCTCCGACGCGGCGGCCCATTGGACGGTGATCGACCAGTCGCCGCCCGGCGGGACGAGCGAAATCTGCGGCTCCCGTGTGACCGTCACCCTCCAAGCGCCGCAGGTGCGGGTCCCGGACGTCGTCGGTGAGCCGGCGGACCTGGCGAAGGACCGGATACGGGAGGTGGGGCTCGAACCGGTGGTCGCCGAAGGCGCCTTCGCCGAGCCGGCCGTGGTGGCCTCGCAGGACCCCGCCGCGGGCACCCCGGTGGCGCCTGACACCGCCGTCACCCTGCGCCTGCGCGCGCCGCCGACGTCGCCACCCGACGAGCGCATCAAAGTCCCCGACCTGAGCGGGCTCAGCGCGGACGCGGCACGGCGGCGGCTGGATGACCGGGGGCTCACGCTCGTCGTCGGCAACGGGGATTCGGGCAGGGTGAGCGCCCAGGACCCTGCTGCAGGGAGCCTCGTCGAACGAGGCGGCTCTGTCACCGTCACGCTGACCCCGGGTACCAGGCCGGTCGGCACCGGCGGCCCTGAGGCCTCTCCGGCCGAGTCTGGCGAGTCCGGCGAGGGTGAGGAGTCACCGGGGATCGACACCGAGGACAGCGTCGAGACGGGGGCGTCGAGCGGGCCGTCGTCCCTCGTGCTGCTGATCGTGATCGCGGTACTGGCCGTGCTCGGCTGGTTGCTGCGGCGCGCTCGCCGTGGCGCGGGCGGAGCCGGTGACAGCCCAGGCGGCTCCGGTGACGAGCCACAGCCGTCGCCGCCTTCCGTCGTCTGTGTGCCGTACGCGGACCCCTCGCCGCAGGTGGAGTTCCGTGACGTCGCGCCCTCGTTCAGGCTCGACCTCGTCTGCCATCACGACCAGGGCCGCCAAGAGATCAGGGAGATCGTACGGTGACCGTCAGCTTCAGCACCGACCCGAGCACCGCCGACCTGCTGCTCTACGCCAACCCGCAGAAAGCGGGCGAGGAGCTGACGCGGCGCATGGACGGGGCGCTCGACGAGATCAGGCAGCAGGTCCGGACCCCGCCCGGCGAGCTGGCGGACAAGGCGGCCACGGCGGGCGTCGAGCTGCTGCGCGGGATCAACGTGGGCTCGGTCCTGCTGAGCGGCTGGGCGACGTACCGCAACCTGCGTGCCGCCGCCCGCCGTACCCTGGACAACCCGGGCACCGGCCAGATGGTGCCGCTGGTCGACCACGAGGTCGTCTCCCGCCACGAGCCCTCCGTCGAGGTCCAGGTCAACGGGCAGCCGGTGGGCCGGCTGCGCTTCGGCATCGAGCTGGTCCTGCACGTCACGGGGTTGCAGGCGAGCGTGCGCAACGGCCGGCTGATACGCCTGACGGGCGGCGACTGCGTGGCCTCCGCCGTGTGCAAGGTCCAGGGCGTCGAGGTGGCTCGGCAGGACTATGTGCTGGTCACGCTGCCGATCAACCGGGACCTCGGCGAGGGTTACCCGATCTTGCGCGAGGCGCGGGCGGCAGCGGGGACAGGAAACGACGAAAACGACTCGCCATAGCTGGACGCGCCGCCGAGGGCGATCGCGAACCCCTCACGGGCTGCCTGCGGCGCGATCGCGCAGGACCCGGCGTTGCTGCTCCAGCGCCACCAGCTCACCGAACAACTTGTTGTACTCCTGCTGCTCCTCCACCGGATTGAGCCGCTGGATCCGCGACTTCACCTGGGCAATGGCCCGATCGACCGCGATGGCCTCGATGGCGGCCAGCATCGCACCCGCATAGCGCTCCTCCGCGTGCGCGTCCGCCTGGATCGGCTCCACCGCGAACCGGGTCACCAACGCCCGAGCCCCCTCCTCATGGGCGTGCTCCAGCAACAGATCCACCCACTCCCGGCCACCGTATCCGGCCGCGACAACACCACCGGCGGCCGCGATGACCTTGTGCAGGGCGACATGGTCGGGCGCCGTGAACGCCTGCGGGTCCAGGGCGTCGAACCGCGGCCCGAGCAGCGCGGGCCGCTGCACGGCCAGCCTGAGCAGCTCGCCCTCCACCCGGATGCTCGGATCGACGGGCGCCGCCCTTTGCGCGCGTTGCGGGCGGCCCTGCAGCGCCCCGGCGACCGCGGCGATGCGCTGCATGACGAACCGCTCGTCCATGAAGCCGAGCCACCGGTCCAGGTCGATGGCGTAGCGCTTGCGCAGCCCGACGTCCTTGATCCCGGCCACGATCGGCGCGGCCGCGTCCAGCGCGGCGATCTTGCCTTCGTTGCTGCGCAGGTCGTAGCGGGAGATCGTGCTCCTGATCGCGAACTGGAACAGCGGCTCCCGGCTGGCGACCAGATCCCGCACGGCCGCGTCCCCCTGCTTGACCCGCAGGTCGCACGGGTCGAGCCCGTCGGGCTGCACCGCGACGTAGGTCTGTGTGACGAACTTCTGCTCGTCGGCGAACGCCCGCAGCGCCGCCTTCTGCCCCGCCTCGTCACCGTCGAACGTGAAGATCACTTCGCCGCGGAACTCGGCCTGGTCCAGCAGGAACCGGCGCAGGATCTTGATGTGCTCCGCGCCGAACGACGTGCCGCACGTGGCCACCGCCGTCGGCACCCCGGCGAGATGACAGGCCATCACGTCGGTGTAGCCCTCGACGATCACCGCCTGGGACCGCTTGGAGATCTCCCGTTTCGCCAGGTCAATCCCATAAAGCACCTGGCTCTTCTTGTAAAGCGGCGAGTCAGGCGTATTCAGATATTTCGGCCCTTCATCGGAATCAAGCAACTTGCGCGCGCCGAAACCGATCACATCGCCCGTGGCGTCCCTGATCGGCCAGATCAGCCGCCCGCGGAACCGGTCGATCGGCCCCCGCCGCCCCTCCTTGGCCAGCCCGCCCTTGACGAGCTCCTCGGTGGTGAATCCGCGCGCCAGCAGGTGCCGCGTCAGCGCCTCCCACTCGTTGGGCGCATATCCGACCCCGAACGTCTCCGCGTCCGCCCGCTCGAACCCCCGCTCCGACAGGAACCGCCGCCCGGGCGCCGCGTCGGGCCCGAACAACTTGCCGGAGTAGAACTCGGCCGCCGCCTTGTGCGCCTCGATCAGCCTGGCCCGCTCGCCGTGATCCCGCCGGGGAACGTAGCCGCCCTGCTCGTATTGCAGCTGGATCCCGGCCCGCTGCGCCAGCCGCTCGACCGCCTCGCCAAAGGTCAGATGCTCGATCTTCTCGACGAAGGTGATCACATCACCACCTTCGGAGCAACCGAAGCAAAAGTACATTCCGCGCTCGGGGGTGACGTTGAAGGACGGGGACTTCTCGTCGTGGAAGGGGCACAGGCCCTTGAGGTTGCCGCCTCCGGCGTTGCGCAACTGGATGTGCTCGCCGATCACGTCGGCGATGGGTGAACGCTCGCGTACGAGCGCGATGTCGACATCACGGATCCGGCCAGCCACGCCGGTGAGTCTATTCGGACCCACCGACGTTCCCGGCACCTGCCGCCAGAATGGCCTCACCCCAGGGTTGCTATAGAGGGAAACCGGCTCTGCGCGGGTCCCCGGTCGGCTACAAAGGTAAAGGTTGTCGGTGGAAACGGTGACGCGGGTGGAGATCATGCGATCGGGGCATCTCGGACGATGGGCGGCCATGGCAGGCGCGCTGCTGCTGACCGGCGCCTGCACCCAGGCCACCGGCCTGGCGGGCGTGAGCGCCCAGTCGCCCTCCACCGCCCCGGCGACGGGCACTCCTGCGGTCACGGCCACGATCCCGACGCCCAGCCCGTCGGCCGAGCACCAGGCCGCCGAACAGCCGCCGGAGGGCGAGGACCCGGTCAAGGTGCCGCCGCCGAAGTTGTCGAAATACACCTACACGTTCCCGGTCAAGGGCTGCAAGACGACCTACCAGCGCAAGCTGCTCGTGCTGCCCAAGACGACCATCTGGGCCGGCGAGGGATGCGCGTTCGTGGCGCCGATCGGCGGCGTGGTGGACGAGGTGAACACGCAGAACAAGTGGCGGCCGTCCACGGACGTGGGCGCCGACCGCGAGGGCAGGTTCGTCACGATCATCGGTGACGACGGCGTCCGCTACCTGGGCGGCCACCTGGACACGGTGGCCGACGGCGTCAAGCCGGGCGTGCGGGTGAAGGCCGGACAGCTGCTCGGGCGGGTGGGCCGGTCGGGCAACGCCCGTGACACCGGCCCCAACCTCTATTTCGCGATCTCGTGGAAGACCGGTCCGTCCTTGTGGTGGGTACGCAGGGGCATGGTCGAGCCGTGGGACTATCTGGACGCCTGGCAGTCGGGCAACCGCACGCTCTCGCCCCGCGAGGAGACGCTGGCGCTGCGCGGCAGGCTGGGGGAGACCCCGCGCTGCACCGTGCAGTGCTCATCGAAGAAGGTCGCGAACGACGGCCGGCCGGAGCCGCAGACCGGCGACGAAGAAGGCCCGGCCGCGGTCACGATTGCCCCGTCGCCAACTCCTTAGGGTTGACGATGGCGCGTGATCTGATCAGCTCCTGGATCTCTTCGACGACGTCCCAGACGTTGACGTTCATTCCGGCGATCACCCGGCTGTCGCGCAGCCAGTAGGCGACGAACTCCAGGCTCTCGACGTCCCCGCGGTAGACGATCTCGTCGTAGCCCTCGATGTCGCCGGAGAACTCCATGCCGAGCTCGTACTGGTCGGTGTAGAAGTACGGGATCGCGTCGTAGGCGACCTCTTGGCCGAGCATGGAGCGGGCGGCCGCGGGGCCGCCGTGCAGGGCGTTGGCCCAGTGCTCGACGCGCAGGCGGCGGCCGTACAGGGGGTGGAAGGGCTCGGCCACGTCGCCGGCCGCGAACACGTCCGGGTGCGAGGTCCGCAGGGCCGCGTCGGTGAGGACGCCCTGTTCGACCTCGAGCCCGGCGTCGCGGGCGAGCCCGACCTCGGGCACGGCGCCGATGCCGACCACGACGAGGTCGGCGGTGAGCCGCTCGCCGGAGCTGAGCCGCACGCCGGTGTCGGTGATCTCCGCGGCGGCGGTGCCGAAGCGCAGGTCGACGCCTTTACGCGCGTGCATGCGGGCGAACACGTCGCCCAGTTCGGGGCCGAGTGCCCGGTTCAGCGCGGTGGGCTCGGGCTCGACGACGGTGACGGCACGGCCGGCGGCACGGGCGGCCGCCGCGGTCTCCAGGCCGATCCAGGAGGCGCCGACGATGAGCACGCTCTCGGCCTGCTCGAAGCGTTCTTTCAGCGTCTCGCTGTCGTCGACCGTGCGCAGGTAGTGGCCGGGCCCCGGCAGGCGCCTGGGCGTGGCGCCGGTGGCGATGAGCAGCTTGTCGTACGGCTGGCGCGACCCATTGCCGAGCCTGACCACATGGTGATCGAGCTCGATGCGGGTGACCGGAATGCCGAGCCGCAGGTCCACGCCGTTGTCCGGGTACCACTCGGGGGCGTGCACGAAGATCTTCTCTCGTTCGCTCTTGCCCTGGAGGTAGTCCTTGGACAGGGGCGGTCTCTCATAGGGCCGTTCGGTTTCCGCACCGATCAGCACGATCTCGCCGTCGAAGCCCTCCTCGCGCAGTGTCTGCGCGGCTTTGGCCCCGGCCAGCCCGGCTCCGACGATCACATATGTGGCCATGGGCGCAGTATCCGCCCGCCGCGCAGATCCGGAAAGCGGGTTCTGTCAGGTGACCAGCCTCATTGGCAAACCTTGGTCAGCACGAGGGGGTCAGCGCGAGAGCCGGCGGTGCCAGGCGACGGCCGAGGTGTCGGTCAGTGAGGCGATCTGGTCGATGACCACGCGGACGCGGGCAGCGTCGTCGCGAGCCTCGGCGTACGCGGGGCGGAAGGCGGGCTCCAGCGTGCCCGGCGCGCCGAGGGTGATCAGGGACGCCAGCTCGGTGATGAGCTCGCGCTGCCTGGCCTGGTTGGCGTGGTGGTCCTCGGTGGTCATCACGTAGTGGGCGGTGACGCCTTTGAGCAGCGCGCACTCCAGCCGGGTGGCGTGCGGGACGACGAGGTCGGCGCGGTGGCGGGAGCCGTACACCCCTCTGGTGGCGGCCTGGGCGGAGCGGCAGAAGCGGCCGATGAGGCCACTGGTGAGGGCCTTGAGCCCGGCCAGGTCGGCGAGGGTGGCCTCGAAGCGCCGCGGCCAGAGTTTGTCGGCGATCAGCTTGGCGAAGACCTCCTCGAGCTCGTTGAGGTCGGCGCCGGGGGCGTACCAGGTGCGGGTGATCTCGCAGACGTGCCGGCGCTCGGTGGGCGACTGGAGCGCTTCGGGGGTGACGTGGCCGGAGTGCAGGGCGTCCTCGAGGTCGTGGACGGAGTAGGCGACGTCGTCGGCCCAGTCCATGATCTGCGCCTCGAAGCTCACCCGTCCCTCCGGGGCGCCCTTCCTGATCCACCGGAACACGGGCAGGTCGTCGTCATAAACACCGAATTTGGCCGACTTTTCGCATGTCCAGGGGTATTTGATGGAAGCGTCGAGCGCCGCCCGCGTCAGGTTGAGCCCGGCGCTGCGGCCGTCCTCGGTGAGGACCTTGGCCTCCAGCCTGGTGAGCAGGCGCAGGCTCTGGGCATTGCCCTCGAACCCGCCGCACGCGGCGGCCAGGCCGTTGAGCGCGACCTCGCCATTGTGGCCGAACGGCGGATGGCCGAGGTCGTGCGCCAGGCAGGCGGTTTCCACCAGGTCGGGGTCGACGCCGAGGGTGGCCCCCATCTCCCTGCCGACCTGGGCGCACTCGAGGGAGTGCGTGAGCCGGGTGCGCGGGATGTGCTGGCCGCCGCCGAGCGTCTCGCCAGGGCCCACGACCTGCGTCTTCGCGGCCAGCCTGCGGAGTGCGGCGCTGTGCAGGACGCGGGCGCGGTCGCGTTCGAACGCGGCTCGTTCAGGATTGCCGGGAGGTTCCGGAACCCAACGCTCCTGGTCATGCTGGTCGTAGTACGACATCTGTATCAGTAATTTTATCCAGTTTCCCGACTCCGCTAAGGTCGAGCATCGCGAGAAACCATTTCCTTGGGAGCCCTCCCCCATGACCACAGCGTTTCGAGCGGTGCTGGCCTTCGCCCTGCTCGCCGGCTTCTACGTCCTTGTCGGCCTCATCCTGGCCGCCGCCATCTTCTTCGACGTCATGCTGCTCGTCGACTTCCACGCGAACACCGTCAAGATCGCGATCGTGCTCACCCTGGCGGCGGGCGCGCTCGTCCGTGCCCTCTTCATGGTGAGCCGCCGCCAGGGTGGCGAGCAGCCGGGCGTGCCGGTGGGGCGCGAGCACGAGCCCGTGTTATGGCAGACGGTCGAGGACCTGGCCCAGCGGGTACGCACCGCGCCGCCGGACGAGATCCGGCTGGTCCCCGAGGTCAACGCGGCCGTGTCGGAGGACACGCGCTGGCTCGGGCTGCGGGCGACGAGGCGGCGGATGTTCGTCGGCCTGCCCCTGCTGCAGACGCTGACGGTGGATGAGATGCGGGCGGTGCTCGGGCACGAGCTCGGCCACTACAGCGGCGCCCACACCCGCCTGGGCGCGCCGGTCTACCGGGGCCGGGTCTCGCTCATCGCCACGGTCCAGGGGCTGGGCAACCACCCGTTCATCCAGCGGCTGTTCTCCTGGTACGCCAAGCTCTACCTACGCGCATCGCAGGCCGTCTCACGCAAGCAGGAGCTGGAGGCCGACCAGTTCGCGGTCGCGATCGGCGGCCGGCAGGCCATGGCGGGCGCCCTGCGCAAGATCCACGCCACCGCGCTGGGCTGGGACCTGTACGTCAACCACTACCTGTCGCTGACGGGCTCGGGCGGGGCCCGTCCCGCCTCGGTGTTCGGCGGTTTCCACGCGATGATGAGCGATCCCGCCCGCCAGGCCGAGATCACCAAGCTGGGCGAGGAGCCGGAGGAGGTCTCGCCGTACGACTCCCACCCGAGCCTCGTCGAGCGGCTGGCCGCCATCGAGCACCTACAGGAGCCGCAGCACGTGCCCGACCCGCGCTCCGCCCTGACCCTGCTGCGTGATGCGAACGTGGCGGTGCAGGCGGTCGAGCGGTCCATGTGGACGCCGGAGGCGCTGACCGGACTGCGGCCGGTGCCGTGGGACGAGCTGGTGGCGCACGGCATGTACGCGGGCCGCAACGCCGAGGCCCTGCACGACCTGGCGGTGGCCGGTCAGCGGGTGATGGGGGCGGCGCGACCGTACCTGGACGCGGCCTTCGAGGCGATCGCGCGCGGACGGCAGGCCGAGCTGGAGGAGCGGCTGCGCGAGCTGGGCTGGAACCCGTCGGACACCCTGCTCGCCGGAGTGCTGGGCCAGGCGCTCGAGGCGGTGCTGATCCAGCTCGGCGAGGCCAAGTGGACGTTGTCGTGGTCGGGGCCCGCGCGGCTGCTGTTCGACGACGGGGAGGAGGTGGCGCTGTCGGAGTACGCGGCCCAGGTGGCGGCCAACCCGGCGGCGGTGGCGGGGCTGCGCCGGTGGCTCGGTGATCACGGCATGCGCCACGACTACGTGCCCGTCCCGGAGCTTGCCGCGCATTGAGGGTTGGCGGCCGATTTCCTTGACTTTTGCGCGCAAAGTCTCACAGGGTCGTTCAATGACAGACTTCAAGGCATGACCGAGAAGGACATCATCGATTTCGTCACCGGCCTGCCCGGCGTCGTCGTCTTCACCGCGGGTCCCGGCACCGAGGCCCCGGAAGTGGCGTGGGGAGACACGTTCGTCTACTACGCCCCGGACGGCAAGGTGCCCGAGCGGCAGCAGCCGTTCGCCACGATCGTCACCAAGGACTACCCCGGCTTCGACACCGCCTCCGACCTCAACAGGCCGGAGGTGTTCCGGCTCAACGTGGCCGCCGGGCGGGCCGCGTTCGAGCGCCTCCTCGGCTACCCTCCGGCCGCGCACGCCGAACGTCACGCCGGCTTCGACTACACGGTCACGGACCGGGTCCTGCCACACCCTGTGTACGCCGTCCAGGGGTGGATCTCCATCCTCAACCCCGGCGAGCAGGCGCGTTCCCTGCTGGCCGACGCCCACACCCGAGCCGCCGCCCGCCACCGCTGAGTTCACGACCTCGACGCGGCGGCTCATTGCCACGTGCGCGGTGAGGGGCGGCAGGCAGCGCGGCGGCCGCGTGACGCTGCGGCGCAGCGCGGCTTAGAGCCGTGTCCTCATCAACGCCTCGACACGGGCCAGCTGAGCGGCCAGGTCGGCGACCTCGGAACGCAGCGAGGCGATGGCCACGGCCGTGCTCTTGTTGGTCTGGTAGTCGTGCATCGCGAGCTCGGAGGCCACCTGGTCGCTGCGCCTGCCTGCGATGAGCAGGACGGACGCCTGCAGTCCCGCCAGGCACGACAGCACCAGATTGAGCAGGATGTACGGATACGGGTCGAAGCCGTGCCGCCCGTTGCCGCTGATCCAGACGGCGAGCACGACGAGGAAAGTGATGACGAACGGCCACGACCCCATGACGAGCCGCGTCCGGTCGGCCGCCCGTTCGCCGAGGGTGAGCCGGCTGCCGGTGCGGACCCCCGGATGACGCTCCCAGCGGCTTCGCCAGGACCGGCCGAAGTGGTGATCGGTCTGCATGGCTCGATCGTGCCGGGCCGCGCATGAGAACCGGATGAAAGGGCGCCTAGGTCAGCGGCAGGCGGGCGGTGACCACGGCGCCGCCGAGGGGCGCGCCGTTGCGGGCCGAGACGAAACCGCCGTGCGCGATGACCACCTCCCGCACGATCGACAGGCCCAGTCCCGCGCCGGGCGCCGCGCCACTGCGGGCGTCGTCGCCTCTGGTGAAACGGGCGAACGCCGCGTCGAGCAGGCCGTCGGGAAAGCCGGGCCCATCGTCGGCGACCTCCACCGTGGCCGACTCGCGCTCGCCCGTGACCCGGATCCGCACGGTGCCCGCCCCGGCGGCCGCACTGTTGCGGGCCAGGTTGGCCAGGACCTGCCGGAGCCGCTCGGGGTCGGCGTTCACCACGACGGGCTCGCCGGAGGCCTCGATGCGCAGGCCGAGCGCGGGCCCGAGACGACGCGCCTCGGCGGCGGCCAGGTCGAGCAGATCCACGGCCTCGGTGCGGACGACGAGCGCGCCCGTCCGGGCCCGCGCCAGCAGCAGCAGGTCGTCGGCCAGCCGCGACAGCCGCTCCGCCTCGCCGAGCGCGGCCCGCAGCGACTGCTCGACCTCGCGGTCGTCGCCGATGGCGTCGAGTGCCAACTCCAGCTCGCCCCGCAGCACCGCGAGAGGTGTGCGCAGCTCGTGGCTGGCGTCGTCCACGAACGCCCGCTCGCGCTCGGCCGCGACGCCGAGCCGGGCCAGCATGTCGTTGAGGGTGCGGGCGAGCCGGGCGATCTCGTCGTCCCCCGGCACGGCGGGCAGGCTGCTGCCGCTCTCCAGCGACGAGATGATGGCGGCCTCGCGGGTCAGGGCGTCGACGGGCCGCAGCGCCGCACGCACGACCGCCCAGGCGCCGATGGCCAGCGCGCCGACCAGCAGGGGCGCGGCGATGAAGAGCACCAGCGCCAACCGATCGCGGGCGGTGTGGACGGGCTCGGCCGACACCGCGACCGCCAGCACGCCGGAGCCGAGGCGCTCGGTCAGCACCCGGACGGAGACCGGCTCGCCGTCCTCCCCGAGCGGCAGCGACCGGGTGGCCAGCGTCCCGTCCACGGCCTGGCGGACCTGTTCAGGGGTGAGCAGCCGCCGCTCCCGCAGCGCGGCGGAGCCGGCCAGCACGCCGCCGTCAGGGCCATACAGCTGGGCCATCGGGTCGTCGGTCAGCGCGACAGCGTCGCCGACCTCGAGCGCCACGGCCAGGTCGCCGGCGCGGGCGGTCAGCCCGGCGTCGATGGCGGCCCAGAGCTGGCGGTCGAGTGCGGTGTACAGCAGGGCGAGGCAGACGGCGAGCACGCAGGCGGCCCCCGCCGCGGTGACGAGGGTCACCCGGGCCCGCATCGAGGCTGGTAGCAGCCGCACGTGCACAGCCTGGCACAATCCGCCCGATCGGGCCGAGACGGCTCTCATCTGCCTCTCATCGACGGGCTCACATCCTGAAGTCACGAAGACCGGATCTCACCCGAGGAGCCTGTCATGAGCGTCCCCACCTTCGAGCCGCGCCAGTCGCACGTCCACCCCGAGCCCGCCCCCCACGTCCGCTCTCACCGGTCGCGGCGGGCGGGCGGCCGGGTGCTGGCCGCTTCCCTTGCCATCGTCGCCGCGGTGGCGGCCGCCGGCGCCGGAGGCTATCTGGGCGGCCGCGACGTCGCCAGGGCGAACACGCCTGCCGCCGCCGCGCCCGCGGTGTCCGGGGCCGCGGTGAACGCACCCGCCATCCTGGCCACGATCGAGCCGTCGATCGTCACGGTACGCACCCGCTCCGCCGGGGTGAACGCGCTCATGGAGCCGGTCGCCGAGCAGGGCACCGGCACCGGGTTCGTGCTCGCCGCAGGCGGCCTCATCGCGACGAACAACCACGTCGTCGAGGGCGCTCAGGCCATCACGGTCACGCTGCGGGACGGGCGGACGTTGACGGCGAAGGTGCTGCGCAGCGACCCGGCGGCCGACCTGGCCGTGCTGCGGGTGAACGCCACCGGCCTGCCGGTCGCGCCGCTCGGGGACTCCTCGACGCTGAAGGTCGGCGACCCGGTCATCGCGATCGGCAACGCTCTGGCCCTGCCGGGCGGGCCGACGGTGACCGAGGGCATCGTGTCCGCGCTGGACCGTACCGTCCAGACCGACGCGGGAGCGCGCCTGCAGCACGTGATCCAGACCGACGCGGCCATCAACCCCGGCAACAGCGGCGGCCCGCTCGTGGACGCCTCCGGCCGCATCGTCGGCATCAACACGGCCGCCGCCGGCGACGCACAGAACATCGGCTTCGCCATCGCCATCAACGGCGCCCGCCGCACGATCGACGACCTGCTCGCCTGACGGACGTTTAGGGTGGAATCATGAGGGTGCTGGTCGTGGAGGACGATCCCGGCATGTCTCGCATGCTGATCCGCGGGCTGCGCCGCGAAGGCTACGCCGTCGACGCCGCGGGCAACGGCGAGGACGCGCTGTGGAGCGTCACGGAGAACGACTACGACGCCGTCGTGCTCGACGCGATGATCCCCGCTCCCGACGGGTTCGAGGTGTGCCGGCGGATGCGCGCGGCGGGCCGCTGGGCCCCGGTGCTCATGCTCACCGCGCGCAACGCCGTGACCGACCGCGTCCGCGGCCTGGACTCGGGCGCCGACGACTACCTCACCAAACCGTTCGCGTTGTCGGAGCTGTACGCCCGGCTGCGGGCGCTGACCCGCCGCGACCCGCACGAGCGGCCGGCCGTGCTCGAGGTCGGGGATCTCACCCTCGACCCGGTCAGCCACGTGGTGCGGCGCGGCGAGTCGGCGATCATGCTGTCGCCGAAGGAGTTCGCGCTGCTGCACGAGTTCATGCGGCGGCCCGGCGAGGTGCTCAGCCGCACCCATCTGATCGAGCACGTCTGGGACTTCGCCTACGACGGCGGCTCGAACGTGGTGGACGTCTACGTCCGCTACCTGCGTGACAAGGTGGACCGGCCGTTCGGCCGCGACAACATCCAGACCGTGCGCGGCGCCGGTTACCGCCTCGACCCGGCGATCTGAGCTCCTCCTGACGCGGCCGGCGCCCGCTCGCGGCCGCCCTACGGCCGGATCTCGTAGACCATGTTGAACGCGGTCTGCGTGGCCCGCCGGAACCGGGTGAAGCCCGCCTCCGCGATCAGTTCGCGCATCGCCGCCTCGCCGGCCTGCGCGCCCAGCGCGTAGCCGCCCGGCTGAGACAGAGCGTTGGGCACGCAGAGGAACGTGGAGCCGCTGTAGTACAGCCGTCCCACCGGATTGAAGTTCTCCTCCACCTTGTCGGAGGCGTTCGGCTCCACCAGCAGCCACGTGCCGTCCGGAGCCAGCGCCTCCCGCACCCGGCGCGCGGCCGCGAGCGGGTCGCCCATGTCGTGCAGGCAGTCGAACATGGTCACCAGGTCGTAGCCCGACCCGGTGAAGGTCTGCGCCGTGGCCACCTCGAAGCTCACCCGGTCGCTGAGCCCGGCCTCCGCGGCCTTCTTGCGTGCCAGCGCGATCGAATCGGCGTGGTAGTCGGAGCCGGCGACCGTGACCCGCGGGTACGCCTCTGCCAGCAGCAGCGACGACGAGCCGAGGCCACAGCCGAGGTCGGCCACGCGGCCCCCGGCGGTGAGCTTCTCGTCGACCCCGTCCAACGCCGGGATCCAGTGCGGGATCAGCTCGGCCGCATAGCCGGGCCGGAAGAACGCGTCACATCCGACGAAGACGTCCTCGTGGTGCTCGTGCCAGCCGAAGCCTTCACCGGTGCGGAACGCCTCGGTGATCCGCGGTTCGGCACGCAACATGCCCAGCGCGATCAGGAACGCGGCCGGCAGGTTGGGGCCGTTCGGGTCGGCCAGGCAGTACGCCTGCTCCTCGGTCAGCGAGAAGCGGCCGGTCTCGGGCTCGTAGCTGATATACCCGCCGGCGGCCTGGCCGCGCAGCCACTCGGTGAGGTAACGCTGGTGGCAACCGGTGCGCTCGGCGAACTCCTCGGGCGTCGCGGGCCCCTCCGCGAGCGCCCGATAGAGACCGAGCCGCTGGCCGATCACGACGGAGCCGGCGGCTTCCGTCGCCGCCAGGTCGGCCACGAACCGGCCCAGAAACTCGTTCACCTTCTCCTGGTCCATAGCCGGTCTCCTTTCCCGAGGGACCGGCTCCTACCGGTGTCGCTCAGCAAAGACTCGGCCGTGGCCTTTCACGGCGCTCACCCGGAGGACGGCCTCGCTGTCGCGGTGGTGCGGCATCAGGTGTGTACGCGGGCCAGCTCCCTGTCCGCCTCCTCCTGGACGCTGTCGAGGTCGTCGGCGATCTCGGCGCCCGCCACCGCGTCCGGCAGATCGTCCTCCATCCGCCGCAACGGCCGGTACCACAGGCCCAAGGCGCCCCACACCACCAAGAGCGCGCCCGTCACGGCGAGCAGCAGTCCGACGCCCCGGCCGGGGCCGACGCCGACGAGGTCTCCGACGACCGTGCTCGCCAGCGCCCCACCGGGCTCCAGCGACGGGCCGAACAGGTCGGACAGCAGTGGCGCGGTGAGGAAGGCCAGCGGCGTCATGGACACCGCCAGCATCTGGTTGGTGGCCAGCACCCGGCCCTGCAGTTCCAGCCCCACCTTGAGCTGGATGAGCGACAACCAGTGCGTGTTCAGGATGCTGAGGAACAACCACGACAGGAGGCCGCCGAAGGCCGCCAGGGCGACCGACGGGCGCAGGCCGATCAGCAGGATCCCGAAGCCGAAGCCGCTGACGAAGCCGACCATCCCGATCGCCCGCCGCTCCGTGCCGCCCCAGAACACCATGACCAGCGTCCCGAGCACCGCGCCCAGCCCCTGGGCCGCGGTCACCGTGCCGACGGCCGCGACGTCGCCGAACGACAGCACGGTGGGCACGGTGACCGCGAGCGCGAGCATGCCGAGGTAGTTCTCCACCACGAAGAACCCAATCATGATCATCAGCGGCCGCCGCCGGATGAGGAATCGCCAGCCGCCGGCCATGGCTTGCGTGAACGTCTCCTCCAACCGGCGGAACAGCCGATCGGGGAAGCGCACCAGCAGCAGCGTCGACAGGCCGATGACGAAGGTGGCGATGTTCACCGCCGCCACCCCGTGCACCCCGATCATGGTGATCAGCGCCGCCCCGGCCAGCGGGGCCATGAGCATGCCGAGACCGGTCCCGAGGTTCGCGACCGCGTTGGCCTGCATGAGGTACGGCTTGGGCACGAGCTGGGCCACCGCCGCCAGGTACGCGGGCCGGTGGAAGGCCGTCACCAGCGACAACACACCGGAGATGGCGCCGACCTGCCAGACCTCGAGCCGCCCGGCGACCAGCAGGGCCACCAGCGCGGCCGTCGCCACGGCCGACACCGCGTCGCAGGCCAGCATCACCAGCCGGCGGTCCACCCGGTCCGCCACCGCCCCGCCGAGCGGGGAGGCCAGCAACGACGGCAGCGTGGCCAGCATCGAGACCAGCGCGTAGTCCGACACCCGGCCGCTCTCCTGGTAGGCCCACACGCCTAGGGCGAACGAGGTCAGCGCGCTGCCCAGCAGCGACGCGGTCTGACCGACCGCCACGGTGTAGAAGCGGCGCAGGTCACTGCGGGCGCGCTCGCCGACCACCTCCACGTCGGCCACCGGCTCGGGCAGCCGGCCCGCCGCCCAGTCGGCGAGGTGGCCGTCGATCAGCTCGGCCAGGCGCGGCGCCTGGTGCTTGAGGAAGTAGTGGCCCGCGCGCGGGATCGTGGCCAGCTCCACGCGCTCGGCGAAGGCGCCCCACTCGTGGTAACGCTCCTGGTAGAGCTCGGTGGAGCGGTCGCGTTCGCCGATCACGCACAGCACGGGGGCGGTGAGCTTGCGCGCGCCCGCGGCGGCCAGCTCGCCGCTGAACCACGCCTGCGCCTCCTCCACGTCGTGCCGCAGGCCACGCAGCATGATCGTGGTGTCGCCGGCTTCCTCGTCGAGGGCGCCGAGCGTACGCAGGAAGTCGCGTTGCGACCGGTCGGAGGACCACCTGTTGGCCGGGAACCTCCGGTTCCACCAGGCGGAGATCCGGCCGGGCAGCCGGGCGTCCGGGAAGCTGCCGCCGACGAACAACCCGGCGACGGGCACGCCCGACTCCTCCAGGCGCAGCGCCAGCTCGGTGGCGGCGGCCGAGCCCACGCAGTGGCCGTACAGGGCGACCGGCCCGGTGCTCAGCGTGGACAGCTCGGCCGCGACTCGGTCGGCCAGCTCCGGCAGCGTGAGCATCGGCTCGTCGGGCCGGGCCGGGTCGTGGCCGGGCAGTTCGACGGCCAGGACGGCGGTGCCGGGATGGCGGGCCGCCAGCTCGGTGGCGAGCGGCCCGTAGGCGGCGGCCGAGCCGCCACCGTACGGCACGCACAGCACGGTACGGCTCGCCGTCGCGGGACCGGCGAGCCGGTGCAGCAGCCCTGGCTCGGCGCCGTTGCCGGAGTCGAGATGGGCGGCCAGCTCGCGGATCGTCGGCCGGGTGAACAGGTCGATCACGCGCAGCGCCGGATCGATCTCCCTGACCGCGCGTACCGCCATGAACGAGTCGCCGCCGAGGGCGAAGAAGTCGTCGTCGACGCCCAGGTCATCGGCGCCGAGCACGCTCGCCCAGACCGCGGCGATCCGCACCTCGGCAGGCGTGCTCGGCGGGACCCGGTCGGCCGCGGCGGCCGCCTCCGGCATGGGCAGCGCCGCCCGGTCGACCTTGCCGAGAGGCGTGAGCGGCAGGGTCTCCAGGACGACGATGGCCGGCGGCACCATGTACTCGGGCAGCCGCTCCCGCAGCCCGGCGCGAACCGCCGCGAGGTCGACGGTGGCGGGCGCGATCCACGCGGCGAGACGGCGGTTGTGCGCCTCGCCGATCGGCAGCACCGCCGCCTCCAGCACACCCGGCTGGTCGTGCAGCGCGCTCTTGACCTCGCCCAGCTCCACCCGGAACCCGCGGATCTTCACCTGGTCGTCGACCCGTCCCAGGAACTCGACCATGCCGTCGGCGTTGAGCCGCACCCGGTCGCCGGTCCGGTAGCAGCGGGTGGTGCCGGTGACCGGGTCGGGCACGAAACGCTCGGCGGTCAGGTCGTCGCGGCCGAGATAGCCGCGCGCCAGACTGGGGCCGCCGATCCACAGGTCGCCCGGCACGCCGGCGGGCAGCGGGCGGCCGGCCGGGTCGACGACGTAGCAGTCCACGTTCGCCAGCGGCCGGCCCAGCGGGACGTTCGCGGAACCTGTGGGGGTCTCCGGTGCGACGCAGCTCAGCACGGACACCGTGGTCTCCGTGGGGCCGCAGTGGATCTGCAGCTCCAGGCCGGGACGGGCGGCCCTGACGCGTTCGGCCAGCTCCCATGAGGTCGCCTCGCCCGCGAGGATGAGCAGCTCGGCCGGCACCATGCGGGCCAGCTCGCCATGCGCCGCCAGCAGCTCCAGATGGCTGGGCACCATCTTGATCACGTCGATCGGATGGGCGGCGAGGTAGGCGGTGTAGGCGTCGGGGTCGGTGGCGGTCTCCTGGTCCACCAGGTGCACGGTGGCGCCGCTCAGGAGCGCGCCGAACAGGCAGGTCATCACCAGGTCCGAGGCCATCGTGGAGACCACGCCCCAGGAGGCGTACGGACCGCCGGAGCTCGCGTCGAGGCGCTCGGCCACCGCACGCAGGTAGTGCAGGACGGCCCGGTGCTCCACCGCCGCGCCCTTCGGCCGCCCGGTCGAGCCGGAGGTGAACAGCACGTGGGCCAGGTGGTCCGGCGCGACGGGCACGCCCGGCGCGGTCTCCGGCAGGTCCTCGGCCGGCACGTCCTCCAGGACCAGCGCGCCGGGCAGCCGTCCGGCCAGCGCCCGCTCGGCCAGCACCAGGCGCGCTCCGCAGGACACCATGTACGCCAGCCGCTCGTCCGGGTAGGCCGGTTCGAGCGGCATGTACGCGGCTCCCGCCTTGAGCACGCCCAGGATCGCGGGAACCAGAGGCCCGTGCCGTTCGGCGAGGATGCCCACCACGTCGTCGGCTTCCACACCGGCCGCCACCAGCCGGTGCGCGATCCGGTTGGCCTGCCGCTCGACCTCCGCGTACGTCATCGTGCCGTTGGGGTCGGCGACGGCGACGGCGTCGGGGGTGCGGGCCGCCCAGTCCTCGAACCAGGCGTGCAGCGGCCTGGACAGGTCGAAGTCCCGGCGCGGCCCGGCGATCAGCGGGCCGGTGACAGGCTCCAGGGGCACCGCACCCACCGGGGCGTCGAGGTCGGCGAGCATGCCGTCCAGCAGCGTCACGTACCAGCCGGCCATCCGCCGCGCCGTGCCCGCGTCGAACAGGTCGGCGCGGTAGGCCAGCGAGCCCTCGTAACCGTCGCCGGCGTTGGACAGCGCCAGGTTGAGGTCGTACTTGACCCTCCGCAGCGGCGGCTCGAACACCTCCGCTTCCACCCCCGGGAAGCACGGCGGCTCCGGCCGGGTGTCCAGGACGTTCAGCACCGCCTGGAAGATCGGCGTGGTGGCCAGGTTGCGCTCCGGGTGCAGCACCTCCACCACCCGCTCGAACTGCGTCTCCCGGTGCGCGAACGCCTCCAGCGCGAGGTCGCGGGCCCGGGCGAGCAGCTCGCGGCCGGTCGGGTCACCCGTCCGGTCGCCCCGCATGACCAGCGTGTTGACGAAGCAGCCCAGCATCTTCTCGGTGTCGGGATGCAGGCGGCCCGCCTCCAGGACGCCCACCGGCACGTCGTCGGTGCCCGAGACCCGGCCGAGCAGCTCCTGCCAGGCGGCCAGCAGCACCATGAACGGCGTGCCCCCGATTCCGGCGGCCGCCGCCCGCACCCGGGCCGCCAGGTCGGGACCGAGGCTGACGGGCACCTCGCCGCCGGCCCAGTCGGCGACGGCCGGGCGCGGGCGGTCGGCCGGCAGGTCGAGCACCGGTTCGAGGCCGGCGAGCCGCTCGGTCCACCAGGTCACATCGCCCGCCGGCTGTCCGGCGAGCCACTGCGCGTAGTCGCCGTACTGCACGCGCGGCTCGGGCGGGCGCTCGCCCAGGCCGAGCCCGGCGGTGTAGAGCGCCGCCAGCTCGGCGATCGCCACATCCCTGGACCAGGCGTCGAAGGCGATGTGGTGCACGGTCAGCAGCAGCACGTGCTCGTCGTCGTCCAGCCGGAAGAGCACGGCCCTGGCCGGCGGCTCGGCGTCCAGCGCGAACGGCCGGTACGCCTCCCGTTCCAGCCGCTCCGGGTCGTCCAGGTCCGCCACCGTGATCGGCACCCGGTCGGCGCCGACCACTACGGTGCGGTCCTGGTCGACGAGCGTGCGCAGCACCTCGTGCCGCTCGGCCAGCTCCCGTACGGCGGCCAGCAGCGCGGCCGTGTCCAGCGGCCCGCGCAACCGGACGGCCGTCGGCACGTTGTACGCGCCCCGGTCGCCCGGCTCTGCGAGTTGGTCCAGGAACCACAGCCGCGCCTGCGCGGGCGACGGCGGCGCGGGCGTGCCCTTGTCCCTGGCAGGGATGCCCGGCACGGTACGGGCCGCGGCCCGGCGAGCGGCGGCCAGCCGCACCGCCAGCCGGTCCTGCAGGCTCTCCTGCGTCTCCGTCATCGCCCGGCCTCCAGCTCCGCCACCAGCAGCTCCTCCACCGCCGAGGCGAACGCCGCCAGCACCGGCCGCTCGAACAACAACCGCACCGGCACCTCCATGGCCAGCGCTTCCTTGAGGCGGGCGGCGACCAGCATGGCCGCCAGCGAATGGCCGCCCAGCGCGAAGAAGTCGTCGTCCACGCCGACCGCATCCAAGGCGAGCACCGCCTGCCAGACGTCGGCGACGAGCAGCTCGGCGTCGCTGCCCGGCGGGACCAGGGTGCGGGTGGCGGCCCGGTCCGGTTTGGGCAGCGCGCCCCTGTCGACCTTGCCCGAGGAGGTGGTGGGCAGCGTGTCGAGCGTCATCCACTGGCGCGGGATCATGTAGTCGGGCAACCGCTCCCGCAGCGCGGCCTCCACCCCGCCGACGTCGTCCATCCCGCCGATCAGATAGCCGACGAGGTGCTCGTCGTGTACGGCGACCACCGCGTCCGGCACCCTCTCCCGCAACGCCGCCTCGATCTCGCCCAGCTCGATCCGGTGACCGCGAATCTTCACCTGCTGGTCGCGGCGGCCGAGGAAGTCGAGCGTGCCGTCGGAGCGCCAGCGGGCCAGGTCACCGGTGCGGTAGCGGCGCTCACCCGGAGCCGGCGGGTCGTCGGCGAACGCGGCCGAAGGCAGGCCTCTGTAGCCCCGGGCCACGCCCACGCCGCCGATCCACAGCTCGCCCGGGACGCCCGGCGGGACGAGGCGGCCCGCCTGGTCCAGCACGTAAGCCCGCTCACCGGGCAGCGGCCCGCCGATGGACACGCTGTCACCGACGGGGACGCCGATCCTCGTCATGGTGGAGTAGATGGTCGTCTCGGTCGGCCCGTAAGAGTTCCACAGTTCACCGACCCTGAGCAGCATCTCGCCGGCCAGGGCCGGATCGAGGACCTCGCCGATGCTGACCACGCGTACCCGGTCGCTGCCCGCCCAGCCGGCGGCGACCAGCATGCGCAGCGTGGTCGGGGTGGCGGTGAGCAGCGTGACGCCGGAGTCGTCGATGCGCCGTGCCACCGCGTGGCCGTCGACGGCCGAGGCACGGTCGAGCAGTTCGAGCCGGAGCCCGTTGCACAGGCTGACCCACAGGTCGAAGCCGAAGACGTCGAAGGAGAACGGGGTGAGGCCGAGCATGACGTCGTCGTCGCGGACGCCGGGCATGACCCGCATCGCCGCCACGAACGCGGCCAGGTTGGCGTGGGTGACCTCGACGCCCTTGGGGCGGCCGGTCGAGCCGGAGGTGTAGAGCACGTAGGCCAGACCGTCCGGTGTGGTGGCGGGCGTCGCGTCCCCCGTGGGCAGGCCGGCGAGGTCGGTGAGGTCCAGTACCGTCGCGCCGGTGGATGCGGCCAGCTCGCGCGCCACCTGGACGGTGTCGTCCGCGGCGAGCACGACCGTGGCGCCGGAGTCGGCGAGCTGGTGCCGCAGCCGCTCGGCCGGGTGGTCCGGTTCGAGCGGCACGTAGGCCGCACCGGCCCTGGCCACGCCGACGAGCGCGGCGGGCAGCCGCCTGTCACGCGGCAGGCACACGGCCACGACCTGGTCTCCCTCGGGGGCGGCCGGGCCGGTTCGGAGGGCGGCGGCGATGCGTGCCGAGGCCGACGCCAGCTCGGCGTAGGTCAGCTCCCCCGCCCCGTCCGCCACGGCCACCCGCTCCGGGTGCCGTCCCGCCTGCTCCAGCACCTCATGGACGACGGTCGCCGAGCCGGGCTCGGGGAGCGGCGCCCCGCTGCCCCAGGCCAGCAGCGTGGCCCGCTCCTCGGCGGTGACCAGCTCGAACGCCGACAGAGGCAGGTCAGGACCGGTCACCGCGGCTTCGAGCAGCCGCATCAGCCGATCGGCGAAGCCCCCGGCCTCCTCCCGGGTGAAGAGGTCGACGTCGTACTCGACCTGAATCTCGACACCCTCCACCGTCGTGTTCACGAACACCGTGCACGGCGCCTGCGCCCCGCCGCCGCTCAGCTCGCCGAGCAGCTCCACAGTGAGCCCGTCGCGCTCCAGCCGCACCGGCACGGCAGGCGGCTGGTACGACAGCACGACAGGGGTGAGCATCGTGCCCCGTGGACGCTCGATCCCGGAGACGGCCAGCCGTTCCCCAGGCGCGAGGCCGATGTGATCGAGCGACCGGGTCGTGGCGGCCGCCGACTGGACGATGGCCCGCCGTACGGACAGGTCGCCGTCGAGGCGGAGCCGTACCGGGAGCACGTCGACGAGCGGGCCGACGAGACCCTCCAGCTCGGGGTGGGCGCGGTCGGCGACGGCCGCGCCGAGCAGCACGTCGGGCCGGTCGGTCTGGGCCGCCACCAGCAGCCCGAGCACGGTGAAGTAGACCGCGAACGGGGTCGTGCCCGTCGCCGCGGCCAGCTCGGCCGCCCGGGCCGCCGTCCCCGCCGGCACCTTGTGCACCAGCCGGGCGCCGCGGAAGCGGCTGGGCCCGCTCGGCGTGCGCGTCGACAGATCGTACGGCGGCGCGGCCCCGGCCAGTTCCTCGGCCCAGAACGCCCGCAGTCGTTCCATCCTGTCCGGGTCGCCCGCGAGCTCCTGCTCCAGCAGGGCCACGTCGCCGACCTGGACGGGCTGCTCGGCGACGGTTCCGGTGAGCGCCGCCATGAGCGTGGCGTTGGACCAGCCGTCGTAGGCGGTGTGGTCGGTGACGACGATCAGCTCGGCCGTCCGCTCGTCGTGCCAGAGCAGGGCGGCGCGCAGCAGCGGGACGTCGGCGGACAGGTCGAAGCCGTGGACCGCGAGCCGCTCGGCCAGGCCGGGCGTGTAGGCGTGCTCCTCCAGCGGGACCGGCGCCGGCGGCCGCAGTTCGGCGACCGGTTCGCCGTCCCCGCCGATCAGGGTGACGGTGCGCAGCACCTCGTGTTCGCGAACGAGCGCATCCAGGGCGGCCTGGACGGGTTCAGCCGAGTCGAGGCCGGTGAGGCGCAGGCGGAAGGCGAGGGTGGTGGCGTTGCGCGTGTGGCTGACCTCGCGTAACAGCCACATGCCGTGCTGGGCTGAGGTGAGCGGATACCGGTCCCTGCCGGGGTGACGGGTCAGCCGGGGAGCGGGGGATCCCGAGGCCTCCGCCTTGGCGGCCTCCACGAGCGGGGCCAGCTCGGCGATCGTCGGCCTGCCGAGGAACGTGGTGAGTGCCATCCGCGCGCCCAGTTCCCGTTCGATGACCGCGCAGATCCGGGCGGCGGCCAGCGACTCGCCGCCGAGGTCGATGAAATGGTGGTGGACGCCGACCTGCTCGACGCCGAGCACCGCGCCGACGATCTCGGCGAGCCGCCGCTCGGTGTCGTTGCGCGGCGCGACGTAGGCGCCCAGCTCAGGGGCGAATTCCAGCGCCGGCAGCGCGGCCCGGTCGATCTTCCCCGTGGGGCCGAGCGGGATGCGCTCCATGAGGGCGATGCGGGACGGCACCATGTAGTCGGGCAGCCGCTCGCGCATCCACTGCCGCAGCTCCGCCTCGCCGACCCCCGCTTCGGCCGGTTCCACGTAGGCGACCAGGCGGCGTACCTCCCGGGCGTCGTTCTGGGTCAGCACGACCGCGTGGTTCACGCCGGGATGCCGGGTCAGGGTGCCCTGCACCTCCCCCAGCTCGACCCGGAACCCGGCCACCTTGACCTGGTCGTCATTGCGGCCCGCGTAGGAGCAGATCCCGTTCTCGCGGCGGACGAGGTCGCCGGTGCGGTAGTGGCGCACGCCCTCGTCGTCGGTCACGAACCGTTCCGCGGTCAGCGCCGGCCGGTTCAGATACCCGCGGCCGACCAGCGGCCCCGCCACCCACAGCTCGCCGATCTCACCGTCGGCCAGCGGCCGCCCGCCGGCGTCGCGCACGCTGAGCACGGAACCGGCGTAGGCCGAGCCGATCGGCGGTTCGCCCTCCTCGTCGCGGAGCACCTCGTGGGAGGTGCAGGTGACCGTGCATTCCGTCGGTCCGTATACGTTTACAACGCGGCGTACGCCGGGGTTGGCGTAGATGCGATCCGCCAGCGCCCGGGTGAGCGGCTCGCCGCCGGCGATCACCGTACGGACACCGGCCGGGAGCGGCTCGCCGAGCAGCGCCACCAGCGCGGAGGGCGCGCCGTACACGGTGGTCACCTCATCGCGGGCCGGCAGGGCGGACAGGGCCAGCAGGTTGTCCGCGACGATCACGGTCCCGCCGCAGAGCAGCGGCAGGAACATCTGCGTCACCGAGGGATCGAAGCACACCGACGTGGCGAAGAGCATGCCGGCCAGTTCGTCCGGGTACCGTGTGGCCTCGTAGCGCAGCAGCGCCATGGCGTTGCGGTGCTCGACGACCACGCCCTTGGGACGGCCGGTCGACCCGGACGTGTAGATCACGTACGCGGCATCCGCCGGGCCGCCGTCCACCTGCTCGATGGACTCGGCACCATCGCCGGCCACGGACTCGACGAACAGGGCTTCGGCGCCCGACGCTCGCAGCACCGCCTCCTGCCTCCGGGCCACGACCTCAGAGGTGATCAGCTGGGCCATGCCCGCGTCCTCGGCGATGAACTCCAGCCGATCGGCCGGATAGGCCGGATCGAGCGGCACATAGGCCGCCCCCGCCCGCCACACCCCCAGCAGCGCCGCGATCAGCGAGTCGTCCCTGTCCAGGCACACGCCCACCGAGTCGCCGGGTCCCGTGCCACGACGACGTAACTCGCCGGCGATCCGCCCGGCGCGGGTGTAGAGCTCCGCGTAAGTGACGCGGGTCCGGCCTGCCACCACGGCGATGCGATCAGGGGTACGTCGCACCTGCTCCGCTATGGCTTCGTGAACGCGATCGGTTTCCAGGATGCCAACCACGAAGGATCTCCCCGTTCAGCTCCGATTGATGGCGGCAAGGCTCGCATGATCGCGCGGATGACGGGACTTAGTCAGATACCGTTACCATAACAATGATCATGACTTTCGGTAGGCAGTCATGTCCTGTTGGTAATGCCGGTCACCGCGGGGTTCGGAGCTTCCGCCCGGCCGGATCTCGTCGACCAATCGGCTCGGAGCCGGCAGGATTATCATCGCGGGCAGGCCACGGCAACGTCTCCGCCTACGTCACGCATGCTCTCATGCGGCAATGGGAACACGACCGGCTGGGCGATCTCTTGATGGAGCGGCCTGCCCGAAGACCACGCCGAGATGCGAGCTATCGTCCGGCCCTACATGTCCCGACTGGGGGCGCTGTCTGGGCGAACCAGTAGCGCAGCGCCCCCGACGCGAAGACCTTAGCGGGTGTCGGAGTCGGTGTCGCTGAGGGCGGCGCGGCCCGCCTCCAGCCGGGCCACCGGGATCCGGAACGGGGAGCACGAGACGTAGTCCAGGCCCACCTCGTGGCAGAAGTGGACCGAGTCGGGGTCGCCCCCGTGCTCGCCGCAGATGCCCAGGTGCAGATCCGGCCTCGCGGCCCGGCCCTCCTCGACGGCGATCTTGATGAGGCGGCCCACGCCCTCCCTGTCCAGGGTCTCGAACGGGGAGACGCCGAAGATGCCCAGGTCCAGGTAACGGTGGAAGAACGACGACTCCACGTCGTCCCTGGAGAAGCCCCAGACCATCTGGGTCAGGTCGTTGGTGCCGAAAGAGAAGAACTCGGCGGCCTCGGCGATCTGGCCGGCCGTCAGGGCCGCGCGCGGCACCTCGATCATGGTGCCGATCAGGGCCTCGACGCCCACCTCCGCCAGGATCTTGGCCGCTTCCTCGCGTACCGACTCCAGCTCCTGTACGGCCGCCGCCAGCGGAATCATGATCTCCGGGCGCGCGCCGGGGACCTCCTTGGCGGCCTGGGCGATCGCCCGCACCTGCATCGCGAACAGGCCGGGGATCACCAGGCCGAGGCGCACGCCGCGCAGACCGAGCATCGGGTTCTGCTCGTGGAGGCGCCTGACCGCGGCCAGGAGCTTGCGGTCCTTGTCCGTGACGTCCTTCGATGTGGCGACCTTGACGGACAAGTCCACGATGTCGGGCAGGAACTCGTGCAGGGGCGGGTCGATCAGGCGAATGGTGACGGGATCGCCCCCCATAGCCTCAAATATCCCGATGAAGTCGGACTTCTGGAGAGGCTCCAGCGCGTCGAGCGCCGTCTGACGTTCCTCGTCCGTGGCCGCCAGGACCAGGTCCTCGACCAACTGCCGGCGCTCACCCAGGAACATGTGCTCGGTACGGCACAGGCCGATGCCCCGCGCGCCGAAGCGGCGGGCGCGGGCGGCGTCGTCCGGGGTGTCGGCGTTGGCCCGCACGCCCAGCCGGCGGGCCTCGTCAGCGCGCCGCATGATGCGATCCACGGCCTTGACGAGCTCGTCACCGGGCTCGGCGCCCTCGAAGTACTCCACCACGGCCGACGGGACCACCGGGACCTCGCCGAGGAACACCTCGCCGGTCGTGCCGTCGATGGAGATCACGTCGCCTTCCGACACGACCACCCCGTCCGGCGCCGTGAAGCTCCCCTCACGGGTGTTGACGTCGAGCTCCTTCGCGCCGCACACGCACGTCTTGCCCATGCCGCGGGCCACCACGGCGGCGTGGGAGGTCTTGCCGCCGCGGCTGGTCAGGATGCCCTTGGCGGCGATCATGCCGGACAGGTCGTCGGGGTTGGTCTCGCGGCGGACGAGGATGACGTCCTCACCCTGCCCGCTCAGCTCCACGGCCCGTTCAGAGGAGAAGACGGCCTTGCCGACGGCGGCGCCCGGGGAGGCGTTCATGCCCTTGGCGATCTTCTTCTTGTCGGCGCCCCTGTCGAAGCGGGGGAACATGAGCTGGGCCAGCTGGTCGCCGGTGACCCGGGTGACGGCGTCGTCGAGGGTGATCAGCCCCTGGTCGACGAGCTGGGTGGCGATGCAGAACGCGGCCGCGGCGGTCCGCTTACCGACCCGCGTCTGCAACATCCACAACTTGCCGCGCTCGATCGTGAACTCGATGTCACACAGGTCCTTGTAGTGCGTCTCAAGCGTCTCCATGATGCCGATCAACTCGTCGTAGGAGTGCTTGTCGATGCGCTCGAGGTCCTCCAGCGGGATCGTGTTGCGAATGCCCGCCACCACGTCCTCACCCTGGGCGTTCTGCAGGTAGTCGCCGTAGATGCCCTGCCGGCCGGACCCGGGGTCGCGGGTGAAGGCCACGCCGGTGCCGGAGTCGTCGCCGTAGTTGCCGAAGACCATGGCCATGATGTTGACGGCGGTGCCGAGGTCGGCGGGGATGCGCTCCTGGCGGCGGTAGAGGATGGCGCGCGGGGCGTTCCAGGAGTCGAAGACGGCCATGACGGCCAGGCGCATCTGCTCGCGCGGGTCGGTCGGGAAGTCCTTGCCGGTCTGCTCCCGCACGATCCCCTTGTACGTCTCCACCAGGCGCTGCAGCTCGTCCGCGTCCAGATCGGTGTCCTGACGCCTGCCCTTGAGCTCGTCGAGAGCGCGCTCGAACAGCTCGCCGTCGATGCCGAGCACCGTCTTGCCGAACATCTGGATGAGCCTGCGGTAGGAGTCCCAGGCGAACCGCTCGTTGCCGCCGGCCTGCTTGGCAAGGCCGTGCACGGACTCGTCGTTGAGGCCGATGTTGAGGACCGTGTCCATCATGCCCGGCATGGAGAACTTCGCCCCGGACCGCACGCTCACCAGGAGCGGATCGTCGGCCTGCCCGAGCTTCCTGCCCATCTTCTTCTCGAGTGCGTCCAGATGCCCGCCGACCTCCTGCTCCAGGCCGTCCGGCATGGCGCCGGCCGCCAGATAGTGGCGGCACGCCTCAGTGGTGATCGTGAATCCATGGGGAACGGGCAGCCCGAGATTGGTCATCTCAGCGAGGTTCGCGCCTTTACCGCCGAGAAGATCTTTGAGATTCCTGTTGCCCTCGGTGAAATCGTAAACATGCTTGGCCACCACAGCTCCAATCCAACGCCTCTGTCCCGGACTCTACCGGTGAAATTGATGATGAAACTGCACTCCCCTCCTATATCGGCATTCGCGCTGGTAGCAGGCACACAACAGGTCTAATCCAATTTTATGGCCGGACAGTTCAAGATTGGTTTATACCAATTGGTTTACACCAATTCTTGTGAAAGGGCGAGGGCCGGTGCAGAATTGGATCACACCCCCGCCAGGAGGCCCCATGGCCACTCCTACCAAGTCCAAGAGGCGCGCTCGTATCGTCGCCGGTTCGGCAAAGACGGCCCGCGACGCGGCGATCTATCTGGACGATCGGCTGCCCTTCGCGCGCTGGTTCCGGCCACAGCTGCGCAAACTCTTCCCCAGCCACTGGTCGTTCTTGCTGGGCGAGCTGGCGCTGTACTCGTTCGTGATGCTGGTGCTCACCGGCACGTTCCTGACGTTGTTCTACAAGCCCAACCCGGGCGTGGCTTTCGCCTCCGCCGTGGAGATCAGCTTGGAGGTGCGGGGCGGGCTGCTGATGCGGCAGCTGCATCACTGGTCGGCGACAGTGTTCGTGCTGGCGATCGTGGCCCACCTGTGCCGGGTCTTCTTCACCGGCGCGTTCAGGAAGCCGCGGGAGCTGACGTGGATGCTCGGGGTGGTGCTGTTCGGGCTGGTGCTCTTCGAGTCGTTCCTGGGCGTGTCGCTGCCCGGCGACCAGCTCGCGATGACGGGGCTGCGGCAGGCGCAGGGAGTGTTGTTGTCGATTCCGCTGGTGGGGACGTATCTGTCGGCGTTCGTGTTCGACGGCGGGTTCCCGGGCAACGTCATACCGCGGATCTTCGTCACGCACGTGCTGTTGGTGCCGGGGATCCTGCTGGCGCTGGTGCCGCTGCACGCGTTGGTCCTCACCTGGCGGCAGAAGCACACCGAGCGCCGGGCCACCGCCGCGGGTGAGCGCACCGTTACCGGCGGGCCGTTCTTCCCTTACTTCGCGATCAAGAACGGGGCGACGGCGCTGTTCACGATCGGGGCGATCGCGGCGCTGGCCACGTTCGCGAGGGTCAACCCAGTGTGGGAGCACGGAGAATACAACCCCGGCGGCTATCCGGTTTCGGCGCAGCCGTTCTGGTATTTCGGGGTGCTGGACGGCGCGCAGCGGCTCGTCCCGGGATGGGAGATCGTCGTCGGCGGGTACGTGCTCCAGCCAGGGCTGTGGGTGGCGCCGCTGATTCTGACGGCGTTCTTCGGCGTGCTGCTGCTCTATCCGTTCCTGGAGCGGCGTTTCACCGGCGACGGGGATCATCACCAGCTGCTGGACCGGCCGTCGCAGGCGCCGGTGCGGACGGCCCTGGGCGTCGCGGTCATCACGTTCTTCACCGTGTTGTGGGCGGGGATGTGGGTCTCGGAGATCCCGCCTGTGATGCGCTCCGCGCCCGGGTTCCCGCAGCCGCCGCCTGCTCCGCCGGCGTTGCTGACGGTTCAGCCCGCCACCTACGAGATGATCATCCTGGGGCTGCGGGTGGCCGTGTTCGTGCTGCCGGTGGTGGCCTTCCTCGTCGCCCGCGCCGTCTGCCGGAGGCGGTCAGCGTAGGGGGTTGTGATCGGGCGGCAAGCCGGGCACGCCGTCGCGCGGCGGGAGCCACAACACGAACGTCGCCCCCTCCCCGAGCCGGGAGAACACCGCGACCCGGCCGCCGTGCGACTCCACGATCTGCCGCACGATCGCCAGGCCGAGGCCCGTGTGGCGGTCACGGCGGCTGGGCTCGCCGCGCCAGAACCGGTCGAACACGCGCTCCTGGTCGGCCTCACGCAGTCCCGGGCCGTTGTCCCGGACCGCGACCCACAACCAGCCGTCCGAGCGGCCTGACGCGACCCTGATCGTGCCGCCGGGGGGTGAGAGCCGCACGGCGTTCGAGAGCAGGTTCGCGACCGCGCGGCGCAGTGCGTCGGAGTCGCCGATCATCTCCAGGCCGCGCCCCAGGTCGCGGGTGATCGTCAGGTCGCGCGCGGCGGCCGGGGCCGTGTACTCCTCGCACGCTTCCCCCGCCACCCGGGACAACTCGAGGTCGGAGTCGGCGAACGCGCCGCCCTGCCGCCTGGCGCTGGCCAGCAGATCCTCCACCAGCCTGGTCATGCGGGTGGTCGCGCGGTCCACGATGGTCACCGCCCTGGCCCGCTCCGCTTCGCTGGCGTCGGGGTCGGCGAGCACGGCGTCCACGTTCGCCCGGATGATGGTCAGCGGACTGCGCAGCTCGTGCGAGGCGTCGTCGATGAGCTGGCGCTGCGTCCGGAACGCCTCCTCCAGGCGGTCGAGCATCTTGTCGATGGTGTCGGCCAGGTCCTTCAGCTCGTCGCTCGGCCCGTTCAGGTTGATGCGCCGCTTCAGGTCCGTGGCCTGGATGTCCTCCGTGGTACGGGTGATCGACCGGACCGGGCGCAGCACGCGGCCGGACAGCACCCAGCCGATGCCCAGGCTGGCGACGTAGAGGCCGGCCAGGGTGTAGAGCGAGTAGTCGCGCAGCGTGGTCATCGTCCGGACGTTGATGGCGTTCTCCACCTCCTCGACGAAGACCACCGGGCGCTTGTCGACATACCGCCCGTCGTTGTACACCTTGGCGTACTCCGTGGTGTACGGGCGCTGGTCGGTCGTCTTGGAGACCGCGTAGTAGATCCCGCCGAGCACGAGCGCGGCCAGCACGAACAGCAGGCCCGAGTAGAGCACGGTGAGCCGGAAGCGGATGGTGTGGATCATGTCGGCTCCTTGAGCCGGTAGCCTCGGCTGATCACCGTCTCGATGAGGCCCTCCTCCTGCAGCTTGCGGCGCAGGTTGCCGACCGTGACGCGGACGGTGTTGGTGAACGGGTCGGCATGCTCGTCCCAGACGTGTTCGAGCAGCTCCTCGGTGGACACGACGTGGCCCGGCCGGGTCATGAGGTAGTGCAGGACGCCGTACTCCTTGGGGGTGAGCGCCAGCGACCTGCCTTCCAGCGTGACCTCGAGCCGCGCCGTGTCGATCCGCAGCCTGCCCACCTGGATCACCGAGGTCCCGCCGCCGGAGTCCCTGCGGAGCAGCGCCCGGACCCTGGCCAGCAGCTCGGGGAACGCGAACGGCTTGACCAGGTAGTCGTCGGCCCCCTCGTCGAGCCCGCGGACGCGGTCGTCCAGCCGGTCGCGGGCGGTGACCATGATGATCCGCACGCCCTTGCCCGCGGCACGTACGGTGCGGCACAGCTGGAAGCCGTCGCCGCCGGGCAGATTCAGGTCGAGCAGGACCAGGTCGTACGTGTTGACCTGCAGTTTCTCGTGCGCGGACGGTGCGTCGTAGGAGACGTCCACCGCGTATCCCGCGCGGATGAGGCCGACGCGCAACGCCTCGACCAGGTCCTCCTCGTCCTCCACCACAAGCAGTCGCATGCCCTGCACCCTAATCTGGGGACTACTAGTTTCGGATAATGCGTTCCGCGATGGGAGCGGCCCGGTCGATGGGGATGGCAAAGCCGATGCCGATGTTGCCGCCGCCCCGCCCGGCCGCGATCGCGGTGTTCACGCCGACGACCTCACCCCGGGCGTTCACCAGCGGTCCGCCCGAGTTGCCCGGGTTGATCGACGCGTCCGTCTGCACGGCCGTCCGCGGGGCGCCGCCCAGCCGCACCTCGCGGTCCAGCGCGCTGACGATGCCGGCGGTGACCGTGCCCGACAGGCCCAGGGGCGAGCCGATCGCGAGCACCTGGTCACCGACCGCCAGGTCCCCCGACCTGCCGAGCGTGGCGGGTGTCAGGTCGCCCGGGTACGACACCTCCAGCACGGCCAGGTCCTCGTCGTCGTCCTCGCCGATCACCTGGGCCGACAGCCGGCGGCCGTCGTTGAGTATCACGGTCACCTGGTCGGAGCCCTGCACCACGTGCGCGTTGGTGAGGATGTGACCGCGATCGTCCACCACGAACCCCGATCCGCCGCCCCGGCCGACCTCCACCGACACCACGCTGGGCAGCACCCGGGCCGCCGTCGCGCTGAGTCCGCCGAGGCTTGCCGAGGGGGCGGGCGCCACCCTGGGGAGGGCGGCAGCGGCGGGGGCCGGCTCGGACCCTTCGAAGAGCCGGGCCCCCGCCGCGCCCGCCGCCGCCCCGGTGACCGCCGCGACGAGCGCGGCGGCCACCAGCAGGCGTCCCCTGGGCGGGGCCTTGGGTGTCGTCGGGGCCGTTCTGGGCCCCTGCGGAATCGTGACGCCGGGGCGGTCCTCCACCGGCAGAGTGACGAACTCCGGCCCGCGCGGGTTGCCCAGCCCCCTCACGGGAGCCTCGAGAACCACAGCATCGACGTCACCGCCGCGATCAACGCGAAGATCAAGCCCGCCGCCACGAACCACTGCCATACCTCCTGACGCTCGGTCCGGAAGCCGACCGAGGTGCCGATGTCGTCGTAGACCGCCTGCAGCTCGTCGCCGCTCGCCGCCTCGTAGAAGCCGCCGCCCGCCGCCTCCGCCATACCGCGCAGCGCCGGGCCGTCCACCGGCACCGGGACCTCGCGTCCAGACAGGTTGATGGTGCCGCCGGGCGTGCCGTAGGCGATGGTGGTGACCGGGACGCCCCGGTTGGCCGCCTCCGCCGCGGCGTCGGTGACCGTGCGGCCGGTGGTGTTGGAGCCGTCCGACAGCAGCACGATGTGCGCGGGCGGCGCCTCCTCCTGCGAGTCGAGGGAGGCGATGGCCTCCAGCGAGGAGTAGACCGCCTCGCCGATCGCGGTGCCGGAGTCCATGCTGAGCCGGTCGATCGCCATCAGCACCGCCTGCCGGTCCGTGGTCGGCGGCACGGCGATCGAGGCGTTCGACGAGAACGACACCAGGCCCAGGTTGAACCGCTCCGGCAGGCCCCGCACGAACTGCCTGGCCGCCTGCTTGGCCGCCTCGAAGCGGTTCGGGGAGACGTCGGTGGCGCCCATCGACGCGGACACGTCGAACGCCACCATGATCGTCGCGCGCTCCCTGGGCACCGTGACCTCGGCCTGCGGCCGGGCGAAACCCACCACGAGCAGGGCGAACATCAGCAGCAGCGCCGCCGCCGGCAGGTGCCGCCGCCATCCCGGCCCTGTCGGCGCGACCTTGTCGAGCAGGTCGAGGTTGGTGAAGCGGACGGCGTACGCGCTGCGCCGCAGCTGCACGATCACGTAGGTGACGGCGAGCAGGGCCACGGGGATGAGCAGCAGCAACCAGATGGGTGCGAGCAAGGTCATGCCGCATCACCTCCGCCGGGCGGGCGACCCGTGGCGGGACCGCCCACACTCGGACCGCCCGCACTGGGGCCACCCGCACTGGGGCCACCCGCATTGGGCTCACCCGGGCTCGGGGTCGGCGGGCGCGCGGGGAGTGCCGGGCTGGCGGCCAGCGTGGCCAGGCGGCGCTGTCTCATGACGTGCTTGACCAGGTCGCGCACCCAGTCCCGGTCGGTACGCAGCCGCAGGTGGGTGGCCCCGGCCCGGCGCATCGCCTGCGCGATGGCGTCGCGTTGCCCGGCCGCCGCCTCGGCGTACCTGCGCCGCAGCCGCGCGCTGGCGGTCGAGACCTCGCGCCGCCGCCCGCTCTCCGGGTCGATCAGCGTCAGGATCCCGACGTTGGGCAGGGTCAGCTCGCGCGGGTCGAGCACCTCCACGGCCAGCACCTGGTGCCGGGCGGTGAGCTTGCGCAGCGGCAGCTCCCACGTCTCGGGAGGGTCCAGGAAGTCGGACACGACGACCATCAGGCCGCGCCGGCGCACCACCCGGCCCAGCTGCTCGGCCGCCACGCCGAGCAGCGGCTCGGCCACCCCAGGCGGCGTGCGGGGCAGCCCGAACGCGGCCTGCAGCACGGCCATCAGGTGCGGCCGGCCCGTCCTGGCGGGCAACGTCCTGACGCCGCCGCCATGCAGCATGTGGGTGCCGATGCGGTTGCCGGTCCGCTGGGTGAGGAAGCCGACCGCGGCCAGCGCGGACAGGGCCAGTTCCCGCTTCTCCATCGCCGCGGTGCCGAAGTCCATGCTGGCGGTGGCGTCGAGCAGGGCCCAGATCTCCAGCTCCCGGTCGGCGACCAGGTCGCGCACGTGGGGCACGTTCGTGCGGGCGGTGACGTTCCAGTCCATCCGCCGCACGTCGTCGTCCGGTTGGTACGGCCTGGTCTCCGCCGGCTCGCTCCCGGGACCTGGCAGCAGCCCCAGGTGTTCGCCCTGGAGCAGTCCATCCAGCCTCCTGGTGATCGTCAGCTCGAGCCTGCGCAGCGCGGGCTCTGCCATCAGATACGGCTTCATGCCACGGCTTCCTGCTGGTGGGGCATCTGGGGCTGCCCGTCGTGCTGCTGCGGGGCGATGACCGGCAGCGGCACGGCCGCCAGCACCCGGTCGACGATCTGCCGGGGCAGCACGCCGTCGGCCAGCGCGTCGAAGGAGAGCACCAGCCGGTGGGCCATGACGTCGTGCGCCAGGTCCCGTACGTCCTCCGGCAGCACGTAGTCGCGTCCCCGCAGCAGCGCCAGCGCCCGGCCGGCGGCCAGCAGGCCGAGTGTGGCCCTGGGGCTCGCGCCGAACGCCAGCAGCCGCCGCACGTCCTGCACCCCGTACCGGTCGGGGTCGCGGGTGGCGTAGACGAGGCGGACGGCGTACTCGGCGACCGCGTGGTGCACGAAGACCTCCTCGGCCCGCCGCTGCAGCGCGATGACGCGGGCGGGGTCGAGGATCGGCTGCGGCGTGGGCGGGTCCACGCTCATGCGGTAGACGATCGCCAGCTCCTCCGATTCGCTGGGATAGTCCACGTCGATCTTCATGAGGAAGCGGTCGCGCTGCGCCTCGGGCAGGTGGTAGACGCCTTCGGACTCGATCGGGTTCTGCGTGGCCAGCACCAGGAACGGCGTCGGCACGTCATGGGTGACGCCGCCGATGCTGACCTGCCGCTCGGCCATGATCTCCAGCAGGGCCGACTGCACCTTCGCGGGCGCCCTGTTGATCTCGTCGGCGAGCAGCAGGTTGGCCATGACCGGGCCGAGCTCGATGTCGAAGCTCTCGGTCGAGGGCCGGTAGATCCTGGTGCCGACGATGTCGGAGGGCACCAGGTCGGGCGTGAACTGAATGCGCGCGAACGTGCCGCCGACCACGGAGGCCATGGTCTCGGCGGCGAGCGTCTTGGCGATGCCGGGCACGCCTTCGAGCAGGCAGTGCCCCTTGGCGAGCACCGCCACGAGCAGCCGCTCGACCATATGATCTTGCCCGACGATCACCCGCTTGACCTCGAACAGCGCCCTTTCCAGGAGCGCGTGTTCAGTCATGGCTGGGTTTCCGTCAGGGGGCAGTCGTCCATGACGACGCGTAGCTCCAGCGCGCTCGGCTCGGGTTCGGCGAACGCGGCGCTCCCCGTCATCAGCGCTGCGCCTACGGCCAGCAGCACAACAGCGAAACGTGATGTACGCATGGTTTCCTTGTCCCTCGTATTGGCCTCATATCGGGCTTAGAAGGCATGTCATCAGACGACCGCGAAAACCGGCGTAACCCTCGCCTTTACACGATTTTTCGGTTGAGCAGGATAGACCTCCGGCATGACGCCCATCCAGCGCTACCTCGCCGAAGAGGTGGCCCACGACCACGCGGACGGCCTCATCCCCCGCCGCGAGGCGCTGCGGCGGCTCGCACTCATGGGCCTGGGACTGCCCGCCGCCACCGCCCTCCTGGCGGCCTGCGGCGCTCCCGAGGAGGCCGCCGCGCCCACCACAGCGGCGGCGACCACGCCCGCTCCCGCCCCTACGACGGCGAGCCCGGCGGGGCCCTCGCCGCTGCCGACGGAGGCGATCACGTTCGCCGGGCCCGAGGGCACGACGTTGCAGGCCGCGTGGGCGGCCGCCGAGGGCGACGCCAAGGGCGCCGTCCTGGTGATCCACGAGAACCGCGGCCTCACCGACCACATCCGCTCGGTCGCCGGCCGCCTGGCCGCGAGCGGCTACTCGGCCCTGGCTCTCGACCTGCTGTCGCGGGAGGGCGGCACCGCTTCGTTCGCCGACACCGCGCAGGCCACCGCCAAGCTCGGGGAGATCCAGCCTGAGCGGTTCGTGGCCGACATGAAGGCCGCGGTGGGCGAGCTGGGCCGGCGGGCCGAAGGGGCGAAGCTCGGCATGATGGGCTTCTGCTTCGGCGGCGGGATGACGTGGTTGCTGCTGTCGTCCGCCGAGCCCCGCCTGGCCGCCGCCGTGCCGTTCTACGGACCGCTGCCGGACAACGCGGACATGGCCGGCACCAAGGCCGCCGTCCTCGGGGTGTACGCCGAGCAGGACGACCGGGTGAACGCCACCAGGGACGCTGCCGAGGCCGCCCTGCAGAAGGCCGGGCTGACGCACGAGATCGTGACGTTCCCCGGCGTGGGGCACGCGTTCTTCAACGACACGGGACAGCGGTACAACGCGCAGGCGGCTTCCCAGGCGTACGAGCGGGTCCTGGACTGGTTCGGCCGCCACCTGTCCTGATCACCCGGCCCTCCGCAAGAGGTGCCGGTCACCATAGGACGGCCACCTCCGCCCAGGAGGTGGCCGTCCATCATGCCCGGATCAGCCGATCAGATACTTCATCACCTTCTTCAAGGTCGCGTTCCGCGCGCCATCGTTGCCCAGTTGCTCCAGCCCGAATCCCAGCAGCACCGTGTCCTTGGTGGTCACGGCCGCCGTCTTGTCGGCCTGTGCCCGGACGAAGTCGCCGGACCCGGTCGGGCTGCCCGCCGGAGGTCCGGGGATCGCCCACGGGCCGAGCCCACTCTCGAAGCCCTCGGAGTCCAGCGTGCCGCCGGTGGTGGTGACCCTGGTGTCGTCCACGAACGCGCCCACCCCCCCGGTGGACGGGTCGGTCACGTAGCTGATCGACACCTCGACCTGCTGCCCCGCGTAAGCGGACAGGTCGAAGGCGACCTGCTGCCAGCCGCCCGAGTTCTCGGTGAACCGGTTCCAGGAGCCGCTGGTCCCGGTCGCCGTGCAGGGGTTGCCCGGCGTCAGGTAGTGCAGCAGCCAGGGGTGCTCCTCCAGGAGGAACCCGGCCTCGCACTCCGTCGGCACCGTGGTGTCCGTGCCGCCGTTGAGGTCCGGCAGCGTCGTCCAGTTGTCCTGGCCGACCGTGTGGGCCTCGACGATGACGTTGTCGTACCCGGGCTCGGTGTCGAAGGACAGCTGGAACGCCAGCCGCGGCTGCTGCGCCGCCGGCACGGATCCCAGGTTGATCGTCCTGGTCAGCCGCATGTACGAGTCGTCGGCGTGCGAGCCCCTGATGTACCACTCCCCCTCGATCGGGTCGAACGGCCCTGGGGTGCCGAGCTGGTAGTCGGCCGCCGGCGCGCCCGTGAAGCGCGGGAAGTCCGTGCCCATGGGCAGCAGCACCCCGGCCTCGTCCGCCGGGTTGCCGGCGGTGGCCGGCCCGCCGAACGTGCCGCTCGTCCCGGCCAGCGGGCCCGTGCCGGTGAAGCCGGCGGGGTTCTCGCGCGGGATACGGCCGCCAACGCCGAGGTAGTACTGCGTGAAGTCGTCGGCCAGCAGCAGGCACTCGTCGAACAGGCCCTGGATGGTGGTGACCACGCAGTCGCCGTCCGGGTTGCCGTCGATGCCGTAGTAGATGCCGCCGACGATGGTGTCGAGAATGCCGTAGTACGCGGCTGTCTCGCCGGTGTAGAGGAGTCTGCCTCCCTCGTTGAGGTAGTCGCGGATGGCGATCGTCAGATACTGCTGCGACGGCTTGACGTCGGCGTCGGGAAGGTTGCCGAGCGGGGTGACGGTGACCACGTCTTGTTGGTCCATGGACAGCCGGTTGTCGCCCAGCTCCCACACCAGGCCCTTGAAGTGCGACAACACGCCCAGGTGGTGCGGCACGCCCTGGGAGTCCACGTCCCACGTCTCGGACGCGTACCCGGCGGACTTGAGTGCCTGCTGGTACGTCGCGGCGTACTTGGGCGCGGTCACCGAGGGCGGGTAGTCCGGGTTGAAGCCCGTGTAGTCCTCGTTGGCGATCACCAGCACCTTGGCCGCGGAGTCCTTGGCCAGCGTGTAGGTGAAGTGCGAGCTGGAGACGACGCCGGCGCCCGGCTTGAAGCCCTGGAACCAGACTTCGACCTTGTCACCCGGTTTCGCCCCGCTCACGGTGCCGCGGTACTCGGCGAAGTACAGGTCGTTCTCGCCGCCGTACCGCTCGCCGCCCTTCCATTCGCTCAGCGCCCTGGTCTGCGTCGGGCCGCCGTTGATGCGGAAGCGCAGCACCTTGCCGAGCAGCGACCGGCGGGCGGTGACCGCCACCGGTTGCGGGTCGCCGTACGAGACGGAGAAGGAGTCCGGCGCGAAGTCGGGCACCGTGCGCCCGACCACGGAGACGGGCTTGTCCGGCGTGTGCACGGTCTTGGCCGCGGCCAGCGCCAGGGGGATGTTCATGGTGAACTCCTCCTGGATCAGCTCCTCGTCGTCGGGGAAGGTGAACCCGAGCCCGCCGGCGCAGTCCGCGAGCGTCCACTCGTCATTGGGGTTGCGCTCGGCCGCCGCCTCGCACGTGGACATCTCCGGCGTGATCGACATGATGCCGCGCAGGTTGGTCATGTGCCCGTCGGTCTCGCCGTTGGTGGTGTAGAGCTCGGCGCCGATGTCCGGGTCGTACGTCGGCACCGCCGGGTTCGCGTCGTCGCCCAGCAGGGCCTCGAAGATCAGGTCGTCGGGCGATGGCGTGGCCTGCTGCCAGCCGATGCCGTACAGCAGCAGCATGGCCGCGGAGTGGTAGTTCAGCATGTACGTGAACCGCACCCGCTTGGTGAGGTTGTCCAGCGCCACGGTCTCCGGCTCGGACTGCGCCGCCGGCCCGCGGTAGGTCTGGCTGGAGAGGAGACTCGAGGAGCCCTCGTCGTCGTAGCGCCACTTGTAGGCGAAGTTGCGGTTGGGGTCGACGCCGTCGTTGCTGGTGATCTGGCCGTCGCCGTCGTTGTCACGCAGGTTCTTGCGCCACAGCCGGTTGTCGGGGGTGAAGCTGTAGTCGTAGCCGTCGGGGTTGGCCACCGGCAGGAACCACAGCTCCGTGGTGTTCACCAGCTGGGTCAGCTCGGCGTTGCTCCCGTAGCCGTTGAGGAAGTGGTGCAGCAGCCGCCGCACCATCTCGGGCGTGATCCACTCACGGGCGTGCTGGGCCGCCAGATACAGCATGGCCGGGCGGCTGCCGTCACGCAGCTTGCGCGCGTCCTTGGTCAGCTTGATCGCCGTGATCGGCGTGCCGTTGAGGCTGTTGCCGATGTTGACGACCTTCGCGATGCCGGGCTTGGCGTTGGCCGCGGCGATGATCTCCTCGCGGAGGCCGCCCGCACCCGCGTACCGCTTGAAGACCCCGTCGCCCTTCTGCGCGAGCCGCGCCCGGTTCGCGTTCTGGGCGGTGAGGGTGATGCCTTGCTTGGCGAGCGAGTCGGCCAGCGCGGAGGCGAGGATCACCTCGATGGTGACCTTGCCGTCGGCCCGCTTGACGATCCTCATTTCCTCGCGGTCCACGCCTGCCGCGACGAGCCTGGCCATCTGGTCGGCGGTGAGTTCGCCGGTGTAGACGAACACACCGTCGGGTCCTGCCGGTTTCGGCACCGCTGAGGCTGGGGGTGCGGTGACCGAACCGAGTAACAGGAGCATGCCGGTGAACATGACGAGTATGCGCTTCATCGCGCCTCCGAGAAGTCGGCCCCCGAATGCCGCTAGGGATTGCCCGCAATCTCCGTGTACGCCGGACGCTTGTCAATCATCACGGCCACATCCGGTCAATCCTGATCCAGCCGGAGTCCGGCTCCGTAGAGTCCTGCGAATGGGCGCCGTCGAACCACGGAGCCGGCCAAGCATGCGCGCGTAACGGTGGCGCGCCGGTGAGGCGGAGGAGCGTCCCCTGGAGGGCCCTCAGCCGAAGTGCGGCGGGAGGAGCCCACGTGGCCTGCCGTAAAGGATGGTCTGGCCTTTGCCCGAAAAGCGGCCGCGCGCCGAAAGTACGGCGGACGGCCCTTGCACGAGAAACGGCCGCCCGCCGAAAGTACGGCGGACGGCCCTTGCACGAGAAACGGCCGCCCGCCGAAAGTACGGCGGACGGCCCTTGCACGAGAAACGGCCGCCCGCCGAAAGTACGGCGGGCGGCCGAACACGACTCCAAGAAATCAGTCGTTGAGGTGCTGGCGCAGGTAGGACTCGACGCCGTCGATGGAGATGCGCTCCTGGGCCATGCTGTCCCGCTCGCGAATCGTCACCGCCTGGTCTTCCAGCGTGTCGAAGTCGACCGTGATGCAGAACGGCGTGCCGATCTCATCCTGCCGCCGGTAGCGGCGGCCGATGGCGCCCGCGTCGTCGAACTCGACGTTCCACCGGCGGCGCAGCTGCGCGGCCAGGTCGCGGGCCTTCGGCGACAGGTCGGTGTTGCGCGACAGCGGCAGCACCGCGGCCTTGACCGGGGCGAGCCGGTGGTCGAGCCGCATGACCGTGCGCTTTTCCATCTGGCCCTTGGCGTTGGGCGCCTCGTCCTCGCTATAGGCGTCCAGCAGGAACGTCAGCGTGGCCCGGTCGACGCCGGCCGCCGGCTCGATGACATAGGGGACGTAGCGCTCGCCGGTGTCCTGCTCGAAGAAGCTGAGGTCGACGCCCGACGCCTTGGAGTGGGAGGTCAGGTCGAAGTCGGTGCGGTTGGCGATGCCTTCGAGCTCACCCCACTCAGAACCGGTGAAGTTGAACCGGTATTCGACGTCGACGGTGCGCTTGGAGTAGTGGGACAACTTTTCCTTGGGGTGCTCGTAGAGCCGGAGGTTGTCCTTGTTGATGCCGAGGTCGGAATACCAGCGGAAGCGCTCGTCGATCCAGTATTGGTGCCACTCTTCGTCCGTGCCCGGCTTGACGAAGAACTCCATCTCCATCTGCTCGAACTCGCGGGTGCGGAAGATGAAGTTGCCCGGCGTGATCTCGTTGCGGAACGACTTGCCGATCTGGCCGATGCCGAACGGGATCTTCTTGCGCGCGGACTGCTGCACGTTGAGGTAGTTGATGAAGATGCCCTGCGCGGTCTCGGGGCGCAGGAAGGCCAGGCCCGACTCGTCCTCGACCGGGCCGAGGAACGTCTTGAGCAGACCGCTGAACTGCCGCGGCTCGGTGAAGGTGCCCTTGTTGCCGCAGTTGGGGCAGGTGATGTCGGCCAGGCCACCCTCGGGCGTCTTGCCGTTCTTCTCCTCGTACGCCTCGATGAGGTGATCGGCCCGGAACCGCTTGTGGCAGGACAGGCACTCGGTCAGCGGGTCGGTGAAGGTGTCGACGTGACCGCTGGCCCGCCACACCTCGGGCGCCAGGATGACGCAGGAGTCGAGGCCGACGATGTCCTCGCGGGCCTGGACCATCGACAGCCACCACTGCCGCTTGACGTTGTTCTTCAGCTCGACACCCAGTGGACCGTAGTCCCACGACGCGCGCAGTCCGCCGTAGATCTCGCTCGACGGGTAAACGAGCCCGCGGCGTTTGGCGAGGCTGACGATGGTGTCCATGACGTCGGTGCGTCGTGCCATTGTGGTTGGTTCTCTTTCCGGCTGGAGGTCGGCGAGTGAAATTGGTGAGCTCCCAGCTTAGGGGACGGTCGCACGTTCTCGCGCGCGAGAATTCGTCACGCGCCCTCTACGTCCTGAATGTAGACGTCCTCGTACGCGCTGGGCTCGTTGACCATGAGAATCATCAACGGATACATCGCCATCCGGGCGGCGGACAGCGCCCTGCGGTAGAACCCTGCTCCCTCCCACTCGGTGACCAGCGCCCACAGATTGGGCTCGTCCACCGACCGGGCCAGCCGGCCACGCTGGTAGCCCGGCTGGGTGGCGAACGTTTCGAGGATCGCGTGGGCCTGCTTGACGAAGTCTTGGGACTGGGACTCTGGAACGGTGTATCTGATCACAGCGAGCACGCGACCAGCCTAGAGGCGAAGCAGGCCCACTACGGGCCCTTAGGCGGGGTGTTCGCCGGCGCATTCCGCGCGGGCGTGCCTGCGGGTCCCGTAGGCTCGGGGCGTGGCTGCGAACAACAAGCGCCCGCTCCCTCAGGGTGAGCGGTTCTTCACGCCGGGCGCGACCGGGCTGCGCAAGGCCGTGGAGCAGCGGAGCGCGGTGCCGATGACCTACCTGTTCACGCAGGTGCCCCGGTGGGTGCCGCCCGTGTTGCTGGTGGTGTTGCTGCTGGTCGGGTTCGCCGTGGCCAATCCGCTGGGCGGGGTGGCGGCGCTGGTCGTGCTGGCGTTCGTGACGTGGCTGGCCTATCTGTCCTGGCCGTCGCTGCGGATCGGCGGGAGGCTGGTGCGGGTCGCCATGATGACCTTTCTGATCCTGCTCGCGGCGACCCGCTTCGGCCTCATCTAGGGCAGCAGCGTGTAGTGGGGGAAGTTGCCCGGGAGGCGCTCGGCGTCCGGGCCCGTGGTCACGGCCCTGACCAGGAGGTCACCGCCGACGAACGCGCCGCGCCAGGACGCCCCGAGGCCGCCGAAGAGCTCGTCGCGGTCGCCTCGTGAGCGCGGCCGGTTGTGGCCGACCTTGAAGGACCGCACCTCGGACGACAGCCGCTGGAAGGTCTCCTCCTCGTCGCAGGACAGGGTGGCGACGAGGGCGCCGTTGCTGGCGTTCATGGCGGCCAGCAGCTCCGCTTCGGTGTCCACCAGCACGATCGTGTCGACCGGGCCGAAGGGCTCGGCGTGGTGGAGAGGCGAGGAGGGCGGCGGGTTGAGGAGCGCCGTCGGGGCGAAGTAGGCGGAAATATCCTGCCCCGGAAGGAAATGTCCGGTGTCGAGGGACGCCCGGTGGACCGGGACGCCGCCCCGGGCGATCGCCTCGTCCACCTGGTCGGCCAGTTCTTTGGCCTTCGAGGCGTTGATCAGCGGGCCGAAGTCCAGCTGCGGCAGCGGATCGTCGGGATCTTGGACGGCGAGCGGGTGCCCGAAGCGCAGCGATCCGACCGCCGTCAGATAGGACTGCAGGAACTCGTGGAACAACGACCGCTGCACCACGAACCGCGGGTAGGCCGTGCAACGTTGCTTACCGTAGTCGAACGACGCCCGGATCTGCCGGGTGAGCAGCTCCCAGTCGCCGTAGCCCCACACGCCCCAGCAGTTGAGCCCCTCCTGCTCCAGCACGTGCCGTCGCCCGAGGTCGGCCACGGAGCCGGCGACCTTCGCCCCGGCGCTCCTGCCGCCGACGAAAGACACGCACCCGAGCGAGCGGCCCGCCACCAGCACGGGTGACAACTCCGAGCCGCCCCCGCTGACCAGCGTGAACGGCAGCCCTTCCCGTACGGCGAGCGCGCAGGCGAGGGTGAGGCAGCTCAGGCCGCCGTCCGTTGGGGTCTTGGCGATGACCGCGTTGCCGGCCAGCGCCTGCACGAGCATGGCGTGCATGAGCACGCTCATCGGATAGTTCCAGCTGGCGATGTTGCTGACCGGCCCGGGCAGCGGCATGCGGCCTGCGACCATGCGGTCGACCTCGGTGAGATACCACCGGACCCCGTCCAGGCAGCGGTCGACGTCGGCGCAGGCCGTCTTCCACGGCTTGCCGATCTCCCAGACCAGCAGCAGGGCCAGCAGGTCGCGGTGGGCCGCCATGGAGTCGACCGCGGCCGAGACCATGGCCTTGCGCTCGTCGAGCGGCAGGTGCCGCCAGCGCCGGTGTTCCTCGACCGCCCCGGCCACCGCCCGTCCCGCGCCGGCCCGGTCCAGCCTGGGCGGCCCGGCGATGGCGGTGCCGTCCAGCGGCGAGAAACCGGGCACGGGGCGCCCGTCACGGTGCCAGACGCCGCCCCAGTGGTTGAGCACGCGGTCGTCGTGGAAGGCCTCGGGCGCCACCGCACAGCAGCGGTCGTACGCGTCCCGCCAGGCCGTACCCGGCTTGAGCCGCATGTGCATCCCTCCAGAGTCGGAATCAGTCGGAATCAGTCGGACCAGTCGGCGGTCATGAGCTCGGGCAGCGGCTCGAACTCCTTGATGGCTTCCAGTGAGGGCCCCATGGCGGCGTTCGCCTCGCGCTCCACCATCACCTCGACGAGGACGGGCAGCCGCTCCCGCGCCGCCTCGGCCGAGGCCCAGGCCAGCGCGTCCCGCAGGTCCCCGGGCACCTCCACCCGGCGGGCCGGGCAGCCGAACGCCTCCATGGCCTTGACGTGGTCGATGCCGCCCTCGCCGTAGTGCAGGTCCACGGCGTAGTTCATGCCGTACGGGATCTCGGCCTGCCTGATCAGCCCCAGATACTCGTTGTTGATCATGACGATGACGAACGGGATGCGGTACTGGGCGGCGACCGCGATCTCCTCCATGAGGAACTGGAAGGAGTAGTCGCCCACCACGGCCACCACCTGCCGCTCAGGATGGGCGCACTTGACGCCCATGGCGGCCGGCACCTCCCAGCCCAGCGGCCCGGCCTGCCCGCACACGAGGTAGCGGCGCGGCAGGTACGTCGTCTGGAACTGCCCCGACCAGATCTGGTAGAGCCCGATGGCGGTGACGAACGTGGTGTCCCGGTCGAAGAACTCGTTGATCTCCTTGAACACCCGAGGCGGCTTGATCGGCACGTCGTCGAAGTCGTCGCGCCGCCCCATCGTGCGGCGCAGATCGGCGACCTTGCGCACCCACGTGCCCGGCTCCCGGCGGGCGGTACGACGGCGCGCCTGGTCCAGCAGCTCCGCCAGCACCGGCCGGGCGTGCCCGACGATCCCCAGGTCGGGCTCGAAGACCCGGCCGATCTGCGTGGGCTCGATGTCCACGTGGATGAACTTCCGTCCCCTGCGGTAGACGTCGAGGTCGCCGGTGTGCCGGTCCCCGAAGCGCGCCCCCACGGCCAGGACCAGGTCGCTCTCCAGGAACGCGGCGTTGCCCCACCGCGTCTGGGTCTGGATGCCGGCCATGCCGGCGAACAGCGGGTGGTCCTCGGGGAAGGCGCCCTTGCCCATGAGCGTCACCTGCACCGGCACCTGCAGGTGCTCGGCCAGCGCGCGCAGCTCCTCGCTCGCGTCGCCGATGATCACTCCGCCGCCGGCGAGGATGATCGGCCGCCTGGCCACCGACAACATGTCCACCGCCGCGCTCACCGCCCTGGGCAGCGGCCTGGGCTCCTCGACGGGCAGCGGCGCGTCCAGGTCCCGGTCGTACAGGCAGGTGCCGCGCTGCACGTCGATCGGCAGGTCGATGAGCACGGGCCCGGGCCGCCCGGACCGGGCGATCCTGAACGCCTCCCTGAACACCCACGGCGCCTGGGCAGGCTCCTTGAGCTGCACCGCCCACTTGGTCACCGGCCGGGCGATCTCCACGATGTCGACCGCCTGGAACGCCTCCTGGTGCAGCTTGGAAGTCATGGCCTGCCCGGTGACGCAGATCATCGGGATCGAGTCGGCCAGGGCGGTGTAGAGGCCGGTGATCATGTTGGTGCCGGCGGGGCCGGATGTGCCGATGCAGACGCCGACATTGCCCGTCACCCTGGCCCAGCCGTCGGCGGCGTGGGTGCCACCCTCCTCGTGGCGGACCGTGATGTGCCTGATCGAGCTGTGCTGGAGCGCGGCGTAGAGCGGCAGAATGGCCGCCCCGGGGATGCCGAAGACGGTGTCCACCCCCTCCGACTCCAGCACCGCGACCACGGCCTCCATGCAGGGCACCCTTTTCATCCGTTCAGCCTTTCCACGACCTTGAGCAGGGCGGAGTGGTCGAGCGAGCCGTGGCCCTGCGCCCTGGCCGCGGCCACGAGCTGGGCGACCTGCCCGGTGAGTGGCAGGCTGACCCCGGCCTCGCGGGCGGCGGCGAGCGCGATGCCCATGTCCTTGTGGTGCAGGTCGATGCGGAAGCCCGGAGCGAACTCACGCTTGACCATGGTGTGCCGCTTGAGCTCAAGGATCCGGGAGCCGGCCAGGCCGCCCGCGAGCACGTCGAGCCCGCCCGCCGGGTCCACGCCGGACGCCTCCAGGAGCACGATCGCCTCTGCCACCAGCCCGTAGATGCCGCCGACGACGAGCTGGTTGGCGGCCTTCACGGTCTGCCCGGCGCCGGCCGGGCCGACGTGCACCACGGTCGTGCCGAGCGTCGACAGGATCGGCCGGGCCGCCTCGGCGTCCTCGGCCGCGCCGCCGACCATGATCGAGAGCGTGCCGTCGATCGCGCCACGCTCGCCACCGCTGACCGGAGCGTCCAACGCCCGTACGCCGACGGCCGCCGCCTGCCGCGCCACCCACCGGGAGGTCTCCGGCTTGATCGTGCTCATGTCGATGTAGAGGAGGTTGGGGCGGCCGTACTCGATCACCAGCGGCGCGACGTCCTCGACCTGCGGCGAGTCGGGCAGCATGGTGATCACGACGTCCGCGCCGGAGACCGCGTCGACCACGCTCGACGCGCCCTTGCCGCCCAGGCCCGCGAGCTGGTCGACGCGCTCGGCGCTCACGTCATACCCGGTCACGGCATGCCCGGCTTTGAGGAGGTTGGCCGCCATCGGGCTGCCCATGATCCCCAAGCCGACGAACCCGATGTTCATCCCTGCCTCCAGTCGAACGCGCCCGGCCCTTCGTGCCGGTACTCCAGGCCGACGTGACCCCGATAGCCCGCGGCCTCCAGCCGCGCGAAGATCTCCCGGTACGGCATGCGCCCGCTCCCCGGCCGGCCCCTGCCGGGATCGTCGGCGATCTGCACGTGGCCGAACCGTGCGCAGTGCCGGTCGATGAGCGCGAGCACGTCCTCGCCCATCCGGTGCAGGTGGTAGAGGTCGGCCAGGAAGGCCACGTTCTCCCGGTCCACCTCGTCGATCAGCTCGAACGCCGCCTGTGACGACGTGATCGGATATTTCGGGTTCTCGTGGGAGTTGAGGGCCTCCACCACCACGGTCGCGCCGATGCCGGCGGCCGCGTCGGCCGCCGTGCGCAGGTTGTCCACGGCCAGGTCCCTGTCGACGTCGGGACCGTTGCCGTACAGGGCGTTGAGCACCCCGCAGCCCAGCTCGCCGGCCAGCCGCACGGCGGCGTCGATGTTGGCCTGGAACCGGGCCGAGCCGTCCGGCCTGGCCAGCAGGCCGCGCTCGCCCGCGGCCATGTCGCCGGCGTCGAAGTTCAGCCCGGCGAGCCGCACCCCGGCGTGCTCGATGGCCTGCCGCAGCGCGGCCAGCTCGGCGCCGGTCGGGTCCGGGCCGTCGAACGGCCACCACAGCTCGACGGCGTCGAACCCGTTCTTGGCCGCCGCGGCCGGGCGTTCCAGCAGCGGCAGGTCGGTGAACAGAATGGACAGGTTGACGTCGAATCTCACGAGACACCCGCCAGGGCCGAGCGCATGAGCCGGGCCGTCTCGGACGGGGTCCGGCCGACCCGCACCCCGACCGCCTCCAGGGCCTCCTTCTTGGCCTGGGCGGTGCCGGACGAGCCGGACACGATCGCGCCCGCGTGCCCCATGGTCTTGCCCTCCGGCGCGGTGAAGCCGGCGACGTAGGCCACCACGGGCTTGGTGACGTGCCCGGCGATGTAGGCCGCGGCCCGTTCCTCGGCGTCGCCGCCGATCTCTCCGATCATCACGATGGCGTCGGTGCCGGGGTCGTCCTGGAACGCCCGCAGACAGTCGATGTGGGTGGTCCCCACGACGGGGTCGCCGCCGATGCCGACGGCGGTGGAGAAGCCGAGGTCGCGCAGCTCGTACATGAGCTGATAGGTGAGCGTGCCGGACTTGGAGACCAGGCCGATGCGGCCGGCCGAGGTGATGTCGGCGGGGATGATCCCGGCCGAGGACTGCCCGGGGCTGATCAGTCCGGGGCAGTTGGGCCCGATGATCCGGGTACGGCCGTTCGCCAGCGCGCGGAACCGTACCGCGTCGTGGACCGGGACGCCTTCGGTGATCACCACGCACAGCGGCACGCCCGCCGCCACCGCCTCCTCCACGGCGCCGCCAGTGAAGCGCGGCGGTACGAAGACCACCGACACGTCGGCCCCGGTCTCGGCCATGGCCTCGGCCACGGAGCCGAACACCGGCACCGTACGCTCGCCGAAGTCCACCGACCGCCCGCCCTTGCCCGGGGTCACCCCGGCCACAACGTCGGTGCCGGCGGCCAGCATGCGGGCCGTGTGCCTGGTGCCCTCCGCGCCCGTCATGCCCTGCACGAGCACCCGGCTGTCCTTGGTCAGAAAGATCGCCATCTCACGCACCTGCCGCGAGTCTGGCCGCCGTCTCGGCGGCGCCGTCCATGGTGGAGACCTGGCGGACGGCCGGGTGCCGGGCCTCGCTGAGGATGCGCCGCCCCACCTCGGCGTTGTTGCCGTCCAGCCGTACGACGATGGGCCTGGCCCGGCCGCGCTCGCCGAGGAGCTCGAGCGCGGTCACGATGCCGTTGGCGACGGCGTCGCAGGCCGTGATGCCGCCGAAGACGTTGACCAGCACCGACCGCACGTCCGGGTCGGCCAGGATGATCTCCAGCCCGTCGGCCATGACCTGGGCGGACGCGCCGCCGCCGATGTCCAGGAAGTTCGCCGGCGCCGCTCCGGCCCCGGCCACCACGTCCAGGGTGCTCATGACCAGGCCCGCGCCGTTGCCGATGACACCGACCCGGCCGTCCAGCTTGACGTAGTTCAACCCCTTGGCCCTGGCCCGGTCCTCCAAGCTGTCCGTACGTTCGGCGTACTGCCAGGCGTGCCGGAAGTACGCGTTGTCGTCGAGGGTCACCTTGCCGTCAAGGGCCACGACGCGCTGGTCGGTCGTGCAGATCAGCGGGTTGACCTCGACCAGCAGCGCGTCCTCCGCGACCAGCACGTGCCACAGCTTCTCCAGCACGCCGGCGGCCTGCTCGGGGAGGCCCGCCTTGGCCGCCAGCAGCCGCGCGGTGTCCGCGTCCACCCCCGTCACCGAGTCGATCGGCAGTTTCACGATGGCGTCGGGGTCGGTGGCCGCCAGCTCCTCGATCTCCATGCCGCCCTGGCCGGACACCATGGCCAGGAAGCCGCCTTCGGCGCGGTCCACCAGGAAGGCCGCGTAATACTCCTCGAACGGCACGGTCGCCGCCTCGACCAGCACGCGGCGGGCGACGTGGCCCTTGATGTCCATCCCGAGCACGCGGGCCGCCTCCTGCTCGGCCGAGACCGGACCCGCCGCCGGTCTGATCCCGCCTGCTTTGCCCCGTCCACCGGTCTTCACCTGGGCTTTGATGACAACGGGCGCGTTCAGCTCGGCCGCGATCTCGCGAGCCTCGGCCGGGGTGGCCGCTACTTTGCCTGCCGGGACCGGGATCCCGTGACGCCCGAAGAGCTCCTTCGCCTGGTACTCGTACAGGTCCATTCGAGCCTCCTTTGTCTACGGTATACCGTATGGAATATTCTCCGTCTAGGTCTCGACAGGGGCCGGTCTTCTGGATATTCCATACAGTATGGAGAATGCAATCAAGGACTGGCGCGGGCGCGCGTACGTCCCCGGGCCCGTCCCCGCCGACCGCACCCGCATGTTCTGGCTGGCCTGGGCCGCGATGGCGGCCATCAGCCCGCTCCAGTACGGCTACGCCGCCCTCCTCGCCCAGCAGGCCGCCGGACTGACCCTGCTGGCGGTCTGGATCGCCTGCCAGGCCGCGGGCGCGCTGCCCGCGCTTCACCTGGTACGGCACGGCCGCCTCAGCGTGCGCGCCGCGCTGTTCGGCGGCGCCGCGCTCAGCGGGCTGGGGCTGTTCACGGCCGCGCTGACCACCCCGGGGGTCATCGCCGGGAGCGCCGGCCCGGTCGCCTTCGTGGGCTATGCGCTGCTCGGCGGGCTGGGCGCGGGCCTCGTCTACGGGGTGTGCGGCGAGGTGGTCTCCTCCTGGTATCCGGAGCGGCCCGCCGCCCGGGTCGGGCTCATCACCGGCGCGTTCGGGTACGGCGCCGTCCCCCTGCTCGTGTGGGCGGGGATCGCCCCGGGCGCGACGTCCGCCGCCTTTCTGCTCGCCGCGGTCGTCGCGGTGGCCGTCATCGGTGCGGCGGCCCGGCACCTGCGGCTGCCTCCGGCGCTGTGGTGGCCCGAGGACGTGGACCCGCGCACGCACGCGCTGGACGCCGCCCGGCTGCGCGTCACCCCCGATGCCGCCAGGCAGTTCCTGCTGCCGCAGGCGTTGCGCACGCGGACGTTGCCGGCGCTGGCTCTCATCCTGACGTGCGCGGGCGCGGTGTCGGTGTTCGACGTGATCGTGGTGGCGAGCACCGGATCATGGGCCGCCGTGGCTCTGCTGGTGGCGCTCAACGGCGCGAGCCGGTCGCTGGCCATGCGCTGCTCCGAGCTGCTCGGCCGCCGGCGAGTGCTCACTGGCGTCCTCGCCGCGCTCGCGGTGGGCCAGGTGCTGATCGCGCTCGCCGTGCAGGACGTCGCGGCGGCGAGTGCAGGCGCGTTGGGGGCGTCTGCGGCGGCGGCCAGCCCGCTGCTGTGGCTGGGCGTCATAGCCGCCGGGGTGGGCGGCGGGGCGTTCTACCCGCTCCTCGCCAGCCTGGTGCGCGAATTCTTCGGCGTCGAGCGGGCCGGCGACATCCATGCCGTCGTCTACAGCGCCAAAGCCTTGGCCGGGGTCGGCGCCGTCGCCCTCGCCCTGCTGGCGCTCACCACGCCCGCGACCGCCCTCCTCGTCGCCGCGACGTTGGCCGCGCTGCCGGCCCTGGCCACGCCGCGCCTGCGCATCCCGGGCCTGCCGGCCACCATCCCCGTGTGACAAGGCCTTGTGACGAGGTTCACCAGCCGGGTTCATCCAGCGAACGGTATGCTGTAGGCAGTCGACGAAAAACCGTTAAACCACGCAGCCCCTGGAGACGTGACCATGTTGCTGTCGGATCAGGCCGGTCAGACGGCGGCCACCAAGATTCAGCGTCCCGCCACGCTCCGGGAGAGCGTCATCGAGGCCATCCAGGAGCTCATCGTCTCCAGCCAGCTCAAGCCCGGCCAGCACCTGGTCGAGAGCGAGCTGGCCGATCTCCTCGGCGTGTCCAGGCAGCCGGTTCGCGAGGCCCTGCAGCAGCTCAGCGGCGAGGGCTGGGTCGACCTGCACCCCGGCCAGGGCGCGTTCGTGCACGTACCTACGGTAGAGGAAGCTGACCAGTTGCTCGCCGTACGCGCGCTGCTGGAGACCGAGTCCGCCAGGCTCGCCGCGAAACACGCCGGCGAGGACGGCGTCAAGCGGCTGCGCACCCTGTGCGCGCGCGGCATCGCCGCCGTGCAGACCGACGACATCGACGGCGCTGTGGCCATCAACTCGGAGCTGCACGCCCTGGTGACCGCGCTGTCCGGCAACAAGGTGCTCGCCGAGCTGGCCAGCCAGGTGGCCAGGCGGGTGCGGTGGTACCACACGCCGGTGGCCCGCCAGCGGGGCATGGCCTCGTGGGAAGAGCACACGGCGCTGATCGACGCCATTGAGGCAGGCGACGAGCGCCGCGCCGCGAAGATCATGCGCGAGCACACCGAGCACACCCGCGTCTCCTACATGGAGCAGCGGGAGAACGAACCCGTCCAGCCCGCCCCGAAGCCGGTGCGCCGCCGCCGTCCGCGCGCCCAGCAGGCGGGATGAGGACAGGTTGACCTGACGTTCACAGTAAAAGACATGCTGCGAAACACCTCGGACAGAGGATGGAGCAGCACGGATGGGAGGTGCATGACCATGAGGGCGTTCATCCGCTTTCTCCTTGGTGATCCCCCGGGCCAATCAGCAGATGGCCGGGCGATCGGCATCGGCCTGAGCGCAGCGCTCAGAAAGCACTACTCGGCCGACGACGCAGAGCGTTACCTGCGGCAGTGGGCCGCCGAGCACGACGTACGCAAGACCCCGAGGCGCTGAGCCGCGGCAGGGGCCGCCAGAGCACCCCCCACCGCGGCATGGTCAGCGATCTACGGAAACCGGCTCCTTCTTGGCGTCGCGGGCCGACTTGATCAGGCTCAGCACCGTGGTGACGGCGAGAGTCCCGACGATGACGCCGAGAGACACCAGGATCGGAATCTCCGGCGCCCACGACACGCCGTCGTGGTGCAGGGCCTCCAGGATGAGCTTCACCCCGATGAAGGCCAGCACCACCGACAACCCCTTGCTCAGGTAGACGAGCCGGTCCAGCAGGCCGCCGATGAGGAAGAAGAGCTGCCGCAGCCCCATGAGGGCGAAGGCGTTGGCGGTGAACACCAGGTAGGGCTCCTTGGTGAGGCCGAAGATGGCCGGGATGGAGTCGAGCGCGAACAGCAGGTCCGTGGTCCCGATGGCGACCATCACGATCAGCATCGGGGTCACCATCCTGCGCCCGTGGTGCACGGTGAGCCGGGCGCCGTGATAGGTGTCCGTCGTCGGGAGCACCCGCCGCACCGTACGCAGGGCGATGTTCTCGGAGAACTCCGCCTCCTCGTCCTCGTGCCCGATCAGCTTCCACGCGGTGTAGACCAGGAAGGCGCCGAACACGTAGAACAGCCAGTCGAACCGGGCGACCGCCTCCGCTCCTGCCGCGATGAACCCGCCCCGCATGACCAGCGCCAGGATGATGCCGATGAGCAGCACCTTCTGGCGATACTGCCGGGGCACGCGGAACCGGCTCATGATCAGCAGGAAGACGAAGAGGTTGTCCACGCTGAGCGAGTACTCGGTGATCCAGCCGGCGAAGAACTCCCCGCCGTGCGCGGGACCCGAGAGCACCAGCAGGCCGGCGCCGAAGGCCACGGCCAGGCCGACGTAGAACGACACCCAGCCCACGCACTCCTTGAAGGACGGCTCGCGCGGGTTGCGCGCCACCAGCCAGAAGTCGAGCGCGAGGATGAGACCGAATCCGCCGATCGTGGCCAGGCAGACCCAGACGGGCAGGTTCAACGCCGTGCTCCCTTCCTCGCGCGCAATGCCTCGGCGTGCTGGACGTAGAGGCCGAGCAGCGCCTCAGCGCGCGGGTTGGCGCCCGCGCGGCGCAGCAGCCAGTACGGCATGAGCCGTTCGTGGATCCAGACGAAGCCGATGGCGAAGCCGAGCGCCACCATCGCCTGGTAGGCGAGGAAGCCGAACACGCCGTCGGCCATGCCGACCCCGGCCACCCCTTCCTGGAGCAGCCGGGACAGCGGGAAGGCCGCCATCCAGTAGAGGCCCGCGGGCCCGAAGGTCCCCGGCCGGAACACGCCGTGGCCGAGCAGCGTGCCGTACATCCCGCCGCACACGGCGAGCGGTACGGCCAGCGCCAGCGCCGACAGCGCGGCCATACCGGCGGGCAGCCCTGCGAACAGGGTCAGCCCACCGGCCATGGCACCGGCGACGGCTCCGATGGACGCCCCTGGCAGGGCGAGCTCGATGCTGTGCCGTCCCTCCATCAGCCCACGACCACGCCGAAGGCGAACAGGCTGTAGAACAGCATCCCGAGGTAGAACACCGCGCCGAAGCCGATGATCGCGTTGGACCACCACTTCGGCCTGATCGGTTTGGGCAGCATGCGGTTGTTCACCAGGAGCAACGTCACGCAGTACGCGCCCATCGCGAACGTCGACAGGAACGCCAGCGTGTCCAGGATCCCGCTCGGCCCGTCAGCCGGCCCGAACAGCAGGATCAGGATGCCGAATATGATCACGCCCCAGAGGAAGCCTGCGTACAAGTGCGACATCCGCAGCTTCTTCGCCCCTGGCACGAAGTTGTAGGTCATGTCGGCCTGGCCCCGCGAGAAGGAGTCGAAGAGCCCCAGCGTCGCGTTCAGGCCGATCAGCGCGATGAACCCGAGGAAGATCGTGCCGAGCACGGAGCTGCCGGCCGAGGAGACGGCGTTGGCCATGGCGGAGAGCGCCACCTCCCGGTCGTCGCCCCGGATGACGTCGCGCACGCCCGGGTCGATCCGCACCGCCGACTGGGCGATCACCGTGAAGGAGATCGTGACCAGCATGGTGATGCCCCAGAACAGCAGCAGCGCGTCGAACGTGACCCAGCGCCGCCAGCCCTTCCACTTGGCCATCTCGGCCGGGTCCTCGGTGTCGAACATGAAGCCGCGCGCGGGCATGGCCTCTTGCTCGCCCGCGTGCCGCAGCCCGCGCACCTTGGGCATGTGCGCGCCCATGCCGGCCCCGGAGTCACGCAGGTGCAGCGTGTACCACATCTGCTGCATGCCCGAAGGACCGGCGAACGCGCACGCCCCCACGATCACCGGGAACCAGGCCGCCGACATGGCCTCGGGAGGCAGGTAGCCGATGGCGAACATGCCGGTGATCGTGGTGGCCACGTCGCCCCAGGAGCCGACCATGGCCGCCACCACGGCCGTGCCGAGCACGAGCGCGCCGATGAGCAGCGACAACACGTTCTCCAGCACGTTGTAGATCACCTTGGCCAAGCTGAAGACCACGCCGACCAGGATGAGTCCGATGACCGCGGTCACCACCCAGGGGATTCCGGTTATCTCCTCGAAGGCCGCCGCACCCGCCGACAGGTGCCCTGGCCAGATGTAGACGGCTATCGCGACGACGAAGAAGAACCACATCAGCGGCTTGAACACCCGGGCCGCGCCGGAGAAGATGCTCTCCCCCGTGGCCATGGCGTAGCGCGCCATCTCCAGCATGACCACGGCCTGGAGGGTGACGCCGATCAGGAACAGCCATCTGATCTCGGGCCCGAACAGCAGCACCAGGCGGGGCCACATGTACGACTCGCCCATGCCCACACCCAGCGCGACGAGGAAGACCGTCGGCCCGAGAATGTGCACCGAGGGTGGTGCGTCCGGGAGCTTTCTGATGGGCATCGGCTCAAGCCGGCCCGCTTTCCATACTCGTTGATCCTCAACCGGCGGCGTGGCAGTCGCCGGTGGTGTGTTTGATGTGTCCACCTACGGACCTCCTGGGGGGGTTGTTGCTTCCTCGTGCGCCCCGAATAGCCCCCTTATTGCCAGATCAGCTGCGCTTGGCTCTAGCGCAGCAGTCCGGCAGCCCTGGCCCAGCGGTACTTGGCACCGAGGACCGCAACGGGCTTCTCCGTCGTGTACGGGTACGCGACCACGCCATGCTCGAACAGGTACTCGCAGGCCTCCTCAACCTCGGTGTCACCGGCCAGTGACGCCACGACCGGCTTGACGTTGCCCTTCTCCCGCTCCTCCTTCACCACCCGGGCGATCAGCTCGGCGAAGACCATCGGCGGCGTCACGATCGTGTGCCAGTAGCCCAGGACCAGCGCGTGGATGCGCTCGTCGGCCAGGCCAAGGCGGACCGTGTTCGCGTACGTCGAGGGCGGTTCGCCGCCGGTGATGTCGATGGGGTTGCCGGCCGCGCCGAACGGCGGGATGTAGGCGCGGAATGCGGCGTCCAGGTCAGGCGGGATGTCCATGAGCGTCAGCCCGGCGTCCACGATGGCGTCGGACAGCAGCACGCCCGAGCCGCCCGCCCCGGTGATGATGACGACGTTCTCGCCCTGGGGCGCCGGCAGGATGGGCAGCGCGCGGGCGTACTCCAGCATGTCGTTGAGCCCGGGCGCGCGCACCACGCCGGCCTGGCGCAGGATGTCGTCGTACACCTTGTCGTCGCCCGCCAGCGCGCCCGTGTGGGATCCGGCCGCCCGCGCGCCCATCGCGGTGCGTCCGGCCTTGAGCACGATGACCGGCTTCTCCTTGACCACCCGGCGGGCAGCATCGACGAAGCCGCGCCCGTCCTTGAGGTCCTCCAGGTGCATGGCGACGGCCTTGGTGTTGTCGTCCTGCTCGAAGAACGTCAGCAGGTCGTCCTCGTCCACGTCGGCCTTGTTACCGACGCCGACGATGGCCGAGACGCCCATCTTGGTGGTGCGGCTGAAGCCCAGGATGGCCATGCCGATGCCGCCGCTCTGCGAGGTCAGCGCCACGCTGCCGCGGACGTCGTACGGGGTGCAGAACGTCGCGCAGAGGTTCTCCGGCGTGTAGTAGTAGCCGTAGATGTTCGGGCCGAGCATGCGCACGCCGTGCCGTTTGGCGATCTCCACGATCTCCTTCTGGCCCTCGACGTTCCCCGTCTCGGCGAACCCGGACGGGATCATGACCGCGCCGGCCACGCCCTTCTTCCCCACCTCCTCCAGTGCCACCGCCACGAACTTCGCGGGGATCGCGAACACGGCCACGTCCACGTCTCCCGGCACGTCGGAGACACTCTTGTACGCGGGCAGCCCCATGATCTCGTCGGCCTTGGGGTTGATCGGGAAGATCTGCCCCTTGTAGCCGCCGTTGATGAGGTTGCGCATGACCGAGTTGCCGATCTTGCCGGTCTCGGCCGAGGCGCCGATCACGGCGACCGAGCGCGGCTTGAAGATCCGCGTCATCTGCCGGAGGATCTCGTCGCGGGACAGCCTTTCGACCTCCTTCGGCTTCTCACCGATGAGGATGCGCACGTCGGCGGCGACCGCGCCGTTCGCGTCGGCGAAGACCGGGTTGAGGTCCACCTCGATGATCTCGGGGAAGTCGGACACGAGCTTGCCGACGCGCTCGATGAGCGCCCCCAGCGCCTCCCGGTTCGCGGGCTCGGCACCACGGGCACCACGTAGCACCTCGGCCGCTCTGATGTCGTCCAGCATCCCAAGGGCATCATCACCCGAAAGCGGGGCAAGTCTAAAGGTCACGTCCTTAAGTACTTCAACCAGGACACCGCCCAGGCCGAAGGCGACGACCTTGCCGAAGGTCGGGTCGGTGACGGCGCCGACGATGACCTCGTGACCGCCGCCGACCAGCTGCTGCACCTGGATGCCGTCGATTTTCGCGTCGGGATTGTAGGCGCGGGCGTTGACCAGGATCGTGTCGTAACCCTGCCGCACCTCCTCCGCGGTCTTCAGCCCGACGAGCACGCCGCCGGCGTCCGTCTTGTGCAGGATGTCGGGCGAGACGATCTTCAGGACGACCGGAAGCCCGATCTTCTCGGCGATCTCCACCGCCTCGGCCGCAGACGTGGCCAGCCCCTCACCCGGGGTGGTGATGCCGTAGGCCTCGCAGATCTCCCGTCCTTCGGGAGCCGTCAGGGCTGTGCGCCCTTCGGCGAATGCCTTGTCCAGTACTTCCCGGACTGTGTCTATGGTCGCGCTCCCTACGGGCCCGCCCTGGTTACGCAAGCTGCCGCTGTCGGACCCTACTCGCCGCTCCTCCACTTAAATGACTCCGTTCGTCTTGAGCTCCGCGAGCTCGTCGGCGCTCACACCGAGCTCGCCGTAGATCTCCAGGTTGTGCTCACCGAGCAGGGGCGGGGTGCGGACGTCGACCGGCGAGTCCGACAGCTGCAGCGGGCTGCCGACCGTCACGAACTCTCCGCGCTCGGGGTGCTCGACCCTGACGACGATGCCCTCGTCACGCAGCGATTCGTCCTCCACCAGCTCCTTGGTCGACAGGATCGGCCCGCACGGGATGTTCTCGGCGTTGAGCCGGTCGAGAACCGTCCACTTGTCGTGGCGGATGGTCCACTCCTCGATGAGCTGGAACATCTTGTCCAGCTTCGACAGCCGCGCCTCCGGCGTCGCCCACTCGGGGTCGTCGGCCAGCTCGGGACGGCCGATGATGTTCGAGATCGGCTTCCAGCCGACGGGCTGGACGATCACGTAGATGTAGTCGTTCGGGCCGCCGGGCGCGCACCGCACCGCCCAGCCCGGCTGGCCGCCGCCGCTGGCGTTGCCGGAGCGGGGCACCTCGTCACCGAAGGTCTTGTTCGGGTATTCGCGCAGCGGGCCGTGCGCCAGCCGCTGCTGGTCGCGGAGCTTGACCCGGCACAGGTTCAGCACGGCGTGCTGCATGGCCACCTGCACCCGCTGGCCGCGGCCGGTCTGCTCACGCTGGTAGAGGGCGGCCAGGATGCCGGCGACCGCATGGATGCCGGTGCCCGAGTCGCCGATCTGGGCGCCGGTGGCCAGCGGCGGGCCCTCCTCGAAGCCGGTGGTGCTCATCGAGCCGCCCATGGCCTGCGCGATCACCTCGTACGCCTTGAACTTGGCGTACCGGCCCTGGCCGAAGCCCTTGATCGAGGCGTAGATGAGGCGGGGATTGAGCTCCTGCAGCCGCTCCCAGGAGAAGCCCATGCGGTCCACCGCGCCCGGGCCGAAGTTCTCCACCAGGATGTCGGCCGTCTGCACCAGCTCGGTGAAGATCTGCTTGCCGCGCTCGCTCTTCATGTTGAGCGTGATGCTGCGCTTGTTGCAGTTGAGCATCGTGAAGTAGAGGCTGTCGACGTCGGGCACGTCACGCAGCTGCTGCCGGGTGATGTCACCGGTCGGGGCCTCCAGCTTGACCACGTCCGCGCCGAGCCAGGCGAGCAGCTGGGTGGCGGACGGGCCGGACTGGACGTGGGTCATGTCGAGAACACGGACACCGTCCAAAGCCTTGGGCATCTTCATTCTCCCTGACGGAACGTGACTTGACGCATACGGATTGCGAGCTTCTCCTCGGCCGGATATGGTGATCCAGGCCGCTGGGTCGGCGGTGACAGCGCGTGGAGACCTAGCCGATGGGCAGTCTGTGAAGCGCGAACCCCCGGATACTGGTTACTCGGTATGACGGGAAGCATCTTCCGCATTCGTGTGGAGGAGGAGATCATTTGTACATCGTCTGGTTCATGGTTCCGGGGGCGTAGACCTCCGGATCCACCCAGACGTTGATGAGCGAGGGCTTGCCCGACTCCCTGGCCCGCTCGAGCGCGGGGCGGATCTCGGCCGGGTCGCGCACCTCCTCGCCGTAGCCGCCGAGGAGCTTGGCGAAGTCGCCGTAGCGGATGTCGCCGAGCGTGTTGCCGACGCGGGCGCGGTCCTCGCCGTACTTGGCGGCCTGGCCGTACCTGATCTGGTTCATGGACGAGTTGTTGCCGATGACGCCGATGAACGGCAGGTCGAAGCGGACCATGGTCTCGAAGTCCCAGCCGGTCAGGCTGAAGGCGCCGTCGCCGAACAGGCACAGCACCTCCTTGTCGCGCCGCGCCTGCTTGGCGGCCATCGCGAAGGCCATGCCGACGCCGAGCGTGCCGAGCGGGCCCGGGTCCATCCAGTGGCCGGGCGACTTGGGCTGGACCACCTGGCCCGAGAAGGTGACGATGTCGCCGCCGTCACCGATGTAGATGGTGTCCTCGGTGAGGAACTCGTTGATCTCGTGCACGAGCCGGTACGGGTCGATCGGCTGGGCACCGGACAGCTGGCGGGGCAGCCGCTTCTCGTACGCCTGCGTCTCAACGGCGCGCAGCTCGTCCATCCACGCCTTGCGCTTGGCGGTGATGTCGCCGATGCGGCCGCTGGCGGCCTGGGCGGCCGCAGCGAGGATGAGGCCGGCGTCGCCGACGATCCCCAGGTCGATGTCGCGGTTCTTGCCGACGGTGCGGTAGTCGAGGTCGATCTGCACGACCGTCGCGCTCGGCGAGAGCCGCTTGCCGTAGCCCATCCGGAAGTCGAACGGGGTGCCGACGATGATGATCAGGTCCGCCTCGGTGAAGGCGTAGCGGCGGCTGAGCTGGAAGTGGTGGGGGTCTCCCGGCGGGAGCGTGCCGCGGCCCGAGCCGTTCATGTACGCGGGCACGTTGAGGGCCCGGACGAAGTCGATCGCGGCGTCGGTCGCCCGGCACGTCCACACCTGGCTCCCGAGCAGGATGCACGGCTTCTCGGCGTGCGCGAGGAGGTCGGCGAGCCGCTCGATCGCCTCGGGGTCGCCCTGCTGCCGGGTGGAGGCCCGGTAGTGCCCCGCCTTGGGGATGCGCGCCTTCTCCACGGGGACCTTCGCGTCGAGCACGTCGCGCGGGATCTCCAGGAAGGAGGGGCCGGGCGCGCCGTGGTAGCACTCGCGGAAGGCCATCGACACGATGTCGGCCACCCGTTCCGTGCTGGGCACCGTGGCGGCGAACTTGGTGATCGGGGTCATCATGTCCACGTGCGGCAGGTCCTGGAGTGAGCCCATCTTGTGCTGGCTCAGCGCGCCCTGACCGCCGATGAGCAACATCGGGCTCTCCGCTCGGAAAGCGTTGGCCACGCCGGTCACCGCGTCTGTCGTACCGGGTCCGGCGGTGACGACCGCGCAGCCGGGTTTGCCGGTGATGCGGGCGTACCCGTCGGCGGCGTGCGCGGCCACCTGCTCATGGCGTACGTCGATGACCTCGATGCCCTCATCGACGCAGCCGTCGTAGATATCGATGATGTGGCCGCCACAGAGCGTGTAGATCACGTCCACGCCCTCGGCTTTGAGTGCCTTGGCAACGAGATGACCGCCAGAGATCGTTTCCGACATTGTGCCACCTTTCCGGCGTCTGTCTTCCGCATACTGCATACCGTATGAAGGCAATAGTTACTCCGCCCGAATCGGCCTGTCTAGACCCCGGGGGGCAACTCGATCAGCTCGACCTGCTCACCGGCCCATCCCGGAGGGACCACGGCCAGGGCCTCCGCCAGCGCCGCTCCCCAGAGAGATCCCGGCCGGTCGTGCCCCACGGGCACGGCTCCCCGGCCCGTCCTCCTGACCGGCACGAGGCGGGTGTCGCGGGGATGCGCCCGCACGCGACCGGCCAGCGCACTCCTCTCCCCGCCCGCCGGCCTCCCGGCCCCGGGCGACTGCTCGCCCACCGCTCCCAGCAAGGCGCTCGTCTCGCCGGCAGCCACCCGCCCGGCCAGCGTCCGCAGGACGGGAGCGAGCAAGGTGAGAGATGCGGCGAGTGCCGCGAACGGGTTCCCCGGCAACCCGACGACCAGCCGGCCGCCGGGCAGCCGGGCGAGCAACTGCGGGTGCCCTGGCCGCACCGCGACACCGTCGACGAGGACGTCTGCGTCGAGGTCGTCCAGCACGGCCCGCAGATGATCGGCAGGCCCTTTGGACGACGCGCCGCACACGACGATCACGTCAGCCGCCGCCCCGCCGGCGCCATCGCGCCACGCCGCGCTGCCCGAGCGCGCGCCGGGCTGCTCGGCGCCGGCAGAGGGGATGGGTGGGCCGGCGTCGCCGGACGCAGGGGCGCCACCGGGCGGATGGGTACCGCCGGGCGGGTGGGTGGCATTGAGGTGCGCGGCGAGCGCGGCCCGGAGCGGCGCGGCGCCGTCGGGCAGCCGGACCGTGCCCGTGACGCGCCCCCCGGCCCACTCCACCAGGCCCGGCAGGAACGGCCCGATCGCGTCACGCACCCGGCCCGGCCCCGGTAGCCCGTGCTGCACGACCTCGTCCCCCGTGACCAGCACCATCACCCGCGGCTTCGGCCGTACCAGCAGCTCGTCGTGGCCCAGGGCGGCGGCCAGCCCGAGCGCGGCCGGCGTCACCACCGCGCCCGCCCCCAGCACCACGGCGCCCTCGGCGATGTCCTCGCCGCGCCGCCGGATGTGGCGGCCCGGCTCGGCGAGGCCGTCCACCCACACCGGCGGTGCCTCACCGCGCCCAAACCCCGGCTCGTCGCGCATCCGGGGCACTCCGGCGAGCCCCAGTGGCACATCGGGCGGCACCATGTCCGCCTGCTCGTAGGGCAGGACCGCCTCGGCCCCCGCAGGCGCCGGGGCGCCGGTGGCGATCTCCACCGCCTCCCCCGCCCGCAACCTGCCCTCGTAGAACGCGCCTCCGGCCAGGACGCGGCCGACCACCCGCCACGGACCTCCGCCCGCCACCGCGTAGCCGTCCATCGCCGCCACGTCCACACCCGGCACCGCCACCAGCGCCGTCAGGGGCCCGGCCAACCGGCACCCGAGCGCTTCTGACAACGGCACCGACACCGGGCCGAGCGGGCGGGCCGCGCCCGCCGCCACGACCCGCGCGGCGTCCCATGACATTGCTTCCACCACTGGTCCATGCCGCACAACGGTCACCGGCACACTCCTTGACCCGTGTTTTTCCATACTGTATACCGAATGCACGATGGCCTGCGTCCAGCGGGTCATCGCAGGTAGCGGATTCCGCACCTACAATCCGACGCGAGAACGGAGCGCGAGCATGAAGGTCGCTGTTCTTGGCGCCGGCGCCATCGGCGCATACGTGGGTGCCGCCCTCCACAGGGCGGGAGTCGAGGTGCACCTCATCGCGAGAGGCGAGCACCTGCAGGCGATACGCAGCACCGGTGTGCGGGTGCTCACCCCCCGGGGCGATTTCACCGCCCATCCCCATGCCACCGACGACCCCACCCAGGTCGGGCCGGTGGACCACGTCTTCCTGGGCCTCAAGGCGAACAGCTACGCCTCCGCCGGCCCCATGATCCAGCCACTCCTGCACGAGACCACGAGCATCATCGCCGCGCAGAACGGCATCCCGTGGTGGTACTTCCACGGACTCAAGGGCCCCTACGAGGGCTACCGCATCGAGAGCGTCGACCCGGGCGGCGCGGTGACGGCCGCGCTCCCGCTGCACCGGGCGATCGGCTGCGTCGTGTACGCCGCCACCGAGATCGAACGTCCAGGCGTGATCCGCCACCTCGAAGGCACCCGCTTCTCCATCGGCGAGCCGAGCGGCGAGCTCACCGAGCGGTGCCTGTCCTTCAGCCGGGCCGCGATCGAGGGCGGCCTGAAGTGCCCGGTCGAGCGCGATCTGCGCCGAGACGTGTGGATCAAACTCATGGGCAACATCGCCTTCAACCCGATCAGCGCGCTGGCCAGGGCGACGATGGCCGGCATCTGCCGCCACGACGGCGCCAGGGAGCTGGTCGTGGCCATGATGCGCGAGACGGTGGACGTGGCCAACAGGGTCGGCTGCGATCCGGGGATCTCCATCGAGCGCCGGCTGCGGGGCGCGGAGAAGGCGGGCGAACACAAGACGTCCACACTCCAGGACCTGGAGAAGGGCAAACCATTGGAGCTCGACGTGCTGCTCGCGGCGGTGGTCGAGCTCGCCGACCTGACCGGCGCAGAGGTTCCGACACTGCGAGCGATCCACGCGGTGAGTGACCTGCTCAACGAGAACCTTGTCCGTGCGGTCTAGCCCGAATACCGTAGCCTGTATACAGAATGGAGGGATCATGAGCTATGACCGCCTGACCCATCCACTGGTGCGCGAGAACGGCGTGCTGCGCCAAGCGACATGGGAAGAGGCGCTGGAGCGAGCGGCCGAGGGCTTTCGCCGCAACATCGCCAAGCATGGGCCCGACACCTTCGCGATGTTGTCCTGCGCCCGCTCCACCAATGAGATGAACTACATCGGGCAGAAATTCACCCGCGTGGTGATCGGCACCAACAACGTGGACTCTTGCAACCGCACCTGCCACGCCCCGAGTGTGGCGGGGCTGTCGGCGGTGTTCGGCAGCGGCGGTGGCACCTCCTCCTACCAGGAGGTCGAGGACACCGACGTCATAGTGATGTGGGGCTCGGCGGCCCGCAACGCCCACCCCATCTTCTTCCAGCACGTACTGAAGGGCATCCGCAACGGCGCCAGGATGTTCGCCGTCGACCCGCGCCGCACCGGCACCGCCCAGTGGGCCGACCTGTGGCTGGGGCTCAACGTGGGCACCGACATCCCGTTGGCCCACGCGGTGGCCAGGGAGATCATCCACGCCGGGCTGCACAACAAGGCGTTCATCGAGCGGGCCACGATCGGGTTCGAGGAGTTCAAGGCGTCCGTCGAGCCGTGGACACTCAGCGCCGCCGAGCAGGTCACGGGCGTGCCGGCGGAGGCGATCAGAGAGCTGGCGCACGCGTACGCCCGCGCCGACCGCGCCCAGCTGTGCTGGACGCTCGGCATCACCGAGCACCACAACGCGACGGACAACGTCCGGGCGCTGATCAACCTGGCCCTGCTGACCGGCCACGTCGGCCGCTACGGCTCGGGCCTGTCGCCGCTGCGCGGCCAGAACAACGTGCAGGGCGGCGGCGACATGGGCGCCATCCCCAACCGGCTGCCCGGTTTCCAGGACATCCTCGACCCGGCCATCAGGACCCGCTTCGAGGGCGCCTGGGGGCGGGAGATCCAGCCCCGCTACGGCCTCAACCTCACCCAGATGCTGGAGGCCATGGCCGAGGGCGAGGTGACCACCTGCTACATGATCGGCGAGAATCCGGTGCAGTCCGAGGCCGACTCCCTGTCCTGCATCAAGCGCCTGTCCATGCTCGACCACCTGGTCGTGCAGGACATCTTCCTCACCAAGACCGCCCAGATGGCCGACGTCGTGCTGCCGGCCAGCGCCGCCTGGTGCGAGGCGGACGGCACGTTCACCAACAGCGAGCGGCGCGTCCAGCGGGTGCGCAAAGCCCTTGACCCGCCGGGCGAGGCCCGCGACGACATCTGGATCATGTGCGAGATCGCCCGCAGGCTGGGCCACGACTGGCACTACGACGGCGCCGAAGAGGTCTGGAACGAGCTGCGCGCGATGTCGCCGCAGCACAAGGGCATGACGTACGAGCGGCTGGCGGAGTTGCAGGGCATCCAGTGGCCGTGCCCGTCGGAGGACTCGCTGGAGCCGCCGTACCTGCACGGGCGGCTGTGGGAGAACGACCCGGTCAAGCGGGGCGTGCCGGCGCCGTTCGCGGTGCTGCGGCACTCGCCGCCGGTGGACCTGCTGGATGAGGAGTATCCGCTGCGGCTGACCACCGGCCGCCGGCTCGACTCCTACAACACCGGAGTGCAGTCGTCGGGGTTCGCCTCTCCCCTGCGCCGGGGCGAGACGATCGAGCTGTGCCCCGAGGACGCCGAGCGGCTCGGCCTGGTCGCGGGCGAGGAGGTGCGGATCACCTCGCGGCGCGGCTCGGTGGTCGCCCCCGTCTACATCGATCCCGCGTTGCGGCCCGGGCTGGTGTTCATGACCATGCACTTCCCCGACGACGTGGACACCAATGCGCTGACCATCGAGGCCACCTGCCCGATCGCGGGCACCGCCGAGTTCAAGGCGGCGGCCGTACGTGTCGAGAAGCTCGTCAAGGCCGGGTGATCGGATGGACATCAGATTCCGCGGTGCCGAACCCTCCGAGGAGGAGCGGGCAGCGGTCGACGCCCTGCTCGGGCCGCCCGCGACCGCCTGGGATGGCGGCTCGAGGAGCGAGGCGGACCTGCGCGCCGCCGCCCGCGCCGAGTCCCAGCGCGACCTGCTGCTGCCGGCGCTGCACGCGGTGAACGACCGGGTGGGGTGGATCAGCGAGGGCGCGCTCGACTACATCTGCCGGCGGCTCACCGTGCCACCGGCGGAGGCGTACGGGGTGGCGACGTTCTACTCGTTGTTCTCCATGAAGCCGCGGCCCAAGCGGGTGCTGCACGTCTGCACCGACCTGGCCTGCCAGGCGAAGGGCGCCCAGGACGTGCGCCGGCGGGTGGAGGAGCGGTTCGGCCCGGCGGGGACGGACTGGCACGAGAGCCCCTGCCTGGGCCTGTGCGAGCGGGCCCCGGCCGCGCTCGCCCTGGAGGCCGGGCAGCCGCACCGGGCCGAGGTGTACGCCCCGGCCACCCCCGACACGATCACCACCGTGACCGAGGTGGCGCCGAGCTCCAACGGGCACGCGCCGAGCGTCAACGTCGCCGGTGAGACCCCGGTGAAGGACGCGGTGCCGCAGGCCGGCAACCCCGATCTGGTCCTGCTGCGGCGGGCCGGCGTCGTGGATCCGGCCAGCCTGGACGACTACCGGGCGAGCGGCGGCTACACCGCCCTGCGCAGGGCCTTCGAGCTGGGCCCCGCCGGGGTGATCCGCGAGGTGCTGGAGTCCGGCCTGGTCGGGCGGGGCGGCGCGGCCTTCCCGACCGGCCGCAAGTGGGACGCCACCGCCCGCCAGCCCGACCACCCGCACTACCTGGTGTGCAATGCCGACGAGAGCGAGCCGGGCACCTTCAAGGACCGGGTCGTCATGGAGGGCGACCCGTACGCGCTGGTGGAGGCGATGACGATCGCCGCCTACGCCACCGGCTGCGCCAAGGGCTACCTCTACATCAGGGGCGAGTATCCGCGGGCGACCGCGCGCCTCCAGCACGCGATCGCGACCGCCCGCGCCCGGGGCCTGCTCGGCGACGACATCCTCGGCAAGGGCCTGTCCTTCGACATCGAGCTGCGCAGGGGCGCGGGCGCGTACATCTGCGGCGAAGAGACCGCGATCTTCAACTCGATCGAGGGGCAGCGGGGCGAGCCGCGCAGCAAACCGCCGTTCCCGGTGGAGAAGGGCCTGTTCGGCAAGCCGACCGTGGTCAACAACGTCGAGACGCTGGTCAACGTGCTGCCGATCCTGGAGCGCGGAGCCCAGGCGTACGCGGCGGCCGAGCCCAAGCTGTTCTGCGTCTCGGGCGCGGTGGAGCGGCCCGGCGTGTACGAGCTTCCCTTCGGCGCCACCCTGCGGGAGTTGCTGGAGTTGTCCGGAACTACCGGCACGACCAGGGCGGTGCTGCTGGGCGGCGCGGCCGGGGCGTTCGTCACGGACCTGGACATCCCGCTCACCTTCGAGGGCACCAGGAACGCGGGCGCGACCCTCGGCTCCGGCGTGGTGCTCGTCATCGACGACACCGTGGACATGAAACGGCTGCTGCTGCGCATCGCGGAGTTCTTCCGCGACGAGTCGTGCGGCCAGTGCGTACCCTGCCGGGTCGGCACCGTACGCCAGGAGGAGGCCCTGCACCGCTTGTCGCGCCGCGTCGACCCCGCCAACTCGCGTCGAAGCGACGACGACGATCTCGTGCTGCTGCGCGAAGTCGGCCAGACCATGCGCGACGCCTCGATCTGCGGCCTCGGGCAGACCGCCTGGAACGCCGTCGAATCCGCCATCGACCGCCTGGGAGTGTTCAGATGATCCCGCTCCAGCCGCCCCGGCGGCTCATCGACGTCGAGATCGACGGCGAGGACGTCCGGGTGCCGGAGGGCTCGACCATCCTCGACGCCTGCCACGCGGCGGGCAAGGACGTGCCGACCCTCTGCTACGGCGACACGCTCACCCCCAAGAACGCCTGCCGAGTCTGCGTCGTGGAGGTGGAGGGCGCCAGGACGCTGGCGCCGTCCTGCTCCAGGAAGGCCGAGCAGGGCATGAAGGTCGGCACGGACACCGAGCGGGCCAGGCAGAGCCGCAAGGTCGTGCTGGAGCTGCTCGGCTCCTCGGTGGACCTGTCGACCACTCCGCGGGCGGCCGAGTGGGCCGAGGAGTACGGCGCCGACCCCGCCAGGTTCGGCGACGACGCGGCCACCGTCGAGCAGCCCGCCAAGGTGGACAATGACCTCTACGTCCGCGACTACAACAAGTGCATCCTGTGCTACAAGTGCGTGGACGCCTGCGGCGACCAGTGGCAAAACTCCTTCGCCATCGCCGTCGCGGGCCGGGGCTTCGACGCGACGATCTCCACGGAGTTCGACGCCCCGCTCACCGACTCGGCCTGCGTCTACTGCGGCAACTGCGTGGAGGTCTGTCCGACCGGGGCGTTGTCGTTCAAGAGCGAGTTCGACATGCGGGCCGAGGGCACCTGGGACGAGTCCCGGCAGACCGAGACCACGACGATCTGCAGCTACTGCGGTGTGGGTTGCAACCTGACCCTGCACGTGCAGGACAACAAGATCGTCAAGGTGACGTCACCGCACGACAACCCGGTCACGAAGGGCAACCTGTGCGTCAAGGGCCGCTTCGGGTACGGCTATGTCTGAGGGGTCCGAGGTGAGCGCCCATGTCTAGGGTCGCCGTCAAGCGGCGCATCCTGCGCGTCAAGGACAGCGCCCGGCTCAGCAAGGTCGACTCGCTGGCCGCCGAGGAGCCGCTGGAGATCCGGCTCGACGGCACCCCGCTGACCGTGACCATGCGGACCCCGGGCGACGACTTCGACCTGGCCGCCGGGTTCCTGGTCAGCGAAGGGGCCGTGGGCTCGGCGGAGGACATCGCCACGATCCGCTACTGCGCCGGCGCGACCGTGGACGGCTCGAACACGTACAACGTGCTCGACGTGCGCCTCGCGCCCGGCGTGCCCGCGCCGGAGCCGCGCAACTTCTACACCACCTCCTCCTGCGGCGTCTGCGGCAAGGCGTCGCTGGAGGCGGTGCGCACCGTGGCCCGCTGGAGCGCCGCCGACGACCCCGTCGCGGTGCGGCAGTCCACGGTGGCCACCCTGCCGGACCGGCTGCGTGCGGCCCAGCGGGTGTTCGACAGGACCGGCGGCCTGCACGCGGCCGGCCTGTTCACCGCCGACGGCGAGCCGCTGTGCGTCCGCGAGGACGTGGGGCGGCACAACGCCGTGGACAAGCTGCTCGGCTGGGCACTGCGGAACGGGCGCCTGCCGCTGCGCGGCACCGTGCTGATGGTGTCCGGGCGGGCGTCGTTCGAGCTGGTGCAGAAGGCGGTCATGGGCGGCGTGCCGGTGCTCGCCGCCGTCTCCGCGCCGTCCTCCCTGGCGGTGGAGCTGGCCGCCGAGGAAGGGCTGACGCTCATCGGGTTCCTCCGCGGTACCTCGATGAACGTCTACGCGGGCGAACGGCGGCTGGACCTCACCTCGGGCGTCGGCACTGGCTCTGCCGGCGCACGCCTACCGGGGTGATGGAGCGGGATGCCGCACACCACGTGCGGAGGGCCGCGTCACGCGGCTCACCGGACGGCGTCCGCGTAGCCCCCGGTACGCCGTCCGGCTTCCCGCTGCATTCAGGCTCTGCGGCCGGATTTTGACAACCGTTTTCATTTTGGCGCATACTGACTCACATGATGTCAGGATTTTCCCGGTCGCGTGCTGCCGGTCTGCTGGCCGGAGCCGTGCTGCTCACCACTGCTGCCTGCGGATCCGGCTCGGCCGAAACCACCGCTTCCGGTTCAGCCCAGACTTCCGCTTCGGGCGCCAAGCCCGAGGTGGTCGCCGCCTTCTATCCGCTGCAGTGGCTGACCGAGCAGGTCGGGGGATCCGACGTCCAACTGACGACGCTGACCGCGCCTGGCGTGGAGCCGCACGACCTGGAGCTCGGGGTCAAGCAGGTATCCGACATCCAGAACGCCGCGCTCACTGTCTACATCAAGGGCGTCCAGCCGGCCGTGGACGACGCCGTAGCCGCGGACACGAGCTTCGACGCCGCCACCGCCGTCACGACGCTGCCGGCCGGCGAGCATGCCGAGGAAGAGGCCCATGCCGAGGAGGAGGGCCACGCCGAGGAGGAGCACGGTCACGAGGAGGCCGGCTACGACCCGCACATCTGGCTCGACCCCTCCCGCCTGGCCACCGTCGCCACCAAGCTCGGCGAGCGCCTGGCCGCCGCCGACGCCGCGCACGCACAGGCGTACAAGGACCGCGCCGCCAAGACGGCTGCCGCGCTCGGCACGCTGGACCAGGAGTTCACCAAGGGCCTGACCACGTGCAAGGCCAAGACGCTGGTCACCGCGCACGAGGCGTTCGGCTACCTGGCCGACCGTTACAAGCTCAAGCAGGTCGGCATCACGCTCGACCCCGAGACCGAGCCGTCCCCCGCCCGCCTGTCCGAGGTCGCCAAGATCGCCAAGGCCGAGGGCGTGACCACGATCTTCACCGAGGCCCTGGTCAGCCCGAAGGTGGCCGAGGTGCTCGCCAGCCAGGTCGGGGCCAAGACCGCCGTGCTCGACCCGCTCGAGAGCAAGCCCTCGGGCGACTACCTGTCCGCCATGCGCGATAACCTCAAAACCCTACAAACAGCGCTGGGGTGTACGGGATGAGTGAAACGGCCTTCTCTATGACAGACGGCCAGGTCTCCTATGACGGCACGCCCGTTCTCCGGGGGATCGATCTGACCGTCTGTCCCGGGGAGGTCGTGGCCCTTCTGGGTGCCAACGGCTCGGGCAAGTCGACGCTGGTCCGTGCCTTGCTCGGCCTCACGCCGCTGACCGGCGGCACGACGTTGATCTACGGCTCGCCGCCCGGCAGGTTCCGCGACTGGTGGCGCATCGGCTATGTGCCGCAGCGGCTCCAGGTCGGCGGCGGTGTGCCCGCCACCGTGCGGGAGGTCGTGGCCTCGGGCCGCATCGCCAGGCAGCGTCGCCTCCACCGGACCAACGCGGCCGACAAGGCGGCCGTGGCCACGGCGCTGGAGGCCGTCAGCCTGGCCGACCGCGCCGGCGACCCCGTCCAGTCGCTGTCGGGCGGCCAGCAGCAGCGGGTGCTCATCGCCCGCGCGCTGGCCGGGGAGCCGGACACGTACGTCATGGACGAGCCGACCGCCGGCGTGGACGCCGGGACCCAGCAACTGCTCGCTGACACGCTGTCCCGGCTGGTGCTCGACGGCAAGACCGTGGTCCTGGTCGCGCACGAGCTCGGCCCGCTGGAGCCGATCGTCACGCGCGGCGTCGTGATCCGCGAGGGCGTCGTCGCCCACGACGGCCGGCCGCCGCGGCCGGAAGGCGAGTGCGCGCGGCCCGGGCACGAGCACCAGCACCCGCACGCCGCCGAGACCGTCGCGGGGCCGATCCCCGGGTGGCAGGCGGAACTCACCGGGTGGCAGGGGGAACCAAGGTGATCATCGAACTTCTGCAGGAGCAACTCTTCCAGCTGGCGCTCATCGCGGCGCTGCTGGTGGGGCTCTGCGCGCCTGCGGTGGGAACGTTCATCGTGCAGCGCCGGCTGGCGCTGCTCGGCGACGGCATCGGCCACGTGGCGCTGACCGGCGTGGCGCTCGGCTTCCTGACCGGCTCGGCGCCGGTGCTGACCGCCGTGCTCGTGTCCGTCGCCGGGGCCGTGGCCATCGAGCTGGTCAGGGCGCGCGGGCGGACGAGCGGCGACGTGGCGCTGGCGCTGCTGTTCTACGGGGGGATCGCGGGCGGCGTCATGCTCATGGCCATCGCGCCGGGCGGCAGCAACGCCAAGCTGAATTCCTATCTGTTCGGCGCCATCGCCAGCGTCACACCGCAGGACATCTGGATCATCGCCGCGCTGGCCGTGGCCGTGATCGGTGTAGTTGTGATCTTCGGCAGGGAGCTGTTCGTGCTCTGCCAGGACGAGGAGATGGCCAGGGCCAGCGGCCTGCCGGTGCGCTTCCTCAGCCTGCTCATCGCCGTCACGGCGGCGCTCACCGTCGTCATCGCCATGCGCGTGGTCGGGCTGCTGCTGGTCAGCGCGCTGATGGTGATCCCGGTGGCCACGAGCCAGCAGCTGACCCGCGGGTTCCGTACGACGATGGCGCTGGCCATGCTGTTCGGGGTGCTCGCCTCGGTCGGCGGGCTGCTGGCCTCCACCGTGTCGACCAAGGTGCCGCCCGGCGCCGCGATCGTGCTTCTTGCTCTGGCCGGCTTCGTCCTGGCCCTCGGGGTCGGTAAATTCGTACGGCGAGGCCGTAGCGAGGAGTCGAGAGTGAGTTCAAGGATGCGCGTCGAGGAGGTCGCATGACGACGAGACGCGATGCCGTGCACGACACCCTGCGTAGCAGCGAGGGTTTCCGCAGTGCGCAGGACGTCTATGCCGAGATGCGCCTGCACGGGGCCAAGATCGGTCTGACCACCGTCTACCGGGCTCTGCAGGCGCTGGCCGACAGGGGCGAGGTCGACGTGCTCCGCACCGACGAGGGCGAGTCCGTCTACCGGGCGTGCGCCAGCGAAGCCCATCACCACCACCTGGTGTGCCGCCGCTGCGGCCGCACGGTCGAGGTGGCCGGGCCCGCCGTCGAGCGATGGGCCGAGGCGGTCGGCAGCGAGCACGGGTTCACCGAGATCACTCACACGGTGGAGGTCTTCGGCACCTGCTCCTCCTGCTCCTCGGCCCCGGCCAAGGCAGGCTGAGCGCGGCGGGACCCATACAGGACGCCGAGCACGATCACCGCGCACCCGGCGAGTTGCCACACCGACGGCCGCTCGCCGAGCGCCACCGCCGACAGCGCCACGGTAGTCATCGGCTGGATGAGCAGCAGCAACGCGGTGAGCGCGGCCGGCTGCCGCGGCAGGGAAAACGTGATCAGCGACCACCCCAGCACCTGCGGCCCCAGCGCGAGCACCAGCAGCCACGCGTGCGCCGGCCAGCTCGGCACGAAGTCGGCGCCCCCGAACAACGGGCTGAGCAGGGCGATCATCACGGTCGCGACCACGGTCGCGTGCGCCAGAGGCCCCGCCGCCCGGTCCGAGCCGCCCTTCATCAGCAACAAGAACGCCGCGTACACGACGGACGTGGCGATTCCGGCGAGCACCCCCATGACCGGATCGCGGCCGTACGCGGCGCTGTCGAACACCCCGGAGATCAGCACCACGCCGCCGAACACCACGGGCGTCGCCACCATCAACCGCGTGGACGGCCGCTCCTTGAACAACACCCACGCGGCGAACGCCACGATGAACACCTGGAGATTCCCCAGCACGGTGGCCAGCCCCGCGCCCACGTAGTCGATGGCGTGATGCCAGAACAGCAGGTCGAGCGCGAACACCACGCCCGCGAGCCATGCTGGTATCAGGGCCCTGCGCGGCAGCGGCCCGAGCCTGCGTCGCTCCAGCCAGGCCAGGATCAGCATGGGTGGGATGGCGTACGCACACCGGAACAACGCGGACGTCGCCGGCGATACATCAGAGAGCCGAACCAAGGGAGCGGAGGTGGAGATGACGAGCGCGCCTATGATCGCGATCAGCACGATACGGCGATGTGCACTCACAGAAACCCCCCGATGCCCACGCAAGAGATACAGTTCGACCACGCTAAAAGCCGGCACGGACAGGAGTCAACATGCCGTTTGGCCATGACATGGTGCATTCTTTGGCCACCGTTGTCGAACTGGTCAACACCTCGCCCTCCACGGGGGGCGACGAGGGCCTGTCCAGCCTGGCCGAATTGCAGGCGTTCGTGCATTCCCGCCAGATCAGCGGCGTGAGCAGGCTCACACCCCGCGACCTGGGCCAGGTGCGGATGGTCCGCGAGGCCTTCCACCGCGTCTTCACGGCCTCCGACCAGGCGACCGCCGTCCGCACCCTGAACGCCTTGCTGGCCGAGACCCGCATCACCCCGAGGCTCACCGAACACGACGGCCACCCGCTGCACATGCATTACTTCGCCACGGACGCGACGCTGGCCGAGCACGTGGCGGCGGACTGCGGCGTGGCGCTGGCGCATTTGCTGGTGGAAGGCGAGGCCGAACGCCTGCGCACGTGCTCGGCCCCGGACTGCGACAGGGTCTTCGTGGACGAGTCGCGCAACCGGTCACGGGTCTACTGTGACAGCCGGACGTGCGGGAACCGCATGCACGTAGCGGCGTACCGCGCCCGCCGCCGCGCCTGACGACGTCACCTTGGATACCTAACTCAGGTCGCAAAATGAGCGGGGCACGTGACGTCCCTGCCCGTGCACGGGATGCTGACCGACCGGGACATCGTGGTGCGGGCGATCGCGCGGGGCCTGTCGCCCGAGCTGGTCTCGGCCGGCGACATCTGCAGCAGGAAACTTGTCACCGTCTCTCCGGACGACGGGGAGTCGTACGCGGTGGAGTTGATGCGCCTGCACGCGTGCGCAGGCGGCCCGTGCCCGACAACGAGCGGCTGGCGGGTGTGCTGTCCGCTGCCGTCGCCGGCTCAGCCGTCTGCCGGGAGAAGCAGGAGCGGGACGCGTCCGAAGGCGGAGCCGAACAGCGCCCCGGCCATGACGGCGGCGGACTAGGGTGAGATCCTCCGATAACTCGTCGCCCTCCCTCGCCCGCCCAGCTGCCTGACCAGATCTCTGGACCTTAGCTCCCGCAACGCCTTGCGAATGTTCGGCGTGGAAAGCCCGAGCTTCTCCCGAAGTGCAGCTGCGCTGAGCTCCCCCTCTGCCAGCGCATTGTAAACGCGGAGTTCGGTCTCATTGAGATCATCGCCGCGCCTCGTCCCGCCCTCCGTCAGATGGAGAACGACCGTGAAACGGATCGCCGCGTCTACGTAATGGGCTGGAGGAAGACCGGCCTCGGCAAGCGCTGCATTCACGATCGGAATGCCGGTTGCCAGGGCTTCGATGATCCGAGCGCCGCTCTCGGGAGTCCGGACGTGCTGGCAGATCGAGACCAGTCGGGCGTTACGCGCTGAGGTGACCGCATCTCGACCAAGGCGCTCCACCGTGATGCCGTACAGCCCTCCTGGGTTCGACACGACGAGACGATCACGACGGAGCCTCACTTCGATGGCCATACCGGCGGACCACTGATCGAGATCACGATGGACCAGGGCGTTGGCGATGATTTCACGGAAGGCGATGTACGGGTATACCGGCCTGTCATGAACGCTGCCGTTCGGCGCTGAGACGATCGTTGTGTCGAAGGTTCGCCGAGCCCACGCCATGGCTTCATCGAGCATGCGGGGAATAGGGCCGGTGATCGTCGCCTGATTCCGCGCACGAACCCCTGGAGGGTCGGTCAGCAGGGGCTCTGCCGAGACTTGAATGACGAACCGGGGAAACCACTGCTGCGGATGCGCACCCAACGCCAACAACCCCGCCACTGTCGGCGTCCCATCGGTCTGCGTCACACCCGCTCGTCGCAGCAGTTCCGCGTCATCGTGGAAGCGGCCCAGCCCATGTGGGTCTCGCTCGCGAACCGAGCGGAGGAATGTTTGCAGGAGCTCGTCATCCAGGTCTTCCCTTGCGGCGCCCTGCACTGCCTGCCGGTCGAAGGAGGGGGGTTGACGGGCAGCGAGGAAGGCCTGCTCCTCCAGCGGCGACAACGGGAAATCGCCGTCGTAACCGCGCACGTACGCGGTGCCCGATGCGGCCACCCGGCACGGCTTCATCGAAGGATCACACTCATGGACTCTCGCGATCACTATCGGGAAACCGTCGACGTCCGCGTCCGTGATGGTGACGTGGACAGGGGAGCGAAACAGCGTGCCTTCTGAGCCAAGCCCTGCTTCAGCGCTTGCGGATCCGAAGCCGAACTGGTCGAAAGTCCGTCCTCTCGTCAAGGCCCAATATGATCGTTCCGCCGCCGGGGTGATTCGCGAGGGCGCTGAGTGTGGAGGTGAGGGACTGCGGCAGTCCGCCTGCGGCGGACTTGACTTCCACCTCGGTGTAGTCGCCACCCGCAACGCGGAGGCGACCGATCAGCTGGCCTATGTCCTGGTGCACAGGTCAAATGTAACCAACCGTCGGTTACGTTTTCGCGGTTCTGGTTACATTTCCGGTTACATTTCGGGGTGCAGATGCCAGGCAGCCTGAGGCGTCAACTGCGCTATCAGCACTCTGCTCGTACCGGAGGCACCTGCGGGGCGTTCGACCCCGTAGACATGAACTAGTGGCCTCTAATGATCATTGGGTGGGCACGACGAGTCATCCCTTTGTGCCCGGCCAGGAGGATTTCGCGCAGATGAGAGCTAACCGGGTGATCAGTTACATTTGCCCTGGATCTAGCTACGTTTGAGTTACATCTGGAGGGCGTCCATCTGGTCGCCATCCCGGTCATGCGCCTGTGATCATTCGGGCACTGTCGAATGGTGGAACGGCATACCGCTCGCCAGGGAGTTGCGTTGCGGCCCCTGACCGGCAGGAAGCCGGGCATGTTCGTGCCGCCCGGGTTCGCGGTCATCGTCTGGTGTTCGCGCATACCGCCGTTAAGGATGCCCGCGGAAGAAGTCAGCCACCACTGGGGCGAGTTCCTTGTCCGGCACGCGGTGCCATTCGCCGGGCAGACTGCGTCCGGTGCCGTTGGGGAGGGCCTCGACGAGTGCCGCCGTTCCGTCCGTGAGGTAGTTGGAGCTACCGTGGCTGTCCAAAACCAAGGTGGGCGTGCGGACCGATCTGAGCAGTGTGTACGTTGTCGCGTTGGAGATCTCGCAGTCGTAGACGAGAGTGTGGGCGACCGCCTCAAGTGCGGGCATCGGCTCAGTGAGCATCTCAGCTGGTACGCCGATGCCGGTCAGGAAGCGGTTGACGGCGGCGGCTCGGCGGCCGGAGGCCACGAGTGCGGCGATCTCGGCAGTGAAGGCCGTGTCCGGCGGCTCATCCTCGGCGCGCACCGGTGGCTCGAAAAGGGCGAGCTGCCTGATGGGCAGCCCGGCGGCGGCCGCGTGCAGGGCGAGCAGGGCTCCAGAGGAGAGGCCGTACACCAGGGCGGTGCCGCCCGCTGCGGCGATCATGGCGGCCAGGTCCTCGATCTCGCGGGCGATCGTGTACGGCACGGTGTCGCCGCTCTTGCCGCGCCCCCGGCGATCGTAGGTGTGGACGGTGAACCCCTCAGCGGAGAGGACGGCCCCGAGGCCGCGGATGCTGTCGAATCCGGAGTATCCGCCGGCAGGGTCCACCATGACCACAGCGGGTCCGCTGCCGGAGCGCTCGAAGGTGATCTCGGTTCCATCAGCGGATCGTACGGTTCCCTGTGCAGTCTGCATGATCTTTGCGCCTCCTGAACATTCCCGTGGAAAGGGGCATGGGTCTTGTCGGGGTTGGACTGCGTTAGGGCGGGAAATTCGTCGGTCGCCTATCCTCGCGAATCATGCCTGAAGTGATCGTGCGCCGGTCCGCCCGCGTCATACTCGTGGACGAGTGCGACCGGACCCTGCTGTACCGGGCCCGGATGTCGACGGTGACCTGCGAGTACGCGTGGTTCACCCCAGGCGGCGGCGTCCGGGCCGACGAGACACCGGCGATGGCCGCCGCCCGGGAACTCCGTGAAGAGATCGGGCACCACATGGGACACGGCGAGGTCGGGCCAGTGGTGGCCACATGCTCGGGGCGCTGGAGCCCGGACGATCAGACCCTCTGGCGCTCCGTGGACTCCTACTTCTTCTTCCGCGTGGCCGAGGTCGAGGTTGATGTCTCGGGAATGGAGGCGCTGGAGCGGTCACTGCTGGACGCTTTCCGCTGGTGGACGCTGCCCGAGCTGTGGGAGACCACGGAACGGGTCTTCCCGGTCGGGCTGGCCGGCTTGTTACGCCGCCTCCTCGACGGCGACATGCCGACCAAGCCTGTGAGGCTGCCTTGGGAATAACCGCGTCGTGGCCGCGAGGAGGACCGCGAAGAAGGCATCCGGGTCACACGCTCGCTGTGAGCTTCGGGGTGTAGGTCAGGCCGAGCACGCCGTTCTTCAGCCGTACGACGTCGACGAGCGTCAGGAACGTCGTGTCGATGCCCTCGTACAGGCGTGCCCCGCTGCCGGCGATCACCGGGACCAGCCAGAACAGGTACTCGTCCACCAGCTCGTGCTGGAGCAACGTGCGGCTGAGCGGGCCGCCGGTGCCGACCTTCAGGATGTCGCCGCCGGGCCGGCCCTTCAGCTTGACGACCTCCTCCACCACGTCCCCCTCGATGAGGGTCGCGTTCCAGGTGGTCTGCTTCAGCGTGGTGGAGGCGACGTACTTCGGGATGGTGTTCATCCTGACCGCGTAGTCGCCGAAATGCTCCTCCATGTGCGGCCAGACCTCCGCGTGCTGCTCGTAGCTGACCCTCCCGTACAACAGAGCGTCGACCGAGAACAGCAGGTCCCGCGAGCGCTGCTCGAACTCTCCGGCCCACAGCTCGCCCAGCCAGTTCTGCGGGGTGCTGATCTGGCCGTCCAACGTCACCACACCCTGCTCGATGATCTTCCTCATGATCTCGTTTCCTCCTGCCATGTTGTCGCTCCCTGCTTACGCGTCGACGGGACCGGCTCGAATTCGACAGGAGGACACAGGATTTGCCGCGGCGGCTCTGGCGCCACACCACTCGCGGCGGACCAGTTCCTCGGCAAGTGAGCGGCGGGAGGGGTGAGGGGGAGCGTGCCGGGAGGCCCCGAGGATCGAGGACCTGCGGTGGTGTGGCTAACGGGGTTGTGCGTCCGGTTCGGTGAACAGGTCTTGGATGGTCCGGGCGGTGGCTGCGCAGGTGGCCCAGATTTCGAGCTGAATGAGATCGGTGCAGGCGGTGATGCGTGCGCGGGCGTCATCGGGGACGTCGAGGCCGCGGGCGGTCAGGACCAGGAGCACCATCTTTGCTGCCTCCTCCGCCTTGCCTTCCGCCTTGCCTTTCGCTTCGCCCTCTTTGAGGCCGCGGCCGAAGTGTTCACGGGCGAAGGGGCTGTAGACAGGCCAGTCGGTGGACGTCATGATGATCTCCTCCATGAGGCGCCGGATGTCAGGCCCGGCCATGCTGTAGGCGTATTCATAGTACTTCGGAGCGTGGTCGTCGCGCGTGTCGTTCAGTGCCGTGGCGAACGCCTCGACGACCTTACGGTCGCGGCCGTGGACCATGACCGACATGGCCGACAGGGCCAGGTGGTCCGCCGCCTCCTGGGGGTCGGTGATGACCGGGATGCCGTCCGGCCCCAGCACCCGGGCCTGCAGCCGATAGCCGGTCAACCCCGAGTCGATCGGCTGCGCGTAGTGGTCGGCGACCCCACGATCGGGGCAGATCACCAGCACCGTGACGTCGCAGCCCAGCATCAGCCACAGCGCGGCAGCGTAGCGGGCGAGCTGCCGGGGCTCCTTGGACTTGTCCTGCTGGATCTCCACGATGATGGCATGCGCGGGGTCTTGCGGGGATCCCAGAACGAACAGCAGATCGGCTTCGATATCGTCGGAACGCCGGGTGTTGAAGGTGCTGTCCTCTACACGGATCAGCGGAGTGGCGGGCAGTTGCACTCCCAGAAGGTCGCGCAGGATCTCCACCGCTAGTTGGGGACGCTCGGTGAACATCTTGATGAGGGCGTCATGTCGAGGGGACGGAATGTCACTTATTGTTACACGTCGAAGACGTAAAGTGATGGTGATTGATGCAACCGGGGAGATGGCACAGGTGGTCAAGGAGTATGCGGATGAAGGGCCGGCAGTTTCCACATATACGCGGTCAACCGGGCGCCAGGGATGCCCGCGGGTACGACCATGGCGGACATCGCCACCCAGCACGCCCAAGCTCTGGCCGAGCGGTTCGGCGAGCCCGTGGACGTGCTGGGCATGTCGTCAGGCGGGTCGCTGGCACTGCAGTTGGCCGCCGATCATCCGGAGGTCGTGAGGCGACTGGTGGTGGCCGGGGCGGCGTACACGTTGACTCCACGTACCCGCGAGGTCCAGCGGCGCTACACCGAAGCGGTGGCGGCCGGGCGGCGCGGTGCGCAGCACCGCGACCGGCTCACCTGCATCACGGCGCCCACGCTGATCATCGGCGGTGGGCGTGACATGGCCTACCCGGTGGAGCTCTTCAGGGAGACGGCCGAGCGGCTGCCGGAGTCGGAGTTGATCGTCTACCCCGGGCGAGCCACATCGGGACGTTCGCCCACCCGCGCTTCGCCGAGGACGTGGCGGAGTTCCTGGGTTAGTCAGACCTGGTTGGGGATCGCCCCGCCGTAGCGCCGGTCGCGCTTGGCGTAGATCTCGCACGCCTCCCACAGGTCCCTGCGGTCGAAGTCCGGCCACAGCCGGTCCAGGAACACCATCTCGGCGTAGGCCGACTGCCACAGCAGGAAGTTGGAGAAGCGCTGCTCCCCCGACGAGCGCACGAACAGATCCACCTCGGGGATCTCCGGCTCGTCCAGGTAACGCGCGAACACCTTCTCGTTGACCTTGCCCGGCTTGACCCGCCCGGCCGCGATGTCCTGGGCCAGCTTGACCGCAGCGTCGACGATCTCGGCCTGCCCGCCGTAGTTGACGCAGAACTGCAACGTCAGCTTGCGGTTGGAGACGGTCATCTCCTCGGCGGTCTGCAGCTCGGAGATCACGCTCTTCCACAGCCGGCCCGGCCGGCCCGCCCAGCGCACGCGCACGCCCATGGCGTTGAGCTCGTCGCGCCGCCGCCTGATCACGTCCCGGTTGAAGCCCATGAGGAATCGCACCTCGTCGGGCGAGCGCTTCCAGTTTTCCGTCGAGAACGCGTAGGCGCTCAAATAGGGGATGCCCAGCTCCAGCGCCCCCTCGATGACGTCGAACAACGAGGACTCGCCTGCCTTGTGCCCCTCGGTGCGCGGCAGGCCGCGCGCCTTGGCCCAGCGGCCGTTGCCGTCCATGACGATCGCCACGTGCCGGGGCACCAGCTCACGCGGGATCGGCGGCGGCGTCGCGCCGGACGGATGCGGGGTCGGAGGTCTGACGTTCACGCAAGCTCCCTTTCGACATGTCGAAGAGAGCGTATTCCGTGTTCGAGGTGCCACTGCAGATAAGCGGCGACCAGCCCGCTGCACTCGTTGCGATGGCGGGAGTCCGAGGCGTCGGCGGTGGCCCAGTCTCCGCGCAGCAGCGCCGTCATGAGCCCGATCGTCTCCCCCGCGGGCACCGCCGATCCGGCCGGCTTGCACGCCCCGCACACCACGCCGCCCGCGACGATGGCGAACGCCCTGATCGCCGGCGCCTGGCACTTGGCGCATGCCTCCAGCGCCGGCGCGTAGCCGGCCACGGCCAGCGAGCGCAGGAAGTAGGCGTCCAGCACCAGCCTGGGCTCGTGCACCCGGTCGGCGAGCGTGCGCAGCCCGCCCACCAGCAGCAGGAACTGCCGCAGCGCCGGCTCCTTCTCGCCGTGCGTGAGCCGGTCGGCCGTCTCCAGCATCGCCGTGCCGGCGGTGTAGCGGGGGTAGTCGGCGGCCAGCACCTCACCGTAAGGCCTGATCGTCTCCGCCTGCGTGACGACGTCGAGCGTGCGGCCGATGTGAAACTGCAGGTCGACGTGGGTGAACGGCTCCAGCCTCGCCCCGAAGCGCGACGTGGTCCTGCGCACGCCCTTCGCCACCGCCCGGATCTTGCCAGTGCGCTTGGCCAGGACGGTGACGATGCGGTCGGCCTCGCCGAGCTTCTGCGTACGCAGAACTACGCCTTCGTCACGGTAGAGACTCACTCGGACATCTTACGGCTGGATCGGGGACGAGTTACGGGCATGCTCTGATGACGCGACTTTACGTGACCCTCACTAGACTTTGACGTCTGTCCCCGCATTACCCGTTGTTCAACCCCCCGCTACCGTCTCGAAAGGGAGTCATGACCCGCGTGGTCCTGCTGGGCCCCTCGCCCGGCCCCGACACCTCTCCGACCGGCCTGAAGCTGGCCGCGCTGCCCGGCGATCCCACCGTGGCCGAGCGCCTGCGCAGCCAGCTCACCTCCCTCGATCCACGGCCCGCCGTCATTCCCTCCGACGATGTGGCCGCCGCCCTGCGAAGCCTGGCCGACGTCGCAGAGACCGCAACGGAGAGCCTGCTCATCATCCCGGAAAACTCGGTCGTCCACGACGAGCTGATCTATCAGATCACCAAGACCAAGCGCGGTGCGCTGGCGCTCGTCGCGAAAGAGCCGCGCCCGGACATGACGGACGAGGAGGCTCAGGAGGACAGCGTCCCGATCGACGAGGCCGATCCGGAGATCGGCCTCAGCCGGCTCGAGGGGCTGCCTGTGCGCTCTCGCGTCGGCAAATCGCGCGTGGTGTCCGTCGGCACCGCGGCCCACGCCGTGACCCGGCCCAACGCCGTGATGCTCGGCCCCGTGCACCTCAGCGCGCGCAACGCCCCCGTGCTCGCGCAGACCTGCCGGGAGCTGGCCGCCATGGCGCACACCTTCGGCCCGGACGACGACCTGGTGCAGCTCATCGTGTTCGGCCTGGTGCGCAATGGCGTGTCCGTCGGCATCCGCGGCCGACGCGACCTGTTCTACCGCCGGGTCACCACCCAGGAGGAGGTCAACGAGGCCGGCGCCGAGATGGCCGGCATGGACGAGGACCGCGCCCGGCTCAACAACGCGGTCAAAGGCGCCGATGGCTTCTTCACCACCTACTTCGTCTCCACCTACTCCCGCTTCATCGCCCGCTGGGCGGCCCGCCGCGGGCTGACGCCCAACCAGGTGACGCTGATCTCGATCGCGCTGGGCGTGGCCGCGGCCGCCTGCTTCGCCACCGGCGAGCGCCCGTGGATGGTGCTGGGCGGCGTGCTGATCTACTTCGCGTTCGTCTTCGACTGCGTCGACGGGCAGGTCGCCCGCTACGCCCGCAAGTTCGGCGTGCTGGGGGCGTGGCTGGACGCCACGTTCGACCGGTTCAAGGAATACGTGGTCTTCGCCGGCCTGGCCCTCGGCTACGTGATCGCCGGCAACAGCGACGACATCTGGATCCTGGCGCTGGCCGCGCTCGGTCTGCAGTCGGTGCGCCACCTGCTCGACTTCTCCTTCGGCATCTCCAACCGCCGCAAACCGCCCGCGCAGCTGCCCACGCTGCCGCTGGACGCGCCGGACGACCGCGCACTGCGCAAGGCCCTCGTACGCCGCAAAGAGGAGCGCAGCCAGGGCCTGCGGGGCCTGCTCAAGATGTGGACCAAGGCGGGCAAGTTCCGTGCCGTCCACTGGGCACGCAAGATGATCGTGTTCCCCATCGGCGAGCGGTTCGCGGCCATCGCGATCACCGCCGCCCTCTTCGACGCCCGGATCACCTTCCTCACACTGGTGATCTGGGGCTCCCTCGCCGCCGCCTACACCCTCACCGGTCGCTTGATGAGGTCCCTCGTATGATCACCGCACCGCAGGCCATGGCCACCCCCACGCCGGACCCCGACGAGGAGCGCCGGCGCATCCAGACCGCCCGTCTGCTCGCCTACCGCGACGACGGCCCCCTTACCCACCTGCTGGCGCCCCGGCTGGGCCGTGGCCTGCCGCCCGTGCCCGCCACGCTCGCCGCCCTCCTCGCCGTCACCGCCGTCGCGGTCACCGGGCTGCTCCAGCCCGGCCCGATCCTGCTCGTGCCCGTGGCGATCTGCTTGCTGCTCATCCTGCCCACGGCGCCGCGCGACCACCTGGGCCGCTTCGACTGGCTGACGCCGCCGCTGCTGCGCGCCACCGAGTTCATCGCCATCATCGCCATCGGCCTGGCCGCCGACGCGCCGAGGTGGTTGTTGTTCGTGCTGGTGTACGTCGTGGGCTATCACACCTACGACACCGTTTACCGCACCCGGCAGAGCATCTGGCCGCCCGCGTGGGTGTTCCACGCGGGGCTCGGCTGGGAGGTGCGGCTGCTGATCATCGGCGTGGGCGCGGCGCTCGGCATTCTGCCGCCCGTGCTGGCGGTGCTGACGGCGTACCTGTTCGTGTTGTTCGCGGTGGAGAGCGTGACGAGCTGGGTCCGCCTGGACAAGGCGTCCGCCCAGGCCGGCGCGGACGCCGAGCAGGACCTGGAGGCCTCCCCGGAGGACGCCCTGGAGCAGGCCACCGGCGAGGCCGAGAAGGGGTAACTTCCCTTTGTCTCGTTTTGTGCGGCGCCGCTGATCTCTAGCGGCGCCGCACTTTCATTCTCCCTCGCTTTGGGACGTCGCGACGGGGAGCGCGCGTTCGGCCTCCTCGGCGGCGCGCCTCCTGCGAGAACGCGCCATCGGGACGATCGCGGCCAGGTTGGCGGCGGCGACGAGCACGCCGCCCGTCAGCGCCAGCGCCGTCACCCCGGTCAGGCCGGCCAGCGGCGCCGCCACCGCCAGCCCGAACGGCCTGGACGCGAACGAGATGAGCTGGTCGAACGACCGCACCCGCCCCAACGCCGCTTCCGGAATCTCATCGGCCACGACCGTCTCCCACAGCGGGCTGAGCAGCCCCAGCCCGAACATCGCCACGAAGTACGCTCCCGCCATCACCGGCGCGGGCGCCGTCACGGCAAGGGCCACCATGGGGAGCAAGTAACACGCGGCACCGAGCTGCACCACGGCCAGCGGCCTCCGGATGGGCAGCCGAGGAGCCGCGAACACGCCCAGGACCAGACCAACCATGCCGCTCTGCACGATCAGCATCCAGCTCGCCTCGCCGCCCAGCTCCTGCACGGCGGCCACCGGGCCGAGCGTGAGGAACAACCCGGCCATGAAGTGCCACACGCCGTGTCCCAGCACGCACGCCATGAACCACGGACGCTCCCTGATCTCCCGCCATCCCTCGACCAGATCCCTGCCGAACGAGGAGGCCGCACCTCGCCCAACAAGTCGCCTCGCGGACGCGGCGGACGTCCGACGTGGGCCGGACGTACGAGCGCCTGGGGAAGCCGTATGGATACCGCCAAGGGTCAGCGCCGAGCAGGCGAACAGCGCCGCCGTGAGCGCGGCCGCCCAGCCCGGACCGGCGGCCAGCGTGACAGCGCCCGCCAGCGCCGGAGCCACCACCGCGGACAGGCTCGTCGCCACACCGATCCGCGCGTTCATCCGCAACCGGTCCGGCCCGGGCACCACCGCGACCACCAGCCTCGGCACGGCCGGGCTGCCGAACGCGATGGCCGCTCCCGCCACCGCCGACAACAGCGCCAGGTCAAGGAGACGGTTCACTCCGAGCAACAGCTCGACGGCTATGGCCGCTTGCGACAGGCATCGGGTCAGGTCGGCGAGCAACGTGACCCGTTGGGGCCGGATCCGGTCGGCCAGCACCCCGCCCACGGGGAGCAACAGCAGCAGCGGCACCATCTCGCTCGCTAGCACGGCGCCCAGCGCCGCGCCGTCCCCGGTCGCCCGCAGCACTGCGAGGGTCAGGGTGGTGGGGATGAGAGCGGTGGCGAGCGCGGACAGGCATCGCCCGATCAGCAGTCGGTTCATCACGACAAAGCACGATATTTCGCCAGCGAATGTTTCGTCAACAAAATACTTGCTGCCGTATGATCCGTCGCATGAAGGACTCGGTCGACCGTCACCTGGCCCGCTGGCGCGGCAAGGCGCCCTTCGACGAGCAGGTGGAGGCTATCGTGACGCGGATGCAGGTCCTCGTTAAGCACCTGGCCCACACCAAGGAAGCGGCGCTGAGTGACGTGGGCATGCAGGACTTCGAGTTCGAGACGTTGCACCGGCTGATGGCGCGCGGCGGCTCGGCCACGCCGTCCGAGCTCGCCACGGACCTCCTGCTGTCCCCGGCCGGGATGACCGGCCGGCTCGACACGCTGGAGCGAGCCGGCCTGGTACGGCGGGTGCGCAGCACGGAAGATCGCCGGCGGGTGGACGTCGAGCTCACTCCTAAGGGCCATGGCCTGTGGATGGACGCGATGACGATCCGGGCGGAGGTGGAGGCCACCATGGTCAACGCCCTCACCCCGGCCGATCAGGTCGTCCTGAACGACCTGCTCAAGAGACTCCTCGTCAAGACAGAAGCCACCCACTGACCCCACCGGCGACCGCCCGTGGATGGTGCTGGGGGCCTGACTGGACGCCACGTTCGACAGGTTCAAGGAATACGTGGTCTTCGCCGACCTGGCCGTCGGCTACGTGGTCGCAGGCCACGGCGACGACATCTGGATCTTCGCCCTTGCCGCGCTCGGCCTGCAGCCCGGCGGCGACTTACCCGCCACGGGACGAGAGTCTCGGCACGACTGTCTCCGGCTCTCTGTGATTCCACAGGATCGACAACGGCGAGAAGAAGATTCGGTCCCCCGACGGAAGATTCGTCGAACCGAGGGCAGGACATAACCGGCACGGAACCGATCGCCCAGCTTGTCCCGCAACCACCGCAGGTGCTTGGCATCCTCACTCTTCGGCGTGGCCGAGGCCTCGACCTCAATGCCGATCACACTGCCGTCACGTCGTTCCAGAATGAAGTCGACTTCGCGCTTTTCCCTGTCCCGGTAGTGACGCACGGCGACATGCCGCCGCGCGAAGGTCGACAGCTTGAGAAGCTCCGCGAAGACGAAGGTCTCCAGCAGCCCACCGAGGGCCGGGTGGCCCGGCATGAGGAGCGACTCCGCATCCACGTCCATGAGGTGGGCAGCCAATCCGCTGTCTGTTACATAGGTCTTTGGGGCGTGGGTCACTCTCGAGGTGAGGTTGTTGGACCACGCGGGCGCCGAGGCGACCAGGAACACGGTTTCCAGGTAAGCCAGATACGTACGCACGGTCACGACGTCGAGCCCGAGGCCGTCGGCGATGTGGGAGAGCACCAACTGACCGCCGGCTCTGGCCGCGACGAGCGCGATCAGATCGGGGATCGCCTGGGCCTTGTTGACATGGGCGAAGTCGCGGATGTCACGAGAGATCACGGTGTCCAGGTAGCCGCGGAACCATGCACGGATCGCCACGGCCGAGTTGAGGCGCAGGACTTCCGGATAGTCCCCTACGCGCTCGCTCACCGCAAAAGGCCACAGGTCCACGAAGGCCACCCGGCCCGCGAGCGACTCCGACAGCGTAGGGATGCTGAGGAAGCGCGTCGACCCAGGTAGCACGAACTGGCCTGGGGACCAGTCCTCGTCGACCACCTGCTTGATGGCGAGGATCAGGGGGTCACCGGCTCGCTGGATTTCGTCGATGATCATCGGTCGCGGTCGCGCGCGTACAAAGGTACGCGGGTCGTCCTTGGCGATGTCGAGCTCTGAGGGATCGTCAAGGGTGGTGAACGTGGCCTCACCGAAGCGCCTGCGGCGGGTTTCCCTGTTTCGCGGGCCAAGTTTTCCCTGATTCGCGGATTCTATTTCCCCTGTTTCGCGGGGCGCTTGGGCACAGAATCGCCGATTGTTGGCAACGCCGCCTCTGAAGTGAGCGCATAGTCTGGGGTTCAGGCAGATCCGGGCCGGGGTTCCGGTCCGGCTGGAGCCAGGAGACGCGGATGGCGTTCTTGTCGCGGCTGTTCAAGCGGGGCGATCCGCTGGCCGAGCGGGAGGAGGCGCGCCGGCAGGGGATGCGGGACGCCCGCCGACATCCCTTGGGCGAGTTCACGGATCCGGACTACCAGCCCGTGTACGTGACGGAGATCCGGGCCCGGGCCCGTGAGCAGGTCACCGAGGTCGATCAGCGGCTTGCGGCTGCGCGTACGGCGTTATTGGAGAGGGCGGCGGGGGCGCGGGAGGTGATCCTGCGGGAGCTGGGCCGGGGCGATACGCGGCCCGAGCCGCGGCCGTCGCAGGTGAACGGGCACGCGGCGGGCGATGAGGATGCGTTCATCTCGATCGCGGAGGCCAGGGCGCGGCGGGCGGAGGCGCGGCGGCGGGCCGTGGTCGAGGAGGCCAACGCCAATGTGCAGCGGGCCCGGGCCCGCATCGAGCAGCTCAGCCAGGAGTGGGAGAGCGCGCTGATCGAGCGCGACCATGAGGTGGAGGCCGTACATGCCAGGGCCGAGCAGCTCATCGCCGCGTACAAGGGCGGTGTGCTGGAGGCCCATCCGCGCCGGGAGGAGATTCCTTCCTTATGGAAGGGCGAGGTCATCGCGATGGAGGCGACCGGTGACACGCCCGTGGCGATCTCGGGGCGAGAGGAGATCGGGCGGATCCTGCGGGAGGTGGAGGGCCGGATCGAAGTGTGGCGGGCGGAGGTGATGCCGCGCGAGCTGACGACCGAGTCGCGCCGCCGGCTCGGCCCGGCGATCTCGGCCGACGACCACCCCACGGCCGAGCACACCGGGCACGACCACCCCGCCCAGAACGATTCGGCCGGGCCGGACCAGGACGCTCGGTGAGGATCGCGGCATGACGAAGGCACATGATGGCGGAGGGCGCCTGATGGCGGGGGACGGTGGCAAAGGGAGCGTTCACGGGCGGTGCGCGGCCTTACGAGCGCGGACCCGGCGTGGGGTCGTGCACAGGCTGGTCGCGGCCGTGTGCGGGTTGGTCTTGGTCGTGGCCGGGGTGGCGGGGTGTGGCACCGAGGCGCGTTCCGTCTGTGGTGTGATCGTCGACTCGACCAGCTACGCCGAGCCCGCCACCTCCAGGAGCGACGTCACCTCCAAACTGCCCCCCTTCGCCCAGAACTGTGACTGGATCGCCTTCGCCGCCGTCACAGGAAGCTCCGAGAGCAGTACGTGCCGCCAGGACCCCGTGGCCATCGCCGCCACCCGGGCCGAGAACCCCAACGAGAACCCGGTCGTCGAGGACCGCGTCAGGGCCCACCGCATCAAGGAGGTCCTGCCCAGGGCGGTCCAGCTGTTCGACTGCCCGACCGAGGGACAGGGTTCTGACGTGCTGGGAGCCCTGCGCTACATGGTCAAGCAGCTCAGCGCGCAGCGGCAGCCGGACAAGGCACACGAGATCATCGTGTTCAGCGACCTCATCAACAACCGGGGCGACCTGGACATCAACAAGCTGGACCTGAGTGAGGGCGCACGCAAGCAGAAGATCAAGGAACTGCGGGACGCACGGCTGCTCCCCGACATGTCGGGGTATGCGGTGGTCGTCCACGGCTTCCTGCGGGCGAAGACGTCGGACCCCGACCGGTTCCCTCGGCTCGAGGACTTCTGGCGGGAGGCCTTCGAGTCCGCGGGGGCGAGCACGGTCGATCTGCTGTGAGAGCGCTCACCAACACAGCCTCTTCCGAGGTGCGCGATATTGACAGCGCGTAAACGGCGTGGTCACATCGCTTGAGAGAGCGCTCTCTCACATCTCCGACGCCGCTCACACCCCCCAGGAGCGAAACGATGACAACAGCACGCAGGCGCAGGCGCCGCCTAGCGGCCGTGGCTCTGACCACGCTCACCGGCCTGCTCGTCCAGGCGGCCGTCAGCGCCTCGGCCGCCGTCCCGCCCACACCGTCCGGCTGGTCCCTGGTCTGGTCAGACGACTTCAACGGCAACGCCGGCACCCTGCCCTCGTCGACCGACTGGATCATCGACACGGGGCACGCGTACCCCGGCGGCCCGGCCAACTGGGGCACCGGCGAGATCCAGAACTACACCTCCAGCACCTCCAACCTCAGCCTCGACGGCGGTGGCAACCTGCGCATCACGCCCCTGCGGAGCAGCTCAGGCGAGTGGACGTCGGCTCGCATCGAGACCAGGCGCGCCGACTTCAAGCCCGCTGACGGGCGCATCCTGCGCATCGAGAGCCGGATCCAGATGCCGAACGTGACCGGCGACGCCGCGCTCGGCTACTGGCCGGCGTTCTGGGCGCTCGGGTCGCCGTACCGGGGGAACTACTGGAACTGGCCGGGCATCGGCGAGTTCGACATCATGGAGAACGTCAACGGCATCAACTCCGTCTGGGGCGTGCTCCACTGTGGCGTCAACCCGGGCGGGCCGTGCAACGAGACGACCGGCCTCGGCGCCAGCCGCGCCTGCCCCGGCTCCACCTGCCAGTCGGCTTTCCATTCCTACCGGTTCGAGTGGGACCGCAGCGTGAGCCCGAACCAGCTGCGGTGGTACGTGGACGGCCAGCAGTTCCACAGCGTGAGCCAATCCCAGTTCGACGCCACGACGTGGAGCAACATGACCGGCCACGCCGGCTACTTCCTGCTGCTCAACGTGGCGATGGGCGGCGCGTTCCCGAACGCCCTCGGCGGCCAGACCCCGACGGCGGCCACCGTGCCCGGGCGTCCCATGGTGGTGGACTACGTGGCGGTGTGGCAGAGCGGCACCACCACCCCGACCAACCCGCCGGGCGACGTGGACGCCCGCTCCACCATCCAGGCCGAGCGTCACCAGGCCCAGTCGGGCACCATCGTGGAGACGACCACCGACACGGGCGGCGGGCAGAACGTCGGCGCCATCTCCAACGGCGACTGGCTGCGCTTCGACGGAGTGAACTTCGGCACGGAGGCCGCCAGGCAGTTCAGAGCCAGGGTGGCCTCGGGAGCGGCAGCCGGGGTGAGCGGGCTCGTGCAGGTGCGGCTGGACAGCCCCACGGCCGCGCCCATCGGCGACTTCGCCCTCGCCAACACCGGCGGGTGGCAGAGCTGGCGCACGGTGCCGGCCAACATCTCGGCCGTCACGGGGACACACACCGTCTACTTGACCTTCAGCAGCGGTCAGCCGGCCGACTTCGTCAACGTCAACTGGTTCACGTTCTCGACCTCTTGACGTTCTCGAAGAGGGCCGGGAAGACCTTCGCGACCTTCGACAGCAGGTATTCGCCGTACGTGCCCGTGAAGTCCACCTGACCGTCCCAGCGGTGGCCGGGCGCGTACGGCAGGGGCGGCACCTCGTCGTCCCAGCCCGGGTCGAAGAAGAACGGGAAACTGAGGCGCTCGTTGCCGCTGCGGTTGCGTACGCGGTGCGGGGTCGAGCGGTAGTGGCCGCCGGTGAGCTTGTCGAGCATGTCGCCGATGTTGCAGACGAAGGTGCCCGCCAGCGGCGGGGCCTCGATCCAGCCACGCGGGGTGCGGACCTGCAGGCCGCCGTTCTCGTCCTGGAGGAGGAGGGTGAGCAGGCCGTAGTCGGTGTGCTCCCCCACGCCCCAGGTGCCGGTGTCGTCCGGCGGAGCGGGCGGATAGTGGAAGATCCGGAAGAGGATGGTCGGGTCGGCGGTGTAGCCGGTGCGGAAGTAGTCCTCGTCCAGGCCGAGGCTCAGGGCGATGCCCGACATGACGGCCTGGGCGAGCGCGGTCATCCTGTCGAGGTATTCGAGCACGGCCTCACGCAGCTCGGGGACCTGGGCGGGGAAGAGGTTGGGCCCGTGCAGCGGGAGCGGACCGGGCGGTTCCTCGGGGCCGAGGTAGATGCCTTCCTTCAGGTCGGGCCGGCCCGAGGTGAGCTCCCCGCCGACCGGGAAGAAGCCGCGCCAGGCCGTGCCGCCCTTGTCCATGGAGATCTCCGCTTTCACCTCATCAGGGAGGGCGAAGAAGCGCCGGCTCGCGGCGTCGAGCCGGGCGAGCAGCTCCGGCGGCACGCCATGGCCGGTGACGTAGAAGAAGCCGCTGTCGCGGCAGGCGGCGCCGATGGCGTCCGCGACGGCGCGTTTGGCGGGATCCGGGGCGTCGGTGAGAAGGGAAGCGACCTCGATGACCGGCAATTCGCTCACCACGCCATTGTTCTACAGTTCGGGCGCTTAGCATCGGAGGCAGGACCCTCGTTGGAGGCCCGATGCGCTTCTTACACCGCAAGCAGGACGAGTCGTTCGAGCCTGGCCAGGTCACCCGCATCACGCCTGCCGTCGCGTACGACGGCGACCTCTACCGCCTGCCCGACTGGCCGCGCCGCCGCGGCGAGGAGCGCGAGCTCGGCCGTACGCACGCCGCCGACGGCCAGATCGACACGCTGACGCTGCAGACCGGCAGCGTGCCGCGCTTCCACGAGCTGGAGGACGAGCGGCTGGCGGAGCTGGCCGAGCTCGACGAGCGCACCGAGCAGGAGATCCAGCGGGCGCGGGCCGAGTTCGAGTCCCAGAAGATCAGGCTCGCGGAGTCGCAGCGCACCTTCGGGGAGGCGCGCAAGGCCCTGGAGGACAGCCAGCGCCGGGTGACGGAGCTGGAGCAGCCCAGCAGACGGCCGGGCGACGGGCGGCCCAGCTCGATCGCGATCTCCGGCAGCCATTGGCCGTTGATCCGCCGCTGGCTGCCTGCCGCGCTCCTGCTGCTGCTCCTGCTGATCGTCGAGGTCCCGATCCTTTACCAGGTCATCCTGAGCTGGGGCGACAGCATCGCGATGACCGCGCTGCTGGCCGCGGGCGCGGCGCTCATCATGCTGGTCGCGCCCCACATGTACGGCAGGGCGTTCCGGTCCTGGCAGGAGCACGGCAGCTCGGCCAAGGGCCGCTGGCTGCTGATCGGCGTCGCGCTGGTCTGGCTCGGCCTCATCGTCGCCGTCGCCGTGCTGCGCAGGGACGCCCTGGTCAAGCCGCTGATCGTGGACGGTCAGGAGATCGGCCCCACGTCGGAGGGCGTCGGCCAGCTGCCCACGATGATCCTGCTGCTGGCGCTGCTGGTCGCCACCGCGCTCATCGCCGCCGACCTGGGGCGGCGCATGCACAACCCCAACGACCGCCGGCTGCGGGAGCTGCGTGCCAAACGCGACGCCGAGGCCGCCGCCAGCGCCGCCGCCCAGCGCGCCTACCAGCACGACGCCGGGTACGCGGAGAGCATCGCCCAATACCTGCAGGCGGTGGACCGCCGCAAGGCCAGCAGGCTGCGTCAGCTGGACAGCGGCTTCGACAGCCTGGCCACCGCGTACCTCGGCGGCGTGGTCGAGGGGCTCAAGGACCCGGAGGCGGCCAGCTGGGCCGAGCGCATCGTGCTGCGCCGCCGTACCCGATCCTGACAACGGTCAGGTGGAGTCGCGAACGACGAGGCGGGCGGGCAGGACTACGGACTCGGTGTGGCGGCCCTCCAGCCGGGACAGCAGCAGCCGGGCGACCGCCAGCGCCTGGTCGGCGACCGATATGCGGACGGTCGTGAGGCCGGGTGTGGTGGCCGAGGCGGCGTCGATGTCGTCGAAGCCCGCGATCGCCAGATCCTCCGGCACCCTCCGCCCGGCCTCCCGCGCCGCCTGCAGCGCCCCGATGGCCAGCTGGTCGGTGGCGGCGAAGACGGCGTCCAGAGCGGGCTCGTCGCCGAGCAGCTGCTGGGTCGCCGCCGCGCCCGAGGAGCGGGTGAGGTCGGCGAGGGCCAGCAGCGGCTGCAGGCCGGCCTGCCGCATCGCGGTCCGGTGGCCGTCCAGCCGGTCCTGTACGGCCACCAGGTCCATGGGGCCGCAGATCATGCCGATGTGGCGGCGGCCGCGGGCCAGCAGGTGCTCGGTCGCGGCCTTCGCGCCGCCGGCGTTGTCCACGTCCACGTACGGCATCATCGACGCGATCGCCGGCTTGCCGAGCAGCACGATCGGCACGCCGGTGCGGGACAGGCGCTCGGCCAGCGTGTCGCCGCGGTCCGGCGGCAGCAGCACCACCCCGTCCACCAGGCCCGCCTCCACGTGCTGGACGATGCGCCGGTGACTCTCGGCCGTGTCGGCGAGCATGAGCGTGATCTGCTTGCCCGCGCCTTCCAGCAGGCTGGTCACGTACTGGACGACGGCCGCCGTCAGCTGGTCGCCGCCCTGCCGGGGGACGGACAGGACGAGCGCGATCGCGTTGGTCCTGCGGGTGACGAGGCTGCGGGCGGCCGCGTTGGGCACGTATCCGAGCTCCCTGACCGCCCGCAGCACCGACTCCCGGACCTCGGGGCTGACCGACGCCTCGCCGTTGACGACGCGCGAGACCGTGGCACGGGAGACGCCGGAGCGGGCGGCCACGGTCTCGAGGGTGGGGCGCTTCGGGCGGGTCTCGGTCAGGCCGTTGCGCTTGACGACGTCGCGGTACCACAGCGCGCTGTCCTTGAGCCGGCGTCGCTGGGTGGCGAAGTCGACGTGGACGAGGCCGAACTTGCGCCGGTAGCCGTCGGCCCATTCGAGGTTGTCGAGCAGCGTCCAGACGAGGAACCCGCGGACCTTGGCGCCGTCCTGGACGGCCGCGCGGACGGCGCGCAGGTGCTCCTCGATGAAGCTGATGCGCTCCACGTCGTGGATGCCGTCGCCCGTCACCACGTCGACGAAGTCGGCACCGTTCTCGGTGATCATCAGCTCGGTGTCGGGGTACTCCGCGGTCAGGCGGCGCAGCAGGTGGGTCAGGCAGCCGGGGACGATGGGCCAGCCCATGGCGGTGACGGCGGTGGGAACCGTGCAGAACAGCACGCCCTCACTGCCCGGGTAGGCGGGGTCGGCGGGCTCGCTGGGCTGGGCCTGCACGACGAGCGGGGTGTAGTAGTTGACGCCGAGCAGGTCCATCGGCTGGGAGATGAGCTCCAGGTCGCCGTCGTGCACGTGGCCGAGCCCTGCGGTGCGCTCGATGATCGGCAGCAGCTCCGGAGGGTAGGCGCCGCGCAGCATCGGCTCCAGGAACTGCCGGTTGGCCAGCACGTCGATCCTGGCCACGGCCTCGGCGTCCTCGGCCGACAGGGCCCGCCCGGCGTCGCTCACCTGGCCGGGCGTCATGACGGGCGAGATGTTGAGCACGCCGCCCACCCTCGCCGCCCCGGCCGCGCGCAACGCCTCGGCGCCGAGCCCGTGTGCGAGCAGTAAATGGTGGGCGGCGCGGAAGGCGTCGGCGGCCGATTTCCGGCCCGGCGCGTGAATGCCGGACCCGTAGCCGAGAAAGGCGGCCACCCACGGCTCGTTGACGGTGAACCAGGTGTCGACCCGATCCCCCAGCCGGTCGGCCACCGCGGCGGCGTAATCGGCGAAATGGCGGGCGGTGTCCCGGGACGGCCAGCCACCGGCGTCCTCCAAAGCCTGCGGCAGATCCCAGTGGTAAAGCGTCGCATACGGCGTGATGCCCGCGTCGAGCAGCTCGTCGAGCAGCCGGTCGTAAAAATCGAGCCCGGCCGCGTGCAATTTCCCGGAGCCATCGGGAAACACCCGCGGCCAGCTGACGGAAAATCGGTATGCGGCCATGCCGAGGTCTTTCATCAACCGCACGTCTTCGCGATAGCGGTGGTAATGGTCGCAGGCGTCGGCGCGGTCCGCGGAAAAGGTGTCCCAAATGGACGGGCCGCGGCCGTCGGCAGCGGTGGCGCCTTCGATTTGGAAGGCCGACGTCGACACACCCCAGATGAATCCCTCGGGGAAGGCAGCTGTGCTCATTCTGGCGGAAGTCCTCCGGTGAAGCGGCAGAGCGTCCAGTCTCCCGCGCGCCGCTCGTCGCGCGCCAGCCTGGCCACGCTGTATACAGAGCGCGTGGAACTGGACCGGCTCGATCGTGACATCATCGCGGCGCTCGTCGACGACGCCCGCGCGACCTACGCGGAGATCGGCCACCAGGTGGGGCTGAGCGCGTCGGCGGTCAAGCGGCGGGTGGACCGGCTGCTCGACAGCGGGGCGATCACCGGGTTCAGCGCCGTGGTCTCGCCGCAGGCGCTCGGCTGGACGACCGAGGCGTACGTGGAGCTGTTCTGCCAGGGCAAGACGAAGCCGTCGGACATCGCGCTGGCGGTGGCTAAGTTCCCCGAGGTGGTGGGGGCGGCCACGATCACCGGCGAGGCGGACGCGTTGCTGCACATCAGGGCGACGGACGTGCGGCATGTGGAGCGGGTGATCGAGCGCATCGCGGCGCAGTCCTTCGTGGTCAGGACCAAGAGCTCCATCGTGCTGTCACGGCTGGTCGAGGCCCCTCCGGGGGTCGTACGCAATGGATCGCACACCACGGCCTGAAAGACGCAACAAACCCGCGCAAACACGCAATGCAACGACTTGGCCTGCATAAACATACATTCTTAGGCTGTCTCCGTCCCCTCCGATCAGATCAGATCTGGGACATCCGCTCATAAAGCTCGACGGAGACCTGCATGCCCAAACACTTCCTCATGTGCCGTCCGGAATACTTCACGGTCGAGTACGCGATCAACCCGTGGATGCATCCCGAGGCCGGCGCCGACCGCGACATCGCGGTCCGTCAGTGGGAGGGGCTGAAGGCCGCCTACGAGGAGCTCGGCCACCAGGTCAGCCTGATCGACCCGATCGACGGGCTGCCGGACATGGTGTTCGCCGCCAACGGCGCCCTGGTCGTGGGCGGGCGCGTCTACGGCGCCAGGTTCGCCTACCCGCAGCGCGGTCCCGAGGGGCCGGCCTACCTGCGGTGGTTCGCCGAGCACGGTTACCCGGTGCAGGCGCCGCAGCACGTCAACGAGGGTGAGGGCGACTTCCTCACGCTCGAGGACGTCATTCTGGCCGGCACGGGCTTCCGCACGGAGGTGGTGGCCCACCAGGAGGCGCAGGAATACCTGGGCCGCCCGGTGATCTCGCTGACCCTGGTCGACCCCCGCTTCTACCACCTCGACACGGCGCTGTTCCCGCTCGACGGGCACAACGTCGCCTACTACCCGGAGGCCTTCTCCGCGGGCAGCCGGGAGGTGCTGCGCCGGATGTTCCCCGACGCAGTGCTCGCCACCGCCGAGGACGCCGAGGTGCTCGGCCTGAACGCGGTCAGCGACGGCACGCACGTGGTCATCAACGCCGAGGCCTCCGGCCTGCAGTTGGAGCTCAAGCGCCGTGGGTACGAGGTCATTCCGGTCGATCTCTCGGAGCTGCGCAAGGCAGGCGGGGGCCCCAAGTGCTGCACACTGGAGATCAGGGGGGAGAACTGACATGACCAGCAGCGCAGAGCTGATCGAGCTCAGCGAGCGTCGCAGCGCGCACAACTATCATCCGCTGCCCGTCGTGATCCATGAGGCCAACGGCGCCTGGGTCACCGACGTGGACGGCAAGCGATATCTGGACTGTCTGTCCGGCTATTCGTCGCTCAACTTCGGCCACGGCAATCCGAAGATCCTCGAGGCGGCCCAGGAACAGCTGCAGCGGCTGACCCTGACCAGCCGTGCCTTCTACCACGACCAGTTCGCGCGGTTCTGCGCCGGGCTCGGCGACCTCACGGGCAAGGACATGATCCTGCCCATGAACACCGGTGCCGAGGCCGTCGAGACCGCCATCAAGGTGGCGCGCAAGTGGGGTTACGAGGTCAAAGGCGTGGAGCCGGATCTCGCCAACATCATCGTGATGGAGAACAACTTCCACGGCCGCACCACCACGATCATCAGCTTCTCCACCGATCCCGACGCGCACGACAACTTCGGGCCGTACACGCCGGGCTTCCGGATCGTGCGGTATGGGTCCATCGAGGCGATCAGGGAGGCCGTGGACGCCAACACAGTCGGCGTGCTGGTCGAGCCGATCCAGGGTGAGGCCGGGGTGCTGGTGCCGCCGGACGGCTACCTGACCGACATCCGGGAGCTGTGCACGGCCGAGGGCATCCTGATGATCGCCGACGAGATCCAGTCGGGGCTGGGGCGGACCGGGCAGACGTTTGCGTGTGACCACGAAGGGGTCGTGCCCGACATGTACGTCCTGGGCAAGGCGCTCGGCGGCGGCGTCGTCCCCGTGTCCGCCGTCGCGGCCAACCGGGACGTGCTCGGGGTCATCCACCCGGGACAGCACGGATCCACATTCGGCGGGAACCCGCTGGCGTGTGCGGTCGGCAACGCGGTCGTCGAGCTCCTCAACACCGGCGAGTACCAGGCCAGGGCTGCCAAGCTCGGCGAGGTGCTGCACGCCCGGCTGCGCGAGCTGGTCGGCAAGGGCGTCGTCGAGGTGCGCGTACGGGGGCTGTGGGCCGGCGTGGACATCTCTCCTGATCTCGCCACGGGGCGTGAGGTGTCGAAGGCGCTGATGAAGCGGGGTGTGCTCGCCAAGGACACCCAGGGGTCCACGATCCGGCTCGCGCCGCCGATCGTCGTCTCCGAGGAGGACCTCATCTGGGCGATCGACCAGCTCTCCGATGCCCTCTACGACATCAAAAACCAACACCCATAAAGACATCCATTCTTTACGGCTGCGCCGGCTGGGCCCGACCACCGTACGTGGCCGGGCCCTGTCCAGGGAGACGGTCCTGTGGTTTACGGGGTCGGGCGCCGTTACGGCGCACGGGCACCGGCCGCCGACCGTGGCCATGGCCCCGGTACGCCGCCGCTCCGCCCCGAGACGCCGGGCCGCGTACCTGTGGATCTCGTCGGCGTGCCGATCGAACAGCGCCGCGAAGCACTCGCCCGAGTCCGGTTCCCACTATTTCGTGAGCCGCCAGGCTTCCAAGCCGTCGGGAGCGCCGTCCCGGGTGAAGCCCGCCGCCTCCAGCTCGGCGACCAGTCGCTCCCGTGCCGGCCAGTGGCTCTCGGAGACCACCACGTCCTCGCTGATCACCACGCCGCGCTGCTTCACGCGGTAGAAGTAGCGGGTCTTGGCCGTCTCGCCGGTGACCGCGAGCACCTGACCCGCGATCTCGTACGTGTGCCTGCCGACCCGGTAGGAACCGACGACCTCCGGCTCGCCCGGCACGGGGGTGGCCCGCTCGCGCCAGTTGAACAGCAACAGCCCGCCCGGCTCCAGCTGCGTGCGCAGCACCCGCCACAGCTCCGCCCGCTGCTCGGCGTCGAAGCTGTGCAGCACCGAGATCATCACGATGGCCTCGACGGGCTCGTCGGCCTCCGCCTTCAGCGCGCCGCACGACAGCACGGTCACCCGGCTCAGCGCATCGGGGTCCTCGGCCAGCCGGTTGAGCAGGACGGAGCGCATGCCGAACGACGGCTCGACGGCGTAGACCTCCGCGGGCGTCTCCCGGAGGATCACCCGGGTGATCAGGCCGGTGCCCGCGCCGATCTCCATGACGCTCCGCCGCACGCCCTTCAGCAGGGGTGGCAGCAGCTCGCGGATCATCGGGACGTGCCCGTCCTCATGCCACAGGTCGTAGAAGGGCACGGCCAGCGAGTAGTGGTCTTCATCCATAGAGCGTGACGATAACCGTTTTCACTCGAGCCGTACAGAATCGATCGGCCTGAGCACCTCGTCGCGCGACTCGTACCAGGTCACCTGATCGGGCAGGGTGAGGGTCGCGACGGCGTTCTGGAACCACGGGCCCTTGGTGATCCGCCAGCGGAACGGCGGCCGCGGAATGCGCGCGAGGCGCGCCAGCAGGCTGCCCACCAGCGTGGCGATGGAGAACTGGGTGACCACGTTGGCCCAGCGCAGCAGGCGGCTGAGCGGGTTGCGGATCGGCGAGCAGACCACTTGGTAGACCGGGCCGAGGCGGGCCTTGGCCAGGTAGGAGTAGTGGACGTCGCCGGAGAGGATCACCACCGGCTTGCCGAGCCCGATGAACAGCCTCGACAGGTCGTCGAACGAGCGCCGGAACGCCGCCCAGTGCTCCAGGTCGAAGGCCTGCCGGAACCTCTCCGACCACCGCCGCACCACCGGACCCCACGCGCCGTCGCTCAGGGCCTCGTTCCAGTTTTGCACCCCGTGCACGCCCTCAGGCAGCAGGAACGGGATCGACGAGCCGATGATCAGGCGCTCGGCCGGGGCGGCGACCTGCTCCTCGAGCCAAGCCTGCTCCGCCGGGTCGAGCATGCGGCGCGCGCCGGGCGTGAGCTGCCTGGCGCACCGGGTGTCGACCATGATCAGGCGGGCGGGCCCGAGGTCGCGGGCGTAGCTCCAGCGGTTGCTCGATGGCTCGGCGTCGGCCTTCTCGGCGAAGGCGTCGAGCGCGTCGGCGCCGTCGCGGCCTTGGAGATCCAGCAGCGTGCGCAGCAGCGGGTCGGCCGCGCGCTCGGCCGGTGAGAGGTTGCCGAGGTGCTGGTAGACCCAGTACGCGCCGAGCCCGGCGACCACCCGGCGGCGCCACCAGCTGGTCCTGGCCATCTCCTCGCGCCAGGGTTGCGAGGTGTTCCAGTCGTCGCGCAGGTCGTGGTCGTCGAAGATCATCGCGGTCGGCACGGTGGACAGCAGCCAGCGGATCTCGGGGTCGGTCCACGCCTGGCGGTAGAGCTCGGCGTATTCCTCGAAGTCGGCGATCTCCCCCTGGGGCCCCGTTATGCCACTCGTGCTCCGGCGCGCGCGGACGTAGGCCAGCGTCTCGGGCGAGGGATTGTCGGCGTAGACCTGGTCGCCCAGGAGCAGCAGCAGGTCGGGCCACTCCTCGTCGCCGGAGCCCGCCAGGTGGCGGCCGTAGGAGCGCAGGACGTCCTCGCCATGGGTGCGGACGTGCGCCACGTCGTGGGGCACGCTGGTGCGGCACGACCCGAACGCCAGCCGGCGCGCCCCCTCCGGCGGCAGGAGCCGGATCCTGCTGGGCGGGCGACCCGCCGGAGGCCATACCTGCTCCCCGCCGAGGCTGACCGAATAGGAGGGGATATCCTGGGAGAGCTCTACGAGATCCACGATCGCGTAGTGGTGTCCGTGCACGGTGAAGGTAGGCGACCGGTAAGCCCTGCCACCCGCTTCGACGGTGACCGTGCAGGGTTCGGCGGACTCCACCCAGATCGAGGCGCTGTTGGCATCGACGTGTCGCAGCATCGGCCCCACGACGAGTGCGGGCATCCCACCTCCGATGTCGATTCGGCACACCCTCGTGGCCCAAGCCTGCCAGAGTGGCACGGTCCACAGCATCCCGATCAGCGGCCCGGATTTTTACCAATAACTAGGCAAGGTCAAATCCCCCGCTCTAGGATGATCGCGACAACATCGCCCAGAAGGTGAAGGCAATGGCGCTTTCCCTACAAATAGGGCGTATATACCAGGAGGAATCTCTTCCATGAGCATCATGGTGCCGTCAAAGACGCCGGCGCTGATCACTCCGGGCCGCCAGGCCCTCGACTCCGCTCTCTACCAGCTCGACCAGGCGGCCGAGCACCTCGGGCTCGACGACGGGCTCCGCACGGTGCTGGCCACGCCCCGCCGCTCGCTGACCGTCTCGGTCCCGGTGCGGCGCGAGGACGGACGGCTCAGCGTCGTCCAGGGCTTCCGCGTCCAGCACAATGTCTCGCGCGGCCCCGCCAAGGGCGGCATCCGGTTTCATCCCGGCACGGACATCCACGAGGTCACCGCGCTCGCGATGTGGATGACGTGGAAGTGCGCTCTGGTCGGCATCCCGTACGGCGGCGCCAAAGGCGGCGTGGCCGTGGACCCGACCGGGCTCACCACCCGCGAGCTCGAACGCCTGACCCGCCGCTACGTCAACGAGATCCTGCCGCTGATCGGCCCGGAGAAGGACATCCCGGCTCCCGACGTCGGCACCGACGAGCAGACCATGGCCTGGATCATGGACACCTACAGCGTCAGCGCGGGCTACTCGGTGCCCGGTGTGGTCACCGGCAAGCCGACGACGCTGGGCGGCTCGCTCGGGCGCTCCGGCGCGACCTCGCGCGGCGTGCAGATCGCCACGCTGGCCGCGCTCGGCCGCTCGCCCGAGGGCGCGAGCGTGGCCGTGCAGGGCTTCGGCAAGGTGGGCGCGCTGGCCGCGCAGTACCTCGCCGACGCCGGCTGCAAGGTGGTGGCGGTCTCCGACATCACCGGCGCCGTCTACGCGAGCGCGGGGCTGGACATCGCCGGCCTGCGCACGTGGGCGGCCGAGACCGGCGGCGTGTCCGGCTACCGCCACGCCGACGCCCTGCCTCTCGACGACCTGCTGGAACTGGACGTGGACGTCCTGGTCCCGGCGGCGCTCGAGGGCGCGATCACTGAGGCGAACGCGCCACGCGTGCGCGCCCGCCTGATCGTGGAGGGCGCCAACGGCCCCACCACGCCGGAGGCCGACGAGATCCTGGCCGCGAACGGGGCCACGGTCGTGCCCGACATCCTCGCCAACGCGGGCGGGGTGATCGTGTCGTACCTGGAGTGGGTGCAGAACATGCAGGCCTACTCCTGGAGCTCCGGGGAGGTCGAGGTCAAGCTGCGCGACCTCATGGAAAGCGCGTTCTCCGAGGTCAAGTCCATGGCCGCGGCCCGCGGGCTGACGCTGAGGCAGGCGGCGCACGTCATCGGCGTGGGTCGCGTCGCCGAGGCCCACCAGATGCGCGGTCTCTACCCGTGACCGCCGGCGGGGGCTCGCTCCGGCGGGCCCCCGCCCTCGCCTGATCCCCGCGGCCGTCGCCCATCGGGCCGTGACCGGGGACGACCGTCTCCAGCGCGGGCAGGACCGCCGCGCCACCGCGCACGCCGCCCTCCTCGCCGGTGCGATCTTGCCCTGAGCGATGCCGGGAATTCGTTCTGAAGAGATCTTTTCCCTATAAGACTTAGCCTCTAATGTGCGAATCGCCCCCCAAGCAGCGAGGAGCTGTACATGAGCGCAATTGAGCAGTTCGGCTACCGCCAGGAGCTCAACCGTTCCTTAGGCTTCGCCGATCTGATGATCTATGGCTTGATCTTCATGGTGCCGATCGCGCCGTTCGGCATCTTCGGAAACGTCTTCGCCGCCTCCCACGGGATGGTGGCGCTGGCGTACGTCATCGGGCTCGTCGCCATGGCGTTCACGGCGCTGTCGTACGCGCAGATGGCGCGCGCCTTCCCCATGGCCGGCTCGGTCTACACCTACGCCGGGCGCGGCATCGGCGCGCCGGTCGGGTTCATCGCGGGATGGGCGATCCTGCTCGACTACGTGCTCGTGCCGTCGCTGCTCTACCTGGTGGCCAGCGTGGCCATGAACTCGTTCGTGCCCGTGATCCCCGTCTGGGCGTGGCTGGTCGCCTTCGTCGTGCTCAACACGGTCGTGAACTACCTCGGCATCCAGATGACGGCCAGGATCACCCGGATCATGCTGGTGGCCGAGCTGGCGGTGCTGGCGATCTTCCTGGTGGTCGGCGTCGTCGCGCTGGCCCAGGGCAAGGCGCAGACCGGCTTCCTCACGCCGATCTTCGACTCCTCCGGGTTCGCGTGGAGCGTGGTGCTGGCCGCCGCGTCGGTGGCCGTGCTGTCGTTCCTCGGCTTCGACGGCATCTCGACCCTGGCGGAGGAGAACCGCGAGGACGCGCAGCGGCTCGGCCGGTCCATGGTGGCCGCGCTGGGCCTGGCCGCGGTGTTGTTCGTGGTGCAGACCTGGGTGGCGGCGCTGCTGACGCCGAACAGGGACAACCTGATCACGAACGGCGACCCGGCCGGCAGCGCCTTCTACGACACCGCCGCGTTCGCCGGCGGGGCCTGGCTGTCGGTGCTGACCGCCGTGGCCACGGCGGTCGCGTGGGGCTTCGCCAACTCGCTGGTCGCCCAGGCGGCCACGTCGCGGCTGCTGTTCGCGATGGGCCGGGACCGGCAGCTGCCCTCGTTCCTCGGCAGGGTGGACCCCAAGCACAAGGTGCCGGTCAACGCGACGCTCGTCGTGGCGGCGATCTCGCTGATCCTCGGCATCTACATGAGCACCAGGGCGAACGGCATCGGCGAGCTGGCCTCGCTGGTCAACTTCGGCGCCATGACCGCGTTCCTGCTGCTGCACATCTCCGTCGTCGTGTACTACGTCGTCAAGCGCGGCAGCCGCAACTGGCTCGCGCACCTGGTCGCGCCGGTGATCGGCTTCATCGTGCTGGTGGCCGTCGTGGTCAACCAGAACGTGCACGCCCAGTGGGTCGGCGGCATCTGGCTCGCCGTCGGCCTGGTCGTCCTCGGCATCACCTACGTCACGGGCCGCCGGCCTGTGCTTCCCAAGGAGGTCCAGTGAACGTCGTGTCCTACCATCCCTCGCCTGAGGAGCTGAGCTACACCTTCGGGGGGCGCCCGGCCCTGGGCAAGGTACGTCCGGGCACGATCCTGGAGTTGTACACCGAGGACTGCTTCGGCGGCCTGGTGCGGAGCGTGGACGACCTGCCGTCGCAGGTGTGCGAGTTCCCCTACCTCAACCCGGTGACGGGGCCGTTCCACGTCGAGGGCGCCGAGCCCGGCGACACGCTGGCCCTGCACTTCATCAAGATCACTCCGGCCAGGGACTGGGCGGTGTCGACCACGTTCCCCCACTTCGGCGCGCTGACCGGCACCCACACCACGGCCATGCTCCAGCCGCCGCTCGAGGAGCGGGTCTGGCGCTACGACATCGACCTCGGCAAGGGGGTCGCCGTCTACCACGCCCGCAACACCGACTTCAGCGTCGAGCTGCCGCTCGACCCCATGCACGGCACGGTCGGCGTGGCCCCCGGCGCGAACGAGGCCCGCATGACGATCACCCCGGACGCGCACGGCGGCAACATGGACACCCCCGAGCTGCGTGCCGGAGTCACCGTCTACCTGGGGGTCAACGTCGAGGGCGGGATGTTCGCGATCGGCGACGGGCACGGGCTGCAAGGGCACGGCGAGGTGTGCGGCACCGCGGTCGAGTCGGCCATGAACACGGTGGTCGCGGTGGAGCTGATCAAGGGCGTGGCCACGCCGTGGCCGCGGCTGGAGGACGATCTGCACCTGATGTCGACGGGCTCGGCCCGGCCGCTGGAGGACGCGTACCGGATCAGCCAGCACGACCTGGTCACCTGGACGTCGGAGCTGACCGGGCTGGACACGCTCGACGCGTATCAGCTGGTCAGCCAGGCGGGGCAGGCGCCGGTGGGCAACGTGTGCGACACCAACTACACGATGGTGGCCAAGCTGCCGAAGGCCTACCTCGGCAGGCCCGCCGTCTACGAAGACGCGCATGCCCGGCTGCGAACCCTGGGTTCCCAGTACACAGGTTAGGTAAAACAATGATTGTTGCAGATCAGCGCACTGATCATCTTCTGCTAACACTGGGAGGGTGCTCAGGCTGGTGCTTTCCCTGGTCCTGCTCGATCCAACCGCCGTCATCGCCGAGGTGTCGCAACGTAACATCCCCGTCCCCCAAGTTCTGACCCCGAACGGGGATCGTCTGGGTTACGCCCCGGTCCCGCGCCCCTATACGGGGGCGCGGCGGCTCACGGGGCTGCTGGTCGGCCGAGATCCCGTCACGCGGCGGGACGTGGTGTGCGGAGGCACGGTGATCGGGTCGCGCAGCCGCAGCCTGGTGCTGACGGCGGCGCACTGCCTTCATCACCGGGGCCGGCGGCTGAAGCAGCTCGCCTTCATACCGGGCTACGACCGAGGCCGCCCGCGGCTGGGGGTATGGCGGGTCGCGCGCACGTGGGTGCCGGCCAAGTGGCGGAAGGAGCCGTTCTCGGCCGAGTTGCTGCCGTACGACGTCGGTCTGGTCGGGGTGATGGCACAGCGGCGCCCGCTGGAGGACGTGACCGGGAGCGGGCTGCGGACGATGCCGACCGCCAGGGGGACCGCGCTGCGCGGGCTCGAGCTGCTCGGCTACCCGGCGGGCAAGGGCTATCGGGGGTTGCGGCTGCACCGGTGCCTGGGCGACGCGGTCGAGGGCGTCTCGGACGGCCGCGGCCTGATGATCACGCATAACTGCCACGCCGCCGCGGGCGGCAGCGGCGGTCCCGTGTTGTACGGCGGCGCGATCGCGGGCGTCGTGTCGTCGTCCAGCCCGTTGCGTGACGCGAAGGGCTATACCGTGCTGACCAGGTTGGGCGGCCGGCCCTTCGAGCGCATGCTCGCCAAGGCCGACCGGGCGATGCAGGTCAAGCGGCCTGACTGACGATCTGCTCGCACAGCTCGTGCGTGCGCAGCGCGTCGTTGGCGTCGATCCTGCGGCCCTCGCCGACGGCGGCGAGGAACTCCAGGCAGATCTGCTCGATGCCGCGCTGCCTGGCCACGGGCACCCAGTCGGGCCGCCGGACGAGCCGCTCGCCGTTGCGGTAGTCGATGACGTCGCCGAGGTTGACCACGCGGCGCTTGACGCCGTCGCCCATGGCCTCGCAGGTCTCTTCGGCGGCGCCGCTCATCCTGTTCATGACGCCGATGGCGGTGAAACCGTCGCCCGACAGCTCCAGGACCATGTGCTCGATCAGGCCGTTCGTGACGCGGGTCCGGATCGTGGTGGCGCTGATCGGGCCGGGGGCGAGGAAGCGGAGGGTGTCCACCACATGGATGAAGTCATCAAATATCACCCGACGGGGCTCGTCGGGGTGGTTGTCGCGGTTCTTCTCCATGAGGATGAGGTGTCGAGGATGAGCGGCAAGTCCGACATATCCGGGCGCGTAGCGGCGGTTGAAGCCGACCATCAGCGACCTGTCCTCGGCCTTCGCGAGCCGTACGAGGCGCTCGCACTCCCCCAGCGTGTACGCGATCGGCTTGTCGACGTAGACGTGGATCCCGGCGCTGAGCAGCGGCTCGACGATCTCCGGGTGCGCGTCGGTCGCGGCGTGCACGAACGCCGCGTCGACCCCCGCCTTGATCACCTCATCCACGCTCGCCGACCGGCGGGCGATGCGGTAGGCGTCGCCGAGCCGGTCGAGCCGGGCGCTGTTGCGGGTGCAGAGGTGGAGGTCGAGGGCGGGCTGGGCGGCGAGCACGGGCAGGTAGGCCTTCTCCGCGATGTCACCCAGGCCGATCATGGCTATCTTCACCCGTCGAGCGTAGCCTTGAGCGCCTGGTTGATCGGAGTAGGCGCCACGCCGAACGTGCGCTGGAAAGCCGACGAGTCGAGCACGAACGGCTTGGTGAACTGGTAGCGGACGTGCCCGAGCTCGCCGATCATGGGCGAGAAGAGGCCGACCGCCCGCACCACGGGCCACGGCAGCTGAACCATCCGGGGCGCGGGGCGTCCGAGCAGGGCGGCCATCCGCTCCCCGATCTCGCGGAAGGTCACCGGCTCGGCGGTCGGCACGTGCCAGGGCTTGCCCCAGGCCCGCTCGTCCCCGCCCGCCACGATCAGGGCGTCGGCCACGTCGGGCAGGTACGTGAAGCTGTGCGGGATGTCAGCAGGCCAGACGAGCTGGATCGTCTTGCCCGCCCGGAGCGGGACGAGGAACCGGTCACCCAGGTAGGACTGGTCGGTGGCGCCCGGGCCGAAGTAGTCGGAGCCGCGCACCTCGGTCGCCCTGATCCGGCCGGCCTCGTGGGCGGCCAGCGCGTCGGCCCACATCTTCGCACGCACCCGGAACTTGGGGTTGGTCGAGGCGAGCGGCAGGTCCTCGGTCATCGGGACCGAGACGGGCCCGTACGGGTAGAGGTTGCCGAGCATCACGTACACGGCGCCGCTCGCCTCGGCGGCGGCCAGGAAGGACGCGGCCATCGGCGGCCAGTCGGTGAGCCAGCGGTGATACTTCGGGTTGACGGCGTTGTAGAGGACGTCCGCCCCCCGGGTGATCTCGATCATCCTGTTCTTGTCGGCCACATCCGCGGCCACCTTGACCGCCCCTTCGGGTCCGCTGCCCGAGCGGGTCACCACGGTGACCTCGTGTCCTTGGTCGAGGAGCTTGGTGGCCAGGTGCGTGCCGACCTGGCCGGAACCCACCACGACGTGCTTACCCATGATCAGACCTGCTTCCAGACGATGCGGAGGACCGCGTTGAGGACGAAGAGAGCAGAGAAGACGGCCGCGGAGGCCGTCAGGCCGGAGGCGTAGAGCGCCAGGGCGCCGCCGCCGAACCAGAGGATCTCCAGGGCGGCGCGGGCCAGGCCGGTGAGCGGGAACGTGGCGTTCGCGCCGCCGCCGGCCCCGAACAGCGCCCATGCGGCGATGAACAGGGCCAGCCCGCCGAGCCCGGCCAGGAGCTTGATGACCCAGTTAGGGCTGACGCTGAACCCCCAGTAGCCCACGGAGACCAGCACGCCTAGCTCCAAGAGGAACATCAGGGCCGCGTTGGCGTGCTTGGCGAGGTCGAACATCCGGAGCCTCCGTGGGGCGGTGCCGTTGCTTACGAGAGCAATGCTCTCTCAATAGAGCACCGTCCGTCAAGAGCAGTGCTCTCGTTTCTTCTCACTGCTCTGATAGCCTGCTGGCATGACAGCCGGCCGTACCGCCAGAGAACGTGTCAGGGCGGAGCTCACCAGAGAGATCACCGACATCGCACGCCGCCAGCTTGCCACCGAGGGCGCGGGCGGCCTGTCACTGCGGGCCGTGGCGCGGGAGATGGGCATGGTCTCCTCCGCCATCTACCGCTATTTCCCGAGCCGCGACGATCTGCTCACCGCATTGATCATCGACGGCTACAACGCCGTCGGCGAAGCCGTGGAGCAGGCCGATGCGGGCTGCCCGCGAGAGGACTTTCTCGGCCGGTGGCTGGCCGTCTGCCACGCCGTGCGCGACTGGGCACTGGCACACCCGCACGAATACGCCTTGCTCTACGGCTCTCCCGTGCCCGGCTACCAGGCCCCGCAGGACACGATCCCCGCCGCCGTGCGCGACACGATCGTGTTCGGCCGCATTCTGTCGGAGGCCCACCAGGCGGCCGCCCTCACCCCGGCCCAGCCGGTGCCCCCTCCCCCGCCCTCGCTCCAGGCGGACGCGGCCGCCGTCCGCACCCTCATCCCCGACACCCCCGACGACGTGATCTTCCGCGGCGTGATGGCGTGGACCGCCCTGTACGGCTGGGTCAGCTTCGAGCTGTTCGGCCAGTACAACAACACCATCGAGGACCGCCACACCGCCTTCGACCACTCGATGCGGCTCATGGCCGCATTGATGGGTCTTGCTCAGTGAGACTTACTAAGTTTTACTGAATACATGGCACGGAGAACACAAGAGCTCGGCCGCTTCACGGACGTGGCAATGCTCGTCCTCATCAGCTTGGCCGAGGGGCAGAAGCACGGCTATCGGATGATCAATGACATCGAGGAGTTCTCGGGCACGGTGCTGGAGCCGGGCACGCTCTACGGAGCGCTGATGCGGCTCGAGGAGCGTGGCTGGATCGAGCCGGTGGAGTCGTCCGAGCGGCGCAAGCCGTACCGGATCACCGAGAGCGGCCGCGCCGCGCTGCAGGAGCAGCTGGCGACGCTGCGGCGAGTCGAGCAAGCGGGGGCCAGACGCGCGGCTTGGGGGCCGGCATGAACCTGCGATGCCTGGCGCGAGAGGCGCTCAGTTTCTATCCGCAGGCGTGGAAGGAGCGCTACGGCGAGGAGGTCGGCGACCTGATCGCGGCACGGCCGGTGCGCCTGCGCACGGTGGTGGACCTGCTCCTGGGCGCGGCCGACGCCTGGCTCCACGACCGTCGCCGGTCAGGGGCCACGTCGCCGGTCCCGCTCGCGGTGGCCCTGGTCGTCGGGGTGGGCGCCCTGTGGTTGTTGTGGAACCCGGGTGTGCGCGACCCGGCCAGCCTCCACGGCGCGTGGGCCGAGGCCGCGACCGCCGGGCCGATCGCGCTCGACCTGCAGGACGCGGCGATGTGGCTGTTCGTCACGGCAGGCGTGTCAGGGATGCTCTCCGGAGCTCCGGTGCTGCTCGCGTCGTGCCGCGCCATCAAATGCCGCGGGCAGGCGCCGCTCGACCGGGTCAGGGCGCGGAACGTGACCATGATGTTCGCGTACCTCAGCACCCCGGTGTGGCTGCTCTGCTTCGTCTACTACAAGCAGGCCGTCGCCCACGACGGCTATCCCGCCGGCCCGTTCGGTGACGCCATGATGGGCGGCTTCCTCGTGCCGATCATCCTGGCCTTGGTGGTGCCGCTGCCCCTGATCGCGGCACGCTCGCCCGCGCTGAGGGTCGCGGTGCGCACCTCCGCGCGCACCCTCGTGGTCTCCGCCGTCTGCAACGCGCTGGGCTGGCTGTTCGTCGCGGTTCTGCTGGTGCTGGGGCTGCCGAAGGCGTCGTGGATGTTCGTGGCGACGGTGACGGTGAGCGCGCTGCTGAGCAGCGGGCTGGCGGCGCTGGTCGCCAGGAGCGTGCTCAGGCGGGGCCGACCGCGGATCGGCCGGCTCAGCCCTGTGTGATCCGGCCGGTCAGCAGGGGGACGAGCACCTCGTCCACGATCTGGACGACGAACTCGTCGGGGATGGGAGTGCCGTTGAAGAGGAAGTAGTGGCGCAGGAGCACGTGCCCGCTGTCGAGGCGGCGCGGGGTGACCGCGTCCGGGTCGACCTCGCCGCGCTCCACGGCACGCCGGACGACCTCCTCCATCGTCTTCCTGCCCATGCCCTGGGACGTCCTGCGCATGGTGCTCAGCGGGGACCCGCTGCTGAGCGCCTCGCCCAGCAGCCCCCTCATCGCCTCGCCCGCGGGTCCCGACAGAATGTGCGCGGCCTGGCCCAGCATGGCCACCAGGTCTCCGCGCAGGCTGCCGGTGTCGGGCGTGGACTCCGGGGTGGGCAGCATGTCGCGGACCGCGTCCATCACCAGCTCGATGCGGGTCGGCCAGCGCCGGTAGAGCGAGGCCTTGCTGGCCCTGGCCCGCTCGGCCACCCGCTCCATGGTCAGCCCGGCGTATCCGCTCTCGGCCAGCTCGTCGAGCGTCGCCTGGTAGATGGCGGCGTTGAGCGCCTCTCCCCGGCGGCGCGGCAGCTTGCGGTGGTCGGTCACCATAGGGCGATCCTAGGCAGCACCGGTGACCGTACCGGTGTCGCCGTTGACGGTGACGAGCCGGCCGTCCTCCAGCACGGACGTCCCCGTGCCTGTGCCCATGACGGCCGGGATGCCGTACTCCCTGGCCACGATCGCCGCGTGCGACGCTGCGCCGCCGCTGTCCACGACCACGGCCGCGGCCTGCTGGAACAGCGGCGTCCACGAGGGGTTGGTGTAGGGGCAGACGAGCACGTCGCCGACCTCCAGCTTGCCGAACTCGGCCGGCCCCTTGATCACCTTCACCGGCCCGGTCACGACGCCGCCGCTCGCGGGCGACCCGGTGAGCAGCGCGTCGCCGGCCTGGCGGGCGGGGAAGATCGCGCCGGGGTCGATGAGCCGCGTGCCGGCCAGCTCCTCGCGTTTGACCGCCCGTGCCCGCGCGGTCTCCCGCAGCCGCTCCCGGTCCGCCGCGGTGTCCTGGAACGACTCCAGCTCCTCCAGCCGCAGGTGGAAGACGTCCTCGGGCTGGTCGAGCACGCCCTTGTCGCGCAGTCGCCGCCCGAGCTCCACCAGCGACCTGCGCAGGATGGGCAGCGGCATCGTGAAGGAGAAGTGGCTGTCCTCACGGAAGGCGATCCCAGCACGGGCGGCCGCTACCCAGCGCGTCATGCGGGCACGGCGGCGCGGGTGACGCAGGAGCGGGTGGTCGAGGAGGCGTTCCAGCGCGTCGTCGGATTCCTTCCGCTCCTGCGGCCCGGCGGCCAGCACTTTGATCAGCCCGCGAACGGTGTCCGGGTCGTCCGCCCAGGTGGGCGGGGTGACGAGGATGGGGCTGAGGGTCTCGCGGTGGCCGTACTCGGCCAGGAACTCCTCGAACGCGGCCTGGAACTCGGCGGGTGGCGGGTCGGCGTTGAGCGCGCCGGTGCGCGCGGCCAGCTCGGCCAGCCGCGTCAGCGCCTGATTGGCCTCACTGGTACGGGTGACCGCGCCGTGCAGCAGGCCGCCGAACAGCCTGCCGCGGCCCAGCAGCTTGACCGCCAGCAGCAGCCGCAGCAGCGCGAGCCCGGTGCCCGGCAGGTAGTCGATGCGCAGGTCGGCCACCGGCGCGACCAGGGCGAGCGCCTGCCGGGGCATGCGGATGAGCTCCGGCCACGCCATCTCGGTCAGTTCTTCGGCGGCCAGGCGCCGGACGGCCGCGAGATAGTCGCGGAAACGCGGGTCGTCGGTCCAGCGGGCGGGGTCGTACCGCCTGCTCTTGGACGCGACCCGGAACGGCGCGGCCAGGACCCCGAGCGTGGGGTGCGGCTTCGGCGGCAGCAAGGCGTAGACCACGCCGTCCTCCTCACGCAGGAACCCCTCGAACGCGCGGTGCAGCCCGAATGCGCCGGTCACCTTGGCCATGAGCCCGGCCGGGCCGTACGGGATCCAGGTCGACATGTCGATCGGGTACGGCCGAACGGGCAGGTATTCGAGCAGGACGGTGCCCAGGCGCCGCTGGAACGGGTTGAGCCTGCCGACCGGAGGCGGTGGCAGCGCCGTCATGGGCCGCGCCTGCAGCAGGTGGACCCGGCCGCCCGCCCATGCCCACTCGATGTCCTGCGGCCGCCCGAAGAGATCGGCGATCCGCCGCCCAAGAGCGGCCAGCTCGCTCACCACCGCGTCGGGCAACCGCTCCCCCGTCACACCGGCCTCACGCGTGACGCCGCCGCCCGCCCTGCCCCGGATGACGACCTCCCGGCGACCCGCCGTGAACTCCACCCCACCTGCCGCGTCCACGACGTAGTGGTCCGGGGTGACCAGGCCGGACACGACGGCCTCGCCCAGGCCGCTGCTGGCGTCGATGACGAGCTGAGTGCGGTCGCCGCTGACCGGGTTCGCGGTGAACATGACGCCTGCTGTGTCGGCCTCGACCATGCTCTGCACGACCACCGCGATGCTCACGTCCTCGATGCCCAGCCTGGCGCGGTAGGCGACGGCGCGGTCGGTCCACAGGGAGCCCCAGCAGCGTCGTACCGCGTCGAGCAGTGCTTCCTCACCGACGACGTTGAGGAAGGTGTCCTGCTGCCCGGCGAACGCGGCCCCCGGCAGGTCCTCGGCGGTGGCACTGGACCGCACCGCCACCGGCCCGCCGCCGAGCTCGGCGTAGGCGTCGAGGATCATGCGCCGCAGCTCGTCAGACATGTCCGTCGTGGTGCGGCCTTGGGCGACGAGGTCGTAGGCATGCGTGGTGACGACGAAGCCACCTGGGACCGGGAAGCCGTTCCTGACAAGCTCTCCCAGGTTGGCGCCCTTGCCACCGGCCATGGCCAGGTCGCCCCGGCCGAACGCGCTCAGGGGTGCGACGAGTTTCACGATGTCTCCTCGACGTAGGCTCGGGTGCGGAGGGGACGCGCGGGCAGGGCCAGCGCGAGGAAGAAGGCCACGGCGAGCAGCGGCGCCATGGCGGCGAACACGGGCGGCGCGGCCGCGGCGAACGCGTCGCGGACACCGTCCGGCAGGTCCGACGGGGTGGCGGTAGCGGGGATCCCGGACCTCAGCGTGATGAGCGCGCCGACCAGCGCGACCCCGGCCGACGCCCCGATCTGCCGCAGGAACGTCACCGAGGAGGTGGCGGTGCCGAGGTCGGCGTGCTCGACGGCGTTCTGCGCGGCCAGCACCATGACCTGCATGACCAGCCCGACCCCGAGCCCGGTCAGCAGCATCGCACCGGCCAGCGCGAGCGGCGAGCCCCCCGCGACCCCGACGAGCGCCAGCCCGACGGCCGCCGCCGCCGTACCCGCGATGGGGTATGGCTTGTACACCCCGGTCTTGGTAATCAGCCGCCCGGACACGATCGTGGTGACGAGGACCCCGCCCATGAGCGCGGTCACCAGCAGCCCCGCCTGCGTCGCGCTGGTCTCCAGCGCGATCTGCAGATACGCCGGCATGTACGTGATCGTTCCGAACAACGCGAACCCGATGAGCAGGCTGATCGCCACAGGCACGGCGAAGGCCCGATCGCGGAAGAGCCGCAGCGGCAGGATCGGATCTTTGGCGAAGCGGGCACTGACCAGCCACGCCACCACCCCGCCCCCTGCCACCAGCAGGTAGACCGGCTCCCGGGTCTGCCCCACCATGACGACACCCACGACGGCGACGGCCAGCGTGAGCGCGCCCACGACATCGAACGGCATCCGGTGGTTCCGGGGCCTCGGCAGGCGCAAGGTGACACTCAGCACGACCAGGGCCACCAGCCCGAGCGGCGGGTAGATGGCGAAGATCCACCGCCACCCGAGCGAGTCGATGAAGAACCCGCCGACCAGCGGCCCGCCCACGGCGGCCACGACGTAAGCGGCGCCGATGAACCCGAGATAGCGGCCCCGCTCACGCGGGCTGACGATCTCCCCGATGATCGCCTGCGCCCCGATCATCAACCCGCCCCCGCCGAGCCCCTGCACCGCGCGGAAGGCGATGAACTGCGGCATCGACGTGGCGAGGGCGCACAGCACGGCACCGGTGACGAAGACGACGATGGCGACCTGCATGGTGGGCTTGCGGCCGTAGCGGTCGCCGAGCTTGCCGTAGACGGGCATGACGACGGTGGCGGCGGCGAGGTAGGCGGTGACGACGGCGGGCATCTGATCGAGCCCGCCGAGACTGCCCGCCACGGCGGGGAGGGCGGGAGCCATGATCGTCTGATCGAGCGCACCCAGCAACATCGCCAGTATCAGACCCGACAACACAAGACCCATGGCACCACTCTTTAGAGAACGAGTCGTTCTCTAAAGAGAATACAATTCAGCCCATAGAAACGCAACGTTCACTATCGGGCCTGGATGCACATGGCCGCCATAGCGGCAGCCTGCTCATCGCTTCCGTAAGCTTGCCTTGCCGCCCACAATCGAGGAATCGCGCGATGTCACCAGCGCGGGCGCCGATCTCCAGCAGGCCCGCCGCCCGTTGGGCCCGCCAGCAAGGCCGCGCCCAAAGGGGTGATGGTGTGAATGACCTGGGTGCCCATCCTCCGGCTGACGATCAGGCCTGCTTCCCGCAACACCTGGGTGTGCTGGCTCACGCCGGAGGCGTAGATCCGCTGGCGCCGGGCAAGTTCGCCGGTCGTCGCTCCGTCGACGGTGGCACGGAGGATAGCGGCGCGGGTGGGGCCGAGCAGCCGGGCGTCAGGAGTGCCGGACGTCGGGCGTCCCTTTGGCGCGGCCAGCGGGTGATCTCGCTGGATCGGATAGACCACCACCTGCGGCAGCTCGGGATCCGCCAGCGGCACGGGCGCGCCCCAGCAGAAGTACGAGGGGATCAGCACCAGCCCTCGCCCGCCGAGATACACGTCCCGGTCCACCGGATGATCCATCGACAGCACGGGCGGCTCCCAGCGCATGATCGGCCGGAAGCCGGCCAGCATGCCGCCGACCCCACCGTCCAGGAACGCGCGTCCGCGCACCGCCCGGTCAGAGTCCACCATGCCCTGGATGTCGGACCAGTACGGTGCGATGACCGTGTCGAAATAGCTGTGCAGCCCGTCCCGCAGATCGTGGAAGGCGTCCCGGCGACCGTCGGCCAATCCCCAGGCCCATGACGGCGTACCCGTCCTGCCCGCCAGCTTGTCCAGCTCCCGGCGGAGCAGCCGCCGCGGCGTGCTCAGCACAGCGTCCACCCCCGCCTCCAGCCCGAGAACGCCGTCGGGAGGGGTGAGGAAGTCGGGAAAGTAGGAGGACTTGCTGGGGAAGAGCGGCGCCAGGACCCGCCGCACGGTGGCCATGCCGCCCGTCCGGGCCAGATCATCCCGGGTACGGCTCCGCCAGGCGGCGAACGCGCCCCTGCCCCTGCGCTCCGTCAGACGGTACATGCTCAGCGCGATCTCCCAGAGTGGATCGGCCGTCGTGGCGATCCGCGTCCGGGCAAGGTCCTCACTCGTGAAATGGATCCGTAACATCCGACTTCGCTGTTCATGCTGGGCTTTTCAGCCATGACTGCAGCGCGTGGACACCCCGTCACGCCCGTGGCCACGATTATCGGCAAACGGGGTGGAAGGCGTAAAGGTGGCTGTGCGGTTCCATGTTCTCGGACAGATCGAGGTCACCGTACACGGGGCTGTAGTGGATCTAGGGCTCCGCCAGCGCGAGTCGCTCGCGCTGATGCTGCTTCGCTCCAACCGCACGGTTACCGTGGACCAACTGGTCGAGGTGTCCTTCGCCGATCCGGTGCCCGAGTCGGCCCTGCGGCAGGTTCGCAACACCGTAGGACGGCTGCGCAGGACTCTGGCAGCGGCCGGCTGCCCCGCCGTGATCAAGACCAGGCCGGGCGGCTACCTGCTCGAGGCCGGCCCGGACACGCTCGACCTGCTTGAGTACGCCGGCCAGGTCGAGGCAGGCCGCCGCTCCGCCGCCGAGGGCCGGCATGCGCAGGCCGTCGCGTCGCTGCGGCGCGGACTGGCGCTGTGGCGGGGCCCCCTCCTGTCCGGCATCGACGCCACCATCCTGGAGGCGGAGAAGGCCGGCGCGGAGGAGGCCCGCCTGGCCGTACTGGAGGAATGTCTGGAGCTGGAGTTGCGGCTCGGCCGGCACCGGGAGCTGCTGTCCGAGCTGGCCACGCTCACCAGCGAGCACCCGCTGCGCGAACGGATGTGGGAGCTGCGGATGCTGGCCCTCTACCGGTGCGGCGCCAAGGCCGATGCGCTGGCGCTCTACCAGGCCGCCCGCCGGACCTTCGTGGCGGAGCTCGGACTCGAGCCGGAGCCGCGCCTGGCCCGGCTGGAGCAGGCCATCATCACCGGGGATCCCGCACTCGACCTCGACCGGGAGCCCGACCGGCCGTGCCCGGGCCAGCTACCGCCCGACGTGCCGGACTTCACCGGGCGGGACCGGGCGGCGGCCGAGCTGGAGGCGGTGCTGCGGCCGGAGACCGGACCCGCCATGGCCACGCTGATCGTCACGGGCAAGGCCGGAGTCGGCAAGACCACACTCGCCCTGCACGTCGCGCACTGTGTACGAGCACGGTTCCCGGACGGCCAGCTGTTCGCCAGGCTGAGTGCCGTGCAGGATCGGCGCGTGACACCCGGAGAGGTGCTCGCGCAGTTCCTGCGCGCGCTGGGTGAGCCGGTGCAGGACCTTCCCGCCGGGGAGGACGAGCGCGCGGCCAGGTTCAGGGAACTCCTGTCTGGGCGGCGGGTCCTGGTCGTGCTGGACGACGCCGTGGACGAGGCTCAGGTACGTCTCCTGCTCCCGGGCGGCGCGGGCTGCGCCGTGCTGGTCACCAGCAGGTCGAGACTGTGTGCCCTGCCCAGCAGCGGCCGCATGGAGCTGGGAGAGCTGGAGCCCGCCCAGTCGGTACGGTTCCTCGCCAAGGTGGCCGGCGCTCACCGGCTGCGAGCCGAACGTGAGGCCGCGGACGAGCTCGTACGGCTCTGTGGAAACCTGCCCCTGGCGCTCAGGATCGCCGGCGCCCGGCTCGCCGGCCGGCCGCACTGGCGGGTCGGCCACATGGTGGAGCGGCTCAGGGACGAGCGGCGGCGGCTCGACGAGCTCGCGCACGGCGATCTGGAGGTACGCAGCAGCATCGCGCTGTCGGCCGAAGGGCTCGATCCGGCCGCGCTCCGGCTGCTCTCAGCCCTTGCGCTGACCGACACCCCCGACCTGCCCGGCTGGACCGCGCTCGCCGCGAACGGGTCGCCCGACCTCGTCGACAGCCTTGTCGACGCCCAGCTCCTTCAGGTGGCCGGGCCTATGCGGTACCGCTTGCACGACCTCGTCCGCGTTTACGCCCGCGAGCTCGGCGAGCCCGGCGAGGCCGTCCCCCGCGTGCTCGGCGGCTGGCTGGCACTGGTCGAGCGGGCGCACCGGGCGGTGTACGGGGGCGACCACGCGATCCTGCACGGCACGGCCGCCCGCTGGCAACCGCCCGGCCTGGACATCGTCGACACCGACCCCCTCACCTGGTACGAGGCCGAGCGCCCGAACATCGTCGCCGCCGTCCGCCAGGCCGCCGCGCTCGGCCTGGACGAGCTGTGCTGGGACCTGGCCGTCAGCGCGGTTTCGCTGTTCCAGACCCGCGGACACTACGACGACTGGGAGGAGACGCATCGGGCCGCCCTCACCGCCACCCGCGCGGCGGACAACACCCGCGGCTCCGCCGCCCTGCTCACCGGGATCGCTCTGCTGGAGGCATACCGGCACCGCTACGAGCCGGCCGCCACGGCCATCGAGGAGGCCCTGGAACTCTTCGAACGGTGCGGCGACCGGCACGGCTGGGGCCTGGCGAACGCGGTGGCCGCGTTCGCGTCAGGCATGAGAGGCCTGTACGCCGACGCGGTCGAACAGTGCGAGAAGGCGCTGGAGGCGGTACGCAAGGCCGGGGACGCGGGCGCGGAGATCCTCGTGCTACGCCTGCTCGGTCAACTCCTGCTGGACGTAGGCCACCTCGACTCCGCCCGCCCCTACTTGGCCGAGGCCCTTGCCGCGAGCCGGACGGTCGACCCGCACGCGCACCCGGAAGTCGTCTACCGGATCGGCGAACTGCTCCTCGCGTCGGGACGGCTGGAGGAGGCCGAGCAGGCGTTCACCGACCTGCTCGGCACCGTCACCGGCCTCGGCGACCAGCGGGGAGAGGCCTTCGCCCGTTACGGTCTGGGATGTCTGCACATCGAGCGGGATCGTCTCGCCTCGGGCGAGGAGTACCTCCATCAGGCGATCGAGCTGGCCGGTGTCGTGGACGAGCCCTTGGTGGCGGCCAAGGCGTGGCTGGCACTCGGCGCGACCAGCAGGTTACGCCGTGACCACGAGACGGCGCTGCACCGGCTCGGCCGGGCCGAGCGGCTCGCACGGGCCATCGACTCACCGATCTGGCAGGCGCGCGCCCTGCACCAGGTGGCCGAGGTGCACGGCGAGCGCGGCTGCGAGCCGGCGGCCGCGGCAGCCCGCGCCCAGGTACGCGACCTCATCGCCGCCATCGGCGGCGTTGACCCGGACGTCGAAGCGGGAATCCCCGCCCGGCGGGCCCATCGGACCCGCCGGGCGGGATGAGCGGGCTCAGTGCCACTCGACAGGCAGCTGCCCTTCGCTGCGCTCCTGCCACTCGACCGGCGCGTGCCAGTCCAAGCCACGTCCGACCTCCATGATCATCCCTCCTTTCCGGCGTACTCGTAGGTGTGCCGGGTCGCCCGCCGCCAGGCGACGCCGACCGGAACCGCAGCCAGCACCCCGATGGCCGCGAACGCCGCGATGCTCGCCGCGGGCCCAACGGCCTCGGCAAGCAGGCCGGAGCCCAAGATCCCGAGACCCTGCGCGGCGAACAGCCCCGACGCTGCGATGCCGACCGCCTGACCGCGGTACTCGACGGCGATCGACATGACGAACATCGCGTTCGCGACCACCTGGTAGGCGACGAAGACCCCGGACAGCACGAGCAGCACCAGCGACAGCCAGACCGGCGGCGCGAACACCATCGCCACCAGGGGCACACCGGTGAGCACGGTCAACGGGCCCAGCAGCCGGGACCGGACCTCGGCCGAGAGCAAGCGGGTGAGCAGCAAGCCGCCCGCCACCGAGCCGACGGACTCGGCGGCGAGGAACAGGCCGACTGCCACCGCTCCCGCGCCGATCTGGTCCGCGTACGGCACCGCGAGGCCGACCGGCGCGACATAGAGGCCGTAGATCCAAGCCAGCGCCACCAGCGCGCGGAGCTTGCGGTCGCGCCAGACGAGCCGCACCCCTGCCCGGACGGAACCCAGCATCGTGGCGTCATGCCTGCTCGTGCGGCGCGGCCGGAGCCCGAAGCGGAACAGCAGCGCGGAGACGGCGAACGTACCCGCGTCCACGAGCAGCGCCACGTGCGGCCCCGCCGCGCTCACCACCACGCCGCCCAGGGCGAATCCACCGAAATAGGCGATCTGCGCGGCCGAGGACATCACCGCGAGCCCCACCGTGTAGCGATCGCCGCTGAGCATGACCGACATGTTCGCCGACCGCGCGGCGCGCGCCGGCGCGGTCGCCGTCTGCACTAGGAAAACGAGTAGCCACAGCATGGGCAACGGCAGGCCCGGGATCGCGGCGGCGGCGATGAGCACGGCCCGGACGAGGTCGCACGCGACCATCACCTCCCGCCGCGGGTAGCGGTCGGCGAGCCCGCTCAACAGCGGTCCGCCGAGCAACTCGGGCACGTACGTGAGCGCCACGCTGACCGCGGTGAACACCGGCGAGCCGGTGTCGGCGTAGACGAGGATGGCCAGCGCCAGCCGCGCGACCTGGTCACCGGCCGTCGAGAGACTCTGGGCCGCCAGCAGCGCGCGGAATTCCCCCACCGCGAACACGTCGCGGAACCCAGGCGGTCGCTGTCTCATGTGCCTGCCCCCAGACGCTGATGTGGTGCTCCGAGCAACATCGCCCGCCGCTGTCATATCGGCGTCATAGTGCTACGGCTATGACGCCGTTATGACACTGCTCGACGAGCGTGGGCAGCAGCACAGATCCGCTCCAGACAGGGGGAGAAACATGCGGATTGTCACCGGAATCGTCGCCGCGGTCATGGGAGTCACACTGCTGACCGGCCCGACGACTCAGGCCGCGTCAGCGGCCTCGGACAGGAGCGGGCTCGGCAGCAGCAGCGGAATCGGCTGGGGTAAGGGGATCAGCTCGACCCACGGGGGCAACGCGAGCAAGTTCGGCGGCTAGCCCACTTCGTGCGGCCGGTTGTGATGGGGCGGGGATGGTCAGCCACCCCGCCCCACGGCAAGGGGGCCCGGCGGGCCGCACAGAGAGCCGGTAACCGGTGACACCGGGAAAGGTTCACGTCGTCAGGACCGGGAAGGCGGACGGCACGCTCTCCGGACTCAGGTACGCCGAAGAGCGGAGGCGTACAGGGCCCAGTCCGCCGGAATCGATCACCCATCTGCCCGCGATGTAGCCGGGAATCTCGACAGCTTGCGTCGCCTTGAGGTCTCCATGGTCTTGTGGAGCGAGCAGGCCCCCGTCCCCGACGGGCCGGGAGCCACGCTCAATGGGAGCTGTTTCTCAACGGCGGCAGCTACATGGCGGCCGCCGTCACGTCACCCCTTCGGTACGCAGCCTTTCTCGATCATGTCCTGCTCGAATCCGCGGGCGCCCTCCGTGCCTTTCTTGTCTTTCCAGGCATGCTCGTTGTTCAGCTTGCCGGTGGCGTGCGCAGTCTCGTGAAGGAGGAAGAACACGCGGAACTGGTCCTCCGACCAGTGCCGGACCGCATTGGCGAGTGTCGTGAGCCCGGTCCGGCCGGACAGGCCCGCGCGGTACTGATCGATCCGGTCACGCTCGAAGAACGGCTTCCACAAGCTGATCGTGGCCTTGCCGCCCGTGCCGACATCGGCCGGGTCGACGGAGGCGTACGAGTAGTCGCCGTCTTTAAGGGTTAGGTGCGGGTAGGCCCGAATGGCGACCTTGGAGATCGTTTCCGTGGCGTCGTTGCCACCGAAGTCCAGGAACTCGTCGCAGCTGGGGTTGCCCGTCAGTACGGTGACAGCCCTTTGCCGAAACTTCTTGACCTTCTCCTCGGTAGTCTCGGCGGCGAATTCAGAGTTCGACTCGGCGTCCGGGTCAGAGCCGTCGCCGTTGGAGTCGATCTCGTTGGTGTCGGTGTCCTCGGAGTCAAGCGTGCTGCCGGTGTCCTCGGTGCTCTCCGTGCTGTCGGCGTCCTCGGTGCTCTGAGTGTCCTCCGTGCTGTCGGTGGCCTCGTCCGTTGTGGACTGCTCTGCCTCCAGAGTCGCCTCGGACACGGCATCCCAGTTCTCCGTCTTGACGGTGATCTCCTCGGAGACAGGTTCCTCGGTCTCGTCGGCGGCGGCAGCGTCGGTGGTGCCGGCCGAGTCCTCGGTCGGGTCGGTCTCGTCGTCGGGCATGGCCGCCGCGGCCAGGGACGCGTCGGTGCACTCCACGCTCGCGTCCGCGCTGCACGGGTCAGGATCCGCGGTGGCGTGGCTCATCGCCAGCTGCCCTCCGCCGGCCAGGACGGCGAGCGTGCCGGCCACGGCCACGAGGCGTATGCGAGTTGATCGGGACTTCAGATTCATGGGTTTACCTCGTCAGATGGGTCGGGTGACAGGCCGGGCGTCCGCTCGGCTCGGCTCTGTCTCGGCTTGGGGGCTGAGCCGGGCGGGAGCGTGTCGGCTCCCGCCGGGCGACTGCTGCGGGTCACGCCTTTGCGGCAGGTCAGCGGCGCCGGACGCGGCCCAGCACGTCGACGACCTGCTCGTTGCAGGTGTTGACGTACTTGACGAGCACGGTGTAGGTGACGCCCCGGTCCAGGAAGTTCGCCGAGTAACGGGTGCGGTCTTCCAGAACGGTGTTCTTGGCCACCCTGGGCTGCGGGCTGAAGGACTCGGCGTTTCGCCGGGACAGGAAGAAGTAGCTGGCGGTGCTCCGCGGCTTGAGCTTGTCGCCGAAGGGCGCCAGGAAGGCGTTGCGGCCGACGATCAGCGTCTTGCCGAGGTTCCTGCCGCCGATGAAGGCCTGGGAGGCGAACCTGCCGCTGCGGACCGTGGTCCCGAACAGGCGGACGTAGGCGGGCGGGCGGCACCTCTGCCCCTGCAGGCCCGGCCGGATCCGGCCGTACCAGTCGTTCGTTGCGAACGAACCGCCGTTGCGGGAGGTGTTCTTGGACTTGGTGCTCTTCTCGTACAGCCGCTCCAGGGCCACCTTGCCGAGCTTTTGCAGAGTGTTCCTGGCGAAGGTGGGGAAATCGAATCCGCCGATGATCGTGCCGCCACCGGACGTGCTTGGCGAGCTGCTCCCGGTGCGCGGGGCGGTCAGCCCGGAGCTGCCGAGGAAGTCGTCGACGAGACCGTTGAAGGTGTCGTCGATGGGGTTGCCGCCGCCGAAGGAGTCGGGCAGGCTGAAGACGCCCGGGTCACTCGAACCGCCGGACCCGAAGAACCCGCTGGAGCCAAACCCGCCGAACGGATCGGTGGCGCCGGCGCCGGCGCTTGCGCTGGTCGTATCGATGGCGAACACACCAGCGGCGACGGCGCTGCCCACTGCGAGCCCAGCCACCGCACGACGCACCTTTGAAGGTGATCTCACCTGTATCTCTCCTCTCGCGTGGATGTGATCCGGCGAGAGCGGCACCCGTGAACGAGAGCCGCAGGAGCGCCGAACCGCATCCGGACGTTTCCAGCGACTCCTGCGTACGTGTCCTGTTGATGATCAGCCAGGTGGCGATGTTGACCACTTGACCGAGAACTTTGACCAGCGAGGTCCGCCGGGCGCGAGCGACATGGCGCCAGACATGGCCCGGACGCTCGAGAGAGAAGCCTCACCGCCACAGCGGCCGGGGCGCGCGACGGCCCCATCAACGGGTCTGCGCTCAGCGGCTCGGCAGCGAGCGCGCCCAGCACGGCGCCCGCCGCGGCTGCCGAGGCGATGGCGCCGATGACCGCGGCGGTGAGCCCCAGGTCGTGCACGGCATAGAGCACGTAGAGGGCAGCGATGAACTGGCCGAAGAAGTTGAAGGTGGCCGCCTCCAGGGCGACAGGCCGGACGTAGCGGTTACCGAAGGTCGCGCGCAGCCCTTCGGCGATCTCCTGCCGGATCCGCCCACGCCAGCCGGCTCTGGGGCTGCTCGCTGTGCAGGATGCGGACCAGGAACAGCGCAGAGAGCAGGAAGGACAGCGCGTCGACGGCGAGCGCGACGGGTGCGCTGAGCACCTGGATCAGCAGGCCGCCCAGCCCTGGCTCGGCCAGCTGGGCGAGCGAAGCGCTGAACTCAGCCACGACGATCCCGACTTCGCCATCCGTATCGACGCCATCAACCGCATCGAGGGTGATGCCGCCCTTCCGTACCCCTCCGGCCGGCATGAGCTCAAGCGGCGCATATGGCTCATCCTGCTGGGCCCCCTGGCCGTCATCACCCTCTTGGTGCTCGCTGTCCTGGCCCGCATGTGACACAGCGCTGATCGTCGCTGCCGAGTGACAATGCTCTTACCGACGCGCCACCTCTCGAGCGGAGTCTCGGCTTACACCTGAGCCCGGCTTGAGAAAGGACTCATACACATCGATCAACATCCGCCGTTGCCGCTCGGTGATCGCAATGTCAGCCCAGATGGCCTCCAGCACGACATTACGAGGCCGCCGACCTTCGATGTCCTCAGCCAGCGCGTAAAGCATCCTGGCCGACATGCGCAACCCCGTGCCGATCAGACGGATGATCCCCGCGCTCGGTGTTCGCAGCCTGCTTTCTGCGTAACTCAGGTATGAGGCACAGCCATCCGTCTGCCCGGCGAGAACTTTCCGCTGACGTGGTGTATGGCTCGGCGTCACGTGCCGTCCTTGGCCGAAGCCGGACGCAAGTCCCGTCGGAGGACCCTGAGGCCGAACGCCGCCAGCGTCGCCGCCACAGCGGCAAGGGCCACAGTCAACAGGATCGCCTTGTTCATGGTGACATCCACCTCAGTCGCTCGTCGTATCCACATATTGCTGTGTGTAGTGTTGCCCGAGGCCAAGATCCGAACGCCACTACGTTGTCCAGCAATCGGCCAAAGAACGCCAGCGCAGGTCAGATCGCAGTGCCAGTTCCTCAACAGGGCACGGATGGAGACCTGGCATGGCCCCTCAGGCCAGCGAAAAGCACGGTCGATCGCACCGACCAGTCGGCAGGTGACACTATTCGCTATCCGGGTGCTTGCCAGCACCATGGCCGGAAGGAGCCGCGCCTGGCGAGGATGGAGCGGTGACGGACATTGACCTGAAGACTCAGTACGAGCGTGACGGCTATCTCATCCTGGAACACGCCTTGAACCTCGGCGAGGTCGGCAAGCTGGTCGACGAGGCCGTGCGCATCTGCCGTGGCGAGCTCGGCGACATCCAGGGCGCGCTACCGGCCGGGTCCGCCGACAGCGACGACGACGTGTTGCGCAGGTTTCTGTGCATCCACTACCCGCACAAGCTCTCCGGCCTGGTGCTCGCCACGATGCGCCATCCGTTGATCGTTTCGGCGCTCACCTCGCTGATCGGCCCGAACGTCAAGGCGATGCAGTCGATGTTGTTCATCAAGTCCGAAGGAGAGCCGGGGCAGGCCTGGCACCAGGACGAGATGTTCATCCCGACCCGGGACCGTTCGCTCACGGCGGCGTGGCTCGCGCTCGACGACGCCACCAAGGAGAACGGCTGCCTCTGGGTGCTGCCGGGCTCGCACCGCCCCGGCGTGCTCTACCCGAACCGCGAGCACGACGACCCGCGCTACGACTGCACCGTGGAGTCCTACGACTTCCCGTACGACGACTGCGACGCGGTGCCCGTCGAGATCGGGGCAGGCTCCGTGGTGGTGTTCAACGGCTACCTGCTGCACAAGTCGCTGCCCAACACCAGCCGGCGTGGCTACCGGCGGGCGCTGGTCAACCACTACATGAGCGCCGAATCCCTGCTGCCCTGGGGTGTGCCGCCAGAGGGGACGGCCATGGCACAGACGGACTTCCGGGACATAGTCCTGGTCGCAGGCACCGACCCGTACGCATACAAGGTCTCCAGGAGGTGCGCCGACCGCGGATTCGCCCGAACCGGGACGGCGGCTGTGACAAATGACGACCGCCGCATGATCTCCGTAGACCTGGTGGCCCGCCTCGGGCCGAGCGTCGCGGACTACCCGCCCGGCTCGACCTTCGGCCCGCGGGATGCCAGGTCATACCAGTTCGTCTGGCTGCTCCAGGGCAGCGCCACCTGGCTCTGGGACGACATCGTCCTACCGCTTGCTCCGGGACAGCTGCTCCTCATCCGGCCGGGCATGCGCGACTCCTTCCACTGGGATCCTCTTACCCCGACCCGGCACGCGTACGTGCATTTCACCCTCACCGGTCATGCACAGCAGAGCTCGGCCGACTGGCCGCTGGTGCGGGACCTGACCGGCCGGCACGACCCGATGGGCGCCCTGTGTCACTACCTTCTCTGGCTGGGCGCCGACTGCCCGCCCGGGTGGCAGTCCCAAGCCCTTGAGACACTCCGCCTGCTGGTGCTGACCTTCCTGGCCGAGCCCGCGCCGGCGGCCGGCACACCGGCGACCCTGCCGGAACCGGTCGTCGCAATGATGCGCGCGGTGCGCGAGCACTGGTCGGACGGTGTGGCCAGGCCGATCCCGATGCGGCAACTCGCCTCGGCCGCCCAGGTCTCGCCGAGCACGCTGTGCCGCACGTTCCGCCGGCGGTTCGGCGTCGGTCCAGTCGCCGCCATCGAACTGCTGCGCCTGACCAGGGCCGAACCGCTGTTGTGGCAGAGCAACCTGTCCATGCAGGCGATCGCCGTACAATGCGGCTTCGCGGACGCGTACCACTTCTCCCGCCGGTTCCGCGCGATCTACGGCATGGCGCCGACCACCTTCCGCGCCAGCGCGCCGGAGTACGCACCACCGTCACCACTTGAGTCCGGCGGCCTCGCAGCGTTGCAGTCCCTCCTCCGTGCCCCCACGCACGATGACGCGTGGAAGCGACTGAACGCGGGTGGGCCACCGGGCGTCCCGGTGGCCCACCCGCGCCGGTCGCATCGGGCTACAGGGCGGCGGCCAGCTTCTTTAGGATGGCGGCCTGGGCCGGAGTGAGGTAGTGGCCGTTGACGGCCGCGGTCACCTGGTTGAGGTAGGCGTTGATGGCGTTGGTCTTGGCCGTGACGTTCCCCCTGTCCTCGGCACGCTTGGCGGCGTCGAGTTGGGCGCACATGGCGTTGGCCTGGGCCACGCCTTCGTTGGTGACGAAGCGCTTGGTCAGAGTGCACAGGTCGGCATAGGTGACAACCAGCTTGAAGGTGACGGAGGACGCCTGCCCAGTGTTGCCTGCGACGTCGGTGGCGGTGGCCGAGAAGGTGTTGCCCGCGGGGTCGAAGTCGTAGGCAGGGCCGGAGATGTCCTTGCAGGTGGTGGTGGCGACGCCGGAGAGGTTGTCTGCGGCGGTGCAGGTGATGTCGACTGTTTCGAGAATGCCGTAGGTCTCCTTGGCGCCGGTGTAGGTGACGGTCGGCGCCGTCTTGTCGAGCTTGACCGTCAGGGACTTGGCTTCCTCGGTGTTGAGGGAGCGGTCGGTGGAACGGTACTTGACGGTGTGGACGGCGTCGGCCGAGAGGACGACCGGGTCGGTGTAGACGGTCCAGGGGCCTTCATCCACGGCGTACTCGGTCCGGGCGAGACCCGAGACGTCGTCGCTCGCCTTGAGGGTGACGGTGACATCGGTGTTGTTCCAGCCCGCTGCGTTCGGTGCAGGGGCGGCCTCGGCGATGGTGACCGGGGCCATGGTGTCGAGGGGCAGCACCTCGGCGTTCTCGGGAGGCAGGTCCTCCACCACCGTCACGATCGGCGGTTCGACGGCGGGCTGGTCGTATCGGCCGATGTCTCCGCGGGTGATGTCGATGGCCTTCCAGTCGTCATGGTCGACGAGGGTGTTCAGGGTGCCGGCCGGCTCGTTGTTGCTGTTGTTGACGTCGGCGCTCACCTTGGTCCCGGGGGCCGCGATGACGCCGTCGCAGTCCCAGTCGATGGGGTTGCCCGCGTCGGGCACAGGGATGCGGCCGGCCGGGACTGCGACGCCCGCGACGACCCTGGCCGGGCAGTAGTGCGAGGTCGTGTAACCCTTGCCTTTCGCGCCCAGACCGATGGACTCGTCCAGGCCAGGCGGGTTGACCTCGTTCAACGGGTCTTGGCCGCCGTGGGAGTAGTCCCAGGTCTTCACGCCGTTCTTCGTGACGCCTTCGAAGTCGAAGAGGTAGTTCATCGCGCTGAGGTAGTTCGGCTTGAAGTTGATCTTGTTGTCACCGCCGTGCCCGAGGCCGAGGGAGTGGCCGATTTCGTGCATGAACACGGCGACCTCGTTGTCGGCGTTATCCGCCATGCCGTTGAGGCTGAAGATGACGTCCGTGTCCCCACTCCGGGCGAGACCGCGGACGGCGGCGGGTCCGATCCGGTCGGCCGCCAGCACGTACCGGAAGATCTCCCCACGTCCGGTCGCGGGGAAGGCGGCATTCTTGATCGCGTCGAAGGCCATCCAGTTGTAGGTGGCGCCGCCGCCTGGATTGATCACCACGTTGCCGAGCTGGGCCTGGTAACCGACCGATCTCGCCCTGCTCAGGTTGCCCCAGGTCGCTCCGGTGGTGTCGAGCGGGCTCTGCGGGCCCGCGTCGATGTGCAGGAAGTATCCGTTGGCGTTGTACGTGGCGATGATCCGGCGCAGGGCAGCGGGGCTGAACTGCTCGTTGTGGGTGTTGTCCGCCATCCAGTCGAACTGAACGAAGATGTCCTTCTGACCGACGGCCGCGCCCATCGCGTTCAGGTCGATCTCCTGTTTGTTCAGCCCGTCCCCGTCGGGATCCATGACGACCGGATGGAGCTTCCAGATGTCGGGGATGTCGTCGATCGTGGAGGCCTTACAGGCGACGGTGAAGTCGATGTAAACGTTGTTGCCGTCCCCGGGCCCGCTCTGGCTGTGGGTGCAGCCAGGGTTTCCGCTGTTCTGAGCGGTGTTCGTCCCGAACGTGGGGACATCCCAGTAGAACCGGTAGATGACGTCGTCCGACGCGCCGTAGGGGCGGTACCAGACCTCACCCTCGGTCCCCGTGCCGATCGACAGGTCGCACGACTCGGCGCGCCAGCTCACCTTCTCCCCCGGTTTGACCTTGTCCGGCGGCGCGGCGCCTTCACCCCAGCAGCCGTGATCTAGTTTCTCGAACACCTTGATCATCGGCAGGATGCCGTCGTTCTTGAGCGTCGAGTTGGCGCTGATGAAGTCGGCGTGCGCCGGTAAGGCGGTCACCACGCTCGCCAGAATCAGTACAACGGTCAGCAGCAACCCCTGAAGCCATTTCAGTCTAGGCACCGAACACCCTCTTTCCGGAGCGTCCCCCTGCGCGCCCCGTTGGCTTCCGGTGACGCCCCCTCTTCGCCGCAGAAACTTACGGAGCCGCGCCCAGGGCGTCATGAGTAGCCCATACCTAGTGCCGCGTGTGGACTGTGACTTGGACGATTGCCTTGGCTCATGCGGTGTGCGAGCCTTACGAGTTGCCTGAGCAGCGCGTGGGCCACTCTGGCTTTGCGGGGCCCTGAAGCCGGCATGATCGGGCGGGCCGAAGAAGGATTCACGCGCTGTCAGCCTCAGGAAACACCCCGATGAAGTGCGCGAGCGCGCGGTGCAGACGGGCTTCGTGGTTCCCGAACAGCGGACGGCCCAACGGAAGGCGGGGCGGCTCGGATAGCGCACCAGACGGTACGGCCAAGCCCCATGCCGTGCTCTCGGACTCCCCAATCTTGGGAGATCTCGCTAATGATGAGCAGTCCGCGGCCGTCTTCCGCCTCCGGCTCCTGCCGGATGTGGGGCGCGGAGAATGTGGAGCCGGGGTCACGTACCTCCACGTAGACCACCCCATCTGCCACGGCAACAGTGAGGCCGATGAGGTCGTATGGCCTGGCGTTGGAGTGCCGGAGCGCGTTCGTCAGGAGCTCGGACGCGGCAAGCACGGCATCATCGACGGACGGATGGTCGTCTCCCAGCCATTTACGCACTTCGGAGCGTGCGCGTGAGACGGACTCCCGAATGCCCGCCAGATGGATCGAACCGATGACCGTCTGCTCGGCGCTCGCTGGTTTCATGGCTTCACCCACTCGAAGAAGTCGGCGTCGATGGCCTTCCAACCATCCCAAGGCTCAGCTACATTTAGTAGCCGATTGACTTCAACCAGTCATCAACGGTTTCGCCGGGCAGCCCGCTGAAACGTTGATGAAACCCCCCGGAGGTCAGATGCCAAGGGAAAGCGATCTATACCCCTCGGACTCACCGACCGCCCTCTTCGGCTTCGAGCTGCGTCGACACCGTAAGGCCCGAGGCTGGTCGCAGCGCCAACTCTCAAAGGAGGTGCCCTACTCCGTCGGTACCATCAGCATGATCGAGACCGCGCAACGGTCGCCCTCGGAGGAGTTCGCCCGTTACTGCGACGAGGCGTTGGAGGCGGAAGGAGCGCTGATGCGGCTCTGGCCGATGGTCAGTCGCACAGCGGCCCCTATGTGGTTCCGGCCATGGCTCGACGTGGAGGCCACCGCAGAGACTATTCGCACATGGGAACCGTTGATGATCCCCGGCCTGTTCCAGACCGAGGACTACGCTAGGGCTATCCTGAGCGGCGAACCAGGCGCGGGACCGGAGCAGATCGAGGAGCAGGTCACTTCTCGCATGGAGCGTCAGAGCGTTCTTAGACGAGCCATACCCCCCATGCTCTGGGTCGTCCTCGATGAGGGAATTCTCCATCGTCCCATCGGTAGCTCCACTGTGATGTCGGCGCAGCTCGACCATCTTGTCGAGCTCGCACAAGCACCCCGGATCACCCTTCAGATCCTCCCTCTCAACGCCTACTCCACCCCCGGACTTCTGGGAGGGTTCGCCATTGCCCAGACGCAGGGAGCCCCTGACACCGCCTACATCGAGTCAGCCGGGATCTTGGGGCGCGTAACGGAGCGACCAGAAGACGTCCGCGCTCTAACATTCAGATACGAAGGGATTCGCGCTGAAGCACTGTCACAGCGCGAGTCCGTGAAGCTGATCAAGGAGGCAACGCAGCGATGGACGAGTTGACTCAGGAACTCAGCACCGCTACATGGCACAAGTCCACCCAATCGGGAAGCGACGGCGGCAACTGTGTTGAAGTTGCTGAACTGTCCGGTGGACGCCGAGGCGTCCGCGACAGCAAGAACCCCGCCGGACCAGCGCTGGTCTTCACCCCAAGTGAATGGAACGCCTTCATCGGCGGCGTAAAAGCAGGCGAGTTCGACTAACCCATACCGGCCACTCTACGAGGAAGGCCCCTTGCCCAGGGCCTTTCTCGTAGGCCTACGGTTAGCAGTTCCGCCATCGTCCGTTCGGAGTCGACCATTGAATGCCACATTCAGTAGGGATGTCCTCAGAGCGGCGGCGTACTCATCCACCGCAGTCGAACTCGCGTCCGTGACAACTATAAGTCGATTGTAGTTCCACGAGACAGACGTACGCGAAACTAAAACTTAGTTGTAGTTTCGCCGCATCGTAGCCGCGTACGGATTCAGCAGGTCAATCGAGAACCTCCCGTAGGCGATCATGTCCACCGGAGCGGTCCGCCAGCCACAACGGGCTGCCCAGGTCTCGAAGCAGGGCAGGGCCAGCACGTTCGGCCTCCGCTCGACCGGGACCTTGAAATCGATCCACCGGAAGCTGATCCGCACCACGTAGCGGCAAGGATCCACCCGTCCGTGATGGTGCACTTGTCGACCACCTGGTCCCCGCCCTGCCTGTTTCAGTTGATGTTCAACGACCACCCCGGCGGGTTTCATTCTCGGTACGGAAAAGATCTATAAGCCACAAGGTCAATTCTTACCTGGCAAGACCTGCGGAAGACCACAATCGCCGCCAGACCGTAACGTTGACTCCGCATATTTCCCCTTTCGGGGGAGCCGAAGCGGTGCTCTAGTCAGACAAAACGCCCATTCTTGAACAAAACTCGAACGTCCTATACCTTTCAGCGAGTTTAAGCTTGTTTTGTTGACGTGATGTTGATTACCGTGTCGAAGATGTGGAGGACGCCGCCTCCTGATCTGTTCCGGTGCAGCGAGCCGTACGAGGAGGATCATTTGTGGCTGACCTCGATCGTGAGGCGATGCGGGCCGTTGCCCAGCGGATTCAGCGGCTGTCGGATGACCACTGGTGGGCGCTCGATCCGTCCTGCCGTTTCATGGAGAAGGACACCTGGGTGGGGCCGACGGGCGCCCGATTCGATACCCAGGTCCACGCTGACCAGCGGGAACTGCGGGCCATGCTCGCACAGGCCGTAGACAGCGCGAAACAGAAGCTGGCCTCGACTCCGGATAAGCCATGAGCGACTTCAGCGGGGTCAAGCAACCCGAATTCGACACGATGACCAGCAAGCACACCCAGACCGCCAGCCAGCTGCAAGAGCTGGCACAGGCGCTGCACAAGGAGCTGCAGAGCGCCGGGCTCGACGCTGCACCGGCGGCGCGGCTGCGGCAGTTGGCCGGACGGGTTACGACTCAGGCCGAGGACCTGCGGCGCCGACAGAAACTGGTCCACGAGCTGCAGCGGCAGAAGGTCACCTTCGGGAGGAGCACGCCTAAGGGGAGCTTCCTGGAGGTGCCTGACAGCCTGGAGGCGGCCCAAGGGCTGCTCGACGGGACGCTGGCGGGTCGTGCCGCGCTGAAGGCCGCGGACGGCGACCGCATGGCGCTGGGCGAGCTGGAGAAATACGCGTCGCGGACCGGGGATCCGGAGTTCGTCAAGTCATTCCTCCGCACGCTCGGCGCGCTCGGCGTGACGCGGTTGCCCGGGGCTCTCGCCATGGAGTTGCGCGACGCCAGGAGACGTCAGGACACCGAGGGCGTGACCCGGCTCTCGAGACAAGGGCAGAAGGTCCTGGGCATGCTGAGCACGGCTTTGGCCAAAGGGACGGATCCGAAGAGTCCCGCTTACATGGGCGCCGACTTCCTCAAGGGTCTGGTGAAGGAGGGGCGGGCCGAGCACAAAGCAGGTGACACCAAATACTCCGGCTACCAGGCCCAAGCACTCATCTGGCGTGCTCACGACGGGAAGCCGCCGTTCTCGAAGGAGTTCATGGAGGTCGTCGGGCGGGACGTGATCGTCTACGAGCACGAGCAGCGTAAGGACCAATGGGCGGCAGCCAAGGATCCGCTGGGCCGTTACGTCAAGGGAAAGCAACTCCCCATCATCGACCTGGCCGGCGCGCTCGGGCTCGGCACCATGCTGAGGCCTGGAGCGCAGATGGCCAGTCCAGGCGTGAAGAACCAATCATCAGTGGTGGAGGACCTGTTCCATGCGGCGAAGTCCAATCGGGAAGCGTCTCACGCGCTGCTCAACCACACTCCGGCGGGGTGGAAGGAGTCTGTGCTGGACTACCTGTTGACGACCCGATGGGGCGCTTCCCGCTATCTGAACGACCACAAGCCGATCAGCGACATGCTGACGATCGCGACGACCGGCCAGGACGCCACCTCCAAGAAGCTGGCCGCCGAGATGATCAAGGTTCTGTCCGACGAAGTGCGCGGCGCCTTCGGCAAAGCCGGAGACGGCAATCTGGAGATCAGGAATAGGGAGATATTCGATCGATACGCACCCCTGAGCTACCCCCTGGGGCGAGCCATCTCGGCCAACATCGACCAGCTCTCGCGTCTGTACCTGAACCATGCGACTTTCGGCAAGGTCGCGGCCAAGGACATGGCCTACGCCTTGGTACTGGCCACCTCCAGCAATGCCGGGTTCGAGGCGCTGGTGCGAGCGCAGACTGAGCACATGCGAGCGGCGCTCAACAGCGTGCCTCCGGTCGGTCTCAACGCGTCCAACGCCGAGCGACTCGGATTCACGAAAGCAGATGTGAAGCGCTTCGATCTCAATGGGAATGGGACGGTCGACAAGGCCGACGTCACAGATCTCCTGACGGACCGCACCGTAGAAGAGGCACGCCCCTTCAACCACATAGTAGAGACCCGCCGTCAAGTGCTGATCGCCCAGGGACTGGACGACAAGAAGGCGGACGAGGCGCTGAAGAGCATGGTGGGCAACGCGATCGGCCTTCTCCCTGTGCCGGGAGCCAAGCGGGTGGGCGAATTCGCCACCGGAGCCTTCGGCGAACTGGTCAGCAAGGGGTACGACAAGCTGGCTGGAGTGGCGTATGACGAGGTCGCTAAACATGTCGCCCACCAGATGTCCCAACACAGGCCAGGATTGGACGAGACGCACCGGACGCTGGCAGAGAACCGACTTGCAGTGGAGAGGCTAGCGGAGCAAATGCTCGCCACAGCCATGCTGGACAAGGGTGTGCTGGATGAAGTTCCTCGGAAGGGTCAGATATTTACCGCTGGAAAACCGCCGATGATCAAGTCTTTCACGGAGATGAGCTCGCAGGAATACAGCGAGTTCCTTCGTTGGGCTCGAGACAAAGGTGGAAGCAGTGGTCTCCTCGATCGATTCGGCGGCACCTTTCGCAGAACCAGTGAGGTGGATGACTATCTTGGCCTGCAGATCCCATCCTCCTCTGGAAGCGGAAGATGAGGGATTCGCGCCTACTTGGCTCCCTGTGCGCTCTGGTGTTGCTCGCGGCAGCATGCACCCCAGAGAAGCCAATCGTCTCCACACCGGCCCCAACTCCCCAGCCGATCGTGGACGCCCCGCCATACGTATGCAAGCTCGTCCCTGAGCAGGCGTTTCGTGTGGTGAGTGGGGTAACCGGATCTCTCGTGGAGAGAATGGCTGGCAGTGTGGAAAGCGGCGAGTGCTGGGCTCCTAACGCGACACCTTCGCCTCTTCAAGTGAACTGGCTGCAAGCGGACAGCAGGGCGAATGAGAAGCATCTGGACTTCCTCATGGACGATAGGCGTAGCGTTTACACACGGCACGGCGGGATTACACTCCCCGCCGACGTTGGCCATGGTATGGCCGCCTACCTGACGAATAGCCCCTTGGACGATCAACCGTACCGTGTGAGCGCGAAGTTCCGCTGCGGAGGCAAAGACCGGATGATCGACATATTCTTGGCCCAGATCGCCAAAGGCAGGGATGCCATCAAAGACATGACCGAGCTCATGCGCATCGCCCAGAAGCGTTACGGCGAACTATACGACTGCGCTCCTGGCACATAAAACAACTCGACCGCGCCTCCCGTTGGTCACGAGGCGCGGTCGAGTGATCAGGGCAGGGCCTTGTGGGCCGTGTGCCGAGCACCGTCCCCGCAGGTCATTGCGGGGCCGGAGTCCAAGGACCTACTAAGGAACGGTCAGCGGGAAGCGCGGTTGACCGCGGAGATGATGGCCTTGAGGGACGCCGTGGTGGTGTTGGCGTCGATGCCGACGCCCCACAGCACCTGCCCGTTGACGTCGCACTCCAGGTAGGACGCCGCCTTGGCGTCGCTCCCGGCGCTCATCGCGTGCTCCACGTAGTCGAGCACCCGCACCTGGATGCCGACCCCGGCGATGGCGTCGATGAAGGCTGAGATCGGGCCGTTGCCGGAGCCTTCGACCTCGCGGATCTCCCCGTCGAGGCGGACGTCGGCGCTGATGCGGTCCTTGTCGTCCACCGTGGACTCGTGGCGGTGGGCCATGAGGCTGAGGCGGCCCCACCGGTTGGCCGGGTTGGGCAGGTATTCGTCCCGGAAGATTTCGAACATCTCAGCCGCACCGACCTCGCCGCCCTGCTCGTCCGTGCGGGCCTGCACGACCTTGGAGAACTCGATCTGCAGCCGGCGCGGCAGGTCGAGCTGGTGGTCGGCCTTCATGATGTAGGAGACCCCGCCCTTGCCGGACTGGCTGTTGACGCGGATCACGGCCTCGTACGTGCGCCCGATGTCCTTGGGGTCGATCGGCAGGTACGGCACCGCCCACGTGAACTCGTTCACCGGCACCCCGGCCACCGCGGCGTCGCGCTCCAGGTGCTCGAAGCCCTTCTTGATGGCGTCCTGGTGGGAGCCGGAGAAGGCGGTGTAGACCAGCTCGCCGCCCCACGGGTGGCGCGGGTGCACGGGCAGCTGGTTGCAGTATTCGGTGACGCGGCGGATCTCGTCGATGTCACTGAAGTCGATCTCGGGGTCGACGCCCTGGGAGAAAAGGTTCATGCCCAGCGTGACCAGGCAGACGTTGCCGGTGCGCTCGCCGTTGCCGAACAGGCAGCCCTCGATGCGGTCGGCGCCGGCCATGTAGCCCAGCTCGGCGGCGGCCACGGCGGTGCCGCGGTCGTTGTGCGGGTGCAGTGACAGCACGATCGAGTCGCGGTGCTTGAGGTGGCGGTGCATCCACTCGATCTGGTCAGCGTAGATGTTGGGGGTGGCCATCTCGACGGTGGCGGGCAGGTTGATGATGACCTTGCGGTCGGGGGTGGGCTGCCACACGTCGTTGACCGCGTCGCACACCTCGACGGCGTATTCCAGCTCGGTGCCGGTGAACGACTCCGGCGAGTATTGGAAGTAGACGTCCACGTCGGTCGCGTCGGCGAGCTTCTTGACCAACTTGGCGCCCTCGACCGCGATGGCCGTGATGCCGTCCTTGTCCTGGCCGAACACGACGCGCCGCTGCAGCGTGGAGGTCGAGTTGTAGAGGTGGACGATGGCCTGCTTGGCGCCCTCGATCGACTCGAAAGTGCGCTCGATCAGCTCTGGCCTGGCCTGGGTCAGCACCTGGATGACGACGTCGTCCGGGATGCGGTCCTCTTCGATGATCTGCCGGATGAAGTCGAAGTCGGTCTGCGAGGCGGCCGGGAAGCCTACCTCGATCTCCTTGTAGCCCATGCGTACCAGCAGCTCGAACATCTTGAGCTTGCGGTGGGAGTCCATCGGGTCGATCAGAGCCTGGTTGCCGTCACGCAGGTCCACCGCGCACCAGCGGGGCGCCTTGGTGAGGACCTGGTCGGGCCAGGTGCGGTCGGTCAGCCGGATCGGTTCGAAGGGCTGATAACGATGGATCGGCATGGGACTGGGCTGCTGGGCGGTCATGTCAGATGCTCCTCGTCGGTCTTCGAATGGAAGCGGCCGACGCGCACGACTGGCTCCGCGGCGAGGGAGCCGGCCTCAGAGGCCCCCGCCGCGGCAGCTAAGAAGCAGCCCGCGCAGCATGACATGAACGTTACCAGAGGTCTCGGGATGCGCTGGGCCGGATCTCATATCTTGAGAACGCCGAAGGACGCCGATCACCCGTCGATCAGGACGCTGAGGCAGGTCACGCACCCCTCGAGCTTCTCAAACTCTGAAATATCGACCTTCGTCACACTAAGTCCGCGTCTTTCGAGCATCGCGGCGGTCTGGGGCGCCGAGGCGGCCATCAGGACCCGGTCGCCGCCCATGAGCACCACGTGCGCGCCCGACTCCTCCGGCGGCTCCAGCATATGCGGCAGGTTCACGTGCCTGGGATCGCCGATGAGCGTCCCGTCGGGGAGCGCCGTGACCGCCGACTTCAAGTGCAGCACGCCTGTCATGTTCACGGGCACCACTCGGCGCTCCGGCAGCAGGGCCGTCAGCTGCCCGATGCCGGCGTCGTTGGTGCGCGCCGACCTGCCGACGTACACGGTGGGGCCGACCTGCAGCACGTCGCCACCGTCGAGGGTGCCGGGCGGCGCGATGCTGACCGTCTTCATGCCCAGCTCCCGTACGGCCTGCGCCACGGACTCCACCTCCGGCCGCCGCTCGGCCGCACCGGGCCGGGTCAGCACGGCCAGCCGCCCCGCCACCAGCACCGCGTCCTCCACGAATGGCGCGTCGGGCAGGTCATCGGCGGGCTTGGCGTACGCGGGCCGCCAGCCGCCGGCGGCCAGCGCGGCCACGTAGGCGTCGTGCTGGGCGGCGGCCCGCTCGTAGTCCATCGGCTCGCGCTCGATATGGGTGACGATGCCCTCGGCAATACGGGGGCCAGGTTTCCTTACCAGCGCGATACCAGACATACGGCGTGTTCTATCACGCAGTGATTAGAGTCATCCGCATGCGGGACGACGAGATACTCACCAAGATCAGTGCTCTGGTCGACGAGGAGCACCAACTGCGCAACAAGCTGACGACCGGCGACGTGACGACGGACGAGGAACACGCGCGGGTGAAGGAGCTGGAAACGGCCCTCGACCAGTGCTGGGACCTGCTCCGGCAGCGCCGTGCCCGGCGCAGCGCGGGCGAGGACCCCGACGGCGCCGCCGTGCGCCCGCCCGGCGAGGTGGAGAACTACCGCCAATAGAGAGCCCATCGAAATTCATTAGCTCCGGCCGCCGCGGGTGCGCTTTGCTGGCCGCATGAGGATCCAAGCCATCGACCCAGGCCGGCACGAGGATCTGATCGCGGGTCTGCACGACGCGTACGTGGCGGCCAACTCCCACGATCCCGGCCCCTTGCTCTCCCTCCCCGTGTTCCGCCGCGAGGTCTGCACAGACCTGCCCGGGCAGCTGACCGAGGCATGGGCGGTGGTGGAGGACGGCAAGGTGGCCGGCGGCTACGGGCTGGCGCTGCCCAGGCTCGACAACACCCACATGGGGTGGCTGTTCCCGCTCGTGGTCAGGCCAGAGCGCCGGTGCCGCGGGCTCGGCACGGCGCTGTTCGAGCACGCCCTGGACCGGTTGCGCGGGCACGGGAGGCGGCTGCTGCTCGCCGAGACGCCTGGCACCGGCGTCGGCGCACGGTTCGCCCGGGCGCGCGGCATGACGGTGTCCCTCGCGGAGGCCCGCCGCACCCTCGACCTGCGCACGGCCGACTGGGGCGCGTTGGAACGCATGCTCCCCCAGGCCGACGGCTACTCCTTGGAACGGTGGATCGGACCCGCCGGCCCTGAGCTGGTGCCCGATCTCGCCCTCCTGATGAACGGCATGAACGACGCTCCGCGCGACGCCGACCTCGAGAACGCGGTCTTCAGCGCCGAACGCCTGCGCGACCGCGAGGAGCGCATCACTCCCAACGGCGTGACCTGCTACACCACGATCGCCCGCCGTGACTCCGACGGCGCTCCCGCCGGCTACACCCGCGTCTACCTCCAGGCCGACCGCTCCGACGGCTGGGGCAACCAGGCGGACACGATGGTGCTGCGCGAGCACCGGGGCCATCGCCTGGGGCTGCTGCTCAAGCTCACCAACCTGCTCTGGCTGCGCGAGCGGGAGCCCCACCTGGAGCGGATCATCACCTGGAACGCCACTTCGAACGGCCCCATGCTCGCCATCAACGAAGCCATGGGCTTCGAGCTCCTCGACGAGTGGAACGAGTGGCGGCTGGCGCTGTAGGCGTGGAAGACCCGTCGCCAGGAAGGATGGACCATGTGATCAAGAGGCGCGGGCGACACCGATGCGTATGGCCATCGGGAATTCGGCGTCAACGCGAGTTCGTCACCGTGCGGGTGAGGAAGTCGGTAACCGCCTTCTCGTAGCGGGCGGGGTCGGAGTTCCACGACTCGACGTGCTCCGCGTCTGGGAACTCCTCGTAGGTTACCGGCCAGTTCATCTTCTGGGCCGCCGCGACAAAGACGTGGTTCATCCGCAGCGGTGCCGGCGTACACGTCCTTGTCTACGGCGTATACGTAACGCTGGAAACGCCAACGTCTGCGCGCGACCCGACCCAGATGAAGATCCTCTTTCAGGGGTCGGCCGCCGGCCGCTGACACCTTTCCGCCATCGCCATGGCCCAGATGAGATCGCTTCGACGAAGCGTTGACTCCCTCGAACGTTACCGTTAACGTACTCGCCAGGAACGATCACAAGGGAGGTTCGCCATGAGTGAGCGTGCACTGCGCCGCCGTCGATTCCTGGGTACGGCCATGGCGGGAGCGGCCGGCGCCTTGGCGCTCGGCGGCGTGGCGGATGCCACCGAGTCGCTTGATTGGCCCCCGCACGGGGATGCGCCGCCCGTACTCCCGGCTCCCCCGGCCGGATTCACCTGGACGCTGGATCCCGCGAAGAGCGACGACTTTCGCGGAGACGCGCTGGACACCGACAAGTGGTCCACAGAACACTGGATCGAGATCAACAACAACATCGTCGCGTTCAAGCCGGACAATGCCACCGTGCACAGGGACAAGCTTCACATCTGGCTCAAGAAAGAGCCGTACAAAGGTGTCAATTACACCGGCGGTTACGTCAGGTCAAAGTTCTACATGGCTGAGGACACCTACATCGAGGTCCGCGCGAGGATGATCCCGCACGTCGCGAACGTCAACTCGGCGATCTGGATGTATGACGTGCCCGATCCCGCCTTGAACCCGAACGTGGAAATCGACATGCATGAGTATCTGCGTCCCCTGGACAAGCCGAACGAAGTGCACAACAGCTTCCACCTGTGGTACAAGAAACCCGGATCGCAGCCCGGACCTCCCGCCGACTCGCACACGTCCCTGGCCAACGTCGACTGGCTCAGCCGATCGAACCTGGACGCGGGCTACCACGTCTATGGGCTTGAGCGTAGAAAGAAGGGCACCGGGTCGGGCCGCCCGGGCGGGTTCGTCAGGTTCTACCTCGACGGTGTGCCCCACTGGACCTACGGCGCGACGTTCATACCCGAGTTGGTGACCCAGCCGCGGCCGCTCATCTTCAACGTGAACGGAAACGCCGGCATACCGGTGGACTCACACCTGCCGGCCAGCATGCAGGTCGACTGGGTGCGCGTATACAACCTGACCGAGCAATAGACCCTCTCTTCAAGACTGAGCGCGGTTCCGGTCTCTGACGAACGGAAAGCGACTGCTGATCGTGCTCGACAACGCCCTGGACACCGCACAGGTACGGCCGTTACTGCCGGCCGGCCCCCGGCTGCGGCGTGCTGATAACCAGCCGCAGGATGCCCGCGTCCCTCGATGGTGCCCACCAGGGGCGTCAGAGCCGGCTTCGCCGTCGGCTACCACGGTCTTGATCACGACCACCGGCACCTGTTCCGTCTCATCGCTCTACTGGACGGGAGCGACATCGATGCGCCCGTCGCCGCCGCCCTCGCCGACGTTCCCCAGTGGCGAGCCGAGGCCCTTCTCGACGAACTCTGCGAGGCCCGGCTCACCGAGTCACACACCCCAGGCCGTCACCGGATGCACGACCTGCTCCGCCTGTTCGCCAGGGAACGCGCCCTGGAAGAAGACGCCGAGGCGGAGCGTCGCCAAGCCATACGGCGTGGCCTGCACTGTTACCTCGCCACTGCGCGGGCCGCCGCGCGTCTGGCCAACTCGCGTCATCCGTGGCGTCTGGACCTCAACCGGGGCGACGGGCCCACGCTGACGGTCGTACTGGCCGCCGCTCTGTACTCCGTGCTGACCGTGCGGGGCCGCTGGACGGAGGTACGGGTGATCGGCGAGCGGGCGGTCAACGCCGCGGCCAGCACCGGCCACTCGCTCCACCAGGCGGTCGCCCACCAGATGCTCGGCGACGCGAATTCCAATCTGGGTCTGCAGACCGAGGCGATCGCGCACATGTGCCAGGCTCTCCTCGCCTTCCGATCGCTTGACGACACGCGTTCGGAGTCGGCTCAGCTGGGCAGGATCGCGATCGCCTACGCGCGGTCGCACCGATTCGAGGAAGCCATCGACCGCTTCCACGAAGCCCTCGCGCTCGATCGAGGGCAGGGTGACCGGATGGGCGAGGGAATGAATCTCACCAACCTGGGGGTCGTGTTCCGGCGCTGGGCAACCTCGCCGAAGCACTCCGTCTCGCGGGACACACCCAGTGGGCGCTCACGCGCCTCCAGCAGGCCCTGCGGGTGACCCACGAGCTTGGCAACCTGGGCACCTACGACGAGGCGGAAGTCAAATGGAGCCTCGGACGCGCCTGTGCCGACCTCGGCAAGACCGAGGAGGCCCGCTCCTGGTGGCGCGAATCGGCCGCCATTCTGCACAACCTCTCGCTGATCAGCGCGGCGGAGAAGCTGGATATCGAGACCAGCGTGGCCCCGCGGACGCCCGAGATCATCCTCCGAAACATGTGAGCACACCCACGTCGAAGCGGGAGAAGAGGCGAGGCCCGCGTGGCAGGACGGTGAATCAGGTCACCGGCCGAAGGCGCGAAGGGCCGCCCGGGTGGCAAGCAGGGCCGGGCCGCTGTAGGCGAAGAACGGCAGCGCGGCCGGCAAGACGACGGCCATACCCACCACCAGCAGCGCCTGGGCCACCAGCAGCGCCAGGGTGATCACGGGCTGCCGCCACGCGGCCAGCACGGTCGTCCGCCACGCGGCGACCGGTCCCAGGCCGACGTGGCAGAGCACCGCCGGCAGATACGAGAGCGTGGCGAGATAGGCCGCGGAGAGGATCGCCAGGGACACCGCCGCCGCCCGGAACTCGAGCGCCGCCTGGCTCGCCGCCGTCACCAGGTAGAAGCCGAGTACGAAGACGGTGGCGAGCGGTACGCCCAGACTGAGCTGAGCAGGGAGGAACCAGTCGCGCCACTGTCGCCAGAAGCCATGCCAGGGGCGTGGCCGGTTTCCGCGGCAGTACTCCAGCAGCAGCCAGGACCCCGCGACCGTAGCGGGGGCCAGGCCGGCGATCACCAGCCCGGCCAGCACACCCGCGATCCACAGGAAGTTGACCACCGCGAGCCGGTAGGCCCAGTCGAGCATCTGGTACAGCCGCCCGAACCGGCCGCCGATCTCGATTTCGCCCGCCATTACAACCCGCGACGGCAGAGTGAGGAGTCTACGGCGGCGAAGTCGATCTCATGAACATAGTCCTCCGCGTCGTCCGCGGGCGCATAGCCGATCTCGCGGCGAGCCGTGTCGAGGTCCCACCGGCCGCGGGCGTTGGCCGAGACGCCGTAGTAGACACCGAACCTCTGGTCGCTGCGCAGCGCCGCCGCGACGAGCCTGCCCAGGTCACCGGGGCTCAGCCACTCGACCAGGGCGCGAGGCAGGTGCGGGCGTGGCCGGGTCCAGCCCAGACGCAGGCAGGTGACCGCGATGTCGTACGTGTCGGCGTAGTGGCTCCCGATGGCCTCCACCGCCGCTTTGCTCGCGCCGTACAGGCAGCACGGGCGGGGCGGCCACGACGCCCGCACCGGCACGATGCCGTCCAGATCGTAGCCGCCGGAGGCGTGGATTGAACTGGCGTAGACGAAGGTGCCCACTCCGGCGCGTCTGGCCGCCTCGAACATCGTGACGGACAGGTCGACATTGACCGTTCGCAGGATGTCCCAGGACGCGTCGGGCGACGCGTGCCCCGCCAGGTGGACGATCGCGTCGGCCTCCGACACGGCCGCGGCGGCGAACTCGGGGTCGGCGAGATCGCCCACCAGGACGTCCTCGCCCGGCCTGCAGTCGACGAGTCGCAGGTCGAATGTCTCTCCGAGGCCGGCGCGCAGCAGCGTGGCGACGCGCCCCGAGCCTCCGGTGACGACGACGCACGGCCTGCGGCCCTCTTGGCGGTCGTCCATGGGTGCCCCCTCTCAGCCTTTGACGGCGCCGGCGAGGCCGGAGACGAAGAAGCGCTGGAGCCAGAGGAACACCACGATGATCGGCAGGATGGTCAGTACGGCCGCCGCGGCCAGGCCGGGCCAGTCGGTGCTGAACTCGCCGAAGAACGCGTAGATGCCGACGCCGAGAGTGCGCAGCTCCGGATTGGTGAGGGTGAACACCAGCGGGACCAGGAAGGCGTTCCACGAGGATATGAAGTTGAAGATGGCCACGGTGCCGATGACGGGCTTGGCGAGCGGCAGCATGATGCGCGCGTAGATGCGGGGATGGCCGGCACCGTCGATCAGCGCGGCCTCTTCGAGCTCGTTCGGGATCCCTGCGAAGAAGCCCATGAACAGCAGGATCGCGACCACATGGGCGGGCCCGGCCTCGGCGAGGATCACCCCGGCCAGGCTGTTGTCCAGTCCGAGGGCGTCGACCACGAGGAAGATCGGGATGATGGTGGAGATCTTGGGGATGAACATGGTCGCCACCAGCACCACCACGAGGACCTTCTTGCCGGGCAGGTGGCCGCGGCCGAGGCCGTAGCCGGCCAGCGACGAGATCACGATGACCGAGAGCACCACGGTGAAGGTCACGATGACGCTGTTGAGCATGTATTGGCCGAAGCTGGCCGCGTCCCAGGCGCGCGCGAAGTTGTCCAGATTGACCTGGTCGGGGAGGAGATCGAGGCCGCCGAGAAACATCTCCGACTGGCTCTTGAACGCGGCCGAGACCATCCACAGGAACGGGTAGATCCAGATCGCAGCGAGCGGGATCAGCGCGAGGTGAAGGGCCCATCGCCCCAGCCGCCGCCTTCGGCGGGGGCCGGGGCTCCCCGCTGGGGCGCTGCCTTGGGCCGGCGCGCCGGCTCCGGTGCGGAGCCTGTCGTTGGTTCTGGTGGCGGCCATCGAAGCGGTCACCTCCTCGGTATCGGCCCGCGCGGGGCCGTGGGTCCGGTCGTGGTTCATCGGCTGTCTCTGACGCGACGGGTGACGAGGTACTGCAAGGCGGCGGCCAGCGCCACCACGACGCCGAACATCAGCGCGATCGCGGAGGCGAAGCCGTAACGCGGGGCGAACTGCGCGGGATCGAACGCGGTGCGGTAGATGTAGGTCTGCACGATCTCGGAGGCTCCGCCCGGCCCGCCGGCGGTCATGGTCTGCACGATGTCGAAGGCGTTGAAGCTCTGGATGGTGGTCAGCAGCACGATGACGACCCCTAGCGGAATCAGCGTCGGCACCGTCACATGCCGGAAGGACCCCCACCGGGAGGCGCCGTCTACCTTGGCCGCCTCCAGCAGCTCGCGCGGCACGGTCTGCAACGCAGCGAGCCAGTAAACCAGGGTGACCCCGAACACCTTCCACAGGTCCACGGCGATCACCGTGGGCAGGGCCAGGCTCTCCGAGCCGAGAAAGTTGATCGGCTCGTCCACCACGCCCGGCTCGGTCAGGGCCGCGTTCACCGGTCCGTCCACAGGGGACAGCAAGATCAGGAAGACCACGCCGACCACCGCCGTCGTCGACACCACGGGCAGGAAGAACAGCATCCTGTACACGTTGCGCCCGCCCAGCGCCCGGTTGTTCAGCACCATCGCCAGCCCGAGGGCCAGCGGAAGCTGAATGAGCAGGGCGGCGGCGGTGAAGGCGAAGGTGTTGCGGAACGACTGCCCGAACGCCGGATCGCCGATGGCCTCGACGTAGTTGTCCCACCCGACGAAGTCGGTGAGCGGGCCGAACCCGTCCCAGTTGTAGAACGAGTAGAAAACCGTCGCCACGATCGGCCACAGCTCGAACACCAGGAACAGCGCGAGCATCGGGACGAGGAAGGCGTAGTGCCATCGGTGCTTCCTGATCCGCGCCCACAGGCCGCCCTCCGCCAGTGCCGCATGCCTGGCGGATGCGACGCCTAGCACGCCCACGATCAATCTCCCTTCTCGCTGGTGGGGCGCGGTATGCGGGTCACGCGCAGTTCGTGCGAGCCGTCGGCACGGGTCATCTCGTAGTACAGCCACCACTGCTCGCCCACGGGGACGACGTCCATGTAGCGGATAGAGCCGGTGTTCGTGCCCGAGGTCACCCACGGTCCTGCGGGTGTCAGGCGCTGCCAGTCGATCAGGTTGAACGAAAGCGCCAGGCCGGTGCGCTCCTCGTAGTTCTCCGCAGGGCCGGAGGATCCGTCGTAGAAACCCAGGTAGCCGCCGCCGGGCAGCGCCGCGAAGGAGTTGAGCCTGGCCTGGTACCGATCCCACCCGTGGCCGGTCTCCAGCACGGGGCCGCGCCAGTCGAAGGTGCGGCCGTCGAGGCCGATCGCCAGGCCGGTGGGGCAACTCGTGCCGCCGACGTTGTAGATGTCGCCGGTGGAGTGGGCCCGCGCGCGTGCGGCCTCGTCGAGTCCCGCGTCGGCGGCGAAGCTGGCGAACAGGTAGATCGCCGGGCCGATCCGCACCGCGTACGGGTCCTTGACCCCCTCCGTGCCGGTGCTCGCGGCGGTCAGCACCGGCTCCGCCGTGGCGACGTCGAAGGCGGCGTCGCCGCCCGCGCGGCACACGTCGACGCGCCAGCGCGAGTCGGCCGGATCCACGTAGCTGAGGTAGAGCAGGTAGCCGTCACCGTCGGGCAGCAGGCAGAACCTCTCCATGGAGGAGGTCTTCAGCTCCTCCTTCTCCACCGCCCAGATGTCGGTGAAGGAGAGTCCGTCGGCGCTCTCCGCGATGGCGCATCGCCAGCCGCGTTCCCTGGCGTCGCCGCGTGGCCGCCGCTGCCGATAGGTCATCAGAAAGCGCCCGCGCTCGGGCTCGTACAGGACGCCTGGGCAGCCTGTCCAGTAGCCGGCGCCTGTGGTCTCCGGGGGCATCACGAGCAGGCCCTGCTCGGGGTCGAACGCGTCGACCCGGCCGAAGGTCCGGTGTGTCATGCGGTAAGTCGCCTTTCGGGTCTGCGTGCGTGGGCCGATCATCGGATGTCAGCGGGTGGTGTAATCCTTCATCGGATCCCAGTCGGCGAACGTGAAGGTCCCGCGATCGATGTCGACCCCCTTGTCCTGGACCTTCTTCAGTTCCTCGGCGAAGACCCTGCCGAGCTTCGCGTCGAGTTCGTCCGCCGCGGCCTTGTAGTCGATCTTTCCGTTGATCGCGTCGAAGAAGATCTCCGCCTGGGTCGGCTTGGGGGAGTTCTGTGCGATCCCGGCCAGCACCGTGATCGCACCTGAGCTCCGGGTGAGCGGGTTCGGGGCCAGCCGCTGGGTCTCCCGGGCGAGCTCGAGCAGCCGCCGGTCGTCCTGGCTGAGCCGGTCGGCGTACTTGTCGGCCAGTGCGGTCGGTATCTTGCTCATTTCGTAGTAGGCGCGTTGCGGTTCCAGCCCGGCGAGGAACGCGAGCACCCGAGCGGCGGCCGCCGCGTTGGCCGAGCCCTTGCTGATCCCCCAGTACGGCTGGATGCTCCCCGGGTTCTTCGCGACGCCGATGGCGCCGTAGCCCTTGCGCCCGGAGTCGGGCACGGGCAGCGGAGCGTATCCGAGCTCGATGTCCGGCTTGAGCTTGCGGATCTCTCCCGACCACCAGGAGGGGATCACCGCCATCGCGACCCTGCCCGACGCGAACTGCTGGAAGAACTGCGGCGGCTTGAGGTTCTCCCACCCGACCGGCACCACCTTGCGCGCGACCAGGTCCCGCAGCAGGGCAACGGCCTCGACGAACGAAGGATGGCCCGCGCCCGGCTCACCGGTCTGGTAGTTGATGGGCGTGCCCGAGGGGTCGGTCATCTGCGGGCCCGCGGTGTTCTGCAGGGCGTACACGGTCACCCCCAGCGGCTCGGGGATCTGGCCCACCAGCCCGAAGCCGAACACTTCGCCCTTGGCATCGCGGGTGATCTTCTCGGCCGCCTCACGCAATTCGCTCCAGGTCGTAGGCGGCGTGCCGACGCCGTACTTGTCCATCAGCGCGGCGTTGTACATCAGCGGGCGGCAGGCCCCCCACGGCCGGTGGGTCAGCGACGGCATGCCATACAGGTCCTCTCCCACGTGCAGGCCGCTGGTCGTCGCGTCGCGGGCCTGCGCGGGATAGTCGCGTTCCAGGGTGGTGATGAGCTCGGGGAAGCCGTCGAGCGGCTGGATCCAGCCCTTCAGAACGGCCGCGGGCATCTCCGCCGGCTGCTTCACCAGGCGGAAGACGTCGGGCCTGTCATCGCCCTGGAAGAGGAGCTGGATGGAGTTGGCATACTGCTGGTCCGGATAGAAACGGGTGCGCACCTGGATGCCGGTCTGCTCGGTGAACCTGCCCAGCCATTCCGTCAGGAATTTCTGGTCCTGTTGGGTCGCGATGGTGGTGGCGAGGGTCACTGCGGCGGAGCTCCGCTCGGCGGGGTTCCGGCCACCGCAGGCCGCCAGGACGGGAACCGCCGCCGCCGCGCCGAGAAGCCCCAGCGCACCGCGGCGGGACAGTACTGTTCCCGATGAGACGCTTGTCGACATCTCTTGCACCTTTCAACTGCCGACCGCGCCGACGAGGCCGGTCGCTGATCACATGGAATGGGGCGTACCGCTCCGGTCGGACCGGCCGGGCAGGTCGTCCTGGGCGTCGATGAGCCGCGAGGCACGCGGTGGCACGGGGATGGGGCCGTCGAGGAGCGGATCGCCGGTCTCCCTCATCCACCGCAGCAGCCGGTCGTCGAGGGAGGCCACGGTCTCGGCCATCGCGGGCTCAGCGGCGATGTTGAGCTGCTCCCACGGGTCTTTGCGCAGGTCATAGAGCTCGACCGGAGGCCGGGGGGCGAGGTGTCCATCGCCGAACCCACGCCGGGACGGCGACTCCTCGATGTCCTTGGCCAGGACCAGGGCGGGGCCGTCGGTGAAGTTCCGGATGTACTTGTATTTAGAGGTACGGACCGCCCGCATCGGGTCATAGCGGTCGTGGAAGCTCTTTTCAAGAAAGAGCGTACGGTCGCGAGGACCGGCCGCACCACGCAGGTCGGGGACGATGCTGCGGCCCTCGTGACCGGGGCCTGCCGAGCCTCCGGCCATCTCCAGCAAGGTCGGCAGGATGTCCAGATGGCTCACCGCCTGGCCACGCCTGCCAGGAGGCACTCCCCAAGCAGCGGGCGGACGGACGATGAGCGCGACCTCCACGCCCGGGTCGTAGAGCGTGCCCTTCGCCCGGGGCAGCGCCGCGCCGTGGTCGGTGGTGAACACCACGGCGGTGCGGTCCGGGTCGCAGTGCCGGTCGATCGCGTCGATCACATGCCCGACGGCGGCGTCGAGTTGCCGGATCGCGCCGTAGAACGCGGCGAGGTCCTCTCGCGTGTGGGCGTTGTCCGGCAGGTACGGCGGGACTTCGACGGCGGCGGGGTCGGCGTGGGTGTAGTCCTCGGCCGGCCAGGGGCGGTGCACCTCCCACATCCCGACGGTGAGGAGAAACGGCCGGGACCGTTCTCGACGATTCCGCAGCCATGCCTCCGTCTCCCTGGCGACGGGCCATGCCCTGGGCAGGAATCCCGCGCCGTGCACCTCGTCGAACCCGAGGACCATGGGGTTCGGATGCTCGTGCTGCAGGCCGATCAGCGCGGTGTCGTATCCGAGACCGGACATCAGCTCGGGCATGGTGGCGACGCTGCGCCGGTAGCGCCATCCGGCGTGGGCGAGACCCATCAACCCGTTGACGTGGGGGGAAAGCCCGGTGAACAGCGACGAGCGGGCGGGCGTGCAGAGCGGGGCGGTCGCGAAGGCGTTGTCGAAGACGACCGACCGCTCCGCCAGCGCGTGCAGGCTGGGGCTGGGGATCGCCGGAGCACCGTAGCACGACAGGAACCTGCCGAGGTCGTGACAGTGGATCAGGACAACATCCGGCGGTCGCTCCACGGTCTGTTGACTCCTATCCGCGCGGCTCCCACGGGATCGGCGCGCGTTCGGTGATCGGTTGTGACGCGCTGCGGATGCGCGTCGCGGCCTCCATCGGGCCGTACGTTAACGGTAACGTACCGGCTATGCCAGTGGAAGGTCCAGGCGGAACTCAGCCGCCACACGCACGTAGGGGCCGGCCGTCAGCTCGCCGGCGGGAGCTCCCCGGACCCTCTCGGGACGAGATGTGCGGGAACGACCACCCGGGCGGGGCGCTCGCGCTCGCCGACACCGGTGAGCTGGGAAAGCAGCATCTCTGCCGCGTGCCTGCCCATCGCGGGAAGATCCTGGGTCACCACCGTGATCGGCGGGTCGACCAGCGAGGCGGCCTCGAAGTCGTCGAAGGCGATCAGCGCGACCGGGCGGCCGTGCGACCGGATGGCGCCGAGAACGCCCCTGGTGAGCAGGTAGTTGGTACTGAAGATGGCGGTGGCCGGGTCGTCCTGTTCCAGCAGGGACCGCGCGGCCTCCTGGCCGAACTCCGGGGTGATCGGCCCGATGCGGATCAAGCTGGGATCGTCCCCGACGCCCTCGCGAACCAGTGTCTCCTTGTAGCCCGCGAGCCGCTCCGCCGCGGGGAACATGTCCACGCTCGTCACGATCCCGATGCGGCGGTGGCCGTGCCGCAGCAGGTGCTCCACCGCGTCGCGGGTGCCGCCCCGGTTGTCGACGAGGACGGTGGACGCCTCGACACCGACGGGCGGGCTGCCGAGGAAGACGACCGGGCGGCCGCTGTCGAGCTCGGGCTTGAGGTATCGGTGGTCGGCGTCTTCCGAGAACAGCAGGATCCCGTCGAAGCCCCGCTCGATGAAGGCCCCGACCAGGGCACGTTCCTGGTCGACGTCGCGGTCTGAGCTCCCGGTGACCACGATGAGCCCCTCGTCGCGCACGAGCTCGTCCACCTCGACGGTGAGTGCGGTGAACAGCGGCGTGTAGGGATAGGGAACAACCATGCCGAGGAGCGACATTCCCCGCCGCCTGCGCAGGGTTGTCGCGAGCTTGTTGGGCCGGAAGCCCAGGGCCTTGACGACCTCCTCGATCCGCCGCGCGGTCTCGGGTCCGACACCCGGTTGCCCGTTCAGCACCCGGGACACGGACATGGCGCTCACGCCCGCCGCTCTCGCCACGTCCCGTACGGTCGGGCGGCGCTCAGCCATGGTCGGATCCTTCTTCTTCACGGGGTACGCAGGCTCCGTCATTTGTCTCCCGGTCCTCCCCTCCCCCATTCGCGGAGACGAGCCCGAGTCGTGGATCAGTTATCGGTAACTCTAGGCGAAGCGTTGACAGCGAAAGCGCCCACCACGACGATAGACAACGTTAACGGTAACGTTGCTCAATCAGGCGCGCTTCCTGTGATGGCGCACACCATCTCCAGTCCTCGCGGCGGACACCCACACAGAGGAGGCGGATGATGAACACGAGCGGGCCGGCCGGACTGCCCAGGCGCAGGTTCCTCGGCACGGCGATGGCCGGCGGCGTGGGCGCCTGGGGGCTCACGTCCCTCGGTGGTCCCGGTACGGCGCGGGCCGCGCGGTCGCTCGAGGATCCTGTGGCCGAGCTGCGGTCGAAGTTCTTCACCGGGCCGGTGACCGAGCGTATCGACCTGGACACCCTCGACCCCGCGCGCCGCCCGGACAGCTCGCAACTCGGCACCATCGGCCACTTCCAGTTCGTCGACCGGTATCCATGGATGACGCCGGACAACCTGCTCCCGTTCGCGGTGGCCGCCGGTATCAAGTGGGTGCGCACCGGATTCCGCCACGAGGACTGGGACTGGAGCGCCGGCAAGCCGGGCGCGATGCTGAAGAGCTGGGTGGACGCCGATCTCAAAGCGGGCATCAAGCCTCTGTTCACGACCAGCAACCGGAACCACCTCGGAACCCACAAAGAGGTCTCGGGATGGGTCGACATGGTACGCGCGGCGATCGGCGAGTGGGGTGAGGACGTCGGCGCGTTCATGCTCGACAACGAGCCCAACAACAGTAGCGAATGGAAGACGCACTACGGCGGCGAGTATTGGGGCGGCCCTTGGCTCGATGCCTACACGCGGTTCGCCGAGCAGTGCTGCGAGCAGGTCAAGACGGAGTTCCCGAACGTGTTCCTGGTCAACGGAATCCAGGTGGAGAGCCAGGCGATGGGCCAGATCAAGCGGTCTGCGCCGCGCATCGACGCGCTCTGTATGCATCACTACACCTACAAGCACGGGCTGCCGCCGGAATACACCCCGCGCACTGGAGACGCCAAGTTCCGCGACTTCGCCACCTCCGACGTCGAGTTCGAGCAGGCCATGAGCGATTACCTTCGCCAGGGCAGGATGCTGCTCGGCAGGCCCGACCTGCAGGTCTGGATGACCGAGATCGGCCTTCCCACGCTGTCCCAACGCGAGTTCCCGCCCGACACGCTGGAGCCGATGAGCGAGACCCAGCAAGCCAAGACCATCGCCAGGATGCTGGTCCTGGGCCTGCTCACCGCCACCAAGACGTTCCTCTACACCCTCGCCGACCAGGGGCATAACGCGGCGCGCGACGGCGACACCTTCGGCGTCGTGACCGACGACCTGCGGCCCAAGCAGGGCTTCTTCGTGCTCGGCAGGATCAGCGCGCTCACCGGCGGGCGGGCGACGCCCGATCCGGAGTTCCTGGCCATCGCCACCAGGTTGGACGGCACCCTCCCCGGCTATGTCAAGCAGGTCAACGCCAACACGCTGGTCAAGGAGGAGCTGCGGGCCGAACGCCTGGTCACCGCGGACGGGCGCGCCCTGGTCGCGGTATGGTCGACAGCGCCGCCGCGCGACAACTTCGCGCCGCGCCGCGCCACGTTCGCGGTGAACAAGACGCTCGGCAAACGACCGGTGCTCGTCGACCCCATGACCGGCCGCTCCCGCTTCCTCGTGACCCGCCCAGGACCCGGCGGCGCCGAGCGCTTCGACCTCGACGTGCGCGACTATCCGCAGTTCATCCTCGCCGAGAAATGACCAACAACCATGAAGATCACTGGAATAGAGGCCATCGCCGCGACGGGACGCCGCACCTATGTCTTCGTCCTGGTCGATACCGACGAGGGGATCACCGGTGTCGGCGAGTGCGGCCTGCCGGACGAGCGCGCCGCGATGTTCGGGACCGTCGAGACGGTGAAGGAACTCCTCATCGGACAGGACCCCTTCCGCTCGGCGCACCTGTGGCAAGTGCTCTCGCGCGGCCTCTACTTCCCCGCGCGCAGGGAGCTGTCAGCGGTGATCTCGGCCGTCGACATGGCGCTGTGGGACATCAAGGGCAAGGCTCTCGGAGTTCCCGTCTACGAGCTGCTCGGCGGTAGGGCACGTGACCGGGTGCCGTGCTACGTCCACGTGCGCGGCGGCACGGAGGACACCGCGCGGGTGGTGGAGTCGGCGCTCGCCGCCGTCGAGGCGGGCTGGCGGCACCTGCGCTGGGGGCTGCCCGCCCAGGGGGAAATCCTCCAGCCACGCAGAGCCGTCCGCGTCGCCGTCGAGCAGTTCGCCGCGCTGCGCGAGGCGGTCGGCCCCGACGTCGAGATCGCGCTCGACGTCCACACACGGCTCGCACCCGCGGAGGCCGTCACACTCTGCCGCGAACTGGAAGCCATGCGGCCGCTGTTCATCGAGGATCCGATCCGCGCGGAAAACCCCAGGTCGATGGAGATGGTACGGCTGCGCACCACCGTACCCCTGGCCGCCGGCGAGCAGTTCGGCTCGAAATGGGAGTTCCGCGAGCTGGTGGAGAACGAGTGGATCGACTACGCCAGGATCGATCTCGCCATCGTGGGCGGGTTCACCGAGGCGATGAAGGTCGCCGGCTGGTGCGAGACCCACTACATCGACGTGGTGCCGCACAACCCGTACGGGCCGGTCGCCAACGCGGCGGCGCTCCACTTCAGCCTGGCCTGCCCCAATCTGCTGGTGCTCGAACAGCCGGTGATGCCGGGCAGCGACCTCCTCGACATCGTTCCCGAGCAGCCGCGGTGGGCCGACGGGTGCCTTCTCCCAGGCGATGCCCCCGGGCTCGGGATCACCTTGGACCGGGAGGCGGCGCGACGTACCGCCGCGGCCGACCGGCTCCCCCAGAGATTCCGGCGCCCGGACGGTTCCCTGACGAACTGGTGACGCCCGGGATTCCAGACCTCGGCGACGATGGCGCGCCTGCGCGAACGAGAACCGCACCTGGAGCGGGTCATCACCTGGAACGCCACCTCCAACGCCCACATGCTCGCCATCAACGAGGCCACGGGCTTCGTCGAGCTCCCTCGACGAGTGGAACGAGTGGCGGCTTGCGCTGTAGCCGTGGAAGACCCGTCGCGGGGGAAGATAGCGTGGTCCTCTATGACCTTGGAGGCGTTGAGGGACAGGGACCCGCGCCAGGTGGGGCCGTACGCTCTGCTGGGCCGGCTGGGCGAAGGCGGGATGGGCGTCGTCTACCTGGGTCAAGGACCGGACGGCACGCGGGTGGCGGTCAAGCTGATCCACGCCAGGTTGGACACGGACGCCGGCTTCCGTCGGCGTTTCGCCCGTGAGGTGGCGGCCGCTCAGCGGGTCGCCCGGTTCTGCACCGCCCCCGTCCTGGACGCCGACGTCGAGGGAGAGGTGGCCTATCTGGTCACCGAATACGTCGAGGGGCCCAGCCTGGAGAGCGTCGTCCGCGAGTCGGGGCCCTTGACAGGCTCGGCGTTGGACGGGCTGGCCGCGGCGATGGCGATGGCCTTACGGGCCATCCACGGGGCCGGGGTGGTGCACCGCGATCTCAAGCCGTCCAACGTGCTGCTCTCCCAGGTGGGGCCCAAGGTCATCGACTTCGGCATCGCGCAGCTCGCCGACGCGGAGATGAGCAGCATGATCGTGGGGACGCCCGCGTACATGTCGCCGGAGCACGTGTCGGGCGCTCGGATCGGGCCCGCCTCGGACATCTTCTCGTGGGGGTGCACGGTGGGCTTCGCGGCGGGCGGCGCCCCGCCGTTCGGCTCCGGGTCCGTACCCACGATCCTCCTGCGCATCCTGAACGAACCCCCGGACCTGCGGGGTCTGCCCGGCCCGCTGCATGACCTGGTGCTGGCCGCCATGGCCAAGACTCCGGCCGACCGCCCCACGGCCCAGGACCTGCTGGACCGCCTCAGCGCTTCGGCTTCATCCCTGCCGTCGACCGCCCGGCCATGGGCCACCGGTCCCGCGCCTGCCACACCGGCGGACACGGACGCGGCGTCGCCCGGCGCGACGGGCCCAGGCCAGGCGATCTCAGGCGCGGCCGAGAGCGCGGCGGCCGAGAGCGCGGCGACGGAGAGCGCGGCGACGCCTGCCGCAGCGCGACGGAGAAGGCTGCTGGCGGTGGCTGCCGCGGTGGTCATGGCGGTCGCGGGGACGTCGGCGGCACTGGTGTGGCGCGGTCAGGGCGCTGCGGTCGGCGTTCAGGACCAGAAAGGCCGTGGCGACGCCACGGCTCAGGCCGCCGCCCAGCACCCGCTCAGAGCCCAGGACAACGTACGCCTCTACGCCCCCGCCGAGCCGGCCGCCAGCCGCCAGGCCGACCAGTGGGCCGAGGACCGCCCGCAGGACGCCGAGCTCATGCGCAAGCTGGCCGCCGTCCCCTACGCCATTCGCCTGGGCGAACCCGAGGTCAGAGCGAAGATCGACCATGTGATCTCGGGGGCGGAGCAGGCCGGCGGCGTCCCGGTGTTCCTGATCAACTACATGCCCGGGAGCGACTGCAAGCCCGCCACCCCGGCCGACCTGGCCGCGTACCAGGAGTGGATCAAGGGCGTGGCCGGCCAGATCGGGAGCGCCAAGGCCGTGGTGATCCTGGAGCCGGGCAGCCTGGTCAAGATCTCCGGCGCGAAGGACTGCGACCCGCAGGGCTCCCCCGACCAGCGCTACCAGGACCTCAGGAAAGCCGCGCAGACCCTCAAGGCCAACCCCGGCACGGCCGTCTACCTCGACGGCAGCCAGGATCTCTACCCGGGCACAGAAATCATGGCCGAGCGCCTGATCGGGGCGGGCATCGACAAGGTGGACGGGTTCTTCGTCAACACGGCCGGCTATCAGCGCACGGCCAGGGCCGTCGCGTACGGCAAGAGCCTGTCGGCCTGCATCGGCATCCGGCTGGCCACCGGCGACAAGACCTGCCCGTCCTCCACCACGGTGGACCCGTCCACGATGCCGCACTTCGTCGTCGACACCGCCAGGAACGGTCAGGGAACATGGGCTCCGGCAGAGCACTACAAGGATCCGCAGACGTGGTGCAACCCTCCAGGCAGGGGCGTCGGTGACCGCCCGACCACGGCCACGGGAGAGGAACTGGTGGACGCCTACCTGTGGATCACCAAGGCGGGCGCGTCCAGCGGCAGATGCCGGCGGGGCACCGACGGCGAGAAGGACCCCGCCCGCGGCGTCGTGGCGCCGGAGGCGGGCGAATGGTGGGGCGAGATGGCGCTCGAAAGGGCGAAATCGGCCAACCCACCGTTGCGGTGAAGTTACGTCAGTAAGGCCCCGACGTTAAGCGGATGTTAGATCTGACCCCGCATCCCTTGTCCGAACATCCTTCTGGGGTAAGGCTCTGACCTGCAACTACTCCCCCCAGGAGGTACAGAGTGAGCAAGGCACGCGTGCCGTGGAAGGCCGTGGTCGGCGGTTCTGTCGGCAATCTCGTCGAGTGGTACGACTGGTTCGTCTACAGCAGCTTCGCCGTCTACTTCGCCGCGTCCTTCTTCCCTGAGGGGGACGACACCGCCAAGCTGCTCAACACGGCCGCGATCTTCGCCGTCGGCTTCTTCATGCGCCCGCTCGGCGGCTGGCTGCTCGGCCGGTACGCCGACAGGAAGGGCCGCAAGGCGGCGCTCACGCTCACCGTCACCCTGATGTCCGCGAGCGCGCTGCTGATCGCGATCGCGCCGACGTACGAGACGGTCGGCTACTTCGGCGCGCTGGTGCTGGTGGTGGCGCGCCTCCTGCAGGGCCTGTCGGTCGGCGGCGAGTACGCGGCCAGCGCCACCTACCTCACCGAGGCCACCCCGCGCGGCCGCCGCGGCTTCGCCTCGAGCTTTCAGTACGTTTCCATGACCGCCGGCCAGCTGGTCGGCCTCGGCCTGCAGATCATCCTGCAGAACACCATGTCGAAGGAGGCGCTCGACTCCTACGGCTGGCGGATCCCGTTCGTGATCGGCGCGCTCGGCGCCGCCGTCGTGTTCTACCTGCGCCGCAACCTCCTGGAGACCGAGGCGTACGACGAGGAGGAGCGCGAGGTCGAGACCGAGAGCCGCGGCACGATCCGCGAGCTGCTCGGGCACCGCAAGGAGGCGCTGCTGGTCATCGCCCTGACCATGGGTGGCACGGTCGCGTACTACACCTACACGACCTACCTCACGAAATACCTGTCGAACACCGCGGGCCTGCCCAAGGAGACGGCCACACTGGTGAGCTTCTGCGCGTTGTTCCTGTTCATGTGCCTGCAGCCGCTGGCGGGGGCGCTGTCGGACCGGATCGGGCGCAGGCCGCTGCTGATCACGTTCGGGATCGGGTCGATGCTGGGCACGGTGCCGCTGATGACGGCGCTGGGCGGGGTGAGCAGTTTCGGCGGAGCTCTCGTGCTCTCCCTCACGGGTCTGCTGATCATCACCGGGTACACGTCGATCAACGCCGTGGTGAAGGCCGAGCTGTTCCCGACGAACGTGCGCGCGCTCGGCGTGGCGCTGCCGTACGCGATCGCGAACGCGCTGTTCGGCGGCACGGCCGAGTACGTGGCGCTGTGGTTCAAGAACACCGGCATCGAGTCCGGCTTCTTCTGGTACGTCTCGGGCTGCGCCGCGGTCTCGCTCGTGGTCTACCTGGTCATGCGCGAAACGCGCGACGCCGCGCTGTCGCGTGCCGAGCAGGTCACGGCGGGGTCCCTACCGGCGCGCGTCTAACCTGGCGTAATGCGAGTTCTGCTGGTCGAGGACGACGATCGGCTCGCCGCCGCGCTCATCACGGCCCTCGCCCGGCACGGCCATCAGGTCACCCGGGCCGGGCTGGCCGTCGACGCCCTCCGCCTGGCGGGGGGCGTCGATTTCGTCCTGCTCGACCTGGGTCTGCCCGACATGGATGGGCTCGACGTGCTGCGCCGCGTGCGCCGGTTGTCGGCGGTACCGCTGATCGTCGTGACGGCCCGTACCGAGGAGCGTGAGGTGCTGCGCGGCCTGCGGTCAGGGGCGGACGACTACCTGATCAAGCCGTTCCGAACGGCGGAGCTGATGGCGCGCATGGAGGCGGTGGTGCGGCGCGGCACCCGGCCGCAGCCGCGGCGCGACCACGTCGTGAACGTCGGCGACGTCCGCATCGACCTGGAGTCCAGGCAGGTCACGGTGGCCGGGGACCCGGTGACGCTGACCAGGCGGGAGTTCGACGTGCTGGCGCTGCTGGCCAGGGAGCCGGGCGTGGTGCGCAGCAGGGAGGAGATCCTCGACGAGGTCTGGGGCGACCCTCTGCTGTCGGCGTCCCGGTCGCTGGACGTGCACGTGGCGGGGCTGCGCTCCAAGACGGGCCGTCCGGGGCTGGTGGAGACGCTGCGCGGGACGGGCTACCGGCTGGGCTCGACGACGTGAACTCGCGGCTGGTGGTCACGTTCACCACGCTGATCGTGTTCCTGATCGCGGCGCTGGCCGTGCCGCTGGGGCTGGCGTACGCCTCGCACCGGACGAACCGGCTGCTCTTGGACCGCCGCGCCGACGCCACCCGCTTCGCGGAGCTGGCCGACCAGGCCGCGCGGGACGGCGACTACGCCGGGCTGACCGCCGAGATCACCCGATACGCCGACCTGTACGGCGCCGCCGTGCGCGTACGGGACCGCGACGGCTCCATCCACATCACCGCCGGCCGCTTCGAGGCCGACGACCGGGAGGCGACCCGCCTGGCGTTGTCCGGCCGCACCACCGACGACCTGCCCACGATGACCCCGTTCGGCCCGCCGAGCGTACTGCTGGCCGAGCCGGCCGGCCGGGACGCGCAACTGTCGGGTGTGGTGCTGCTCCAGGCGCCCACCGACCGGGCCAGGCTGGAGGTGTCGCTGGTGTGGGGCGCGCTGGCGGCCGGCGCTCTGATCGCGCTGGCCTACGCGGCGCTGGCGGCCAGGCGGCTGGCCCGCTGGATCCTGCGCCCGGTCACGGAGCTGGACCGCACCACCCAGGCCATCGCGCAGGGCCGGCTGGACGCGCGGGCGCACCCCGGCGCGGGGCCGTCGGAGCTGCGGCGGCTGGAGGAGCGGTTCAACGCGATGGCCGACGCGGTCGCCGGCGCGATGGAGCGGCAGCGGGCGTTCGTGGCGGACGCCTCGCACGAGCTGCGTACCCCGCTCACCGTGCTCGGGCTGCGGCTGGAGAACCTGGAGCCGCATCTGCGGGGCGAGGGCGCGGCCGAGCACGCGGAGGCCATGGCGGAGCTGGACCGGCTGGCGCTGCTGGTGGAGGATCTGCTGTCGCTGGCCCGGGTGGAGGCAGGCGCCGAGCTCGACGGCAAGGTCGTCGAGCTGGGGCCGCGGTTGAAGGCGTGGGAAGAGGTGTACGCGGCGAAGGGGGTGCGGTTGGTTACCGATATTGCGGAAATGTCGGTTGTTCCGGAGGCGGCGGCCAGGATCGCGGACATCGCCCTCGACAACGCCCAGAAGTTCGTGCCCAAGGGCGGGACGGTGACCGTCACCTTGACGGACGGCGTGCTGCGGGTGGCCGACGACGGGCCGGGGCTGAGCGAGGAGGAGCGGGCCGAGGCGCTGGGGCGGTTCTGGCGGTCGGGGGCGCACGCCAACGTGCCAGGTAGCGGGCTCGGCCTGGCCATCGCCGCCGAGCTGGCCAAGGCGTGCGGGGCCACGTTGGCGCTGCTGCCCGCCGCACCGCACGGGTTGGTCGTGGAGCTGAGCCTGCCGGGCGCAACACAGCCGTAGAACACAGCCGTAGAGCTCAGCCGTAGACGGAGCGGTAGTACCGGATGGCGCCGGGGTGGAGCGGGACGGCGCTGGTGCCGATGGCATACCGCTCATCGAGCCGTCCGCCGGGCGCCGACGGCGCCTGGAGCCGGTCACGGGCCCGGAACAGCGTCTCGGTGACGGTGTAGGCCACGTCCTCCGGCAGCGTCGTCCGGCACATCAGGTAGCTGGGGGCGCCCACCGTCGGCACCGGCCGCACCGCCCCGTACGCGTCCGCGGGCACCGACACGTGCTCGTACACCGGCCCGAAGCGACGCCGCAGCACCGGCACCAGCGCCTCCAGCGGAATCAGCCGGATGTCGCCGAGCGCGGCCAGCGCGGGCGTGGGCACGCCGCCCGACCAGAAGAACGCCTCGATCTCGCCGCCGCGCAGCGCCTTGATGGAGGCGTCCAGCTCGAGCCTGACGATCTCTGGGGGCCGGTCCAGCCCAGCGGCGGCCACCACCCGGGCGGCGATGACCGCCGTGCCCGATCCCGGCGCTCCGATGGACACCGACCGCCCGGCCAGGTGCCCGACCTCGGCGATCCCCGAGCTCTCGCCGACGACCAGGTGAACGTAGTTCATGTACACCCTTGCCAGCGCGGACACCGGCTGGTGGCGTACACGGATCGCGTCGTCGGCGCTGTCGGCCAGCGAGAACCCGACGTCTGCCCGCCCGTCGGCCATCATGGCGAGATTCTGGACGCTGGCGGCGGTCTGCGTCACCCGCACGGGGATCCCGTCGCGCCGCAGCTCCTTGGCCAGCTGGTCGCCCAGCTGCCCGTACAGCCCACCGGACTGCCCGGTCACCAGCCGCAGCTCGGCCGGCCGGGCCTCGCCGCCCGAGCACCCCGCCGTCAGCAGGGCGAGCCCGAGCAGGGACCGGCGGCTAATCAGCATGAATTCACGTTATCCGGTGACACAGAATGGACTTCGTGACCGCACGCCTGCGCATCGCCCCAGAGCTGAGGATGTTTCTGCCCGTGAGCCGCCGCCAGGAATGGCAGGAGGTGATCCCGGACGGCACGTCCACGCTGGGCCATCACGTGGAGTCGGTCGGCATCCCGCTGACCGAGGTGGGCCCGCTGATCGTGGACGGCCGCGGCGTGTCCCCCTCCTATCAGCTCACCTCCGGCGACGTGGCGGAGGTGCATCCGATGCCCCGGCCGCAACCTCTGCCCGAGGAGCCGCGTTTCCTGCTGGACGTGCACCTGGGCACGCTGGCGCGGCGGCTGCGCCTGCTCGGCATCGACGCCGCCTACCACAACGACAGGGACGACCCGGCGCTCGTGGCGCAGGCCAACGAGGAGCGCCGGGTGCTGCTCACCCAGGACCGCGGCCTGCTGCGCCGCCGCGCGCTGTGGCTGGGCGCGTACGTCCGCGGTTCCCGCCCCACCGACCAGCTACGCGACCTCCTCGAACGCTTCTCGCCACCGCTGCGCCCGTGGACGCGCTGCACGGCCTGCAACGGCCGGCTGGAGCCGGTCGCCAAGCATGAGGTCGCGCCGCTCCTGGAGGCCGGGACGCGGCGCAACTACGACGTGTACGGCCGGTGCCGGGAATGCGGCCAGATCTACTGGCACGGCGCGCACAGCGGCCGGCTGGAGCAAATCGTGCAGTCGGCACGCGCGTGGACTAATAGCGCAGGCTAGACGGCCAGCAGACGGCGGACGTCCTCGCGTTGCAGCTCCTCGGCCTCCCCGGTGCGTACGACGTGCCCGGCGTCGAGGATGAGGAACCGGTCGGCCAGCCGCAGCGCGATGTCCAGGTACTGCTCGACGAGCAGCACGGCCAGCCCGGAGGCGTGCAGTTGCTCGATGGCCGCCTCGATCTCGAGGATGATCGACGGCTGGATGCCCTCGGTCGGCTCGTCGAGGATGAGCATCCTGGGCTTGGTCACCAGGGCGCGGGCCATGGCGAGCTGCTGTTGCTGCCCGCCCGACAGGTGCCCGGCGCTGCGTTTGAGCAGGGGCTTGAGTGCGGGGAAGAGGTCGAGTGCCTCGTCGATGGCCCGTTGCGGCTGCTTGGCGGCCTCCACGGCGACCAGGAGGTTGCCCAGGACGGACAGCTGGGGGAAGCACTGGTGGCCCTGGGGGACGTACCCCATGCCGAGCCGCACCCGCTCGTGCGGCTTCAGCCTGGTCACGTCCCGCCCGTCGAACATGACGGTGCCCGCCGTCGCGGGCAGCACCCCCATGATGGTGTTGAGCAGGGTGGTCTTGCCCACGCCGTTGCGTCCCATGACGCACACGAGGCGGCCGGGATCGACCTCCAGAGAGACTCCGAACAGTACGCGTGCCCTGCCGTAACCTGCTTCAAGGGCGGTTACCGATAGCATCCTTGGGCCTCCTCCCCAGATAGACCTCCTGCACCCGCGGGTCGGCGCTGACCTGGTCGACCGACCCCTCCACGAGGATCTTGCCCTCGTGCAGGACGGTCACCTTCGAGGCGTGCCGCCGCAGGAACTCCATGTCGTGCTCCACCACGATCACCGTGTGATCGTCGGCGATCTCGGTGAGCAGTTTGCCGGTGCGCTCGCGTTCGTCGCCGGACATGCCGGCGACCGGCTCGTCCAGGAGCAGCAGCCGAGGCCGCTGCGCCAGCAGCATCCCGATCTCCAGCCACTGGCGCTGGCCGTGCGAGAGAACGCCGGCTGAACGCTCGGCGAGATCTTCGAGTCCCGTCCTGGCCAGGGCCTCCGCGACGGCCTCGGAGACGCCTCTGCGCCGCCTGGCCAGCGACCACAGCGGCTTGCGGAAGCTGGCGGCCAGGTCGAGGTTCTCCAGGACGGTGAGCTCCTCGAACACGACCGAGGTCTGGAACGTGCGGCCGACGCCCAGCCGGACGATCTGGTGCTCCTTCTTGCCGACGAGGTCGTAGCCGCCGAACCGCACGGCGCCCGCCGCGGGCTTCGTCAGGCCGGTGATCACGTCGATCAGCGTGGTCTTGCCGGCGCCGTTGGGCCCGATCAGGAAACGCAGCTCGCCCTCGGGCACGGTGAGGTCGACGCCGTCGAGTGCGCGGTAGCCGTCGAACACCACGTGCACGTCACGTAGTTCGAGCATGTCGCAACCTCCCCAGGATGCCCATGATCCCCTTTGGGGCGAGCGTCATGACCAGGATGAACAGCGCGCCCTGCAGGTAGAGCCAGCCGTCGGCGAACTGCTCGCTGAAGGCCGTCTTGGCGTAGCCCATGACCACGGCGCCGAGCACGGCCCCGGCCAGCGCGTGCCGCCCGCCGACCGCCACCGCGACGACCAGCTCCAGCGACGGCACCACGCCGAGCAGCGCGGGCGAGATGATGCCGACGACCGGCACGAACAGCGCGCCCGCCAGCCCGGCCATGCCGGCCGAGACGGCGAAGGTGACGGTCTTGACCAGGGCCGGGTCGTAGCCGAGGAACCGCACCCGGTCCTCACCGTCCCTGACCGCGACGAGGAGCCGGCCGAACCGGCTGTTCACCAGCTGCCGGGTGGCCAGGTAGAGCACCCCGAGCACGCTCGCCACGACCAGGTAGAGACCGCGCTGGGTGGAGTCCTCGGCGAGGTCCTGCCCGAACAGATCGAAGAAGTTGGTCATGCCGTTGGTGCCGCCGGTCAGCCCCTGCTGGCCGACCAGCAGGATGACCAGCGCGGCGGCCAGCGCCTGGGTGAGGATCGCGAAGTACGCCCCCCGCACCCGCTGCCGGAACACCAGCGTGCCCAGGATCACCGCGAGCGCCATCGGCCCGGCCACCGCCATGCCGAGCGCGAACACGGGATTGGCGAAGGGAAGCCACAACGCGGGCAGGTCCTCCACCCCGCTCCACACCATGAAGTCCGGCAGCCCGCCCGGCCCCGCCTCGGTGAGCTTGAGGTACATCGCCATCGAGTAGCCGCCGAGCCCGAAGAACACGCCCTGGCCCAGCGTGAGCATGCCGCCCTTCCCCCAGGCCAGCCCGATCCCGAGCGCGACGATCGCGTAGCACAGGTATTTGGCGAGCAGCCCCAGCCGGAACGGCTCCAGCAGCAGCGGCGCCGCGACCAGCGCCACCACCGCGATGGCGGCGAACGGCAGGTTCCGTTTGATCATGTAAGCACCCTCGACCTGAGCACGAACATCCCCTGGGGCCGTACCTGCAGGAACGCGATGACGACCGCGAAGACGATCACCTTCGCCAGCGAGGCGTCCGACCAGAACTCGGCGTAGGAGTTCAGCAGCCCCAGCCCGGCGGCCGCGAGCACCGCCCCGCGCAGCTGCCCGAGCCCGCCCGCGACCACGACGAGGAACGCGTCGACGATGTAGTAGGTGCCGAGCGCCGGCCCGACGGGCCCGATGAGCGTCAGCGCCACCCCGGCCACGCCCGCGAGCCCGGACCCGATGAAGAACGTCAGCATGTCCACCCGCCCGGCGTCGATCCCGCTGGTGGCGGCCAGCTGCCGGTTCTGCATCACGGCCTGCGTGCGCCGCCCCAGGCCGGTCCTGTTGAGATAAGCCCAGACCGCGACCACGCCCGCGATGGCCAGGGCCATGATGAACAGCCGGTTGTACGGCAGGATGCCCACCCCGCCCGCCAGCCACGAGGGGGCGGGCACCTGCACGTTCGGCGCCCCGAACAGGTCGCGGGCGAGCTGCTGCAGCACCAGGCTCACGCCCCAGGTGAGCAGCAGGGTGTCCAGCGGCCGGCCGTAGAAGTGCCTGATGGCGCCCCGCTCCAGGATCAGCCCCATCACTCCGGCCACCACGAACGCCGCCGGCAGCGCGAGCACCATGTCCTGCAGCAGGAACGCGGTGTACGCGCCCGCCATGATGAACTCGCCGTGGGCCATGTTGATCACCCCCATCTGCCCGAACGTGAACGTCAGCCCGAGCGCGATGAGCAGCAGCACCGCCCCGATCGACAACCCGATCGGTAGTTGGTTGACGAACGCCGACATCAGGAGGCCGCCAGGCCGGACGCCCAGGGGTAACCCTTGAGGTACGGGTCCGGCTTGATCGGCTTGCCGGAGTCCCACACCTGCTTGATCAGGCCGTCGGGCTGGATGATGCCGATGCGGGCGGTCTTGTACATGTGCTGGTTCTCGCCGTCGATGGTGACCAGACCTTCGGGGCGTTCGAGCGCGATGCCGGGCGCGGCCTTCTTGACGGCCTCGACCTCGGTCGAGCCGGCCTTCTTGACCGCCTCGGCCCACAGGTAGACGGCGTTGTAGCCGGCCTCCATGGGGTCGGAGGTGACCTTCTTCTCGCCGTACTTGGCCTTGAACGCCTTGACGAAGGCCTCGTTGGCCGGGGTTTGCGTGGTCTGGTAGTAGTTCCAGGCGACCGGGTGGCCGACGATGTTGTCCACGCCGATGCCGGTGACCTCCTCCTCGGCGATGCTCACCGACAGCACCGGCATGCTCTCGGCGGTGGCGCCGGCGCTCTTGAGCTGCTTGAAGAACGCGACGTTGCTGTCGCCGTTGAGGGTGTTGAACACCGCGTCCGGCTTGGCCTGCGTGACCTTGTTGACCAGCGTGGAGTACTCGGTGTGGCCGAGCGGGGTGTACTCCTCGCCGAGGATCTCCATCCCGTTCGCGGCCGCGTACGCCTTGATGATCTTGTTGGCGGTGCGCGGGAAGACGTAGTCGCTGCCGACCAGGAAGATCTTCTTCTTGCCCTGCTCCTTCAGGTAGTCCAGGCCGGGGATGATCTGCTGGTTGGTGGTGGCGCCGGTGTAGAAGATGTACGGGGAGCTCTCCAGCCCCTCGTACTGCACCGGATACCACAGCAGCGCCTTATACCGTTCGAAGACCGGCAGCATGGCCTTCCTGCTGGCCGAGGTCCAGCCGCCGAAGACAGTGGCGACCTTGTCCTGCCTGATCAGTTTGGTGGCCTTCTCGGCGAAGGTCGGCCAGTCGGAGGCTCCGTCCTCGACCACGGGGACGAGTTTCTTGCCGAGCACGCCTCCGGCCTTGTTGATCTCCTCGATCGCGAGCATCTCGGCGTCGCGGACGGTGACCTCGCTGATGGCCATGGTGCCGCTGAGCGAGTGCAGCAGGCCGACCTTGATCTCGTTCGACTGCGCGGCGGGTTGGGCGTCGGATCCGCAGGCCGCGAGGGTGAAGAGGACGAGCGCGGAGACGATTGCGCGAGATGTGCGCACAGCGGTTCCTTCCTGCCGGGCGTTCCTGCCAGAAAGGTGACTCCGCGAGGTTTCCCAGGTAGATCCCGGGCGTTAAGACGCCATTGCCGGGCGTTCACAAATGCACTTAATCCGATATGCGGGACTCAGCCGCACGGCGAAACCAACACGACATCACCCGGCAACAGTCAGGAAACGGCCGGTTCCTATGGTCCGGCCATGCGGCTTACCTCACACGAGCAGGAGCGGCTGCTCATCCACGTCGCCGCCGGGGTGGCGCGCGAGCGGCAGGCCAGAGGCCTGCGGCTCAACCATCCCGAGGCTACCGCCATCATCGCGTCGTTCCTCATGGAGGGCGCCAGGGACGGGCGCACCGTGGCCGACCTCATGGAGGCGGGACGGTCCGTGCTCGGCCGGGCCGACGTCATGGAGGGGGTGCCGGAGATGCTGGAGAGCGTCCAGATCGAGGCCACGTTCCCGGACGGCACGAAGCTGGTGACCGTGCACAGGCCGATCCCGTGATCCCGGGTGAATACGTCCACCCCGACGGCTTCCTCGCGCTCAACCCCGGGCGCGAGCGCGTGACCGTGCGGGTGGTCAACACGGCGGACCGGCCGGTCCAGGTGGGCTCGCACTACCACTTCGCGGCCGCCAATCCGGGGCTGGAGTTCGACAGGAAGGCGGCGTGGGGGATGCGACTGGACGTGCCCGCGGGCACCGCCATCAGGTTCGAGCCCGGCGTGGAGCGGGACGTGACGCTGGTGCCGCTGGGCGGCAACCGCGTGGTGCCGGGACTGCGGCCGGAGTGGGCGGGGCCGCTCGATGACTGACGGAGCCCAGATCTCACGCGCCCGCTACGCCGCACTCTACGGACCCACCACCGGCGACCAGATCAGGCTGGCCGACACCGACCTGTTCATCGAGGTCACCGAGGACCTGTCGATGGGGCCTTCCGGTCCCGGCGACGAAGCCGTCTTCGGCGGCGGCAAGGTGATCCGCGAATCCATGGGACAGGCCAGAACCACCCGGGCCGAGGGCGCGGTCGACCTGGTCATCACCGGCGTGGTGATCCTCGACCACTGGGGCGTGGTCAAGGCCGACATCGGCATTCGCGACGGCCGTATCCACGCCATCGGCAAGGCCGGCAACCCCGACACGATGGACGGCGTGGACCTGGTCATCGGACCGTCCACGGAGGTCCTCTCCGGCAACGGCAAGATCCTCACCGCCGGGGCCGTCGACTCGCACGTCCACCTGATCTGCCCGCAGCTGCTCGACGAGGCCATCGGGTCCGGTGTCACCACGATCGTCGGGGGCGGCACCGGGCCCGTCGAGGGCACCAAGGCCACCACCGTCACCGGGGCCTGGTATCTCGGCCGGATGCTGGAGTCGCTGGACTCCTACCCGCTGAACTTCGCGCTGCTCGGCAAGGGCAACACGGTCAGCTCCGACGGGCTGAACGAGCAGCTCAGGGCCGGGGCCTCGGGCTTCAAGCTGCACGAGGACTGGGGGACCACGCCGGCCGCCATCGACGCGTGCCTGAGCGTGGCGGACGCGTCCGGCGTGCAGGTGACCATCCACACCGACACCCTGAACGAGGCCGGGTTCGTCGAATCGACGCTCAAGGCCATCGGCGATCGGATGATCCACGCCTACCACACCGAAGGGGCGGGCGGCGGGCACGCGCCCGACATCATCCGCGTCGCCGCCTACTCCAACGTGCTGCCCTCCTCCACCAACCCCACCAGGCCGCACACCGTCAACACGCTCGACGAGCACCTCGACATGCTCATGGTGTGCCACCACCTCAACCCGTCGATCCCGGAGGACCTGGCCTTCGCCGAGTCGCGCATCCGGCCGTCGACGATGGCCGCCGAGGACGTGCTGCACGACATGGGCGCGATCTCGATGATCGGCTCGGACTCGCAGGCCATGGGGCGGATCGGGGAGACGATCATCCGTACGTGGCAGACTGCTCACGTGATGAAGGGGCGGCGCGGCTCGCTGGGCTCGGGACCGGCGGACAATCTCCGGGCTCGCCGATACGTAGCGAAATATACGATATGTCCGGCTATCGCCCACGGCTTGGATGACGAGATCGGCTCCGTCGAACGCGGCAAGCTCGCCGACCTCGTCCTCTGGGACCCCGCCTTCTTCGGCGTCAAGCCGGACCTGGTGCTCAAGGGCGGGGTGGTGGCCTGGGCCCAGATGGGCGACGCCAACGCCTCCATCCCGACGCCGCAGCCGGTGCTGCCCCGGCCCATGTTCGGCGCCTCACCGGTCACGGCCGCCGCCACCTCGCTCCACTTCGTCGCGCCGCTCGCCCTGGAGTCGGGGCTCGCCGACCGGCTGGCCGTACGCCGGCGGCTGGTCCCGGTCGCGGACGTCCGCCGGCGCGGGAAGTCCTCCATGCCCCTCAACGACGCTCTGCCCAGGATCGAGGTGGCGCCCGACACGTTCGAGGTCCGCATCGACGGCGACCTCATCGAGCCGGCCCCCGCCGCCACCCTGCCCATGGCACAGCGTTACTTCCTGTTCTGACCAGCGAGATGTGATGTATTCGATCTGATGAACCCGGCTCTGCTCCTGATCGCCGACTCCCGCCTGCCGGCCGGCGGCCACGCCCACTCGGGCGGGGCCGAACGCGCCATCGCGGCGGGGGCGGTGCACGACGTGCCGTCGCTGGACCGCTTCCTTCGGGGGCGGCTGCACACCTCCGGCACGCTCGCCGCCGCCCTGGCAGCCGCCGCCGCCCTCCAGGCGTCCTGTACGGCCACCCGGGACGTCACCCGCCTCAGCGCGGGCACTGCCCACGCGACCACCGGCATCGCGACTGACGGCGTCCACGCGCCTCTTGACCAGCCACCCGCGCCCGGCGGGGACACGTTCGCGACTCCAGCCCGACACGGTGACGCGGCCGGACGCGGCAGCCAGGCAGCCGGACACGGCGGGGATGATGGCGGCGACGTGTCACCCTGGGTGCGGCTCGATGACGAGGTGGACGCGCGGACCGCCTCACCTGCGCAGCGGGACGCCTCCAGGACGCAGGGCAGGCTGCTGCTCAGGGTCGCCCGGCGGGTGTGGCCGTCGGACGTCCTCGACGAGCTGGCGCGGACCGTACCCCATCCTCATCACCCGATCGCGCTCGGCGTGGCCGCGCACGCGGCGGGAGCCACGCCCGAGGAGGCGGCCATGGCGGCGGCGTACCACGCGATCAGCGGCCCCGCCACGGCGGCGGTCCGGCTGCTGGGTCTGGACCCGGTCGCCGTGCACGCGCTGCTGGCCGCCTTCGCCCCCGACCTCACCGCCGTGGCCGCCCAAGCCCACCTCGCCGCCACGAACGCGCACCCGGCCCCCCACCTCGCCCCCCTCTGGGAGGCGTTGCCCGCGTATTCAGCACCAGCACTGGATCTCCTGGCCGAGCAGCACACGCAGGCCGAGATCAGGCTGTTCGTCTCCTAAGGAAGGGACCCGTACATGGGAGCCAATCACGACGACCATCACCACGCACCCGACGGCCGCGGCCGGGCGCTGCGGCTCGGCGTGGGCGGCCCGGTGGGCAGCGGCAAGACGGCCCTGGTGGCCGCGCTCTGCCGGACGCTGGGCCCATCGCTGTCCCTGGGCGTGGTGACCAACGACATCTACACCACCGAGGACGCCGACTTCCTGCGCCGGGCCGGCGTGCTCGACGCCGAGCGCATCCTGGCCGTCGAGACCGGCTGTTGCCCGCACACCGCCATCCGCGACGACATCGCCGCGAACCTCGACGCCGTCGAGACCCTGGAGCACCGATTCGGCCCGCTGGACCTGGTCATCGTGGAGAGCGGCGGCGACAACCTGACGGCGACGTTCAGCCGGGGGCTGGCGGACGAGCAGATCTTCGTCCTGGACGTCTCGGGCGGTGACAAGGTGCCCCGCAAGGGCGGTCCCGGGGTCACGACGGCGGACCTGCTGGTGATCAACAAGACCGACCTGGCCCCGATGGTGGGCGCCGATCTGGGCGTGATGGCCCGCGACGCGGCCAAGGTACGCGGGGAGCGGCCGGTGCTGTTCACCTCGATCAGGCAGGACCCCACTGCCGCCGCCGTCGCCGACTGGGTCTCCGAACGGGTGACGACCTGGTCCCACGTCCACGCGGCCCCCGTCTCGTAATGCCTTCCCAGCCCACCGGCACCACCGAGGCCGCCGACACCCCGGAGCACGCCGCACCGCCCCTGCCCGGCCCGACCGGGTCCGTCGCTGACGAGCGCCCCGGGCCCGTCCAGCACACGGAAACGCCTCAGAGCACGACGCCTGCGGGACATGGCGGGCAGCACGGGCACGTAGGGCCTGCTGGGCCCGGCGGGCACGTAGGGCCTGCTGGGCCGGGTGGACGGGTGCGCGCCGATGGGGCGGCTCGGGCAGGGCGTGGGCGGCGACGGGCGATGCGGGCCAGTGCCGCCGTCGCGACCGCGCCTGCGGCGGACGGACGAACAATGATCAGCCGGATGGCCTCGGATCCGCCGCTGACGCTGCGCCAGACCGGCCCGTACACCGTCCACCTCGTCTCGACGGCGGCCGGGCCGCTCGGCGGCGACCGGCTGGCGCTGGACGTGGACGTCGCCCCCCGTACCACTCTGGAGCTGGGCTCGGTGGCGAGCACGCTGGTCCTGCCCGGCGAGGGCGAGTCCGAGATGCTGATCACCGCACGGGTGGGCGCGGGCGCGACCCTCCGCTTCACCCCCGAGCCGACAGTGCTCGCCGCGGGCTGCGAGCACCGTCTGATCGTACGGCTGGCGCTGGAGCCGGACGCGAGCGTCCTGTGGCGCGAGGAGATCGTCTTCGGCCGGTACGGCGAGGAGCCCGGCCGCTGCCACGCCCGTTTCGACGCCACCTGCGGCGACCGCCCCCTGCTCCGGCAGGAGTTCACGGTCGGCGACCCGGCGCTCGACACCTCGCCGGCCGTCTTCGGCGGGGCCCGCTGCGTCGGCACCACGTTCCTCACGACGACGGCGAAGGAACCACTCGTGGCCGACGGGGTCGTGGTCCTGCCCTTGGCGGCGTCAGGGACGCTGGTGTCGGCTCTGGCCGGAGATGCGGTGGAGCTGCGTTCGCGCCTGGAATGGGGGGAAAACGCGGCTTGCGTCGATGGTGATGACTCCGTTGCGTACGATGGCCGGACGGGCGGCCCCGGCATACAGTGATCGTGTGGCCGAAGACCTCAAGCCCGCGCCGCCCGGCACCCGTCGCGGCCATGCGCTGGCCGTGGCCGTCGCCGGAGCGCTCCTGGTGTTCTGCGCCGTCCTGCCGTGGGCGGGCCTGGAGGCGAAGATCGGCCTGATCGGCGGCGGGGTGACCGCCGACGTGCGCGGCATCGACGACGCGTTCGGCATCTACGCGCTGGTGGCGGGGCTGGTGGCGCTGGCGTGCGGCCTGGCCGGGCTACTCGCCCATCCGAGGCTCGCCGCCCTGGCGCTCGTCCCTGGTGCGGTGGCCGTGCTGGCGGTGGTGATGTTCGTGACCGAGGGGAGCGGCGTGCAGGACCGGATCTCCATCGACCTGGGCCTGCTGTCGGTCGCACCGGTGATCAGGTTCGGCTGGTTCGCGGCGCTGGCGTGCTCACTCGGGGTCGTGGTGCTCTCGGTCCTGGCGTTGTTCCGCCGCACGCGGGCCGACCACTGACCGCGCGGGCCGGTCGTAGAGCACGCCACAGGTCAGCCGCGCTGGCCGGCCGCTGCCCGCCGCCTGCCAACTGTCAGTCGTAGAAACCCAGCCGCCGCAGCTGTTTGGGATCGCGCTGCCAGTCCTTGAGTACGCTGATCCGCAGGTCCAGATAGACGCGCGTGCCCAGCAGCGCCTCGATCTGGGTGCGGGCCTTGGTGCCCACCTCCCGCAGCCGCTCCCCCTTGTGCCCGATGATGATCGCCTTCTGCGACGGCCGCTCCACGAACAGGTGCGCGTAGATGTCCAGCAGGTCGTCACGCCCCTCGCGGGGCAACATCTCGTCGACGACCACGGCGATGGAGTGCGGCAGCTCGTCGCGCACGCCCTCCAGCGCCGCCTCCCTGATCAGCTCCCCGACCAGCACCTGCTCCGGCTCATCGGTGAGCTGCCCGCCCTCGTAGAGCGGCGGCGACTCCGGCAGGTGCTCGATCAGCACGTCGGCCACCACGTCGAGCTGGTCGCCCGCCTGCGCCGACACCGGCACGATCGCCGCGAACTCCGCCACCTGCGACACCGCCAGCAACTGCTCGGCGATCTGCTGCTTGGAGGCCAGGTCGCACTTGGTCACCACGGCCACGACGGGCGTCTTCTTCACCGCGGACAGCTTGTCGGCGATGAACCGGTCGCCCTTGCCGATCGGCTCGTTGGCCGGCACGCAGAAGCCGATCACATCCACCTCGGTGAGCGTCGACAACACCAGGCTGTCGAGCCGCTCGCCGAGCAGCGTGCGCGGCCGGTGCAGGCCCGGGGTGTCCACGATGACGAGCTGGGCGTCGGGGCGGTGCACGATGCCCCTGATGGCCCGCCTGGTGGTCTGCGGCTTGGACGAGGTGATCGCGACCTTGGTCCCGACCAGGGCGTTCATCAGCGTGGACTTGCCAACATTCGGCCTCCCCACGAAGCAGGCGAATCCGGCGCGATGGCTGTCTGGCGAAGTCACACTCTGCATTGTGTCCCATCAACGAGCGTGTTCACGCCACCAGGTGAACGCCTCGGGCGCCACGAGCGGCGTCCACGGGGTCGTGCGCAGCTCGGCGAGCTCCCCCTCGGTCACCCATCGGTAAGCGTTGATCTCGACTCCGTCGGGCTCGGGCACACCCGAGACGAGCGCGCAGCCGTAGACGGCGATGACGTAGCCGCACTGGTGGCCGTTCGGATATTGCGTGCGGAACTCGGGGCCGCCGTAGACGCCGATCAGCCCGCGCACCGCGATCTCGATGCCGAGCTCCTCCTTGAGCTCCCTGACCACGGCGTCCTGCGGGCGCTCGTCGGGGTCGATGCCGCCGCCCGGCGCCGCCCAGAGCCCGACATCGCCGTGGCGGGCCACCAGCAGCCGGCCCGCGTCGTCGAACACGTAACCGGCCGCCGACGGCAGCATGAGCAAATCGGAGCCGACCTTCTCCCGCAACCTCGCCAGAAACGGCGACATCGGCATGTCAGCCCCGCAGGGTGCCGTCGGGACCGGCCACGAGCAGCGACTTGACGCCCAGCTCCGCGGCCACGGCCGCGTCGTCGGGGCCCGGCTCGCCGTCGGTCACGAGCGCGACCGCCTCCAGGGAACGCGCGCCGCTGGAGATCGCCATGGCCACCGCAACCTGCACCGCCGACAAGGTGAGCGAGGCAAGGGCCACGTTGGTCGCCGAGTAGGTGCGCCCGGTCTCGTCGCGTACGGCGGCCCCTTCGGGGGTGCCGTTACGCGCCCTGGCCGCCCGCGCCAACGTGATGATCTTGCTGTCTTCAGGATCGAGAGTCACGCGCACTAGGTTATGCGCCGGCCATGGCCAACGCAGCGGCGACCACCTTGCGGGTGCGGGTGCTGTCCACGTCGTTCATGCCGGTGTGGACCACCGACACGAGCGTGTCGCCCACCCGGGAGAACACGACGTCGAGCACGTACGGATAGCCGTGCAACCGGCCCTGCAGCCGCGCCCCCACGGCCTCGTCACCGGCGTCCTCGACCGGCAGCTCGCTCAGCCGCAGGTCGGTGCCGGAGGAGGTGCGTACCGCCCGGCACGACTCCCGTGCTCTGGCCAGCGCGTCGAGGTGCGCCTCGGCCTCTTCGCCCGCGTACCTCGCCAGGCCGACCGCGGCCTGCTCGCCCAAGCCGTCGCCCTGGTAGCTCACCGCCGCCTGGGCGGTCAGCGCGTGCGCGGGCGCACGGCCGCCGGCCGGCTCCAGCAGCGCCCGGCAGTTCCGGTCCGCGGGGCCGAACGGCATCCGCCACGCCTGCTCAGGACGAACCGTGAAGCCCTCGGGCAGCCGCGGCTCCTTGCGGAGCGCCTCGTGCAGCTGGGCCATGGCGCTCGGGTCGATGAAGCTCTCCGCGCCCTCGCCGCCGCATCCCGCCAGGGTGCAAGCGAGCAGGGCGCAACCGATGATCCCCTGTCTTCGTCTCATGATCCCCCCTGGCGCGAACCCTGCCCGACCAACTAATGCGGCAATCCATCGAAGGTCCCAGCAACACGCAAAAAGGGTGTTCTCATCCGGTTTTCTGGATGAGAACACCCTTTACGCCGATCAGCGTCTCAGCCGGCTACCCGACCGGGACGCTGTCGTCCCCCTGGATCCATCCTCTCGCCGCGAACCCCACCCGGCGATCGGATGCTTCCCCTCTGACACCCACCGCACTGGATGTCGTGATTAGAGAGTGCCGGAGGTCGCTTGCAGAAGACTTGTAGAACGCTTGCGGTATCCGTCCGCATTTGTCCCCCAGCCGCCCCCGCTCAGATCAGCCCACGTCACCACCTGTCCGCCGCTGCCCGGCACGTACCCGGCCATCGTGCCCTCCCAAGGGACGAGGAGGTCTCGGCGATGGACATTCGGAACCGGCACAACCGGCACCGCAGTCGCCGCCCAACAGGACCGGGCGGGACCGGGCGGGGCCGAGCGGAACGAAGGGCTAGTCGCGTTCGGCCGTGGCGGGGACGGCCTCGTCCTCCGGCGGCGTAACACGGTGAACCACGACGGTGCTGATGCGGTTGCGACGACCCGCCAAGGTCTCCGCGGTCAGCGACAGGCCGGCCACCTCCGCGTGGGACCCGGCGATCGGCACCCGGCCGAGGGCGTGGGCCAGCAACCCGCCCACGGTCTCCACATCGTCCACGTCGATCTCGACCTCAAACAGCTCGCCCAGCTCGTCGACCGGCATCCTGGCCGTCACCCGCAGGCCACCGCCGGGCACCCGCTCGACGCGCGGCGCCTCCTGGTCGTACTCGTCGGTGATCTCGCCGACGATCTCCTCCAGCACGTCCTCGATCGTGACCAGGCCGGCGGTGCCGCCGTATTCGTCGATGACGATGGCGATGTGGATCTGCCTGGCCTGCATCTCCCGCATGAGCTGGTCGATGGGCTTGCTCTCGGGCACGTATGCAGCCGAGCGCATGATCGACTCCACCGGCTCCTTGCCGCCGCCCTCCCCCGCCTCGTGGATCTTGCGGGCGATGTCCTTGAGGTAGGCGATGCCCACGACATCGTCCTCGTTCTCACCCACGACGGGAACGCGGGAGAAACCACTGCGCAGCGCCAGCGACAGAGCCTGGCTGATCGACTTGCCGCGCTCGATGTAGACCATGTCGGTGCGGGGCACCATGACCTCACGCACCAGCGTGTCACCCAGCTCGAAGACCGAGTGGATCATCTCGCGCTCGTCGGGCTCGATCACCCGGCGCTCCTCCGCCAGGTCCACCAGGTCACGCAGCTCGGCCTCGGAGGTGAACGGGCCGTCGCGGAACCCCTTGCCGGGCGTCAACGCGTTGCCCAGCAGGATCAGCAGCTTGGGAAGGGGGCCGAAGATGCGCGTCAGGCCGTACACGATGGGCGCGCTGGCCAGCGCGACCGGCTCGGCGTGCTGGCGGCCCAGCGTACGGGGCATGACCCCGACCACCACGTAGCTGACCACGATCATCACGGCCGCGGCCCACACGTAGGCCCAGCCCTGGTCATGCATGACGTCGATGAACAGCAACGTCGCGATGACCGTGGCGATCAGCTCGCAGCTCAGCCGCAGCAGCAGGAGCAGGTTGAGGTAACGCGGCGGGTCGGTCTCGATGGCCTGCAGCCGCACCGCGCCCCGCTTACCGTCCCGCACGAACTCCTCGGCGCGCACCCTGGAGATGCGCGTCAGTGCCGTTTCCGCACTGGCGATCAGGCCACCGATGATCACCAGGCCGATGGCTAGCAGCAACCAGCCGTTCACCGCGGGTCGCGCACCTCCTGCCACGACTCCAGGAGCTGGGCCTGGAGCCCGAACATCTCCTTGTGCTCCTCCGGCTCCGCGTGGTCGTAACCGAGCAGGTGCAGGATGCCGTGCGTGCACAGCAACTCAAGCTCGTCGGCCGTGCTGTGCCCGGCCTCCTTCGCCTGCCTGGCGGCCACCTGCGGGCAGAGCACGACGTCCCCCAAAAGCGCGGGGTCCGCCGGGCCGTCCGAGTCGCCGCGCGCGCCGCCGCCGGGGCGCAGCTCGTCCATCGGGAAGGCCAGCACGTCGGTCGGGCCGGGCTCGCCCATCCACTTCTCGTGCAGCTCGGTCATGGCGCCCTCGTCGACCACCACGATGGACAGCTCGGCGAGCGGGTTGATGCCCATCTCGCCGAGCACATGAGCGGCCAGCGCCACGAGGCCCTCCTCGTCGACCCCGACGCCGGACTCGTTGTTGATCTCGATGCTCACGGTCGCCGCTTCCCCCGATGCTGGATCTGCTTCGGCTCCTGAGCGGCCACCGTGGCGTCGTAGCGCCCGTAGGCGTCCACGATCTCGCTCACCAGCTTGTGACGGACCACATCGGCGCTGGTCAGCCGGGAGAAGTGGATGTCGTTGATGCCGTCCAGGATCTCCTGGACCACCCGCAGCCCGCTCACCGTGCCCGAAGGCAGGTCCACCTGCGTCACGTCACCCGTGACCACGATCTTGGAGTTGAAGCCCAGCCGGGTGAGGAACATCTTCATCTGCTCGGCCGAGGAGTTCTGCGCCTCGTCCAGGATGATAAATGCGTCATTAAGCGTGCGTCCGCGCATATATGCGAGCGGCGCAACCTCGATCGTGCCGTTGGCCATCAGCTTGGGGATCGAGTCGGGGTCGAGCATGTCGTGCAGGGCGTCGTAGAGCGGCCGCAGGTAGGGATCGATCTTCTCGTAGAGCGTGCCGGGCAGGAATCCCAGCCGCTCCCCCGCCTCGACGGCGGGGCGGGTGAGGATGATCCGGTTGACCCGCTTCTCCTGCAGCGCCCGCACGGCCTTGGCCATGGCGAGATAGGTCTTGCCGGTGCCGGCCGGGCCGATGCCGAAGACGACCGTGTGCTTGTCGATGGCGTCGACGTAGCGCTTCTGATTGACGGTCTTCGGCCTGATCGTGCGCCCGCGCGAGGACAGGATGTCGAGGGAGAGCACTTCGGCGGGGCGGTCGGAGGTCATGCGGAGCATGGCGATGCTGCGCTCGACCGCGTCGGGGGTGAGCTCGCCGCCGCTGCGCAGCACCTCGACGAGCTCCTCGAAGAGCCGCACTACGGTGCCGCTCTCGTCGGGGCTGCCGGTGACGGTGATCTCGTTGCCCCGTACGTGGATGTCGGCCCTGAAAGCACCCTCGATGACGCGTAGCAGCTCATCACGGGAGCCGAGGAGGCTGACCATCGGGTATTCGTCCGGAATCAGCACCTTGGCTTGTGTGCGCGAGGGAGGTGCCGTGCGTCGGGATTCGTGTAGTTCGGACATGGGCAGGCCAGTGGCCTGATGCCTCCCGGTCTCTTTCGGTGTGCTTCTCCGCCCATCGTATCCGGGGCCCGGCGGATTGCTCTCCTCAATATCACCCTGGAGGCCAGGTGAGGTCGCGCCCGCCCAGGACGTGGGCGTGCACGTGGAAAACGGTCTGGCCGGCGCCCGGGCCGGTGTTGAAGACGACCCGGTATCCGGTGTCGGCCACACCTTCCTGCACGGCCACCGCGTGGGCGGTCTTCAGTACGTCGTCGGCCAGCCCGTCGTCCGCGTCGGCCAGCACCGCCGCGTTGGCGTGGTGTCCCTTCGGGATCACCAGCACGTGCGTGGGAGCCTGCGGATTGACGTCGCGGAACGCCAGAGTCCTGCCGCTTTCATAGACGATCTCGGCCGGGATCTCCTTGGCGACGATTTTGCAGAAGAGACACTCGTTCACAGCAGCACCCTATCGAGACCCCTCCCGTTAGCGAGTCCGTTGCGAATCGGTAATCGTCAGTGTCGTGCGTGAGAAGATCCGCGCGGTTAGGGTGTGTGTGCGACACTTCAGAACAAAAGACGATTCAGGGTCGGGCGAGCGCCACCTGGCGAGGACACGACTGGCGTAATGCACCCTAAGGAACCGGGGAAACCTCAAGAACCGGAAGAGCGTAAACCCTCTGGGAAGGCCGCGCGTCCCACTGATGTGACCACCGAAACCCTTCTGGCCGACAGGTCGATGGGGGCGGTGCCAGTCGGGTGGGATGCCGACATGGCCGTTACCGCGCTGTACAGTGCGCATTTTCGGTCATTGGTGCGTCTGGCTGTGTTGCTCGTGCGCGACATAGCTACCGCTGAGGAGGTCGTGCAGGATGCGTTCGTCGCCATCCATGGCGCCTGGCGTAGGCTGCGTGACCCCGACAAAGCACTTGCCTACCTCCGTCAATCCGTCGTCAACCGGTCCCGGTCCGTGCTGCGCCACCGCGCGGTCGTCGAGAAGTACGCTCCCAAGGGCTTGCCGGACGCCCCGAGCGCCGAGAACGGCGCGATCGGCGAGCTGGAACGCTCCGCCGTCATCGAGGCGTTACGTGCCCTGCCGACCCGACAGAGAGAAGCACTGGTCCTGCGGTATTACGGTGATCTGTCCGAAGCTGAGATAGCCCACGCCATGGGCATCAGCAAGGGCGCGGTCAAGAGCCACACCGCACGTGGCATGGCCGCTTTGCGATCCGTCCTGGAGAAAATGTCATGACCCAGCCCCCCGACGAGCACGGCGACCTTCTTCGCCGTGCGCTCCGCGCGGAGGCGGACGCGGTCGTGCCCTCGCCGGACGGACTGGAGATCATCCGCGCCCGGATCGAGCGGCGCGGCGTACGTAACCTGTTCTGGTGGCGTGCGGGCGCGGCCGCCGCCAGTGCTGTCCTCGTGGCGGGGGCCATCGTGATGGCCGTTCCTGGGCTGCGCTCGCAGATCATCGAACAGCAGAGCGTCCAGCCAGTGGAGAACGAGACCTCCTCCAAGGTCCCGTCCAACTCCTCCACGACCCGCTCCCAGCAGCCGCCGCCCCCGGAGCCGACCGCCGACCGGAACCCGGCCGTGGTTCCCCCGGACACCCCGTCACCGCGACCGGCGAAGACGGCGAACTCGACCAGCAGGCCGTCGAAGAGCCCCAAGCCCACGTCCACGCCGTGCCCCTCCGAGGCCGAGACGGCCGAGGACTGCCCGACGGCCTCCCCCACGCCGACGCCGTCGGACGAGGATCCGACCACGCAGCCGTCGGCGTGCCCGCTGGAGGAGTGCCCGCCCGACGACGCCACCGACGCGCCCACCGAACTGGCCAGCCCGCTCGTGGACGCCTCTCAGACGCCGTGAGACGTTCACGAGCCGACTGAGCACCCTGAGACGTCACGAGCCATGTGAGCGCCCCTGAGACGTCACGAGCCGGCGCCCTGAGACCTCACGAGCCGACTGAGCGCGCGAGACGTTACGAGTCGGCTGAGCGCCTTGAGATGTTTACGAGACGATTGAGCATCTTGAGACATAGCGCGTCTTCTGAGCGCTATGGGGCGTTCACCAGCGTCCGGTACGCGCGAGCAGCACGGCCGCCGCCGCCACCCCCGCCGTGGAGGTCCGCAGAACCGTGGGCCCGAGGAGCACAGGCACGGCCTTGGCCGCCTGGAACCTGGCCAGTTCCTCCTCCGAGACGCCCCCTTCCGGCCCCACGACCACCACGATGTCGCCTCCGGCGGGCAACTGGACGCCGGACAGCGGCTCGGCCGCCTCCTCGTGCAGCACCAGCCCCAGCGCCGCGCCGGCCAGCAGCGCCTCGACCCGCGCGGTGGAGGCGAGCTCGGTCACCTCGGGCAAATGGAACCTGCGTGCCTGCTTGCCCGCCTCACGCGCGGTGGAGCGCCACCGGGCGAGCCCTTTGGCGACCCTGTCGCCCTTCCATTGGGTGATGCTGCGCGCGGCCGACCAGGGGACGATCGCGTCCACGCCCGCCTCGGTCATCATCTCGACCGCCAGCTCGCCCCGGTCGCCCTTGGGCAGTCCCTGGACGACGACGAGCCGCGGCTGGGGCGCCTCGACCCGGTAGCGGGCCAGCACGTCCAGCCTGAGCGCGTCCTTGAGGACCTCGCGGACGACGCATTCGGCGACCGCACCGGCTCCGTCGGTGAGATCGACGCGCTCGCCGGCCCGCAGGCGGCGCACGGACGCCGCGTGCCGGCCCTCGGGCCCACCGAGCGTCAGCTCGGGTCCGTCGAGCTCCTCTGAGAGGAAGACGGGTACGGTCACCGGCCGTTGAACGCGTCGCGCAGGCGCGAGAAGAAGCCCTGCTGCCCGGGCGCGAACTTGCCCGGCGGCCGCTCCTCGCCCCGCTGCTTGGCCAGCTCCTTCAGCAGGTCCTCCTGCGCGGTGTCGAGCCGCGTCGGGGTCTCGACGTTGACGTGGATCAGCAGGTCGCCTCTGCCGGACTCGTTGAGCCGCTGCACGCCGCGTCCGTACATGGTGATGACCTGGCCGGACTGGGTGCCGGGGCGAACGTCGACCTCCTCGGCGCCGTCGAGCGTCTCGACAACGAGCACGGTGCCGAGCGCGGCGGCCGTCATGGGGATCTGGACGGTGCAGTGGAGGTCGTCACCGCGGCGTTCGAAGATCTCGTGGGCCCGCTCGACGATCTCCAGGAACAGGTCTCCGGGCGGGCCTCCGCCGGGGCCGACCTCGCCCTCGCCGGCGAGCTGGATGTGGGTGCCGTCCTCGACGCCCGCGGGGATGCGGACCTTGATCGTACGGCGGGTGCGCACCCGGCCGTCACCTGAGCACTCCTGGCAGGGGTGGCGGATGATGGTGCCGAAGCCGCCGCACTGGGGGCATGGCCGCGACGTCATGACCTGGCCCAGGAACGAGCGGGTGACCTGGGAGATCTCGCCGCGCCCGTTGCACATGTCGCAGGTGTCGGGGTGCGTGCCCGGCGCGGCGCCGGCCCCGTGGCAGACCTCGCAGAGCACGGCCGTGTCGACGACCAGCTCGCGGGTGGTGCCGAAGGCCGTCTCGCGCAGGTCGAGCTCGACGCGGATGGTGGCGTGGCGGCCCCGGCGTGCCCGCGAGCGGGGCCCTCGGGTGCCGGCCGCCGAGCCGAAGAAGGCGTCCATGATGTCGCTGAACGGGAAGCCCGCTCCGAAGCCCCCGGCGCCCGCGCCTGCTCCCGCGCCGGCGAAGGGGTCGCCGCCCAGGTCGTACATCTGGCGCTTGTTCGGGTCTGACAGCACCTCATAGGCCTGCGTGATCTCTTTGAACCGCTCCTGGGTCTCAGGATCGGGGTTCACGTCGGGGTGCAGCTCGCGGGCGAGGCGGCGGTAAGCCTTCTTGATCTCGTCCTGACTGGCGTCACGGCGCACCCCGAGGGTGGCGTAGTAGTCGCTGTTTGCCACTTATCGACCTCTTATGATGCAGCCAAGATCTGGCTGACGTAGCGAGCCACCGCACGCACGGCGCCCATCGTCACGGGATAGTCCATCCTGGTGGGGCCCAGCACACCGAGCCTGGCCAGTTGGTTGTCGCCAGAACCGTATCCGGTCGCGACGACGGATGTGCCGCGTAGGTAAGGGTTTTCCGAACCGATGCGGACGGTGAGCGCAGAGGGGGTGTCCGAGGACGTCTCGCCGAGCAGCCGCATGAGCACGACCTGCTCCTCCAGCGCCTCCAGCACGTCACGCAGGCCCGTGGAGAAGTCGGCGCCGGCGAGGTTGGCCGCGCCGGCGAACACGATCTTCTCGTCGTGCCGCTCCACCAGGGTCTCCAGCAGCACCGACAGGATCGTCGCCACCGCGGGCCGGTCCTCGACGGGCAGGCGCTCCGGCAGGTCGGCGACCAGCTCGGGCACGTTACTCAGACCGCAGCCGTCGAGGCAGGCGTTGAGCACCGCGCGCAGGTGCGCGATGCGGGTGTCCTCCACCACCTCGGGCAGCTCGATCACGCGCTGCTCGACGCGGCCGGTGTTGGTGATCAGCACGAGCATGACCCGCCGGTCGTTGAGCGGCACCAGCTCCACGTGCCGGACCGTCGAGCGCGTCAGCGTCGGGTATTGCACGACCGCGACCTGCCTGGTCAGCTGCGCGAGCAGCCGCACCGTGCGGGTGACCACGTCGTCGAGGTCCACCGCGCCGGCGAGGAAGGTCTCGATCGCCCTGCGCTCGGCTCCCGACAGCGGCTTGATCTGCGAGAGCCGGTCGACGAACAGGCGGTATCCCTTGTCCGTCGGCACGCGTCCCGCGCTGGTGTGCGGCTGTGTGATGTAGCCCTCTTCCTCCAGCGCGGCCATGTCGTTCCTGACCGTGGCCGGGGAGACCCTCAGGTTGTGGCGCTCGGCCAGTGCCTTGGAGCCCACCGGTTCGTTGGTGGACACGTAGTCTTCGACAATGGCGCGGAGCACCGCCAATTTCCGATCGTCGAGCACGTGCTCACCTCCTGCCCTCTGCTTTCAGGAACGAAGTGTCTAGCACTCTGTGTTCCCGAGTGCCAAGTGTACGGCTCTCGCCCACAAGGTGCGATAACGCCGACTCCCATCCTGTTGCTAGCGTCTTACAAGCGACAGGGCCCAGACTTGCCGACATGTCGGACAATTCTCAACCTCCGTCGTACGGGCCGCCTCCAGGGCAGGATCCCTACTACGGCCAGCCACCATCGCCACAGCCCGGCTACGGACCCCAACCGGGCTCCCAGCCTGGCTACGGCCAGCAGCCCGGCTCCCAGCCCGGGTACGGACCCCAGCCCGGCTACGGCCAGCAGCCGCAGTACGGCGCGCCTCCGCCACCGCAGCAGCAGTACGGGAGCCCGTCCGCCCAGTACGGCCCGCCGCCTCAGTACGGACAACCTCAGTACGGACAATACGGCCAACAGCCCCAATTCCCCCCACAAATCGATTCCAAAGCCGTAAAGCCCAGCCTGTGGTGGGTGACGGCGGCCTGGGGCCTCGCCGTCATCTGCGGGATCGTCGGCGTCGTCATCTTCGTCGGCGGGGTGCTCGGCAGCGTGACCGACCTGGCCCCCACCAAGACGTTCTCGTCGGGTGAGAGCATCACCGTGACCGTCGACCCGGCGGACAAGCCGGCCGTCTACGTCGCCACCACCACGCGGATCAACTACGAGTGCCAGATCTCCGGCGGTTCCGGCCAGGCCAAGCTCGCCGAGACCAGCGGCAGCCAGTCGCTCACCGTCGGCAGCGTGACCTGGGAGCAGATCCTCGTGATCAATGCGCCGAGCAAGGGCGACTACCAGTTGACCTGCACCAACCAGGAGACTGCGGACGTCAAGTACGGCGTCGGCAAGCCGGTCGCCTCCGCGGCGGGCGGAGTCGCCGGCGGGGCCGCCGCGCTGTTCCTGGTCCCCGGCGCGGGAATCCTCATCGCGATCATCGCCACCATCGTCGTCCTGATGCGCCGTAGCTCTGCGCGCAAGCGCCTTGCGGTCGGCGGGTGATTTGCTACGGTCCCCGTGTGTACGAGGGCGATGTGCTGGCAGGCAATTGGCGGCGGCCGGGCAAGGGCAAGATCCCTAAGGTGGCCGCCGAGCCGGACCTTGTCGTGGAGGACGCCGACAGCGGCTTCTGCGGCGCGGTCGTGGCCTGCGACAAGGAGGCCGTCACGCTGGAGGACCGGTTCGGCAGGCGGCGGTTGTTCCCGCTGGCGCCGGCCGCGTTCCTGCTGGACGGCAAGCCCGTGACCCTCGTACGGCCCACGGCCGCTCCCGCCGGGCCCAGGCGCAGCGCGTCGGGCTCCATCGCCGTGGAGGGGCTGCGGGCACGGGTGGCCAGGGAGAGCCGGATCTACGTGGAAGGCGTGCACGACGCCGCCCTCGTCGAGAAGATCTGGGGCCATGACCTGCGCGTCGAGGGGGTCGTGGTCGAATACCTGGAGGGTGTGGACGATCTGCCGGCCATCGTGGCCGAGTTCGACCCCGGGCCGGGACGCCGGCTGGGGGTGCTGGTCGACCATCTCGTGCCCGGCTCCAAGGAGAGCAGGATCGCCGCCGAGATCACCTCGCCGGACGTGCTCGTGGTGGGGCATCCGTTCGTCGACATCTGGCAGGCGGTCAAGCCGTCCGTTCTGCGCATTCCGGCCTGGCCCGACGTGCCGCGCGGCGTGCCGTGGAAGGAAGGCGTGATCGCGGCCCTGGGCTGGCGTATGGAGCCCGCGGACGCGTGGCGGCGCATTCTCGGCGCCGTCTCGACCTTTACCGACCTGGAGCCGGAGTTGCTCGGCCGGGTCGAGGAACTCATCGACTTCGTTACGGAGGCACCATGAGCCAGGATCCGTCGCAACCCCCGCCGCCCGACGACGACGCCACGCGCCGGGTGTCCCCTTCGGACATCCCACAGGACCAGGGCTCAGGCCCGCAACAACCGGGCTATGGGTACGGCGGGCAGCCCGGCTACGGCTCCCAGCCCGGCTACGGCCAACAACCCGGCTCCCAGCCCGGCTACGGCCAGCAGCCGGGGTCCCAGCCAGGCTATGGCTATGGTCAGCAGCCCGGCTACGGCCAGCAGCCCTCCTATGGGCAGCAGCCGCCGTCCTATGGGCAGCAGCCGCCGCCCGGCTACGGTCAGCCGCAATCCGGCGGTTACGGGCCCCAGCCGGGTTACGGGCAGGCGTCTCAGCAGCCGCCCGGCTACGGCTACGCTCAGGGCCCCGGCGAGCCGTACGTCCCCGGCAGGTTCGGCCCCCGACCCGGCAGCGACGACACCACGATGGCCATGCTGGCGCACCTGCTCGGCCTGCTCGCCTCCTGGCTCGGCCCGCTGGTCATCTACCTGATGAAGAAGGACGAGTCCCCCTACGTCAGGGACCAGGCGGCCGAGGCGCTCAACTTCCAGATCACGATGTTCATCGGCTATGTCATCTCGGGCATCCTGGTGATCGTCTTCATCGGCGCCCTCATGCTGCCGGTGGTCTGGATCCTGTCCCTGATCTTCCACATCCAGGCCGCCCTGGCGACGAACAAGGGCCAGAACTACCGCTATCCGTTCGCCATCCGCCTGATCACCTAAACGAGCAGGTCCCTGATGAGGGCGTCGGCCAGCAGGCGCCCTCGCAGCGTGAGCACCATCAGGCCCGTCTTGAACGACTCGGGCTCGAGCAGCCCGCGCGCCAGCGCGCCGGCCACGGCCGTACGCGCGCCCGGCGCGACCTCGGCGAGCGGGTAGCCGGAGGCCAGCCGCAGCTCCAGCATGAGCCGCTCGGCGGCGCGGGCCTCGTCGTCGAGCACTTCGCGGGCGTGCGCGGGCGAGGTGTGCGCGGTCAGCCGCTGGGCGTAGGCGGCCGGGTGCTTGACGTTCCACCAGCGGGTGCCGCCGACGTGGCTGTGCGCGCCCGGACCGGCCGCCCACCAGTCGCCGCCGGTCCAGTAGAGCAGGTTGTGCCGGCACCGCGCCTCGTCGGACGTGGCCCAGTTGGACACCTCGTACCAGCGGAAGCCGGCCTCGGCCAGCATCTGGTCGGCGATCAGGTAGCGGTCGGCGGCCACGTCGTCGTCGGGCATCGGCAGCTCGCCGCGCCTGATCCTGGCGGCGAGCCTGGTGCCCTCCTCGACGATCAGCGAGTAGGCCGACACGTGGTCGGGCCCGGCCTCGATCGCCGCGGCCAGGGAGGCCCGCCAGTCGTCGTCGGACTCGCCGGGCGTGCTGTAGATCAGATCCAGGTTGACGTGCTCGAACCCGGCCTCCCTCGCCTCCCGCACGGCCGCGGCGGGCCGGCCCGGCGTGTGCCTGCGGTCGAGGACCTGGAGCACGTGCTCGCGTGCGCTCTGCATGCCGAAGCTGATCCGGTTGAACCCCCCGTGGCGGAGCTTCTCCAAGGAGGAGGGGTCCACGGACTCGGGATTGGCCTCCGTGGTGACCTCGGCGTCCGGCCGCAGCCCGAACTCGGAGTCGATCGCGGCCAGGATCCTGGCCAGGTCTTCGGGAGGCAGCAGGGTGGGCGTGCCGCCGCCGAAGAACACCGTCTCCACCGGCAGCTCGGCGTCGCCCAGGACGCGGCGGGCGAGGCGCACCTCTTCGACGGCCGTGTCCGCGTAGTCGCGGTGTGAGGCGCCCGGCCCCAGCTCGGCGGCGGTGTAGGTGTTGAAGTCGCAGTAGCCGCAGCGGGTCACGCAGAACGGCACGTGGACGTAGAAGCCGAACGGACGCTCTCCGAGGCCGCTCAGGGCGCTGTCGGGCAGTTCGCCCGAGGTGGGCACGGGATCGCCGTCAGGCAGGGTGGATGGCACTACTCCAGTCTGCCGGGCCGTTAAGGGTGCTCCAAGCCGGTCTCAAGCGCCTTCGCGTCCACTGGTGTCCACCAGCCGAGGGGGAGACATGACAGGCATCGGCATCGTGGGCGCGGGGATCGCGGGGCTGACCGTCGCGCTGCGGCTGCGGCAGCTCGGGGTGGAGACGACGCTGTACAGCGTGGGCGACGCGGACGCCATGCGTTCGGGGCGGCGTCCCGGCGCGGTCGCCAGGACGGGCGGCATGCGGGCACGGGAACGGGAGCTGGGTTGCGAGCACTACGCCGACCCCGGATGCCTGGTGGACGCGGCGAGCATCTCGATCAAGGGCGTGCCGCCGCTGGAGTTCACGGGGCGGATCGCGGACCCGTACAGCGTGGCGGATTCCCGGCTGCTGCTGCCCACGCTCATGGAGGACTTGGCCGGCAGGGGCGGGAAGATCGTCGTGACGGGGACGGAGCCGGACGCGGCGCAGGTGGATCGGTGGTCGCGGGAGCACGAGCTCATGGTGGTGGCGGCGGGGCCGCGCTCGGTGGCCGAGCTGTTCCCGCGTGATCCTGGGCGTTCGCCGTACGACGAGCCGCAGCGCAGGTTGTTCGCCGGCGTGTTCCACGGGGTGCGGGCCGGCACGACTTTGTCCTCCACCATCTCGCCGGCCTGCGGTGAGATCTTCTGCATGCCGATGCTGACGCGGGCGGGACTGGCGTCCTCGATCCTGGTCGAGGCGATTCCGGGCGGTCCTCTGGAGCCGCTCACCCGGATGGACCCGGCCGGCGTGGGGCCCGCGCTGCTCGCGGCGATCGCCGAGCACGCCCCGAGCCTGCGCGAGCGGATCGACACGGCCGCGTTCGAGCCGGCCGGGCCCCAGGAGGCGTGGTGCGGCGCGATCACGCCGACCGTGCGGGAGGCGGTGGCCAAGCTGCCGAGTGGGCGCGTGGCGCTGGCCGTGGGGGACGCCTGGATCGTCAACGACCCGCTGACCGGGCAGGGCGCCAACGTGGGGTCGGCCTGCGCGTGGATCGCGGCCGAGTCGATCGCCGCGGGCGGGCCGTACGACGTGTCCTTTGCCCGCGCGGTCGCCGGCCGGATGTGGGAGGAGGTGGCCGGCCCGGTCACCGCGTGGACGAACACGTTCCTGCAACCGCCGGCCGACCACATCCTCGACCTGCTCGCCGCCGCGGCAACCCGGACGGAGGCCGCCGACCTGGTGCTGGAGCTGCTGTCCGACCCCGCGCGCCACTGGCCGGTGCTGTCCAGCCCGGACGAGGTGAACAGACTCGTTGACGCGCTGGTGTGAGCGCTCTACGATCGCCTCAACTTATTAGGAAAGTTTCCTATAAGTTGAAGCCTCCGGGAGACGCTCGGTGAAGAACAAGGTCCTGATCACGCTCTCGCTCTTGCTGGGGCTCTCGGCGGTTTCCGTGCCCGCCGAGGCCCAGGCCGGTTTCAAGCGAGTCGCGTACTTCATCCAATGGGGCATCTACGGCCGCAACTACCACGTCAAGGACGTGGACGCCACGGGCGCGGCGGCCAAGCTCACCCACCTCAACTATGCGTTCGGGTTCGTCAACGCCGAGGGCTCCTGCTACTCGGCCGACCCATGGGCCGACTGGCAGCGGCCGGTGCCGGCCGAGCAGAGCGTGGACGGCGTGGCCGACGCGCCCGGACAGGCCCTGAACGGCAACCTGAACCAGCTCCGCAAGCTCAAGGCCAAGCACCCGGGGCTCAAGGTGCTGATCTCGCTGGGCGGCTGGACCGGCTCGAAGCACTTCTCCGACGCCGTGCTCACCGCAGAGTCGCGTGCCACGCTGGCGCGCTCCTGCATCGACCTGTGGCTGCGCGGCGACCTGCCGGGGCTGGAGCCGGGCGCGGGAGCCGGCGTGTTCGACGGGATCGACCTGGACTGGGAGTGGCCCGGCTCGTCCGGGGCCGAGGGGAACGTCATCCGCCCCGAGGACAAGCAGAACTTCACGCTCTTCGTGGAGGAGCTACGCTCCCAGCTCAAGGCCTACTCGAGGGCCGCGCAGCTGACGGCCTTCCTGCCGGCCGCCGCCGCCAAGATCGACGCCGGCTTCGAGGTACGGCGCGTCTTCAGCCAGCTCGACTTCGCCACCATCCAGGGCTACGACCTGCACGGCACCTGGGAGCCGCAGACCGGGCACAACGGCAACCTGTTCACCGACCGGCGGGATCCGAACCCCGTGAAGTACAGCGTCGACCAGACCGTCCGCGACTACCTTTCCCGTGGGGCGCCCGCACGCAAGATCGTGGTCGGGGTGCCCGCCTACGGCCAGGGCTGGACCGGCGTCACTGGCGGTGACGGCCTCTACAAGCCCGCCACCGGACCCGCTCCCGGCAAGTGGGCCCCTGGCAGCGAGGACTACAAGGACCTGGTGAACAAGCCGGGCAAGCGCTACCGGGACCTGCGCACCGGGGCGATGTGGCTCTACGACGGCAACGAGTTCTGGTCGTACGACGATCCGGCGATGATGCTGCAGAAGGCGGCCTACATCCGGCTCAAGGGCCTGGGCGGGTCGATGATGTGGTCGATCGACCAGGACGACGCGCGCGCCTCCCTCACCTCGGCGCTGTATTCGGTCCTGCGCTGAGAATCCCTGGCCGGGTAGGGGGCCTCTACCCGGCCAGCACCTTTTCCGCCATCTCGTCCCATCGACTGTCATGTCCGGGAACGGCAAGAATGCGGCGTAGAGCGTCCTTGTCCCCGTGGTGGGCACGGAACCAGTCGGCCACCGTCACCCCGATCTCCGGACGGGAGACGACCTCCACCTCGTCGCCGGCCCCCAGCTCGCCGAGCTCGATCACCCTCAGGTAGGCCCCAGGCCGCGCCGCGTCGGTGAAGCGCTTGACCCAGCCGGGCTCGTCCATCCAGTTGCGGAACACCACGCACGGCACCCGAGGCCCGGTCACCTCGAGCACGGCGCTGCCCACCCGCCACCGCTCGCCGATCACGGCCTCGTTGACGTCGAGGCCGTAGGTGGTGAGGTTTTCGCCGAACCGCCCGTCACGCACCTCCCGCCCCAGCTCGGCCTCCCACCAGTCGTAGTCCTCTCTGGCGTAGGAGTAGACGGCGTGGTCGGGGGACCCGTGGTGCTCCTTGTCGGCCCGCTCGTCGCCGGACAGCCCGTTGGCGAGGACCTCGACACGGTGCGTGACAGCTTGCTTGTCTATGGCCGTACGCCCCATCTTCCCGGCCCATTCAGCCTCGACCGTTGTGCCCACGTTGACGGAGAGAATGCGCATGAATCGGACGGTAACACTCCGCCCTGCGACTCCCTTCAGCCGCCACCTACCTCACCGCAGTTGAGCTGCGACTCGGCATCGAACCCGGCCAGCTGTAACAACGTCTCCAGCGCGGCCTGCCGGGTCTCCTCGACCGAGTCACCCCGCTCACCGAAGCACTCGGCCGCCACATCCAGCAGCGCCGTGACGACGGCGGCGTCGGGATAAGGCACGTCGACCATCACCGTTCCACCGTCTCCGTCCACTCCGGCCGCATCCAGGTGCCGGCTCAGCAGCCGTCTGGCCTCCTCGGCCACAGCGACCCCCAGCACCGCCGCACGCTCGAATCGCTCAGAAGCAATCACGCCACCCTCCAGTCGCACAGGCGTTCGGGAAGAGACGGTAGTCGGCGGCACCGACAGAATTCCGGCGCCTTGCGTGGGCGGCGGACGGACTGGTTAGGCTCGAACGGTGTACGACTCGATCATCAGCGTTTCCGGACTCACGGTGGAGCTCGGCGGCAACCCGGTGTTGCGGGACATGAGCCTGACCGTGGCCACCGGCGAGATCGTGGCCGTCGTCGGCCCCAACGGATCGGGCAAGTCGACCCTGCTGCGCTGCCTGGCCGGGCTCCAGCCCGCCGCCTCCGGCGAGGTGCGGGTGTTCGGGAAGCCTCCGGTCGACGACGGCCCCTTCTGGCACCGGGTCGCGCTGCTGGGCGACGAGCCCGCCTGGTATCCGGGGCTGACCGCGCGCGAGCACCTGGAGCTGATGGCGGCCGTGCATCCCACGGCGCGGATGACGGTCGAGGCGGCACTGGAGGTGTTCTCCCTGGTGGAGCGGGCCGACGCGGTGCCGCTGAACCTGTCGACCGGCCAGCGGCAGCGTCTCTCGCTGGCCGCCACGCTGCTCAGGCCGAGCACGTTGCTCCTGCTCGACGAGCCGGAACGCGGCCTGGACGACGATTTCCGCGGCCGGCTGGCCGGCCTGCTGGCCGCGTACACGGACGAGGGCGGCACCGTCGTCATGGCCACCCACGACCCGGGACTGGCCGCCCGCGCCCGCCAGGTCTCGCCGTCGGGCGTGACCGCATGAGCCGCGTTCCGGAGGTGCGGGCATGACGGAGTCCGGCGTCAGCGTGCGATCGGTGCGGGCTTTCGTGCGGTCACACGGCCGAACCCGCCGCAACGCGGCCGATTGGTACGTCACCGGGTTCTGCGTCGCGGTGTTCCTCGCCGTGGTCGGCGATCCGCTCGCCGACGTGCTGGCGGGGCTGGCCGGGCCCGGCCAGCCCGCCCGGATGGGGGCGGGAGTGGCGCTGATCGCGCTGGCGGTGGCCGCCTACCTGGCCGCGGCGCGGGCGGCGGGGCCGGTGATGCTTCCTGGGCCGGACGCGTCCTGGTTGTTGCTCTCGCCGCTGAACCGGCGGCACCTGCTGGGACCTACCGGACGGGCGCTCCTCATGGTGGCGGTGGTCGCGGGCGCTCTGCTCGGGCTGGGCGTGCTGGCGGTGCTGGGCGCGCCCGACCAGCTCGTGTGGCGGCTGCTCGGCGCGCTGGCGGTGGGCGTGTTCGCGGGCGTGGGCGGGATGGCGCTGGCGGTGCTGGCGCAGGCGTCCCAGTCGTGGCAGGTCTGGTTGACGGCCGCGATGGTGGCGTTCCTGGTGCTGGCGGCGGTGGCGGTCAGCGGGCAGCTCCGTACGGTGCTGGCCATCGCGGCCGGCGCACCGCTCCAGGCGGTGGCCGCGGCGGCGGGCTGCGCCGCCGTAGCCTCAGGCCTGCTGGTACGGCAGGCGTGGGCGGCGCTGGACAGGATCCCCGCCCGCGACATCATGGCGGCCTCGACCCGGGCCGGACACGTGGCGAGCGCGGCCGTCGGCATGGATCCGGGGACGTTCACGTGGATCGCCGAGGACAAGCACTGGAGGGCCAGGACGCTCCTCTCGCGACGGTGGCCATCGCTGCCGGCGCCCCTGGCGCTGGCCTGGCAGGACTGGCGCCGCCTGGCCCGCAGGCCGGGGCGCCTGGCGGCGATGCTCGCGACCGCCGCGCTTCCTGTGGTGCTGGCCCAGGCCGGTTTTTCGCCTGCGGCGCTCGGAGTGGCCGTGCTGGCGGGCGGGCTGGCCGTGGCCGCGTCGAGCGCGACGGGCGCGCGGCGTGACAGCGACAACCCGGCGCTGGCCAGGTTGATCGGTGTGGGCCACCGCCCGGCGCTGGCGGCCCGCGCGGTGCTGCCCGCACTGCTGAGCGGCGCCTGGACCGCCACTGCCCTGACCGGCTTGGTCCTGACCGGTGGGTCTCCTCTGACGGGCCCGGCAGGGGTCGCGGTCTCGTGGTTGGCGGGGCTGCTCGTCGCTCCCGCGCTGGCCGCTGGGGGACTGCGGATGGCGCGGCGGAGCCCGGTCGATCACTCGCTTCCGATCATCGAGACCGCTGGGGGCGCCATCCCGCTCGGGCCGGTGTTGTGGGCGGTCACGGGCGTGGACGTGGCGGTGGCCGGCTGCCTGCCGGCCTTGATCGCGCTGGCGTCCCCGGCACCCGTCCCTGGCGCGCTGCTGGCGGCCCAAGCGGTGGCCGGTGTGGCGGTGCTGGCGGGTTACGTGTGGCGGACCGCGCGCTGAAGCACGCTCAGGCGACGTACACGTCGCTCGGCACTCCCCCGTACGGAATCGTGCGGTCCCTGTGCATGCCCGCGCGCTCCGCCACCCTCCGTGACGGCGCGTTGGTGTCGCGGATCACGGCCACCACGGTCCCGAGCCGCTTGCCGACTCTTAGCGCCGCCTCGACGAGCTCCAGCGCGTACCCGTGCCCCCACGCCGACGGCCGGAACCGGTAGTAGAGGTTCAGCACGTGATCCCCGTCGACGATGGCGTGGCGCAATCCGCCGAAACCGATCACCTCCGGCTCCCCCAGCAGCCGTGCCGCCCAATAGCCGAGCCCGCGTTCGTCCCAGTCGGCGAGCCACAGATCCAGCATGGCTCGGCTGGACTCCAGATCGGGGGACGGACCTGAGGGGTTGTACACGCTCGTACGCGGGTCGGAGTGAAGCTCGTGCACGGCTGGCAGATCGTCGGCTGTGACGCGAGATAGCAGCATTCGCGCCGTTTGCACCACTTCCATGCATTCAGGGTAGCCGTTATCATCGATAGGCAATCGCTGCCGATTGATAGGCGATGGGATGGACGTACCGAAGATCCAGTCCGCACTGAGGCTCATCGCGCGCGGGCTGGAGGAGCTGGCGGGAGCGCTCGGCGATCAGGACGCGGGCGAGGACGAGCGGACGGCCCGGGTCATCCGGGAGTGGGGGCGCCGTGGCCTCACTCAGAAGGAGGCGTCGGAACTGTTCCAGCGGCACGGGTTCGCCCCGCAGACCACGGGGGGCTGGGCGCGCGGTGAGTGGGTGGAGCTCGGTGACGACGGGCTGCGCTACCTCACCGCCAAGTCCCATGCCTGGCTGGAGGAGCGCTCATGATCTTCTCGGTGCGCATCGCCGTACGCGGCTACGAGCTCGACACGCAGGGCCACGTCAACAGCGCCGTCTACCACCAGTACGGCGACCATGCCCGCTGGGAGTGCCTGCGCGCCGCCGGCATCTCGATCGACGACCTGCTGACCAGCGGCATCGGCCCCGTCACTCTGGAGAACACCATCCGCTACCACCGGGAGCTACGCGGCGGCGACGAGGTGGACGTGACGTGCGCGTTCGAGTGGGGTGAAGGGAGGACGTTCCTGGTCAGTCAGGAGTTCAGACGTGCGGACGGCGTCCTGGCCGCCGAGATGACCGGCGTCGGCGGGCTGATGGACCTTCAAGCCCGGCGGCTGCTCGGGGACCCCAGGTCACGCTGGCGTGCGCTCGCGCGCACACCGGAGATCCTGGGGCTCTGAACGTTACTTCTTGGCCTTGTCGGTGCTGGAGTCGGTGGACAGCGCGGCGACAAAGGCCTCCTGGGGCACCTCGACCCGGCCGACCATCTTCATCCGCTTCTTGCCTTCCTTCTGCTTCTCCAGCAGCTTGCGCTTACGGGAGATGTCACCGCCGTAGCACTTGGCGAGGACGTCCTTGCGGATGGCGCGGATGTTCTCGCGGGCGATGACCCTGGCCCCGATGGCGGCCTGGATCGGCACCTCGAACTGCTGCCGGGGGATCAGCTCGCGCAGCTTCTTGGCCATGTCCACGCCGTATGCGTACGCCTTGTCCTTGTGCACGATCGCGCTGAACGCGTCGACGGGCTCGCCCTGCAGCAGGATGTCGACCTTGACCAGCTCGGACTCCTGCTCCCCCGCAGGCTCGTAGTCGAGCGAGGCGTAGCCCCGGGTGCGCGACTTGAGCTGGTCGAAGAAGTCGAAGATGATCTCGCCCAGCGGCAGCGTGTAGCGGATCTCGACCCGGTCCTCCGACAGGTAGTCCATGCCGAGCAGCTGCCCGCGCCGCCCCTGGCAGATCTCCATGATCACGCCGATGAACTCGGCGGGCGCCAGGATGGTGGACTTGGTGACCGGCTCGAAGACCTGAGCGATCTTGCCGCCCGTGGGGAACTCCGACGGGTTGGTGACGGTGAGCTCCTTGCCGTCCTCCATGACCACGCGGTAGACCACGTTCGGCGCGGTGGAGATCAGCGACAGACCCCACTCGCGCTCCAGCCGCTCGCGCACGATCTCCATGTGCAACAGACCGAGGAAGCCGACACGGAAACCGAAGCCGAGCGCGGCCGACGTCTCCGGCTCGTAGACCAGCGCGGCGTCGTTGAGCTGGAGCTTGTCGAGCGCCTCGCGCAGCTCCGGGTACTCGTCGCCGTCGATCGGATAGAGCCCCGAGAACACCATCGGCTTCGGGTGCTCGTAGCCGGCCAGCATCTCGCTGGCGCCCTTGACCGCAGAGGTGACCGTGTCACCCACGCGCGACTGGCGCACGTCCTTCACGCCGGTGATGAGGTAGCCCACCTCGCCGACGCCCAGCCCCCGCTCGGCGACTGTGGGCTCGGGCGAGATGACGCCGATCTCCAGGGTCTCGTGCGTGGCCATGGTGGACATCATCAGGATGCGCTCACGCTTGCCCAGATGGCCGTCGATGACCCGGACGTACGTGACCACGCCCCGGTAGGTGTCGTAGACCGAGTCGAAGATCAGCGCCCGGGCGGGCGCGTCGGCGACGCCCACCGGCGCCGGGATCGTCGCGACCACGTGGTCGAGCAGCTCACGCACACCTTCGCCGGTCTTGCCCGACACCCTGAGCACATCGGACGGATCGCAGCCGATCAGCCCGGCCAGCTCCTCGGCGAACTTCTCCGGCTGCGCCGCGGGCAGGTCGATCTTGTTGAGGACCGGGATGATGTGCAGGTCGGCGTTCATGGCCAGGTAGAGGTTGGCCAGCGTCTGCGCCTCGATGCCCTGGGCCGCGTCGACCAGCAGGACCGCGCCCTCACACGCCTGCAGCGAACGGGACACCTCGTAGGTGAAGTCGACGTGCCCCGGAGTGTCGATCATGTTGAGCACGTGGCCGTCCCACGGCAGCCGCACGGCCTGCGACTTGATCGTGATGCCGCGCTCGCGCTCGATGTCCATCCTGTCGAGGTATTGCGCGCGCATGGAGCGTTCGTCGACCACGCCGGTGATCTGCAGCATCCGGTCGGCAAGGGTCGACTTGCCATGGTCGATGTGCGCGATGATGCAGAAGTTGCGGATCAACGCGGGGTCGGTCTGGCCAGGCTGAGTGCGCACCGAAGTCCGTTTCGACAGGGTTGAGGTCAAGCGTCTTTCATGGTGACATGCCCAGGTGATTGCCCGAACCGTCATCCGCCGCGGCCTGCGCCTGCTCGCGCTTGCCTTGGTCGTCGTGGTGGCGCTGGCCGGCCTCCTCGCCGCCGCGCTCCGCCTTCAGTTTACCGGTGCCCCGGCGGCCTGGGCGAAGAGCACCGGCAACGACGCCCTCTGGCTGGGCCACATGTGGGTGGACGGCCGCCGCACGGAACGCGACGTCGAACAGCTGGCGGTACGGCTACGCAGCACAGGCGTCAAGGACGTGTACGTGCACTCCGGCCCTTTCGAGTGGGACGGCAGCTTAAAACCGTCCAAATACCCCAGCGCAGCAAATTTCGTGACGTGGATGCACAAGCACCTCCCGGCCGTCCGCGTCTCCGCCTGGCTCGGCCAGAGCGTCAAGAACGGCCTCGACCTCGACGACCCCCGGTCCCGCGAGAACGTCCTCGCCGGGATCGCCGCCATCATGAAGCAGGGCTACGACGGCATCCACTACAACTTCGAGCCCATCGGCGACGACGACACCGAATTCCTGGACCTGCTGGAGCGGACCAGACCGCACACGAAGCTCCTGTCCACGTCGGTCCCCCAGATCGAGCCGTACCCGGGCATGCGCCTGACCGCCAGAGCGATCCTGACCCACGACAAATACTGGTCCCACGGCTACTTCCAGCAGGTCGTCAGCCGCGTCGACCAGGTCGCGGTCATGACCTACGACTCCTTCACCCCGCTGCAGTCCCTGTACGGCGGCTACGTGGCCCGCCAGGCCGAGCTGGCCCTGGACCTGGCCCCCGACGACAAACTGGTGCTCATCGGCGCCCCGGCCTACCACGATCACGGGCTGGCCTGGGCCGACGCGGCCGAGAGCGTCGCGATGGCAGCCGAGGGCGCTAGGCTGGCGCTGACCGAGCACGGCCGCCGCGAGCGCTTCGGCCTCGCCCTCTACGTGGACTTCGCCGCCACGGAGGAAGACTGGCGAGAGTACATGACACGCTGGCGTTGATTTGAGCGGCCTCCCCAGGTTATTGGTATGCTGTTCTACTGCGTGTGGCGCGCCCTCTCTCGAGCCCGCGCGCCCCATCCATCACCCAGACTCTCACCGAGGCTTCTTCGTGGCGAACATCAAGTCCCAGATCAAGCGCAACAAGCAGAACGAGAAGGCTCGTCTGCGTAACAAGGCGGTCAAGTCCTCTCTGAAGACGGCCGTCCGCAAGTTCCGCGAGGCCGCCGAGCAGGGCGACGTCGAGCAGGCTGTGGCGCTGCAGAAGACCGCCGCCCGTCAGCTGGACAAGGCCGTCAGCAAGGGCGTCATTCACAAAAACCAGGCCGCCAACCGCAAGTCGGCGATCGCCAAGCAGGCCGCGGCGCTGGCCGCCAAGTAAGACCTGGCAGACAGACGCCGCACCCGGATCAGGGTGCGGCGTTCTTGTTTTGTGTGCGCTTTTGTCACAGTTTCGATATCACATGGGCATACCGGGTCCGTCACCGTTGCGATGATCGCCTTCCGGTCCTTCGCTCAGAGCGCATTCAATGGGACGCATGCGGGGGCCATTGATCGTCAAGAGGGCGTTCAGCGAGCCATTGCTCCTCTTGGCCGCGTTCGGGTCGATCCTGCTGGCGACCACCACGTTGGTCGCCTTGACCATGTACGCCTCGTCCATCGCCGACGCCGGCGTCCGCAGGACGATGGAGACGGCCTCCTACCGCCAGACGGCGGCCACGGTTGGCGCCCAGATCACCGCCGAGACCTTCCCCACGTACGACCGGGCGGTGCGTGAGGAGCTCGCCCGCGCCTACGCCGCGGTCCCGGCCATCACCACCAGCTTCCGCTCCGATTCGTACGTCATGCCGGGCCAGGACGGCAGGGAACAGCCCGAGCTGCTCAGGTTCGGCAGCTACGACGGGCTCGACCGGCACGCCGAGCTGATCTCCGGCAGCTGGCCGCGCGCCGGCGGATCGACGATCGAGGCGTCGATCTCGCTGCCGGCGTCCTCGGCCACCGGCTTCGAGGTCGGCAGGGAGATCGTCACGAAGGGCCGGCTCGACCCGCGCCCGGTCACGGTCCGCATCGTCGGCGTCTTCCAGCTTCGCGACCCATCGGAGGAGCGCTGGGCCGGCGAGCAGTTGCTGAGCAGGGGCGTCGAGCGCGGCGACTTCACCACCTACGGGCCGCTGATGGTGGCGCGGGAGACGTTCGTGGCGCGCTTCGCCACCAACGTCAGGGCCATCTGGACGGCGGAGCCCGATCTGAGCGCGCTGACGCCCGAGCGGCTGCGCCCGACGGCGGACGCGGTGGCCCAGGTAGGCGAGCGGCTGACCGCGGCCGGCTGCGTGAGCTGCGTGGTGGCCAGCCGCCTGCCGGAGGTCCTCACCCAGCTCGACACCGCGTCGCTGGTGGCTCGCTCGACCATGCTGATCCCGGTGCTGCAGCTGCTGTTGCTGGCGGGGTACGCGCTGATGCTCACCGCGCGGCTGCTGGCCGACCACCGCCGCATGGAGGTGGCGCTGCTGCGCTCGCGCGGCGCGGGCACGATCCGCCTGGCCGCGCTGGCCGGGGGCGAGGCGCTGCTGGTGGCGCTGCCGTGCGCGCTCGTCGCGCCGTTCCTCGGCCCGCCGCTGCTCTCGCTGGTCCATCAGCTGCCGTGGATCAGGGCCTCGGGGGTGCGCCTGGCGCCGTCGGCCGACCTCGGCACGTTCCTCGTGTCGTTCGGCGTGGCCCTGGCGTCGGCCGTGCTGCTGATGCTGCCGGCCCTGGCGGGCGCGCGGCGCACGTACGTGGAGGAGATGTCGGCGCGCGGCCGCGGCGGTGTGCGCGGGCTGATCGAGCGGGCGGGCGCGGACCTGGGGCTGCTCGGGGTGGCCGCGCTGGCGATCTGGCAGCTGCAGCGCTACGGCGCGCCGGTCACCGCGAGGGCGGCGGGCGGGCTCGGCATCGACCCGCTCATCATCTCCGGGCCCGCGCTGGCGCTGCTCGCGGGCGGCATGCTGGGGCTGCGGCTGGTGCCGCGCGTGTCGAAGCTGGCCGAGCGGCTGACCTCCAGGCGGCCCACGCTCGCCCCCGCGCTCGGGGCGTGGCAGGTGAGCAGGCGGCCGCTCACGTACGGCGGTCCCGCGCTGCTGCTCACCATGGCGGTCGCGATCGGCATCCTGTCCATGACCACCGCCGCCACCTGGCGGGCCTCCCAGCTCGACCAGGCCCGCCACCAGACCGGGGCCGACCTGCGGCTGTCGGGGCCGCCGGACGGGCCTGAGCTGGGGTCGCTCGGACGGGGCACGGCGTTCAGCGCGTTGCCCGGCGTCACCGCGGCCGCCCCCGCCTTTCGCGGGCAGAGCGAGGTGAGCAACGAGAGCGCGCTGCTGCTCGGACTCGACGCGGCCCAGCTCGGTGAGCTGTTCCAGCTGCGCCCCGACCTGTCGGCGCAGACGGTCGCGGAGATGTCCCGGGCCCTCGTCGGCGAACAGGCGGGCAGGCTGGACCTTCCCGGGCAGCCTCGCACGCTCGCCGTGCGGGTCGAGACGGACGCGGAAGTGCCGGCGCGGCTGGTGCTGTCCGACGCGCTGGGCGTGTGGCGCGACCTCCCGCTCGGCGTGCTCCGCAAGGGCGAGAACCGGATCGACGTCGATCTGCGGCCGCTGGCCGGGCGGTCCGGGAAGATCACCTACCCGCTGTCGCTGCGCGGCCTCGTCGCGAGCGCGCCGACGGGGCTGAGGCTGCGCGGTCTGAGCGCCGACGGCCGGAACGTGGCGGCCCAGCCCTCCGCCGACCTACCCGGCGTGGCCGCCTTCGGGCCGCTGCGAGACCTCGGCCCGCTGCCCGTGGTCCTCACCGCCGACCTGGCCGCCACGCTCAAGATGGGTGCCGGGCAGGCCGGGCGCGTCAACATCGCCGGCCGGGTCCTGCAGATCAAGGTGGTGGGTGTCGTGGAGAGCATGCCGACCGCCGCGGCCGGCCAGAAGGCTGTGCTCGCCGACTGGGGAACGCTACAGGCGCACGAGCTGGCCGCGGCGCAGCCACCCAGGCCCGCCACCGAGTGGTGGCTCGCCACCGACGACACCGAACCGGCGCGGGCGACGCTTCGCAAGAGCCCCGAATGGGACGTGACCGCGGTCGACCAGCACGAGCTGGCCGCCACGTTGCGGGACGACCCGCTGGCCAGCGGGCTGCAAGGGGCGCTGATGCTGGGGTTCGCCGCGGCGCTGGGCTTCGCGACGCTCGGATTCCTGGTGAACGCGGCGGTCGCGGCGCGGGAGCGGAGGGCGGAGTTCGCCGTCCTGCGGGCGCTCGGGACCAGCTCCCGGCAGGTGCTCGGGCTGCTGACTGTTGAGCAGGCATTCGTCATCGGGTTGTCGCTGACGGCCGGCACCGGACTAGCCGTGGCCGTCGGGACGCTGGTGGTCCCGCACATCGTGCTGACCGGGCAGGCGTCGGCGGTGACGCCCAGCGTGCAGCTCGACATCCCCTGGACGGCCACGGCCGCGATGCTGGTGCTGATGGCCGGGGTGCTGTTCGCGATCGTCACCGGGCTGGCGCGACGCCTGTGGCGCGGGCACGTCTTGGAGGAGCGATGAGAATTCCCCTCCTGGCCCGGGCGAACGCGGGCACCCTCGCCGTGCTCGTCGCGCTGACGGCGGTCGCCTGCCTGCTCGTCGCCGGGCTGCCCCGCGCGACGCAGGCGTCGTTCGACCAGGCGCTGCGCCGGTCGCTGAGCACCGCTCCCGCCGTGCAGACCGACCTGACGGTGGCCTCGGAGCCGCGTACCCCCGATCAGGATCTGCACGAACGCGCCCAGTTCGCATCCCTCTACCGTCAATGGCGGCAGATCGTCCCGGCGCCGCTTCGGCCGCTGGTCGCGCCCGCCGGTCACATGAGCGCCAAGACCTCCCGCACGCCGGTCGCCGGGACCGGCGGGAGGACGTACATCAACCTCGGCTGGTTGTCCGACGCCGACCAGCGGGTGGATTGGGTCCAGGGCCGGGCGCCCGGCCCGGTGTCCACGACGCGCCACGAGGGCGAGACGATCCCGCTGATCGAGGTGGGCGTCGTGGACGAGGCCGTGCGCGAGATGGGCCTCGGGGTCGGCCAGAGCAAGGTGCTGGGCGAGAGCGACTACGTCGCCGTGAAGATCGTCGGCCTGTTCAAGGCCAAGAACCCGAACGATCGCTCCTGGAGCCACGACCCCGACCTCCTGCACGTCGCCAGGCACCTGCCCCCGGGCGGGCTGGACTTCGAGTTCCACGTCACGACGCTGATGTCCGACGCGGGACTCGCCGCGCTGAGCGGCGAGTCCCGCAACCTGACCTACCGTTGGGTCCTTCCCCTGGACGGGCGGACCGCGAGCGCGCTGGACGTGCCGGACATCGGCGCCGCGGTCGCCGAGCTCGAGCGGCTGCTGTCGGTCCAGGCGGTGAGCCCCGCCGCGCACCGCCTGGACACCGGGCTGCCCAACCTGCTCGGCGATTTCAGCGCGGCGCTCGCCAGTGCGCAGAACGTGATCTACCTGGCGCTCGGCGGGCTGCTCGCGGTCGCGCTCGGCGTGATCGTGCTGGCGGTCCGGTCGCTGACCGACCGGATGGAGCACACACTGGCGCTGGCGCGGGCGCGGGGTGGCTCACTCCTGCAGGTGGCGGGAGCCGGGGCGGCACTGACCGGCCTCGCCGTGGCGCCCGCGGCCGCGGCCGGGTACGCCCTGTCCTTCCTCGTACCCGGGCCGGTGCTGCCCGTCGTGCACGCGGGCCCGGCGGTCGTGGTGGTCACGGCCGTGGGGTTCGCCGCGGTTCGGGTGTCGTTCGCGCATCGCACGCCGCTGCACGAGCGGCGCGACGACGTGGCCGCGGCACGGCCGTCCGCCCGGCGCGTCACGCTGGAGGTGCTGGTCGTGGGGCTGGCGCTGGCGGGGGCTTACCTGCTGCGGGCGCGTGGGCTGTCCCAGGACCCCTTCCTGTTGTTCGTGCCGGTCGCGTTGACGCTCGCGGCCGCACTGATCACGTTGCGCTGCTACCCGTACCCGCTGCGGCTGCTCGTACGGCTGGCCGCACGCGGCCGTGCCGCCGTGGCGTTCCTGGGGCTGACCAGGGCCGCCCGGGCGCGCTCTGCCAGCGGGCTGCCGGTGCTGATCCTGCTGCCGGCGCTGGCGGTGTCGGTGTTCGCGACGGTGATCTCCGAGGGGATCGCGAGCACGCAGGTGCGGGCCTCCTGGCAGCAGGTGGGCGCGCCGATCAAAGTGACGTCGATCGGGGAGATCCCCGCTTCCGTCATCGAGAAGGTGCGCGCGACGGACGGCGTGGAGCAGGTGGTGCTCGCGCAGACCGGGCGGGTGCAGCTCGCGAACGCCCCCGAGTGGGCCGCCGCCATCGCGGTGGACGTGGCACAGTGGCGACGGCTCCTCGCGGGCGCGCCCATCAGCCTGCCGGCACTGTCCGGCGGCACATCCGCGCTGGTCTCACCCGAGCTGTCGGGGCGAGGTTCGTTCGAGGTCGGGTGGCTGGGGCGGCCGCGGGTGACCCCCCAGGGTGTGATCGATTCGGTCCCCGGGTTCTGGTCCAGCGGGAAGTTCATCGTCATGTCCACGAGCGCGCTGCCCCGGCTCGAGGTGAACACGTTGCTGATCAAGGGCGACGTCCCGCCGGCCGAGCTGGCGCGGATGGTGCCGGCGTCCACTGTGGACTCGCAGGAGCGGGCGCTGACCGCGATCCGGGACGATCCGCTCACCGGCGCGGTCCGCTCCACGCTGACCGTGGTGACGGTGGCGCTGGGGCTGTACGCGCTCGTGGCCGTCGTCCTGTCGCTGGTCGTGGGGGCCGCCGACCGGGCCAGGTCGGTGTCGTTCCTGCGTACGCTCGGGCTGTCGGACCGGCAGGCGCGGCGGCTGACCGTGCTGGAGGTGCTTCCCATGGTTCTCCTCACCGCACTGGTGGGGCTCGGGCTGGGGCTCGGGTTGCCGGCGGCGCTCGGGCCCGGTGTGGACCTGTCCGCGTACGCCGGGGACCTGCCCGTCGGCGACTACTCCCCCAACCTGCTCACGCCTGGCGCGCTGGCGGCGGGGCTGATCGTCGCCGCCGCGCTCGGCGCGTACGCGTACACCGCCATCGGCCGCCGTCGCAGCCTCGGCACCGCACTCCGAGTAGGAGATTCGTGATGAACCCGACCCTGCCCGACGTGCCCAAGTCCGGCACTATGTCCGACGTGCCCGAGTCCGGCACCCTGTCCGAGCTGGAAGCCAGGGCCACGCGCAAGAAGGCCGCGTTCGGCGGTGACGCGCACATCGTGTGCGACAACCTCGTCCGCATCTACAAGACCGAGGGCGTCGAGGTCGTCGCGCTGCAGGGCCTGGACCTCGTGATCGACAAGGGCGAGCTGGTCGCCATCGTCGGGGCGTCGGGTTCGGGCAAGTCGACGCTGCTCAACGTGCTGTCGGGGCTGGACGTCCCGACGGCCGGGGTGGCCAGGGTGGCGGGCATGGATCTGCTGTCGATGAGCCCGCGCGACCGGTTGCGCTACCGGCGGTCCGTGGTCGGCTTCCTCTGGCAGGAGACGGCGCGGAACCTTCTGCCGTATCTGAGCGCGCGCGAGAACGTCGAGCTGCCGATGAAGCTCGCCGGCTCCGCGCGGAAGGGCCGAGCCATGGAGCTCCTGGAACTGCTCGGCGTGGCGTCCTGCGCCAACCACAAGGTCCCCGAAATGTCAGGCGGCGAGCAGCAGCGCGTGGCCATCGCCGTCGCCCTGGCCAACTCCCCGCAGCTCATCCTGGCCGACGAGCCGACGGGTGAGCTGGACAGCGAGACGGCGGCGCAGGTGTTCGCCGCCCTGCGCACCGCCAACCGGGAGCTGGGGGTCACGGTGGTCATCGTGACGCACGACCCGCTCGTGTCGGAGCAGGTGGACCGGACGGTCGGCATTCGCGACGGGCGTACCAGCAGCGAGACGCTGCGCCGCGAGGGCGCCGAGGGGCAGATCGTCGCCGAGGAGTACGCCGTGCTCGACCGGGTCGGGCGCCTGCAGCTCCCACGCGACTTCATGAACGCACTCAACATGGAGCGCCGCGTACGCCTGGAGCTCGAATCCGACCACATCGGCGTCTGGCCGTCCCGAGAGGAGCCCTCCAGTGACTGATTCCCCCCTGGTCGTGGTGGAAGGGCTGCGCAAGATCTACCGGACCGGCCCCAAGGAGGTCGTGGCGCTGCGCGACGTGTCGTTCTCCGTCTTTCCCGGGGAGCTGATCGCGATCAAGGGCCGCTCCGGGTCCGGCAAGACCACCCTCCTCAACCAGATCGGCGGCCTCGACCAGCCGGACGCGGGCCGGGTCACCGTGTCGGGACACGACGTCACGGCGATGTCGGAAGAGGCGCTGCTGGAACTGCGCAGGGACGTGGTGGGCTTCGTGTTCCAGTCGTTCGGCCTGATCCCCGTCCTGTCCGCCGCCGAGAACGTGGGGGTGCCGATGCGGCTCGTACGGATGCCGGCCGAGGAACGCGAGGCCCGCATCCGCATGCTGCTGGCCCTGGTGGGGCTGGAACAGCACGCCAACCAGCGGCCGTACGAGCTGTCGGGCGGGCAGCGGCAGCGGGTGGCGATCGCCAGGTCGCTGGCGAACCGGCCGCGCCTGCTCGTGGCCGACGAGCCGACGGGGCAGCTGGACTCGCAGACCGGACGCCAGATCATGGAGCTGCTGCGCGCCCTCGTACGGAGCGAAGGCGTCACCGCCCTGGTCGCCACCCACGACCCCAGCTTGATCACGCTGGCCGACCGGGTGCTGGAGATCAGCGACGGCGTGGTCCGCGAGGCGGCTCTGACCTGACCCCTCAGCGGGCGAGGGCGACCCCCGGCCGCCTCCCGTGGGCACGCCCACGTGCCGTCCGGGAAGAGCACACGGCGCGCGCGGCCCGCCGAGGGCGACGGCTCACCCGGTCTCGGCGGTCGTGAGGACGTTCTTGCCACGGCTGTCACGCCGTTCGAGCCGCTCGTGGGCCTGGCGGGCCTGATCCATCGGGAAGACCGCCTCCACCGGAACCCGGTACGACCCCGACGCCACCCGGCCAGCGATCTCCCGCAGGTCGTCGCGGGGGTCGTAGCCGTGCTGCAACAGGTTAGTGAGCTGAAAGCCGAGAATGGCGGCGTTCTTGGGATAGAAATCACGGGTGTCGATGATGCTCGGTTCCAACGCGACGTTGGCCAGAGCGACCACGCGCCCGGCATAGGCGGCCTGGCGCAGGCTGTACGCGAACGTAGGCCCGCCCACCGCGTCCAGGACGACGTCCGCCCCGCGCCCGCCGGTCAGCCGCATGACCTCGGCCACCGCTGCTTCCCCGGGGTGGTCGGAGGTGTCGACGGTCTCGTGCGCGCCGAAGCCCGCCGCCCACGCGGCCTTGCCGGCCGAGCCCGCTACCGCTATCACCCGCGCGCCCAGCTGCGCGGCGATCTGCACGGCAGCGCTGCCGACCCCGCTGGCTGCGGCTTGAACGACCACCGTCTCGCCCGCCTCCACCCTGGCCAGGCGCCGCACGCAGTACCAAGCGGTCAGCCAGGCCGTGGGCAGCGCCGCGGCCTCGATCATGCTGATGTCCTTCGGCAGGACGGCCACCCGATCCGCGGGCACGGCGGCGAACTCCGCATACAGGCCGCTGCCCAGCGCCATGACCTGCTGCCCCACCTCGATGCCGTGCACGCCGTCGCCCACGGCGGCCACCGTGCCCGCCGCCTCCAGTCCGGGGATCAGCGGCGGGCGTCCAGCCCGATGGTAGGAACCCGAACGGATGAGGGCGTCCGCCCGGTTCACTCCCGCTGCCGCGATTCGTACCAGCACCTCGCCCGGCCCGGCGTCGGGGACCGGGACCTCCACAAGACGCAAGACCTCGGGTCCGCCGAATTCGTCGATCCGCACCGCGCGCATGCCGCACTCGCCCTCTCTGGACACTAGTTGAATAGGTGTCATCATGTATACCTATTCAACAGGTGTCAACCCAGTAGGATCGGAGCATGACCCGCCCGCCTGCCGCCTCCCTGATGGCGTTCCCTTTCATCGGCGGCCGCCCCTGTCTTGACTTCGTCGCTACGCTCGGCAAGCGGCACGCCGTTCCCGTCGAAAGGCTGCCGAACCCCGACGCACTCGGCCGCTGGATTCACGAGGCCGGACTCAGCTCGGATGTCCCCCAGGCCACCACCGCCCACCTGACGGACGCCCTGGGCCTGCGTGAGGCGATCTACCAGCTGTTGCGCGCCGCGATCGCCGGGCGTCCTGTCGACCCTGCCGACGTCGCGCTCACCAACGCGGTGGCCGCGAATCCCGATCTCGCCCCGCAGCTCTCTGTCAGCGGCGACTTGCCGTCCATCAGCCGGCAGAGCGCCGACGTGACGCCCGCCGCCTTGGCGACCGTGGCCCGCGACGCGGTGCTGTTGCTCGGCGGCCCGCTGCTGGAGCGGGTCAAGGAGTGCGAGAATCCAGACTGCTCGCTGCTGTTCCTTGATGACTCACAGGCACGGCGACGCCGCTGGTGCTCAATGGACCGATGCGGAAACCTGGCCAAGATCGCCGGCTACCGCTCCCGCACCCGTGCGCGTCCCGAGTGAGGCCGCCCCCGATCTCCGGCAGTAGGACGGTTTCGCTGCTCGGGCACCACCGAGCCAGATCCACCAGCCCACCTCACCACGAGCCAAACCTCAGCTCCTGACACAGCGGCGCACCTCCGGCGCAGCGGCGCACTACCTCCCAGTGCGGCTGGCCACGATTACCTGCACCGTATGCTCCAGCGCGTACGCCGGATCCGCTCCCCCGCCCTTGACCTGCTCGTCCGCGTCGGCCACCGCCTGGATGGCCCTCGACAAGCCTTCGGGCCCCCATCCGTTGAGCTGCCGCTTCACCCGATCCACCTTCCACGGTGGCATCCCGACGTGGCTCGCCAACTGCCCGCCCCGGAGATTGCGCGGCGCACTCCCCACCTTGGCGAGCGACCTCAGCCCTCCGGCCAAGGCGCTCACCAGCAGCACCGGAGCGACGCCGGTGCCGAGCGCCCACCGCAGTTGCTCCAGAGCGTCGCCCAGCCGCCCCTCGACCGCCGAGTCGGCCACGTTGAAGCCGGTGACCTCGGCCCGCCCCTTGTGATAGCGCGCCACGGCCGCCGCGCTGATCGTCTTGTCCTCGGTGTCGAACATCAGCTGGCTGCACGCCGCCGCCAGCTCCCGCAGATCGTTGCCGACGGCATCGAGCAACGCCTGCGCCGCGTCACTGGAGATTCCTCGCCCGGCCTGCTTGAACTCCCCTTTGACGAAATCCAGCCGCTCCCCCGCCTTGGTGACCTTGTTGATCATGATCACCGCAGCCTTGACCTTCTTCACCCCGTCGACCAGCGCCTTGCCCTTCACCCCGCCCGGGTGCACCAGCACGAGCGCGGTGTCGTCGGACGGCTGCTTGGCATAGGTCACGACCTCGTTGATCACTTCCTTGGGCAGATCCTGCGCCGACCGGACCACCACCACGGAACGATCGCCGAAGAGCGACGGCGAGGTCAGCTGCATCAGCTCCCCGGCCGTCATCTTGCTCCCTACGAGGTGGTGCACCTCGACGTCCGGATCAGCGGCCCGGGCCGCCGCGACGACGCCGCTCACCGCCCGCTCGGCCAGCAACTCTTCATCGCCGAGGACCAAGGTCACAGGTGCTGGATCGCTTCCCGCCATGCCTGGCAGCATGCCATGCGCCACCGACAACCTGGTACTCGACGATGTCAATCACGGCGGCATGCGGCCACCTGGGCTAGGCTTACCTATACGGATTTTGTTAAGGTCAACCTGAACAATTATGGGGGGGATGTGCCTATACCGCTAGCCAAGCCAGAGCGGCTGCTGGACCGTGATCACGAATGGGCGCTGTTGAACGGTTTCCTCGCCGATCCAGCCCCGGAGTTGCGGCTGGCCATCCTCTCGGGACGGCGGCGGAACGGGAAGTCGTTCCTGCTGGAGGCGCTCACAGAAGCAGCAGGCGGGCTATATCTGACCGCCGTACAAGAGGAAGGCCGGGTGCCCGCGCTGCACCGGTTCACCGAGGCGATCGCCGCGCACGCGGGAGTGCGACCTGGGGCGATGCGGCTGGACGACTGGCGGGATGTGCTCACCGCCGCGCTGGATGTGGTGAACCGGGCGCCGGGGGCGCCGCTGATCGTCATCGACGAGCTGCCGTATCTGCTACAGCACTCCCCGGAGATCCCCGGGTTCCTGCAATTGCTGTACGACCAGTCGCAGTCAGGCAAGGCGCCCGGTGGCCGGATCGTGCTTTGCGGCTCGGCTATGAGCGTGATGTCTGAGCTGTTGTCCGGCACCAAGCCGCTACGCGGCCGAGCCGTGCTGGACCTGCGCCTGCCGGCCTTCGACTACCGCACCACGCGCACCCACTGGGGGATCGAGGATCCGGCGGTGGCACTGCAGGTGGATGCCGTGCTAGGCGGCGCCCCCGGCTACCGGCCGCTGGCCGCGGGACCGGCGCCGCAGAGCGAGGCGGAGTTCGGCCCTTGGGTAGAACGCACCCTGCTGGACCCGGGGCGTGCCCTGTACTCACGAGTGGAGGCGGAGTTTCTCCTGCGCGAGGACCCGCGGATCACCCACCGCACGCTGTATTACGACGTGCTGTCCGCGTTGGCCCGGGGTGCGTCGACACCGGCGAAGGTCGGTTCGGTGCTCGAGCGGTCCCGCTCCGCCATGGTCGCTCCGCTGGAAGTACTCGAGTCCACCGGCTACATCCGCAGAGAGCAGGACATGCTGAAGGCACGGCATCCAGTCATCAGCGTGGCAGACCCGGTGATCCGCTTCAACCAGCTGATCACACTGCCCATGGTGGACCTGGTGGAACGGCGGCGCGGAGCCCAGGTGTGGCAGTCATCCCGCCCGACGTACCACTCGAAGATCCTCGGCCCGCACTTCGAGGAGACCGCCCGCGAGTGGGCCCGCACCTTCGCCTTCGACGAGACGCGGCTGTCGCTCGGCGCGGTCGGCACAGCGGAGATCGCCGACCCTGCCGCCCGGACCAGACATGAGGTCGACCTGCTCGCCATGGCGCTAGGTGAGCGCCCGCAAAGCCCTCGGGCGACCATAGCCCTGATCGGTGAGGCCAAGGCCACCATCCAGCCCCGCGGACTGAAGGACCTCCAGCGCCTCGAACACATCCGGACCCTGCTCGCCGACCAAGGACATCGGCCCGATGACGCGGTCCTTGCCCTGTTCTCCCTGTACGGCTTCCATCCCGATGTCATCGATGCCGCCCAACGCCGCCGCGATGTCCTCCTGGTCGACATTGGCGCGCTGTACGGGGACAGCCCCATCCACGGCCTGACATGACACGACACGCGCGACGCTCCATGGGCCGACCGGGAAGCGGCGCGCCGTCGTCGTGCAACCAGGAGCAGGCCACTCCATGGCTCGATGACGCCGACCGGTTCGTGGCGACGACCGCGGCATTCTTCGGACAAGGGTCGCGTGGCGAGGGATCGGATCGAACACCGCCCTGCCTGCCGGAATCAGACCGCCACACCCGACGGACCTGACCGAACGCCGCCTCGCAGGCCAGAACCGGGCTGCTGCACCCGTCGGCCTCCTCCACCTGCCCGCTAGGACGGACTACGGCCCACGCGCGACCACCGCCAATCCCCCATCGCGCTCGACCACCGCAAGATCTCCCGACTGGTCGGTACGGTAGATGGCCGCGCCGAGGCGCCGCAGCAGAGCGAGCGTGGACGGGGCCGGATGACCGTAGTCGTTGTCGGCGCCCACGCTGATCAACGCCGCCCGCGCCCCGAGGGAAGCCAGGAACCCGGGTGACTGCCGGTTGGATCCATGGTGCGGAGTCTTGAGGATGTCGGCCCGTACGCGAACGCGGCGTAGAAGCTCTTCCTGGGCCTCCGTCTCCAGATCACCGCCGAGCAGTATGGATCCCGAACGCCACCGTACGTGGAGCACCACGCTGGAGTTGTTGATCGCACTGCCCTCCCCTTGCCCGTGCATCTCGCTCATGGCGGGGTCGGGAGCGAGCACGCTCAGCTCCGAAGGCCCGAACCGCCAGCGGCTCCCCGGCGCCGCCGTCCATTCGGGTATCCGTCGCTGCGCCAGGGTGACCGATGTGTGCGCGCCGGCTCGGGGCTCCGTGCGGTGCGGGCTGACGACCACGGCCCCCACCCGCCGGTTCCTGAGCACTCCCGTGAGCCCGTCCTCGTGGTCGGCATGCGGATGCGTGACAACAAGCAGCGGTACGTCGTCAACGCCGACCCTGCGCAGGCATCGGTCCATGATGACCTGGTCAGGGCCGGTGTCGACGACGACGCCCCGGCCTGGCCCCGCCGCGATGATCAGCCCGTCCCCCTGCCCGACGTCGCACATCACCATCAGCCAGCCATCGGGCGGCCACGGCCCGGCGAGGGGACGTACCGCCAGGACGGCCACCAGCGCGCCGGCGGCGACCGTCAGCGCCGTCGCCCGCCAGGCCCGGCGGCGCAGGATGGGTATCGCGACGGCCACCGTGAGCCCGAGCAAGCCGATCCCCAGCAGGCCGCTGGGCCACGGCAGCGTGGCGAAGGGCAGGCCGATGGCCCAGCCGGCAACCGCGATGATCCAGCCGACGGCGTATCCGGCTGGGACGACCAGGAAGCTCGCCGCCTCAGGCCATAGGGGCGCCACGAGTGCGGCGCCGAAGCCGAGCAGGGTCGCGGGAGCCACCGCCGGCGCCACGAGGAGGTTGGCGAGCACTGCCACGGGCGTCAGTTGTCCCGACATCAGCACGAGCACGGGCGTCACGGCCACCTGAGCGGCCGCCGGCACGGCCACCGCCTCCGCCAGCCAGCGCGGCAACCGGTACGGCAGTCTGCCGTTGCCGCCCTGGACATCGCCGCCCCGGACATCGCCGCCCCGGACATCGCCGGCCTGGGCATGGCCGCCCTGGACATCGCCGCCCTGGGCATGGCCGCCCCGGACATCACCGCCCTGGACATCACCGCCCTGGACATCGCCGGCTTGGGACACGTCACTTCGCTGCTCTGTGGATGACAGGCGGTCACGCCAGCGCGGGGCGAGGATGAGAATGCCTGCGGTGGCCGCGACCGAGAGCGCGAAACCGTACGAGCGAGCCAATTCAGGTGCGAACAACATCAGCAGCAGGACCGTTGCCGACAGCGCCGCGAAGCCGTCTCTCGCACGTCCTGTGCCAAGGGCGACGGCGGCCACCAGGCCCATGAGGAGGGCCCGCAGGACACTCGGGGACGGGCGGGCCACGACGGCGAAGGCGAGCATCGCGATGGCGGCGAAACCCGCCCTCATGGGCAGGGAAAGGCCGATAAAGCGGGAGATAGCAAGGGTGGCGCCGGCGACGATGGCGAGGTTGGCCCCGCTCACCGCGTGAAGGTGGTTCATCCCGGCTTCCCTCAGATCGGATGCCACCTGCGGATCCATGCGCGAGACGTCGCCCACGACCAGGCCGGGGAGCAGTCCTCGCTGGTCCGGGGGAAGGACGTCGGCGGCGGCGCGCAGACCGGATCTCAGACTGCCCGCGACCGTCTGGAGCTGCGACGGTGGCGTCAGGACCCGTGGTGGACCCCGGACCAGGAGAATCGCCGCCACCAAGTCGCCAGGGGTCGCTTTCGCCAGGCGGCCGGTGACTTCGAGATGCTGGCTGGGGAGCAAGTCGCTCCATTCGCGCCCACTGGCGAAGACGGTGATGGGAACGCTGACGGCCTGTCTGCTTCCGGCTCTCTGAATGATCTCGAGGGTGGCCGGGACCACATAACTGTCCTGGTTGAAACGTCCGCCTCGAGATGCTCTGCGTTTGGGGTCGTCGGTGAGGGCGATCTGGGCGGTGATGGACGAGCCCTTCGCCGCCAGTGCGGCCGTCGGCCCGGTGGTGAGAGCCTGGACCCGGAAGCCGATCGACGCCGAAACTGCCGCTGCGCAGATGAGCGTGGCCAAGGCGACGTTGCGCCAACTCCTGGTAGATGCGCGAGTGCGCCACGCCACGGCGCAGGCGGCCAGGGCTGTGGACATTGCCACGATCAGGCTGACGGAAGCGGCGCAACCGAGGAGGATCAGGACACTGGCCCAGGCGGCCAGGGCGGGAAGCGTCAGCGGCCAGGCGTGCTTGCGCTCGTCGAAGTCCGTGCCGACGGCCATGTCAGACGCGAACCTTCGGCTTGATCTCGTCGAACTTGCGCGGGCCGATGCCGCTCACTTCGCGCAACTGCTCCACGCTGGTGAATCCGCCGTGGCTGTCACGGAACTCGGTGATGCGGGCGGCCAGGACCTCTCCCACGCCTGGGAGTTGCTCGAGTTGCTCTGTCGTGGCGGAGTTCAGGTCGAGGACGGTCGCGGCCGGGTCCGAGACGGCAGAGCCGGGAGCGGCCGGGCCCGCGGGGGTGCCCACCACGATCTGCTCCCCGTCGATCAAGCGTCTGGCGAGGTTGAGCGAGCCGGTGGAGGCGCCACGGGCCACCCCACCGGCCACCGTCACCGCGTCCGCGACACGGGCGCCCGCTGGGAGAAGGTAGACGCCGGGTTTGCGGATCTTGCCTGCGACATGGACGGTCACCTTCGCGGTCGGGGACGGCGTCGAGGACGAGATCGGGGTGGGAGGCGGGAGTGGCTCCGGTGTGGGCTGCGATCGCCAAACGAAGAAGCCGGCGACGGCCACCGCAAGGGCGCCGACGGCGAGCAGCACGCGAAGACCCGGCTTGCCGGGGTCCAAGGCAGGGCCCTGCGAGGCCAGCGCTGCCCGGAACGCCTGGAAGGAGGGCGGTATGGGGATCGGACCGCTGGTACGCCCAGGTGGTGCCAGGGTCGGGCCATCGATACCGCTCGGTGGGGCCGGGACTGGCCGGCCGTCGGGCCGAGGTGGTGGTGGGTGCGGGTCACCGCCATGCCATCCCGGCGCCGAGGCCGGCCCGCTCTCGGGCCGAGGCGGCAGTGGGACTCGATCACCTTCATGCCATCCCAGTGCCGAGGCCGGCCCGCTTTCCGCCTGAGGCGGCAGTGGGACCTGATCATCGCCATGCCATCCCAACACCGAGGCCGACCCGCTCTCCGCCCGAGGCGGCAGTGCGGCCTGATCACCGTCATGCCATCCCAGGGCCAAGGCCAGGCGGTCGTTGCGATCGGACAGCATGAGAGCTGTGTCGCCGTTGCGGCCGGAAGGGTGGGACGTGGCGGGGTCCTCGTCGTGGCCCGGTGCGGAAGTCTCGCCCCAGCCGAATGTCGTGGTGTCGTCGTCTCCGACGGCCGGCAAGTGGTCGGTCGTCTCCCGACGTGCGGTCGGGGGATCCTCGATCCCGGACCCGCGAGCCTGAAGCGTGGAGGGAGTGCCGTCGCCACTCTCCCTTGTCTCGACGCGCAGGGCGTGACCGCCAGTGCGCCGAGGCAGGAGTCGGCGGGGACGGCGGGCAGGGGTCATGATCGACCGTAGCCGGGATGCGGCTATGGCGCGCTCCGCGGTCGGATCAGGCGTTCGCACGCAAGAGAACGTAGGACCCTAGCGGCCGCTGTGAGGGCCCGAGCGACGTTCTGGGGACAGGAGACGCATGAGTGATAGGGCTGTGGACACAGAGGCCGCAGAGGCGCGCTTGAGGCCGCCACGGCCCCGGATGGCTACACGTGGCATGGGGTGACGGTCAGCCCCAGCATGCCTGGGCCGACGTGGGCGCCGATCACCGGGCCGACCTCCACCACCCGCAGGTCCACCAGCCCAGGCACTCGCTTCGGCAGACGTTCCGCGAGTGCTTCCGCACGGGATCTCGCCGCCAGATGCTGGACCGCCACCTCCACCGGACCCTCACCGGCCGCCCGCACCGCCAGATCCTCCAGGCGGGCGATCGCGCGCGTCGGCGTGCGGACCTTCTCCAGCAGGGAGATCTGGCCGTTCACGATGTGGAGGAGCGGCTTGATCATGAGAGCGGAGCCGAGCACTGAGGCGGCGGTGCCGATGCGGCCGCTGCGGCGCAGGTAGTCGAGCGTGTCGACGTAGAAGAAGGTCTGGGTGGTCTCGGCGCAGCGGCGGGCCACCGAGGTCACCGACTCCAGTGACCCGCCTTCCGCGGCGGCGCGCGCCGCGGCCAGCACCGGGTAGCCGAGGCCCATCGCGATCGAACGGCTGTCGATCACTTCCACCGGTACGGGTGCGTCACGGGCGGCTAACCTGGCCGAGTCGACGGTGCCCGACATGTCGCTGGACAGGTGGATCGAGACCACCCCTGTCGCGCCGGCTCCGGCCAAGGACGCATAGCAGGCGGCGAAGCGGGCCGGTGAGGGACGTGAGGTGGCCGCGGAGGCGAGGTCCGCACGATCCGGCACCCCGCCACCCATCGTGCCGCCCGAGTCCGCACGATCCGGCACCCCGCCACCCATCGTGCCGCCCGAGTCCGCACGATCCGGCACCCCGCCACCCATCGTGCCGCCCGAGTCCGCTCGATCCGGCATCCCGCCGCCATAAGAGCCCTCGTCGTACGGCGTGCCCTTCACGATCACCTGCAACGGCACGACGGCGACACCCGGCACTGCAGGCAGGTAAGCAGATGAATCCGTGACAACGGCAACGGTGGGCGACATATGCCGAGATTAGCCAGTCGGCCCGTCGCCCTGAAGCGGTTACTGGACCGGCGTGCCGCCCCGCCACACGCGGCGCGGCTTGAGGCCGAAGGACCAGGCGAAAGCGCCCTCGTGGTCGGCGTCCCACTGCACGATGTCCGCCAGCCGCCCCGGCGCCAGGACGCCACGGTCGGGAGCGCCCAGGACGGTGGCACCGCCGAGGGTGGCCGCGCGGAGCGCGTCGTTGACGCTCATCCCGAACGCCGACACCGCCATGGCGATCACCAGCGACATCGACGTGATGCCGCAGTAGCCGGGGTTGTGGTCGCTGCCGAGCGCGATCTGCACGCCGTGCTTGATCATCTGGCGGACCGGCGGCAGGTGGCCACGCTGGAGTGCCGTGGCGGGGCAGACGACCGCGGGCACGCCGTAGCGGGACATGATGGCGATGTCCTCGTCCGACATGTGGTGCAGGCCGTCGGCGGAGGCGCAACCGAGCTCGGCGGCCAGCTGGACCGCGCCGCGGCGGCTGTAGAGGCCGGCGTGGATGCGCGGCAGCAGACCGACGTTGCGGCCGGAGGCGAGGACCCAGCGGGATTCCTCGGTGGTGAAGTGGCCCTCGTCGCAGTAGACGTCGACGCTGTCGGCGCCCGCCGCGGCCGCGTCGGCGCACCAGGCGCCCACGGCCTCGACGTATTCGCGCTGGCGGCCGAAGTATTCGGGCGGGACGGTGTGCGCCGCCAGGAAGGTGACGTGCAGACGCGGCATCATCGGCTCCTTCTCCAGCTCGCGCAGGAGCCGCACGTCGGCCAGCTCGCCGTCGCGCGTGAGATGGTAGCCGGTCTTGGCCTCGACGGTGGTGGTGCCGCTGAGCAGCCAGCCGCGCAGCCGCTCGCGTACGCCGTTGCACAGGGTCCACGGGTCGGTGCCGCGGGTCACGGTGACGGTGGAGCCCACGCCGCCGCCCGCCGCGGTGATCGAGGCGGCGCTGGAGCCGCCGGTGCGGATGGCGAGCTCGGCGTAGCGGTTGCCGGCGTAGACGGGATGCGTGTGGGCGTCGATGAGGCCGGGCGTGACCAGCGCACCGCCAAGGTTTTCGACGTGGTCGACGTCGACGATGTCGTCGACGACTCCGGGCACGCTCTGCGGCAGGTCGGGGGCTCGCCCTACCCACGCGATGCGGTCGTTGTGAACGAGAATGGCCGCGTTGCTGAGGACCTCGTTGCCGGTCCAGAGGCGGCCGATGTTGGTGAGGAGCCGAACGGTCACCGCATCACCGCCCTGCGTGAGCCCCAGCGCGGGCACAGTGCCCAACGCACGGCCTGTGCCGCGCCCACTGAGTCCGCTCCGGGTCCGGACGACATGGGGGGTCTCCTGCTCTCATCCGCTCGAGTTGTGCGGTGACCGTATCGCCAGAGTCATGATCCGGCGATTTCGGTTCAGTTACGTTATTTCACATGTTGGGCTGGTGTACAGGGTTATTCGGAAGAAAGACCACAGATCCCAACCGCCACCCAGCCCCGCCTCGTACTCCTGGCCCCCGCTGACGACTTCGACACCATGAGTCATCATCTGAAACCCAGAACCCACACCCAAAAGCTAGAAGACCTACGTCAGGTCTGGCCAATCCTAGCAATAGCCGGGGCTCGGGGACCACTGTCGCTTTTAGGCAACTCTGCACGCTTTGCGGCCAGTGCTGCCCAACCATGCCGTGATGAACCGCCGATGGCCGCCGACGGCATCATCCGTGCCGAGCGGCCCCACCGTACCGCAGCACGGCGGAGTCGCCCAGCGGAATCGTCAAAAGACGCGTTCGACCGGCTTGCCCACCCGCTCCAGCTCCTGGAACAGGCTGGGCAGCACGCGAGCGTGCAGGATCGTGCCGTCCTCCACGTGGTCCACAGAGAGCACCTCGCCCTCCTTGTGAGCCCGTGAGATCAGGTCGCCCCGCTCGTACGGCACCAGCAGGTGCACCTCGAGGTCCAGCCTGGGGAGCTCGCGCTCGATGAGCGTGATCAGCTCGGGGATGCCCTTGCCCGTCCGCGCCGACACCACGATGCTGTCCCGCTCACGCCGCAGCACCCGGTCGATCACGTCGGGATCGGCCGCGTCGGCCTTGTTGATCACGACGATCTCGCGGATGTCCTGCGCGCCGTCGATGTCGGCGAGCACCTCGCGCACCGCCGCCAGCTGCCCCTCGGGGTCGGGGTGCGAGCCGTCGACCACGTGCAGGATCAGGTCGGCGTCGGCGACCTCCTCCAGCGTGGAGCGGAACGCCTCGACCAGCTGGTGCGGCAGGTGGCGCACGAAGCCGACGGTGTCGGCGATCGTGAACAGCCTGCCCTCGGGCGTGCGCGCCCGGCGCACCGTCGGGTCGAGGGTGGCGAACAGCGCGTCCTCCACCAGCACGCCCGCACCGGTGATCCGGTTGAGCAACGAGGACTTGCCGGCGTTGGTGTAGCCGGCGATGGCCACGGCCGGGACCTCGCGCCGCTGGCGCTGGTAGCGCATGGTGTCACGGGCGGTGGACATGCCGCCGATCTGGCGGCGCAGCTTGGCCATCCGCTCGCGGATGCGGCGGCGGTCGAGCTCGATCTTGGTCTCACCGGGGCCGCGGCCGCCGATGCCGACGCCGCCCGCGGCCCGGCCACCGACCTGCCTGGACAGGTTGCCACCCCAGCCGCGCAGGCGGGGCAGCAGGTATTGCAGTTGCGCGAGCTCGACCTGCGCCTTGCCCTCGCGGCTCTTGGCGTGCTGGGCGAAGATGTCGAGGATCAGCGCCGTACGGTCGATCACCTTGACCTTGACCGTGTCCTCGAGCTGACGGAGCTGACCGGGGGTCAGCTCGCCGTCGCAGATCACGGTGTCGGCGCCGTGGGACTCGACCACGTCGCGCAGCTCCAGCGCCTTGCCGGAGCCGATGTATGTGGCGGGGTCGGGCTTCTGACGGCGCTGGATGAGCCCGTCGAGCACCTGCGACCCGGCCGTCTCGGCCAGGAGCTTGAGTTCGAGCAGGGAGTTTTCCGCGTCCTCGGCGGTGCCCGAGGTCCAGACGCCGACGAGGACGACCCGCTCGAGTCGTAGCTGCCGGTATTCGACTTCGGAAATGTCCTGGAGTTCAGTGGACAGACCTGCCACACGGCGGAGCGCCTGGCGCTCCTCGAGGTCGAAATCGCCGGATTCGAGCGTGATGTTTTCGTGCATTCGTGTCATCTCTATGAGGGAACGTCTGGACACCTCGGTGTCTTCCCACGATGGTGGCAGACATCCCCGGGGTAAGCATCTGAGTTATGCGGGCACCACGCTGACGTTGCCGGAGCCCGCGCTCAAGGAGATCTTGTTCGGTGACGAGCCGTCGTCCTTGACCGAGACAGTCACGTCGCCGGAGCCCGTGTCGGTCTTCACGTCGTAAGCCCCGTCGGGAACGTTGAGCACGATGTCTCCCGAACCGGCCTTCAGCTGTGCGCTGGTGGGCGCCGTCGTGTACTTGAGCTCGACGTTCCCCGACCCCGCCTCGGCGACCACCGTCTTGCCCGCCAGGCCCGAGCCGTCCACGTCGCCGGAGCCGAGGTGCACATCGACGTTCCCGGTCAGGGCCCTGAGTGTGATGTTGCCCGAGCCGCTGTCGAGGTCGACCGCCAGTCCCTTCGGGACCTCGATCTCGTAGTCGACGCTGCAGCTGCCCCAGTTCGACGGGCAGTCGTACGTCACGAACAACGCGCCACCCTCGACCTTGTGCTCCGGCTTGGGCTTGTCGTCGCCGCGCCAGCGGAGCTTCTCGACGACCCGGATGGCCGTGCCGTCGGTCTCGGTGACGACGGTGTCGCCGGCGTGGCTTTCGAGCTGAAGCTTGGTGACCTTGTCCGTCACCTCGTAGGACGTCGTGTCCTGGTTCGTGGGGCCGGCGAGGTCGCCGAGCCCGCACCCTGTCAGCAGCACCGCCGAGGCCAGCAGCCCGCCCGCGATCGCAATCGTCTTCATGCGTTGAATCCTTTCGCGGTGAGGCCCTCGATCCCATCAGGAACTCCCCCGAGTAACCCCCGAGGAATACCCCACCTTTGACCCGGGAAGCAGGAGGGGAGTAGCTTCACTTCCACAATCCAGAAGTGATTTTCCACAGAGCGGAAAGAGGTCCCATGGAGATCACCGGCCCGATCCTCGACCGGTTCGACGAGATCCTCACGCCGGAGGCGCTCGGTTTCGTGGCGGCTCTCCAGCGGGAGTTCGGCGCCAGACGGCTGGAGCTGCTGGAGGCACGGCAGACGCGGCAGGCGGAGCTCTCAAACGGCGGCTTGCTCGACTTCCTCCCCGAGACCAAGGAGGTCAGGGAGGCCGAATGGCAGGTCGCGGCGCCGGCCCCCGGCCTGGAGGACCGCCGGGTCGAGATCACCGGGCCCGTCGACAAGAAGATGACCATCAACGCGCTCAACTCCGGCGCCAAGGTGTGGCTGGCCGACTTCGAGGACGCCAACTCCCCGCTCTGGGAAAACTGCGTGGCCGGCCATCTCAATCTGCGTGACGCGCTCGACCGCACGATCGACTTCGAGACCGGCGGCAAGGCATACGCGCTCAAGCCCGACGACGAGTTGGCCACGGTCGTGGTGCGGCCGCGCGGCTGGCACCTGGACGAGAAGCACGCCCAGGTGGACGGGCAGCCGGTGTCGGGGTCGCTGTTCGACTTCGGGCTCTACCTCTTCCACTGCGCCCAGCGGCAGATCGACAAGGGCAAGGGCCCGTACTTCTACCTGCCCAAGATCGAGTCGCACCTGGAGGCGCGGCTCTGGAACGACGTCTTCACCAGGGCGCAGGAGCTGCTCGGCATCCCCTACGGCACCATCAGGGCCACCGTGCTCATCGAGACCTACCCGGCCGCGTTCGAGATGGAGGAGATCCTCTACGAGCTGCGTGACCACTCGGCCGGGCTCAACGCGGGCCGCTGGGACTACCTGTTCAGCGTGATCAAGAAGTTCCGCACCAGGGGCCGGGAGTTCCTGCTGCCGGAGCGGAACGCGGTGACGATGACGGCCCCGTTCATGCGCGCCTACACGGAGCTGCTGGTGCGCACCTGCCACAAGCGCGGCGCGCACGCCATCGGCGGGATGGCGGCGTTCATCCCCTCGCGCAGGGACCCCGAGGTCAACGCCGTGGCGCTGGAGAAGGTGCGGGCGGACAAGACGCGCGAGTCGGGCGACGGGTTCGACGGGTCATGGGTGGCCCACCCGGACCTGGTGCCGATCTGTCGCGAGGTGTTCGACGGGGTGCTGGGCTCGCGGCCCAACCAGCTCGACCGGCTGCGTGAGGACGTCAGCGTGACGGCGGCCGACCTGCTGGCGGTCTCGGAGACGCCCGGCGAGATCACCGAGACGGGGCTGCGTAGCAATGTGGACGTGGCGCTGCGTTACCTGGCCGCTTGGATGGGCGGGCTGGGCGCGGTGGCGATCCACAACCTCATGGAGGACGCCGCCACGGCCGAGATCTCGCGCTCGCAGATCTGGCAGTGGATCCACAACGACATCACGCTCGCGGACACGGGCGCGCAGGTGACCAAGGAGCTGGTCGAGCAGATCATCTCCGAGGAGCTCGCCAAGATCGCCGGGGAGCCGGGCTACGACGAGAAATTGTTCGACCAGGCCACCGCGTTGTTCAAGGAAGTGGCGCTGGACGACGACTTTGCCGAGTTCCTGACTCTTCCCGCTTATGCCCGCATGCCGTGAATAATCGGAAACGGAGGTGATCGAGTGCTGGACACCCTGGTGGCGGCCCTGCGTTCGCTGCTGCCCCCCGACTCGGTGATCACCGATCCGGTACGCCTGCGCACCTACGAGTGCGACGGCCTGACCTACCACCGGGCGACCCCGGGCGTGGTCGTGTTGCCGGACACGGCCGAACAGGTCGCCCGCGTGGTGCGGCTGTGCAACGACTTCGGCGTGCCGTTCGTGGCCAGGGGCTCGGGCACGGGGCTGTCGGGCGGCGCGCTGCCGCGCGAGGACGGCGTGCTCATCGTCACCTCCAAGATGCGCGCGATCCTGGAGGTCGACCTGGACGATCGCCGGGTGGTCGTGGAGCCCGGCGTGACCAACCTGGCCATCACCGAAGCCGTGCGCGACCGGGGTTATTACTACGCCCCCGACCCCTCCAGCCAGCAGGTCTGCTCGATCGGCGGCAACGTGGCGGAGAACTCCGGCGGCGCCCACTGCCTCAAGTACGGCTTCACCGTCAACCACGTCGAGGCCTGCGAGATCGTCACCCCCGACGGCGACCTGGTCACGCTCGACCGCATGGACCCCGGCTACGACCTGCTGGGCGCGTTCATCGGCTCGGAGGGCACGCTGGGCATCGCCACCAAGATCACGGTACGGCTCAGCCGCGCGCCGCAGGCCGTGACCACGGTGCTGGCCGCGTTCGAGAGCATCGAGCAGGGCGGCCAGGCCGTGTCGGCGATCATCGGGGCGGGCATCGTGCCGGCCGCGATCGAGATGATGGACGCCCTCGCCATCGAGGCGGCCGAGGCGGCGGTGGCCTGCCGCTACCCGGAGGGCGCCGGGGCAGTGCTGATCGTCGAGCTGGACGGGCCCGAGGCGGAGGTCGAGCAGCAGTTCGCGCAGCTCACCGAGATCTGCTCCGGGGCGTTCGAGCTGCGGGTGGCAGCCGATCCCGCCGAGCGGGCGGCGATCTGGAAGGGACGCAAGTCCGCCTTCGCCGCCGTCGGCCGCATCAGCCCGGCGTACATCGTGCAGGACGGCGTGGTGCCGCGCACCTCCCTGCCGAGCGTGCTGGCCGCCATCGACCGGCTGTCGGCCGAGCACGGGATCAGGGTGGCCAACGTCTTCCACGCCGGCGACGGCAACCTGCACCCGCTGGTGTTGTTCGACGACGCCGAGCCGGGCGCGGGCGAGCGGGCCGAGGTGGTCTCCGGCGCGATCCTGGACCTGTGCATCGAGCACGGCGGCTCGATCACCGGCGAGCACGGCGTAGGCGTGGACAAGAGCCGCTACATGCCGAGGATGTTCAGCGAGACCGACCTCGACACGATGCAGCTGGTCCGGTGCGCGTTCGACCCCCGAGGGCTGTCCAATCCGGGCAAGGTGTTCCCCACGCCGCGGCTGTGCGGTGAGGCGCCGGGCGTTCGCAAGGGTGCGCATCCGCTGGTGGAGTCCGGAAAGGCGGAGCAGTTCTGATGCTGCTGTCTGACGCTGAGGTGACGGTCAGGGAAGCGGGCGCGGACGACGTCGTCAGCGGGGTCAAGCCGCGCTGGGTGGCGTTGCCGGAGACGGTCGAGGAGATCGCGGCCGTGCTGCGCGTCTGCGCCGAACGGGACCTCGCGGTGGTTCCCGCCGGCGGCGGCACGAAGCTGCACTGGGGCCCGCCGCCGGAGCGGTGCGACGTCCTGCTCGACCTGTGTTGCATGAACGAGATCCTGGAGCACGCGGCCGGTGACCTCGTGGTGCGGGCGCAGGCCGGGGTGACGATGGCCGCCCTGGCCGCCGCGCTCGCGGGCAAGGGGCAGGAGCTCGCGCTGGACGTGCCGTTCGCCGAGGACTCGACGGTCGGCGGCATGCTGGCCACCGCGCCCGCGGGGCCGCGCGCGTTCCGCTACGGCACCGCCCGCGACCTGCTCATCGGCATCACGGTCGTGCTGGCCGACGGGACGATCGCACGCTCGGGCGGCAAAGTGGTCAAGAACGTTGCAGGCTACGACCTCGGCAAGCTCTTCACCGGCTCGTACGGGACGCTCGGCGTCATCGCGGAGGCCACGTTCCGCCTGCACCCGCTGCCCGCCGACCGCCGCTGGATCACAGCGGAGCTCGAGCGCGACGAGCTGCCGCCGATCGCCGCCGCGCTGGCCGCCTCGCAGGCCGAGCCGAGCGCCGCCGAGGTGGACTGGCCGGATCCCGGCGGGCCGCTGACCTTGGCCGTGCTGGTCGAGGGCGCGGCCGCCGGCTCCAGGGCCGAGGTGCTGCGCGCGCTGGTAGGCAAGGGCACGGTGACCGGCGAGCCGCCGTCGTGGTGGGGACTGATCCAGAACGACGAGGTGCTGGTCGAGGTACGATTCCCGGCCACGGGCACGCAGGCCGTGCTGGACGTGGTGGCCGGCACCGGGCTGTCGCTGCGAGGCTCTGTCCTGTCGGGGCGGGTGCTGCTGGAGTCGTGGGGGGCGATCGCGGAGCCGGAGCTGGCCGCGGCGGTGTCCGGGTTGCGCAAGCGGGTCGAGGCGGCCGGCGGGCGGGTGAGCGTGCTCGCCGCTCCTTACGCGAGCGTCGACCGGTGGGGGCAGGTCAGCGGGTTGCCGCTGATGCGGCGGGTCAAGGAGCAGTTCGATCCCGGGCGCAGGATGTCTCCCGGCCGCTTTGTGGGAGGGATCTAGATGGATCCGAAGCTGATCAACGATTGTGTGCACTGCGGGTTCTGCCTGCCGACGTGTCCGACGTACCTGCTCTGGGGCGAGGAGATGGACTCGCCGCGCGGGCGGATCCACCTGATGCAGCAGCATGTCGAGGGCACCCCGATCACGCCGGAAATGGCCGGGCATTTCGACGCTTGCCTGGGATGCATGGCGTGCGTGACCGCCTGCCCGTCCGGGGTCAAGTACGACCGGTTGATCGAGCTGACCAGGGCGGAGGTCGAGCGGCGGCACGAACGCGACCCGCAGGAGCGGGCCGTGCGCGGCATCGTGTTCTCCCTGTTCCCTTACCCGCGCAGGCTACGGCTGCTGCGGCCGGGGATGTGGCTGGCCGAGCGGATGGCGCCCTTGCTCACGCGCGTCAACCCCAGCCTCGGGGCCATGGCCGCGCTGGCGCCGCGCGTGGAGCGGCGGCAGCGACTGCCACGCGTGGTCCGGGCTCGCGGGGAGCGCCGTGCTGTGGTCGGCATGCTCACCGGGTGCGTGCAGGGCGAGTTCTTCCCCCAGGTGAACGCGGCCACGGCGCGGGTGCTCGCGCTGGAGGGCTGCGACGTGGTCATCCCGCGGGGTCAGGGCTGCTGCGGGGCGCTCAGCGTGCACTCCGGGCGCGAGGACCAGGCCAGGCGGCTGGCCCGGCGCACGGTCAGGACGTTCGAGCAGGCCGGGGTGGACACCGTCGTGGTGAACGCGGCCGGCTGCGGCTCCACCATGAAGGAGTACACCGTGCTGCTCGGCCGCGAGCCCGGCTTCAAGGTGCGTGACCTGTCGGAGTTCCTGACGGAGCTGGGACCCGTGGCCAGGCGGCATCCGCTGCCGCTCACCGTCGCCTACCACGACGCCTGCCACCTGGCCCACGCCCAGGGCGTGCGCGCCCAGCCGCGCGAGCTGCTGAGCGGCATTCCCGGCCTGGAGCTGCGCGAGATCCCCGAGTCGGCCATCTGCTGCGGCTCGGCGGGCACGTACAACATCTTCCAGCCGCAGGCCGCCCGCGACCTGGGCGACAGGAAGGCCAAGGCGGTCGGCTCGACCAGAGCCGAGCTGCTGGTCTCCGCCAACCCCGGGTGCACCATGCAGATCGCCGCCGCCATGCGGCGGGCCGGCGCGGAGATCAGGGTGGCGCACACCGCCGAGGTGCTGGACGCCTCGCTGCGCGGGGTGGGCCTGTGAGCGACCGCAGGGAGCGAACCATTAGACGCAGCAGTGTACTCGCCGGGCCGACGGAGGAGGACCGGTGAGTGTCCAGTCAGTTGAGCGGGCGCTCGATGTGCTGGAGGCGCTGGCCGCGCATGGCGGCGAGGCCGGACTGTCGGAGATCGCGGCCAGGACCGGGCTGCCGTACGGCACCATTCACCGGCTGCTGCAGACCCTGCTCGCGCGCGGCTACGTGCGTCAGGAATCCGACAGAAGGTACGCCCTGGGCGGCGGCCTGGTGCGGCTCGGCGGCATCGCGGAGAGCATGGTGGGCGTGTGGGCGCAGCCGTACCTGACGAAGATGGTCGAGCTGTCCGGCGAGACCGCGAACCTGGCCGTGCTCGAAGGAGACTTCGTCGTCTACGTGGCGCAGGTGCCCTCGCCGCGGAGGCTGCGCATGTTCGCCGAGGTCGGCAGGCGGGTGCTGCCGCACAGCACCGCCGTGGGCAAGGTGCTGCTGGCGGGGCGGCCCAACGGCGAAGCGGTCGCCGTGTTCGAGCGGACCGGCATGCCGCGCCGCACCCCCAACACGATCATCGACGTCACCGGCATGCTCGCCGAGCTCGACGTGGTCAGGGCCCGCGGCTACGCCATGGACCTGGGCGAGGAGGAGCTGGGCGTGCACTGCCTGGCCGTGCCTGTGTGGGACGGCAACCGGGTGGTGGCCGCGATGTCGGTGTCGGGGCCCGCCGAACGCATCGACGCGCGGGACCGCGACGAGCTGGCCGAGGGCCTGCGCAAGATCGCCCTGGACTTCGGCAACGAGCTCAGCCCTCCGTCTTAGGGCCGGTTACCGTTGAGGCATGTGTAGGAGCATCAAGACCCTGCGTCCCCCGTTCACCGAGAGCGTGACCGAGGAGGACGTGCGCGCGGCCGCGCTGCAGTACGTCAGGAAGATCTCCGGCTTCCGCGCGCCGGCGGCGCACAACGCCGAGGCGTTCGACCGGGCCGTCGAGACGATCACCCGGGCGTCGGAGGAGCTGCTGGCGGCGCTTCAAGTTCGTGGATCTCGTTGACAGGCTCTCCTGGCGGGGGACGATGTAATCCCTGACGATTCCCCCAGGAGCTGCCATGATCAGCGGGTTGTACGAGGGGCAGGACGGCGACTCGCGGCTGGCGCTCCGCGTCGACGTCGACGGGACCAGGCCGACCGGGCGGGTGAGCGGCGACCTGTTCGCCGTGGCGGGCGCGACGATCTCGTATGTCGGGTCGTTCGTGGTCAACGCCCCCGCCGTGCGGGCCGAGGGTGCCGAGGCCCGGATCGACGGGCGCGGGGTGTTCACCTTCGACACGCCGGACGAGGACGTGAGCGTGACGATCATCGACGGGTCGGGAACGGCGGCGCTGGCGGGGCGTACCTATCAGCTGTCGTTCTCCTCGCCGTTCTTCCGGCGGGTGCTCCTCGAGCAGGACTCGGTGACGGGCACGGTGCCGTTCGTGTCGTACCGCACCGGGTCGCTGCCGGGTCCCAGCGGGTCGCCCGCGAGGGAGCTGAGCGTGACCGCCGCGTACGCCGAGGCGGGCATCGAGCTGACGACGGCGGAGCCCGGGGTGATCCCGGTGGACGGGTCGGGGGCGGATCTGGCGTGGAACGACGCCGAGCTGCACCACGCGATGACGCAGCAGTTCAGCACGTTCGCGGACGCGCCGGCGTGGCGGGTGTGGCTGCTGGTGGCCAGCAAGCATGTGGGCGGCTACCGGGGCATCATGTTCGACTACAACGACGCCCATCAGCGGCAGGGGGCGGCGGTCTTCTACGACGCGATCAAGGGCGACTCTCCGCAGGCGCAACGCGCACAGCTACGGACGTATGTGCATGAGTTAGGGCACGCCTTCAACCTGCTCCACTCCTGGCAGAAGAACCTCGCCACCCCACCCCAGCCCCTCGGCCCGGACGGCGGCTTCGGTGATCTGTCGTGGATGAACTATGTGCAGAACTTCAGGCCCGGTGGCGAACAGGGCTATTGGGCGGCCTTCCCCTTCCAGTTCACCGACCCGGAGCTGGTGCACCTGCGCCACGGCTTCTTCCGCGACGTCGCCATGGGCGCGAACGCGTTCGGCACCGGGGCGGCCGAGATCGAACCGTTCGAGCAGCCGGTCGAGGACCATTCCGGGCTGCGGCTGGAGTTGCGCGCCAAGGAGTCGTTCGAGCTGGGTGAGCCTGTCGTGGTCGAGCTCAAGCTCGCCTGCGCCGGGGAGCCCCGCGTCACCCACGGCCACCTGCACCCGGACTCGGAGTTCACGCAGGTGTCGATCACGCAGCCGGGCGGCAGGACCGTGTTGTACCGGCCGATGATCCGCCACTGCGTGGACACCTCGCCGGACATCCGGCTGGACGAGGGCAACCCCGCCCTGTACCGCAGCGCGTATATCGGGCACGGCCGCGACGGGCATTACTTCCAGCAGCCCGGCGAATACCAGGTCCGCGCCCAGTACATCGCCGCCGACGGCTCCCGCATCGTCTCTCCCGCCTGCCTGGTCAGGGTGCGTTTCCCGGTCACCCGCGACGACCACCAGGTGGCGGAGCTGATGCTGGGCGAGGAGCAGGGCAAGCTGTTCTCGCTGCTCGGCTCCGACTCACCGGCGCTGCGCTCGGGCAACCTGGCGCTGGACGAGGTGATCGACAGGTACGGCGACCACCGGCTGGCCACGTACGCCCGGATGGTGAAGGGCCTGAACGCGGAGAGCGAGTTCAAGGCGCTGACGGCGGACAAGCGGCTGCGCGTGCGCCCGCCGGACCCCAAACAGGGCATCGAGCACCTGACTCGGGTCGCGCAGGAGGCCACCATCGACAACATCACCCTGAACCTGGTGATGCGCCGCCTCGCCAGGGCCCAGGCCAGGCAGGGTGATCTGGGGCGGGCCAACGCGGTCATGGACAAGATGGTCGCTACGTTCCAAGCCAAGGGGGTGAACCCCGTCGTCATGGGGCAGATCCGGCGGCAGGCCGAACTGACAAGGGCGGCGCTCAGCGCCGAGGCCTGATGCCGCAGCTACGTGCCCTGCTCGACGCGGGTCATGACGTCGCTTGCCACAGCCGAGGCAGCGAGCTGAGCTGCGCCGTCATGACGTCAATGCGCGGCGGGGCTCCCGCTCACACAGACAATCTTCAGCTCGACGTCTTCGCCCTCGTCGGGCTCGAACTCCACCGTGGCCTCGTTTGCGGGACCCGGTTCCACGCCGTCCACAGAGTAGCCCTGGGCCGGACTCCACGAGCGGAGTACGACCTGGTCGCCGGTGCATGAGGCGATCACGGTGCCGCCCGCGCTGCGGATCAGCTTGCCCTGTTGCCCCTGCGCGGGCGTGCCTGCCGGGGCGGTGGTGGCGGCGCGTGGGGTGGCGGTGGCCAGGGCCGCTCGGGCCTCTTCCTGGCTGAGCACGCGGCTGGCGGTCCCGGTGACCCCGGCGCCGACCAGGCCGAGAACTGCCAGGGACGCTCCGGTGGCGGCCACGGCCGTGACGGCCCAGGCCAGTACGAGTCTCTTCATCGCCCTCAGCTTTCCCCATGTCACGCTAAGGCGGGGTTAAGGGGACGCTAAGGGCTCTCAAGGCAGGGTCAGCGACCGTCTACGTTCATGTATATGGCTGACATCCTGCTCATCGAGGACGACGTGGCGATCCGTACGGCGCTCGGCCGGGGGCTGCGGGAGCTGGGCCATGCCGTCTCCTCCTCGCCGACGGAGCTGGACGGACTGCGGCTGGCCGTGCAGGACCGGCCCGACCTGATCGTGCTCGACCTGGGGCTGCCCGACCTGGACGGGGTGGAGCTGCTGCGGATGTTGCGGGCGGTCAGCCGCGTGCCCGTCATCGTCGCCACGGCACGCGACGGCGACGCCGAAATGGTGCCTGTGCTGGACGCGGGGGCCGACGACTATGTGGTCAAGCCGTACAGCGCGGCGCAGCTGGACGCGCGGGTCCGGGCCGTGCTGCGGCGGGCGGGCGGGTCGGCGCCCGAGCCGCTCGCGGTGGGGGCGCTGCGGGTGGACCCGCGGGCGCGTACCGCCACGCTGGACGGCACGCCGCTGGATCTGACGCCGCGCGAGTTCGACGTGCTGCACTATCTCGCCGCCCGGCCCGGCGAAGTGGTCACCAAGCGGGAGCTGCTGACGGAGGTGTGGCAGCTGCCGTACGGGGGCGCGGACAAAACCGTGGACGTGCACCTGTCGTGGCTGCGCAGGAAGCTCGGCGAGACCGCCGCCGACCCTCGTTATCTGCACACGGTCCGCGGCGTCGGGGTCAAACTGGTCGATCCGTCATGAGGCGGTGGCTGGCACTGCTGGTGGCGGCGACAACGTCCCTCGTCCTGATCGCGTTGCTGGTGCCGATGGCGCTGCTGATCCGGGCGGTGGCCGAGAACGGCGCGATGAGCCGGGCCACGACCGCCGCCGAGTCCGTGGCGGTCGCGGTCGGCACGCCCGATCTGGAGCTGGCAGTGGAGCAGGTGTCGCGTCCGGTGACGGTGTTCCTGCCCGACGGGCGGACGGTGGGTGCGGCGGCCCCCCGTTCTGACGCCGTACGCCTGGCCGCGGCTGGGCGCAGCGTGACCGCCCACGTCGCAGGGGGCAGGGAGGTGCTGGTCTCGGGGCAATCGCCCGAGGGCACGGCCGTGATCAGGGTCTTCGTGCCGGACGCCGAGCTGACGCGGGGCGTGCGCGAGGCGTGGACGGCGCTGCTGGTGCTCGGTCTCGCGCTGGTGGTGCTGGGTATCGTGCTGGCCGACCGGCTGGCGCTGGCCGTGACCCGGCCGGTGGACGGGCTGGCACGGGTCTCGCACCGGCTGGCCGGGGGCGACCTGACCGCCCGGGCCGAGCCGGGCGGGCCGCCCGAGGTGCGCTCGGTGGCGCTGGCGCTCAACCATCTGGCCGGGCGGATCGACGAGCTGCTGGCGGCCGAGCGGGAGTCGGTGGCTGACCTGTCGCACCGGCTGCGTACTCCGCTGACGGCGCTCCGGCTGGACGCCGAGTCCTTGCGCGACCCCGAGGAGGCGGCGCGCGTGCAGGCCCGGGCGGACGCCTTGGAGCGGGCGGTGAGCGCGGTGATCACGGAGGCGCGCCGCCGCACGGCCGGGCACGCGTCGTGCGACGCGGCGGCAGTGGTGCGCGAGCGGGTGCGGTTCTGGTCGGTGCTGGCCGAGGACCAGGGGCGAGAGGTGTCGATCTCGTTTCCGTCCGGCCCGCTGCCGGTCGCGGTGGGCGCCGAGGATCTGACGGCGTGTGTGGACGCGTTGCTGGGCAACGTCTTCGCGCACACGCCCGAAGGCGCCGCGATGTCCGTACGGCTGACGCCGCATCCGTCCGGGGCGTTGCTGACGGTCGAGGACTCGGGGCCCGGGTTCGATCCGGCGCTGCTGGAGCGCGGCAACAGCGGCGGCGGCTCGACCGGGCTCGGGCTCGACATCGCCCGGCGCACGGCCGAGTCGTCCGGCGGCCGGCTGACCGTTTCCTCGCCACCAGGGGGCGGGACGTGCGTAGAGGTGCTCTTAACCACTGGTTAGCGCGCGGTTACCCGGCATCCCGATGTCCTGGAGTCATGCGAATCACGAAGAAGCTCATCATTGTCGGTACCGGGATCGTCGCGCTCGTCGCCGGCGGGGGCGCGGCCTACGCAGCCACGGCGGCCGCGGCGCCGAAGGTCACGGCTGAGAAGGCCATGGAGATCGCGCACGAGCAGGTGCCCGGCGCCTGGGTCAGCGAACTCGACTACGACCGGCGCGGTACGCGGCCGGACGTGTGGGAGATCGAGCTGGCCAAGGGCTCGGTGCGGCACGAAGTGGACGTCGACGCGGCCACCGGCAAGGTCACCGAGCACGGCACGAAGCGGGCCGACGACGACGGCGATCGGGACGACGACTGATCCCGGCACTGTGACCGGCCCGCCACCGTCATCGGTGGCGGGCCGCTGACGTTATCCGGCGAGCCGGTTCAGGAAGCTGTAGCAAGGTTGCCGCCGGAAGTCATGGAAGGTGGCACAGGGGTCGGCGACTTCCCCCACGAAGATCGGTGGCCGCTTCGGCTCCGGCTCCGGCCGCTTTGACTCCGGTCGCTCGGAGGGAGGCGCCTGCGGGGTGGGTGAGCCTACTCGGCGGCTCGGCTTGGGAGGCTTGGGTACGGGTGTCCGGGGAGCCGCCGACCGCTGGGGGCGGGCTGCCTGCATGATCGGCGGCGCCGGGGTGGAGGACGGGACCACCGCTCCAGGCGGGGGCACGGCCTGCAGCCACGGGGCCGGGACGGGGACCGTGATATGGAACGTTCCATGGACCCGTATCGGCGATGCGATCAATGTCATATGGGAGACGGCGGAAGTAGCGGAGGGTGAATTCGATCTTACGGAAAGCCGCGTTTCCTCATCCATTTCCTGAGTTCTTTGTGAGGACCGTTCCGAGGAACCGGTGAATGCCAGGAATATTCCCAGGACCGCGGTGACGAGGACCCCGGCCGCTCCTGCCACCGATCGCAGGTGCCCGCGGCTACCTGCGGAAATGGATCTAAGCGGGGACAAGTCGTGATTCCTTTGTGATTGGTGTGCGAGCATTCCTCTCTTGCGGCTAGTGTGGTCCATCACCCTCGAAGCCGACGAGTTTTCCCCCGATACGACCGCAGGGAGATGTCACCGCAATGCAAGATCCGAGCGAGCCGGATCGTCCCGAGATCCTGTCCGGACCAGGGGATGTCCGCCTGGCCCAGAGAAGCGACGGCCGCGGCGCCGAACCCCCGAAGAACAACAAGAAGATCATCGCCATCGCCGCTTCGGCGCTCGTCGCCGTGCTCGCGGCGGGCGGCGTCGGCTACATGCTGGCCGCCAACCCCACCACTCCCGCCACGCAGCAGGGCACCGGCGGGCCCGCCGCCTCCCAGAGCGCCGACCCGAACTTCCAGGACGAGGACGCCACCATGGGCGACGTCGCCACCGACGCTCCCAAGGACGGCCTGCCTGACGACGGCAGCATGGGCGACGCCGACGCCGACACCGATACGGGCACCGGCGGCGACCCCGCTGCCGACACCGGCGGCGACACCGGCTCGACGGGCTCCGACCCCTCGCGCGGCACGACCCAGACCGGCACCGGCCAGCGGCCCTCGACGTCCTCCCCCACCAAGGCGCCGCAGGCACCGGAGGGCGACACCCCGGCGGACGGCCCGGCGGGCGAAGTCGTCGGCCAGTGCGCCACGAGCGGCTGCTGACCGAGCCGGCCAGTGTGAAGTGGCTTGCCGTTAATGGACCGTATTGGACCTACAGCGGAAGCCACCTTGCTCCGTAGGGTCGTCGTATGACGACTGACAAGGCGGGCGTGCTGCGCGCGCTGCACGTGCCCGGGAGCCCCCTGGTCCTGCCCAACATCTGGGACGCCGCCTCCGCACTGGCCGTACAGGAGGCCGGTTTCCCGGCGGTCGCCACCGGCAGCGCCGCCGTCGCGAGGGTGCTCGGGTACGCGGACGGCGAGGGCACGCCGGTCGACGAGATGATGGCCGCCGTCTCCCGCATCACCAGGGCCGTAGACGTGCCGGTGACGGCCGATGTGGAACGCGGCTACGGGCTCAAGCCCGCCGAACTCGTGGAACGGCTGGCCGCCGCCGGCGCCGTGGGCTGCAACCTGGAGGACACCGACCCCCGCACCGGCGAGCTGCTCGACGCAGGCGTCCAGGCGGAGTTCCTGGCCGAGGTGCGGGCGGCCGCCGGGCAGGATCTGGTGATCAACGCGCGGATCGACACGTACCTCCTCGGCAGGACCTCCACGCAGGAGGCCCTCGAGCGCGCGCGGCTCTACCGCGAAGCGGGCGCCGACTGCGTCTACCCGATCACGCTGGCCGACGAGGACGGGATCCGGGCGCTGGTGGCCGAGGTCGGCGGGCCGGTCAACATCCTGTTCAGGCCGGGCACGCCGTCGCTCGGGCGCCTGGCCGAGCTGGGGGTGGCCAGGATCAGCTTCGGGGGCGGGCTGCACAAGGCGGCCCATGCCTACGCCGAGAGCCTGTTCGCGAAGGTGCGGGACGGACAGAGCCCCTACTGACGAAGTGGCGGTCGGCGGCACCTTCCGCCCTGCTGACCAGGTGGCGCGCGGCGGCATCGTACGCTTGCGCTCGTGCTTGCCGCCGCGGCCGTCTGCCCGCCCACTCCACTGATCGTGACCCAGCTGCCCGATCTCCGCTCCGCCTGCGACACCGCGATCGCCGGCCTGCTCGCGACCCGCCCCGACACGCTCATCGTCGTCGGCGGGGACGGCCACGCCGCCTCGTACGGCGGCCACGCGACGGGCACCCTGCGCCCCTGGGGCCTGGACGTCACGACCGGCCCCGGCGAGCCCGTCCTGCCGCTGTCCCTGACCGTCGGCCGCTGTCTCCTGCGTGACCACGCCCCCAACGCCTTTCACTCCGTGGCCTTCGCCGCCACGACCGAGGAGTGCCTGTCCCTGGGCGCCAAGCTGGCGGCGGCCGGGGAGCGGGTGGCACTGCTGGTCATGGCCGACGGCTCGGCCTGCCTCACCCCCAAGGCCCCGGGCAGGTATGACGACGCCGCGCAGCCGTACGACGACCTGATCGCGCACGCCATCGCCACCGCCGCCCCCGAAGCACTCGCCGCACTGGACCCCGAGGAAGCGGATCGCCTTTGGGTGAGCGGCAGGGCAGCCCTGCAAGTGCTGGCCGGAGCCGCGGAGACGGCGAGGCTGCACGGCCGCCTGCTCACGCGGGCGGCCCCCTACGGCGTCGGTTACATCGCCGGGCTGTGGACCTGACGGCGCGGCACCGGGATCGTCATCAGGTCGCGGGCGAGGACGACCTCCCCGTCGTAGTGACGCCGTACCTCGGCCACGAAGGCCGGCTCGTCGCCGAACCCGTACCGCTCAGAGAAGTGCGTGAGCACCAGCCTGCGCGCCCCCGCGTCCGCCGCCACCAGCCCCGCCTCGAAGGCCGTCAGGTGCCCGTATTCCTTGGCCAGCGCGCTCTCCGACGACAGGAACGTGGACTCGATGACCAGCAGGTCCACGCCGGAGGCCAGCTCGAAGACCGTGTCGCAGAGCCGGGTGTCCATGACGAACGCCACGCTCTGCCCCGGTTTGGGCACGCTGCATTCCTCGAGGGTGACGCCGCGTACGGAGCCGGTGCGCTGCAGCTCGCCGACCTCTGGGCCGCGGATCCCATGGGCTGCCAGCTTGTCGGGCAGCATGCGGCGCCCGGCCGGCTCCTGGACGCGGTAGCCGTACGACTCGACGGGATGGGACAGGCGGCGTGCGATGATCGGCCCGACGCCGGCCAGGTCGCCGGAGATGGGATGCTCGCTGATGACCGGTGTGTCGGCGAAGGCGGCGGCGTGGCGCAACCGCCGCCAGTACGTCTCCCCGGAGGCCGGGAACACCGCCCGCACCGGATGCCTGACCTTGTCGCGGGCGATGCGCTGGATGACCCCGGGCACGCCCAGGCAGTGGTCGCCGTGGAAGTGCGTCACGCACACCCAGTGCACGTCGTGCGCGCTCAGCCCGGCGTGCACCATTTGCCGCTGTGTGCCCTCCCCCGGGTCGAAAAGGAAGCCCTGACCGTCCCAGCGCAGAAGGTAGCCATTGTGGTTACGGTGTCGGGTAGGGACAGCGCTGGAGGTGCCGAGCACCACGAGCTCACGTGAGGACATCATGGCCCCAATGAAGGACGGCGTGGCCTTCGCTGACGTGCCGACGCCGGTGGGCACGTTCGTGCTGGCCGTCACCGAGGCTGGTCTCGTCGCGTCGGGCTGGGGCTCCCGGGCGGGGCTGGCCGACCGGCTCGGGCTCGCGGAAGTCCATGATTCGGATCGTACGGCCTCCGTGGTCGCGGAGCTGAACGCTTATTTCGCCGGAGAGCTGAAGGAGTTCGAGACGCCCGTGGACTGGCGGCTCATGTCCGGCGCGCGGCTCCAGGTGCTCCAGGCCCTGCACAAGGTCCCGTACGGCACCGCCGTCACCTACGGCGAGCTGGCCCGGCTCAGCGGCTCGACGGTGCCGGCCCGCGGGATCGGCTCGATCATGGGCTCCAACCCGATCCCGATCGTCGTCCCCTGCCACCGGGTGATCGCGGGCAACGGTCTGGGCGGTTTCAGCGGCGGCGAAGGTGTGGAGACCAAGCGCTGGCTGCTGACCCACGAGGGTTATCTGCAGCCGACACTGCTCGACCTCTAGCAAACTTGTGCACGTGCGCCAGCAGCCAGTCATCGCCGTCGTCGGCCCCACCGCGGCCGGAAAGTCCGACCTCGCCGTGGAGATCGCGCTCCGCCTCGGGGGCCAGTGTGTCAACGCCGACTCCATGCAGCTCTACCGCGGAATGGACATCGGCACCGCCAAGCTGAGCCCGGCCGAGATGCGCGGCGTCCCCCACCACCTGCTGGACATCTGGGACGTCACGGTCACCGCCAGCGTGGCCGAGTACCAGCGGCTGGCCAGGAAGGTCATCGACGCCGTCGAGGTGCCCGTGCTGGTGGGCGGCAGCGGCCTGTATGTGCGGGCGGCGCTCGACGACCTGGAGTTCCCCGGCACCGACCCGGACATCAGGGCGCGGCTGGAGGCCGAGCTGGCCGAGCGGGGCCCGGCCCCACTGTACGAGCGGCTGCGCGAGCGGGACCCGGCGGCCGCGGCGGCCATCCTGCCCAGCAACGGCCGCCGCATCGTGCGCGCGCTGGAGGTGATCGAGCATTCCGGCCGCCCGTTCTCGGCCACGATGCCGTCCTACGACGCCGTCTACCCGAGCGTCCAGATCGGCCTCGACGTGCCCAGGCCGGAGCTGGATGAGCGGATCGCGCTCAGGGTCGAGCGGATGTGGCAGGCGGGCCTGGTCGAGGAGGTGCGGACGCTGCTCGGTCAGGGACTGGCGGAGGGCCGCACGGCGAGCCGCGCCCTCGGATACGCCCAGGTCATCCGCTTCCTCGAGGGTGAATGGAGCGAGGAGCAGGCGATCGCGGAGACGATCAGGGCCACCAGGCGCTTCGCCCGCCGCCAGGAGTCGTGGTTCCGCCGCGATCCGCGGGTGTGCTGGCTGCCGTACGATGCCCCGGACCTTCTCGAGCGGTCCCTCGCGCGAGTCGCCGGCCATCCCTGCGCATAAACTCCTACAATGCGGTTTCTGAAGGGCCACGGCACCGAGAACGACTTCGTCATCCTCCCCGATCCCGACGGCGAGGTCGACATGTCGACCGCGCTCGTCGCCAAGATCTGCGACAGAAGGGCCGGCATCGGAGCCGACGGCGTGCTGCGGGTGGTGCGCACGAAGCAGTGCCACGAGGTGGCCGAGCAGGCGGCCGCGGCCGAGTGGTTCATGGACTACCGCAACGCCGACGGCAGCACGCCCGAGATGTGCGGCAACGGCGTGCGCGTGTTCGCCCGCTACCTGATCGACGCCGGGCTGGCCGATCCGCAGGAGTTCGCGGTGGCCACGCGGGGCGGCGTACGCATGATCCGCGTCGAGCCCAACGGCGACATCACGGTCGACATGGGCAAGCCCGTCGTGCGCGGCCAGAGCGTGGCGAGCGTCGGCGGCCACGAATACACCGGCATCCACGTCGACATGGGCAACCCGCACCTGGCCTGTCCCATCGGCGACCCGGTCGTCCAACTGGACCTCACCCACCAGCCCGGCTTCGACACCGGCGTCTTCCCCGCCGGGGTCAACATCGAGCTGTTCAACCCGGTCGGCACCAGCCGCGCGGTCATGCGCGTCTACGAGCGCGGCTGCGGCGAGACGCGCGCCTGCGGCACCGGCGCGGTGGCCACGGCGGTCGCCGCCGCGAGCCTGTCAGGCGACACCACCGGCACCTGGACCGTCGAGGTGCTCGGCGGCACGCTGACCGTGATCCTCGATGAGGACACGAGCTACCTTTCCGGTCCCGCCGTGCTCGTGGCCAGCGGAGACCTGATGCTTGCAGAATGATGTTCTCCTGAGGGATGCTGGGTCTACTTCACGGACCGAGGGGTGGACATGGCAGACCCACGCACCACCGCAGCGCAGGTGAAAGCGCCCATCGGCCAGTTCGGCGGCGGATTCATGGTCTCCAGAGAGGCCAAGGCGATCTGCGACGAGCTCGGCCTCGGCGCCCGCGAGCTCTACTTCAGGGGCCGCTGCGGCGTGCTCGGCGAGTGCGACGCCGACGTGGTCAATTCGGTCGTCGTCTTCTTTCCGCCCGCACACGTCGAGGAGAGCTGGAACGGCGGCCGCAAGCTCCCCGTCGACCAGGCCGTCGAGCTGTACGCCGAGGCGTGCCGGGCCTGGGGCAGGCGCAAACTCGGCGGCTACGACGGCTGCGCCAGAATCGCCGAGCTGCTCGAACGCGTCGTCCAGCGGGCCCCCTCCACCGGCGCCCCGCTGTTCGCCGGCTGGCGGAAGGTGCCCCTGGCCGACGACCCGCCCGCGCGGGCCGTCCAGCTCATGCACTGCGTACGCGAGCTGCGCGGCGGCCTGCACGCCAACGCCGTGATCGCGGCCGGGCTGCACCCTCTGGAAGCCACGCTCGCCGCCGACCACGACGCGACCCCTTTCGGGCTCGCCTCGGGCGAGATGATCGCGAAGTTCTTCACCTGGCCCGAGCCGTACGCCACCCCGGCGCCCGAGGTGGTTGCGCGCCGCGCGGAGGTCGAGGAGCGTACCGACGATCTCATGGCATCCATGTTTTCGGCCCTCGACGACGGAGAAACGGACGAGCTGATCGAGCTCTTGCGTTTTGGGCACGCTCGTTGACCTGGCAGACTGACTGCCCATGGACGTGGACATCTGGGCCTGGGTCGGCGACACCCAGCAGCAGCTTTCCGAGGCGGGCAACGTTGGCCTCGCCATGGCGCTGGGAGACCTCCCCGCACAGGCCTACGAGGGCCGATATCCCCAGCTCGACGTCATGGCCCCGGCCATCGCGCAGCAGGCAGAAGCCCTGGAGCTGCCCTGGCTCGAGTTCTACGCCCGCTACTGGCACCTGGTCGGCCGCATCGGCGACCGGGCGCAGGGCGCGGTCGCCATCGACGACGCGCAGCAGTTGGTGGTGTTCGCCCAGCGCGAAGACGTGCGCGAGTGCCCGTCCGCCCCGGCGGCGGTCGAGGCGCTGGCCGTCACGTGGGCCAACACCGACGGCCCCGGTTACGCGAGCGAGCGTCTGGAGACGCTGGGGGGCTACATCGAGGGCATGAGCCCCGAGAAGCCCGCCTTCACCGGGCTCGTGACCCACTACGTCGCCGCCCTGATCGACGCCGGCAAGCCGGGCGAGGCCGTGACCTACGCCGAGTCCGCCGTCGAGCGGCTGCGCGTGGCCGGGCGCGAGGCCAGCTGGGAGCTCGGCGCCGAGAGCGCCCGTGCGCTGCTGGCGGCCGGCCGCCCGGAGGACGCGCTCAACGCGCTGCAGGCGGCCGCCGGGTTCCAGCCTGACGACCCGGTCGCCAAGGAGCACCGCGACGGCGTGCGCCGGGCGCTGATCCTGGCCAAGCTGGGCCGCACCGCCGAGGCCGTGGACGCGCTGCCCGATCTCGACGTGGTCGGCGAGCACCCCCGCGTGTTCGTGGAGTGGTCGCGGGCCGTCGCCCTACTGGCCGGTTCCTCGCAGATCACCAACACCTGGCAGCTCGGCCGCGTGCTGCGCCAGTGGATCGACTACTTCGGCATGATGGGCGGCTACCGCGCCCGCGTCGAGCTCGCGCTGATCGCGGGCGACCTGGCCGTCGCCCGGCAGGGCGTGTGGCAGGCCAGGCTGCTGGCCGACCTGGCCGAGTCCGGCACCGCCGAGCTGCGCGACACCGAGGGCCTGGCCGAGCGCATCGCCGCACTGCGGGCCGCCGCCGACGCCGCCACGGAGCCCGAGGCCCCTGGGCCGCTCGATAACCGGGTGGGCCTGTTCGACGCGGCCGACGGCTTCAACGCCGACCCGGAGAAGTGGGTCGGCTGGCTGGCGCCGCTGTCCGGCGAGGACGTCGAGGCCACCCGCCGCCACACCACGACACTCGGCTTCCTCGGCTACCCCGCCACGGGCGCCGACATCTACTGGAGCCTGCTCGTCGACTCGGGCAAGATCGCCGAGGCTGAGGAAGACGACGTGGCCTTCCTGACCACGCTGCTCATCGAGGCCCGCCAGGACGAGCGGCTGGAGCAGATGGCCGCGATGTTGCCGCACGCCGCCCAGCAGGTGACGCTCGCCCGCCTGCACAGCGCGCGGGAGCGGTGGGAGGAGGCGCTCGACGCCGCCGAGCACGCCGTGGCGGCCGGAGCCGGCATCGAGGCCCGCCGTCTGCTGTCCGGCGCCGCCCAGCAGCTCGACCAGAACGCCAAGGCCGCCCAGTCGCTGCTCGAGGTGATCGAAGAGCTCAGCGACGAGGACGTCTGGCGCATGATCGTCATGGCCACCTCGGCGGAGGACTGGGACACCGTACGCAGGGGCGCGGCCAAGATCGGCATGCCGATCAAGTCCAAGGAAGGGCCGATCGAGGAGGAAATGGGCCTCATCCGGGTCATCCTCCCTGCCCCCGATGGTGGGCAGCGCCAGGTGCTGTCGATCCGCACCGGCCCCGCCACCGCCAGGCTGGCGCTGCCGCAGCCGCGCGGCATGGACTACAACGCCGGCGACCTGGTGGTCTTCGACCCGCAGCTGCTGGAGCCCGTGCCCGAGGACCCGCAGGAGCAGCAGAACTTCGTGCCGCCCTTCGCCGCGGTGCGCATCCTGCGGCCCGGCGGCTACACCAGCTACTTCTTCGACGGCGCGGCGCCGAGCGAGGAGGACTGGGCGGAGTTCACCGAGGTCATGGCCGAGCGCGGCTGGCCGATGTGGGTTTACAGCGACGAAAACTACAAGGTCAACCACCCGACGAGCGGGGAGCCGCTGCCGGGCGTGTTCGGCTGGGTCGCGGTGCCGCCGGACGTCTCGCCCTCCGAGGTCGACGCGCTGCTCGACGACGCGACCGAGCGGTGGGTGCATCCGCTGGCCTGGCTGGACCTGGCACGGGAGATCGACGTCGAGGTCGAGCGGCACGAGCGGATCGTCAAGGAATACGGCCTCTAAGGGCCTCAGAGGTGCTGAGCGCCCCGGTCTCGACAGCATGTCGGGACCGGGGCGTTTCGGTCTGGACAGCATGTCGGGGCCGGGGGGCTGGACAGCATGCGGAGGCCGGAGCATTCCGGTCTCGGCAGCACGTGCGCGTCGGGGCCGTCCCCGAAGGAAGGCACGCAGTGTGGCACTCTCGTCCTAACGAAACGCGCGTGCGGGATCGTTTCGGTCTCGACCGGGAGGGCGGGGGTTGACGTGCTGGAGCTGTTCCGGCTGGATGGGAAGGTGGCGATCGTCACCGGGGCTTCGTCGGGCTTGGGCGTGGCCTTCGCCCGAGGGCTGGCCGAAGCGGGCGCCGACATCGTGATCGGCGCCCGGCGGGCGGACCGGCTGGAGGAGACGCGGCGGCTGGTTGAGGAGACCGGCCGGCGGTGCGTCGCCGTGCCGACGGACGTCGCGCGTCACGAGGACTGCAAGGCACTGGTCGCCGCCGCCGTCGAGACGCTGGGCAGCGTCAACGTGCTGATCAACAACGCCGGGATCGCCACGGCCGTGCCCGCGGTGCGCGAGACGCCCGAGGAGTTCCGGCAGGTCATCGACGTCAACCTGCACGGGACGTACTGGATGGCACAGGCATGCGCGCGGGTCATGCCGCCGGGTTCGTCGATCGTGAACATCGGCAGTGTGCTCGGCGAGACCACGGCCGGACTGCCCCAGGCCGCCTACAGCGCGTCCAAGGCGGCGGTGATCGGCCTCACCCGCGACCTGGCCCAGCAGTGGACCGGGCGGCGCGGGATCAGGGTCAACTGCCTGGAGCCGGGCTTCTTCGCATCGGAGATGACCGAGCAGTACAAACCCGGCTATCTGGAGCGGATGATGGAGTCGCGGGTGGTCATGGACCGGCCCGGCGACCCGGCCGAGCTGGTGGCCGCCGCGATCTTTCTCGCGAGCGACGCCTCCTCGTACATCACCGGAGTGACGCTGCCGGTGGACGGTGGAATGCTGATCACGTAGAAGACCGGACGCAAGGAAGGGCTCCATGCCTCGTCTTACCGACGCCACCGTCTGGATCCTGGTCCTGGCGATCGCAGGCGCCGCTGCTGCGGGAGTTTGTCACCTGACCTCGCCCGTGGTCTCGCCCGGCGCACCGCGAGATTTCTTCGACTCTCCGTTCCTGCTCCTGGCTTTCCTCGGCCTAGCCGTTGTCTCCGGGATGGCTGCATGGTTCGTCCCGCAAGGCGGGCTCTGGTGGGGCCTGTTGGCAGCGAGTCCCTTCTACGTCCTCTTTCTGATTGGTGTCGTCCGGGAGGGCGGAGGCGGCCAGGGGCTATGGCCGGTGGGCCTGCTGTTCCTGATCTTCTATACCGCGATTCCAGTGATCGCGGCGCTGGCGGTGTCATTCGCCGCGACACGGGTCCGTTCCTAGAAGAGCCGTGACGCTCGCGAAACAGCCATCTAGCGCACATGGCGACAAGCGAAACGTCAGCAGCAGGATGTTCTGCGACGCTCTGATCGACGAGGCCCTACGACAGTACGAACTGTGGCGGAAGTTAGAGAATGACGATGAATGAGCGCAATGATCTGACCGAGATCTTCGATGCCCCCGGAGAGATGGAAGAGATCCGTACTGAAGCCGCGCTGCTGCGGGCAGGACTGCGCTTGGGCGAGATCCGCAAGCGCCTGGGCTTGACTCAGCGGGAGGTCGCCGAGCGCATGGGTGTCACTCAGGCCCGTGTGTCCGCCATCGAAAGCGCGATGGTCATCGACCTGAAGGTGGACACTCTCCGCAGCTATGCCAGGGCATTGGATGACCAAGCGACCGTAACCCTGACCGTCTTCGGAGAAAGCGTCAACTTGGTCGCGTGACCTAACGTCGCATCGGAAGCTGATGTCGCCGTAATAGCACGTCAGTTGATCAGGTCGAACGGCAGCCGTGGCTCGATCTTCGCGAGCCTCGTAGCCCCGGCCCGGCTCGTCAGCACGGGGGCCGATCGGTTGAGAGCCAAATCCGCAGTCTGCGCATCCTCGACCGTGAGACCCAGCACGTTCATGAGGAAACCGGATCGGATCGCGCGTTCAGCGCTGCCGCCTCGGTCGACGAGGTGGTCGACGACGACGGAAGGGTTCGACAGTAGTGCCTCGACGCGGGCATTGAGCCGTGCGAGGTACAGCTCTGGATAGCCGCTGGTGGCCGTCGTTAGCACAGTGGAGGGCAGAATGAGGGTCACCATCTCGCGAGCCGCGGCCGACAGCATGATACGCAGATCCTTGTCACCGCCGAGATAGCCGACCACGGCCGGGGTGTGCAGGACGCGACCGCGAATCATGCGGCATCGTGCTTGTTGTCGTCGAGGACCTCGGCTGTGGAGCGACGCAGCCGAGCGGCCCAGTAGTCCTCACGATCCGGATCGTCGGGAAGCGGCTCACCGAAGGCTTCCGCGTCGCGGGCAAGCCAGGCTTCTCGTTGACGAGCGCCCGCGATCAGCGCGGCCACGCCCGCCGAAAAAGAAGCGACATCGCCTGACTGCACCTTCTGGTCGAGCCATGCGGCGTCCTCGTCTGGCAGGCTGATCGCCCTCTTCTCGGTCATACCATCACGGTACCCCAGTAATACCTGGTTGATCTACGCAACCCAAAGAAAGGCAGGACGGTCCTGATCACTTGGACAGCAAGTCCTGCTGGGCGGCAAGGAAGCCGGCGTGGAAGCGGGTTCTGGCGCCCAGGCGCTCGCTCAGCACCTGGACGCGGCGCTGCACCGTACGCGGGCTCAGACCCAGTTGCCTGGCGATGGCATCATCCTTCATGCCGGCGGCCAGGAGGGCCAGCACCTCGGCGTCCGGGGCCTCGCGCTCCTGTTCCAGGCCCTCCGTCGACAGGCGCAGCGGCACGGCGGCTCGCCACAGCGTCTCGAACAGGCCGACCAGGGCGTCGAGCAGCGCTGACGGGTGGACGACGAGGGCGCTCTCGACAGCTTGGCCCTCGTCGGAGACCAGCGGGAGGATGGCGGTGGCCGCGTCGGCTATGGCTAGTTTGACTGGCACCTGGCCGAGCCTGGCCTGCTCGCCGTCGGCGATGGCGCGGCGCGTGTGGGCCAGCATGCCGGGGTGTTCGAAGGCCTGAGGGCTGTAGATGCCGCGGGTGACGGGTGCTCCCCTGCGGGCCGCTCGTTGCCGGTTCTCCCGGTCGTCGCTGATGTCCACCGCGTACGGCGGATGCACCAGCACCAGCATCTCCCGCGTGGCGTTGCGTTCCAGCTGGAGGTAACGGCGGGCAACAGCGTCGCGGCCGGTCACCACCTCCAGCACCTCCTCCGGCTGCGGCCCGCTGCGGGCGGCTACTTCCGTGGCCAGAAGCGCGGCGGCGGCGCGGCTGTGGGTCAGCTCCTCCTGGCGGCGGGCGACGAGGATGTCGATGGCGATGGTGGGTGGAGTGGCGATGAGGCGCAACGGCCGGCCGGCCACGCGGGAGATCAGGCCGAGGTCCTCCAGCCGGGGCAGCATGCGGCGGATGGCAGCGGCGGACGAGCCGGTCTCGGCCGCCAGCTCGCTCAGCGTCGCGGGACCGTGTCTGAGCAAAGCCCGGTACGCCGATTCCTCAGCGCCCGTGACCCCAAGTCCTTCGAGTAAGCGCCGCTGCGCCATGCCGCCTCTTCCCGACGTGTCATGATCCCCGATCAGCGTACGACAAGGCTCGTTCTCTCTCCCCGTGGGACGAGGGCCCCGCGGCCGCCTTCGCCGCCCGCTTCGAGGTGGCGATCATGCCGTCCGCCCGCCTGCGCGAGATCCCGTTCGCGCCGAAGTAGGAGACAAGACGCCCCTGAGGCGTTATAAGACCATTTACGGGCACTTGCTATACCTTGACTTTACGAAAGGCGAAGTCTGGGGGCAGGGGTGCGGGTTCGGACGTTCCTGGCCGGTCTGGCCACGATGACGGTGTTGACCGGCTGCGGCGGCTTAGAAGCGCAGTCCACTTACCCCGACACCCCCGGGAAACCCGACTCGGCCTCGGTCTCGGACGCCCGCAAGAAGCTCGCCAAACTGGACGTCAAAGGCCGGGCTCCCAAGACGGGCTTCGACCGCGACGAGTTCGGCCCGGCGTGGGCGGACGTGGACCGCAACGGCTGCGACACCCGTAACGACATCCTGAAGCGCGATCTGGAGGACGAAACCTTCAGGCGCGGCACCCAGGACTGCATCGTCCTGACCGGCACGCTGAAGGACCCCTACAGCGGCAAGACGATCGAGTTCAAACGTGGCCAGGACACGAGCATGGACGTCCAGATCGATCACTTGATCCCGCTGTCGGACGCCTGGCAAAAGGGCGCCCAGCAATGGTCGGCCACCAAGCGCAAGGAGTTCGCCAACGACCCGCTGAACCTCCTGGCCGTAGACGGGCCGCTGAACAGCCAGAAGAGCGACTCGGACGCCGCCACCTGGCTGCCGCCGCGCAAGGCGTACCGGTGCACGTACATCGCCCGGCAGATCGACGTGAAGGCGAAGTACGACGTGTGGGTCACGTCGGCGGAGAAGAACGCGATGGAGTCGATTCTCGGGAACTGCTGATCCCCTCGTTACTGACAGCGGGGACCGCGTCCGCTGGTGTCCTCCCCGTGGCGATCGATCGCGCGACGCAGCCTCTTGCGCGCGACCCAGAAGGACAAGGCCTCGTCGGTGGCCGCCGAGAAGCCGCGCGGACCCCTGAGCTGCTCCACTTCGGCAATCAGGCGACGACGCAGGGTTACCGATCTGCGTGCTGTGGTGCCGGACTCCGGGACGGACATACGTTCTCGCCTTCAATGTTGAGGAGCCATCTCGAAAGACGTTCTCGCGGTTTGCTGATTCCAGCTGCGACGCCGGACCTGCAGTGGAGACGGACAGGGCAATCGCTGCCACCGGGCCGACCGGCTTGGTATCACGACACGTCTGATTGAGTGAGTCGCTCGGCGAGCAGCCAGGTGCCGGGGCCGACGCGGCCTCCGGGGCCTGGGTGGACCTTGACGTCGTCGGCGGTGACCTGCTCCCCGCAGTGCGGGCAGACGATCAGCGGCGTGAAGAGGTTTCCGCACGGCCGGTGTTCGAGAACGGCCGGCGGGCCGTCCGTCAGTCCGGCCCACCGGTTGCCCCATGCCATCAGGGCCATCAGCACGGGCACGAGATCCCGGCCGGCTTCAGTGAGGCCGTACTCGTGACGCGGGGGGCGCTCCTGGTAGCGGCGCCGTTCGAGGATCTGCTGGTCCACCAGGTGATCGAGCCGGGCGGTCAGCAGGTTGCGGGAGATCCCGAGATCGGTGACCAGGTCGTCGAAGCGGCGGACGCCGAGGTAGACGTCACGAATGATGAGGGGCGTCCACCAGTCCCCCACGATCTCCAGACTGCGGGCGATGGCGCAGCTCATGTCGGCGAAGCTCGTACGGCGCATGCTGTTCAGCCTAGAGGGTTGCCTTATTGAACGCACACGGGATAGCTTCCGCTTGGAAGTAAGTTCAATAAAGCAACCCTTAGGAGGAGGGCATGCCGTTCGTCGAAGTGTTCGTTCCCCGCGGTTCGCTCCGCGAGGACCAGCGCGCCCGCTTGTCCGAGGAGCTCGTCGCGGAGGTCATGCACGTGGAGGGAGCGCCCGACACCGCGGCCGCGAGGTCCATTTCCTGGCTGGTCTTCCAGGACGTGGACGCCTGGTCTGTCGGCGGGCGCCCGGTGACGGCGGACGAGCCGGCCAGATACGTGGTCCGGGTGAGCGTTCCGGCCGGATCCTTGGACGACGACAAGCGCGCCGAGATGATGCGGAGGGTCACGGCCGTGCTGGCCAAGGCCGACGACGATCCCGACCGGCTCTCCAGTGAGCCGTCCGCTTGGGTGCACATCGTCGAGATCCCCGACGGTAACTGGGGAGTGTTCGGCCGCGTCGTCCGGCTTCCCGACATCATCAACTTCGTCATCGAGCAGCAGCCCGCCTGACTGCTGCGGTCCCGCCGGCCGGCCGAGGCGCGGGAATCCTGCTCAGGCGGGAGATCACCCTGCCGTCACGGCCGGCCATGACGGCAGGCCGGTCTCAGTGCGCTGAGCAGGCACCCGTCGGCGCGGCAGGCAGCGGGTCGGGACGGCCGATCGTGGGCATGCCCAGCAGGACCCCGGGTCCGGTCGCCGGGCCGGCCTGGCGGGCCTCCCAGGCGTCGCCGGCCCGAGTCCGGCGAACCGACCGCACGGGCCCGTCCGCCACCAGGTGGTGCGGTGCCGCGTACGTCACCTCTACCGTCACCATGTCCCCAGGCCTCGGCACCTCGGACCCCACCGCGAAATGCACGAGCCGGTTGTCAGCCGCCCGGCCCGACAACCGCCGGGTGGCCTCGTCCTTGCGGCCTTCGCCCTCGGCCACCAGCACTTCCAGCGTCCGGCCGACCTGCTTCTTGTTCTCCTCCCAGGAGATCTCCTCCTGCAGGGCGACCAGCCGCTCGTAGCGCTCCTGGACGACCTCCTTGGGCACCTGGTCGGGCATGGTGGCCGCCGGGGTGCCGGGGCGGATGGAGTATTGGAAGGTGAAGGCGTTGGCGAAGCGGCTCTGGCGGACGACGTCGAGCGTGCCCTGAAAGTCCTCCTCGGTCTCCCCCGGGAAGCCGACGATGATGTCCGTCGAAATGGCGGCGTCGGGCATGGCGGCGCGGACGCGCTCGATGATGCCCAGGTAACGCTCGGCACGGTAGGAACGCCGCATCGCCTTCAAAATGCGTGAAGAGCCCGACTGCAGCGGCATGTGCAGCTGATGCATGACGTTGGGCGTCTCGGCCATGGCGGCGATCACGTCGTCGGTGAAGGCGGCCGGGTGCGGGGAGGTGAAGCGGACCCGCTCCAGGCCCTCGATGTCGCCGCAGGCACGCAGCAGCTTGCCGAAGGCCAGGCGGTCGCCGAACTCCACGCCGTAGGTGTTGACGTTCTGGCCGAGCAGGGTGACCTCGAGGACGCCCTGGTCCACCAAGGCCTGGACCTCGGCGAGGATGTCGCCGGGACGGCGGTCCTTCTCCTTGCCGCGCAGCGACGGCACGATGCAGAACGTGCACGTGTTGTTGCAGCCGACCGAGATGGACACCCACGCCGCGTAGGGAGACTCGCGCTTGGTGGGCAGCGTCGAGGGGAAGACCTCCAGGGACTCCTTCAGCTCGACCTGCGCCTCGCCCTCGATGCGGGCCCGCTCCAGCAGCACCGGCAGTGAGCCGATGTTGTGGGTGCCGAACACCACGTCGACCCACGGCGCCTTGCGGACGATCTCGCCCTGGTCCTTCTGCGCCAGGCAGCCGCCCACGGCGATCTGCATGCGCGGGTTGCGGGTCTTGGCGGGCCTGAGGTGCCCGAGGTTGCCGTAGAGGCGGTTGTCGGCGTTTTCCCGCACGGCACACGTGTTGAACACGACCACGTCGGCGGTCTCACCGTCCGGCGCGGGCATGTAGCCGGCGTCCTCCAGCAGGCCCGACAGCCGCTCGGAGTCATGCACGTTCATCTGGCACCCGTATGTGCGCACTTCGTACGTGCGGGCGCCCTCCTGGGTCACAGTCATGGCATGTTCAAGGGTAGTCGGTGTCGGGCTTGCGACGGCCCTCACAGATCTAAAAGACCAGCTTGACGGCCGGATGTGATCGGATCGGTACCACTCGGTTAGTGACCAGCGCCTTTATGCCCTCTACCGTTTCGTTCCATGACGGAGAACGGCGACGGCACTCCACTGGTTCAGTTGGAGGACGTCAACAAGCACTTTGGGGCCTTGCACGTCCTGAAGAACATCAACTTGACCGTCTCTCGTGGCGAGGTCCTGGTCGTCATCGGCCCGTCGGGCGGGGGGAAGTCAACGCTCTGCCGGGCGATCAACCGGTTGGAGACGATCGACGACGGGAAGATCATATTTGACGGCCAGGTGCTGCCCGCCGAGGGCAAGGCGCTGGCCAGGCTACGCTCTGAAGTAGGCATGGTTTTCCAGTCGTTCAACTTGTTCGCCCACAAGACCATCCGGGAGAACGTCACCCTCGGCCCGACCAAGGTGCGCGGCGTCGCCAAGGACGCCGCCAACAAGCGGGCGATGGAGCTTCTGGAGCGGGTGGGCATCGCGGCGCAGGCGGACAAATACCCGGCTCAGCTCTCCGGCGGCCAGCAGCAGCGGGTCGCGATCGCCAGGGCGCTGGCCATGGACCCGAAGATGATCCTGTTCGACGAGCCGACCTCGGCACTGGACCCCGAGATGGTGCAAGAGGTGCTCGATGTCATGATCGGGCTGGCCCGTGACGGGATGACCATGATGGTCGTCACGCACGAGATGGGCTTTGCCCGCCGGGCCGCCAACCGGGTTGTCTTCATGGCAGACGGCCAGATCGTGGAGGAGAACACTCCCGACGAGTTCTTCACGAACGCGCAGACCGACCGGGCGCGGGACTTTCTTTCGAAGATCCTCACGCACTGACTTATTACGAGGGCAGGTACACATGCACATGCGTCGAGCGGGAGCCATAGCGCTCTCGGTAGCGGCACTGGCCGCGGGCCTGACCGCTTGTGGCGGCGGAGACCAGACCTACGCCACTGTGGTGGAGAAGGTCCAGGGGGCGAGCAAGATCGTCGTCGGCACCAAGTGGGACCAGCCGAGCTTGGGCCTGAAGAAGGGCGCCGAGCCCGAGGGTTTCGACGTCGACGTGGCCAAGGCCGTCGTCAAGGAGATCGCCGGCGGCAAGGACGTGGAGATCGAGTGGAAGGAGTCGGCCTCGTCCAACCGCGAGCCGTTCCTCCAGAACGGCACGGTCGACATCGTCTTCGCCACCTACTCGATCACTGAGGAGCGCAAGGGCAAGGTCACCTTCGGTGGCCCGTACGTCGTCGCGCACCAGGACGTCATGGTCCGCAAGGACGACACCTCGATCAACACCCCGCAGGACCTCAAGGGCAAGAAGATCTGCAAGGCGGCGGGCTCCAACTCGTACAAGCGGATCACCGACCCGCCTCCGGACGGCGAGCTCGACATCGACGCGACGACCGTCGACGCCGCCAACTACTCCGAGTGCGTGCAGAAGCTCAACGGCAGCAACCTTGACGCCGTCACCACCGACGACCTGATCCTGGCGGGCTTCGCCAAGCAGGCCGGTGGCAACTTCAAGGTGCTGGGCCAGGGCTTCACGGACGAGAAGTACGGCATCGGCCTCAAGAAGGGCGACACCAAGACCTGTGAGGCCGTCAACGCGGCGGTGAAGAAGCTGTGGGACAACGGCACCATGAAGCAGCTGCTGGACAAGTGGTTCGGCGGCATTCAGGGTCTGCAGGTGTCCACGTCGGCCCCGCCTGCCGAGGGCTGCAGCTGATCACGTCAGAGACGGCGGCCGGGATCCCGGCCGCCGTCGCTCTATGCGGTGGAGCACGATGGAAGATCTGATTAGATACGCACCCGACCTCAGCCTGGGGTTCCTGGAGAACATCAAGCTCGCCATCGTGGGCGCGATCGCCTCCCTGATTCTCGGCACCGTCCTGGTGGCGATGAGAGTTTCCCCCACGCCGGTCCTGCGCGCGGCAGGCACGATCTACGTCAACGTCGTGCGCAACACCCCCCTCACGCTGGTCCTGGCCTTCTCCGCACTCGGCCTCAGCGACCAGCTCGGCCTGGTCTTCTCGAGTGTGCCCAGTATCAACTCGTTCTGGATCGTCGCGATGGGCCTGTCGGCCTACACCGCGGCCTTCGTCTGCGAGGCGCTTCGGTCCGGCATCAACACGGTGCCGCTCGGCCAAGCGGAGGCGGCCAGAGCGATCGGCCTGACGTTCATGCAGTCGCTGACGATGATCATTTTGCCGCAGGCTTTCCGCGCGGTCATCGCGCCGCTGGGCAGCGTGATGATCGCTATGATCAAGAACACGACGGTCGCGGTGGCCGGCGGGTACGCCTTCGAGTCCGCGAACAAGATGAAGGAGGCCTTCGACCAGGTCGGCGCCTCGATTCCGATCTTCCTGGGCATCGTGGTCGCCTTCATGTGCGTGACACTGCCGATCGGTTACTTCACCGGCTGGCTGGCCAAGCGTCTGGCGGTGGTTCGATGAGCAGCGCCGTCCTGTTCGATGCACCGGGGCCGCGCGCCCGGGTCCGCAATGCCCTCCTCACGGTCGTCAGCGTCGTGGCGGTCGCCGCCGTCCTGTATGGCATTTATGCCGGTTTCGACGCCAAGGGTCAGTGGGAAGCCAAGATCTGGCAGCCGTTCCTGGAATGGGACACCTGGCTGAACTTCATCATCCCCGGCCTGATCGGCACGCTCCGGGCCGCCGCGGTGGCCGCAGTGCTGGCCCTGCTCTTCGGCGCGGTCTTCGGCCTAGCCAGGCTCTCCGACCACGCCTGGATCCGGGTCCCGGTCGGCGTGGTGGTCGAGGTCTTCCGGGCCATCCCGCTGTTGCTGCTGATCTTCTTCATCTTCTACCTCGCACCCGCGGTGGTGGGCGGCGGCGACTACACATTCATAGCTGTGATCCTGGGCCTGACCTTCTACAACGGCTCGGTGCTGGCCGAGGTGGTCAGGGCCGGCGTGAACGCGGTGCCGAGGGGCCAGTCCGAGGCCGCGTACGCGGTCGGCATGCGCAAGAACCAGGTGATGCGGCTCGTGCTGCTGCCGCAGGGCGTCACGGCAATGATGCCGGCGATCGTCAGCCAGCTCGTGGTCCTGCTGAAGGACACCGCGCTCGGCTACATCATCGCCTACGTCGACCTGCTCAACACCGGCTTCAAGATCCTGCCCGCCGCGTTCTTCGGCTCGCTGATCCCGGCGGCGATCGTCATCGGCATCATCTATGTGGCGCTCAACATGGCGCTGAGCTACATGGCCACCTGGCTGGAGCGGCGTAGCAGGCGCAGCCGCAGGACCGCTGCCCGGCCCGTCGCGGCGCCCGGCTCGGCCGCCGTCGGCATCGGCGCCGGTGAGGGCACCGAGGGCGGCGGCGTGGCGCCCGACCGTCCCGTGGAGTAACCGGGCGGCGGGCCTTCCGCCCGCCGCCCGTGTACCCGTAAAACGCCAAGAAACGTCCATATTTCGGGTAAGGCCGGTTTCCTGGCGTTTCCCAGCGCACACACTCGTAACCATGCTGGGGGCGGCGTTCGCGTGTGCGGCCATGGTAGTGACCCTGGCCGCGTGCCAGGGCGGGGGCGCGTACTCGACCGTCGTGGAGAAGATCAGAGGCGCCAAGAGAGTCGTCGTCGGCACCAAATGGGACCAGCCGAGCCTCGGTCTGAAGACCGGCCCCGGCGACCCTCAGGGCTTCGACGTGGACGTCGCCAGGTACGTCGTCAAGGCACTGGCCGGCGGCGAGGACGTGCAGATCACCTGGCGGGAGTCGCCTTCGTCCACCCGCGAGGCGCTGCTCCAGAACGGCAGCGTGGACATGATCTTCGCCACCTACGCCATCACCGAGGCCCGCAAGCGCCACGTGACCTTCGGCGGGCCGTATGTGCTCGTCGAGCAGGACACGATGGTCCGCGCCGACAACACCACCATCAGGAAGGTGACCGATCTTCGGCACAAGCGCATCTGCCTGGCGGAGGGGTCGAACTCGTACCGGCGGATCGTGGACCCGCCGCCGGACGGCAAGCTGGATCTGCCTGCGGAGCTGGTGCCCGCGAGAAACTACTCCGAGTGCGTGAGCAAGCTCGCCTCCGGCCGGCTCGACGCGGTCAGCACCCAGAGCTTGATCCTGGCCGGGTTCGCCGAGGCCGAGCCCGGCCGGTTCAAGCTGCTCAACGACCCCTTCTTCCAGGAGAAGTGGGGTGTGGGGCTGAAGATGGGCGACACCGCCACCTGTGAGGCCGTCAACCGGGCGATCATCGAGATGTGGCGGGACGGCACAGCCACGAGGCTGCTGCACAAATGGTTCGGCAGGACGGGGCTCAAGCTGCCCTCGTCCCTCCCGCGGGCCGAGGGATGCCCCTGATCTCGGGGGACCGCCCGCACGCTCGGCGATCTTCCGGCAGGATGCGGGTATGCCTTTCTGGCCCTCCCCCATTTCGACCAGAGACGTGGCGGGCTCGGGCGTGCGTCCCGCCTGGCCGGCGGCCCAGGACGGCCGGGTGTGGTGGACGGAGGAGCGCCCCGGAGAGGGCGGGCGCACCACGCTCATGTGCCGTGCCGCCGATGGCACCTGCCGTGAGCTGCTTCCCGCGCCGTGGAGCGCGCACACCAGGGTCCACGAGGACGGCGGCCGCCCCTACGCCGTGACCCCTGCGGGTGACGTGGTCTTCGCCAACCACGAGGATCAGCGCCTCTACCTTCTGGGAGATAACGGCGAGCCGAAACCTCTCACACCGGAGGGCTGCCGCTACGCCGACCTGCTGGTCCACGACGGCCAGGTGTGGTGCGTACGCGAGCGGCACGCCGAGGACGGCAAGGTCACCAGGGCCGTGGTGTCGGTCCCGCTGGACGGCGGCGACGTCCGCGAATGGGCCACCGGTTGCGACTTCTACGCCTCTCCCGCCGTTTCGCCCGACGGGCGGCATCTGGCCTACGTCTGCTGGAACCATCCACGCAGACCATGGGACGGCACCGAGCTACGCGTCACCTCCCTGTCGGGCGGAGACGCGTGGACCGTGCGGGGCGGCGCGTCGGAGTCCGTGCTGGCGCCTACGTGGAAGAACGACTCCCGCCTCTACCTCGTCTCCGACTCCTCCGGCTGGTGGAACCTCTACGAGGTCGGCCTGCACGGCGACGGCGCGCAGGCGCTCTGCCCGGCAGAAGAGGAGTTCACCCCTGCGCCGCGACTCCTGGGCGGCAGGCCGTACACCGTGCTTGGGGATGGGCGACTGGCCGTCCTGCACGGGCACGCCGACCTGCGCCTGGGCGTGCTCGACCCGGCGTCGGGCACGCTCACCGACCTCGACGTGCCCTACCGCGGGTGGGACGGGACGCTGGCCGCCGACGGCGCGACCGTGACCGGGATCGCCTACGCCCCCACCGTTCCCCGGACCGTCGTCAGCGTGGACACTCCCTCGGGCCGGAGCCGGGCACTGCGGCAGAACATCGAGCGGTTGCCGGAACCGGCCTTCCTGCCCGTGCCGCAGGCGGTGCGGGTGCCGCGCTCGGGCGAGGACATTCACGCCTTCCTCTACCCGCCGCACGATCCGGCCGCCGAGGGCGGAGCGCCGCCCTACGTGATCTTCGTGCACGGGGGGCCGATCGCACACGCCGACACCGCGCTCGACCTGGAGAAGGCGTTCCTGACCTCGCGCGGCATCGGCGTGCTCGACCTCAACTACAGCGGCTCGACGGGCTATGGAAGGGCCTACCGCGAGCGGCTGAAGGGGCAGTGGGGACTGCTGGACGTCGCGGACACGCTCGCCGCCGCCACATGGCTGGCCGCCGAGGGCCTGGCCGACCCTGCCAGAATCGCGGTACGCGGTGGGAGCGCGGGCGGCTGGACGGTGATGGCCGCCTGCTGCCGGTCCGATGTGTTCGCCGGCGGCGTGGCCTACTACGGCATCAGCATGCTGGGCCCGCTCGCCGCGCACACCCACGACTTCGCCTCACGTTACGTGGAGTGGCTGGTCGGACCGGAAGACCCGCAGGTCTACGCCGCTCGCGAGCCGCTCGCCCTCGTCGAGGGCGTCTCCTGCCCCATGCTGTTGATGCAGGGGCTCGACGATCCCGTGGTGCCGCCTGAGCAGTCCGAGGCCTTCGCGGACGCGCTGTCAGAGCGTGGGGTCGCCTGCACGTATCTTGCCTTCGACGGCGAGTCACACGGTTTCCGCCGCACCGAGACCCGCACCGCCGCCCTGGCCGCCGAACTGGCCTTCTACCAGCAGATCTTCACCGTAGCGGGCTGATTACTGAACGGGCTCATGCTCAAGGGGCTCAATGGTCAACGGGCGAACTCCGTGGCGCGCGACTCCCGTACGACCGTGATCCGGATCTGCCCGGGGTAGGTGAGCTCCTCCTCGACCTGCTTGGCCACGTCCCTGGCGATCACTTGGGCCTGGATGTCGTCGATCGCGTCCGGCTTGACCATGACCCGGATCTCCCGGCCGGCCTGCATGGCGAACACCTTCTCCACGCCCTCGTACGACTGCGCGATCTCCTCCAACCGCTCCAGCCGCTTGACGTACGCCTCCAGGGACTCGCGGCGGGCGCCGGGCCGGCTGCCGCTGATCGCGTCGGCGGCCTGCGTGAGCACCGCTTCGACGGTGCGTACCTCGACCTCGTTGTGGTGCGCCTCGATGGCGTGCACCACGTCCTCCTCCTCGCCGTAGCGGCGGGCGATCTCCGCGCCGATCAGCGCGTGGCTGCCCTCGACCTCGTGCGTGAGCGCCTTGCCGATGTCGTGCAGGAGGGCGCAGCGCTTCATCAGCGTCTGGTTCATCTTCAGCTCGGCGGCCATGATCCCGGCGATGTGCGCGGACTCGATGAGGTGCTTGAGCACGTTCTGCCCGTACGAGGTGCGGTATCTCAGCTGGCCGAGCAGCAGCGTCAGCTCCGGATGCATGTCGGTGATGCCCAGCTCCACCAGGGCGTCCTCACCGGCCCGCGCGCACAGGTCCTGCACCTCCTGGCGGCTGCGGTCGTGGGCCTCCTCGATGCGCTGCGGGTGGATGCGGCCGTCGAGCACGAGCTTCTCCAGTGTGAGCCGCGCCGTCTCCCGCCTGACCGGGTCGAAGCACGACAACAACACCGCCTCGGGGGTGTCGTCGATGATGAGATTCACGCCGGTGGTCGACTCGAAGGCCCGGATGTTGCGGCCCTCGCGGCCGATGATGCGGCCCTTCATCTCGTCCCCAGGCAGGTGCAGCACGCTGACGACCGACTCCGCGGTCTGCTCCGCCGCGACCCGCTGCACGGCCAGCGTCACGATCTTGGTCGCCCGCTTCTCGCCCTCCTTGCGGGCGTCGCCCTCGATCTCTCTGACGATCAGCGCGGCCTCACGCTTGGCCTGGTTTTCGATCTCCTTGACCAGCTCGGACTTGGCCTGGTCGGTGGTCAGCCCGGCGACCCGCTCCAAGATGACCCGGCGCTGCTCCTCGACCTGGAGCAACTCCTCGCGCCGGTCGGCGAGCTCGATCTCGGTCTCGGCCAGTTTTCTGTCCCGCTCGGTCTGCCGTCTGGCCTCCTCATCCAGCCGCTGCTCCCGCTCGGCCAGCCTGGCCTCCCGGCGTTCGAGGTCGGCACGGAGCTCCTTGAGCTCGGACTTGAGTATCCGGCTCTCCTGCTCGACCTCGCGGCGCATCTGCGCGGCGCTCTCGGCGGCCGCCTCTGACCTGCGCAGGATCTCATCGGCGTCGGTCTCCGCCTTGTGGCGGATCTCCCGCGCCTCCTCACGTGCCTGCTCGATCTCCTCGTGCACGGCCTGCAGCTGCTCGGGGCTCGGCTTGGCCCCCGCTTTCGGTACGCTGCCGGAGGTGCGGCGTATGACGACGAGAAGCGCGACGATCATCCCGAACGCGAGCACGAGCACCGCCACCATCAGCACCACGACCAGCGGCCCCATGTGCGCCCCGCCCTCCTCGCGTCGTCAACACCTCATAACGCGGACCAAACATGGGAGGGGTCACAAGCGCGCCGCGCAGAGCCCGTTCGGCGCCGGGATCGATGTCAAGCCAAGGCTGACCGGGCGTCGACTGGGACAGCCGACACCTTGCCCGCCTCGATCAACCAAGCTCGTTCGTCCGTCGTTCACCGGTATGGCAATCCGCGCTGCGCGGAGTAACTCCCTCACTGCCGTCGAGGTTATGCGTCGAACTGGTCACGAGCAAGCAAACGCACCATCAAGCGTGTCTTACAGGCCTGCAGCTCCACATTCGACCCAATCTCCCCCATTAATGCCGGTATTGCCCCCATCCGAGCCAGTCAGCCCCCTACGACCAGGCATTCCGGGGACCACGGCGATGGTGGGTGACCTGGTCCGATACAGCCACACCGGGGGGCCCAATCCCTGCGACAGAGCCGAAAAAGGTGAACGAAACGCAAACTCCCGATCTTTGCCCTGGGAGGGAGAGAGCGGAGCGCCAGAGGTCAGGGGAAGTCAGCTTCGAGATCGATGCCTTCCTCCTCCAGGGCCTCCCGGATGACGCGGTAGGCCACGCCGGAGGAGTAGCCCTTGCGGGCGAGCATGCCCGCGAGACGGCGGGTGCGCGTCTGCGGGTCCAGGGATCGGGTGGCGGCGAGCTTACGGTCCACCAGCCGACGGGCCGTCTCCGCCTCCTGGTCGGGATCCAGGCGCTCCACGGCTTCCTTCACCGTGTCGTTGTCCACGCCCCGGTGCCGCAACTCAGCCGCCAGCGCACGTCGGGCCAGGCCGCGGCCATGGTGGCGGGAATCGACCCAGGCCGCCGCGAACGCCTCGTCGTTGATCAGGCCCAGCTCGGAGAACCGGCTGAGCACCGCTTCGGCCGCCTCCGCCGGGACATCACGTTTGCGCAGGGCCTCGGCGAGCTGGGCTCGCGTCTTGGGGGCCATCGTGAGGAGACGGAGACAAATGGCCCGGGCCACCGACTCCGGGTCGGCATCGGGTCCGGCTCCGGCAGGGCTATCAGCGTCGGGTCCCTCAGGCTTGCTGCCACGATCCCGTCCGCCCTCAACCTCCCGCCTGCCGGAGCGGCTCCTCCGCCCTCGCTTCTTGGATCGGCCACCGAAGCCACCGTCGGATCCGCCATCGAAGCGGGCGTCGGATTCGCGGCCCTTGCGCGCTCGTTGGGTGCCGCCGTCCGCCGGCTGCTGTGCGAACCAACTGCTGCCAGCCAGCACTTCGGAGTGCCACCCGCCGTCCCCATGCTTCCCACCTCCGGGTTCTTCCCAGCGGGACGCCTCATCGCGGGACGCTTCCTCGCCAGCGTCTGCTTTGGACGGGCCCGCCTGTCCAGCTGGGGCGTGGGTATACGGGCCGTCTGCGGCCATGCTCCTAGCGTCTCTGGCATCGGGGACCTGTGCGTCCTCCCGGGACGGCGCGTTCACCCTCGAGGGTGGGGATCCGGTCGTAGTGGCCTGATCTTCGTCGGGTCCTGGATCAGAGCCATCAGGTGACGCCTCCGAGGGCTGGAGACGGTTGCGGTGCTCGCGCCATTCATCTACCGACGGCCAGCCATCCGACGCCGAACGAGCCAGATCTCGTCCGCGCGACCATGCGTCGTTCGGCGAGCTACCCATAAGCACCCCAGGCGCGGGACTGGTCGGGCCAGGCACCCCGGGGCCGGGGCGCCTGTGGCCAGTTCGTTTCACTCATGGGCGGACGATCAGACGTCGCCCGGCTTGGGAGTGGACTTCGAGCCGCGGCCCGAAGGCGCCGCAGCCGGGACCGGAGCAACGGCGGGCTCGGCAGGGGTGTCGAGGCGGGGGCCCACGCCCAGCTTGTCCTTGATCTTCTTTTCGATCTCGTTGGCCATGTCAGGGTGGTTCTTCAGGAAGTTGCGGGCGTTTTCCTTGCCCTGACCGAGCTGGTCGCCCTCGTACGTGTACCACGCCCCGGACTTGCGGACGAAGCCGTGCTCCACGCCCATGTCGATGAGGCCGCCCTCACGGGAGATGCCCACGCCGTAGAGGATGTCGAAGTCGGCGACGCGGAAAGGCGGCGCCATCTTGTTCTTCACGACCTTGACCCTGGTGCGGTTGCCGACCGCCTCCGTGCCGTCCTTGAGCGTCTCGATACGGCGAATGTCCAGTCTCACCGAAGCGTAGAACTTTAGAGCCTTTCCGCCCGTTGTGGTCTCAGGTGACCCGAACATCACGCCGATCTTCTCGCGGAGCTGGTTGATGAAGATGGCGGTGGTGCCGGTGCTACTGAGGGCGCCGGCGACCTTGCGCAGAGCCTGGGACATGAGGCGGGCCTGGAGGCCGACGTGGCTGTCGCCCATCTCGCCCTCGATCTCGGCCTTGGGCACGAGCGCGGCCACCGAGTCGATGACGATGATGTCCACGGCGCCGGACCTGATCAGCATGTCGGCGATCTCGAGCGCCTGCTCGCCCGTGTCGGGCTGGGAGACCAGCAGGGCGTCGGTGTCGACTCCCAGCTTCTTGGCGTATTCGGGGTCGAGGGCGTGCTCGGCGTCGATGAACGCCGCGATGCCGCCCGCCCGCTGGGCGTTGGCCACCGCGTGCAGGGCGACCGTGGTCTTACCGGAGGACTCGGGGCCGTAGATCTCGACGATGCGGCCGCGTGGCAGGCCGCCGATGCCGAGTGCCACGTCAAGAGAGATCGACCCTGTGGGGATCACCTCGATGGGAGCTCGGGCGTCATCGCCCAGGCGCATCACTGAGCCCTTGCCGAACTGCCGCTCGATCTGAGCGAGCGCGGTCTCGAGGGCCTTCTCGCGGTCGTTGATAGCCATGGGAGCTCCCCCTGGAGGGTCGTGGTCCGATCAGTCGAGTGAAAAGCTACGGCCTGCCACCGACATTTTTCTGCGACTGCCGGGGAAGACGTGGCTCGGCGTGGTCCCATCGTAGCCGAACGGCTGTTCGATCACATCAGGAACACGCGGGAACACGGGCCGCCGTCAAACCGGCCGTCCGCGGGGCGGCGAGGAGGCGCGGGGGCCACTTGGAACAGCTCCGGGCGGGCCGTGCCCCGGGGCGTCCCGATGACATTCACGACGGTTGGCGCCTGCGTGTTGTCATGCGGGGTGAGCTGGGGAGACTCAGTGCAGGGGCGAGAGTTGGAGGCGGCGACGTGGCGAGCGGCTATACCGGGGAACGGCGCGCCCATCTCGAGGCACTCGCCGAGTTGCTGCCCAACCAGGGACTGGTGAGCCGCCTGGTCGGTGGCGACGATCCGGTGTTGTGGGTGTGGGACCCCAGCACGGGCCGGCAGACGATCATCTTCGCCACCCCGACGGCCCACGGATGGCAGTTTCTGTGGTCGAGCGGAGGCCATGGTCGCGCGGACGATCTGGAGCGTACGGCCGGAGCGCTGCGGGAGACCCTGGGCTCAGCGCAGCTTGGGTGAGACGTCCTCCACCTGGCAGACGGCCCGCCAGACGGTCTTGGCGCTCTCCCCGTCGTTCAGCGCCTGCATGACCGTGCGTCCGCCGAGCGGGGCGATCACGTAGTCGCGGGCCCACGACTCGGCGTACGTCTCACCGAAATGAGCCTTCATCCGTCTCCAGAACTCCGTCAACCGCATGGAACCAAGTATGGAATCGCGCGGAGGGTGGGTAAGACAACCGCATGCCAAAGACCGCCAAGTCTTCACCCCCGAAGTCCGCCAAGACGAAGGCCAACCGGAGCAGGCGCCGCCGATTACTGCTCACGCTGCGCCTCGCCGTACAGAAGGAGAAAGCCGAGCGATCAGAAAGGCATGCCGGTATCAGACAGGAGCCCCGTGCGGGCAGGCCGCGTACGCGCAGGGCGTCGCGGCGTTAGCTCACAAGCTCACAACACCCGCGCGCCGTACATCTCACCGAGATGGTCGGCGAGCAGCTCCAGCCGGGCGCCATCGGGGTCCTTGAAGTAAATGGAGGCGCCGCTCTCTATCTGGTGCGGCACGCCGGCCATCTCCAGCTTCCCGCGCAACCGCTCCCACGTGGCGGGGTCGACCGAGATCGCGATGTGGTGCAGCCCGCCGAGCACCTCCTGGTAGGGGCCCAGGTCGAGCCCCGGGAAGTCGAAGAACGCGAGCAGGTTGCCGTTGCCGATGTCGAAGAAGAAGTGGTTCGAGCCTTTGTAGTCGCGGTTCTCGATGATCTCCGTGAGCGGGAACTCCAGGAGGTCCTGGTAGAACTGGATGGTGCGCTCCACATTGGACGACAGCAGGGCGATGTGGTGCAGCCCGCGCGCGCTGCTCGATGGTCGGCGCGGTAAGACATAGCGCTGCCTGATTTCCGCTCGGCGGGCTTCGATGGCCGCGTAATCAATGGTCACGGTCGCTGTATGTCCGCCAGAACCCCGCCTCAATCGCACGCTGCCGCGCCAATGCGATTTCTGTCGGTGGCGCGAGGCAGTATGTCCTGGTGAGCTCGCTAGCCCAGTTCAGCCAGATGACCAGGCAATGGTTCGCTGGAGCCTTCCAAGCTCCCACGGCCGCCCAGGAGGGGGCGTGGGAGTCGATCTCGCGTGGCGACAACACCCTGGTCGTCGCGCCCACCGGGTCGGGCAAGACGCTGGCGGCGTTCCTGTGGTCGCTCGACCGGCTGGCGGCAGCGCCGCCCAAAGGGCCGCTCCAAGAGCCGCTCAAAGGGCCGGCCGGGCGCAAGGGGACGCGGGTGCTCTACGTGTCGCCGCTCAAGGCGCTGGCCGTCGACGTGGAGCGCAACCTGCGCGCGCCGTTGGCCGGGCTCAAGCAGACGGCGCGGCGGCTCGGGCTGCCCGTGCCGGAGATCTCGGTGGCGATCCGCTCCGGCGACACCCCCGCCGAGGACCGCAGGAGGTTCGCGGCCAAACCGTCCGACATCCTGATCACGACGCCGGAGTCGCTGTTCCTGCTGCTCACCAGCCAGGCGCGGGAGGCGCTGCGCGAGGTCGAGACGGTGATCGTGGACGAGGTGCACGCGGTCGCGGCCACCAAGCGCGGCGCGCATCTCGCGCTCAGTCTGGAGCGGCTGGACGCGCTGCTGGAGCGGCCCGCGCAGCGGATCGGGCTGTCGGCGACCGTGCGGCCGGTGAGTGAGGTGGCGGCGTTCCTCGGCGGGACCCGGCCGGCCACGGTGGTGCAGCCGCCGGCGGACAAGCGGATCGAGGTCGAGGTCGTGGTCCCGGTCGAGGACATGACCGAAATGGAAGGCCGACCGCGCGCGGAGGGCGACGACTTCGCCCTGGAGACTCCGGAGCCCGCCAACAGGTCGATCTGGCCTCATGTCGAAGAGCGGCTGTTCGATCTGATCGGAGAGCACAGCTCCACGATCGTGTTCGCCAACTCGCGGCGGCTGGCCGAGCGGCTGTGCACCAGGCTCAACGAGCTGGCCTACGAGCGGGAGAGCGGCGGCGCCGATGCCGTCGACCTGTCGATCTGGGAGACTGCGCCGGACGAGGGAGCGCCTGCGGATCCGGGCTGGGAGCCGGGCCAGGGAGCACCTGCAGGTCCAGGCCAGGAGCCGGGCCAAGGAGCACCTGCAGGTCCGGGCCGGGACCGGGGTCAGGGAGCGCCTGCAGGTCGGGGCCGGGACCCGGGTCAGGGGGCGCCTGCCGGTTCGCGCTGGGAGCCGCCCAAGCGCACACCCGCCGAGATGATGGCGCAGGCCGGGGGCAGCAAGGGCGTCGTGACGGAGATCGTGCGGGCGCACCATGGCTCGGTCTCCAAGGAGGAGCGGGCGCAGATCGAGGAGGCGCTCAAGTCGGGCCGGCTGCCCGCCGTGGTCGCCACCTCCAGCCTGGAGCTGGGCATCGACATGGGCGCGGTGGACCTGGTCGCGTGTGTGGAGGCGCCGCCGAGCGTGGCCAGCGGCCTGCAGCGCATCGGCCGGGCCGGTCACCAGGTAGGCGCGGTCTCCAAAGGCGTGATCTTCCCGAAATACCGCGGCGATCTCGTACAGACCGCCGTGGTGGCCGAGCGGATGAAGAGCGGCCAGATCGAGGAGCTGCGCTATCCGCGTAATCCGCTCGACGTGCTGGCCCAGCAGATCGTGGCGATGACCGCGCTGGAGGAGTGGACGGTCGACGAGCTGGAGTCGGTGGTCAAGCGGGCCGCCCCCTACGCCACGCTGCCGCGCACCGCGCTGGAGGCCACGCTCGACATGCTGGCCGGGCGCTACCCGAGCGAGGAGTTCGCCGAGCTGCGCCCGCGCGTCGTGTGGGACCGGGTCACCGGCACGCTCCAGGGTCGGCCCGGCGCCCAGCGGCTGGCGGTGACGAACGGCGGCACGATCCCCGACCGGGGCCTGTTCGGCGTGTTCCTGGTGGGCGAGCGGGCCTCCAGAGTGGGCGAGCTGGACGAGGAGATGGTCTACGAGTCGCGCGTGGGCGACGTGTTCGTGCTGGGCGCCACGTCGTGGCGGATCGAGGACATCACCGCCGACCGGGTGCTCGTCTCGCCCGCGCCCGGTCAGCCGGGCAAGCTGCCGTTCTGGCACGGCGACGCGCCGGGACGGCCGGCCGAGCTGGGGCAGGCGATCGGGCAGTTCCTGCGCGAGCAGGCCAAGGACGACTCGACGGAGCGGATGCGGGCGGCCGGTCTGGACGAATACGCGGCGGGCAACCTGCTGGCCTATCTGCGGGAGCAGCGGGAGGCCACCGGCTACGTGCCCGACGACCGCACGTTGCTGGTCGAGCGGTTCCACGACGAGCTCGGTGACTGGCGGGTGGTGATCCACTCCCCCTACGGCGCACGGGTGCACGCCCCGTGGGCGCTGGCGATCAACCGGCGGCTGCGCGAGCGTTACGGGGTCGATGTGCAGGCCGTGCACTCCGACGACGGCATCGTGCTGCGCATCCCGGACACGCTGGCCGAGCCGCCCACCGACGTGGCCGCGTTCGACGCCGAGGAGATCGAGCAGATCGTCACCGAGGAGCTGGGCGGGTCGGCCATGTTCGCCTCCCGGTTCAGGGAGTGCGCGGGGCGGGCGCTGCTGCTGCCACGCCGCGTGCCCGGCCGGCGCAGCCCGCTGTGGCAGCAGCGGCAGCGGGCGGCCCACCTGCTGGGGGTGGCGTCACAGTACGCGTCGTTCCCGATCGTGCTGGAGACGATGCGTGAGTGCCTGCAGGACGTCTTCGACGTGCCGGGGCTGGTGCGGCTCATGCGGGACATCGCGGCGCGCAAGGTGCGACTGGTGGAGGTGGAGACCTCGCAGGCCTCGCCGTTCGCGGCGTCGCTGCTGTTCCACTACGTCGGCGCGTTCATGTACGAGGGCGACGCGCCGCTGGCCGAGCGCCGGGCGCAGGCCCTGGCGCTGGACACCACGCTGCTGGCGGAGCTGCTCGGCCAGGCCGACCTGCGCGAGTTGCTCGACCCCGACGTGATCTCCGACAGCGAGCGGGAGCTGGCCAGGCTCGACCGGCCGCTGCGCGACGTGGAGGACCTCGCGGACCTGCTGCGCTCGCACGGACCATTGCTGGCTCCCGACGTGAGCGTACGCGGCGGCGACCCGGCCTGGCTGGAGGAGCTCGTACGCGCGCGACGAGCCATCAAGGTACGGATCGCGGGCGAGGAGCAGTGGGCGGCGATCGAGGACGCGGCGCGGATGCGTGACGCGCTGGGCGTGCCGCTCCCCGTGGGGGTGCCGCACGCGTTCCTGGAGCCGGTGGCCGATCCGCTGGCGGACCTGGTGGCGCGGCACGCCCGCACCCGCGGCCCCTTCCACGCCGGCACGGCGGCGTCCCGTTTCGGGCTCGGCGTGGCCGTGGTGACCGACGCCCTGCGGCGGCTGGCCGCGTCCGGGCGGGTCGTCAGCGGGGAGTTCCGGCCTGGCGGGCGGGGTGAGGAGTGGTGCGACGCCGGGGTGCTGCGGATGTTGCGGCGCCGGTCGCTGGCCCGGCTGCGGAAGGAGGTCGAGCCGGTCGCCCCCGAGACGCTTGCCCTGTTCCTGTCTGTCTGGCACGGCATCACCGGCACGGGCGGTCCGGCATCCGCGGGCCCCGGCTGGGCAGGACCGGGCGCCTCGGCTGGGCAGGGCGGGGCCGGTGGCTTTGGGACGCGGGGCGGAGCGGGGGCGGCGCGAGCCATGGACTCGCTGGTCCGCTCCATCGAGCAGCTCCAGGGAGCCGCTGTGCCCGCGTCCGCGCTGGAGACGCTCGTGTTGCCGTCGCGGGTGCCGGGCTACCATCCGGCGCTGCTCGACGAGCTGACCTCGTCGGGCGAGGTCATGTGGGTCGGGCAGGGAACGCTGCCGGGCGGTGACGGGTGGGTGTCGCTCTACTTCGCCGACACGGCGCCGCTGCTGCTGCCGGAGCCTGCCGAGATCACGACGACGCCGGTTCACGAACGGGTGCTCGAGCTGCTGGGCGGCGGCGGTGCGCTGTTCTTCCGCGGCATCTCCGACCAGCTGGGGTCGCTGGACGACCAGACGCTGGTGTCCGCGCTGTGGGACCTGGTGTGGTCGGGGCGGGTGTCCGGGGACACGCTGGCGCCGCTGCGGGCCACGCTCGGCACCGGGCGTCCCGCGCACCGGCCGGCCACGACGCGGCGGCGCCGGGCGGTGCTGCCGACCAGGAGCGGGCCGCCGACCGTGGCCGGGCGGTGGTGGCTGCTGCCCGCACCGGCCGCCGACGCGACCCAGCGGGTCCAGGCGCAGGCCGAGGTCCTGCTCGAACGGCACGGGGTGGTGACCCGGGGTGCGGTGACGTCGGAACGGCTCCCCGGGGGATTCACGCCCATTTATCAGGTCTTGCGGGCGTACGAGGAGAGCGGCCGGTGCCGCCGGGGCTACTTCGTGGAGGGCCTCGGGGGCGCCCAGTTCGCCCTGCCTGGGGCGGTGGACCGGATGCGCGCGATGGCACCCGGCATCGCCCCGACAGGCGGCGACGGGTTCGGGCAGGGTGCGAGCGGCGGGGGCTTTGGCGGGGCGGCCGGGGGGTCGCGGGCCGTGGTGCTGGCCGCCGCCGACCCGGCCAGCCCGTACGGCGCCGCGCTTTCCTGGCCGCAGCATCCCGGCGACGTCGGCCACAAGCCTGGCCGGAAGGCCGGGTCGCTGGTCGTGCTGGTCGACGGCCACCTGGTGCTCTACGTCGAACGGGGCGGCAAGACGCTGTTGTCGTTCACCGACGGCGAGCGGCTGCAGCCCGCCGTGGACGCGCTGGCCCTCGCCGTGCGTGACGGGGCGCTCGGGAAGCTGACGGTCGAGCGGGCCGACGGCGCTTCCATCATCGAGTCGCCGCTGGCGGCGGCGCTGGAGGCGGCCGGCTTCCACCCGACGCCCCGGGGGCTGCGCCTGCGCGCCTGACCTGCCCGATGCCGGCCGGGGCCGCCGCCAGGGTGGGCCCACATGGCCGGCGGGCCAGCGTGAGCGAGCGGGCCAGCGTGAGCGAGCGGTCAGCAGCCCGGGGTGATGAGCAAGGTCGCGCAGAATATCGCCACGCTGTGCTCAATAGACTGGGAGGTATGGAGCAGGGCTCGCTCAGGGAGCGCAAGCAGCAACGGTCCCGTGAGGCGATCATCGAGGCGGCCCACGCGCTGTTCGAGGAGCGCGGCTTCGACAAGGTCACGGTCGCCGACATCGCTGAGCGCGCGGAGGTCGGGCGGGCCACCTTCTTCCGCTACTTCGGAGACAAGCAGGAGGTCGTCTTCGCCGACGGGGGCGATCTCGGAGCTGTGCTGGCGGAGGCTACGGAGATCACCGCGGACCGGCCGATCGGGGACGCTCTGCCTGCCGCGCTGGCCGTGGCGCGCCGCGTCGTCGCCTCCTACGTGCGCCGGATCACCGCCGAGCCTGCCGGCTACACCCGGCACGAGCGCCTGGTGGCCAGCCATCCCGAGTTGCTCGCCCGCAGCCTCACCAAACAGCGCCGGTATGCCGAGCTCCTGCGTGACCTGCTCGCCGGCCAGGGCGCGAGCCCGGAGATCGCCGCCATCGCGGCGGAGATGGGATTGGCGGCCTACTACGCGGGGAGAGCGCTCGCCGGCGACGATCCGGCGCGGCTGCCGGCCGCGGTGGAGTCCGTCTTCGACCGGCTCTCCTAGCGTCGGGAATGTACGGCACCGGTCTGTGGATCGTGCGCCACGCCAAGGCGGGAAACTGAGTGCATGGGTCCCCTGAAGCGCTTACGCGCGGACGTCAGCACCGGCAAGAACCTCGAGATCTACCTGACGGCGCTCATCGCGCTGGTCGTCGGCGTGCTCGGCGTCTTCAGCGTCGTCAACCCGCAGGTCGTGAGCGCCGCGATCCTGGCCACGCTGGCCCTGGTCGCGGTGAACGCGCTCGGTCCCCGTCACCAGGTCGCCGACCTCGAAGCGCGGGTCGCCGAGCTCAACCGCCTGGTGGAAGCGAAGCTGGCCGGCGACGCCTTCCTGACCACCGTGCGGCAGGGGCTTGACGAGCGGGTCGCCCGCGCCGCCGACATCCGCTTCGCCGGGGTGACGCTGAGCCGCACGATCCGTGCGCACGTCGAGCAGCTGCGTAAGGGCCTGGCGCGCGGGGCGTCGGTCCAGGTCCTGCTGATCGATCCGAAGGGCGCGGTCCCGGAGGAGGCGGCCAGGAGGAGCACGATTCCCGAGCAATCCGACGTGTTCGAGCACCGGGTCAAGTCCACGATCTACCTGCTGCGCGATCTGGAGGGGGTCGAGGTGCGGTTCCTGCCGTTCGTGCCCGCGTTCGGGCTGGTGCTGCTGGATGCCGGTGAGGACGACGGCGTCATCCACGTTGAGCTCGGCACACACAGCGCGCCGGGCAGGGACCCGGTCTTCACGCTCACCCCACGTCGCGACCACTTCTGGTACGAGCACTTCAAGGCGGAGTTCGACCGTATGTGGGAGGTCAGCAGGGAGGCGACGGAGGACGACTGGCGTCCCGAGCGGACGAAGTGACGGCGCTGTATACGATGAGTCCCGAGATGGCTGATGTGACGCTGGGCGCGGCCCATCGGAGCTTGCGCGACGAGGTCACCGGGGAGCTGCGGCGCCGCATACTCTCCGGCGAGCTCCCCCAAGGCGCGCGGCTGGTGGAGGACCGGCTGGCCGCCCAGCTGGGCGTGTCGCGCAACCCCGTGCGGGAGTCCATCCGGGTGCTGGCCGCCGAGGGTTTCGTCGAGGTCGTCCCCCGCCTGGGCGCCACGGTGGCGCGCCTGTCCGCCGCGGAGGCCGAGGAGCTGTTCGACGTACGCATGGCGATCGAAGGGCTGGCGGCGCGGCTGGCGGCGCGCAAGCGCACCCCGGCCACCGCCGAGCGGCTGCGCCGGATGCTCGAGCAGGCCAAGGAGGCCGTGGAGGCGGGCCGGCTGGAGGAGGTGGCCGACCTCAACACCGCCTTCCACCTGGCGGTGGGCGAGGCGACGGGCAATTCCTATCTCAGCCTGGTGATGAAGCCGATGCTGCAGCGGGCGCAGTGGGTCTTCAGTCAGACGGCCTCCACACGCGGGCCGCACTCCTGGTCGGAGCACCTGGGCCTGTGCGAGGCCATCGCTGCGGGCGACGAGGACGAGGCGCAGGCCAGAGCCGTCGCGCATGTGGCGGCGGCGCGGCGGTCGTTCTTGGCGGCAGCGGGCCGCGCATCGAGCAAGACCGAAATACCGAGTTAACACCCAGCCGTAATCTGAACACCAGTGAAATGTAAGGTCTTGTATACAGTCTCCTAAACCGTTCCCACGGAGGCCCATATGAGACCCAGGCTCGTCGCGGCACTCGCCGTCCTCCCCCTCGGCCTGACGGCCTGCGGCGGAGGAGCCGGCTCGAGCAGCACGCCCGCCGCCCCTCCCTCCATCGCCGCCGCCACGGCCGACAACCGGCCGGTCAAGGCCGGCGGCACGCTCAATGTGGCGCTCAACGCCGACCCCGACGCGCTCGACCCGAGCATCTCGACCACGCTGGTGGGCCGCGAGGTGTTCGCGAACATGTGCGAGAAGCTCTACGACATCGACGCGCAGGCCACGCTGGTCCCCCAGCTGGCCGCCGCCCTGCCCGAGGTGTCCGGCGACGGCAAGGAGGTGACGATCAAGCTGCGTGAGGGCGTGAAGTTCAACGACGGCACGGCGTTCGACGCCGAGGCGGTCAAGAAGTCGCTGGACCGGCACCGCACCTGGGAGAAGTCCGCGCGGCAGGCCGACCTGGCCGCGGTGTCCAAGGTCGCCGTGGTCGATCCCACCACGGTGACGCTCACGCTGACGCGGGCGTTCACGCCGCTGACCGCCCAGCTCGCGGACCGCGCCGGCATGATCATGTCGCCGAAGGCCCTGGACGCGGCGGGCGACAACTTCGGCGCGAGCCCGGTGTGCGTGGGACCGTTCAAATTCGCCGGCCGCACGTCGGGCAGCCAGATCGCGCTGGAGAAGGCCGCCGACTACTACGACGCGGCCAAGGTCAAGCTCGACAAGATCGTATACAAGATCATCGTGGACCCGAACGTCCGGGCCGCGAACCTCAAGTCCGGCGACGTGCAGGTGGGCGACCAGCTCGCCACGACCACGGTCAAGGGGGTGCAGACCGATCCGAACCTCACGGTCGTGTCGGGCGGCGGCCTCGGCTACTACGGCATCACGATCAACACCGGCAACGCCGACGGCTCCACCGAGAAGCCCGGCACGGTGAACACGGCCCTGGCCCAGAGCCCGCAGCTCCGCGAGGCCTTCGAGCTGGCGCTGGACCGCGACCTGATCAACAAGACCGTTTACAACGGCCTGCACGAACCCGACTGCTTTCCCGTGCCGCTGGACAGCCGGTTCCGGGCCCAGGATCTGACCTGTCCCAAGCGCGACCTGGCCATGGCCAAGCAGCTCGTGCAGGCCAGCGGCGTGCCGACGCCGATCCCGGTCACGCTCACCAGCCCCAACGACGCGACCAACGTACGGCTGGCGCAGGTCATCCAGCAGATGACCAAGGAGGCGGGCTTCAACGTGAGCGTGCAGACGGCCGAGTTCGTCAGCACGCTGGAGCAGGGCAAGTCCGGCAAGTTCGACGTCCTGCTGAACGGCTGGTCGGGCCGCGTGGACCCGGACGGCAACCTGACGAACCTCATCACCAGCCGCGGCAGCAACAACTACAGCGGCATGTCCGACCCGGGCATCGACGACCCGATCAAGCAGGCCGCCGCCGAGTCCGACGTCGCCAAGCGCGCCGAGCTGTACGCCTCCGCCATGAAGAAGGCCGCCGAGATCAGGGGCGTCCTGTACCTGTACCACAGCAAGTACTACCTGGGCATGAGCAAGACCGTCGCGGGCGTCCAATACTTCAAGGACGGCCTGCCGCGCTTCGTCACCGCCGGATTCGCCGCGTAATGCTCTGGTTCATTCTGCGGCGCTGCGGGTCGGCGGTGATCGTGTTGTTCCTGGCCAGCATCCTGATCTTCCTCGGGGTCAGGGCGCTGCCCGGCGACCCGGCCACGGTCATGGCGGGCGAGGAGGCCTCGCCCGCCGTGGTCGAGGCCATCCGCAAGGAGTTCGGCCTGGACAAGCCGCTGCCCGCCCAATACGTGGACTACGTCGCCCAGACCCTCACCGGCAACTTCGGCCGCTCGACGCAGGACCAGCTGCCGGTGATCGACATCATCGCCGAGCGGCTGCCCGTGACATTGGAGTTGTCGGCGCTGGCCATCCTGGTCGCCATCGTCGTCGGCGTGGGCGCCGGCATCGTGGCCGCCGTCCGGCGCGGCAGGTTCGCCGACTACGTGGCCACCGGGTTCGGCCTGGCCGGGCTGTCGGTGCCGCACTTCTGGCTCGGCCTGCTCAGCATCCTGTTGTTCGCGGTCACCTGGCGGGTGCTGCCCGCCTCCGGGTATGTCCCCTTCACCGAGGACCCGGCCGCGAACCTCCAGCGCATGATCCTTCCCGCCCTCGTGCTCGGCACCGGGTTCGCGGCGATCCTGATGCGGCAGACCCGCTCGGCCATGCTGGGCGCGCTGTCGGCCGACTACGTCAGGACCGCCAGGTCGAAGGGCCTGTCCGAGGTGAAGGTCGTCGGCGCGCACGCACTGCGCAACAGCCTGACGACGGTGGTGACCGTGCTCGGCCTGCAACTCGGCGCGCTCATCAGCGGCGCGGTCGTGACCGAGCAGATCTTCGTGATCCCCGGCTTCGGCAAGCTGACCGTGGACGCGGTGCTGACCAGGAACTACCCGGTCATCCAGGCTGTCGTGCTGATCACGGTCGTCGGGTACGTCCTGGTCAACCTGCTGGTCGACCTCGCGTACGCGGCGCTCAACCCGCGGATCAGGCTGTCGGGGGTGCGCCATGATTGACCGGTTGTGGCGGCGCTTCCGCCGGCGGCCGATGCCGATGGCCGGGCTGGCGCTCGTGACCGCGTTCCTCCTGCTGGCGCTGGCCGGGCCGCTGGTGACCGGCGACCCGGCCGCGCAGGACTACCTGGCCACGCTGGCGCCGCCGTCGCCCGCGCACCCGATGGGCACCGACGACCTCGGCAGGGACGCCTTCGCCAGGATCGCGCACGGCGCCCATGTGTCGCTCCAGGCCGGCGTGCTGTCCACGCTGCTGGCGATGGCCGTGGGCATCCCGATCGGGCTGGTCGCCGGGTTCTACCGGCGCTGGCTGGACCCCGTCGTGATGCGGCTGGTGGACGTGACGCTGGCGTTCCCGTTCCTGGTCTTCGCGGTGGGGCTGGCGGCGATCATCGGGCCGTCGCTGAGGGGCGTGGTGCTGGCGCTGGGCTTCGCCCAGCTGCCGGCCGTCATCCGGATCACGCGCGGCGAGGTGCTGGCGGTCAGGGAGATGGACTATGTGGCGGCGGCCATCGCCGACGGCGCGAGCGACGCCTACCTGATCTTCCGGTACGTGCTCCCGAACTGCGCCAATCCGCTCATCGTGCAGGCCACGGTGGCCATCCCTGCGGCCATCATCGGCGAGTCCACGCTGTCGTTCCTGGGGCTGGGCGTGCAGCCGCCGACACCGTCGTGGGGCGTGATGCTGACCACCGCCCAGCAGTACCTGGGCGACGCGCCGTGGCTGGCCATCTGGCCCGGCTTGATGATCGCCCTGGCCACGCTGGGCTTCAACCTGCTCGGCGACGGCCTGCGTGACGTCCTGGACCCGAGGAGCTTCCGATGAGCCTCTTGGAGATCGCCGACCTGGCCGTCGGCTTCGACACGGAGGACGGCCTGGTGCAGGCCGTCAGAGACATCTCACTGACACTGGAGGAGGGCGAGATCCTGGCCTTGTGCGGCGAGTCCGGCTGCGGCAAGTCGGTCACCGCGATGTCGGTCCCCCGGCTCCTGCCACCGGACACGACCAGGTTGTCCGGGTCGGTGAAGCTGGGCGGACGCGAGCTCACGACGCTGCCCGAGGCCGAGATGCGGCACGTCCGCGGCAAGGAGGTGTCGGTCGTCTTCCAGGAGCCGATGACCTCGCTCAACCCGTCGTTCACCGTTGGATACCAGATCATCGAGGTGCTGCGCAGGCACGAGCGGCTCTCCCGCCAGGCGGCCCGCCGCCGGGCCGTCGAGCTGCTGGAGCTGGTCGGCATTCCGGCGCCGCAACGCAGGATGAGGGAATACCCGCACCAGCTGTCCGGCGGCATGCGGCAGCGCGTGATGATCGCGATCGCGGTGGCCTGCTCGCCCCGGGTGCTGATCGCCGACGAGCCCACGACGGCGCTCGACGTGACGATCCAGGCAGGGGTGCTGGACGTGTTCCGCGACCTGCGTGACCGGCTCGGCACGGCGATCATCCTCATCACCCACGACCTGGGCGTGGTGGCCGACATCGCCGACCGGGCCGTGGTCATGTACGCCGGCCGCGCCGTCGAGCAGGCCGCGGTGACCGAGTTGTTCGCCAACCCGCGGCACCCGTACACGCTGGGTCTGATGAAGGCCCTGCCGTCCGCCGCCGTCAACGGGCGGCTGGCCGAGATCCCCGGCATGGTGCCGTCACCGCTGTCCGACCCGGACGAGTGCGCGTTCCAGGCCCGCTGCCCGCGTGCGCAGGCAGACTGCCGGATGGAGCGGCCCCCGCTCGACCAGCACGCGCCCGGCCATCTGGCGGCCTGTTTCCACCCCGGAGGCGAGCAGTGATCCTGCGGATCGACAACCTGGTCAAACACTACGGCCCGGTACGCGCGGTGGACGGACTGTCGCTGGAGATCGGCCAGGGTGAGGTGCTCGGCCTGGTCGGCGAGTCCGGCAGCGGCAAGTCCACGGTCGGCAAGTGCGTGTTGCGGCTGACCCAGCCCACGTCCGGCCGGATCGAGCTGGACGGGCGCGACGTCACCCACCTGTCGCGCCGGGCCATGCGCCCGCTGCGCAGGGACGTCCACATGGTCTTCCAGGACCCCTACTCCTCGCTCAACCCGCGCTTCACCATCGAGCGCATCGTCGGCGAGCCGCTGCTCAGGCACCAGGCGGCCGACCGGCGGGAGACCTCCAGGCGCGTGTCGGCCATGCTGGAGAAGGTGGGGCTGCGGGCGGAGATGCGCACGCGGTTCCCGCACGAGCTGTCCGGCGGGCAGCGGCAGCGGGTGGGGCTGGCCAGGGCGTTGATCCTGGAGCCCAAGCTGGTGGTGGCCGACGAGCCGGTGTCGGCGCTGGACGTGTCGGTGCAGGCGTCGGTGCTCAACCTGATCACCGATCTGCAGCGGGATATGGGCTTTTCATGCCTGTTCATCACGCATGATTTGTCCGTGGTGGAGTTCCTGGCCGACCGGGTGGCCGTCATGTACCTGGGCAAGATCGTGGAGTCGGGGCCGACGGCCGAGATCTTCGCCGAGCCGCGGCATCCGTACACGCAGGCTCTGCTGTCGGCGGCGCCGGTGCCGGATCCGGTCAGGCAGCGGGAGCGGCGCAGGATCGTGCTCAGCGGTGATGTGCCGAGTCCGGTCGATCCGCCGTCGGGGTGCCGCTTCCATACGCGGTGCCCGCTGGCGTACGACGTCTGCCGGACCGACGAACCCCCGTTGACCGGCACCGGCCATCCGGCCGCGTGCCACCTTGTTACAGCAAGTCGATAAAGGGAGAGAGCTTGTTCACCACCAGGCCCGAGCTGTCGGGCGACTTCGGCATGGTCGCCGGCACCCACTGGCTGGCCTCGGCCACCGGCATGAGCGTGCTGGAACGCGGCGGGAACGCCTTCGACGCGGCGGTGGCCGCCGGCTTCGTGCTGCAGATCGCCGAACCGCACCTGAACGGCCCCGGCGGCGAGGTGCCGATCCTGCTGTGGAGCGAGGCCGAGCAGAAGGTGTCCGTGGTGTGCGGGCAGGGCGTGGCGCCCGCCGCGGCCACCATCGAGCGCTTCACGGAGCTGGGCCTGGACATCGTGCCCGGCACCGGGCTGCTGGCTGCCACCGTGCCGGGGGCCTTCGGCGGGTGGATGCTGATGCTGGAGCGCTGGGGCACCTGGCGGCTGGCCGACGTGCTCGCACCCGCGATCCACTACGCCGAGCACGGCATTCCGGTGCTGGAGCGCATCGCGGCCACGATCGAGTCGGTCGAAGGATTGTTCAACGCTGACTGGCCGACGTCGGCAGCGACGTGGCTGCCCGGCGGGCGCGTGCCCGCGCCCGGGTCGAAGCTGGCCAACCCGGTGCTGGCCGCCACGTACCGACGGCTGGTGGCTGAGGCGGAGTCCGCGGCGAGCAGCCGAGAGGGGCAACTCGCCGCTGCCCGCACGGCCTGGTACGAGGGGTTCGTCGCGGAGGCGATCGCCGAGTTCAGCGCCAAAACGGCCTGGCGGGACAGCTCCGGCGAGGTGCACGGCGGGCTGCTCACCGGCGACGACCTGGCGCGCTGGTCGGCATCGGTCGAGGAGCCGCTGACCTTCGACTATCGCGGGCACACCGTGTGCAAGACCGGGCCGTGGGGTCAGGGACCGGTGTTCCTGCAGCAGCTGGCGTTGCTCGACGGGTTCGACCTGGACGCGATGGGCTATCTCAGCGCCGACTACGTGCACACGGTGACCGAGGTCGCCAAGCTGGCCTTCGCCGACCGCGAGGCCTGGTACGGCGACGCCCACGTGACCTTGTCCGACGCGCCCGAGTCCGGCACCATGTCCGACGTGCCCGAGTCCGGCACCTTGTCCGACGTGCCCGAGTCCGGCACCATGTCCGACCTGCTGAGCGCGGCGTACAACGCCGAGCGCCGACGGCTGGTCGGCGTGGAGGCCAGTCTCGACCTGCGGCCGGGCGCTCCGGGCGGGCGCGCGCCGAGATTGCCGGCTTTCCCCGCGCCCGGCACGGCCAGCAGCGCGCCCGGCATCTCCGGGGCGCGCGCGCCGCAGGGTGCCGGACTCGGGCACGTCGGACAAGGCGTCGGCGAGCCGACGGTGGCCCGCGACGGGACCGTCCGGGGCGACACCTGCCATGTGGACGTCGTGGACCGCTGGGGCAACATGGTGTCCGCCACTCCCAGCGGCGGCTGGCTGCAGAGCTCGCCCACCATCCCCGAGCTGGGATTCTGCCTGGGGACGCGGGCCCAGATGTTCTGGCTGCAGGAGGGGCTGCCGGCGTCGCTGCGGCCCGGAACACGGCCGCGCACCACGCTCTCGCCGTCGTTCGCGCTCAGGGACGGGCGGCCGTGGCTGGCGTTCGGCACGCCGGGCGGCGACCAGCAGGACCAGTGGAGCGTGAACTTCTTCCTGGCCGTCGTCCACGGCCGCCTGAACCTGCAGGAGGCCATCGACGCGCCGATGTTCCACTCCGAGCACTTCCCCAGCTCGTTCTTCCCGCGCGGCTCCCGCCCCGGAGTCCTGCACACCGAGGACCGCCTGGACCCTGACGTGGTGGCAGAGCTGCGGCGGCGCGGGCACGAGGTCGAGCTCCAGGGCTCGTGGACGCTGGGCAGGCTCAGCGCGGTGGCTCGCGACGGCGCCTTCCTCAAAGCCGCCGCCAACCCCCGCGGCGCTCAGGGTTACGCCGTCGGCCGATGACGGATCTGCTCTTCCTGATGGTGGCCGGTCTGCTGGCGGGGGCGGTGAACGCCCTGGCCGGCGGCGGTACCCTCATCTCCTTCCCCGCTCTCGTGGCGTTCGGCTATCCGAGCCTGACCGCGTCCGTGACGAACGCGGTGGCGTTGTGGCCGGGATACCTGGGCGGCGTGCTCGGCTACCGGGCCGAGCTACGCGGGCAACGACGCAGGGCCGCGATGCTGAGTGCCACGGCCGTGCTGGGCGCGGGGGCGGGCAGCGCGTTGCTGCTGCTGACACCGGGCAGGCTGTTCGAGTCGCTCGTGCCGTGGCTGGTGGCGTTCGCCAGCCTGGCGCTGCTGGCGCAGCCGTGGCTGCGCCGGCGATTCGGCGGTGACGGGCGGCCGAGCAAGCTCGTGTACGCCGGGGTGTTCCTGGGCGGCTGCTACGGCGCGTATTTCAACGGCGGCATGGGCGTGCTGCTGCTGACCGTGCTCGGCATGTTCCTGCACGAAGGCCTGCACCGGGTGAACGCCGTGCGCGCGGTGCTCGCGCTGGTGATCAGCACCGTGTCGGTGGTGGCGTTCTCGCTGTTCGGGGCCGTGCAGTGGCAGGCGGTGGCGGTGATCGCACCGGCCAGCCTGGCGGGCGGGCTGCTGGGCACGCGGGTGGCACGGCTCATGTCCGCCAAGGTCCTCCGGGGCGTGGTCGTCGCGTTCGGACTGGGGGTGGCCGTGGCGCTCGCCCTGCGCTAGCCCGGCTTGCGGCCGCGAGGGTCAGTGGGCCGGGCCGTAGAGGGCGTGGGGAGAGCCCGTCATCAGCGCCCAGTAACGGTCGCCGTAGGACCAGTGCCACCATTCCGTGGGGTAGTTGACCAGGCCCGCCGATTCCAGGGCGGTCGCGAGGATCTTGCGGTGCCTGCGCGCGTCCCCCGGGATCCCGGCGGCGGCGGTGTAACAGGCGCCCGCACTCTGCTCGGGAGTGTCGTTGATCGCGGTGCCCAGGTCGTATTCGGCGCCGTCGGCGTCGCAGAGCGTGAGGTCCACGGCAGCCCCTGCGGTGTGCGGGGCCACCTCGACCGGCGAGACGTAGCGGCTGGCCGCCGCATGCAGCTCGTCGGCCGTCATGCTGGGAAAGCGATGGGCGAGCTCGGCCCGGTAGTCGTCGAAGGTCTGGCGCTGGTTCGCGATGGACCGGTGGCCTTCCACGATCAGGAGGTGGTATCCGGCGGGCAGCTCCTTCTCCGCCCGCTCGAGCCGGTCGAGCAGGCCGGCACGCAGGCGGCCGTACGCGCCCTCCTCGTCGGCCATCCGGTCGTCGAGTCTCAACCGTCCCCGCACTTCGACCAGCGGCTCCCCGTTGTCGTGGACGGGGATGGCGGTCACGCGGGGGTCGGAGATCAGGACGATGCCGTGTGCGGGGTGCCACATGGGCAGAAATTCTCACACAGTGTCGGAGAAAACCTGCTCTCGGGCCTGCTCCAAGGCCGCGACCAGGGCGCCGCGCAGCACGGGGTTTCCGGCGACTCCCGTGGTGACCACGCTGGGCCGCGTCGGGCAGACCTTCGCCACCGCCTCCTCGACCCTGGCGGCCAGCTCAGGACCTCCGGCCCGCCCGACGTCGCCGGCGAGCACGATGAGCCCGGGGTCCAGCACGACGCTGACGGCCGCGACGCCGACGGCCAGCCGATCCGCGACGGCGTCGAGAAAGCCGGAGCGGCCGTCGGCGACGGCGGCGCGGACCAGGTCGGCGCTCGGCCGCAGGCTCATGCCGTGGCCCCTGGCCAGCCCGTCCATCGCCGCCTGGCCCACCAGCCGCTGGTAGGAGCCCGACTGCGGCTGGGTGACATCGGCGGGCAGCGGCTCGCCGGGCACGGGCAGCCAGCCGATCTCGCCCGCGCCACCGGTGTTACCGCGGTGCAGGCGGCCACCGAGCATGACGCCCAGACCCTGGCCGACGCCTGCCCAGAGGACCACGAAATCGTCGACGCCGACGGCGGCGCCGTAGTGGTGCTCGGCGAGGGCGACAAGGTTGACGTCGTTCTCGATGGTCACCGAGGCGCCGAGGGCCCCGCGCAGGCTGGCCAGCACGCCGACGTGCCAGGACGGCAGGTCGTAGGAGAAACGCACGTCGCCGGTGGCCGGATCGACCACGCCGCGGGTGCCGATGACGAATGAGCGCAACTGCGGCAGGGTGATCCTGGCCGCCTCGCAGGCCCGCCGTACGGCCTCGTGCACGGTGGCGACCGGGTCGCCGTCGGTCGGATTGACCACGACCTCCACCACGGTCCTGCCGGTGATGTCGGCCACACCAACGGTGATGGCGTCGGGCAGCACCTCGAGGCCGGCGACGTGCGCGCTGGAGGGGACCACGCCATAGAGGGCGGCGTTGGGTCCGCGCCCGCCGGCCCGCTCGCCGGCGACCTCCACCAGCCCTCGCTCTTCCAGCCTCGCGAGCAGCTGTCCCGCGGTCACCTTGGAAAGCCCGGTGCGTTCTCCCAGCTCAGCGCGGGTGAGCGGGCCCTCGGTGAGAAGGAGCTCCAGGGCCGTCCGGTCGTTCAGGCGGCGCAGCAGGCGTGGCACACCGGGATTTCGTGTCACGGGACCTCTCCCCTCTGGCAACGAAACGCTAACGGCAGTTTCTTTTAAGAAAGTTTCTTGTTAGTTTAGCACCAATTCGACACTGACGATCAGCCAGGTGCGGACCACAGGCTCAGCACCCGATGAGCGCAGACCCGACGCGATTAGCCGGGAAGGGAGAACGCTAGTGAGGATCGCGAAGATCACGGCCACTACGGTCACCACGGCCGCCCTGGCCCTGGGCCTGGCCGCATGTGGCTCCGGAGAGCCGAGCACGCCCCAGCCGCAGGCCTCAGGCTCCGCCTCCGCCTCTGGCCCCAAGTACGCGGGCCAGAGCATCACCGTCTGGCGCCTCGGCGACCCCAACGAGCCGTCCCAGAAGTACATGGACGACCTCGTCGCCGAGTTCAAGACCCAGACCGGTGCGGATGCCACCGTGCAGTGGATCCCGTGGCCGCAGGTCAACGACAAGTTCACGGCTGCCGCGGCCGGCGGCGAGGGCCCCGACGTGACGGAGATCGGCAACGACCAGGTGCCGCTCTGGCAGAGCCAGGACGCGCTGGCCCCCGTCACCTCGATCACCGCCGGCGGCGAGCACGCGCAGATCCCGAAGAACCTCTTCGGCCTGGAGACCATCGACGGCGAGGTCTACGCCATGCCGTGGGGCGCCGGCACCCGCGCCGTCATGTACCGCAAGGACTGGTTCGAAGACCTCAAGATCGAGGTCCCGAAGACCTGGGACGACGTCCTCGCGGCGGCCAAGAAGATCCAGGACGAGAAGGGCAAGGACGTCGACGGCTTCGCCTTCAACGGCGGCTCCGACGCCAACCACCTGCTCGGCGCGATGGCCTGGTCCGAGGGCGGCGAGTACGCCGTCAAGGAGGGCGACAAGTGGGTCGGCAAGCTCACCGACCCCGCCTTCAAGACCGGCTTCGAGACCTATACGGGCATCGTGTCCTCGGGCGCGTCCAGCAAGTCCCGCCTCACGCAGAACACCACGGACATCCGCACCCGCTTCTCCAACGGCAAGGTCGGCATGTACCTGACCGCGTCGTGGGACATCGCCACCATCAAGGAGGAGAGCAAGGGCAAGGTGAAGGAGGACGCGATGGCCTTCTTCCCGCTCCCGTCCAAGAGCGGCGGCGAGACCCCCGCGTTCTTCGGCGGCAATGACATCACCGTGTGGAACGACGCCAAGAACAAGGAGCTCGCGACCGAGTTCGTGAAGCTCGCCACCAGCAAGAAGTGGGCCGACCGCTACGCGCTGGACGGCGGCCTGCTGCCGGTCTACCCGGACACGCTCGCCGAGCTGGCCAAGGACCCGGCGCAGGCGCCGTTCGCCGCCGCCTTCGCCAAGGCCAAGGCGTTCCCCGCCGACCCCCAGTGGACGGAGGCCAACGAGACCAAGGCGGTCCTGCAGAACGCGGCCCGCTCGGTCATCGAGGGCAAGGCCACGGCCGATGAGGCGCTCGCCAAGGCCAACAAGGAACTCGAAGACATCCTCAACCAGTCGTGACCATGGCGAACACGTCAACGCTCGCGCCCAGGGGCGGAGGCAACCCCTCCGCCCCTGGGCGGCGCCGCCACAGTTCACGCAAGCCCGCTCGAGGCAGCGGGATGCCCGGATGGTCCATCCCGTACGTCCTGCTCGTCCCTGGGATTGTGGTCATCGCGGGGCTGCTGCTCTACCCGATGATCCAGATGATCATCATGTCGTTCCAGAGCATCAGCCTCCGGGTGATCCGCGGCGTCGCGGAGCCGGAGTGGGTGGGGCTGGACAACTACACCAAGCTCTTCGACAACGACATCTTCTGGTCCTCGCTGCGGAACACGGTCGTCTTCGCGGCCGTCACCGTGGCCCTCACCCTGATCCTGGGCACCGCCGTCGGCGCGCTGCTCAACCGGCTGAGCAAGCGGATGTCCACCTTCGTGATCATCGGCATCATGTCCGCGTGGGCGGTCCCACCGGTCGCCCAGGGCACGATCTGGCGCTGGCTCTTCGACGCCGAGGCCGGCATCATCAACTGGGCGCTCAATCTGCTCCCTGACGCCTTGTCGACCTTGATCTTCGGCCGGGCCGACTGGACCGGCCAGCCGTGGCTCAACGACGCGTGGTCCGTCTACGTCGTGCTGGTCCTCACGGTGGTCTGGGCGTCCTTCCCGTTCGTCGCGGTGTCGGTGCTGGCCGGACTGCGCGGCATCCCCGCCGAGCTGTACGAGGCGGCCAGGGTGGACGGCGCCACCCCGTGGCGCACGTTCAGGAAGATCACCTTCCCGCTGCTGAAGCCGGTCTTCGCCGTCCTGACGATCCTGTCGATCATCTGGGACTTCAAGGTGCTCAGCCAGCTCTATGTGCTGCTGAACGGGCCGACCAACCGCGAGGCGTTCAACCTGTCGCTCTTCTCCTTCGCCGAGGCCTTCAAGGCGCCGCCCAAGATGGGCACGGGCGCGGCGATCGCGGTGGTGCTGACGATCATCCTGCTCATCGTCACCGCGTTCTACACCCGGCAGATGGTCAAGCAGGAGGACCTGACATGACCCCCCTGGCCCGCAAACGGCTCAACAAGATCGCGCTGAACACGGCCGGGGTTCTGGTCTTCCTCTTCGCGGTCTTCCCCGTCTACTGGATGGTCTCGACCTCGTTCAAGGCCAACGACCAGATCTTCACCACCGACTTCATCCCGTTCCCCACGCACTTCACCTTCGAGCACGTCAACACGGTCCTCACCGACGGCGTGGCGGGCAACTCGATCTGGGTCTACATGCGCAACAGCGCGATCGTGGCGCTCGGCACGGTGCTCATCGGGTCGGCGTTCGCGCTGCTCGCGGCGACCGCCGTGGCGCGTTTTCGCTTCAAGGGGCGTACGAGCTTCCTGATCACCCTGCTCATCGTGCAGATGATCCCGACCGAGGCGCTCCTGATTCCGTTGTTCCTGAACGTCCGGCGCCTCGGGCTCTACGACAACCTGCTCGGGCTGATCGTCATCCAGGTCGGTTTGACGTTGCCGTTCGGCATCTGGATGTTGCGGACGTTCGTCGCCGCGGTCCCCAAGTCGCTGGAGGAGGCGGCGTGGATCGACGGCGCGAGCCGGTTCACCACCTTCTGGAAGGTGCTCTTCCCGTTGGTGGCGCCGGGTCTGGTGGCGACGAGCATCTTCTCGTTCATCACCGCGTGGAACGACCTGATCTTCGCGCTGGTCCTGATGAAGGACACCACGGGTTACACCATGCCGGTGGCCCTGCAGTTCTTCTTCGGGCAGCGGGGCACCGACTGGGGCGCCATCATGGCGACCTCCACGCTGATGACCCTGCCGGTCATCGCCTTCTTCCTGCTGGTGCAGCGCCGTATGGTCTCCGGCCTGGTGGCCGGGGCTGTCAAAGGCTGATTTCTCCATATTTCGCAGGGCGGGTGCGGCCTTCACGCGGGCCGTACCCCTGACCCTGCCCTGAACCTGATGAGGAGCCATGAGTCAGAGTGATCGGGGGCTGCGCCGTCTCGCGGCCGGCACGCTGCTCGTCGCCTTCGACGGCACGACCGCGCCCGGCTGGGTCCTGAACGAGCTCGAGCACGGTCTCGGCGGCGTCACGTTGTTCGGTTTCAACGTCGCCACGCCCGAGCAGGTGACGGGGCTCACCGCGGCGTTGCGGGCGGCCGGCGACCCGTTCATCTCCCTGGACGAGGAGGGCGGCGACGTCACCAGGCTCGCCTATCACGTCGGCAGCCCCTACCCGGGCAACGCCGCGCTCGGCGCCGTGGACGACGTCGAGCTCACCCGCCGGGTCTACCGGGCCATCGGGGCCGAACTGGTCGCCGCCGGGGTCAACCTGGACATGGCGCCCGCGGCCGACGTCAACACCGCCGAGGACAACCCGGTGATCGGCACCAGGGCCTTCGGCGACGACGCCGCGCTGGTCGCCAGGCACACGGTGGCCGCGGTCCAGGGTCTGCAGTCGGCCGGGGTCGCCGCCTGCGTCAAGCACTTCCCCGGCCACGGCGCCACCACGGTCGACTCGCACCTGGCCGTCCCGGTCGTGGACGTCACCCTGGACGTGCTGCGTTCCAGGGAGCTGGTGCCGTTCATGGCCGCCATCGAGGCAGGGGCGCGCTCCGTCATGACCGCGCACGTCGCGGTGCCCGTGCTGACCGGCGACCAGCCCGCCACGCTCTCGCCCGCCGCGATCACCGGGCTGCTCAGGGGCGAGCTCGGCTACGACGGCGTAGTGGTCAGCGACGCGCTGGACATGCAGGCGATCAGCGACGGCGTCGGGCTCGCCAAGGGCGCCGTCCAGTCGCTCACGGCCGGGGCCGACCTGCTCTGCCTGGGGCCGAAGCCGGGCTACGACGAGATCCTGGGGATCATCGCCGAGATCGTGGCCGCCGTCGGCGACGGGCGGCTGCCGGCCGAGCGCCTGGAGGAGGCCGCGGCCCGGGCCGACCGGCTGCGGGCCTGGTTCGGGTCGGGGGCGGGCACGCAGGACGAGCCGGCGGACGTCGGCCTGGACGCCGCCAGGCGCGCGGTCAGGCTCCACGGGTCGGCAGGGCCGTTGACCGATCCGCTGGTCGTCGAGGTCGACACGCCTCCGACGATCGCGGTCGGCGACGTCCCGTGGGGCGTTGCGCCGTGGCTGCCCGAGGGCGAGGTGGTCCGGGTCGCGCCGGCAGAGGCCGTCGCCGAGCGGCTCCTGGAGCGTGCCAGGGGTCGCTCGCTGGTGGTGGTGGTCAAGGACGCCCATCGGTACGCCGACAGCCGGGCGCTCGTCTCCACCCTGGTCGCCGCCCGGCCCGACACGATCGTCATCGAGATGGGGCTGCCCATCTGGCGGCCGGGAGGCGTGGCCTATCTGGCCACGTACGGGGCGGCCCGGGCCAACGCCAGGGCCGCGATGGAGCTCCTCACGGACGGTCGGCGGCCTCGCGTCGCCTCCCTCGAGCCGAAGCGCTCGGCGTAGGCGGCCGGCCTGCCGCCGCGAGGCTAGGAGCTGAAGATCTCCTCGCGCGCCTGCTGGAGTGCCGCCAGCACAGCTCCCCGCAGCACCGGATTGCCCTCTACGGTGCTGGTGGCCACATGGGGCCGCACGGGGCAGATCTTGGCGACCGCCTCCTCCACGCGGGAGGTGAGCGCCCGGCCGCCCGCGTGCCCCACCTCACCTCCGAGCACCACCAACCCGGGATCGAGGATCACGCAGACCGCCGCGACCCCGAGAGCCAGCCGGTGCGCGATCTCATCCAGCAACGGCTCGCCCTCGGCTCCGGCGGCCACCGCGACCTTGACGCACTCGCCGGCGCTCGCGGCCGCGAAGCCGTACTCGCGGGCCAGCTCGCTGACCGCCTCGGCGCTGACCAGCGACTGCAGACCACCCGCCAGGGAGGGCAGCCGCCCCGGCAAGGTGCGGATGTCCTCGGGCAGCGGCACACCGGGCACCGGCAGGTAGCCGATCTCGCCCGCACTGCCGGAACGCCCCCGGTGCAGCTTGCCTGCGAGCATGACGGCCATGCCCAGGCCGCGGCTCGACCACAGCAGCACGAAGTCGTCGAGGCCCTTGGCGGCCCCGTCGGCGCGCTCAGCGATGGCGGCGAGGTTGACGTCGTTCTCGATCGTCACCTCGCGCCGCAGGTCGCCGGCCAGGGCCTCGTGGATGCCCTCGTGCCAGCCGGGCAGGTCGAAGGAGAAGCGGACGTCGCCGCTGCGGGGATCGACCACGCCCGGGGTGCCGATCACGACCCCGCGGAGTTTGCCGAGACCCACCTTGGCGCCGCGGCACGCCTTCACGATCGCGTCGTGCACGGCCGAGACCGGGTCGTCGTGGGCGTGCGGATCGACCGTGACGTCGGCGATCGTGTGGCCGTGGATGTCGGCGATCGCGCTCGAGATCAAGTCGGGCCCCACCTCGAGCCCGGCCACGTATGCGCTGGAGGCGATCACGGAGTAAAGCGCCGCGTTGGGTCCGCGGCCGCCGGCTTGCGCGCCGACCACCTCGACCAGGCCGCGCTCCTCCAACCTGGCCAGCGTCTGCGACGCCGTGACCTTGGACAGGCCGGTCAGATCGCCGATCTGACCACGCGTCATGGGGCCGGTGGCCAGTAACAGCTCCAGCGCGGCCCGGTCGTTGATCTCCCTGAGTAGTCTGGGCACACCAGGGCGTCGCTCCACGCTGAATCCCACCGTCACATCGGAAAAGGTTGTTGGAAGTTTAGCGCTCCCATCCGCGCGTGACGTCGCAGGTGAACACGAGATTTCCGCATGATCACCCCGTCGTCGCGCCCCCTCGCTCGGCATCGTAACCCGCCGATCAGCCCCGGCTGGAAGGCCCTGCCAGATTCGGGTCTCGTGCCCGTTCTGACGACCTTGCGCCTAACCAGTGTTGACCAGGAGGGATAATCGAAAACATGCGCCTCTCCGCTCGTGTCGACTACGCCCTCCGAGCCGCCGCCGAACTCGCCGCAGCCGGTGCGGGCCCGACCACCGTGGGCGAGCTCGCCAAGGAACAGGACATGCCACCCAAATACCTGGAAAACATCCTGCTCCAGATGCGCCGCGCCGGGCTGGTACGGGGACAGCGGGGGCCGGAGGGTGGATACGTGCTGGCCAGGCCCGCCTCCGCCATCTCGTTGGCAGACGTGATCAGGGCCGTGGACGGCCCGTTGGCCAACGTACGCGGCGAGCGGCCCGAGCACGTCGGCTACCGGGGGCCGGCGGAATCGTTGCAGCAGGTGTGGATCGCGTTGCGGGCGACCGAGCGCGCCATCCTGGAGGAGGTCACGCTCGAACAGGTCGCCTCCGGGGCGCTGCCCGAGCGCGTCCGCCAGCTCGCTGCCGACCCCGCCGCCTGGGACTGAGCCGGCACACGCCGGCCAGGGCCTCGCCAGTTTGCCGGAATCGCCACCGCAATGTCACTAAGAGTGAGAAGGTGGCTACTCGGCAACTGCATGGATTGCCCCGAGGCAGCAGTCCAAGGAGGTCCCCATTCCGTGGCGAACCCCCTTCAAGGGCCGGCGCCGGCTCCTGCCGGCCCTGCTGGTGGGCGAGATGTTCGTCGCGCTGGCCGACGCCTTCTCCACTCCCGTCGTGTTGTCGGCGCTGCTGGCCGGGCCGGTGATCGCCGCGCACTGCCTGACCGTCCGCCAGACCACCTTGGTCACGGCCGCGGCGCTCGCCCTGACCGTCCTGCTGCCGTTCTTGGGAGACGGCTCGGAGCTGCCCCACTTCCTCATGCGGATGCCGATCGTCGCCGTCGGCGGGCTGCTGTGCGTCGCCCTCGCCCGCCGTCATGAACGGCAGCGCGCCGACTTGAACCGCATCACCCGGATAGCCGAGCGGGCGATGATCCCTTCGTTGCCCACCGAGCTGGGCGGCGTCCACCTGGCCGCCCACACCCGGTCGGCGACCCTCGGCGCCCGCATCAGCGGGGACCTGCACGAGGCCATCGCCACGGCCACGGGCGCGCGGCTGATCATCGGGGACGTCAAAGGCCACGGCCTGGACGCGGCCCATCTCAGCGCTGCGGTGCTGAGCGCCTTCCGCCGTACCGCCGCCACCGCCCCCGACCTGGTCTGCCTGGCTCGTGACCTGGACACCCGCATCGGCCCCGACCTGGGTCCCGAGGACTTCGTGACCATCCTGCTCGCCGAGTTCGTGCCCGGCGGAGTTCTGCTCGTCAACTGCGGCCATCCCGCCCCCATCCGGATCGGCAGCCGGCTGCGCGTGCTCGAGCCGCCCCGCCCCTGCCGGCCGCTGGGCCTGTCCCCCGACCCGTACGTGTGGCGCGTCCGCCTGCTGCCGTCGGACCGCCTGCTGCTGTTCACTGACGGGCTCACCGAGACCCGCGACCGGAGCGGCGCCCAACTGCCGTTCGACGAGCATCTGCATTCCGCCCTGACCGCCCCGACACTGGCGGAGGCCGTGCGTGACCTGCTGGACCTGCTGCGCGGGCACGCCACGCGCACCCGATCCGACGACCTGACCCTGATCCTGGCCCAACCGGCCCCGCATCCGCCGCCATCCGCCGGCGCCCAACACCACCACGAGGCCTGACCAGCCACCCCCTTGCACCACCTCTGCGCGCCGGCGAACGGGCGGGTCACTTCCGCGTGAACCAGAGCGCGACCTGGTTGATCTCGGCCGCGGGCCTGCTCGCGAGGATCCGGACGACGCGGCCGTTCAGGTCACCACGGAGTCGGCCCACAATGCGCGCGTAACGGCGGCCCGCCGCAGAAGGGCTCAGAGGCCGTATTCCTGGAGGGCCCTGCTTATGGTCGCGCTCGCACGGGCCTCCGCTGGTCACGCAAGCTACCGCTCTCCGCCCCGGCTCGCCGCTCCGTGCCTATGGTCGCGCTCGCACGGGGCTCCGCTGGTCACGCAAGCTACCGCTCTCCGCCCCGGCTCGCCGCTCCGTGCCTATGGTCGCGCTCGCACGGGGCTCCGCTGGTCACGCAAGCTACCGCTCTCCGCCCCGGCTCGCCGCTCCGTGCCTATGGTCGCGCTCGCACGGGGCTCCGCTGGTCACGCAAGCTACCGCTCTCCGCCCCGGCTCGCCGCTCCGTGCCTATGGTCGCGCTCGCACGGGGCTCCGCTGGTCACGCAAGCTACCGCTCTCCGCCCCGGCTCGCCGCTCCGTGCCTATGGTCGCGCTCGCACGGGGCTCCGCTGGTCACGCAAGCTACCGCTCTCCGCCCCGGCTCGCCGCTCCGTCAGCCGAAGTATGCCGAGTGGCGGCCCAATCGGCCCCGCCGTAAAGAATGGAGGTTGTGGCCTTAGCTTGGAGAACGGCCCCGCCGCAAAAAAGCGGCTTAACCTGGAGAGCTGCCTAGAGAGGCCTGGAGGCGCCGAGAGATGCCTGAAGGAGACGCCGTCTATCGGACGGCCGCACGCCTGCGGGACGCTCTGGACGCCCGCATCCTCATCAGGTCCGACTTCCGCGTCCCTCGATATGCCACCGCAGACCTGACGGGCCGCGCAGTGCTCACCACGCTCTCACGGGGCAAGCACCTGCTCACCCGCGTCGAAGGCGACCTGACCCTCCACACCCACCTCCGGATGGACGGCAGCTGGAGAATCAAGCCGGCCACGGCCCACATCACACCACCCCCCGGTGACCAGGTCAGGCTGATCCTGGCCAATCAGCAGTGGACGGCGATGGGCGTCAAGCTCGGCATGGTGGACCTGGTCAGAACCGGCGAGGAGGCACGCGTGGTGGGCCATCTCGGGCCGGATCTGCTCGGCCCGGACTGGGACCCGGACGAGGCCGTGCGGAGGCTACGAGCGGCGCCCGGCAGGACCATCGGGGAGGCGCTGCTCGATCAGCGCAACCTGGCGGGGATCGGCACGATCTATCGCGCCGAGACCTTGTTCCTGCGGGGGATCTGGCCGTGGCGAAAAGTCGGGGAGATCGAGGATCTCAACGGGCTCGTGTCGTTGGCGCAGCGACTCCTGGACGCCAACAAGACGTACGCGGGCACGGTGACCACAGGTGATCGCCGCCCGGCGAACCAGACCTGGGTCTATGGCAGGGCGGGGAGGCCCTGTCGCCGTTGCGGCACCCGCATCAGCCGCGGGGAGATGGGGGCGCAGCCACAGGAGCGGCTGATCCTGTGGTGTGCCGGCTGCCAGCCGGGCTAGGCAGCCACCATGTCCTTGACTTCGGGGAACACGGAGTCGGAGATCGACCCGGGAACCGTCTCGGCAAGGGGCAGGCGCTCGTGCTCCGGCACATCGGCAAGCACAGGAGCGGCCTGGAGCTCCGCCAGCGCAAACTGGTCGGACACTTCACGCAACACCTGCGAAAGCGGCACCCCGAGCGCGCCGCAAATGGACGCGAGCAGCTCGGACGAGGCCTCCTTCTGGCCGCGCTCCACCTCGGACAAATAGCCGAGCGAGACACGGGCAAGCGTGGACACCTCGCGTAGCGTGCGTCCCTGCCGCACCCGCAACCGCCTCAGCACATCGCCGAGCAGCTGACGCAGCAGAATCATCTGTCGCTCCCTCCCCGGCGCGGAAGTTTTCACCACGCCTCGCGCGATCGGATCGTGCCGCACTTTGGTCTTCTTAGCTTCGTACATACTCCTCGCCGTCATCACTGGGCGTCGCTGCCCCTGAACCGCCGCTCGTGCCTCATTGCGCGACTCATCAGGCCCGCCTGCCGGGCGCTCGGTGCTTGCAGTTGGCTTACGGACCTCACTCACAGCTCCACCGTACCCGTATCCACCGACACCGCGTCAGACCGCGTCAGGCATGTTCGCTGGGGACGTAACACGGTAATCATCCGGATTGTTCCCCTATGTTCGCCTTCAGCACACCTGCCAGGAGATCAACGGCCTCGTCCACCGTCTCTACCCTGATACGTTCGCGCGACCCATCAAGTCTCAATTCCCGGGACCAAATCTGCCCGCCAGGTCCGGAAACGGCCATATGCACGGTCCCCACGGGCTTGCCGTCCTGCGGCTCAGGCCCGGCCACCCCGGTCACGGCCAGCCCGTACGTGGCCCCGCACAGCCGTGCGACCCCCGCCGCCATGGCCGCAGCCACCGCCGGGTGCACGGCCCCCTCACGCCGCAGCAGCTCCCCCGGCACGCCGAGCAGCTCCCGCTTGAGATCGGTGGCGTAGGAGATCACCCCACCGCGGAACGCCTTCGACGATCCGGACACCGACGTGAACGCGGCCCCGATGAGCCCGCCGGTGATCGACTCGGCCACTGCCACCGTGGCGGACCGCTGCACCAGCATGGACAGAACCCCGGCCACATCCATCGTCGATCACTCCCCGCGCGCTTGCCTGGCCACCTTACGCAACCTCACGGCCCGGATCACATAGTCGACGCCGGTGGCCACCGTGACGATCAGCGCAGCGCCCATCACCACCCACCGCACCACGTCGGGCACCCACGGCAGGAGATAGAGGACGATCGCGGCGATCTGCAGCACTGTCTTGACCTTGCCGCCATAGCTGGCCGGAATGACCGCGTGCCGCAGCAACACGAACCTCAGCGCCGTGACGCCCAGCTCCCTGCCCAGGATGACCCCCGTGACCCACCACGGCAGCTCACCCAGGATCGACAGGCACACCAGCGCGGCGCCGGTGAGCGCCTTGTCCGCGATCGGATCGGCGATCTTGCCGAAGTCGGTGATCAGGCCGTACCGGCGGGCCAGCTCGCCGTCGAGGTGGTCGGTGAAAGAGGCCACCGCGAACACCGCCAGCGCGGCCACCCGCCAGCCCGCGCCCGGCAGGAAGAGGCAGACGACGAAGAACGGGACGAGCGCCAACCGGAGGACCGTGAGGATGTTGGCGATGTTCCACGGGCTCACCACCCGGCGCTCGTCTTTCATCACGAGACGGCCTCCGGAGTGAGCATCGCAGGGAGCGCCGGCGACCGAGGAGCGGAGCGGAGGAGGCCGTCGGGGAGCACAGTCATGGACTGGCCTTGATGCGCGCGATCAGGTCGACCCCCTCGGCGTCGACCACGAGCGCGCGCACGATCTGCCCCCTGACCAACCCGATGCCCTGCACCGTGACCGAGCCGTCGACCTCGGGCCCCTGGTGGGCGGCCCGACCCTCGTAGCCGCCGTCGCCCAGGTCGTCGTCGATCAGAATGTCGACCTCGGTGCCGATGCGCTCCTCCGCCCGCTGAGCGGTCAGCTCCTCGGCCAGTGCGGTGAGCACCCGCACACGCTCGTCGATGACGTCCTGGTCGAGCTTGCCCGGCAGGTGTGCCGCCTCGGTGCCGTCCTCGTCGGAGTAGCCGAACACGCCGATGACGTCGAGCCTGGCCTCCTCCAGGAAGCTCACCAGCTCGCCGAACTCCTCCTCGGTCTCCCCGGGGAAGCCCACGATGAAGTTGGAGCGCACGCCGGCCTCAGGGGCGCGCTCACGCACGGCTCCCAGCAGCCCCAGGAAGCGCTCGGGATCGCCGAACCGGCGCATCCTGCGCAGCACGCTGTTGCTGGCGTGCTGGAAGGACAGGTCGAAGTAGGGGGCCACACCGTCGGTGCCGGTGATGACGTCGATCAGGCCGGGACGCAGCTCGGCCGGCTGCAGGTAGCTGACCCGCACCCGCTCGATGCCGTCCACCCCGGCGAGCTGCGGCAGCAGCTTCTCCAGCGCCCGCAGGTCGCCGAGGTCCTTGCCGTAGGACGTGGAGTTTTCGCTGACGAGGACGAGCTCGCGCACGCCCCGGTGGGCCAGCCAGTCGGCCTCGGCCAGCAGCTCGTCCGGCGTGCGCGAGACGTAGGAGCCGCGGAAGGCCGGGATGGCGCAGAACGTGCAGCGCCGGTCGCAGCCGGAGGCCAGCTTGAGCGAGGCCACGGGGCTCTCGTCGAGCCGCTTGCGCAGCACGCGCGGCCCGCTGGAGGGCGCCAGGCCGTCCGGAAGGTCGCCGTGGCCGGGGATGTGGGTCTTGGGCGCGCTGGCACGCTCCACCGGCGAGATGGGCAGCAGCGTGCGCCGGTCACGTGGCGTGTGGGGCTTGAGCGGCCGGTCCGCGAGCACGTCGTCGAGCCGGTCGCCGATCTCGGCGTAGTCGTCGAAGGAGATGACTGCGCTGGCCTCGGGCAGCGCCTCGGCCAGCTCGTTGCCGTAGCGCTCGGCCATGCAGCCCGCGGCGACCACCTTCGCACCGGAGTCGGAGGCCGCCAGGAGCGTGTCGATGGAGTCCTTCTTGGCGGAGTCGATGAAGCCACACGTGTTGACGACGACGACATCGGGGTCGTCGTCGCCCAGCTGCCAGCCGGCAGCCTCGAGTCGCGCGGCCAGCTCCTCGGAGTCGACCTCGTTGCGGGCGCAGCCCAGAGTGATCAGCGATGCGGTTCGGCGGGATGACATGGTGAACACTACGGTATCGGGAGTTGGCCACTACCCGATGCACGGGTCGCGGGAAGCTTGCTTCCCCCGACAAACAGAACGCCTCTCCTGCGCCTTGTTTGGGGTCGCGTGGGCCTCGCGGATTATCTCGCGCGCTGTCGCGTCTGCTGTTTCGGCGCCTCGAACGAGCGTCGCACCGCCTCCCCCCGCCCCCCGAGCCCCGTCACCCTCTTGCCGTTGACCAGCACCGACACCGCACTGGCGTCACTCAGGACCAGGTTGACCTTCTCCGGTGTGCGCCAGGTGGAGGTCCGGCCGGCCTTCAACGTCCCGGAGAACAACGGGCGACCTTCCGCGTCATGCACGTTCACGTACGACGACCGCCTGGCCTTGAGCTGCACGGTCACCATGCGCTTGCTGCTCACGCTGCGTGACGGTTTGGGCGTCTCCGTGATGGGTGTGTTGGGCGGAACGCTCGGCCGGGCCGAGACCTGCCGCACGCCGGCGGTCTGCACGTGGTCGCCCGCCCCGCCCACCACCCGCATCATGCCGAAGACCACCACGATCGCCAGCGCCACCCCGAGCGCCATCGTCCAGTTGGGCCCCCGCCGCACCGGCACGTTGATCTTCCTGTCGGCCTGGAACACCGCCGCCGCCCGCACCGGCTGGGGCGCCCCGCCGTGCTGCTGGTCGTAGAGGTGCACGGTGGCCTCGGGATCCAGCCCCACGGCGTGGGCGACGGCCTTGACGTGCCCCCTGGCGTAGAACTCGCCACCACACTGATCGAAGTCGTCCTGTTCCATGCCATGGATGATCGCCTCGCGGATCCGGGTGGCCGCGCTCACCTGCGCGACCGTCAGCCCCGCCGACTGCCTGGCTGCCGCCAGTATGGCTCCGATGCTCTGCTCCTGCACGGCGAAACGCCTCCCCGATGGCGCCTGGTCTGAACCACCACGACAACATTGCGTAGTGGTTCATATTCAACCAGTAGCTACCCCGCAGGGACGCATTGGGGTCATTCGCCACGCAGGTCGGCCAGCAAACCCGCGAGGTCGTCCGGCTTCACGAGCACCTCGCGAGCCTTGGACCCCTCGCTCGGGCCGACCACGTTGCGGCTCTCGAGCAGGTCCATGAGCCGCCCGGCCTTGGCGAAGCCGACCCGCAGCTTGCGCTGCAACATCGAGGTCGAGCCGAACTGGGTGGTCACGATCAGCTCCGCCGCCTGGATCAGCAGCTCGAGGTCGTCGCCGATGTCCTCGTCGATCTCCCGCTTGATCGGCGCGGCGGCGACGTCATCGCGGTATTCGGCCTGCATCTGCTCCTTGCAGTACGCGACGATCTCGGCGATCTCCTTCTCCGAGACGAACGCGTTCTGGATGCGGATGGGCTTGCTCGCGCCCATCGGCAGGAACAACGCGTCACCCTGGCCGACCAGCTTGTCGGCGCCCGGCTGGTCCAGGATGACCCGCGAGTCGGTGAGCGAGGAGACCGCGAACGCCAGCCGGGACGGCACGTTCGCCTTGATCAGGCCGGTGACCACGTCCACGGACGGCCGCTGGGTGGCGATCACCAGGTGGATGCCGGCCGCGCGGGCCAGCTGCGTGATCCGCACGATCGAGTCCTCGACGTCGCGCGGCGCCACCATCATGAGGTCCGACAGCTCGTCCACGATCACCAGCAGGTACGGGTACGGCTGGTAGACCCGCTCGCTGCCGGGCGGCGGCTGGAGCTTGCCCGCCCGCACGGCCTTGTTGAACTCGTCCACGTGCCGGAATCCCGACGCGGCCAGGTCGTCATAGCGCCGGTCCATCTCCCCCACCACCCATTCGAGGGCCTCGGCGGCCTTCTTCGGGTTGGTGATGATCGGGGTGATGAGGTGCGGGATGCCCTCGTACACGCTCAGCTCGACCCGCTTGGGGTCCACCAGCACCATGCGCACCTCGTCCGGCGTGGCCCGCATGAGGATGCTGGTGATCAGCCCGTTGACGCAGACCGACTTGCCGGCGCCGGTGGCGCCCGCGATGAGCAGGTGGGGCATCTTGGCGAGGTTCGCGACGATGGTGCGGCCCTCGACGTCCTTGCCCAGCCCGACGATCATCGGGTGGTGGTCGGCCTGCGCCACCTGGGAACGCAGCACGTCACCGAGCGACACCAGGTCCTTGTCGGCGTTCGGGATCTCCACCCCGATCGCCGACTTGCCTGGGATAGGCGACAAAATCCTGACATCTGCGGATTTAACGGCGTAGGCGATGTTCTTGGTGAGGGCCGTCACCTTCTCGACCTTGACCGCGGGGCCCAGCTCGATCTCGTACCGGGTCACGGTCGGCCCCCGGGTGAAGCCGATCACCTGCGCGTCGATCGTGAACTGCTCGAGCACGCTGGTCAGCGCGTTCACCACGGTGGTGTTGGCCTTGGTCTGCGGCTTGGGCGCGCTGCCCTGCTTGAGGAACTGCAGGTCAGGCAGGCTGTACGGTCCCGCCTGCGGCGACAGCACCAGCTGCTCGACCTTGCGCGGCGCGGGAGTCGGCTGCGGCGGCTCGGGCCTGCGCTCCGCCTCGGCGGCGGGCGGCTCCTCCTCGTCGGTCAGCCCGGGCACGATCTCCGGAGAGTGATCGGCCCGTTTGTCCGGCTTCTCGGCCAGGACAGGGGTGTCGTAGGGCTTGACCGTGTCGCCGCCCTCGCCGGCGTCGGACTTCTTGACCCGGGTCCGCTTCCTGCCCGGCTCGCGCGGCTGTGGCTCGGCGTGCCGCTCGAACAACATGTGCTTGAGCTCGCCCAGCCGCTCGGGGATCCGGTGCACGGGGGTGGCGGTGATCACCAGCACACCGAACCCGGACAGGAGCAGCAGCAGCGGGATCGTGATCCACGGCGGCAGGAGGCTCATCGGCGGCGCCGACACGATGAACCCGATCATGCCGCCGGCGGCCGACACCTTGTCCATGCCCTGACCCTCGCCGGCCGGGTATGGAGTGCCGTTGGCCACGTGGATCACGCCGAGCACGCCGACGAGCAGCGCCGCCCAGCCGATCACCATGCGGCCGGTGTCGGCGTTCTGGTCGGGGTGGCGCAGGTAGCGCCAGGCCAGCAGGCCCAGCAGCAGCGGCAGCGCCCAGGCCAGCGACCCGAACACGCCGCGCACGGTGGTGTTGACCACGCCGGAGATCGCCCCGTCGGCGTTGCGCCAGGTCATGGCCGCCAGCACGATCGCGCCCGCGAGCACCGTCAGCCCGATCCCGTCGCGACGGTGCGCCGGATCCAGCTCGCGGGCGTTCTTGCCCAGCGCGCGAGCCATGCTGCCGACGCCGTTCGCGAACAACATCCACAGTCCGACGATCAGCTTGCCGATCATCGTGAAGACCCAGCTGATCGGATCCTGGTGGGTCATCGAGGGCTTGCGGCCAGAGGCGGCTCCCCTCGCCCTGGACCCCGCCGACGTTCCGGTCCGCTTCGCGGGGGTCGAGCGAGCCGAGGTCGACCGCTTCGCCGGCCCCTTCGATGCGCTTTTCGGCGTACGGGTGGCCATGATGCCAAAGGTACGTCGGAGACACCGCGCCGCGCGCGGAGGCTCGCCGAACACCCCTCACATCGCCCTCGTCAAAGGTGACGAGAGATTCACTTCATGTCCACGCAAAGGCCGCATGGCCGCAGGCAAGGCCTTCCTTACTGGGATACATGCCTCTCCTCAATTTCCGGGACGTGGCGGTGGAGACCGCGCTGCGCCCGGGTGTGCTCTACCGCTCCGCCCAGCCGCACACGCTCACCCTCGCGGACGCGGAGCTGGTGGCGGGCCTGCGGCTCATCGCCGACCTCCGCGGCGACGACGAGCGCACGCCCGGCGACTGGGCGCCCGTCCTGGGCGGCGCCGTCAGGCACGCGCCGCTCGGCGCCGGCTCCGTCGCCTCGCCCGCTCACCTGGCCACACTCCCGGCGGACCTCGACCTCGGCGAGATGTACGTCGGCCTGCTCGAGCACAGGAGGACCTGGCTCGCCGGGGTCGTCGCGGAGATCGCCGACGGGCTGCCCGCGCTCGTCCACTGCGCCGCGGGCAAGGACCGCACGGGCATCGTGATCGCGCTGATCCTCGACCTGGTCGGCGTGGACCACGAGGCCATCGTGCGCGACTACGCGCTCACCGCCAAGGCGCTGCCGGACCTGATGCTCACGCTCGGCATCGCGCTGCCGCCCGGCATGCCCCCGGCGCTGCTGGAGGCGCCCGAGAGCGCGATGCGCACCTTCCTGGCCGCGCTGAGCGTACAGGGTGGCGCCGAGCGGGTCCTGCTCGCCGGCGGCCTGACCCCCGCTCACGCCGTGCGCCTGCGGGCCGCCCTCATTCCCTGACCCGGCCCTCCACGGAGGAGATCACATCGAAAGCGGCCTGCATGGCCGCCACCCGGTCGGCCAGCTCCTTGACCGTGTCCCGAAGCCCGTCGTCGCCGGAGGCGGCCTCGGCCACGCTCGTCAGCCGGGACTCGACCGCGCCGAGCCGCTTCGCGAAGTCCGACAGCGCCTCGTGGTCGTCGACGAGCTGGGTGAGCAGGGTGGTCTGCTCGACCAGCACCGCGGTCTTGCGGAACAACTCGATGAAGACCGCGACCTTGCTCCTGAGCACCCACGGGTCGAAGGGCTTGGTGAGGTAGTCCACCGCGCCGACCGCGTAGCCGCGGAAGGCCGAGCCCGAGCTGGGCTCGGTGCCGGTCAGGAAGATGATCGGCACGTCCCTGGTCTGGTCGAGCCGCTTGATGTGGGTGGCGGTCTCGAACCCGTCCATGCCGGGCATGAGCACATCGAGCAGCACGACCGCGAAGTCGTGGCGCAACATGAGCTTCATGGCCTCCTGCCCCGACCGGGCCTTGAACAGCCGTTGCTGGAGTGGCCGCAGGATGGCCTCCAGCGCGACCAGGCTCTCCTCGTTGTCGTCGACCAGCAGGATCTTGACCTGGCGGTTCATCACTCGATCCACCCTCGCATCACTTCGAGGAGATGGTCGAGGTCGACGGGCTTGGGCACGTAGTCGGACGCGCCGCAGGAGATCGTCTTCTCCCGGTCGCCGGGCATCGCCTTCGCGGTGAGCGCGATGATCGGCAGCTCGGCGAACCTCGGCATCTCCCGTACGGCGGCGAGCGTCTCGTAGCCGTCCATCTCCGGCATCATCACGTCCATGAGCACGAGGTCGATGCGCTCGTCACGTTCCAATGCCTCGATGCCCTCCCTGCCGTTCTCGGCATAGACGATCTCCATGCCGAGCCGGCCGAGCACGTGGGTGAGGGCGTAGACGTTGCGGATGTCGTCGTCCACGATCAGCACCCGCCGCCCCGCGAACGCCTCCCCGAGCGGGCCGTCCTTGAGCAGGCTGAGTTTGGTGGCGGACTGCCACAGGTCGTCGGTGTCCACGGCCGGCCACTCGGCCTGCGGCTGCGCGGCACGGGCTTCCACGGGTTTGGGCGCGGGCTGCCAGTCGGTGTCGCCGGTGACGCCCGCCGCCGGGCACCCGGCGGGCACGTACAGCGTGAACGTGCTGCCGACCCCCGGAGTGCTGATGGCGTGGATCTCACCGCCGAGCAGGCGGGCGATCTCGCTGCTGATCGACAGGCCCAGTCCCGTGCCGCCGTATTTGCGGCTCGTGGTGCCGTCGGCCTGCTGGAACGCGCCGAAGATGGCCGGCAGCTTGTCGGCCGCGATGCCGATCCCGGTGTCGCTGACGGCGAACGCCAGGACGTCGCCCTCCGGCGTCCGCCTGGCGGGATCGACGGACACCTGCAGGCGGACCTCGCCGGAGGAGGTGAACTTGACGGCGTTCGACAGCAGGTTGCGCAGGATCTGCTGGAGCCGGCGCTCGTCGTTGTAGAGCTCGCGCGGCGTGCCGGGGCGTACCTCGATCTCGAACGTCAGCCCCCGGTCCAGGGTGAGCGGCCGGAACGTGGCATCCACGTAGTCGAGCAGCTTGCTCAGCGGCAGCTTCTCCGGGCGCACGTCCATCCGCCCCGCCTCGATCTTGGACAGGTCCAGGATGTCGTTGATGAGCTGGAGCAGGTCGCTGCCGGCGTTGTGGATCGTGGTGGCGAACTCGACCTCCTGCGCCGACAGGTTGTCCTCCGGGTTGTCGGCCAGCAGCCTGGCCAGGATGAGCAGGCTGTTGAGCGGCGTGCGCAGCTCGTGGGACATGTTGGCGAGGAACTCTGACTTGTAGCGGGAGGAGGTGGCCAGCAGGTGGGCCTTCTCCTCCAGCGCCGCGTTGGTCTTGCGCAGCTCGGCCTGCTGGCGCTGCAGCTCGTCCGAACGGCCCTGCAGCTGCTGGGCCAGCCGCTGCGACTCCGACAGCAGCGCCTCGGTGCGAGAGTTGGCGATGATCGTGTTGATGGCGACGCCGATGGTCACCACGAACTGGTCGAAGAAGGCCAGGTGCACGTCGCTGAACCGGCTGAACGAGGCCAGCTCGATCACGCCGAGCACGTTGTCCTCGAACAAGATCGGCAGCACCACGACGCTGGCCGGGGCGGCCTCCCCCAGCCCCGAGTGCACCTTGATGTATCCGGGCGGCACGTCCTCCAGCAGGATGCGCTTGCGCTCCAGCGCCGCCTGCCTGATCAGCCCCGACCCCGGGCTGCCGGGTCCGGGCAGCACGTCGTGGGCCGCGCCGTAGCCGGCGATGTAGGCGAGTGAGCCGTCAGGAGAGTCGTGGCCGGCCAGGAAGAAGGCGCCGTACTGGGCGCTGACCAGCGGCGTCAGCTCGCGCAGGATGAGGTCGGCCACCTCGACGAGATCCCGGTGACCCTGCATGAGGCCGGCGATGCGGGCCAGGTTGCTCTCCAGCCAGTCCTTGGCACGGGTGGTCTCGCGCAGGTTGGCGACCATGAGGTTGACGTTGTTCTTCAGCTCGGCGACCTCGCCCTTGGCCTCGACGCTGATCGCGCGGCTCAGGTCGCCCTGCGCGACGGCGCTGGCGACCTCGGCGATGGCGCGGACCTGGGTGGTGAGGTTGGAGGCCAGCTCGTTGACGTTTTTGGTGAGACGTTCCCACGTGCCGTAGACGCCCTCGACCTCGGCCTGCCCGCCGAGCCTGCCTTCGGAGCCGACCTCGCGGGCCACGCGGGTCACCTCGGAGGAGAACGACGACAGCGTGTCCACCATCGTGTTGATCGTGGTCTTCAGCTCGAGGATCTCGCCGCGGGCGTCCACGTCGATCTTCTTCGACAGGTCGCCGTTGGCGACGGCGGTGGCGACCTGCGCGATGTTGCGGACCTGGCTGGTGAGGTTGGACGCCATGAAGTTGACGTTGTCGGTGAGGTCCTTCCACACCCCGCTCACCCCCCGCACCTGGGCCTGACCGCCGAGCCGCCCCTCCGTACCCACCTCACGCGCCACCCGGGTCACCTCGTCGGCGAACGCCGACAGCTTGTCGACGGTGGTGTTGATGGTGTCCTTGAGCTGGAGGATCTCGCCCCGGGCGTCCACGGTGATCTTCTTGGACAGGTCGCCGTTGGCGACGGCGGTGGCGACCATGGCGATGCTGCGCACTTGGCTGGTGAGGTTGGAGGCCATGAAGTTGACGTTGTCGGTGAGGTCCTTCCACACCCCGCTCACCCCCCGCACCTGGGCCTGACCGCCGAGCCGCCCTTCCGTGCCCACCTCACGCGCCACCCGGGTCACCTCGTCGGCGAACGCCGACAGCTGACCCACCATCGTGTTGACGGTGTCCTTGAGCTGGAGCATCTCGCCCTTGACGTCCACGCTGATCTTGCGGCTGAGGTCGCCCTGCGCGACGGCGGTGGCCACCTGGGCGATGTCGCGGACCTGCTCGGTCAGGTTGGACGCCATGAAGTTGACGTTGTCCGTGAGGTCCTTCCACACCCCGCTCACCCCCCGCACCTGGGCCTGACCGCCGAGCCGCCCCTCCGTACCCACCTCACGCGCCACCCGCGTCACCTCGTCGGCGAACGCCGACAGCTGACCCACCATCGTGTTGATCGTGTCCTTGAGCTGGAGGATCTCTCCCCGGGCATCGACAGTGATCTTCTTCGACAGGTCGCCGTTGGCCACCGCGGTCGTCACCTGGGCGATCGAGCGCACCTGGGTGGTCAGGTTGGAGGCCATGAAGTTGACGTTGTCGGTGAGGTCCTTCCAGGTGCCGAGCACCCCCTTCACCTCGGCCCGTCCGCCGAGCTGGCCCTCGGTGCCGACCTCGCGCGCGACCCGCGTCACCTCGCTGGCGAACGACGACAGCTGATCGACCATCGTGTTGACGGTCAGCTTGAGCTCCAGCAGCTCGCCGGTGGCCTCAACCGTCACCTGCCTGGTCAGGTCGCCCCTGGCCACGGCGGTGGTGACCACCGCGATGTCGCGCACCTGCGCGGTCAGCCGCCCGGCCATGGCGTTGACCGCCTCGGTCACGTCGCGCCAGCTGCCCGACATGCCCTGCACCTTGGCCCGGCCGCCGAGCCGACCCTCGGTGCCGACCTCGCGCGCCACCCTGGTGACCTCGCTGGAGAACAGGGCGAGCTGGTCGACCATGCGGTTGACGGCCTTGCCCATCAGCCGCAGGCCGCCGCGCAGCGGCCGGTTGTCCTCCTGGAGATCGACCCGCTGCGACAGGTCGCCGTCCGCGACCGCGTTGAGCACGCGGGTGGCCTTGGCCGCGGGAATGACCAGCGCGTCGACCAGGGAGTTGACCGCGGTCACGTTGACCGCCCAGCTTCCCGTGCCGGGACTGGAGGCGACCCGCTCGTCGAGGCGCCCGTGCTTGGCCACCTCGCCGCGCACCCGGGTCAGCTCGGCGGTCAGGTGCTCATTGCGCTCGACGACCTGGTTGAACACGATCGCCAGCTCGGCCAGGACCGGATCGTCAGGCACGTCGAGGCGATGCCGGAAGTTCCCGTCACGCAGCCCCTGCAGCGCTGTGAGCAGGGGCCGTAAGTCCGACGGGTGGAGCGATCCACGTACGTAGGGGGGTTCCAACTGCGCGACCATGGCGGCCTTCTTCACAACTGGAGAACTGGAGGTATCAACGGCATCAGTCTGCCACTCTGAGAGTGACCGAACTGCCACATCGAGTGATGTTCTAGGACGCACAGTGGACACGACCCGGGTGTCGAGCACGGCCTTCGACGGCACTCCCCATGCCCCGGCACATGCGCGCAAGTTCGTACGCCAGGTGCTCGGCGAATGGCGGCTGGGCCATCTGGCGGAGGACGCCGTGCTGCTGACCAGCGAACTCGTCACCAACGCCGTGGTGCACGCGGGCACCGGCATCGAGCTGACCTGCCGACTGAACGTGGAGGCCATCCCGGCGAAGCTGGAGATCGAGGTCGACGACCACCATCCGACGAGGACCATCGAGGAGGCCGAGGCCGTTCCTGCCGACACGATGCGCACCTCGGGGCGCGGGCTGGCGCTCGCGGGCATGCTGGCCGACGCCTGGGGCGTCACGTACACCAAGACCGCCAAGCGGGTCTGGGTACGCATGGAGCTCGGCGACGGCTTCGACCGGCAGGAGGCCCTGTCCGCCTCGCTCCCCATCGCCCCGCCCGTCGAGTCCCTGCATGTCGGCGTCATCGTCTGCGACCGCGACGGGGTCGTCGAGTCGTGGAACTCGGAGGCGGAGAAGCTGCTCGGCTGGCAGGCCGATGAGGTCGTCGGCGGGTCGCTGGAGAAGCTGGTCGCCTGGCGCGGCCACGGCCCGTACGCGCTCACCCTCGCCGACACGCTCGGCCTGGGCCGCTGGCGGGGCGAGGCCCGCATGCGGCACCTTGACGGCAGGATGATGCCCGTCTACGTCTCGCACCTGCGGGCACGGGGTCAGCGGTCGGCCATCTGGATGGTGGTGGCCGCCGACCACCGCTACGTCCTGACGCCGCCGCCCGCGCCGATGCGCAGGGAGGCGGGGCGGCGGATCAAGGACCTGCTGGACCAGGACATGCCGTTCGCGGAGCTGCTCGACACGATCGCGCAGATCGTCCAGGTCTCCAGCGGCGGCGACGCCGCGTACGTGCTGCTCTCGACCGACGGCGGCGACAGGTTCGGCGTGGCGGCGGGCGCCGGCGCGACGGCGGGATTGGTGGGGGTGCTGGCCACGGGCGTGTTCAGCGCCGACAGGAAGGCGCCCACAATGCTCGACGACCTGCTGGCCGAGGACGTCGAGCTGGCCGAGCAGCTGCGGGCCCGCTCGCTGGCGTGCGCGCCGCTGCTGGTGTCCGGGGAGGTGACCGGCTACATCGTGGTGACGGCCACGCAGCCGGGGCGCTTCGACCAGGAGCTGACGGTCAGCCTGCAGCACATCGCCGACCAGGTGGCCGTGCCGGTGCAGCGCGAGCGGCTGGCCGAGGAGGACCGGGCGCACCGGGGGCGGCTGTCGTTCCTGGCCGAGGCGGGCGAGCTGCTCGCGGGCGTGCACGACGAGGAGTTGATCGCGGCGTTGACCGCGCAGCTCGTCGTCCCCAAGATCGCCACCTGGGCGGCGGTCTACCTGACCGATCTGGCGGGGATGACCAGGCTCGCCCACGTCTGGCACAGCGAGGAGCGGCACAACGCCGAGCTGCGCACGTTGTTGCCGGCCATCCCACGCACCGCGCTCACCGAGGTGAGCTGGCCGATCGGCCCGGAGACAGTGCTGTCGTTCCCGCTGCTCACCCAGGGCAGGTCGCACGGCGCCCTGGTGATCGGCCGCACCGAGCCGACCCTGCCGCTGGAGCTGGCCGACCTGCTGGCGGACCTGTGCCGGCTGGTGGCGCTCAACCTGCACACGGCCATGCTGTACGCCCGGCAGGCCACCACGTCGCGGGTGCTGCAGCGCAGCCTGCTGCCCATGCGCGTGGCCCCCATGCCGGGGCTGGAGTCGGCGGTCGTCTACGAGCCGGCCGAGGAGGGCGCCGACGTGGGCGGCGACTTCTACGACCTGTTCACGGTGGCCGACCACTGGTGCTTCGCGCTCGGCGACGTGTGCGGCAGCGGGCCCGAGGCGGCCGCGGTCACCGGGCTGGCCAGGCACGCCGTACGCCTGCTCGCCAAGGAGCACTACACGGTGGCCGACATCCTCGACCGGCTCAACCAGGCGCTGCTGGAGGAGGGCGAGGACGGCAGGTTCCTCAGCCTGCTGTGCGGCGAGCTGACCCCGCTCCCCCACGGCGGCGCGCTGTGCACGCTCGCCTCGGCCGGCCATCCGCCGCCCCTGCTGCTGCGGGCGGACGGCACGGTCCAGGCGGTCGCGACGCCGCAGTTGCTGCTGGGCATCGAGGCGGACGCCAGGTTCTACGTCGAGACGTTCGAGCTGGCGCCCGAGGAGGTGCTGCTGTGCGTCACCGACGGCGTGACCGAGCGGCGCGACGGCGACCGCCTGCTCGACGACGGCGACGGGCTGGCGGCGCTGCTGGCCGGCTGCACGGGGCTGAGCGCCCACGCGGTGGCCGAACGGGTGCGGCACGCGGTCGAGACGTTCGCCGCCGAGCCGTCGCAGGACGACGTCGCCCTGCTGGTGATCAAGGCCGCCCCGCTGCGGCAGGTCAGGACGTGAACCTGTAGGTGGTGGTGGAGGTGCGGCGCTCGCCCGGCCGCAGCACGGTCGAGGGGAAGTGCGGCTGGTTGGGCGAGTCGGGGTAGTGCTGCGTCTCCAGGCACAACCCGGCGAACGGCCCGTACGGCGTCGCGACCCCGTCGAGCATGCTGCCCGTGTAGAACTGCACGCCCGGCTCGGTGGTGGTGACCTCCATGGTCAGGCCGCCGGCCGTGACCTGCATGCCGCCATCGAGGACGAAGCAGTGGTCGTAGGCGCCGTCGTAGCGCTCGGCGACGGCGTGTGGCTCGGTGAAGTCGAACAGCGTGCCCTTGACCGGCGCGAGCTCCCCGGTGGGGATCTTGTGCTCGTCCACCGGCAGGTAGTGCTCGGCCTCGAGGCGCACCACGTGGTCGCGTACGTCGCCGCTGCCGGCCAGGTTGAAGTAGGAGTGGTTGGTCAGGTTGACCACGGTCGGCGCGTCGGCCTCCATCGCGTAGTCGATGCGCAGCGCGTCGTCCGCCAGCGTGTAGGTGACCTGCGCGGTCAGCGTGCCCGGGTAACCCTGGTCGCCGTCGGGGCTGGTCAGCGTGAGCGTCACCGAGTCGCCGGAGAGGTCCTGGACGGTCCACACCTTGCGGTCGAAGCCCTCGAGGCCGCCGTGCAGGCTGTTGAGGCCGTTGTTGATCGGTAGCCGGTACTCCACGCCGTCGAGGGTGAAGCGGCCGTTCGCGATGCGGTTGCCGTACCTGCCGACGACCGCGCCGAAGTAGCGGCTGCGGGTCAGGTAGTCCTCCACCGAGTCGAGACCGAGCACGACGTTGCGGCCCGACACCTCCAGCGAGCGCACGATGCACCCCAGGGTGAGCACTTCGGCACGCAGCCGTCCTGACGACAGCTCCACCTGCTCGACCTGCTCCCCCGACGGCAGCGTTCCGAAGATCATTTTTGCGCCCTTCCCGTGGACTCGCGAACTATGAGGGCGGTGTCGAGGGTCACTGTCGCGCCCTCGCCCCCCGACTGCAGCAGCAGATCGACGGCCATCCTCCCAGCTGCCACGGCGGGCATGGCCACCGTGGTCAGCTTGGGCCGGTTGAGCCGGCCCGGCAGGATGTCGTCGAACCCGATGACACTTATCTGGTCTGGTACCCCTATCTCCATCGCGGTCAGCCCCTCGATCAGGCCAAGCGCGACGAGATCGTTGTACGCCAGCACGGCGGTCGCCCCGCAGGCCGCCACGTCCGCGGCCACGGCCAGGCCCCCCGACTCCGTGGGCTGGTTGGGGCCGAAGAAGACGAGGTCGAGCCCCGGCGCCTCGGCGGCGACGCCCTGCATCTCGTTGCTGGTCCACGAGCCGATCGGGCCCGACACGAGGGCGATCCTGCGGTGGCCGAGCCCGGTCAGGTGCTCCAGGGCGAGCTTGGCGCCCTGGGCGACGTTCATGAGCACCGCGGGCATGCCCTTGATCCGGCGGTTGATCACCACGAACGGCACGTCCTCGGCCAGGCGCTCGATCATCCGGTTGGACAGGCGGGGGCTGCACAGCAGGACGCCGTCCACCTGCTTGGTGAACGTCCTGATCAGCTCCTCCTCCACCCGCGGGTCCTCGTCGGTGTCGGCCACGAACACGTGGTAGTCGCGGCCCCTGGCCTGCGCCTGGGCGGCCTTGATGAGCGGCGGGAAGAACGGGTTGGAGATGTCGGCCACGATGAGGCCCATGTTGAACGTGCGTCCCGTCGTGAGCGCCCTGGCCGCCCGGTTGGGGCGGTAGCCGAGGTCGTCCGCGACGGCCATCACCTTGCTCCTGGTGGCAGGATTGACCAGGTGCGGTGCGGAGAAGGTGCGCGACACGGTGGACACGTGGACGCCGCAGGCGCGCGCCACGTCTTTGATCGTCGCCGTCATCGCCGTCCTCCCTTGCAAACGGTTGCCAAGACTAAACCTTGACGTTCGCCAGTCCGATCGTCAAGGTTCCTGCAACCGGTTGCTACCGCATCCGCGGTTACCAGGAGCCGCCCAGCTCGTTGAGCGTGAAGACGCCGCCCGCCCGGTCGTGGATCGGCTGCGCCAGATCCGGCTCGCCGTGCTCGGCGATCAGCGCCGGCGCGAACGACTCGGAGTCGTCCCGGGAGACGTACCCGAGGGAGGTGGCCTCCTCCAGCGACCACCACCGCCGCGTGTTGTCCGAAACCCCCCAGACGACGTGATACCCGGGCGCCACCAGCGCGGCCTCCACGAGACGGGTCAGGTCGTCGGGCGAGATCCAGGTCGCCAGCCCACGGGTGTCGAGTGGCCCCTCGTTGCAGGTGCCGAGCCGGACAACGGTGATGTCCATGCCGAACCGGTCATGGTAGAGGCCGGCCAGCGCCTCCATGACGACCTTGCTGACCCCGTAGTAGGTGTCGGGCCGCGGAAAGGCGTAGTCCGGCAGGTCCTCGCCGTCCGCCGGGCGGGTGTGGAAGCCGGCGGCGTGGTGACTGCCCATGAGCACGAGGTGCTGGACGCCCTCCTGACGCGCCGCCTCCAGCAGCACCTGCATGCCGTTGATGTTGGCGTGCACGATGTCGACCCAGGGACGCTCCCGGCTCTGGCCGCCCAGGTGGAGCACCGCGTCCACGCCCTTCATCGCCTCTGCCATGGCGGCGGGGTCGGCGAGGTCGGCCGTCACCCATTCCTCCCCCGGGCCGGTCTCCACCGTCTGGAGGTCGGAGAGCCGCAGGATGCGGCCCTCGCGGGCGAGCCGCGGGCGGAGCAGCGTGCCGACTTTCCCCGCGGCACCGGTCATGAGAATGCGCATGCATCCATGGTGTACACGATTCTGACTGAAATTCACATCCTTGAATATTGACCGTGATGCATACGTGTAGTTACGTTCACACCCACGAGTTCAAAATCCGGACTCATGTCCACGTATGTGAACGGGAGGCGGTCTGATGTCACGTCGCTTGCTCGGGACCGCGATCATCGCGTCCCTGGCCGTAACGCTGACAGGCTGCGGTTCCGGGGGATCATCAGCTACTGACGACACGTTGGAGATCTGGATCAGGCAGGCGCCCGATTCCGACTCCGCCAAGACGGCGAAAAAGCTCGCCGACGCATTCACCCAGGCCAGCGGTGTCAAGACGAAAGTCGTGGCCCTCTTCGACGATTTCGAGACCAAGCTCAACCAGCAGGCCGCCCAGAAGCAGCTTCCTGACATCGTCATCAACGACACCGCCCAGCTCGGCAACATGCAGTCGCAGGGCTGGTTAAGAGAGGTCGACAAGGCCTCGCTGGCCGGCGGCGACAAGCTGTCGGACCGGGCGTGGAGCGCTGCCACCGGCAGCGACGGCAAGGTGTACGCCGCCCCGTTCTCGGCTCAGGCGTTCGCGCTGATCGTCCGCAAGGACTGGCGCGAAAAGCTGAAGATGGAGCCGCCGCAGACGTGGGAGGACCTCGCCAAGCTGGGCACCGCGTTCACCGAGAACGACCCCGACGGCAACGGCCAGAAGGACACCAGCGGCTTCGTCATCCCCGCCGGCACCAAGCGCGGCTACGCCTCCTGGTACGCCTCGTCGCTCATCTACGGCAACGGCGCCGACTTCCTCAAGGCAGCCGGTCCCGGCAAGTACACGGCCACCGCCAACGACCCCAAGTTCGTGGAGGCCGTCCAATACCTGCAGGACCAGTTCTGCAAGTCCAAGACCGTCAACCCCGGCGCGGTCAGCAACGACACGACCGTCACGCACGAGGTGTTCGAGAAGGGCCAGGGCGGCATCTATCTCGTCGGCCCGTACGTGCTGGCCCGTTTCGTCAAGAGCATCGGCACCGACAAGATCGAGGTCCTGCCCGTGCCCAAGGGCCCGTCCGGCGGCCCCGGCACCCTCGGCGAGGGCGAGAACGTCTACATGATGGTCGGCTCGTCCATGGAGGACGCCCAGAAGAAGTTCGCCGAGTACGCGATCTCCCCCGAAGGCCAGAAGATCGGCATGAACAAGGACGCCAACGGCGCCATCGTCCGCCTGCCGGTCAACACCACCGTGGACATGGCCGCCGAGCGCCAGGACCCGCGCTGGAAGGTGTTCCAGGAATCGTACGAGTTCGCCGTGTACGCCCCGCCGGTGCCGAACTGGGCGCCCATCCGCCAGACCTCCGCCGACGCCATCAACACGGTCTGGGCCGACTGCACGGCTGACGTGAAGACGGCGATGGACGGGCTCAACACCAAGCTCACCCAGGAACTGCAGAGCCAGAAAGCGTCATGACGTCGACCCTCACCCGGGCCGGGGCCCGGACAGCGCCCCCGCACCGCCGCACCAAATCGGTGCGGTGGCGGGGGTCGCTGATCGCGTGGCTGTTCCTGGCACCGGCGTTGCTGCTGTTCCTGTACTTCAAGTTCATCCCGATGGCCCTAGGCCTGTGGAAGAGCTTCCACGAGGTCCACTACATCACTGACACGTGGGTGGGCCTGGACAACTACAAGACGATCCTCACCGACGACGCGTTCGGCGCCGCCATCTGGCACAGCATCCTGCTGGCGCTCGGCACCACGATCGGCTCGCTCGTGCTCGGGCTCGGGTTCGCGCTGCTCATCGAGGGTCCGGCCCGGTATCTGTGGTTCGTCAGGACGGCGGCGTTCCTGCCCGTCGTGACCACGATGGCGGCCGTGGCCGAGGTGTGGCGGATCATGTTCCACCCGGCCGACAGCGGCATGCTCAACACGATCATCGGCTGGGTGGGCGTCGATCCGCAGCCGTGGCTGGCCAGCGAGAACTCCTCGCTCTGGTCGATCATGCTGATGAGCATCTGGCGCGGCACCCCGTACGACATGATGATCTTCCTGGCCGGGCTGGTCGGCGTGGACCGCACGCTCTACGAGGCGGCGGCCGTGGACGGCGCCTCCACGTGGCGGCGGCTGCGGCACATCACGCTGCCGGCGCTGCGGCCGGTGTTCTGGATCCTGTTCACGCTGGCCGCCATCCGCGGGCTGCGGGTGTTCGTCGAGGTCTACGTGCTCACGAACGGCGGTCCCAACGGGTCGTCCGAAGTGCTGATGACCTTGATCTACAAGCTCGGGTTCCAGTCGAACGAGCTGGGGGTCGCCTCGGCGGGCGGGATCGTGTTGTTCCTGGCCACGCTGGCGCTCACCGTGGTCGTGCAGTTGTTGCGCAGGAGGCAGGCGGCATGAGGTTCGACAGCGCTCTGGGGTTGGAGTCGCGCAGAGGGCCTGTGGCCATCACCGGAAAGGTCATCCTTTATGGCCTCATGGTGATCGTTTTCACCGGACCTCTGGTGGGGTTGCTGATCAGCGCGTTCAGCAAGACCCTTGACCCGACGTCGTTCACGCTGTGGCCGGAGGAGTTCACGCTGGAGAACTTCGTCCAGGCCAAGGACAAGAACGTCTACCTCTACCTGCTCAACTCGTTCATCGTCGTGGGCTTCGGGCTGCTGCTGCAGATGCTGGTGAGCGTCTTCGCCGCGTACTCGCTGGCCCGCAAGAAGTTCCGTGGCATGACGTTCGTGATGCTGCTCATGCTCGCCACGATGATGCTCCCCGAGGAGATCATCGCGATCCCGCTGTCCCTCGTCCTGGCCGACATGCCGGTGTTCCACACCAACCTCATCGGCACGTACGCCGGAATGATCCTCCCGGTCGGGGCGTGGGGCTTCTCGATCCTGGTCATGACCGAGTTCATGAAGGAGGTGCCGGTCGAGCTGGAGGAGGCCGCGCGCATCGACGGCGCCGGCGAGCTGCGGATCTTCGCCACGATCATCGTGCCGTTGTGCCGCCCCGCGCTCGGCGTGATCGGCGTCTTCGGTTTCACGATGATCTGGGACCAGTATCTGCTGCCGTTGATCGTCGCGCCCCAGTCGGACATGTGGACGTTGCCCATCGCGCTGCGCTCGCTCCGCTCCGACGAGGAGGTCGGGATCGGTGTGCTGCTCGCTGCCTCGCTGCTGGCGCTCCTGCCGTCGATCATCGCGTTCCTGGCGTTCCAGCGGCAGTTCATGCGTGGTCTGACAAGCGGCGCGGTCAAGGGTTAAGCGTCCATGTATCTGGACGCTATCCCATATCCTGGATCTTTGAAGCCGCAGGGCACGAGATGGGATGAGCATGGAGCCCCAGCTGGTCAAGTCCGCCGAGCGGACGGTACGCATCCTGGAAGTCCTGGCCGAGTCGCACGACACGTTGACGCTGTCGGAGCTCCAGCAGCGCACCGGGTTCCCGCGCAGCAGCCTGCACGCCCTCATGCGCACGCTGGTCGAGCTCAACTGGGTCGAGACCGACTCCGGCAGGTCCGCGTTCGGGATCGGGCCGCACGCGCTGCTGACCGGCACCGCATACCTGGACAAGGATCCCGCGCTGCCGTTCGCGCAGGAGATGCTGGAGGACCTGCGGGACGAGATCGGGCGTACGGTGCACTTCGCCCGCAGGGACGGCGCGCACGTACTCTACCTGGCGACCAGGGAGTCGCGCGAGGCCGCGCACGTGATCCCCAGAGTGGGCCGGCGGCTGCCCGCCCACGTCACGGCGCTCGGCCAGGTGCTGCTCGCCCAGCTCACCGACGACGAGGTCGTGGCGCTGCTGCCGCATCCCCTGGTCTCGCTCACCGAGCACACGATCACCGACCTGGCCAAGCTCACCGGCGAGCTGGACCAGGTCCGCACCAGGGGCTGGTCCTACGAGCGCGAGCAGGGCACGCCCGGCGTGGCCTGCGTGGCCGTGGCGGTCGACTACCGCATTCCGGCCACGGACGCGATCAGCTGCTCCATGCCTGCCGGTCTCCCGCCCGCCGACGTCGAGCGGATCACCGAAGCGTTGATCAAACACACCCGCAAGCTGGCTGCCACTCTGCGCAGGGAGGGCATCCGCTAGAAAGGACTGCTGATGCGGCTAGATGGTGTTCTCTTCTTTCCGGTGACCCCCTTCGGGGCCGATGGGGAGCTGGCCGAACCGGTGCTCGCCCGCCACGTCGCCGACGGGGTCGCGGCCGGGGCGGGAGGAGTGTTCACCGCGTGCGGCACCGGTGAGTTCAACGCCCTCGATCTCGGCGAATACAGCCGGGTGGTGGCCACGGCCGTCGCCGCCACCGAGGGGCGCGCCCCCGTCTTCGCCGGGGCCGGCGGCACGTTGCCCGCCGCCAAGGCGATCGCCCGCGCCGCTGCCGCCCAAGGCGCCGACGGGCTGCTGCTGATGCCTCCCTACCTGGTCACCGGCCCCGCCTCCGGCCTGGTCCGGTATGTGCGGGAGGTGGCCGAGACCGTCGAGCTGCCGATCATCGTCTATCAGCGGGGAACCGCACGCTTCACGCCCGAGGCCGTGGCGTCGCTGGCGCAGCTGCCCAACGTCGTGGGCTTCAAGGACGGGCTCGGCGACTTCGACCTGCTGCAGCGCATCATCCTGACCGTGCGGCAGTCCACCGACCAGGAGTTCACCTTCTTCAACGGCCTGCCGACCGCCGAGTTCACCGTGCCCGCGTACCGGGGGATCGGGGTGAGCCTGTATTCGAGCGCGGTGTTCGCGTTCGCGCCCGAGATCGCCCTCGCCTTCTACAAGGCCGTGACCGGCGGGGACGAGGTGCTGGTGCAGCGGTTGCTCACCGGGTTCTACCTGCCGCTGGTGGAGCTGCGGGACACCGTGCCCGGCTATGCGGTCTCGCTGGTGAAGGCAGGGGTGCGGCTGCGCGGGCTGGACGTCGGGGGTGTGCGGGCGCCGCTCATGGATCCGTCGCCTGAGCATGTGGCGGTGCTGGAGCGGCTCATCGCCACCGGACTGGAGATCGCCGGGGCCTGAGCAGGTCGCGACGCTCGAGCGGCTCGCCGCCACCGGACTGGAGATCGCCGGAGCTTGAGCAGGTCGCGGCGCTCGAGCGGCTCATCGCCACCCGGCTGGAGACCGCCGGAGCCTGGCGATGCGCCTGGAGGCGGCATCGACGCCGCCTCCAGGCCTACGCGCTTCACACCTGCAGACGCCCATCCACCCGTCGCGGAATGGAGAGCGGGTTGTCATCCTTCAGCTCGTCCGGCAACAACGCCCCCGGCCAGTCCTGGTATGCGGTCGGCGCCAGCCAGCGGTCGATGGCCGTGGCCCCGACGGAGGTGTGCGTCGTCGTGGCGGCAGGCCAGGGGCCTCCGTGCTGCATCGCCCAGCACACGGCCACACCGGTCGGCCACCCGTTCCAGATGAGCCGCCCGGCCCTCCTCCTGAGCACCTCCACGACCTCACCGGCCTCGTCGGTGTCGGTGCCGTGGACGGTGGCGGTCAGCGAGCCGTCCAACCGCTCGAGCACGGGCCGCAGATCGGAAATTTCCCGATATGTCACCACGATCGACGCAGGCCCGAAGCACTCCTCGCCGATGTGCGGCAGCTTCCCGGCGAAGGTGTCCAGATCCGTGGTGAACACCTTCGGCGTGACGGCCCAGGCGCCCTCGCCCGGCTTGCCCTCGGCCAACAGCTGCAGCTCGCCGAGCCGTTCGACCCCGCCCAGATACCCGTCCCTGATCCGCTCGGCCAGCATGGGCCCGCCGCTGGTCCCCTCGACGGCCTCCACCAGGGCCTTGCGCAGCTCGTCGCCCTCGGGCACGAACATGAGCCCGGGATTCGTGCAGAACTGCCCGACTCCCAGCGTCAGCGACCCGGCGAACCCGGCGGCCACTCCCTCCACCGGCGCCGACGGCAGCACGACCACGGGGTTGACGCTGCCCAGCTCGCCGAAGAACGGGATCGGCACTTCCCGCTCGTCGATCAGCTTCTGGATCGCCTTCCCGCCGGCCACGGACCCGGTGAACCCGGCCGCGACCACCGACGGGTGCTGCACCAGGTCGATGCCCGCCTGCATGCCCTGCACGAGGCCCAGCAGGTCCGGGTACGGGAGCGCGTCCCGCACGATCTTCGCGACCCGCTCGGAGGTGTTGGGATGACCGGGATGCGCCTTGACGACCACCGGGCAGCCCGCGGCCAGCGCGGAGGCGGTGTCGCCGCCGGCCACGGAGAACGCGAACGGGAAGTTGCTGGCCGAGAACACGGCGACGACGCCGGACAGCGGATGCTTCATCCGCCGCACGTCGGGCCGGGGCGGCGTGAGCGACGGGTCGGCGTGGTCGATGATGGCCTCGACGTACGCGCCGTCCCTGAGAACCTGGGCGAAGAGCCTGAACTGCCCGGCGGTGCGCGCGACCTCGCCGCGCAGACGTACCTCGCCGAGCGCGGTCTCCTCGTCGGCGAGCTGCCACAGCTCGTCCACGTGCGCGGCCAGGGCGTCGGCGACCGCCTCGAGCGCGATCGCGCGCTCGGCCGCCGGCGTCGACCGCCAGGCCTGGCCGGCCGCGGCCGCGGCAGAAACGACCATGTCGACCCCGGCGCTGTCGGTCTCTTGCAGGGCGGCGCCCACGGTCTCGCCGGTCCTGGGGTCGTGTCCGTAGATCATCGAATGGCCCTTCGGAGTCTTGACACTTCTTCAGCCCGATTCTTACAGTTTTGGCAACTTGTCCACAAATCTGGCTATTGTTCACATATATGGACGGCGGTCGTATGATCATCAGGGAGATCCGCGTCACACCCGTTGCCTTCCGGGATCCGCCCCTTCTGAACGCCGCCGGGGTCCACGAGCCGTGGGCCCTCCGTACCATTGTCGAGGTCGTCACGGACGAGGGCCTGACCGGCCTCGGTGAGACGTACGGCGATCTCGAGCACCTCGGCAGGGTGCGTGAGTGCGCGCAGGCCCTGATCGGGCTCGACGTGCACGCCGTGAACACGATGTACGCCCGGATCAACGCGCTCGTCGGTGAAGTGGTGACCGATCTGCACGGCCTGACCGGCGTCGCCACCAAGGAGAAGAGCGTCGACCGGGTCTTCGCCGCCTTCGAGGTGGCCTGCCTGGACATTCGCGGCAAGGCGGCCGGTGTGCCGGTCGTCGACCTGCTCGGCGGCCGGGTCAGGGACGCGGTGCCGTACAGCGCGTATCTCTTCTACAAGTGGGCCGGCCACCCGGGCGAGGAGCCGGACAAGTTCGGCGCGGCACTGGACGAGGCGGGCGTTGTCGAGCAGGCCGCGCTCCTGATCAAGGAGTATGGCTTCAAGTCGATCAAGCTCAAGGGCGGCGTCTTCCCGCCCGATCAGGAGATCGCCGCGACCAAGGCCCTGCACGAGGCGTTCCCCGGCGTGCCGCTCCGCCTGGACCCCAACGCCGCCTGGTCGGTCGAGACCTCGATCCGGGTCGGCCGCGAACTCGAAGGCACCCTCCAGTACCTGGAGGACCCGACGCCCGGCATTCCCGGCATGTCCGAGGTCGCCGCCGCCGTCCCCATGCCCCTCGCCACGAACATGTGCGTGGTCACCCCCGAACACCTGCCACCCGCCATCACCTCCCGCGCGATCGGGGTCCTCCTCCTGGACCACCACTACTGGGGCGGACTCGTACGTTCCGCGCATATCGCCACCCTCTGCGACACCTTCGGGCTGTCGCTGTCCATGCACTCCAACTCCCACCTCGGCATCAGCCTGGCCGCCATGACCCACCTGGCCGCCGCCACCCCGAACCTCACCTTCGCCTGCGACACCCACACCCCGTGGCAGGACGGGCAGGACGTGGTCGTGCCGGGCAGCCTCCGCTTCACCGACGGGGCCGTCCCCGTCCCCAGCGGCCCCGGCCTGGGCGTGGAGCTCGACCGGGACGCGCTGGCCCGCATGCACGAGCAGTATCAGAAGTGCGGGATCGTGGCGCGTGACGACACGACGTACATGCAGCGGTTCGAGCCTGGCTTCACGGCGGCGAGGCCGCGGTGGTGACCCCTGTTTCGTCTCACTGAGCCCCGTCCGATGAACGCCACACCCGGCCCGTCCAGCAGGAGACCGCTCCGATGAACATCGCCTACGTCTACCCCTGGGACGTCGTCGGCGACCCTTCCGCCCCCGAGCGCCTGGCCGCGCTGGGCGTGGACGCGGTCGCCCTGGCGGCCGTCTACCACTCCACCCGGGCCGCCACGCCGTACCATCCGTCCCATCGCGTCCTGGACGTGCCCTATCCGGCCTTCTACCTCCCGGTACGCCCGTCCGCCTGGGGCCGCCTCGTCCCGGCCGCCCCCACGTGGACCCCCGCAGACGCCTACCTCCAGGCCAGGGACGCGCTGAAGGCCGTCGGCCTCCCCGTCCACGCCTGGACCGTCCTCACCCACAACTCCCACCTGGGCGCCGCCCATCCCGACCTGGTCGTACGCAACGCCTTCGGCGACCCGTACCCGTACGCACTGTGCCCGGCCCACGAGGACGTCATCGAGTACTGCGAACGTCTCGTCCAGGAGATCCTGACGGTCGGCGAGCCGGACGGCCTGATCCTGGAAGCCTGCGGACCGCTCGGCTTCGGGCACCAGAGCGTGCACGAGAAGACCTCCGGAGCGGACTGGACCTCCGTGGACGCGGACCTGCTGTCCCTGTGCTTCTGCGAGGCATGCGCCCCCCGCTACCCCGAACCCACCCGAACCCAGGTGCGCGCGGCGATAGACCGCACGGGCGACATGTCGGCCCCCCAACCCACCACCGTGGAGGAGGCCCTCGGCCCGGTGGCGGACGAGGTCCTCGCCATCCGCGTAGGCCTGTCCACCTCCCTCAGGGAACGTCTGATCGCCGTATCCCGAAGGACCGCCCCGAACGTCCCCATCACCCTGCACGCCAACCCGGACCCGTGGGCGGCCGGCGCCTTCGCCCCGCTCCCCGCGGGCGAGCCGGGAGCGGACGCGCTGGTGGCCAACTGCTGGGGCGACCCGTCCACGGACGCCACCCGCCTCACCCGCCTTACGGAGCTGTCCCGTGCGGGCCAGCGAGTAGGCGCCTATGTCCTCGCCCTCCCACCCCGCCCCGCCGACGCAGCCGTCCTGACCGACCACCTGAGGACGTACGCCAAGGCAGGCGCGACAGAGTTCCACCTGTACCACGCTGGGCTCGCCTCCCGAGAACGCCTGACCGCCCTCACGGAGGCCCTTCGCCAGATCACTTAGTCGGCGGGGTATGGGGAGAGCGCCCAACGTGAGCCACGGCACGGATCCAGGGCTCAAGCCGGTCCTCCGAGCGGCTTTCCCTCTCGTCAGCGACCCAGCTCTCGTCGTAGATCGTGCAGGTTGCGCCTCAGGGCCTCGATCCTCCCGATCGTGTCAGGTCGAGCCGAGTTGACACGCCCCGTCTGTCCGGCGGCGAAGGCCCGCGACGTCGTCGCCGTCGAGAACCAGCGGCACACGGGGCCGGGTGCGATTTTCTCCCCCGCCCCATGCATACCACCGATCAGGACATCCCCACATGCCCCGCTCCGACCGTCTTGTCCGGGAGAGGAAAACCACCCCTGGTGAGGTAAAAGTTCCACTTGCTCACTGGGGATCACGCGACCACCAAACTGTGACGAAACACACCGCCGACGCCCTAACGACCGATGCGACCCGGTGGCTACGCCTCTAAGAGCGGGATTTGGTGTCGGGGGGTTTGAGTCAGGAGACCCCGGGGCGTGGTCATTATCGGACTGTTGACCCGTGAACGGGAGCGGCCTCCCGGTAGCTGAGGTGTTGTCTCATCCCCAGCAGGTTCTTAATGAAATGCCGTCGACAAGGCTGTCGCCGACCACCTACGTTGCAGGCCATGACAGACAGCCCCAGTATGGGTCAGTGTGACTGCGGTGCGACTGCCGGTCCGCTGGGCGCGTGCGTGGACTACTACCACGCAATCCTGGCTGAAGAGCAGGCCGATCCTCAGATGTACAGGTGGCACGCGCCCGTGGTCTGCGCATATCTCCTGCAGCATCCTTCCAGAGCCCACGAGAAGTACCTCGACAGCCAGTTCCGCCTGCTACAGCTCTACGTGGACAAGGGCATTGACGCGCTGCTCCGCGTGGCGGCTCATCAGGTGGCGCGAAACAACCACAGGGCACGGCCGAGCTACGACATGGCGCCCTTGGCGGAGTATGCGCCGCTCCCGCAGAATGGATCCCCCGGACCCTTCCGCGCCACCTTCTGCGGGTTGCCGTTCAGGGACAGTAGCTTCGTGTCTGATGGGCATCTGGCATATGGCCGCCGCATAGAAATCATCGCTGAAGCGACTGTGGAATCCTGGAGAACCCTCCAGGCCTGATGCTCGACCCGGCATTTCTGCGATCGGAGGCCCGCTCCCGTTCACCGGCACATCACGCAAAGATCACTTACCCAGACCGTCCCGGGACCGCTCACAGCCACCAAACCCTTTGCCAGCTGGCTCTAAGACACCATCGCGAGCCACTCCAGATGAGCGCCCCCGAAGGGCCCTTTCCGCTCCCCGACCGCATCGAGCAACCACCGCGCGCTCCCCTCCGCCTGCGCGATCAACTCAGGCGGATACCCGAGCAACACCTGATGCTCGGCGAACTCGTCCTCATCATCGACAAAGAACCGCCCATCCGGCGTCCGAATGACATCAAGATCGAGATCGAGCATGGTCACCTCACCGTCCCTCCACTCGGGAACGGTGGTGACGTCGACGTAGATCTCCATCCAATGCGGCTGCGAGTAGAACGCCGCCGTCCACCAGGCATCCCGCGGAAACAACATGACCGCGGTCGCCTCCCAAGTGATAGGCGGTGCCTCCCCCTTGCGAGCCAAGGTCCCACTGGGCACAACCACCCATACCCCATGCTCGTCCTCACCAAGAAGCCGACCTGGATGATTCCAGTGCAACGCCCCGCCGTACTTCCGAAACACGATCCGTACGTCACTCACAGAAGGAATTTATCCACCTCGAACATCCCGCAATGCCTCAAATGATCGACGACAGCCGCACCGGGGATCCGCTCCAGTCGCCTCAACCCGCAGCCGAAACCAGCCCGCTCTCATAAGCGGCAATGACGAGTTGCGCCCGATCCCGCGCCTCCAGCTTGGCCAGCAACCGGGTGATATGCGTCTTCACCGTGGCCATGCCGACCTGAAGATGATCGGCGATCTCGTGATTCGACAACCCCCGCGCGATCAGCGTCAACACCTCCCGCTCCCGCTCGGTCACCCCATCCAGTCCCTTAACCCGCGGCACGCCAGGAGTCCGCGCGAACTGCTCGATCAGCCTGCGCGTCACCGTGGGCGCCAGCAACGCCTCCCCACCCGCGACCACCCGAATGGCCGCCAGCAGATCGGCCGGCGGCGTGTCCTTCAGCAAGAACCCACTTGCCCCGGCCCGCAACGCATCGTAGACATACGCATCCAGGTCGAACATGGTCACCACGAGGACCCGGGAGACGTCCTTGATCCGCCGAGTGGCCTCGATCCCATCCATCTCCGGCATGCGCACGTCCATGAGCACCACGTCGGGACGCTGCTCCATCGCCACGGACACGGCCTCCACCCCAGTAGCGGCCTCGCCCACGACAACCAGACCGGGCTCGGAGTCCACGAGCACCCTGAAACTCCCCCGGAGCAACGCCTGATCGTCGGCGATGACCACCCGGATCACGCGGCCTCCCGGTATGGCAGCCGGGCAAAGACCCGGAACCCACGCCCAGGAAGCCTCCCGGCCTCGAACGTCCCGCCGTACACCATGACCCGCTCCCGCATCCCGATCAGCCCATGCCCATCCCCTTCCGCCGCCGGCAACGTACGCCGCCCAGGCCCGTCATCGATCACCTCGATCCGCACATCCCTCCCGTCGGCGACAACGGACACCCGGCAACGAGCAGGCGAGGCATGCTTGACCACATTGGTGAGCGCCTCCTGCACAATCCGATAAACCGCCAGCTCCACCCCCTCAGGCAACCGCGCCCTCCCAGAAACCGCAGACCCCGGCGCCCTGCCACCGTCGCGCCCACGCACTCCTCTTCCATCCCCGGCCGGTCCGCTGCCATCGTCTTCCATCCGAAGCTCGAACTGCACTTCCACCCCCGCAGACCGAGTCCGCTGCACCAAGCCCTCCAGCCCTTCAACTCCCGGCGCGGGCCCCAGCTCGGGCACCTCAGCAGACCTGAGCACACCCAGCAGATGCCGCATTTCGACCAACGCGCTCCTGCTGGCGGTCTCGATCACCCGCAGAGCGTCGTGCGCCTCCTCCGGCCTGGTCGCCATCACGTGGTTGGCCACGCCGGCCTTGACCGCGATCAACCCGACGCTGTGGGTGACGACGTCGTGAAGCTCCCGGGCCATGCGTAACCGCTCCTTCGTCACCGCCTGCGCCGCCAGCCGCTCGGCGTCGCGCGCGGCGAACAGCCTCCGTTCGTGCACAGCCCGTCCGATTGTCCAAGCGCTGCCCAGCGCCGCGATTCCCATGAGCGGCTGATCGAGGTGCACCATCCACTCCGGTGCGTGCTGCCGCGGCGTGCCCGCCACGGCGAGTCCCACGATGGTGAGCAGGCTCAACGTCCCTATGGCGGATACAGGGAACAACGTGCCGGAACGCTTGGTCAGAGCGACCACATAGAGGGCGTACGCAGGTGCGAAATAGGCCAACCCGACGGCGCCGACAAGGCCGGCGAAGATCGCGAGCACCAGCGTGAGGAGGAAGACAGCCAGCGGCCACAGCCTCCGTGCAGCCAGCGGTAACCCCAGCGCGAAGGGGAGGGCGATCCTCATCCAGGGCGGCAGCGCCATCGCGTTGGCCGTCGACGAGAAGAGCACGAAGGCCGTCACCAGCCCCGCCACCAGATCGAGCAGGATCAGCTGGCTGCGGCTCCGGCGCCTGGCGAAGAAGGGGTGGGTCTCGTCCACGTGTTGAACCGTAGCCGCCGGCATGGCCTCCGCACGTCAGCCCACGGTCTGACCTAGAAGTTCGAACCGTGGTCCGACGCGCGGGCGGCCCTCCGCACCGCATCCTGACGACGTGATCGAACTCCAGAATGTCACCAAACGCTACGGCGACTCGCTCGCCGTGGACGACCTGTCGTTCACGGTCGAGCCCGGCCACGTCACCGGCTTCCTCGGCCCCAACGGCGCGGGCAAGTCCACCACGATGCGCCTGATCCTCGGCCTCGACGCCCCGACGTCCGGCCAGGCACTGGTCAACGGTCGCCGCTACACATCGCTCAGCAGACCGATGCACGAGGTCGGCGCGCTGCTGGACGCCGGCGCCGTCCACGGCGGCAGGAGTGCCTACAACCACCTGGCCTGCCTGGCCCGCACCAACGACATCAGCGCCACACGCGTGGCCGAAGTGCTCGAGCAGGTCGGCCTCTCAGGCGTGGCACGCAAGCGCATAGGCGGGTTCTCCCTGGGGATGAAGCAACGGCTCGGCATCGCCGCCGCACTACTCGGCGACCCTGGCGTGCTCATGTTCGACGAGCCCGTCAACGGCCTGGACCCTGACGGAGTGCGCTGGATCCGCGACCTCATACGCTCCCTTGCCGCAGCTGGCCGCGCGATCCTCCTCTCCAGCCACTTGATGAGCGAGATGGCTCTCACCGCCGAGCGCATCGTCATCATCGGCCGAGGCAGGCTGCTCGCCGAGGCCACCGTCGCGGAGCTGACCGCCCGCTACCCGTCCCTGGAAGACGCCTACATGGCTCTCACCGCCAACAGCGTGCAATACGGAGTAAGCCGATGAAGGCGATCCTTTCCTCCGAATGGCTGAAGTTGCGCTCCGTGACCTCCACTTACCAGGCGATGGGCACAGCAGCCCTCACGGTAGCCCTCGGCGTGGCGTGGACGTTCTATGTGAGCGGCCTGGCCGACGAGCGCGGTTCACTACGGGCGGCGGCGCCGGAAGAGGGTTTCCTCCCGCTCGTCCAGATCAGCCTCGCGGTCCTGGGAGTGCTCGCGATCACGAACGAATACGCCACCGGCATGATCCGCACCAGCCTCATCACCGTCCCGAAGCGGGGCACGTTACTCCTCGCCAAGGCCGGCATCGTGGGCCTGGCCACATTCGCGGCCGCGAACGCCATCCTTCTGGTCACCTACTCAGCGAGCCGCCTGATCGCGAACGGCCGCCACCTGGGCTTCAACGACACGCCTTTCGCCGACGACCTGCCCAAACTGCTCGCGTCGGGCTTGTCGGTGACCGCTCTGGCGCTGGTGGGCCTCGGCCTCGGCGCCGCCATCCGCTCGACGGCGGGGGCGATCGTGTCGGTCGTGGCGCTGCTGTTCGTCCTGCCTGGCGTCGTCAACTACCTCCCACCGCCGTGGAACACCCGCGTGGCGACGCTGCTCCTGCCCAACCTCGTGCCCCAGATAGCGGACGAACGCCTGTCCACCCGCCTGGGCGACGGATTCCTGCCTCCCTGGGCAGCACTCGCCGTCCTGGTCGCCTACCCGATCGTCGCTCTCGCCATCGGCTCCTACCTGCTCGCTCGGAGAGACGCTTGATCACGCCCGTCAACGACAACCCCCGCCCCCTTCCCCACCACAAGGCCCACGAGGCACCCCACGCCAATGCAATCGATAGGGCCGCAGCCGACCTACCTGCGGCAGGACGCCGGGCCTTTCCGACCGCTGGAAGGACACGAGCATGAGCGTCTTCACCGCGGAATGGCTGAAGGTCCGCTCGGTCCGCTCAACATACTTGATCATCGGTCTCAGCCTCAGCGCCATCCTCCTAGGCCTCGGACTCGCGGTGATGGCCGCCGGCATGTACGACAGCGCTCCCCCGGACAAACGGCCCAGCGCCCGGATCGCCGATTTGGAAGAGGTCGTGGTGATCGTGCCCCAGTTGTGCACGGGCATCCTCGGCGCCCTCGCCATAACGTCGGAATACGTCACCGGCTTGATCAGGATGAGCCTGACCGTCGTCCCCCGCCGCTGGCCCCTGCTCGCCGCCAAGGCCGCGGTCGTGGGCACGCTGGGCGCCGTAGTCGGCCCAGCGGCGGTGTTCGGAACCTACCTCGTCTCCCGATGGGTGCTCGGCGGCCGTTTCTCAGGCGCCTACGCCACCTCGCTCCTGGACAAGCTTCCGCTGCTGACCGCCACGAGCCTCACCGTGCCCGCATTCGCCCTGCTCGGCCTGGGCCTCGGCGTCATCCTGCGGTCCGCCGCAGGCGCGATTACGGTCATCGTCGGGCTGGTCTACGTCGTACCGATCATCATCGGCAACATCCCGGAGCCGTGGAGCGAGCGCGTCGGATCCATCATGATCGGAGCGCTTCCCCGCCAGATCACCGGCGACGGCAACGCCTCCTCGGTGTACGGCTCGCTCCTGTCGCCGGCTGCTTCCGCCGCGGTGCTGATCGCCTACGCGGCACTCCCCCTGTTGGCCGCCACCTGGCTGCTACGCAGGAGAGATGCCTGAAATGTTGTGCTGGTTCAGGACATCCGAAACCCTGGGCGGCCATTCCATCGGTGGCGAGCCTTCCGTTGGTGCGGCAGACGGAAACGTCTGCCGCACCATCAGGAAGTCAGGAGCCTCAGACCTCGACCACCACGGGGATGATCATCGGCCGTCGACGATAGGTGTCGCTCACCCAACGCCCGACCGTCCGCCGGACCACCCGGCGGATCTCCTGAATGTCGATCACACCGTCCGCGGCCTTCTCCTCGAGGGCCCGCTGGATCTGCGGAATGAACTCCTCGAACTGCATGGGATCGATGCCGGACCCGCGAGCATGGATCTCGGGCCCTGCAGTGAGCTTGCCCGTGTTCGAGTCCACCACGACCACCACCGAGATGAACCCCTCGTCGCCCAGGATCCTGCGATCCTTCAGCGAGGTGTCGGTGATCTCTCCCACGGAGGTGCCGTCCACGTAGACGTACCCCGCGTGCACCGCGCCGACGATCTTCGCCCTGCCGTCGACCAGGTCCACCACGACGCCGTCCTCGGCGATCACGATGTGATCGTCGGGGACACCGGTGAGGGCGGCCAGCTTGGCGTGGGCGCGCAGGTGCCGCCACTCGCCGTGCACGGGCATGAAGTTCGACGGGCGGGTCAGGTTGAGGACGTAGAGGAGCTCGCCCGCGGCCGCGTGACCGGAGACGTGCACCTTGGCGTTGCCCTTGTGGACCACCCGGGCGCCCCACCTGGTCAGCCCGTTGATCACCTTGTTGACCGCGGTCTCGTTCCCCGGGACCAGGGACGAGGCCATCAGCACGGTGTCGCCCTGGGCGATGCGGATCGGATGATCGCGGTTGGCCATCCTGGACAGCGCCGCCATCGGCTCGCCCTGCGAGCCGGTGCAGATCAGCACCACGTCCTGCGGTGGCCATTCCTCGATGTCGCGGGAGTCGACGATCAGCTCCGGCGGCACCTTGAGATAGCCCAGGTCGCGGGCCACGCCCATGTTGCGCACCATGGATCGGCCGACGAGCGCGACCTTGCGGCGGTGCTTGGCGGCAGCGTCCATGACCTGTTGGATGCGGTGGACGTGCGAGGCGAAGCTGGCCACGATGACCCGCTGCTCGGAGGTGCGGATCACCTCGTCGATGACCGGCGCGATCTCCCGCTCGCTGGTGACGAACCCCGGCACCTCGGCGTTGGTGGAGTCGGACATCAGCAGGTCGACACCCTCGGTGCCGAGCCTGGCGAAGCCGCCGAGGTCGGTGAGGCGTCCGTCGCTCGGCAGCTGATCCATGCGGAAGTCGCCGGTGTGCAGGACGATGCCGGCCGGCGTTCTGATGGCCACGGCCAGGGCGTCGGGGATCGAGTGGTTGACCGCGAGGAACTCGCAGTCGAAAGGCCCGAAGGCGTGCCGTTCTCCCTCGACGACCTCGTGTTTGGTCGGCTGGATCCGGTGCTCGGTGAGCTTGGCCTCGATCAGGGCCAGCGTGAGCCTGGATCCGATGAGCGGGATGTCGCGCCGCAAGCGCAGCAGATACGGCACCGCCCCGATGTGGTCCTCGTGGGCGTGCGTCAGCACCACGGCCTCGACGTCGTCGAGCCGATCCCTGATGTATTCGAAGTCGGGCAGGATGAGGTCGACGCCCGGCTGTTCGGGGTCGGGGAACAACACCCCGCAGTCGACGATCAGCAAGCGGCCGTCGTATTCGAAGACCGCCATGTTTCTGCCGATCTCCCCCAATCCGCCGAGCGCGACGATGCGCAGGCCGCCATCGGGCAGCGGTGGCGGAGGGCCAAGCTCAGGATGCGGGTGGCTCATGCTTGGCCCCCATGGTCAAATCGTGTGCTCAAAACTCCCGGTTCCTCCCCGTTCCTATGCGTCTGTCAACTTCACCCCGCCGGCTACCAGGCAAGCACGCAGCTCGGCGATTTGCTTCTCTGTGGCGTCCACGAGCGGCAGCCGTACCGGACCGACCGGTACGCCGACCATGCTCAGCGCCGCCTTTGCCATGATCGCGCCGCCGGCGCGCAGCATGATCCCGTCGACCACCGGGGTCACCTGGCCGTGAATCGCGAGGGCCTGGGCGACGTCGCCGTTCTTGTGCAGGCGAATCATGCGTGCCAGCTCGGCTCCCACCACGTGCCCGACGACGCTGACGAACCCGGCCGCGCCGAGCGAGAGCCAGGCGAGGTTGAGCAGGTCGTCACCGGAGTAGAAGGCGAGATTTGTAGCCGTCATCACCTGACTCCCGGCGAACAGGTCACCCTTGGCGTCCTTCACGGCCACGATACGCTCATGCTGCGCGAGCCTGATCAGGGTCTCGGTCTTGATCGGTACGCCGCTGCGCCCCGGAATGTCGTACAGCATCACGGGAAGCTCGGTCGCGTCGGCGACAGCGGAGAAGTGCCGGTACAACCCCTCCTGCGGGGGCTTGTTGTAATACGGCGTCACCACCAGCAGCCCGTGTGCCCCGGCACGCGCCGCCTGCTTCGCAAGCTCGACGCTGTGGCGGGTGTCGTTGGTGCCCGCACCGGCCACCACGGTCGCGCGATCGCCGACCGCGTCGAGGACGGCGCTGACGATGCGCTGCTTCTCCTCGTCGGAGGTGGTGGGCGACTCACCGGTCGTCCCGTTCACGATCAAACCGTCGTTGTGCTGCTCGTCCACCAGATAAGTGGCAAGGCGGCGCACAGCGACGTAATCGACCTCGCCGTCGGAGGTGAACGGCGTGACCATCGCGGTCAGCATGCGGCCGAAGGGTGCGTCCGTGGTTCCAGTTGGCGATGCCATAGTGCGAACGCTACCTGGATTCGGAAATCCATTGGACGCCGCCACCCCGCTTTGCCTGCCTGGAGCCGCTCTTCGACCGCTTTCGCCGACCTTTTCGCCGGCCGACGGCACCCTAGCCGGGCAGTTCGATCTGATACCTGATGAAGCCCCGGTTCTCGCTCACTCTGTCGTACAGACGGCGGGCCGTGCTGTTCGACTCATGCGTGTTCCAGTACACGCGTGAGCAGCCGCGCTCCCGCGCCCACCCGGTCACGGCTTCGATCAACGCCCGTCCCACACCCCTGCCACGCACGTCCCGCGCGGTGAACAGATCCTGCAGGTAGCAGACGTCGGTGTCGGGTGCCGACGTATTGCCATGAGTGAGGAAATGCGCGATCCCGACAAGCCCCCCATCCAGCCTCGCCCCGAGGGCATGCAGCCGGGTGTCCGCCTGGAACTCCGCCCATGCCCGGTCGTACATCTGGTCCGGCTCGCTCCGCTCGTAGAAGTCGATGTACGCGCGGAACAGGCGCTCCCAAGCATCCCGATCGGATGGAAGGAGTTTGCCGATGGTGATCATTAGGCCTCCGCAGGAAGGGCGTACGGCTGGAACAAGACGCCACAACCTAGGAGAGAACGGCCCTCCGCACTACGGCCACTCTGCGGCGATCCGGGCTGACCACTTGCCCGCCGCACCGCCGGACCAGCCCAAGCTACCGCCGGCCCTCGGGCATCGGCCGGTCAAGGTGCGGTCATTGGAAGAGGTCGCCGATATGTGCTCGGGGGTACACACATCGACGACCTCTACCGGAGAATCGGTGTCCCTTACATCTGCGTTACAGGGTTTCTCCGATAATTTTCCGCCATGGCAAAGTTGGGGCTCCAACAGTCATCGATGACGGTCGGTTACCTGCCGAATACGGCAACATGGGGCAACGCCTCACACGAACCCCCAGGGATGGACTAGTGGCCACCTCAGATCCCGTCTACCTGCGTGTCGTCGAAGACATCCGGCGACAGATAACCGACGGCAGCCTTCCCCCAGGCGCGCCCATTCCCTCGCGCGCGCAGCTGACCCGCAAGTATCAGGTCGGCGAGACCGCCGCCCGTCACGCGCTGCGCGTGCTCGCGGGCGAAGGCCTCATCATCGGCCGCGTCGGGTCGGGCCATTACGTCAGGGAACGCCCCGACCTGACGTCACTGCACCGATGGCGTTACCTCGATCACCCCGCCCCGTTCGCGGCCGACCTGCAGTCACAGGGCAGGCGCGTGACCTGGGACTGGCACAGCGAGCCGATCGACGCGGGCCCCGACATCGCCAGACGGCTCCGTCTCCAGGAGTCGACCCCGCTCACCAAAACCCGCTACGTCTTCCGCGCCGACGGCAGACCCCTCCAGCTCGCCACCTCCTATGAGCCGCTGGAGTTCGCCCCCCATTCGGACGAGGAACGGCGGAGCCTGGTCGCCAGGATGTACGCGCACGGCGTAAAGATCACCGAGATCGTCGAGAGCGTGCACACCCGCGTGCCCCGCCCGGGCGAGAGCGACGCGCTGGACCTGGCGGCAGGCGTTCACGTGCTGCACGTCGAACGCACACACTGGGCTGGCGATCGCCCCGTGGAGACGAGCGACATCGTCATCCCGGGCGACCGTTTCCGGGTCACATACAGCATGCCCATTTAGAACGGAAGGCTCCGGGCAGGCCCGCCTCACGCCCGGAGCCTCCGCCCTCGGCCTACCTCAAGCCCGCCTCCCATCCGCAACCTCCGCCCGGCTCCCCTCGAGCTCCCTCCCATCCCGTAACCTCCGTTCGGCCTGCCTGACGACGAACACGCAGGTCACAGAGTGTCGGTAGGCGTTGACGCGCAGGTCAGAGATTGTCGGTGCGCGTTGATACAACGGTCGCGGAGGTTGCCGATGCGACTCAAAGACCTGTCCAAACACGACCGGCCCCGCGAACGGCTCATGTCCAACGGCGCGACCGCCCTGGCCGACCGGGAGCTGCTGGCCGTGATCCTCGGCTCGGGATTCCGTGGTTCGAGCGCCCTGGATCTGGCCACCCAGGTGATCGACCACTGCGGAGACCTGGACGGGCTCGGCCGTTCCGACCCCCATCGGCTGCTGACCGTGCCGGGCGTCGGCCCGGCCAAGGCCGCGAGAGTCGCCGCGGCCTTCCATCTCGCGCGCCGTGCGAAGGACTGGCCCGAGCGAGAGCGCATCACCAGCACCACCGACCTGGCCAACCACTGCGCTCCGCTCCTGCACGGCCATACCCAGGAGCGCCTCGTCATGGTGGTGTGCGACACCGGCGGCCGCATACTGAAACGCTCGGTCGTCACCGAGGGTGGCGCCGACCACACGGCGCTGCCGATCCGAGAGATGATCACAGAGGTGCTCACCACGGGCGGCGCGATCTTCGGCCTCGCCCACAACCACCCGAGCGGCTCCCTCGACCCGAGCGCCGCCGACATCGAGGCGACATCCCGCCTCATCGAGGCCGCGGAAACTGTCGGCCTGCGGCTCCTCGACCACCTGATCATCACAGACGCCGCCTGGAGACGTATCCCCATCTAAACCCATGCCACCCACCCACCGACCGTCAAAGGGAATGATCCCGTGTATAGCGCCGAACAACAGTTTTCCAAGCGCAGGCCATGAGAACCTAATGGCGCGGGTAGGCCGATACGGACGTCAGCCGGCCATTACTCGTCGTGGCGTGGTCCTGTGCCTGCTGGCAGGCACGGGGCCAGGTCCACGCTTCCGCGCCGATCCCAGGCGGGGCGCATTTCGGTCGCGTCGGCGGTTCCCTTTGGCCGTGGCGCTTCGCCTGGGGTTGCGCGAAAGTGCACAGCGCGTGAAGAACAGCGGCTTCACGCGCTTTGGCAGGGGTGCCCATATGCGGCAAATCTGCGCAGTCGCCCCAATCCGGGCCCCCTGCCACACCTCCAGGAAATGCGGTGTGCCTCGGCAGTGACAGAAGGAACCGGGAGTCAGCCGAGAAGATCGGGAATTGCGGTTCGCTACGTACAGGCGGCGACAGTTGCGACGGATCAATTCGTCACACAGGCGGCCATCCTGCAGCCCGCTCACCCACATCGGCCAGGGTCCCACCGATAGGGCCGACATTCGCATCAGGCTTCGGTGAACAACTGCTCCCAGAGCCGCACTACTTCAGTGCGGCGAGCCGTGAACTCTTCGATCGCCAACCGCCCGCGCTCCCTATGGGTTCTCCGAATGAATGCAACGCCGCCGGCCTCGCACAGCTCGTAGACCGTCGGCATACATTCGCAGGTGTAATCCCGCACACGCACTCGCTCAAACCGCTGCGTCTCAGGCCTCCATGCGATGGCTGACTCACAGCCTGGTGCCAATACATGCTGGCCCTGACAGCCGTCCTTCGATCCCATGCCGCCACTATAGCTCAGATGTATGTCCTGGTCTATACACCGTATCTATTGGTCTAATGACCGTGTCCGCTTTGCGCGGTCATGTATGGTTTCGTCTACAATGCCAACGTGCTCGATCGCGAAGGCCCCGTCCCCGTCTACAAGCAGGTCGCCGACCTGGTCCGCGACCAGATCGAACGCGGAGAGCTCAAGGCGGGCGATCCCGTACCTAGCGAGGCCGCGCTCGAGAAGCACTACGACATCGCCCGTACGACGGCCAGACGCGTGGCCCGCGAACTACGCGAGCAGGGGCTGGCGTACACGGTTCAGGGCGAGGGAACTTTCGTCGGCCCGCCTGGCACGCCACGCTCGCCCAAGAGAATGCCCGTTTATCAGAAGATTGCCGAGGAGGTCGCGGAACGCATCCGACGCGGGGAAATTCCACCCAATAGGGCCATCCCTGGCGAAAAGGTTATGATGCACCGGTACGGCGTCGCAAAGGTGACAGTACGCCAGGCGGTTGGGTACCTCAGGGAACAAGGATGGGTCTTCACTGTCCCTTATCGGGGCACATATGTTAATGAGCCCGATAAATGGCCCATCAACAAGGACTCATAGTCGACCTGCATTTACCGATCTTTTAGATATCCTTGCCGAGTGCTGGATCGCGAGGGTGACACCCACCTCTATCTTCAGATCAGCGAGATCATCAGATCGCGCATTGTCGCCGGACTCTCTCCAGGTGATCCCGTGATCAGCGAAGCGGAGATCCAGCGGGAGTTTGGAGTAGCGCGCACGACCGCGCGCCGAGCCATGCGGGTCCTGCGGAACGAAGGGCTCATTCACACGCGTCAGGGAAAGGGCAGCTTCGTGGGCGCGCCCGGCGAAGCGGAGCCACGCGAGCGCCGGATGCCGCTATATCGGCATATTTCCGAGGAAGTCCGTCTGCGCATCGTGGCCGGCGAGCTGGCTCCCTCCCGTCCGCTTCCGAGCGAATCGGGCGCTGATGCAACAGCACGGCACCGCACGGGAAACCGTACGGCGAGCGATTGCCTTGCTCCGGGATCAAGGGTGGATCTACACCGTTTCCCACCGCGGTAGCTACGTCTCCCCCAAGGAGCGATGGCCGGAGTGATCGACGACGCGGAACCACAGTCCACGACGCAAAGTTTTTCGCGGACGTGTTCCGCCTTCTCCCCCCTCCGCCTCGTAATCGAGGGCGAGGAGCTCGGCGGTGGCAGTCTTCTCGCGGCGAGGACCACGTTGAGGTCAGAAGACCGGGATGATCTCCTCCGGATCGATGAACTCGACCGGCACGCCTTCCAGGTCCAGCTCAGGAATGGCGGGGAAGGCGATCCCCCAGCGTTCCACGATGGCGCGGATCTTGGCCATGGCGACGCGCCAGTTCTCGGCCTGTTCCTCATACGACAACACCCCCAGTCCGGCGTCCCTGGCGTGGTTCATGAGGACGCGGTGGTTGGGGAGGAAGTAGGGCGGGAGTTCCCAGAAGCCTTCCGGGGGCTCCCAGAGGATCATGCTGAGGAAGACGAAGCCGGCTCTGAGCTGGCGGGTGATGAGGGTGCGGATCTCGTCCGTGAGACCCGGCCATTCGTTTTCCAGAATGGTCATGCAGATCTGGAGGTGGCGGGACTCGTCGCGGCCGATGCGGTGGAACATCTCGCTGAAGACCGGGTGCTGGGTGCCTGACGCCATGCCCCTGAACAGCGTGGAGGCGGCCATCTCGCCCATCATGAAACTGGTGAAGAGCACCGGGAGCGAGTATTTGCCCACGGCCGCGGTGTAGCCGTTCCAGTAGCGGCCGCCGTTGTGGTAGAGCCAGCCGATGTTGTTGTGGGCGGCCGATTCGAGATCGTCCGACGGGGTCCAGTCGAGCGGGCCGCCCGGCCAGAGTTTGGCGATGGTGCGCTGGCAGCACTCCTCGTGGTTCATCTCATCGCGGGTGATGGAGAAGAAGCACTTCCTGACCGGGTCCTCTTCATGTTTCTCGAAGGCCTGGATCGTGGCACGGGCGAAGACGGCCGGTCCCGAGGCGTCGAAGTTGGCCAGGACCGCGAACCAGTACATGATCCCGAGGCGCTGCTCCCGGGTGAAGTCCTCCGCGTTCAGGCCGTCCCAGGGAAGGTCGGCCGGATTCCAGACCATGCGCTTGGACTTCTCGTAGATGGCGGCGAGCTTCTCCGTCTCGACGCGCCATTCCATGGGATAGATGTTGGGCTGCGGGATTTCCGGCGCCGGCCAGAAGCCGCCCTCTGGGATCGTGAGGTCCGCCATTGTTGTGACACCTCCTCCCCCAATCCTGCGGGGCAGCGTCACGGCTTTCAAGTACGGGCGCGCTGGGTGATGGCCACGCAGACGAGCACCGCCAGCGCCGCGGCCACGGTGACCAGGCCGAATCTCTCGCCCATGAGGAACCAGGCCCAGAGGAGGGTCAGGAGGGGCTGGGTGAGCTGGGTCTGGCCGGCTCTGGCGATGCCGCCCTTGGCCAGGCCCGCGTACCAGGGGAAGAAGCCCAGGAACATGGAGATGGCCGCCACGTACGCGAAACCGGCGATGGCGTGGGGCGTGAAGGTGGTGGCGGTGGTCAGGGCCAGGACGATGGTGATCGGGGCCGTCAGGGGGAGGGAGAGGACGACGGCGTAGGAGATCACCTGCCAGCCCGGCTGCCGGCGGGACAGGCGGCCGCCTTCGGTGTAGCCGACCGCGGCCGAGATCAGGGCGCAGAGCAGCAGCAGGTCAGGCCAGGATGCGCTGCCCTGGTGCTGGGTGAAGGTGAACGTGGTGATGGCGATGGCGCCGGCCGAGCAGGCCGCCCAGAAGAGAGGGCGGGGGCGCTCGCCCGCTCTGAGCACGGCGCAGACGGCCGTGGCGGCGGGGAGGAGTGCGATGACCACGGCGGCGTGCGCGGTGCTCGCACCCAGCGCCAGGGCCAGGCCGCTGAAGACGGGGAAGCCGAACACCACCCCGAGCGAGATCAGGGCGTAGGACGGCCAGAGAGGTCTCGCGGGGAGGAGGGGCTTACCCATGGCTTTCAGGCAGGCCAGAGCCAGCAGGCCGGCGATCGCGGCCCGGCCGATCGCGACCAGCCAGGGGTCGAAGCCTTCCATGGCGTAGACGGTCGCGGGGAAGGAGCCGGAGAAGGCCAGGACACCGAGGAAGGCCAGGGCCGTGCCTTGGCGGTGGCGGGGCTTGTGGTGGGGGCGGTGACGGATGTCGCCGTAATGCGCGTCGCCTGCGTGCTCAACGTCATGACCGTCGTGGAGCGTGGCGGCATTGTGCGTGCTACGGGGCGGGACCGCTACTCCCTCAGGGACAGTAGCGCTATTCTTATCTTTCATGAACAACGATAGCAGTATCGCCCAGATCGCCGCGATACTGCGTGACGAGGCCGCCCGGCTCGGCCCCGGCGCACGACTCCCGTCCAGCCGGGAGATCATGCGCAGGCACAACGTCAGCCCCGTCACCGTCTCGCGCGCCATCGGCCAGTTGGCGGCCGAGGGCAGGGTCGTCACGAAGCCGGGCAGCGGCGCCTTCGTGGCGCAGCAGCACCAGGTCGGGAAGGGGCAGGACACCGCCGACCTGTCCTGGCAGACGGTCGCGCTCGGGGACCGGGTGGTCGACGACGGTCCGGTCGCGGAGTTGCTGGCGTCGGTCCCCGAGGGAGTGGTGCCGCTGACCGGTGGCTATCTGCACCCCGGACTGCGGCCCGACAAGCAGCTGGGGGCCGCGGCGGCGCGGGCGGTGCGGCGGCCGGACGCCTGGGCCAAGCCGCCCCTGACGGGACTCCCCGAGCTGCGGCGGTGGTTCGCGGCCCAGACGGGCGGCGACGTGACCGCGGCCGACGCGTTGATCGTCAGCGGCGGTCAGGCGGCGCTGACGCACGCGTTCAGGGCCCTGGCGGCCCCCGGCACACCGGTGCTGGTCGAGACCCCCACCTACCCCGGCGCGCTGGCGGCGGCCAAGGCGGCCGGGCTGCGCGCGACGGCCGTGCCCATGGACAGGGATGGCGTACGGCCGGAGCTGCTGGCCGAGGCATTCGCCGTCACCGGCGCGCGGGTGTTCTTCTGCCAGCCCACGCTGCACAACCCGACCGGCGCCACCCTGCCCCTCGAACGCAGGGAGCAGGTGCTGCAGGTGGCAAGGGCGGCCGGGGCGTTCCTGGTCGAGGACGACTATGCCCGTTACCTGACCGAGCACGCGCCTGCGTCGCTGGCGTCCATGGATCAGCACGGGACCGTCGTCAATGTGGGCTCGCTGACGAAGATCCTGTCGCCGAGCATGCGGGTGGCCGCGGTGATCGCTCGCGGACCGGCCGCGCACCGGCTGCGGGCCAGCCAGCTCGTGGAGTCGTTCTTCGTGGCGCGGCCGCTGCAGGAGACGGCGCTGGAGTTCGTCGGGTCACCGGTCTGGCGGCGGCATCTGACGGCCGTGCACGCCGAGATCCGGACGCGCCGTGACGCGCTCGCGGCGGCGCTCGCCGCACGCATGCCCGAGGCGGAGCTCCACCTGCTGCCGATCGGCGGGATGCACGTGTGGGTACGTCTGCCGGCCGAGGTCGACGAGAACGCATTCGTCGAGGCCGCCCGGCGGAACGGGGTGCTGGTGAGCCCGGGCAGGATGTACTACCCCTCCGAGCCGCCGGGGCCGCGGATCAGGGTGACGCACATCGCGGCCACCCATCTGCCGGAGCTGCACGAAGGAGTACGCCGCCTCGCCCAGGCCCTGGCGCAGGTCCGATGACGGTCCTGGCGCAGGTCCGATGACCGTCCTGGCGCAGGGCCGATGCCTTAGTGCCTGCGCCCAGGCCGTGGACGACCCACCCGGGGCGCCGACCAGTTCTTGATCACAGTGCCAGTAGAGTGGCGGGCATGTCGTTCTCCGCGGAGCTCATCCGAGACTTCGTGAACACCTACGACGTCGAATCCGACACCGACGACCTCTCCTCCCCCGCCGACCTGGCCCTCTGGCTGCGCGAACGCGGCCTCATTACCCCCCGCGACCGCGCCACCGACGACGACCTCCACACCGCCCACACCCTCCGCGAGGCCCTCAGAGCGGCTCTCAGGCGGGAACGAGCCGACTTCCCCGCCCTCCCGCTTCAGGTGAACGCCCAGGCGAACGGCGCCCCGGAGCTGGTGCCGGCACGGAGCGGCGTACCCGGGGGTCTGGCCAGGATCGCGGCCGCCACAGTGGGGGCGGGGTGGGACCGGCTCAAGGTGTGCGCGGAGGGAACCTGTCAGTGGGCGTTCATCGACTCTTCGAAGAACCGTTCCCGCTCGTGGTGTTCTATGCGGGTATGCGGCAACCGCACCAAGACACGCGCTTACCGGGCGAGGAAGCGGGGTTCGCGTCGTCTCCCAGTGTCAAACACCGATACGGTGTAACTCGTGCCTTGTGGCACGTACGGCAGGCGAAGGAGCGGGCCGAGATGGCAGACGTAGGCGTTCGGGCGGCCCGGCGCGAGGATGTGCTCCAGGTGGCGAATTGCCAGATTCGCGCCTGGCGCTACGGCTATCGGGACTTCCTCCCCGAGGGGCCGCTTGAGCAGATGACCGGCCCGGCAGCGGAGAAGATGTGGCTGCGGCAGTGGGACGAGGCGATCGTCGCCCCTCCCACCCCCATGCATCGCGTGCTGGTGGCGGTGGAGACCATCCTCGACACCGAGGGTTTCCCGGCGCTCGGCGCGGGCGGCAGCGCCGCCCTGGTCACCCCTCGCGGCGGCGAGCGCGTGGTGGGCCTGGCCTCCCACGCCCCCGCCGAGGATCCCGACCTCGACCCCACCGTGGTGGCCGAGATGCTGACGCTGCTGGTCGACCCCGACTTCGTCCGCAGGGGCCACGGCAGCCGCCTGCTCAACGCCACCGTCGACTACCTGCGCGACGACGGTTTCCGGCAGATCGTCACCTGGGTGTTCGCCGACAACCACCCGGTGCTCGGCTTCCTCGAGTCGGCCGGCTGGGGCGAGGACATGGCGGAACGCGTCCTGGACATGGGCCGCCCGATCAGGATGGTCCGGCTCACGACGGATATCAGCTGATGGCCACTCCCGCACAGTGGATCGCGGGCGCACGCCCGCGCACGCTCCCCAACGCCATCGTCCCGGTCATGGTGGGCACCGGCGTGGCGATCGGCGAGGGCGGCTTCGTGTGGTGGCGGGCGCTCCTGGCGCTGTTCGTGGCCCTTTCGCTGCAGATCGGCGTCAACTACGCCAATGACTACAGCGACGGCATTCGCGGCACCGACGATCAGCGGGTCGGCCCGATGCGGCTGGTGGGCTCGCGCGCGGCCACGCCCCGGGAGGTGCTGATCGCGGCGCTGGGCTGCTTCGCTGTCGCGGCGGTGCTGGGGCTGGTCCTGGTGCTGGTCACGCAGGCCTGGTGGGTGCTACTGGTGGGCGCGGCGGCGATCGCGGCCGCCTGGTTCTACACCGGCGGCAAACGCCCGTACGGCTACCGCGGGCTGGGCGAGCTGGCCGTGTTCGTGTTCTTCGGCATCGTGCCCGTGGTCGGGACCGCGTATGTCCAGACAGAGTCGCTGAGCTGGGCCGCCTTCCTCGCCTCGATCCCGGTGGGGCTGCTGTCGTGCTCCATGCTCGTCGTGAACAACCTGCGTGACGTGGGGACCGACGGTCAGGCCGGCAAACGGACGCTGGCGGTGGTGCTGGGGGCCGAGCGCACCCGGGCGCTGTACGTGGTGTGCCAGGTGGTGCCGTTCGTGGTGGCGCTGGCGATGGTGCCGATCACGCCGTGGGCCGCGCTCGTGCTGCTGGCCGCGCCGCTGGCGATCACTCCGATCAGGACGGTGCTGAGCAAGGCCGTGGGTCCTGCGCTGATCGCGGTCCTGCAGCAGACGGGCAAGCTGCAGATGGCGTACGGCCTGCTGTTCGCCGTGGGCCTCGCGATCGTCTTCTGACGAGCGCCCTGATCTTCTGACGAGCGCGTGCCTCCCGGCGGGCGTCGCGGAACGGCATGAGGCGTTAGCGTAGGAACCCCTTACTAGGGCAGTCTTTTAGTCCAGTGGTCCGGAGAAAGTGACCCGCCGTCGCACCTAGCGCGAGGGATCTAATTGAACCGGCCAAGCGTGCCCACGGACATCGAGGAATTCGAACGGGCACTCGCCGAGTGCGTCAGCATCGCCACCCGCGCGATGCCCGACTCCCCGATGGTCAGTATCGCGCTGCCCGCCGAGCAAGGTCTGCGTACCGTCGCCTGCTCGCACGAGCGTGCCGAGGTGCTCGATGAGCTGCAGTCGGCCGCCGGTCAGGGGCCCTGCCTCGACGCGCTGGACACCGGAGAGCCGGTGACGGCCACGGACCTGGGCGCGGACTCCCGCTGGCGCCGGTTCGCGGCCGAGTCGGGCCTGCTCAGCCTGCACTCGGAGCCGTTGAAATCGGAGGGCAGGCTGCTGGGCGTGCTCACCCTCTATTCCGGCCGGTGCGGCGGCTTCAGCGAGGAGACCTGGGTCGCCGTACGCGTGACCGCCGGCCATATCGGCGTGTTGTTCCGCGCGGCGGCCGACGCGGCCCGCTTGCGGGAGGTCGCCGCGCAGCTGAAGGAGGCGCTCATCACCCGCGCGATCATCGACCAGGCCCTCGGCATCGTCATGGCGCAGCGCCGGTGCACCTCCCACCAGGCGTTCGAGGTGCTCCGGCACGTCTCCCAGGACAAGAACGTCAAGCTGCACCAGGTCGCGGCCACGATCGTGGAGAAGGTGACCGGAGAGCCCCCGCAACACTCCCGTTTCGAGGACCCGCCACCGCGCAAGGCGGACCTGGCGTAATCAGCGCCGGCGCGTGTTATCACAGTTCGATAACCGCAGGTTTTCTGGGCCCCAGAGGATGCATCCTCTTCCTCAAGGGGGGACGATGCCCGATATCGCAATGCTCTCTGATGCGCCGGTCAATTGGCGCGGAGATCTGCTCCAGTTTCGCCGGTACGTCGACCCGCTCGTTTCGGTCATTACCAATCCCCGTACGCAGACGCCGTTTACCATCGGCGTTTACGGCGCCTGGGGCAGCGGGAAATCTACCTTGCTGAAAATGGTGGACGAGCGACTCCTGGACCGGCACGGCGAGGAGTTCGTCCGCGTGCATTTCAACCCCTGGGTGCACCGCCGCGAGCCGCAGATGCTGCTCCCCCTCCTGAACGCCCTGCACACCGAGCTCAACGAGGACCCCAAGCACCGCTTCGCCGACACCGCCAAGCGGATCGGCGCGATCATGCTCAATCTGGCCGCCGACGAGATGCTCAAGAAGATCAACCTGGGCTCGGCGAGCGTGGAGAAGATCGGCAAGCTGGCCCAGCAGTACGCCGAGATGCGCGGCCAGGTCGACAGCCAGACCGGACGGCTGCGTACGCTCCTGCAAAAGGAGGCCGACCGCCTGGCCGAAAAAGGCAGAAAAATCATCTTCTTCATCGACGACCTCGACCGGTGCGAGCCCGACCAGATCATCGACGTCCTGGAGTCGATCAAGCTCTTCCTGGACATCGAGCACGTCTTCGTGCTGATCGCCCTGGCCAAGGACGTGGTGGACCGGGGCGTGTCGATCAAGTATCAGCCGTTCGGCTTCACCGCCACGGACCGCCTGGGTGACGAATACCTGGACAAGATGATCCAGCTCCCCCTGCACCTTTACCCGCTCGGCCCTGCCGAGGTCGGCCGCTTCATCCTGGACTCGGAGCCCGGGGAGCTGGCCGGCGCGCACGTGAAGACGCTGGAGAAGATCCTCTCTGCCAACCCACGCAAGATCAAACGCGTGCTCAACCTGCTACGCGTGACCGAGGCGATCATCGCGGGCACCCCTGGCCTGGCGGGCCTGGACAAGGGCCTGGTCATCCGCCTGGTGGTGCTGCGCGTGCAGACCCCGGAGCTGTTCGCGGACGTGGTGCGCACGCCCGCCCTGCTCGTGGCGCTCGAGTTGATCTACCAGAACAAGCTGGTGCACCGCCTGCCGGAGTTCAACGTGCGGTTCAAGCGGCAGGCCGATCGCATGATGCACCTGGTGGGCAGGCATTACAACGCTCAGGACTTCCTGGCGCCGCTGTTCTCCGACTCCGACTTCGAGGCGTTCGAGGACGAGCTGCCCGTCTACCTGACCATGATCGGCGGGTGAGCGATGCACGTCACCGACGCCCGCTACGAGCTGTACGGGCTGCCGTCGGGCAACCCCTACGCCAGCCGCCCCCTGGACCCCCTCGGCTGCGAGGACGACCGCCACCGCCTGCTCGACCTCGAGGGCTTCGTCAGGCTCGCCGCGATCGACGCGACCGTGGAACGCGCCGCCGCCACGGACACACCGGCTTTCTTCCTCATCACCGGCATGGGCAACAGCGGCCGCACCTCCCTGGCGAACCACGTCATGTACCGCTACCAGAGCGCCAGGACCGCCCATCTGCCCCTCTTCAGGCTCGTCAGGCATGACGCGGAGCGCGGCGAGATGACGCACGACGCCTACCGGACACTGCGCTCCACCCTGCTCTCGCTACGCGCCAAGATGCGCGCCAACAAGATCGATGTCCCGCCCGCGCTGGCCGAGATGTTCGCGGACCTGAGCAAGCGGCCGCGTGCGCAGGCCATGGACGACTACGAGCTCCAGGAGATCGCCGACTACGCCGCCTCTGTCTTCGCGGCGCACGACATGGGCTTCGGCATCCGCTACGAGGGCGTGGCGACCAAGGAGCTCATCACCCAGGCCACCAGGGTGTTCGAGAACGCGGGCACGGTCGTCGTGTTCACCGTCGACAACTACCGGCACGCGACCGCCGTACAGCTCACGAGGGCGGACCGGCAGGAGTTCGCCAGGCGCGGGCACATCACCGATCTGAGCCCGCTGTCCCCCGCCCAGATCGCGGCGCTCGCCCACCACCGGTGGACCGGTCACCCGCCCTGCCCCTTCGACTCCGATGACGTGTGCGAAGCCTTCCAGGAGCATTCCTGCACCATCGGCCAGGCCCTGCGCCACCTGCACAGACTGCTCGACACCCGGCTGCGCCAGTACGACGGTGACGTGCCGTGGCCGACCGACGGCCTGCGTATCCATGAGAGCTGGCTCCGGCTCAACCTGCGCAGAGGAGGCTTCCATGGCTGAACACCTCGCCCGCAATCCTTTCCCGGCCCGCGGCACGGTCAGCGCCGAGGAGACCGTCCTGCCGGACGTCCTGCGCGAGTGGGCGGATCGTACGCCGACCGCGCCGCTGCCCGGCGTACGCGAGGCCGAGCGCCTGGCCGAGGAGTACGTACAAGGCTTCCAGGACGAGGCCACCAGCCACGGCGGCCTCGGCTGCCTGTACGGCGCCCACGGCGCGGGCAAGACGCACGCGGCCCGCCGCATGATGGCCAGGATCGCCCTGCTGGAGCCGGAAGCGGTCCAGTTGTACGTGCGCTTCCAGGACGACGATCTGGTCGCCGCCTACCGCCGTCTGGTGCCCCAGCTGTCCCAAGGCCTGCTCACGGACCTGGTCGTGCGCTACCTCGGCACGCTCGCCGGCGACCAGGCCGCGAACGCGGGCGTGCCGGCCGATCGGGGCAGGCTCATGTCCGCGCTCGACACCGAGCCGACAAGGGTGTTCGACCTGTTCGATGCCCACCTGATCGAGGCGGGCCGGGTGCTGGAGGCGCAGGCCAGGGAGATCGCCGCGGTGACCGGTGACGGGCGGCGATTCCAGCGGGCGCTGTCGTTCCTGATCCGCCCCGAGTTCTCCGACGCCGCCTACGACTGGTTGTGCGGCCGGCCGATCGACCTCGACGCCGCCAGGGCGCTGGGAGTCGGCGAGCAGATCGACGATCCCCAGACCTGCCGCTACGGCCTGCAGCTGCTGGCCACGCTGGTGACCCGCGGCGGCCGGCCGTTCGTGCTGGTCTTCGACCAGTGCGAGAAGTTCCTGCTCGAGGACGGGGTCCCGGTGCCGGCGAACCTCGGGCTGCAGCAGAGCCTGGCCGAGGTGGTCCCGCGGGCCGGCGGGCTGCTGCTCCTGGTGGCGAGCGAGGCCGGCTGGCAGGCCATGCCACAGGACCTGCACCAGCGCATCGGCCCCGGCGCCGTCCACATGATGCCGCTCGTGCCCGACGACGCCCGGCTCGTGCTGCGGGTCTACCTCGACGCCGTACGCCGGACACCCCGCGAGGACATCAGGCCGATCACGGAAGCCGGACTGCGCGAGCTGCTGCGCCACAGCGGCGGCAACGTCCGGCTGCTGCTCCAGCTTGCCTGGGCGAGCTTCGAGGCGGCGGCCGCGGGAGCGGAGATCAACGCGGACGTGATCGGGACCGCCGCGCTCCGCTACCGGCGCGCCCCCGGACTGCCGGAGCTGGCCATGCTCGTGGAGTCGAAGCTGCTGGCGGCCGGGCTCAACGCCGAGCGCGTCCCCGGCAAGGACGCCTCGACGACGTTCCGGCTGCCCGGGCCGCCCAAACCGCAGGTCGTGATCAAGCTGAGCGAGGCGGTCTTCTTCGACGACGAGGTGTCCAACGCCGCCGACATGGTGGCGCCGGGCGGGGACATCACATCCGCCTACACGGCCCTCCTGGTCACCGGGTACGTCAGCCCCCCGGTCCTGACCGCTCTGCGCCGCGTGGTGCACACGGTGCTGGTCGCCGACGGCTCCCCGGCGTTCTCCCGCGAGCTGGACGAGCTCGTGGCCCGGGCCGCGTCCGTGCTGGCGGCCAAGGACCGGACCGCGTCGGATCCGGCGCTGCTGAGCGAGACGTTGCGGGAGCTCAGGGCGTATCTGGAAGAGCTGGGGTCGCAGCGGCGCGGCGAGTCCGCGGCGCTCACCCGCAACCTCGCCGCCGTGGGCGGACCGCCCGAGCCCAGGGCGGCGTCGGGGTGGCCGGCCAGGCGCGCGGAGCTGATCCACCGTATCGCCGAGGTCAGGGCAGCGCGGGCCGCGACGGACTGGGACGACTTCCGCAAGGCCCGCGCGCGCGTGGTACGGGAGTGGAAGACGCGGGTCGTGCTGGTGATCTGCGCCGCCGTCGCGGCCGTGCTGCTGCTCATGCTGAGTGCTTCACTCGGCGGAACATCCCCATCCGCCCAGCTGGTCGCCGGCGCCGTTCTCGCGGTGCTGGCCGGCGGCGTCCCCGCGACGCTGCTGGCGAGGTCGTGGGTGTTCCGGCCAGGCGTGTCGCTCGACGCCCGTGCCGACCTCGACCAGCTCGGCCGCGACCTGCGCCCGCACGCCCGTCCCCGCGCCGCCGACCCCGCGATCCGGTACGCCCACGCCTGCCAGGAGGACCCGGACGCCGGATACCGCGCGCTGGCGAACGCCATCCTGGTGGAGCCGCTGGCGCTCGTGCGGCAGGCCCTCGGCCGCCGCCTGGCGATGACCGAGCGCTCCCCCTCCGAGTGCGTGGAGGAGGTGCTGCGTGGCCTTCGTGAGCGGATTCCGGAGGTGCAGCTGCTCCTCGCGCGCAGGCAGCAGCACACGGATCCGGAGAGACCACCGCGCACGCTCCGGGACCTGCGGCCGGAGCTGCGCATTCTCGTGGCGCTGGCCAACCCGGACCGGCTGGAGCTGGCCGCGGGCGCGCCGTCCAAACAGCCCGCCGAGCTGGTGCTGGCCGCGCTCGGCGTGCGGGGGCCGAATCATCCGCTGGCGCGAGCGTACCGGGGTGGGGTGGCGCAGCTCGCTCCGGGCGAGATCCCGCCGAACGAGCTCAGAGCGGCCGCCCGCCTGCTGTCCCCGCTCGAACCGGACGGGCTGGGCGCCTACGACTGGCTCCCCGTTGTTCCCGAAATCGACGAACTTTACCTACATTTCGAGGAATTGCTGTATTACCAAGAGGAAATTCGCTCTTATCGGTAGAAATCTTGACTCACCAGCGAAATCGTGAGAAATAAAGACCGGGGTGTATCACGACGCTAAGAGGTAGCCGTTGTTACCAAGCTCTGAACCGAAGCCCCTGCGCACCGGGGGGTTCCCCGACTTTATCGACGTCGACGCGTTGCTGGCGGAGGGCTGGAGGCCGTTCGCCTTCCAGCAGTTCATCCTGAAGGTCCACAGCCGCTGCGACCTCGCCTGCCGCCATTGCTACGTCTACGAGATGGCGGACCAGAGCTGGCGCGAGCAGCCGCGCAGGATGTCCGACGCCATCGCCGACCGCGCGGTCGAGCGCATCGCCGAGCACGCCTCCAGCCACGACCTGGCCGAGATCGACGTCATCCTGCACGGCGGCGAGCCGCTGCTGGCGGGCCCTGAGCTCATCTCCCGCGTGGTCTGCGGTGTCCGCGGCGCGGTGGGTACGGGCACGAAGGTCAACGTCCACATCCAGACCAACGGCGTCCGGCTCGACGAGGCGTACCTGCAGTTGTTCGAGTCCCTGGAGATCCGCGTCGGCGTGAGCCTGGACGGGTACGCCGAGGCCCAGGACAGGCACCGTCTCTTCGCCGACGGACGCGGCAGCCACGCCCTGGTCAGCGAGTCCCTCCGGCGGCTGACCGCGGGGCCGTACCACCACCTGTTCAGCGGCATCCTGTGCACGATCGACGTGCGCAACGACCCCGTGCGCACGTACCAGGCGCTGCTGGACTACGACCCACCGGCGATCGACTTCCTGCTGCCGCATGGCAATTGGGCCGCGCCGCCCCCGTTCCGAGAGCCGGACTCCCTCGCGACGCCGTACGCCGACTGGCTGATCCAGATCTTCGACATCTGGTACGACAGTCCGGTCCTGCAGACCGAGGTCCGTCTGTTCAGGGAGATCATGCGGCTGCTGATGGGCAGTCATTCGCGCGCGGAAGCCGTCGGGCTGTCCCCGGTGCGCATGGTCGTGATCGAAACCGATGGCAGCATCGAGCAGTCCGACATCCTCAAGAGCGCCTACCACGGCGCTCCCGAGACCCGGCTGCACGTGCTGCGCGACTCCCTGGACAGCGCGCTGCTGCACCCGGCGATCGTCGCCCGGCAGATAGGTGAGCTGGCTCTCTCCCCCACCTGCCGCCGCTGCGACCTCGTCTCCACCTGCGGCGGCGGCCAGTACGCCCACCGCTACAGCCCGGCCGCCGGCTTCGCCGAGCCGTCGATCTATTGTGCCGACCTGTACCGGCTGATCAGCTACATCAGCGCACGATGCGAGCGAGACGTCGCGCGGCTGCGGGGAGCGAGATAAGGGATCCGCGCCACACACGATCGACGCCGCGTGCTGATCAGCGGCGGCACCTTAAATGGGCGGCGGGTCGAAGTCGCAGTTGAGCCGCTCGCCGGCGAGCAGTGCGAGGGCCTCGGGATGCTCGCGCCCCATGACCGCCTCGAAGCGCTGAGTCGTCTCCCCGAACAGACGCTTGGCCTCCTCCTCCGCCCCCGTCGCCTGCAGGTCCAGGCACAGGTTGGCGGCGCACACGAGGCCGAGGTAGTGGTCGGGGGTGAAGGACGTCCGGATCCGCCGGAGGGTCTCCTCGCCCAGGGCGCGGGCCTCAGCGTGCCTGCCCAGCGCGGCCAGGTCGTTCTGCAGATTGATGGCGCAGCTCAGGGCATAGTCGTGGTCGGGGCCGACCCGGTCGCTGAGACGGGCCAGAATGCTCGCGTCCATGTCCTGTGCGAACGCCGGGTCGCCGCTCAGCCGCAGGAGCAGTGCCAGGTCGATCCTGGCCGCGTGGGTGAACGGATGCTCGTCGCCGAACACATCGGGGTAGTGCTCGACCGCGGGCTTGGCCATGTCCAGCGCCTCTTCGAGATCGCCGTTCGCGCGCAGCGCATTGGCCAGGCCCAGTGCGGCCGCCATCGTGCTGGCGTGCCCGTCTCCGTAGAGCCGCTGCAGCCGGGTGTGGGTGTCGCTCATGAGCTGGAGAGCGTCCGCCAGCCGGCCGCTGCGGCGCAGGGAGATCGCGAAGTCCTTGGCGGCCAGGAGGGTGTTGGGGTGGTCGTCTCCCAGTTGTGCGACGCCGTAGGTGTAGGCCTCTTCGGCCATGTCGGTCGCCACCTGGAACTGGCCGCTCAGACGCACGGCTCGGCTCATGTTGATCCACGTCAGCAGCAAGGCGCGTCTGCCGATGCCCTCCACGCTGCTCTGGTGCAGGAAGATGTCCCGGAGGATCTCGCGAGCCTGGTCGTATTTGCTCGTCACGGTGTAGTCGAGCGCCAGGTTGTAGCGGGCTCGCTGGGTCAGCTGGTGCGTGTCGCCGTGCAGGCGCTTGTAGATCTCCGCGGCTTCGGCGTCGAGTTGCCGCGCCGCGGAGAAGTCGCCCCGGGCGCGCAGTGCCGCGGCGTAGCCGGTCTGGGCCCACAACGTTTCCGAGTGCTCGGGACCGAGAGAGTCCCGCATCTGCTCGAAGGTCTCCGCGAAGAGTCGCTCGGCGTCGGCGTACGTGGCCAGCTCCAGGTAGGTGTTGCTCAGGTGGACCTGGGCGGCCAGCACGTCCTTGTGCTGGGCGCCGCTTGCCTGCGACCACCTGTCGATGTACTCGTTGAGCAGCGTCTGCGCCTGCCGGTAGCTGCCGCGCACGTACATGTAGCGCACGAGGTCGAGGGCGAAACTGCGCACCTCCGACACCTTGCAGTCGACCAGGCCCGACGGCTCCAGGTGGGCGGCGAGTTCCTCGAAACGCGCCCAGTTGGTCGTGTCGTCCGGGTCAGCCGGCGCGGTGCCCGACATCAGCAGGTGGACCTCGTGACGGAGCTCGGCGCGGTCCTTCTCCGGGGTCTCGTCGCGAAGCAGCGCCTGGTTGAGCCGGTGGACCTGGAGGGTGCGGGTGGTCGGCTCGACTTTGACCAGGGCCAGGCGTTCCAGGTGGCTGAGCGCGTTGGTGAGCTCGATCGGGTCGGACAGGATGGGTGCGAGCCGCGGGCCGACGACTCGGTTGCCGCGGCGGAAGACGTCACGCGGGATGGGCTCGGGGCCGAAGAAGGCGCAGCAGCGCAGCACCTCCACGGCCGCGGGGACGCGGTCCTGGAGCTGGGAGACCGACAGCTGCCATGCCGCGGTCATGGACTGGGGGTAGGTCGGGGCCTTCTCCAGGCTGAGCAACTTGCTCGTCTGCTCATCGAGCAATGAGAGGTATTCCTCCACCGACATCAAGGTCCTGGCCAGCAGAGCGGCGGCCTGCTCCAGCGCGAGCGGCAGGTCACCGAGCTTGTCGGCCAGCTGGTCGGCCTCCTCGGAGCTGATCGCGTCGCCCAGGCGCTTGCGGAGGAACGCTACGCTCTCCTCTCTCCTGAAGACGTCCACCTGGATCGTCGGCTCGTGGTCGCTCCAGCGCGAGTTGCGCGAGGTGATGAGGACGTGACCGGGGCCTCTCGGAATGAAGTCCTTGATGTACTCGGGATCCTCGGCGTTGTCGAAGATCACCAGCCAGCTCCGGTGGGGAGATCCGCTCTCCAGCGCACGCAGGACCGCCTGGGTGGCTTGCTCCACACCGGTGCTGGTCGCGGGCGGCAAGCCCAAGATCGGCGCCATCCCCGCCAGCACCGATGGGACGAGCAGCGGCTGGTCCGCGGAGACCCACCAGACCAGGTCGTAGTGGGCGCGGTATTGCCAGGCGTACTCGATCGCCAACTGGGTCTTGCCGACGCCACCCAGACCTTGCAGCGCCTGGGGCTGGGCCACGACGGCGGTCACGGTGTTGATGCTCTTCCTGAGCGCCGTGAGAAGATCCTTACGGCCGGTGAAGTTGGGGTTGCGCTTGGGGACGCGTTCCCAGATCTTCGGCCCCTGCGATGGCACGGAATTTTCAGCCACGTTGGTCCTCCGCTGCACGCCCGAAGAGGTAAGGCACCCGTAGGACCCCCATCCTAGAGGTTGATTAGTCGCCCTGTTTATCACAGAATGCTAAATAGAAACGTGTTCGAAAAAGCGCCTGCTTGTCGTCCGATATTCGGGTGACCGGAAATGGATGGAGTGCACATGCGTGACGGGCACCACGGGCCGAGCCCGCTGATCGACATCAGCGGTGTTCCCTTGCATGAGATGCGTACGATGGAGAGCGCCGCACTTCGAGCGGTGCTGGCTTCGTGCCTGGCCGACGACCACGAGCGGGTCGGAGGCTTCAGCAACTCCATCTGAGGGAGGCTTGTCACATACGCCGGCGAGCGGTGAGCTGAAGGCATGTCTCAAAAGCACCTTTTCTCCCCGGGTAGGTGTGCTGATCGCAGCGTGCATGGGAAAATGTCGCCCGGAGAATTGCGACTGCGGGTGGGATCAGCATGGCGACTTCCGGCATGAACGCACACCAAGCTTCTCAGGGGCCGTATCAATGCTTACGCCCCTTTCACCGGGAGGACCGCCACCGATTCTTCGGACGTGACGAGGAGTCCCGGGAATTACGCGACCTGTGGCAGTCGCAGCGGCTGACCGTGCTTTACGGCTCCTCCGGGGTCGGCAAGACCTCGCTGCTCCAGGCGGGCGTCATACCGATGCTCGGCTCGCACACGGCCGATGTGCTGCCCCTTGGCCGGGTCTCCTATGGCTCGGCCTTTCCCCGGGCCGCGCTCCCGCCACACAATCCGTACGTTCTCGCCCTGCTGATGTCGTGGTCTCCGCAGACGCCGCCCAATCGGCTGGCGGGCATGAGCATCCCTGCCTACCTCCGCGCCCGGCCGGCCAAACGCGACGCCTTCGGCGACCGTGTTCCCCGGCTGGTGGCCATCGACCAGGCCGAGGAGCTTTTCACCGGCGACCGGCAGCACCGGCTCTACCGGGACTGGTTCTTCGGCCAGCTCGCCGAGGCGCTACGCGCGGACGACGACCTGCGGCTGCTGCTGTCCATCCGCGTCGATCGGCTCATGGACCTCCTCCCGTACGAATGGGAGCTCGCCGCAGCCGACCGGAGGAGTGCCTCGGACGATGAGGACATCGATGCGGAACGCTTCCCCCTGGAGGCGTTGAGCTTCGACGGCGCCCTGGAGGCCGTGCAGAAGCCGCTCCAGGGCACCGGCCGGGTGTTCGCCGCGGACACGGCCGAGCAGGTCGTGCGCGATCTCATCAAGGTCAGGGCACGCACGAGCAGCCGGAAGCAGGCGCAGGAAGTGGAACCGGTCCAGCTGCAAGTGGTCTGCGAGGCCCTGTGGAGATCGCTGCCGCCGGAAACCACCGAGATCACCAAGGCCCATGTGCACGATCACGTCGACACGGCGCTGTCCGAGCACTACGACAAGGAGATCAGGGAGATCGCCTCCGAGCGGTTCGACGGAGACGAGCGCAGGCTGCGGACGTGGCTGCGGCTGACGTTCGCCGACCGGCAGCCCGTGCGCCGGAGCGCGATCAGGACCAAGGGGATCGGCAATACCCTGGTCGCCCTGCTGGTGAAGCGGCATCTGCTCAGGGCCGACCAGCGCATGGGCGAGGGGTCGTACGAGCTGGCCTACGACCGGCTGCTCCAGCCCGCCCCACTGGCCGACCGGCCGACCGGCCACTCTTCGGCCCGCCGGACGCCAGAGGACTTCCTCCATGGGGCCGAGATCGCTCTGCGCGAAGGTGACCTCCTCCTGGCGGCCACGCTCGGCGAGAAGGCGCTGGGCCGGTCACAGGAGCGTGATCTGTCGCTACGCGCGCGGATCGAATCATTGCTCGGCAACGTGGCACACGAGGGCGGCGATCTCGTCAGAGCCATCGAGCACTACAGCTCGGCCGCCAAAGGTTTCGAGACGGCGGGCGCGGCCGCCGCCGTCGGCCCTCTGCTGACCGCCATCGGGAGGTTGCGGCTGGCCCAGGGTTCTCCCGCCACGGCGGTGCGCGAGCTGTACGCCGCGATGGTACGCGTTCCCGCAGACCTCACGATCCAGACGGAACTGGCCTTGGCGCTCTGGCACGGCGGTCATCCTGACGCGGCGATAGGCGTGCTCAACGGCGTGCTGGACAGGGAGGGCGACAACACCGACGCCCTGCTCATCCGCGGCCAGATCCTGGCCGGCATGGGCAAGGCCGAAGCCGCGCTGCGCGATCTCGATCGCGCCAAACCGTTGCGGTGGCCGTTCGCCAAGGTCGCACACGCACTCGCGCTCGCTCAAAGCGACAGCGTGATGCAGGCGCAGCAGGAAATGGTCGAGGCGCTGGCGGAGACGGCCGGCAACGACCCAGCCGTGGCGCATGGCCCACTGTTGCTGTACGCGGCGCGGGTGGAGAAACTCGCGGGCAAGACCACGTCGGCGGCGGATCTGGCCAGGCGGGCGATCTCGGCGAAGGCGCCCGCGTTGCCCGGCCACTTGGTCAACCACGCGAGGGAGCTAGCCGTCAGCGCCGGGTGACGTCGCCAGGTCCTGAAAGAAGTACAAGCCGCCGCTCAAGCCGCTCAGACCGCTCAGCTTCTTCGGCAGATCGGGACTCGGCAGGCCGGGCGGCAGGAGCGGGGTCAGTTTCGCACGTGCCGGCTTCCAGCTGGTCAACGCCGCCGCGAGCAGCATGAGCAGGCACAGGGCCCAGGAGCCGCCCGTAACTCCGCCCCAGGTCACCATGAGGCCGCCCAAAGGCGCGGCCAGGCAGAGCGCACCGTAGGAGGACAGCCTCGAGACGCCGATGACACGGGCCAGCGTCCCCGGATCGATCGTGTGAATCTCCACGGACCTGATCGCCACATTGCTCAACGCCCCGCCGATCCCCGTGCAGAGAAGGGCGGCGGCGAAGAAGTATGACGGAAGCCCGAGCTCCGCGCCCACCGCCGCCAGGGTCAGCCCCACGACCCAGATCCACATGTGCAGCCGCAGCACCCGACGCACGGGGGGCAGGAGGAGGGCCAGAACCGAACCCACCACGCCACCGACGCCGCCGGCCGCGAGCACGATCCCGATCTTGAGCGAGGACATGCCCTCCGATCCGGCGACGAAGATCATGATCAGCGTGTTCACGATCAGGTTGGTGAAGGTGATCACCACGATGGAACTTCCGAGGAAGGGCTGCCGGGTGAGCTCGTGAAATCCCTTGGACAGATCCCGCAACCGCGAAGGCCGTGCCGAACGTTTCACGGTGTCGCGCCCCCACCCGAAGAACAGACCGCAGGAGAGGGCGAAGAGCACAGCATTGACGACGAAAGGGACGTAGCGCCCGACCCCGAAGAGGTAGCCGCCCAGCGGCCTGCCGGCGATGGAGGCGAGATGGCTCGCGCCTTCGCTCTTCGCCAGCGCCTGGTGCATCATGACGGGCTGCACGATGGACGGCAGCAGGGCCGCCTCCGCCAAGGTGTAGAGCACCCACAACGTCCCCTCCGCCGCCGCCGCCAAGAGAAGATGCGTGAGGGACGGGCCCCCGGACGGCATGACCGCGAGCACGGAGACCACGCTCACCATGCGCCCGAACTCCGCGCAGAGAATGACGCGGCGGGGGGAGATCACGTCGACGAGAAGCCCGCCCGGAATGTAGAAGAGGAGAATGGGAATCGTCAGAGCGAACCCGGCCCAGCCCGCGGCTGTGGGCGAACCAGTCTGCACCAGGGCAAGGAGGGGATAGGCGACACCCAGCGTCCGTGTGCCGACCGTGGAAATAGCCGAACCCGCCCATACAAGGGCAAATCTGGCCCTTTTCGGCGCGGACGGCGTCGAACCGCCGTGCACCCGATCAACCGGTTTGTCCACGCCCCCTACCTTTTCGGGCTCGACCTTTCGGTCAAGAGCGAGGTCGAGCATGACACAACCCGCCTCTTTGCTTGGGGGGATAGGACTGCTTACCAGATCTTTCCGGTCGCGACCCGTCGAAGTATAGGGGACCAGACCTGAGACTACCCACCTGGCGCCCGTTTAGGACCGCCGCTATCTGATGCGTAGGTGAAACTTAATACGCCGCATGATCAGCCGAATGAATAAAAACCGTAATCAGACAAAACAGACCTAGCAGATCACCACTGGCCATGGTCTGATCTCAATGCGACATCACGCGGCGATCGACCTCTAATGTCAGACTTTGCCCTACTAAGTCGCGATTTAGCGGTGCATGGCGCGGCTCATCACCACGCGTGGGGCGACCTCGATGCCCAGCTCCCGCTCGTGCTCCACCAGCGCCCGCAGCTCCGGCCCCCATTCCTCCTCGGGGAGCACGGTGAAGCCGTGGCGCGCATACCAGGGCGCGTTCCACGGCACGTCCCGATACGTCGTCAGCGTCACGTGCGGCGCGCCGACCGCCCCCGCATGGTCGATCACCGCGGCCACCAGCCGCCCGCCGATGCCCTGGCGCATGTGGTCAGGATGGACCGCCAACTGGTCGAGATGCAGGTTGCCGTCCACCCAGCCGACCAGCGCGAACCCGGCCGGCGGCGCCCCCTCGACCAGGACGGTCCCGGGGTCGTCCACTTCCTCGATCATGGTGGTCCCGGGCGGAAACGTGATGCCCACCTGCTCGAACAGCCGATCCGCGGCCAGCTCGATCGCCACCAGCCCGGCCAGCTCGCCGGCCACCGCCCATCGCACCATGCCGACACGATCTCATGTTTCGGGCGGATCTCGCCGCTCGTATTAGTGTTGATGATCGTAGGCCCGGCTGTGCGGAGCCGGGGCCCTCTCCTCACGACGTGCCCACGACCCGCCAGGTGGTGGGCACGCCGTGCAGCCAGGTCAGAGCCGCCACAGAGCCACCTCAGCGCACTGCGGCGCTTCGTCAGAGGTCGAGCAGCGGCTCCAGGCCCACGGTGAGGCCGGGCAGCTCGCGCACCCTGCGCACGCCCAGCAGCACGCCGGGCGTGAACGCCGACCTGCTCATCGTGTCGTGCCTGATCGTGAGGATCTCGCCGTCGCCGCCCAGCAGCACCTCCTGGTGGGCGATGAGCCCGGACAGACGTACCGAGTGCACATGCACCCCACCCACGTCGGCGCCGCGGGCGCCGTCCAGCGCGGTGCTGGTCGCGTCGGGCATCGGGGCGGAGCCTGCCTTGGCCCGCGCCTCGGCCACCAACTGCGCGGTACGGGTGGCGGTGCCGGAGGGGGCGTCGGCCTTGTTGGGGTGGTGCAGCTCGATGATCTCGACGGATTCGAAGTGACGCGCCGCCTGCTGCGCGAAGTGCATCATGAGCACGGCCGCGATGCCGAAGTTGGGGGCGATCAGGCAGTTGGTGCCCGGGGAGTCCGTCAGCCACCCGCGTATGGTCGCCAGCCGGCCCTCGTCGAAACCGGTCGTGCCCACCACCGGATGCACGCCGTGCGCGATGGCCCATTCGAGGTTGCCCATGACCACGTCGGGGTGGGTGAAGTCGACCACCACCTCCGCGCCCTCCAGGCCCTCGATGGAGTCGTCCTTGTCGAGCGCGGCCACCAGCTCCATGTCGGGTGCCGCCTCGACTGCCTTGCACACCTCGGATCCCACGCGGCCGCGGGCGCCGAGCACACCTACCTTGATCACACGCCCAACCCTATCCCAAGCAGGAACGCGCCCATCAGACCACCGCCCCGGCGCGTGCTTGCCACCCGGGCCCGCCACCGCCTTACCACTACGTCGCGTCACGTCGCTCACGTCGCGTTACGTCGCTCACGTCGCGTTACGTCGCTCACGTCGCGTTACGTCGCTCAGGTCGTGTTACGTCGCTCAGGTCAAGTCGCGTCCGTCGCATCGCATCGCGTCACTCAGGTCGCGCTGCTCAAGTCGCGCTGCTCAAGTCGCGCTGCTCAAGTCGCGCTGCTCAAGTCGCGTCGCGCGCGTCACGTCGCTCAGGTCGCATCGCATCGCGTCGCTCAACTCGCGCCGCTCAAGTCGCGCTGCTCAAGTCGCGTCGCGCGCGTCACGTCGCTCAGGTCGCATCGCATCGCGTCGCTCAACTCGCGCCGCTCAAGTCGCGTCGCTCAGGTCGCGTCGCGTCGCATCACGCCACGTCAGGCGCACCGCGCACCTGCTCAAGGACGGAAGGCGGACCGCAGCACGCGGCCCGCCTGAGGTGGAGTGTAGCGGCGGGCCGCTGCCTGCGGCCCGCCGCGATGACGGCCCGGGTCAGCGGACGGCGTCGGTGAAGTCCTTGTCGCCGTACGGGCCGATCACGGCGAGCGTGAGCGGCCGGTTGAGCACGTCCCTGGCGATCTCGGAGATCTCGTCAGGAGTGACGGCCTCGATGCGGGACAGCACCTCGTCCACGGACATGAGCTCCTCGTAGACCAGCTCGTTCTTGCCGATGCGCGACATGCGCGAGCCCGTGTCCTCCAGGCCGAGCACGAGCCCGCCGCGCATCTGACCCTTGCCACGCATGATCTCGTCGGCGCTCAGCCCTTGGTCCACCACCCTGATCAGCTCGTCCCGGCAGATCTTCAGCACGTCGTCGATCTTCGACGGCAGGCATCCGACGTAGATGCCGAACTGACCGGTGTCGGCGTACGCCGAGGTGTAGCTGTAGGCGGAGTAGGCCAGGCCGCGCTTCTCCCTGATCTCCTGGAAGAGCCTGGACGACATGCCGCCGCCCAGCGCCGCGTTCAGCACGCCCAGAGCGAACCTGCGATCGTCGGTACGGGACAGGCCGGTCGTGCCGAGCACGAGGTTGGCCTGCTCGGTGGGCCGGTCGAGCACCCTGACGCCGGAGCGTGAGCCGGCGCCCGGGCCGCTGGTGCGCGGCGCGGCGAACTCGGCGGGGCCGCTCAGCGCGCCCGCCCGCTCATACGCCCTGGTGACGAGCTCGACGACCTCCTCGTGCCGTATGTTGCCCGCCACCGACACCACCGTCCGGCGGGGCCGGTAGTAGCGGTGGTAGTACTCGACGATCCGGTCGCGCCCGAGCGCGTTGATCGACTCGACCGTGCCCAGGATGGGCCGGCCGATCGGCGAGTCACCGTAGAGCTCGGCGGCGAACTGCTCGTGCACTACGTCCGAGGGGTCGTCGTCGTGCATGGCGATCTCCTCGAGGATCACGCCACGCTCGGACTCGACGTCCTCGTCGGTCACCAGCGAGCTGGTCACCACGTCGGCGAGCACGTCGACCGCGATCGGCAGGTCCTCGTCGAGCACGCGGGCGTAGTAGCAGGTGTATTCCTTGGCGGTGAAGGCGTTGATCTCACCGCCGATGCCCTCGATGGAGGCGGAGATCTCCATGGCGTCGCGGGTCGGAGTGCCCTTGAACAGCAGGTGTTCGAGGAAGTGGGTGGCCCCCATGTGCTCGGGGGCCTCGTCACGCGAGCCGATGCCGACCCACATGCCGACCGCGACGCTGCGCACGGTCGGCATGGTCTCGGTCACCACGCGCAACCCACCCGGAAGGACGGTGCGCCTTACCACCCCGGCTCCGTCCTTGCCGGGATGCAGCGTGGTCGTACTCACGTGTTGCGGTCGTCCCCCTCGCCGCCGCCATTGCTACTGCGGGTGCGGACGCGCGTGCGGGTGCGGCGGGGCCGCTCGGACTTGTCCTCGGCCGGCGCGGCGGCCTCCTCGGGCTCGGTGGTCTCGCCATCGCCCGCGGGGGCCTTCGCCTCCTTCTCGGCGGCCTCCTTCTCGATGACCTCGACCGGCACCAGCGAGAGCTTGCCGCGGCCGTCGATCTCGGCGATCTCGACCTGGATCTTCTCGCCGACGCTCATCACGTCCTCGACGTTCTCGATGCGCTTGCCGCCGTGCAGCTTGCGGATCTGCGAGACGTGCAGCAGGCCGTCCTTGCCCGGCATGAGCGAGATGAACGCGCCGAAGGCGGCGATCTTGACGACCGTGCCCAGGTAGCGCTCGCCGACCTCCGGCATGTGCGGGTTGGCGATGGCGTTGATCGCCGACCGCGCGGCCTCGGCGGACGGGCCGTCGGTGGCGCCGATGTAGATCGTGCCGTCGTCCTCGATGGTGATCTCGGCGCCCGTGTCGTCCTGGATCTGGTTGATCATCTTGCCCTTCGGGCCGATGACCTCGCCGATCTTGTCGACCGGGACCTTGATGGTGATGATGCGCGGCGCGGTCGGGTTCATCTCCGCCGGGGAGGCGATCGCCTCCTGCATCACGTCGAGGATCGCCAGGCGGGCGCCCTTGGCCTGCTTGAGCGCGGCGGCCAGCACGGAGGCCGGGATGCCGTCGAGCTTGGTGTCGAGCTGCAGGGCGGTGATGACGTCCTTGGTGCCGGCGACCTTGAAGTCCATGTCGCCCATGGCGTCCTCGGCGCCGAGGATGTCGGTCAGCGTGACGTACGTGTCGCCCTCGCCGATCAGGCCCATCGCGATGCCCGCGACCATCTCCTTGAGCGGCACACCGGCGTCGAGCAGCGCCATCGTGGACGCGCACACCGAGCCCATCGAGGTGGAGCCGTTGGAGCCGAGCGCCTCGGAGACCTGGCGGATGGCGTACGGGAACTCCTCGCGCGTGGGCAGCACCGGGATCAGCGCCCGCTCAGCCAGCGCGCCGTGGCCGATCTCGCGCCGCTTGGGCGAGCCCACCCGGCCGGTCTCGCCGGTGGAGTAGGGCGGGAAGTTGTAGTTGTGCATGTAACGCTTGGTCCGCTCAGGGTTGAGCGTGTCGATGTTCTGCTCCATGCGCAGCATGTTGAGCGTCGTGATGCCCATGATCTGGGTCTCGCCACGCTCGAACAACGCCGAGCCGTGCACCCGCGGCACCACGTGGACCTCGGCCGACAGCGCGCGGATGTCCTTGGTGCCGCGGCCGTCGATGCGCACGCCCTCCTTGATGACCCGCTCACGCATGAGCTTCTTCATCACGGAGCGGAACGCGGCGCTGATCTCCTTCTCGCGTCCCTCGAAGTCGGGCAGGATCTTCTCGGCGGCCAGCGCCTTGATCTTCTCCAGCTCGTTCTCGCGCTCCTGCTTGCCGGCGATGGTCAGCGCGGCGGCCAGCTCGTTCTTGATGGCCGCTTCGACCGCGGTGTAGGCGTCCTCCTGGTATTCCAGGAAGACCGGGTATTCGGCCGTCTCCTTCGCGGCGACCTGTGCGATGCGCGACTGCGCCTCGCACAGGACCTTGATGAAGGGCTTGGAGGCCTCCAGACCCTGCGCGACGGTCTCCTCGGTGGGCGCGACGGCGCCCTCGGCGACCAGCTTGAGCGTGTCCCTGGTGGACTCGGCCTCGACCATCATGATCGCGACATCGCCGTCGTCGAGCACCCGGCCCGCCACGACCATGTCGAACGTGGCCGACTCCAGCTCGTGGTGCGTCGGGAACGCCACCCACTGGCCCTCGATCAGCGCCACCCGCACGCCGCCGATCGGGCCGGAGAACGGCAGGCCCGCCAGCTGCGTCGACAGGGACGCGGCGTTGATGGCGACCACGTCGTAGAGGTGGTCGGGGTTGAGCGCCATGATGGTGGCCACGACCTGGATCTCGTTGCGCAGGCCCTTGACGAACGACGGGCGCAGCGGCCGGTCGATCAGGCGACAGGTGAGGATGGCGTCCTCGGAGGGACGGCCCTCACGGCGGAAGAACGAGCCGGGGATGCGCCCGGCGGCGTACATTCGCTCCTCGACGTCCACCGTCAGCGGGAAGAAGTCGAACTGGTCCTTCGGAGTCTTCGACGCGGTGGTCGCCGAGAGCACCATCGTGTCGTTGTCGAGGTAGGCGACGGCGGAACCCGCCGCCTGGCGGGCGAGCCGTCCGGTCTCGAACCGGATCGTGCGCGTGCCGAATGAGCCGTTGTCTATGACGGCTTCAGCAGTGTGGACACCCTCCACGGGGGACCTCCTTGTGGTCGGTCTCCCGCGCCCTTTTCTCACCGGCACCCTCGTTAGGTGCAGCGCCGGTCTTCGATCGAAGCGCCCGGTTGAATGTCACAGTCAGACATGCTGTCACTGCTACCGGAAGCCACTACCGAGGACCGGCCCGCAGGCGTCGCGGGTCGCATGGTGCTGAGCGGACGCGGGGGCTGTGTGTCTCGGAATCTTCAGTTGTACGTCAGGCGGTGGGACCATTTCACGTCGCCACGCGCCCGCGCTCATATGAGCCTCTACCCATATGGAGAAGGGAGCGGCGCGGTGCCGCTCCCTTCCATGTTATCGGCGCAGGCCAAGCCGCTCGATGAGCGAACGGTAGCGCTGGATGTCGACCTTCTGCAGGTACTTCAGCAGGCGGCGCCGGCGACCGACGAGCAGAAGCAGGCCACGACGGCTGTGGTGGTCGTGCTTGTGCGTCTTCAGGTGCTCAGTGAGCTCGCTGATGCGCTTGCTCAGCAGTGCGATCTGCACCTCGGGCGACCCGGTGTCACCCTCGGTCGTGGCGTATTCGCCGATGATGGACTTCTTGGCAGCGGTGTCGAGGGACACGGCTCTCCTTCTATCTACGGGCACGCGCTAATGTGGCGAATGCGCGAACGACCGTGCGTGCCTACAGTCGCCGCATGAAGGCCGTCATGGGCAGCGCGCAGCGCCGCCGTTACAGAGCCGACATGCAAGACTACCACCTAGGGCCGGGTGCTCGGGTGTTCAGCTTGTGAGGCGCCGAGTGGCGGCGACGTCGGCATGGATCTGCTCGATCAGCGCGTCGATCGACTCGAAGCGGGTGTTGCCGCGCAGGCGGGCGGCGAAGTCCACCGCCACGTGCACCCCGTAGAGCTCCAGGTCGTCCCGGTCCAGCGCGTACGCCTCCACCGTCCGCGGCACCCCCTCGAACGTCGGATTCGTGCCGACCGAAATAGCCGCCGGCCACCGCTCCCCCGCGTACAGGGCGGGCAGGTTGGCCACGGGCACGCACTCCAGCCAGCCCGCGTAAACCCCGTCGGCGGGGATCGCGGTGTGCTGCCGCGTCTCCACGTTCGCGGTCGGGAAGCCGAGCTGGCGCCCTCGCTGATAGCCGCGGACGACCACGCCTTCCACCCGGTGCGGCCGCCCGAGCGCCGCCGCCGCGCCCACGACGTCCCCGGCCACGATGAGCTCACGGATGCCGGTGGACGAGACGCCGCCGAGCCTGGGCACGACCTCCACCTCGAAGTCGTACTTATCGCCCAGCGTCCGCAATGTCTCGACGTCGCCGCTCGCACCCTGGCCGAACACGAAATCCTCCCCCACCACCACGACCGCGGCCTGCTCCCGTTCGGCCAGCACCGATTGCGCGAAGTCGGCAGGACTGGTCCGCGACACCTCGAGCGTGAACTCCACCACGTCGATCTCGTCCACCCCCAGCCCGGTCAGCAGTTCGGCCCTGCGCCTGGGGCTCGTGAGCCGCTGCGGATGCGACCCGGGTCGCACGACCTCATCGGGATGCGGCTCGAACGTGACGGCGACCGCACGCAGCCCCCGCTCCCCGGCGACGGCGACGGCCCGCTCGACAACCCGCTGGTGCCCGCGGTGGACCCCGTCGTACACACCGATGGTGACGACAGACCTTCCCGAACCCTGCACGCTAGGCCCCATTCGCTCGTGGCGGATCAATCCCCCACAAGCCTGCCACGCGCGTCACGGTTCCCCGCAACCGAGGGGGATAGGATCGAGCATCATGCCTCGATACGCGCTTCTGATTCTGCCTGCCTTCAACCGGGTCTACGGGGAGAGCTCCGTCCGGCTGACGAAGAACGAGCTGGCGGTCTTCGGCGCGCGGGCCCTTCAGTGCGAGGTGCTGGACAGCGCGGAGACCGCCATCGGCGGCGTGCCGTACGTGACGTTCGAGACGGCTGAGCCGCTCACCCAGCCGGACATTTCGGTTTTGTCAAACCTTTCCTCGGTTTACGCAATTTTTGGCATCGAGGGCGAGCTGCTCAGACCGCTTCCGATGCAGTCGCTCGACCGGCTGAGCAGCGACCTGATCACGATCCAGAAGTACGCGGGCAAGACCAACGAGCACTTCACCAAACTGCTGCTCAATGTCACCGCGTTGGCCGGAGACAAGGGGCTGGGCGAGCGGCTGTCGGTGTTCGACCCGCTGTGCGGCCGGGGCACGACGCTCAACCAGGCCCTCATGTACGGCTACGACGCCTACGGGATCGACGTCGACGGCAAGGACTTCGAGGCTTACTCCGGTTTCATCAAGACCTGGCTCCGCAACAAACGGCTCAAGCACACCGCCGAGACCGTGCCGGTGCGCCGCGAGCGGGCCCTGGTCGGGCGGCGGCTGAACGTCACGTTCGGGCTGTCGAAGGAGGCGGTCAAGGCGGGCAACGTGCAGCACCTGGCCATGGTCAACGCCGACACCCACAAGAGCCGCGAGTTCTTCAAGCCCCGCTCGTTCGACGTCCTGGTGACCGACGCCCCCTATGGGGTCCAGCACGGCAGCAAGGGCGGCTCCGGCCTGTCCCGCAGCCCTCTCGAGCTGTTGCGCCAGGCGGTGCCCGTGTGGGCCGAGTTGCTGCGTCCTGGCGGCGCCATGGGCATCGCCTGGAACACCTACGGCGGCAAGAGCTCCGACCTGGCGGAGATTCTCACCGCGGCCGGTCTCCAGGTGATGGACTACCCCGACTTCGAGCATTGGGTGGACCAGGCGATCGTCCGCGACATCATCGTCGCCCGCAAACCCGCCTGAGCGCCGCAAACCCGCCCAAGCGGCCGCAACCCGCCCGAGCGCCGGCAGACTCGCCGACCGTCCGGCACCGCCGCCACACGGCACGGGGCACCATCGGGCACGGGGCACCATCAGCACCGGGGCCCCGTCGCACGGACGCCCGCGCATGTGCGGGCGTCGAGTCGCCGCACGCACACGCCACCGACCGGCGGCGGTCGTCGGCTCACGGCGCGACGCCGCGCGGTCCGTCCGGCGAATCGGCTCAGCCGGCGAAGACGGCGAGGGGTTTGGCGGTTTTGCCCTGCTCCTCGACCAGCGCGAGCAACTCCCCCTCCGGCCCGAACACGCCGATCGGCCCTTTCCCGAGACCGGTCGCGGGCAGCCGCCCGCCGTGCGCGACGACGCGGGCCTCCTCGGCCGTCACGTCCCTGCGCGGGAACGCCGCCGCCACCGCCTCCCCGATCGGCAGGATCACGCATTCCTCGGCAAGCTGCTCGATGCTCCTGGCCAGTGACAGGTCATAGGGCCCCACGCGGGTACGCCGCAGCCGCGTCAGATGCCCCCCGACCCCGAGCGAAGCACCCAGGTCGCGTGCCAGCGAGCGGATGTAGGTGCCGCTGGAGCAGGTCACGACCGCGTCCACATCCACCACGTCGTCGTGGACCCTGATGTCGAGCACGTCGAACCCCCGCACGGTGACGGGCCTGGCCGACAGCTCGACCGCCTCGCCCGCCCGGGCCATCTTGTAGGCCCGCTGCCCGTTCACCTTGATGGCGCTGACCTGGGGCGGGACCTGCATGATCTCCCCGGTCAGCGCGGCGACGCCCTTGTGGATCTCGGCCGCCGTCACGCCGGCCGCCGAGGCGGTGGCGGTCACCTCGCCCTCGGCGTCGTCGGTGTTCGTGCTGACGCCGAGCCTGATCGTGGTCTCGTAGACCTTCTCGGTCAGCGTCAGGTGCCCGAGCAGCCTGGTCGCCTTCTCCACGCCGATCACGAGCACGCCCGTCGCCATCGGGTCGAGCGTGCCGGCGTGCCCCACGCGGCGGGTGCCGGCGATGCGCCGCATCTTGGCCACCACGTCGTGGGACGTCCACTCGGCCGGCTTGTCGACGATGATCAGACCGCTCTCGGCCATCAAGCCATCCCCTGCCCTCGCCCGAACGCCATTCCGCCTGGTCCGGCTGCCCTCACGCCATCCCCAGCTCGCGCTTGAAGGCGGCCATGGTCTCCTCCACGGTGGCGTGCGAGGTGTAGCCGGCCGCGTTGTGGTGCCCGCCGCCGCCCAGCGCCGCGCACGCGGCGGCCACGTCGGCGGTGCCCTTGGACCTGGTGGACACCTGCCAGGCGCCCTGGTCGTCCTCTTTGAGCACCACCGCCACCTCGGCCTCGTCGGTGCGCCGCACGATGTCGATGATGCCCTCGAGCTCGGCGTACGGCAGCCCGTACGCGGCCCGGTCCACCCGCGTCACGTACGTCCACACCAGCCCGCCCTCCAGCATCACCCGGTCCAGCGCGGCCGACAGCACCTTGAGGTAGCCGAACGGCGAGCGGTCCCACAGCTCGCGGGCGATCTCGTCGGTACGCAGCCCCGTCGCCACGAGCCTGGCCGCCATCTGGTGCACGGCAGGCGTGGTCGAGGAGTGGCGGAAGGAGCCGGTGTCGGTCACGAGGCCCGCGTACAGGCACGTGGCGATGTCCCGGTCGAGTCGGCCGCCCAGCCGGTAGATGAGCTGTTCGGCCAGCATCGCGGTGGCGGCGGCCTTGGCGTCGATGAGCGCGAGCGTGCCGAATCCGGCGTTGGACGGGTGGTGGTCCACCACGATGACCTCGCGCGCCCTGGCGGTGTTGTCGCTGAGCGGCCCCAGCCGTTCGAACGTCGAGGAGTCGAACGAGATCACCAGCTCCGGCGCGGCGGGGAACTCCTCCGGCGGCACCAGCATCTCCTGCCCGGGCAGGAACCGCAGCAGCCGCGGCACCTCGAACGGCCGGTCGCCGAACGACGCCGCGACGCGCTTGCCCATCGACCGCAGCACGAAGGCCACGGCCAGCATCGAGCCGAGCGCGTCACCGTCGGGCGTCACGTGGCAGACCAGGGCGACCTCGTCGGCCTGGTCGATCAGGTGCAGCGCCCGGTTCCAGGCGCTCTCCGGTATCGTGCCGCCGCCGACGCCGTTGCGGGACTCAAGGCGTGCCGGCCGGTCGGCCCGGTCTCTGACGTCGGGCGTCACGCCGGCTCGTCCTCGTCCTCGCCCTCGTCGGGCTTCCGGTAAGGATCCGCGTCGCCCGCGTACGCCGCCTCCTTGGCCTGGCGCGCCACCTCGGCGTCTCGCGCCCGGGCGGCGTTGATGAGCTCGTCGAGGTGGCGGGCGCTGTCGGGCAGCGGGTCGTGCTTGAAGGCGAGCGTCGGGGCGAAGCGCACGCCGGTCTGGCGGCCGACTTCGGAGCGGAGGATCCCCTTGGCGCTCTCCAGGGCGGCCGCGCTGTCGGCGCGCTCGGCCTCGGAGCCGAACACCGTGTAGAAGACCGTCGCCTCCCGCAGGTCAGCGGTGACGCGCGTGTCGGTCACGGTGACGAAGCCCAGGCGCGGATCCTTGATCCGGCGCTCCAGCATCTCAGCGACGATCTGCTGGATGCGGTCGGCGAGCTTGCGCGCTCGTGCGGCATCCACCATGTTCGCTCCCCCTCACGCACGACCTGGCCGTGCTGTCGTTCAATCTTCGTCGGTGTAGAGCCGCTGCCTGGCCGACAGCAGCTCGATCTCAGGGCGGAAGGCCACCATCCGCTCGCAGGCGTCCATCACCTCTTTGCAGTTGCCCGCGGAGGCGGAGATCACCGCGACGCCGATCTCAGCCCTGCGATGCAGGTCGAGATGACCGGTCTCGGCCACCGCGATGCTGGGATAACGTCGCTGCAGCTCGGCGATCAGAGGCCGGACGGCAGAGCGCTTCTGCTTCAGCGAACGCACGTCGCCGAGCAGGATGTCCAGGGTCAGAGCACCCACATACATTGTTGGCTACCACCGCTTGGCCTGGTGTGGTGAACGCACGGGCGGCCTGCTGCGGTGGGGACCAGGCCAGGACGTGCGAGAGGCGCCCGGCGGATGTCCCGCCGGGCGCCATGCCGCGTGTCAGTCTCGCGGCTTCTCCCGCATCTCGAAGGTTTCGATGGTGTCGCCTTCCTTGATGTCGTTGTAGCCGACACCGATGCCGCACTCGAAGCCCTCGCGGACCTCGGTGACATCGTCCTTCTCCCGCCGCAGCGAGGAGACGGTGAGGTTGTCGGACACGACGACGCCTTCGCGGATGAGGCGCGCCTTGCTGTTGCGCACGATCCTGCCCGAGCGGACCACCGAACCGGCGATGTTGCCGATCTTCGGCACCTTGAAGATCGCGCGGATCTCCGCGGTGCCCAGCTGGACCTCTTCGTACTCGGGCTTGAGCATGCCCTTGAGCGCCGCTTCGATTTCCTCGATCGCCTGGTAGATGACCGAGTAGTAGCGGATGTCGACGCCCTCGCGCTCGGCCAGGTCGCGCGCCCGAGGCTCGGGGCGGACGTTGAAGCCGATGATGACCGCGTTGTCGTCGGCGACGGCCAGGTTGACGTCGTACTCGGTGATCGCGCCGACCGCGCGGTGCAGGACACGGAGCCTGACCTCGTCGCCGACATCGATCTTGAGCAGGGCGTCTTCCAGGGCCTCCACCGAACCGGACACGTCACCCTTGATGATGAGCTTGAGCTCGTCGACGCGGCCCTTCTCGAGGTCGCTGAACAGCTCCTCGAGGGTGCGGCGACGGCTCGACTTCGCCATGTCGGCGCTGCGCTTGCGCGCCGCGCGCTGCTGGGCGATCTGGCGGGCCATCCGGTCGTCGGTGACGACGATGAAGTTGTCACCGGCGCTCGGCACGGCCGTCAGACCCATCACCAGGACCGGACGCGACGGCGTGGCCTCTTCGACCGCGTCGCCGTTGTCGTCGAGCATCGCGCGGACGCGGCCGAAGGCCTCGCCACACACGATCGAGTCGCCGACCCGGAGCGTGCCGCGCTGGACCAGGACGGTCGCGACGGGGCCACGGCCCTTGTCGAGGTGCGCCTCGATCGCGATGCCCTGGGCGTCCATCGTCGGGTTGGCCCGCAGGTCGAGCTCGGCGTCGGCGGTGAGCAGGATGGACTCGAGGAGCGACTCGATTCCGGTGCCGTTCTTCGCCGAGATGTCGGCGAACAGCGTGGAACCGCCGAATTCCTCGGCCACCAGACCGTATTCGGTGAGCTGGGCCCGCACCTTGTTGGGGTCCGCGCCCTCCTTGTCGATCTTGTTGACCGCGACCACGATCGGCACGTCGGCCGCCTGGGCGTGGTTGAGCGCCTCGATCGTCTGCGGCTTCACACCGTCGTCGGCCGCGACCACCAGCACCGCGATGTCGGTGGACTTGGCGCCTCGGGCACGCATGGCGGTGAACGCCTCGTGACCCGGGGTGTCGATGAAGGTGATCCTCCGGTCTTGGCCCTCGTGGTCGGCGGACACCTGGTAAGCGCCGATGTGCTGGGTGATGCCACCCGCCTCGCGCGCCACCACATTGGTCTTGCGGATGGCGTCGAGCAGCTTGGTCTTACCGTGGTCGACGTGACCCATGACGGTCACGACCGGCGGACGCGCGGCCAGGTCGGCCTCGTCGCCCTCGTCCTCGCCGAACTCGATGTCGAAGGCCTCGAGAAGCTCGCGGTCCTCCTCCTCCGGGCTGACGACCTGGATGTTGTAGTCCAGCTCGGCGCCGAGCAGCTGCAGCGTCTCCTCGTTGACCGACTGAGTCGCGGTCACCATCTCACCGAGGTGCAGCATGATCTGCACGAGCGCGGCGGGGTTGGCGCCGATGCGGTCGGCGAAGTCGGACAGCGACGCACCGCGCGGCAGGCGGATCGTCGCGCCATTGCCGCGAGCGACCTGCACGCCGCCGATCGCCGGCGCCGACATGTTGTCGAACTCCTGGCGCCTCTGGCGCTTGGACTTGCGGCCACGAGCGGGACGCCCGCCGGGACGCCCGAAGGCTCCCGCGGTGCCGCCGCCACGGCCACGACCGCCGGGGCCCGGACGACCGCCGAAGCCGCCACCGCCACCGGGACCGCCGGTGCCGGTGCGCGGACCGGCACCGGTGCCGGCGCCACCGGGACGACCGGCGAAGCCGCCGGGACGACCGCCACCGCCGCCGCCCCCACCGGGACGACCGCCACCGCCGCCGCCCCCACCGGGACGACCGCCGCCACCGCCGCCCCCACCGGGACGACCGCCGCCACCGCCGCCGCCGCCCGGACCGCTGGGACGGCCCTGAGGCATCATCATCGGGTTAGGACGCGGACCACCGGGACGGGGACCCCCCGCACCGGGACCCGGACGCGGACCGCCGGCAGGCGGACCGGGACGCGGCCCAGGAGTGGGCCTGTCGCCGCCACGACCCTGCGGCGGACGCGGCATCGCGCCGTCACGACCGTCGCGCGGCGGACCGTCGCGACGCTCGCGCTGGCCGGGGCCGCCGCTGTCGCGCTGACCACCGGGCCGCGGCGGCCGGGCCTGACCCATGCCGCTGGCCGTCGACGAGAACGGGTTGTTGCCAGGACGCGGGCCACGCGGACCCGGCTTCGGTCCTGGACCAGGGCGCGGACCGCCGCCACCGGCGGGCGCGCCGGGACGCGGAGCGCCGCCTTCGCGCTGGCCACCGGGCCGCGGAGCACCGCCGTCGCGCTGACCACCGGGCCGCGGCGCCTGCGCCGAGCCGCCGCCACCGGGACCACCCGGACGAGGGCTGGGACCGGGCTTGGGACCCGGGCGAGCGCCCGGGCTCGGACGCGGACCAGGAGTCGGCCGAGCGGGCGCACCGGAGCTCCCGCTCTCGAATCGCGCCTGCGGAGCCTGAGGCGTCTCACCACGCGCGGCTTCCGGCTGCTGCTCCGGCTGGTGCGGCATGGGCACCGGCGGGCGCGGCTCAGCGCCGCCGCCCGCGGGACCCGGACGCGGGCCGGGACCAGGCCTGGGACCTGGACCTGGAGCCGGAGCCGGACGCGGAGGACTTGGAACCGGCGCCTGTGGGGCGCCGTTGCCGGCCTGGCTGTCCGCCGGCCGGGGAGCAGCCCTTGGCGGCTGCGGTTTGTTGGACGGCTGTCCGCCGCCCCTAGAGGGCCCACCCTTCGATGCGCCCAGAGCTTCGGTGAGCCTGCGGACCACCGGCGCTTCGATGGTCGAGGACGCCGAACGGACGAACTCTCCCATCTCTTGGAGCTTGGCCATGACGACCTTGCTCTCTACGCCGAACTCCTTAGCGAGCTCGTATACCCGGACCTTCGCCACTGCACTCCCTTACTCGGCCCGGGAGGCTGGCTGTGCCGTCCGGACCGTCGCTACCTTGACGTCTTCATCGCCGCGTGCTCATCAGGCGCTCATAGCAATCTGACTCCGCCCATCAACTCGGCGTCCTACATGACATTTCGTGGTTCTCCCTCTAGGTGTGCCCGCACACTCGAGACGTCGAGCGGTCCCGGCACGCGAAACGCGCGTGGAAACGCCCGGCGCCGCTCGGCGAGCTCCAGACAGCTCAAGGACGGATGCAGCGACGCACCCCGGCCAGGAAGCCGTCCTCGCAGGTCAGGGACCACATGGTCCTCGACCTTCACCAGGCGGAGCAGCTCGGACTTAGCCGTGCGAACCCTGCAGCCCACACAGGTGCGCTGTGGGCCCGCTTGGCCACCATATTCCAGCTTACCGTGTTGACGCATCTACGGAACCGGCGGCATCTTCCGCTTGGGTGTCGGGCCGGATGTCGATCCGCCATCCCGTGAGCCGTGCGGCAAGCCGGGCATTCTGCCCCTCTTTCCCGATGGCCAGCGACAGCTGGTAGTCGGGCACCGTCACTCTCGCGACACGCCCCTCCAAATCGAGAACCTCGACATGGGAAACGCGTGCGGGCGACAGGGCATTCCCGACGAACTCCGCCGGATCCTCCGACCAGTCGATGATGTCGATCTTCTCGCCGTGAAGCTCCGTCATCACGTTGCGCACGCGCGAGCCCATCGGCCCGATGCACGCGCCCTTGGCGTTGACGCCGGGCTTGCGCGACCTGACGGCGATCTTCGTACGGTGCCCGGCCTCACGCGCCACCGCGGCGATCTCCACGGTGGCGTCGGCGATCTCCGGGACCTCCAGCGCGAACAGCTTCTTCACCAGCCCGGGATGCGTGCGCGACAAGGTGATCGAGGGGCCCTTGTGGCCCTTCTTCACCTGCACCACGTAGGCGCGGATGCGCTCGCCGTGCACGTATTCCTCGCCGGGGACCTGCTCGGCGTGCGGCAGCACGGCCTCGACCTTGCCCAGGTCGATCAGCACCACGCGGGGGTCCTTGCCCTGCTGGATGACGCCGGAGACCAGCTCACCCTCCCGGCTGGCGAACTCACCGAAGTTGATCTCGTCTTCGGCGTCGCGCAGCTGCTGCAGGATGACCTGCTTGGCGGTGGTGGCGGCGATCCTGCTGAAGTTGTTGGGCGTGTCGTCGAACTCCCTGACGACGTCGCCCTCCTCGTCGAGCTCGGCCGCCCAGATGGTCACGTGACCGCTGCCCCTGTCGAGCTCGGCACGCGCCTTGGAGGCCGCGCCCTCGGTCCGGAAGTATGCGATCAGCAGCGCGTCCTCGATCGCCTTGACCACCAGGTCGAAGGAGATGTCCTTTTCACGTTCCAGGCTGCGCAGGACGCTCATGTCGATGTCCACGGCGGCTCCCCCTTAGCCTTCGTCGCCGTCGACGTCGTCGATCCGGCGGAACTCCACCTGCACCCGTCCCCGGGCCAGGTCTTCGTAATCAAGCCGGCGTGCGGCGCCCGCGATGTCGAGGTCGACGCCGCTCTCGTCCGCCGCCGTGATCCGGCCCTCCACCACGGTGCCGTCTCGCATTTCGGCCTTCACCAGGCGTTTGGCAGCACGCCGCCAGTGGCGCGGCTCGGTGAGAGGGCGGTCGACACCCGGCGAGGAGACCTCCAGCGTGTAAGCCGCCTGGCCCATCGCGTCGTCGTCGTCCAACGCCGCGGAGACGGCCTGGCTCACGTCGGCCACGTCGTCGAGGCTCACGCCGCCGTCGCGATCGACGATCACGCGCAGCAACCGTCTCTTGCCTGCCTGGGTGACCGTGATGTCCTCCAGGTCGAGACCCTCCGCGCTGACCAAGGGCTCCAGGAGCTTTATCAGGTGGTCGCGGGATGATGCGCTGCCCATATCGACCTCCCCTATTGTCATGTCTCAGCCGGGCGGACCTCGCCTCTGGCTCTCCGCCGCCTGGCCGCACAGCCAGCGACGACAGTTGACACCCTATCTGTATGAGGGCACGAAAAGAGCGCCACTCGTCTCGGCCGAATGGCGAGCGTCACCGACAGCGATCGCGGGCAGGAGCCCGTACGATGCTATCCGGGTCCCGTAATACTGGAGGTTCCTGTCCGTGCGTCCGCGTCACCTCTCCCGGCGGGTCTTGCTGGCGGGCGGAGCGGCCGCTCTCACCGCCTGCAACGCCTCCGGCCCGCCGCAGCCACCCGCCCAGGCCCCGGACTCCCCCGAGACGCTCCTGCTGAAAGGCTTGATCGCCGAGAAAGAGCGGACGATCGCCCTTTATTCCTCCCTGATCGCGGGAGGGGCGCAGAAGCTGGTTCCCTTCAGGGACCGCCACCAGGCCCATCTGGACGAGCTGCGCAAGCACGTCAAGGCCACCGCCTCGGCCCCTGCGAGATTGTCCGCCTCGGGCTCCGCGACGCCGTCCGCCACCGCCACGCCGAAGACGTCGCTGTCGCGGCTGCGCGACCTCGAGCGCAAGGCCGCGGCGCTGCGAGCCCGCCAGCTCGCGAGCGTCTCGCCCGGGATGGCCCAGCTCATCGCCAGCATCGGCGCCTGCGAGGCCGCCCACGCCGCCGCCCTGCCGAGGTCCCTGTGAACGCCGGCGACGTCGAGAAGTTGCGCAAGGCGCTGGCCGCCGAGCACGCCGCGCTGTTCGCGTACGGGCTGCTGGGGGCGCGGACGTCCGGGTCGCTGCGGGACAGGATGAGCGCGGCGTTCGACGCCCACCGGGCGCGCCGCGACCAGCTGCGGGGGTTCATCACGACGCGCGGCGGCCGGCCGATCGAGCCCGACGCGTCCTATGCGCTGCCGTTCTTCCCCTCCAACGCCACGCTGGCGGCCAAGCTGGCCGCGCACCTGGAGAGCGGTGTCACGGCCGCCTATCTGGAGCTGGCGGCCGCGCAGGATGTGTCGCTGCGCCGCTACGCCGCGCTGGCCATGCAGGAGGCGGTCACCCGGGCCTACTCCTTCCGGCCCGCCCAGCCGTCGGCGTTCCCCGGCATGCCGACCGCCGTCCCTTCGCCCACGCCGACCCCCTCCGGCTGAGTGTCACCGCACCACACCTCGCCGACGCGGGGTGGGCGGCACGGAAGGCGCGACGGCCGGAGGACATGACGGCGCCGGGTCGGCGAGACGCCGTGCGGAGCGAGCCCGTGCCGCGGCAAGGGCTCGCTCAGGGCAGGGGTGTCAGGCGATGGCGGCGGTGACGCGGTCGGCGGCCTCGGCCAGCGGGATCTCCGACCTCTCGCCCGAGACCCGGTCCCGCAGCTCGACCAGGCCCTGCGACAGCCCGCGCCCGACCACCACGATGGTCGGCACGCCCAGGAGCTCGGCGTCCTTGAACTTGACGCCAGGCGACACCTGCGGCCGGTCGTCCACCAGGACGCGGACACCGCGCGAGGCCAGCTCGCCGGCCAGCTCCAGCGCCGCCTCCACCTGGTTTTCCTTGCCGGTGCCGACGATGTGCACGTCGGCGGGCGCGACCTCGCGGGGCCACACCAGGCCGAGCGGGTCGTGGGCCTGCTCGGCGATGACCGCCACGGCACGCGAGACGCCGATGCCGTAGGAGCCCATCGTGATGCGGATCGGCTTGCCGTCGGGGCCGAGCGCGTCGAGGCCGGCGGCGTCGGCGTATTTGCGGCCGAGCTGGAAGATGTGGCCGATCTCGATGCCCCGGTCGATGGACAGCTCCGCGCCGCAGCGAGGGCAGGGGTCGCCGGCGCGCACCTCGGCGGCCTCGATCGTGCCGTCAGGGGTGAAGTCGCGGCCTGCGACCACGTTGGCGGCGTGCTTGCCCGGCTCGTTGGCGCCGGTCACCCACGAGCTGCCGGTGACCACGCGCGGGTCGACGAGATAACGGATGCCCAGCTCACGCAGGACCTGCGGCCCGATGTAGCCGCGGACGAGCCCGGGGTGCCTGGCGAAGTCGGCGGCCTCGAAGATGGCGGGCTCGCCGGGCGCCAGCGCCGCCTCCAGGCGCTTGAAGTCCACCTCGCGGTCGCCGGGCACGCCGATCACCAGCGTCTCGATCTTGTCCGAGCCGGGCGTGGCGACCTTGACGACGACGTTCTTCAAGGTGTCGGCGGCGGTGACGGACAGGCCGTGGTGCTCGTTGACATAGGAGACGAGCGACTCGATGGTCGGGGTGTCCGGAGTGTCCATGACCCGCAGGGCCGGCGTGTCCTCGTAGGAACGGGCGGCCGGGGCGGGCGTGGTGACGGCCTCGGCGTTGGCCGCGTATCCACAGGAATGGCAGGCGACGAAGGTGTCCTCGCCGGTCGGCGTGGGCGCGAGGAACTCCTCCGAAGCCGACCCGCCCATGGCGCCCGACTGCGCGAACACGATCTTGTAGCGGATGCCGAGCCGGTCGAAGGTCCGGATGTAGGCCTCGCGGTGCTGCTCGTAGGAGCGCTTGAGCCCGTCGTCGTCGAGGTCGAAGGAGTAGGAGTCCTTCATGAGGAACTCGCGGCCCCGCAGGATGCCGGCCCGCGGCCGCGCCTCGTCGCGGTATTTCGTCTGGATCTGGTAAAGGGTGACCGGATAGTCCTTGTAGGAGGAGTATTCGCCCTTGACCATGTCGGTGAAGAGCTCCTCGTGCGTGGGCCCGAGGAGGTAGTCGGCGCCCTTGCGGTCCTGGAGCCTGAACAGCGTGTCGCCGTATTCGGTCCAGCGGCCGGTGGCCTCGTAATATTCGCGGGGCAGCAGGGCGGGGAAGAGCACCTCCTGGGCGCCCATCCGGTTCATCTCCTCGCGGACGATCCTGGTGACGTTTTCCAGCACCAGCTTGCCGAGGGGCAGCCAGGAGTAGATGCCGGGCGCCACGCGGCGGACGTAGCCGGCGCGGACCAGGAGCTTGTGGCTCGGCACTTCCGCGTCTGCCGGGTCGTCCCGCAGGGTGCGAAGAAACAACGACGACATGCGCAGCAACACGGCTACTCCTTGTTCGAACCTGGATGGAGGCTTACAGGCTATCGAGTCGGGGCAGCCGCTCGCTCGGTGTTAAACCTCCGCCCCGGCGTCGTCAGATCGCCAAGGGTATCCAGCCGGCGACGAAGGCGGCCAGGCAGACCGTGAACACGCCGGCGAAGACCGCCGACAGGGCGAACGCGCGGACCCGGGCGCGGGCGTTCCTGCGCAAGACGAACACCAGCGCGACCGACAGCAGCCCGATGACCAGCGCGGGCAGCGGCCAGGACGACTGCCCGCCGTCGATGAAGCCGGGTGTCGCGCGGTCCACGACGTCCGCGATCAGCACCGCGCCGACCGCGCCTGCCGCCAGGTCGCCCCAGACGTCGTCCCTGCGGGTGACGTACGCCAGCAGGCCCAGGCCGACAAGGAGGGCGAGCATCCAGTTGAGCCCGGCGGCGCTGCCGCCGATGACGTCGAAGGCCACAACGCCGCCGAGCGCCCCGGCTCCCAAGGCGGCGACCAGCGTGGACACGGCCGCCAGGAACGTGGTCAGCAACGCCCATCCGAACCCCGACGCGGTGACCCCGACGACCAAGGACAGGGCGAGGTACGCGTACGGCTCGTAGACGTGGCCGAGCCATTCGGGTCCGCGGCCGGAGATGAGCATGCCGACGAGGCCGACCAGCAACCCTCCTGAGAAGGCCGCGACCAGATGGCGTTCGATGCAGCGCAGCCGACGGTCGTATTCGGCGAAGTCGGCGTACTCGATGGCGGTGTTGTTCATCTCCATTCCCTGGTCAAACCCTCCCCTGGCGACTTATAGGGATGACCGGGTTCAGATTATGCGACCGTACAGAAAAGGCAAATTTCGGTCATTACTTTACCAGAACAAGCAATCGCTTGGTTAGCATGTGTCCGTGTCGCTTCCCGATGAGCTCGGCGCCGTTGTCCGCGACTACCTCGCCGGCCGTCCCGGCGCGTCCTGGCCGGAGTTCGCGCGGGATGTGGGCGTCGCGGGGCTGATCGTGGCCGCGGAGCACGGAGGCGCGGGATGCGGGCCGGCCGAAATGGCGGCCGTGGCCGAGGAGCTGGGCCGGGTCCTGTCGCCGCATCCGTTCCTGCAGTCGGCGGTGATGGCCGTCGCGGCGGCCGCCGGGTGCGGGGCGTCCGACCTGCTGGAGGTGCTGGCCGAAGGGGCCGCGACCGCGACCGTGGTGCTGCCGGGTGACGGCGAGCTGCGACTGGAGGGGGAGCTGCTCACGGGGACGGTGCCGTACGCGCTGGAGGGCGAGCTGGTGCTGCTCTACGTCGACGGGCTGCTGGTCGAGGGGGTGCCCACGCGGCGGGAGCCGTACCCGACGATGGACGAGAGCCGGCCGTTGGCGCGGCTGGTCTTCGACGGCGTGCCGGTACGACGGCTCGGCGACGGCTCGGCGTGGACCCGCGTGCGGGACCTGGGCATCGCGGCGCTGGCCGCCGAACAGGTGGGCGGGGCGCAGCGCTGCCTGGAGATGGCGGTCGAGCACGCCAAGCGGCGGCACCAGTTCGGGCGGCCGATCGGGTCGTTTCAGGCGATCAAGCACAAGCTTGCCGACGTGCTGCTGCTCGTGGAGTCGGCCAGGTCGGCGGCCTCGGCGGCGGCGCGGGACGGGGTGTTCGCGGCGATCGCGGGGTCGTACTGCACGGAGGCCTATCTGGCGGCGGCGGGCGAGAACATCCAGGTCCACGGTGGGATCGGGATCACGTGGGAGCATCCGGCGCACCGCTACCTCAAGCGGGCCACGTCCGACGCGCAGCTCTTCTGCCCGCCCCAGGCCCACCGCGCCCGGCTGGCGGCGCACCTCTTCGGGCCACCCGCCTGATCCCGGCCACCGGCCTGAGCGGGTCAGCCGCCCAGGAGTTCCTCCCAAGGGTGGCGGGTGTTGGTGCGGCGGGTCGTGTCGAGGGCCTCGGCCAGGCGCCAGAAGCCCGGCCGGGAGCGTACGGTGGCCCGGCCCATCGGGTCGATCGCGCGCAACTCGAACAGCACGCCCATCACGTCGAGCACGGCCGAGCCGCCGCTGCCCGGACCCGCCTCGGTGACGAGCGAGCCCTCGTAGTCGGGGTCCCGCACCTGCTCGGCCAGGAGTAAGGCCACCTCCGACGCGTAGGGCCCGTCGCGCCACTCGATGTGCCAGCTGTGATCGGACCCCCGCCACCAGGTCAGGTCGCGGCACGACTCGATGAAGTCCGCCTCGCTGGCCAGAGCGGCCATCACCCGGCCGAACGCCTCATACCGGCGGGCACTCGTGAGCGAGAGGCTGTCGTCGCCGTGATCGGGGACCGCCGCGTCCTTCGGCCGCCTCAGCGCGTGCTTTCGCTTCACAGGCATCCACTCTGATCGCGCCCGCGCCCTTCCCGCAAGTGTTCGCTGCTGATACGCTCTACCAAGCGAGCGCTTGGTTTCCTACTGTGCCGGAGGCGCGATGACGTCCCTACGGATCAGCCTGGGGTACGAACTGGAGGTCCGCGGGCGCACCCGCGAAGTCGAGCAACAGGCGTTCCACAACGTGGTCGACCAGGTCGTTCTGGGCGACCGCCTGGGCTTCGACACCGCCTGGTTCGTCGAGCATCACTTCACCAGGGGCTTCTCCCACTCCTCCGCTCCCGACCTGGTCCTGGCCGCCATCTCCCAGCGGACCGAGCGCATCCACCTCGGGCTCGGGGTGGTGCTGCTGCCGTTCCAGTCCCCGATCCGCACGGCCGAGCGCGTCGCCACGCTGGACGTGCTGAGCGGCGGCCGGGTGGAGTTCGGGACCGGGCGCGGGGCCTCGCCGCTGGAGTACCAGGCGTTCCAGCGGCCGTTCGAGAAGTCCCGTCAGATCTGGGAGGACACGCTGGAGGCCACGCTGGCCATCTGGCGGGCCGACGGCGAGCCGATCAGCCGGTCGAACGAGTTCTTCGAGATCCCCGACGTGGCCGTCTACCCGCGGCCGGTCCAGGAGCCCCATCCGCCGGTGTGGGTGGCGTCCACCTCGCTGGAGGGGTATCTGGCGGCGGCCAAGCACGGATACAACCTGCTCGGCATGACGATGCTCAAGGGCATCGACGACGTCGCCGCCGACATCACGAAATATCGGGAATGTCTCGCCGAGCAGGGCTTCGACCCGTCGAGCCGCCGCGTCGCCCTGATGATCCCCTGGTTCGTCGCGCCCACGCGGGACGAGGCCAACGCCACGGCCGCCGACGCCGTCCTGTGGTACATCCGCCGCCAGGTCAACCTCGTCACCCCGCCCGACTACTACGACGCCCGCCACGCCACGCACCGCGTGCTCGGCCAGCTCGCGGCCGGGCTGCCGCCCGATGAGGCCATGGCCACGCTGCGGGAGCACCTGATGGTGGTGGTCGACGACGTGGAGGGCTCACGCAAGGCCCTGGCCAGGATCGCCGAGGCCGGCGCCACGGATCTCATCATCCAGGCCCAGGTCGGCGGGCTGGCGCACGAGCGGGTGTGCGAGTCGATGACGCTGTTCATGACCGAGGTGGTGCGCTGATGGCCCGCTGGCTGACCCGCGACGATCTCGGGGCCGGCGCACGTGCCGCCGAAGGGCTCCTGCTCGTCTCCCCCGACGTGTCGAGCGCCTTCCCGCTGAGCCAGGACGACCGCGCGGCCGCCGCCGGGCTGACCGTGGCGGCGCTGCGGGCGGCCGGGGTCGGTGAGCGCGACCGGGTCGCGGTGGCGCTCGCCGAACCGGCGGGCGCGCTGTGGAGCGCCGCCGCGGCCGACGTGGCGCAGGCCGCCGCCGACGTGGGGCCGCGCGGCCGGATGCGGCTGCACCACGCGCTGTCCGCGCTGCGCGCCACCACGCTGGTGGCCACCCCGACGGGCGCGATGGACTTCCTGGCCCGCCTGCACCTGGAGTTCCTCCTGGACCCGCTGGACCTCGGCCTCAGGAACATCGTGCTGACCGGCGAGATCGCCTCCAAACGGACGATCGGCCACTTGGCGGGCGAGTTCGGGGCGAGGGTCACCGAGGTGTACGCCAGCCCCTTCGGCGGCACGCCTCTGGCCTGGCGGGCGGCGGAGGAGGACCCGCTCACGCCGCTCGCGGACGGCATGCTCGACCTGGCCGCCTTGGCCAAGGACGAGGCCCCCGCCCCTGGGTCCGGGCTGGCCGAGCTGGTCGTCACCCCGCACGGGCACTCCACGCTCGGCGACGCCGTGCTCCGCACCGGGCAGGTGGCCAGGCCCGGCGGCGCGGGCATCCCCGCGCCGGACCACACCGTGGGCGAGCACGTGCTGGTCAGGGGCGTGTGGCTGGCGCTGCCCCGGATCGAGAAGGCGCTGTCGAAGATCGATGGCGTGGCCGGCTGGGACCTCGCGATCAGCCGGCAGGGGACGCTGGACGCGGCCGTCCTCACCGTGACGTTCAACCGGGAGAGCCTGGTCGGCAACCCCATGTGGCGCTCGCGGATCCAGCAGGCCGTTCAGGCGCTGACCCCCGTGTCGATCGGCGTGGAGATCGCCCGGGACGTCTCCGACACACCCCGCCCCGGCACGGTGAACGACCTGCGCGGCCACCACCTCGGCCGGGATCGAGCTCTCATCACCTGAGGGGGGACCGATGACGCCGGACTGGGGGACGCTCCCCCGCATGCTGCGCGATCAGGCGGCGCACCACCCCGACGCCACGGTGATCGCCGAGGGCGGCACCCGGGTGACGCTGCCGGAGCTGCGGGCGAAGGCCGCCGAGGTCGCCCGCGGCCTCATCGCCCTCGGCGTCGAGCCCGGCGACCGGGTGGCGATGTGGGGGCTGAACTCGGCGTACTGGGTGGCGCACGCGTTCGGGATCTGGGACGCGGGCGCAGTCGTCGTGCCGCTGTCGTCACGGTTCAAGGGCATCGAGGCCGCCCAGGTCATCGAGAAGACCGGTGCGAAGGTGCTGATCACCGGCGGGGGGCCCACGGCGGTCCCGCTCGCCGAATTGCTCCCGCCGCTGCCTGGCCTGCGCCACACGATCGTTCCTCCGGCGTCGGAGTTACGCGCCCTCGCCGTGCGGGTCTCCGCGCGGGAGGCCGAGGACCGGGCGCTCGCCGTCGGTCCCGGAGACCTGTGCGAGATCATGTCCACGTCGGGCACCACCGGCACGCCCAAAGGCGTCATGCTGGATCATGCCCAGGTCCTGCGCGGCTACTGGGACTGGTCGGAGATCGTCACGCTGAACGAGGACGACCGATATCCGGTCATCGCCCCGTTCAGCCACGGCTTCGGGCTCAACGCCGGGCTCATCGCCTGTGTCATGCGGCGGGCCACGATGGTGCCGATCCCGATCTTCACCCCGGACGCTCTCATGTCACTCATCTCGGCCGAGCGCGTCACCATCCTGGCCGGGCCGCCCACGTTGTTCCACCGGATCCTCGACGAGCTGGACCGCGGCCCGTGGGACGTGTCGTCGCTGCGCGTGGCCATCTGCGGGGCCGCCGCCGTGCCGGCGACGCTGATCACACGGCTGGTCGAGCGGGTCGGCCTGGAGCGGATGATCAACGCGTACGGGCTGATGGAAGGCACGGTCGTCTCCATGACCAGAGCCGGCGACCCCATCGAGGTCGTCGCCAACACCACCGGCAGGCCCGTGCCCGGCATCGAGGTCAAGATCGTCGATGACGACGGCAAGGAGGTCGCGACCGGCGAGCGCGGCGAGATCCTCCAGCGCGGATACGGCGTGATGCGCGGCTACTGGAACGAGCCCGCGCGGACGGCCGAGGCCGTGGACGCCGGCGGCTGGCTGCACACGGGGGACGTCGGCGTGCTGGACGAGCGGGGCAACCTCGCGATCGTCGACCGCAAGAAGGAGCTCTACATCGTCAACGGCTTCAACGTCTCGCCCGCCGAGGTGGAGTCGCTCCTGCTGCGTGAGGGGTCGCTCGCCCAGGCCGCGGTCGTCGGCGTGCCCGACTCGGCCACCGGCGAGGCCGGTGTGGCGTACGTGGTCCCGCGGCCGGGCGCGAGCGTCGACCCCGGCGGCCTGATCGCGTGGGCGCGGGCCCACATGTCCAACTACAAGGTCCCCAAGCGGGTCGTCGTGGTGGACGCCCTGCCGGTCAACGTGAACGGCAAGATCGACAAGCTGGCTCTCCGTGATCGGGCGAAGCAGGCGCCGGGCGAGTAGGTTGGAAGTGCGCCCACTGCCCCAGGAGCTGCCATGTTGCGCCTGCTGGCCGGGGCGGCCGCACGTACATTCGGGGCGCGCGCGGCCGTCGTCACCGGCGCCACGACGCTGACCTTCGCCGACCTCGACCGGTTCTCCGATCAGGTGGCCGCCGGCCTCGCCCATCGCGGTGCCCGCGTCGGCGACGTCGTGGCCCTGGCGCTCCCCGACGGGCCCGAGTTCGTGATCTGCTACGTCGCCGCCGCGAAGATCGGGGCGGTGACCGCGGGCATCGGGACCGATCGTGTGGAGCTGCTGACCCTGCTGGATCCAGCGATCGTCATCACCGTTCCGCGGGTGCTGCCGCCGCTGGCCGGGCTCGACGTGGTGACGCTGCCCGCCGAGCGCGGCGAGCGCGGACGGGACCCCTACGACCCGGCGCGGCTCGGCGAGCTGTGCCGGGCGGAGCCGCCCCCGCCGCCGCTCCCGCCCGACCCCGGCCGTCCCGTGGTGATCACGTTTACCTCGGGGCGGACCGGGCCGCCCAAGGCCGTGCTGTTCGGCAACCGCCAGCTCGAGGCTATCCGCGCCCACGGGGCCGGTGATCGATGGGCCACCGGTGAGGACGCCCGGCTGGTGCCGCATCCACTCGGGCGGCTCGGGTTCGCCACCCGGTTGCCGATATTCCTCCAGACCGGGCGGACCTGCCACGTCCTGCCCGCGTGGAGCGAGGACGCCGCGATGCGGGTGCTGCGCGAGCACCGGATCGGCGTGTTGCAGGGCAGCCCGGTCCAGCTCTCGCACATCCTGGCCTGCGGCGGTGATCTGCCCGACCTGACCCTCATTCTGTCCAGCGGCGCGCCCGCCCCGCCCGAACTGATCAGGCAGCTGCGCAGCAGGTACGGTGTGCCGGTCTGCAACCGGTACATCTGCACCGAGGCCGGGCTCGGGCTCGGCACACGGCCCGACGACCCGCCCGAGGACGCGGAGGTGAGCGTCGGCAGGCCGCGCGGCGGAGTGGACGTGTCCATCCGGGACGAGGACGGCCGTCTGCTGCCCCATGACGCGGAAGGTGAGGTGCTTCTCCGCTCGGACGCGGTCATGAGCGGCTACGTTGGCAACAGCACCGGGCAATCGGTTTTCGCCAAGGACGGGTTCGTGCGCACGGGCGACCGGGGATACATCGATCGCACCGGCCGGTTGCATCTGGTGGGACGCGTGTCTTAGGAGGCGGCGTGGCGTTGCGTGTGGCGGTCATCGGGTCGGGCCCCGCCGGGATCTACACGGCCGAGGCTCTGGTCAAGCAGTCCGCGGAGGCCGTGCGGGTCGATGTGCTCGAACGGCTGCCGACCCCGTACGGGCTGGTCCGGTATGGCGTCGCGCCCGACCACACGTCGATCAAGTCCATCGCCAACTACCTGCGGAAGGTGCTGGAGCTGCCGGAGGTCCGCTTCCTCGGCGGCGTCACGCTCGGCCCGCACGTGTCCGTGGAGGACCTGCTCGGCCGCTACGACGCGGTGGTCTACTGCACGGGGGCGATGGTCGACAGGAAGCTCGGCATCCCCGGCGAGGACCTGCCGGGGAGCGTGGCGGCGACCGACTTCGTCAACTGGTACTGCGGGCACCCCGACGTCGACCCCGGCATGTTCACGCTCGACACCTCCGAGATCGCGGTGATCGGTGTCGGGAACGTGGCCGTGGACGTCGTCCGCGTCCTGGCCAAGACCGCCGACGAGCTGCGCTCCACCGACGTGCCGCACGACGTGCTCCAGCGCCTGTCGGAAAGCCAGGTGAAGGCCATTCACATGGTGGGCCGGCGAGGCCCCGAGCACGCCAAGTTCACCCTCAAGGAGCTGCGCGAGCTGGGCGATCTGGCCAACGCCGACGTCTGCGTACGCCCGGACGAGGCCGTGGTGCTCGGCGGCGATTTCCCGCGCCAGGTCCAGGGCAACATCAAGGTTCTGCAGTCGTGGGCCGCGCGCGAGCCGGTCGGCCGGGCGCGCCGCCTCGACGTGCGGTTCTGGCTGCGGCCCGTGGAGATCCTCGGCACCGAGCGGGTGGAGGGGCTCAAGCTCGAACGCACCCGGCTGTCGGAGGAGGGCCGCGTGGTGGGCACGGGCGAGTTCGAGACACTGCCGGTCGGGATGGTGTTGCGGTCGGTCGGCTACCAGAGCGTGCCGCTGCCCGGGGTGCCGTTCTCCGAGCAGACCATGACCGTGCCGAACGAGGCCGGGCGGGTACGCGACCGCGAATACGTGGCAGGCTGGCTCAAACGCGGGCCCACCGGGGTGATCGGCACCAACAAGTCCGACGCCGCGGAAACGGTCCGTACACTGCTTGCCGATCTGGAAGGGCGCGAACGTGTTGATGGCGGCGAGTCGATCGACGTGCTACTGGCGGAGCGGGGGATACGACCGGTGACCTACCAGGAGTGGCTGGCGATCGAGGCGGCCGAAGCCGAGCTGGCCAGGTCACTCGGCCGCGGCGAGCGGGTCAAGCTCGTCGGGCTGGAGGCCATGCTCCGGGCGTGCCGTGTCTGACGAGCGTACGAGTGCGGGTGCCGTGCCACCCGGATTCACGGAGGCCTACCGGGCTCAGCAGGCCCGGTTCCCGATGCCGGAGCCGGGGTGGCAGCCGGTCCACACGGTCTACGTGCCCGCCGACCGGTTCTCCGCCCGCACCGTGGCCGACTGGCGCGATCAGGCGTTGTCCCTGGTCAAGGCGCATCTGGGCGGCCCTGACGAGCTGGCTGAGGTATTCGGCGTGCCCGGGCGGCTCGCCGCCTCCGTACAGGAGCTGGTCCTCCGTAAGCTCGCGCACGAGCCGATCGAGGACCTGCGCGTCGACTTCGAGGACGGCTACGGCGTGCGGCCCGACCCGGTCGAGGACGAGCACGTGGAGCAGGCCGCCGAGGCGGTGGCCGCGCTGCACGCCACCGGGGCGTTGCCGCGGCGGTGGGGGCCGCGGGTGAAGTCGTTCGCGGACGGGGATCCCGGCCGGTCGGTGCGCACGCTCCGCGGGTTCGTCACGGGGGTGGTCGCGCGGGCCGGGGAGTTGCCCGCCGGGTTCACGGTGACGTTCCCGAAGGTGCTGATGGAGGAATACCTGTCGCAGTTCGCGGGCGTGCTGGAGCGGCTGGAGGCCGAGGCCGGCGGGCCGCTCCGGTTCGAGATGCAGGTGGAGGCTCCGCAAACGCTGCCGTTCCTGCGTGCCGAACTGGCCGAGTCCCTGGGCGGGCGGCTGGCGGCGGCGCATTTCGGCGTGTTCGACTACACGGCCGCGCTCGGGCTGCCGCCGCACGAGCAGCGGCTGGACCATCCGGCCTGCGACCACGCCCGGCACGTCATGCAGACCGCGTTCGCCGGCACGGGCGTGGAGCTGTCCGACGGCTCGCTCGCCGCCTCCCCCGCCTCCGACCGCGTGGCCGACGTGCACGCGTTGTGGCGGCGGCACGCCGAGCTCGTACGCCACTCGCTGCGGCATGGCTTCTACCAGGGCTGGGACATGCATCCGTCGCACCTGGTGAGCCGGTTCGCCACCCTCTACGCCTTCCACCTGGCCAACTACGACTCCTACCGGGAGCGGGTGAGCGCGTGGGAGGAGCAGCGGGACGCGGGCGGCGGTGTCATGGACGAGCCCGCCACGATCCGCACCCTCGCCGCCGCGCTCCGGCGCGCCGATGCCGCCCTGCCCGAGTAGGTCAGTCGCGTTCGACCATCGCCCGCCATTGGCGTACCAGGCGCCACTCGACCGGGTCCGACCAACTGGCCCGGACCGCGGATCCCACGTGGAAGGCCCGGACGCCGTAGTCGAGCAGCACGGGCACGTGTGCCGGCCGCAGGCCGCCCCCGGCCAGGATGATCGAGCCGTCACCCGCCTCGGCCCGGGCTTTTAACACCGGCAGGCCGTCACCGACGCCGGTGGGTGATCCGGACGTGAGCACGGTGGCGAGGTTGGGCAGCAGGCGCACGGCGCGCCAGGACGCCTGGACGTCGGCGGCGTGATCGACGGCTCGGTGGAAGGTCCACGGCAGGGGGGACACGGCGTGGATCAGCGCTTCGGTGGCCGCGAGATCGACGGCTCCCGCGCTGTCGAGAAATCCGAACACGAACCCTGCCGCCCCGGCCTGCGCCAGCGCCTTGGCGTCGCGACCCAGCCGCGTCAAGACGTCGGGGTCGGCCGCGAAGTTGGCGTCGCAGCGGAGCATCACCATCTGGGGAAGCGGGCATTCCGCGGCGATCGCGGCCACCGTCTCCGGGGAGGGGGTCAGCCCGTCGGCCGCCATGTCGGCGACGACCTCCAGCCGGTCGGCTCCGCCCTGTTCGGCGGCCACGGCGTCGCGCACGTTGAGCGCGATCACCTCGAGCAGGGATCCGGTCATGCAGGAGAGGCTATATGGTGCTCTGCACCTTTCCGCCGCGAAAACCCCAAAGGCACCAACCCCCTCCGCGGGGCATCGGGGGAGAGCGCCTGGCGCGGGCTGAGGTCCTTCGAGCGGAGCGTCCGGCGACGGCAGGCATCGGGCTATGGTCGCCGAGGGGCTCGCCTCTGCGACCGGCTGAGGGCGCTTGAGGGCAGGTCCGACCAGGCGGCGGGCAGGTCAGGGAGCGGCGGGCAGGCGAAAGGGGGCCCGGCCTCCCTGAGAGTTGGAGGCCGGGCCCTGTCGAAGGTTAGGCGGTGATCAGTTCCGCGATGGTCAGGTCGCGGAAGGCCGTCGTGGAAAGGTCCTCCGAGGGGCGCTGAAAGAGGGCGCCGGAGGAGCGATGGGGCAGGTCAACCGTGCGGACGTGGCGGAAGCCGCGGGCACGGTAGTACGACTGCAGGCGCGGGTTCGCCTTGGCACAGTCGAGCCGGAGCCACGGCAACCCCGAGGCGAACGCCGAGGCGCCGGCCCAGGCGAGGAGGGCGTCCCCGAGCCCGCTGCCGGACCACGGCCGGGCCACGGCCAGCTTGTGGATGTAGAGGGCGGCACCCGGGTCGTCGCCCGGAGTCCAGAATTCGGGATCGGCGTGGTCGTCGAGGGCTATGGTGGCGACCGGCGGCGCAGACTCGTCGGGGTCGAGGTATCGAAGCTCGTCGTCGAGTACGAACAGCACCCGCTCCTCAATGAGCGGCTCGATCCGCTCGGGGCCGAACCCGTTGCGGGGCCACTGCCGCACCCCTTGCGCATAGAGCCACTCGGCGGTGTCCGCGAGCAGCGTCAGTACGCCGGGAAGGTCGTGAGGTTCCGCCCGGCGGAGCGCGAGCGGATGAAGCAGGGTGTTTGTGTGCATAAGACAACTCCCGTTGCGTTGGGTTCCTACACGAGCGCACAGCGTAATGACGCGATGTCGCGTAGGGGCGAAATGGGGCCTTAACCCGATATACATGGATAAATGGCGATTTGGGGGAGTATGCACGACTCCCCCAGGCCAGCGAGGCGGCTATTTCTCGCTGCACCCGGCCGGCGGGATCACCCCTTCATCCGAGCCCTCAACGGCTATCGAGCTCGTATCTGATCAAATGTTTGTCGGCGGGCAGTACCGACACAGCGACACGCACTGGCATGTCGGCCCCGTCGAAACCAACTCGGACATACACCATGACTGGCGTGCCGAGCTCGAGCTGGAGGCGCTCGGCCTCCTCTTGGTTGGGCATGCGGGCCCAGATGTCGTCGACGACGCGCACCTGCGCATGACCCAATTCCTCCAGCACCCGGTTCGCCCCTCGCGCGATGTCTCCGGGCCTGGCGATCTCGGAATCGGCAACCAGATCACGTGGGAAGTAGGAATCGTTGGTGTTGTACGGCTGGCCGTCCACGAACCGCAGACGGCGTCTCACCACCGCCAATTCCCCATCCGCCAACTCCAGCCTGCTGGCGATCTCCTCGACCGGAGACACGGTCAGCACCTCGATGTACTGGCTTGGCGCACGGCCTTCCTGTGCCACGGCGTAGGCGAAAGCCTCGCGCAGCTCCCCACGGGGTTGCTTCTCCAGCTCACGTTGGGGATAGATGAGCAGCGGCCGGCGGTCTCTGACCACGGTCCCGCGCCGCGGCGTGCGCGTGACGAGCCCTTCATTGACGAGCTCTCCGAGGGCCAGCCGTACGGTGTTTCTGCTCACCCCATGGTCTTCCATAAGCTGTGCCTCGGTCGGCAGCTGTGCCCCGGGGCCGAGGACACCCGAGTAGATGGCACGACGCAATTCCGCAGCCACCTGCTGATACAGCACCGACCTTGCCACTTTCACCCCTTTTGTTCCAACAATTTAGACGATCTGGTTCTAGCAGGCCACAACCCCTTGACCGAACCGCCTCCAGCGGCCCATCATCCATTCGTTGGTACAAATCCATCTAAAGGCCGGTGAGGGGGTGAAGGCCAGTGTTGCCGGTCCGCACGGGTACGCCGTACCTGCCCTGGCATAACCCTGGTGAAGCAACACGTTTACTGCGTTACGCGTTGACGCGCCAGGGGTTCACCCACACCTACCAGAGCAATCGGCATGGCACGCCCATGCAATCGGTGTCGACAGAGCTGACCGTGCGGTGCAATGACGGATCCTTTGTCTGGAACGAGGAGGGTGGCGCCCCCGTCACGCACCCCATTGATGACCCGGTTGGTGCAGCTCAACGCATCGCCGCACGTTACCGGCAGCAGGAGCTTTCACACTCCCCCATCGACTCCGTGTGCGATCACACGGCCTAGGACTCCATCCCTCGCCGGAGTCCTGGCGCCGCCGCTCACGGGGCAGGAAGCGCGTCCTGGCGGGTCCCCCACGCCCGCCAGGGCGCGCTTTCCTCCGAGGGACCAGCCGATGGATCTCTTCCTTCTTCCGCCCGCCCGGCGGCCCGCGTGGCCGCGGCCCGGCGAGCACGAACGTCTGGACGGCAGGCATGATCGTCAGCCATGGCCGCGTGGCCACGCCGGTCACCCAGTCCATTCCGCTCACGTCCGCCGCCAAGATCCAGCCGTCCGCGTTGACGTCTACTGCCTCATCATCAACCCTCGGAGCCCGAACTGGGGGCCGCTTCGCCATGGTGGGACTGATGGGGTTCGTGGGTACGAATCCATTTCCCGGACCAAGGTCGACTAGCGGAAGGATGTGCGCTGGTGCGGATGAGGATCCAGGCTCCCGGCCGGCGTCCAGTTCACCAGCGTCAGGGTCTCATCGATCCGGTCAAAGGACGCCCGCACCCGCTCGCCCGGCTCGGGGGGCCGCTCCCCGTGCCAGTTCCCGTACACCAGGCATCCCGGCACCGCCGCCAGCCGCACCATCACGACCACGTAGGGCTGCCGCCGGCCTGGCACGAACGCCTGATGATTCACGATCCAGCTCTCGACCCGCCCCTCGGGCTCCACGTCCTGCCAGTGCCACGCCTCGCTCCGGCACGCCGGGCAGAACGCCCTGGCAGGGAAACGCGTCGTCCCGCAGATGTCGCATCGCTGCACGGCGAACTCGTGCCTGGCGATCCGCTCCCACCACTCCCGCGAGTCCCGGTCGGGCTCGGGCCGATAAGCCATCACGACCTCCTGAGGATCAGCGCGGAGGTCGCCGGCAGGATGTAGCCGGGCTGGGCCGTGGACAGCGCCACCTCGGCGCCCGGCACCTGGCGGTCCCCCGCGTCGCCCCTGAGCTGGGACACCGCCTCCGCGATGTGGTTGACGCCGTGGACGTAGCCTTCCGACAGGAAACCCCCGTGGGTGTTGACCGGCAGCGGGCCGTCCAGAGCCGTGGCGCCCGAGGCCACGTACGGGCCGCCCTCGCCCTTGGCGCAGAACCCGTAGTCCTCCAGCTGGACGATCACCGAGTACGTGAAGCAGTCGTAGATCTCGGCCACGTCGACGTCCTCAGGACCGAGCCCGGCCTGCGCGTACAGGCGCGGGGCCAGGGCGGCGGCCGCGGTCACGGTCGGGTCGGCGTCAGGAGCCGACAGGTGGGACGTGCCGCCGCCCCACGCCGCGGCCGAGATCAGCACCGGCGGGCGGCGCAGCGAGCGGGCGCGTTCCGCCGTGGTGACGACCACGGCGCAGGCCCCGTCGGTCTCCAGGCAGCAGTCCAGGAGGCGGAAGGGCTCGGCGATCCACCGGCTGGCCAGGTAGTCGTCCAGCGTGATCGGCGTACGCATGAGCGCCCGCGGGTTCTTGGCCGCGTTGGCGCGCTGGGTGACCGCCAGGTGCCCGAAGTGCTCGGCCTTGGTGCCGTACTTCAGCATGTGGGCGCGGGCGTACATCGCGTACTGCTGCGGCGGCGCGACGTACCCGTACGGCGCCTGGTACTGCACCTCCGGACTCGCCGGCACCCCCCGGCCGGTGCCGCCCATGCGGAACTCGGAGCGGGCGTTGATGGCCCGGTAGCAGACGACCGTCTCGGCCAGCCCGGCCGCGACCGCCAGTGCGGCCTGGCCGACCACGGCGTGGGAGACGCTGCCGCCGCCGAACTGGTCCAGGTGCCAGGCCAGGTCCGTCAGCCCCAGCGCCGGGCCGACCAAGGTGGGCGGGGCGGAGTCACCGACGCGATGCGTGGCCAGGCCGTCCACGTCGTCCGCCGTCAGTCCGGCGTCCTCCAGGGCGGCCAGCACGGCGCGGCAGGCCAGCGTCAGGGTGCTGACGCCGGAGTCCTTGGTGAAGGGGGTGTATCCGACGCCGGCGATCGCCGTCATGTCCCGAAAATCAAGCAAGCGCTTGGCCACACCGATAACGCTATGCCGGGCATTTCGCCCATGTCAACGCATGTGCGGCGGCACAGGTCCGCACCGTGCGCGACACCAACCTGTGCGGCATTCGACTTGACATGTTTCCCCGGCCCCCCTAGCGTCCAAGCAAGCGCTTGGTAAGATAGGGCGCAGCCGGTGGACTAGGAGGCGGACCCATGAGCACACACGCTGCCCGGCTCGTCGCGCCGGACGGCTGCCGCAGCCTTCCGGCGCCGCATCAGCGCAGGATTCGCAACGGAGCCGCCATGCCGACGGGCCCTTCCCCACAAAGCGCCAACGGCCATCTGGACAGCCGGCGCTTCCGGCAGGTGCTCGGCAGGTTCGCGACGGGCGTGGTGGCGATCACGGCGCTCGATCCGCTGAACGGCGAGCCCTGCGGCCTGGCCGCGAACTCCTTCACCTCGGTCTCGCTCGACCCGCCCCTCGTGGCGTTCTGCGTGGCGCACACCAGCACCAGCTGGCCCAGGGTACGCGGCGCGAAGATCGTCACGGTGAACGTGCTGGCCGAGCACCAGCAGGCGGTGTGCGCCCAGATGGCGACCAGAGGCGGCGACAAGTTCGCGGGCCTGGAGTGGACCGGCTCCCCCGGCGGCAACCCCGTGCTGGAAGGCGCGCTGGCCTGGATCGACTGCGCGGTCGAGGCCGAGCACGCGGCGGGCGACCACATGATCGTGGTGGCCCGGGTGCTGCAGCTCGACACGCACGCCGAGGGCGGGCCGCTGGTGTTCTTCCGCGGCGGCTACGGGGGGTTCGTTGACGCTTCCTGAGCTCGGCGAGACCCCCGGCTTCCGCGAGGAAGCCAGGGGCTGGCTGGAGGAGGCGCTCAGCGGCGAGTTCGCCCCGGCCAGGGGCCTCGGCGGCCCTGGGCGCGAGCACGAAGGGCACGAGCTGCGACTGGCCTGGGAGCGCCATCTCGGCAAGAACGGCTGGACCTGCCTCGGCTGGCCGGAGCGGTACGGCGGGCGCGCCGCCTCGCTGGAGGACCAAGTCGCCTTCTACGAGGAGTACGCCAGGGCCGACGCCCCGGCCCGGGTCGGCCACATCGGCGAGGGCCTGATCGGGCCCACCATTCTCGACTTCGGCACCGACGAGCAGAAGGCCCGGTTCCTGCCGCCGATCCAGCGGGGCGAGGAGCTGTGGTGCCAGGGGTACTCCGAGCCCGAGGCCGGCTCCGACCTGGCCGGCGTCCAGACCAAGGCACATCTGGAAGACGGCCATTGGGTGATCACCGGCCAGAAGGTTTGGACCTCGCTGGCCCACGTGGCCGACTGGTGTTTCGTCTTGTGCCGCACCGAGCCGGGCTCGCAGCGGCACCGCGGGCTGTCGTACCTGCTGGTGCCCATGCGGCAGCCAGGTGTCACCGTGCGGCCGATCGTGCAGCTGACCGGGACGTCGGAGTTCAACGAGGTGTTCTTCGACGGCGCGCGCACGGCGGCGGACAACGTGCTGGGCGCTCCCGGCGACGGCTGGCGGGTCGCGATGGCCACGCTCGGCTACGAGCGCGGCGCGTCCACGCTCGGGCAGCAGATCGGCTTCCGGCGCGAGCTGGCCAGGGTGATCGAGACGGCGAAGCGGACCGGCGCGGCCGATGACCCGGTGCTGCGTGACCGCCTCGTGCGGGCGTGGCTGGAGCTGGAGATCATGCGGCTCAACGCGCTCAGGATGGTGCGCCCCGACCCGGGGCCGGAGGTGTCGATCGCCAAGCTCTACTGGTCGGAGTGGCATCGCCGGCTCGGCGAGCTGGCGCAGGCCGTCCAGGGAAAGGCCGGGCTGGTGGGCGAGCTCAACGACCTGCAGCGGCTCTACCTGTTCAGCCGGGCCGACACGATCTATGCCGGTTCCAGCGAGATCCAGCGCAACATCATCGCCGAGCGCACCCTGGGACTGCCACGGTGAGGGGAGAGGCGATGACCCCGGCGTACCCCAAGGCACACGGACTGCTCGACGGCAAGGTGACGCTGGTGACGGCGGCCGCCGGCGCCGGCATCGGCTATGCGACCGCCCGCCGGTGCGCCGAGGAAGGCGCCACGATCGTGGTCTCGGACCGGCACGAGCGCCGCCTGGCCGCCGCCGCCGACACCCTGACCGAGCTCACCGGCGTCAAGCCGCTCGCCGTCCCGTGCGACGTGACGTCCGAGGCGCAGGTGCTGGCGCTCTTCGACGCGGTGGTCGAGGCGCACGGCCGGCTCGACGTGGTGATCAACAACGCCGGACTCGGCGGTACGGCGCCGCTGGCCGAGATGTCCGACGACCAGTGGCACGCGGTCATCGACGTCACCCTGAACGGCACCATGCGCTGCACCCGGGCCGCGCTCCGCCACATGATCGATCAGGGCTCCGGCGTCATCGTGAACAACGCCTCGGTGATCGGCTGGCGGGCGCAGCGCGGGCAGGCCCACTACGCCGCCGCCAAGGCCGGCGTGATGGCGCTGACCAGGTGCGTGGCGCTGGAGGCGGCCGAGCACGGCGTGCGGGTGAACGCGGTGGCGCCGTCGCTGGCCGTGCATCCGTTCCTGGCGAAGGTGACCAGCGAGGAGTTGCTGGCGGAGCTGGCGGCCAAGGAGGCGTTCGGGCGGTCGGCGGAGCCATGGGAGGTGGCGAACGTGATCGTCTTTCTGGCCAGCGACTACTCGTCGTACATGACGGGCGAGGTGGTCTCGGTCTCCTCCCAGCACCCCTGACCGGCCCCTGTCAGGGAAAGATCAGGCTAGGCGGCAAGAGGTTCCGGATCTACTGTCCGGATTATGGGCCCACGCTCTTCCTTCCTGCTCGATGTCCTCATGACGGAGTTCGGCGAGTCGATCAAGCAAGACCCCGCCGCATTTAGGCGGAAATTTCGGAAAATGGCGGCCTCCCCCTTCGCCTTCTACCGCGGCAGCGCGTCCCTCTTCTACGCGGATATGACCGGCACGTACGCCGATGACGCCTACCTCGACGCCCCCACCAGCCGCGTCTGGATCCATGGCGACCTGCACGCGGAGAACTTCGGCACGTACATGAGCGCCTCCGGGGTGCTCGTCTTCAACGTCAACGACTTCGACGAGGCGTACGTGGGGCCCTACATCTGGGACCTCAAGCGCTTCGCCGCCAGCGTGGCGCTGCTCGGGTACGCCAAGGCGCTGTCCGACGACACGATCGGCGCGCTGGTGACCGACTTCGCCAGGGCGTACCTGGACGAGCTGGGCGGCATCGCGGCCGGCGGGGACGACGCGATCGGCTCGCTCACCCTGGACACCACCACGGGCGTGCTGCACCACGTGCTGCAGACGGCGCGGCTCAACACGCGGGTGGCGCTGCTCGACGTGGAGACCGTGATCGACGACTACGACCGGCGCTTCGCGCTCATGGAAGGGCGGACGGCGGTGGACGCGGCGACCAGGGACGCCGTGCTGGCCGCGTTCGAGGAATACCTGACCACGCTGCCCACGCAGGCGAACCCGGTCGAGCACGTGATCAAGGATGTGGCGCTGCGCAAGGGCGTGGGCATCGGGTCGGCGGGGCTGCCGTCGTACAACCTGCTGCTCGAAGGGCGCTCACAGGCGCTGGAGAACGACGTCATCCTCTACATGAAGCAGGCGGCGGTGCCGGCCGTGGCCCGGCACGTGACCGACGAGAAGGTGGTCTCCTACTTCCTGCACCAGGGGCATCGCACGGCGGAGTCGCAGCGGGCGCTGCAGGCCTACGCGGATCCCTGGCTGGGCTACACGACGCTCGGCGGGGTCGGGCAGCTCGTGGCGGAGGTGTCGCCGTACTCCGCCGATCTGGACTGGGACGACGTGAACGAGCCGGACGAGCTGCGCTCGATCATGCAGGACCTGGGGCGGGCGGTGGCGCGCATGCACTCGGTTGCCGACGACGAGTCCAGCCACGACCTCGTCGACTTCTCGACGGAGGAGGCGATCATGGCGGTGATCGACGGCGACAGGTCCGGATTTATCGGGGTTTTGGTGGATTTTGCTCACCGTTATGGGGCACAGGCCCGGGAAGACCACCAACGGTTCGTCGATCTGTTCCGCAACGGCCGCCTACCCGGCGTCTGACCCGCGGGCGGGAGCGGAGGAACCCCCGTGCGACATCTGATCGGGCTGCTGCTGGGGACCGAGGAGGACTGGCCGTCGGCGTTCGAGACCCTGTTACGGCGGCTCGGGCCGATCAAGGGGGTGGGCGAGTTCGACGTGGAGCGCGTCACGATCGAGCCGTTCGACCTGCGCGCGAAACCGCGGCACGCGCTGGTGATCGACCGGCTGGCGTACTGGTATTACCACCCGCGCGAGTGGCTCAAGAAGATCTCCATGATGGACGACGTCTACCTGCTCAACAGCCCGTTCACGTTCCAGTCGATGGAGAAGCACGCCGCCTACTGCGCGATGATGCGGCTCGGGCTGAAGGTGCCGGAGACGGTGCTGGTGCCGTACAAGAACCCGCCCGACAACACCAGGTACGCCTACACCGCGGCCCGCTACAACCGGCCCTTCGACCTGGACGAGGTGGCCGAGCGGATCGGCTACCCGCTGTTCATGAAGCCGTACGACGGCGGTGCCTGGCGCGGCGTGTCCCTGGTGCGCGACCGGGACGAGCTGCACCGGGCCTATGACGCCAGTGGCGAGATGCTCATGCACCTCCAGCAGGCCGTCCAGGGGTACGACGCGTTCGCCAGGTCGCTGTCGATCGGGCCCGAGACGATGGTGATGCGCTTCAGGCCCGAGGAGCCGATGCACGCGCGGTACGCCGTCGACCACGAGTTCCTGTCACCGGCCGCCGGCGAGGAGGTCGTGACGATCGGGAAGCTCGTCAACGCGTTCTTCCGGTGGGAGTTCAACTCCTGCGAGACCCTGGTCAAGGGCTCGGATGTGCACCCCATCGACTACGCCAACGCCTGCCCCGACGTGGCGCTGACGAGCCTGCACTACTACTTCCCCTGGGCGATCAAGACGCTGGTGAAGTGGTGTGTGTTCTGCGTGGCCACCCGGCGCAGGCCGCGGATCGACCTGGAGACGCACGACTACTTCGCGGTGACCGGGACGTACGAGGAACGGCTGGCGGAGTATCGAAGGCTGGCGGACCGCTATTTCGACACCGAGCGTTACCACGAGTTCTGCCGGACCCATCTGGGGCACCTCGACGAGGTGGTGCTGGAGTGGGTGGCCGCGCCGGAGTTCGACCGGCTGCTGGTGGACACGGTGAAGGCCACGTATCCGGCACACGAGCACGACAGGTTCGTCGAGCACTTCAGGGGGCTGCTGCGGCTCTGGGTGAAGGACCAAGGCTAGCGCGGAGGGTGCGAGCCAGGCCGGGATCCCGGCCTGGCTCGCCGGAGGGGGCTCGAGGACCAATCAGTCGACGATGTCGTCGATGCTCGCGCGGCTGCCGTAGCTCGCCGTGACGGCGTTGCCGTTGACGTTGTTGACGCTGCTCGCGCCGTGGCCGTTCACGTTGACGTTGACGACGTTGCCGAAGTTGTTTCCGGACTGGGACGAGGACCTGTTGGAGCTGGAGTTGCCCGCGTTGACGTCCGCGTACGCGGCGGCGGGCAGGAGCCCGGCGCCGGCCGCGGCCGCGGCGATGAGGCCGGTCGCGCAGAGCTTCTTCACCATGTCGATGTCCTTTCGGTCAGCCGAAGATGTATGTCACCGTGATGCCGCCGTGCGTGGCGGTCGAGGCGATGCCGTTGACGTTGTTGACGTTGGTCGAGGCGCCCTCACCGCGGTTGGCGGCCGAGACGTCGCCGAAGTTGTTTCCCGACTGGGACGAGCCGCTGCTGCCGCTCCAGTTGTAGGACCAGGAACGGTCGCCACAACGGTCGGACCAGCCGTCAGCGCGCGCGGGGACAGCAGGGAGCGCGCCACTCGCGACCGCTGCCACCATGGCCGCGGCGGCGCACACTCTTCGGATCACTTCTGCTCCTTCGCCCTCAGGGCCTTTGACCTTTCCTTGGCCCTTGGAGATCAAGGTCGATGCGAGCCTATAACTCTGCGTTGTCAATTGATAGCTCAAAGTAATCAGAATATTGTTCGGCGCATACGCTGACGCAGGATGTCAGCGACCCGGGCCTATCGTCCCCGCATGATCTACGAGCTGCGGCAGTACACGTTGCGCCCGGGGCGGCGCGACACACTCATCGAGCTGTTCGAGCGGGAGTTCGTCGAGACGCAGGAGGCGGCGGGCATGCGGGTCGCCGGGACCTTCCGCAACCCGGACGCGCCCGACACGTTCCCCTGGCTGCGCGCCTTCCCTGACATGCCGGCCAGGAAGGCGGCACTGGAGACCTTCTACGGCGGGCCCGTGTGGCAGGCCAACCGCGACGCGGCCAACGCCACGATGATCGACTCCGACGACGTGCTGCTCCTGCGCGCCCTCGCGGAGCCGCCCGCATGGGAGCGGCCGCCTGTCGGCGCGGCCGAGCTCCCGCCGTCGATGTACGTGGCCACGATCTGCCACGTCGAGGACGGCTTCGCCGGCTTCTTCGACTCGGAGGTCGCTCCGGTGCTGGCCGAGGCCGGGGTGCCGGTGGTGGCCCGGTTCGAGACCGAGCACGCGGAGAACACCTTTCCGCGCCTGCCGGTCCGTACCGGGGAGACGGTGTTCGTGTGGTTCGCCCGCTTCGACACGCCGGAGGACGAGCGGGAGGTGGACCTGCCGATGCTGAAGACACGCCTGACCGCGGCCCCGCAGCGGCTCCGCCTGCGTCCCACCGCCCGGTCCGCCATGCGCTGAGCACGCCCAGGGGCCACCCCCTGACCAAGGGGCGGGCGAAAGCTGGGGTTTTCCCTAGGAGGCACCCTGAGTCTGCGGGTACGCCGGACATCTACGCTCCAAAGGCGGTAGATCTCAGCGGAGGGCCATGGATGGACGTGCATGAGATCAGAAGACGGCACGAGGACGAGCTCCTCGCCATCCCCAACGTCACCGGCGTCTCCACCGGCAAGGGCGACGCGGACGAGGACGTGATCGTCGTCTACGTGACCCACATGGTCTCGTCAGGAATCCCGGCCGAGCTCGACGGCGTACCCGTCAAGGTCATGGAGATCGGGACCCCCACGGCCCAGTGAGCATCACCGCACCCGGAACTCCTTCCAGGTAGGAGGTGGTTGGCGTGAGCCAGCCGGAACTGATGCGCGGATCCCAGGGCTATCGCCTGTCCGACGCCGCCAAGGAGCAGGCTGCCCACACACTGATGGATCCTGCGACGCGGCCGAGCAATGTCGTGGGGTTCGGCCAGGGCGTCAAGTGGACGCACGGGGAGCCGACCGGCGAGCCGGCGCTGCTCGTCTTCGTGTCGCAGAAACTCCCGCCCACCATGCTCAGGGAGCAGGATCTGCTGCCCCGGCGCATGGACGACGGGACGACCGTCGACGTGGTCAGGGTGGGCCACGTCGTCGCCGAGCGGCTGATGGGCTCTCCCCAGGCGGTGAGCGCCCCCGCCGCCCAGTTCATGGGCGCACCCGCTCCCGCGATTCCGCGCGGCGACGGCGCGCCGGCCGACACCGGCGTACAGGTGCTCACCCGGCGCCTGCGGCCCTGCCCGTCCGGCTTCTCCATCGGCAACGTGCAGGTCACGGCGGGCACGATGGGCAGCGTCGTCTACGACTTCCTGCCCGGCGCCACCATCGACCCGCCCGCGCCCGGGCTGGGCATCCCCTCCCGGTTCTACGTGCTCAGCAACAACCACGTCCTGGCCGACTCCAACCGCGCCCCCGTGGGCAGCGCGATCGTGCAGCCGGGCCGCTTCGACGGCGGTGTCGATCCGCAGGACCGGATCGCCGTCCTGTCCAGGTTCATCCCGATCGACCTCACCCCGGCCATCCCGCTGACGAGCCACAACAACATCGTGGACGCCGCGATCGGCGAGGTGCAGTTCCAGGAGGCCACCAGGGAGACCTACTTCAACGGCGCGCCCAGGGGCTGGCGCCGCAAGGCCAACGTGTCCGTCGGCGACCTGGTGAAGAAGACGGGGCGGACGACGAACCTGACAGTGGGCCGCATCATCGCGGTGGACGCCACGATCGACGTGAGCTACGGGTTCGGCATCGGCCGCTTCCGCGACCAGATCGTCACGACCGCGATGTCGGCGGGCGGCGACTCGGGCTCCCTCGTCACGAGCCTGGACAACGTGGCCATGGGCCTGCTTTTCGCCGGGTCGGTCCAGGTCACCATCGTCAACCACATCGAGCACGTCCGTAGCCTGCTCCGCGTCGAGATCGCCGAGACGCTGGCGTAACCCGCTGAGACGCCGCAGCGGTGCGGCATCGGAGGAGAGAAGCACCATGCCTCAGTCAACCAAGGCGCCCGACCGGACCTTTTACGACGCCACCGGAGGGCAGGCCAAGTCCTTCGCGGAGTCCGTCGCCGCGCAGAAGAGCGCCACCATCAACGCCTACGTGGAGCTGCGCAACGGGTCGGCGATCTTCGTCATCGACCTCGAGATCGACCCGAACACCTATCCGTTCCAGGTCGTCAGCGGCACCATCAAGTCGGGGATCTGCGGCGCGCCGTGGGCCGTCACCAGCGGCCACCTGGGTGAGCAGCTCCTGCTGAACGCCACCAGGAAGGGCCAGGGCAGCTGCGCCGGCACCATCACCGTGGTGGGAGAGCAGCAGGATCCGCTGTCGTGGCGGGGGACGTACGGGTTCGACGGCACCGCCTCGTCGTTCCGGCACACGACGATCTTCCACGCCTGGTCGCTCAGCCCGTGAGGTCACCGGCCAGGTGGCGCCAGTAGGGGATCTCGCCGCCGCCGTCCACCCGTACCTCCGCGCCCGTCACATAGGCGGGCGCGGACAACCACAGGCACGCGCCGGCCACGTCCTCGGGCGTGGCCGGCCGGCCGGCCGGGATCGCCGCGCCCATCCGGCCGTCCCCATGCTCGCCGTAGTGGCCCGCCGCGCTCTCGGTGGCGGCCAGGCCCACGACGACCGTGTTGACCCGCACGTCGGGAGCCCACTCGGCGGCCAGGCAGCGGGCCAGGTGGTGCAGTCCGGCCTTGGCGGCGCCGTACGCGGAGGTGCCGGGCGAGGGACGGGCGCCGCTGGAGCTGCCGATCATCACGATGGCCCCGCGGGCGGCGGCGAGCAGCGGGTAGGCGTACTGCGCGACCAGCAGCGGGGCCGTCAGGTTGAGCTCGATGACGCGGGCGTGCAGGCGCGGCGAGGTGCCTTCCAGCGGCGCGTACGGCGAGCCGCCCGCGTTGTTGACCACCACGTCGAGCCGGTCGAACCCGGCCACGAGCCGCTCGACGTCTTCGGGGACCCGCACGTCCGCCCGCACGAACCGGAACTCCTTGCCCGGGGGCGGCGTGCGAGCACAGACGGTCACCTCGGCTCCCGCCTCATGGAAGGCCCGCGCGATGCCCGCGCCGATGCCCTTGGTCCCGCCCGTCACCAGGACCGACTTGCCCGAGTAGTCGTAAGTCAGGGTCACGGATGCTAACGTACCAAGCAAGCGTTAGGTGAACCAGGGAGCGAGATGGGGATCACGCTGCGGGCCGGGCCGATCGCCGAGGTCGTCGTCGATGTGCCGCCGGTGAACGCGTTGACCGTGCGGGGCTGGGAGGAGCTGGCCGAGGCCGTGCGGGCGGCCGGAGACGACCCGGGGACCAGGGTGGTCGTGTTGCGGGCCGAGGGGCGCGGGTTCAACGCCGGGGTCGACATCAAGGAGCTGCGGGACGCCGTGGGACACGAGGCCCTGGTCGGGGTCAACCGGGCCTGCTACGCGGCGTTCGCGGCCGTCTACGAGTGCGCGGTGCCGGTCGTGGCGGCGGTGCACGGGCACTGCCTGGGCGGCGGCGTCGGGCTCGCCGGGAACGCCGACATCGTGGTGGCCGCCGACGACGCCTACTTCGGGCTGCCCGAGGTGGACCGGGGCGCGCTGGGCGCGGCCACGCACCTGGCCAGGCTGGTGCCGCAGCACCTGATGCGGGCCATGGTCTACACCTGCAGAAATGTTTCCGCGGCCGAGTTGCACGCGTTCGGGTCGGTGCTGGAGGTCGCGCCGCGCGACAAGCTGCGGGACGTGGCGATGGAGGTGGCCGGGCAGATCGCCGCCAAGGACCCGTACGTCATCCGGCGCGCCAAGGAGTCGCTCAACGGCATCGACCCCGTGGACGTCAAGCGCAGCTACCGCTTCGAGCAGGGCTTCACCTTCGAGCTGAACCTCATGGGGGCGGGCGACCGGCACAGGGAGCGATTCACGTGACGGCGGTTCGCGACAACAAGGTGATGTCCGCCGAGCAGGTCGCGGGCGCGCTGGAGAGCGGGATGACGGTCGGGATCGGCGGCTGGGGCTCGCGGCGCAAGCCCATGGCCCTGGTGTCGGCGATCCTCCGCTCCCCCGTCCGTGATCTCACGATCGTCTCCTACGGCGGCCCGGACGTCGGCATGTTGTGCGCGGCCGGGAAGGTGCGCAAGGTCGTGGCCCCGTTCGTCACGCTCGACACCATCCCGCTCGAGCCCCATTTCCGGCGGGCCAGGCAGGCGGGGGAGATCGAGTTCACCGAGTACGACGAGGGGATGTTCATGTTCGGGCTGCTGGCCGCGGCACACCGGCTGCCGTTCCTGCCGACGCGGGCGGGGATGGGGTCGGACGTGATGCGGGTCAACCCGGGGCTGCGGACGGTGCGGTCGCCGTACGAGGACGGGGAGGAGCTGGTCGCGGTCCCGGCGCTGACCATGGACGTGGCCTTGGTGCACATGAACCGGGCCGACGCCCGGGGCAACGCCCAATACCTGGGGCCGGACCCGTACTTCGACGACCTCTACGCGAAGGCGGCGGCGCGCTGCTACGTCTCGTGCGAACGCCTCGTGGACACCGCCGACCTGCTGAAGGAAGGGCCGGTGCAGTCGCTGCTGATCAGCCGGTCGATGGTGACCGGCGTGGTGGAGGCGCCCGGCGGGGCCGGGTTCACCTCGTGCGAGCCGGACTACGGACGCGATGAGGAGCGGCAGCGGCGTTACGCGGAGACGGGTGTCGATGAGCAGCAGGGCTGATATCTGCGTGGTGGCGTGCGCGGAGGCGTTCAGGGGTGACGGGGAGATCCTGGCGGCCGGGATCGGCGGGGCGGTCACGGTGCTGGGGGCACGGCTGGCGCGGCTGACGTTCGAGCCTGACCTGCTCACGAACGACGGCGTCTGCCTGCTCACCGGGGACGTGCCCGCGCTGGGCCGCGCGCCCGAGGTGGTCGAAGGCTGGCTGCCGTTCAGGGAGCACCTGTGGCTGGTGCTGAACGGGCGGCGGCACGTCATGCTCGGCGCGAGCCAGATCGACCGGTACGGCAACACGAACATCTCCTGCATCGGCGACTGGGCACGGCCCAAGACGCAGTTGCTGGGGGTGCGGGGCGCGCCGGGTAACACCCGGTGCGGCCCGACGAGCTACTGGATCCCCCGTCACAGCCCCCGGGTCTTCGTCCCGAAGGTGGACATGGTGAGCGGTATCGGGACCGACCGCGGGGCCTTCGAGCTGCGCCGCGTCGTGACGAACCTGGCCGTGCTGGACTTCCGCACCCCTGACGGGTCGATGCGGCTCGCGTCCGTGCATCCGGGGGTCACGGTCGACGACGTGGTGGCGGCGACCGGCTTCGACCTCGTGATCGACGCGGATGTCCCCGTGACGCGGGAGCCGGAGCCCGAGGAGCTGCGGGTCCTGGACCTGCTCGACCCCTCCCGGAGCCGCGACCGCGAGGCGGCGGCGTGAGGACCGCGCTGACGTCCCTGGTCGGCTGCCGGTATCCGATCGTGCAGACCGGAATGGGGTACGTCGCGGGCGCGCGGCTGGCTGCGGCCGCCTCGCAGGCGGGCGGTCTGGGGGTGATCGGCGCCGCCACCATGTCGGTCACCGAGATGACCGAGGCCATCCGGCGGGTGAAGGAGCGCACGGACGCGCCGTTCGGGGTCAACATCCGCTCCGACGCCGACGACGCGCCCGAGCGGGTCGAGGTGATGGTGCGGGAGGGCGTGCGGGTGGCGTCGTTCGCCCAGGCGCCCAGGCGGGACCTGATCGCCCGCCTCAAGGATGCCGGGGTGGTGACGATCCCCTCCGTGGGAGCTCGCCGGCATGCGGAGAAGGTGGCCGCATGGGGCGTGGACGCGGTCATCGTGCAGGGTGGCGAGGGCGGCGGCCACACCGGCCCGGTCGCCACCACCCTGCTGCTCCCCCAGGTCGTGGACGCGGTGGACATCCCGGTGATCGCGGCCGGCGGCTTCTTCGACGGGCGGGGGCTGGTGGCGGCGCTGGCGTACGGGGCCTGCGGGATCGCCATGGGCACCCGGTTCCTGCTGACCAGCGACTCGCCGGTGCCCGACGAGGTGAAGAAGGTCTACCTGGCGGCGCGGGAGACCGTGGTGACGACCAAGGTGGACGGGGTGCCGCATCGGGTGCTGAGCACCCCGTTCGTGGCCTCGCTCGAACGCTCCCGTCTGGCCAGGGCCGTGGTGAACGGGGCCAGGTTCAAGCGGCTGTCCGGGTTGTCGTGGGCGGCGCTGATCCGCGAGGGCCGCCGGATGCGGCGCGGGCGGGAGCTGACCTGGGCCCAGGTGCTGCAGGCGGCGAACACGCCGGTGCTGCTGCGGGCGGCCATGGTGGACGGGCGGGCGGATCTGGGCGTGATGGCGTCGGGCCAGGTCGTGGGCGTGATCGACGATCTACCCTCATGCCGGGAGCTGATCGAGCGCATCATGGCGGAGGCCGACGCCGTCCTGTCCCGCCTCGATCGCCGCTAGCCGGACGCGGCAGGCGGCTCCACCGCTCTACCCCGGCCAGACCCCCACGATGTCCTCCGGCCCCCAATGCACGTCAACAGGCCCAACTCCGGCGGCCATCCCCGAACGGGAGACGACCACGGTCCCGGTCCGTCCGGGAACCACCCCAGGAACCTGAGCCGAGGCTTCGAACATCGCACGCAGCGCGTGTCCATCGAACTCGCCGTCGAGCCATTTCACCGACCCGGTGAAGAACACCTGCCGAGCCACCGGCCCGCGATCGGCGCCGACCAGGTCCACCTCAGGGTTGAACGACCGGTTCCACCAGCCGCCCACCACTGCGGTCTCGGGCCAGGGAAGCTCGTCCGCGGCCATCGCCAGCGAGTCGCGGATCAACGGCTCCACGGCCCGCCCCCGCCAGGCCGACCATCGTCGTTCCACACCCCGGAAGCCCACCTCGGGCCTGCCCCTGCGGCTCTCTTCCTGCGTCTGACGCAAAGCCGCCAGGTAGAGCCGGAGGTTGGAGTCCGCAACATGGTAGAGGGCGGGCTTGCCCGGCCTGGTCGACAGTGGCTCGTTCATCGCCACGACGCGCTTGTCGTGCGTGAGCTTGTGCAGGATTGGCGAGAGAGTGCCCGAGACGAGCGCGCCGCCCGGGCCGCCGGCGGTCGCCGCGATGTTCGCCTGCGTCCGGTCTCCGCTGCCGATGGCTTCCAGGACACGGTGCGCGATGTCCGGCGAGGGGAACTCCGCCATGAGTGTGGCCTCAGGAACGGCGAACAGCGGCGAGACAGGCTCGGCCGACTCCTGACGGATGAAGTCCAGCGCGGGCATGCCGTGCGGCCAGCCGCGCAGGATCCCTGGCAGACCGCCGCTCACCAACTGGGCGTCGATCGCGTCGGCACCGCTCAGTCCGGTCGCCCGCGCGGTCTCAGCGGGATTCAACGGCCCGAGGATCATCGGATCCGCCCTGCCGTAGAAGGGCCGGTCGTACGAGGTGAGGCGCTCCATCATGTGCAGATCGCTACCGAGCAGCAGCAGGACGACAGGGCGCCTGGACAGCAGCCGATCCCACGCCACCTGCAGCGACCCATCGAAGGTCGGATCCTGCTCGGCCAGCCAGGGCAGCTCATCCAACACCACGATCGACGGCGTGGCAGGCAGAACGGACGCCAGGATCTTGAACGCCTCGAACCAATTCCCTGACTCGAGCAATGAGACCAGTCCGGGGTCCTCGGGAAGGGATGATTCGGCCAGCTCCCGGCAGAACCGGCTCACGGAGTCGACCGGCGCGGCCCCCTTGATCGCCGAGAAGAAGAGGTATGGCACGGCCGCCTCGTCACAGAACTCTTGAACCAGCCGGGATTTCCCCACCTGCCTCCGACCCCGGATGGCCAGCGCGGTCCCATGGACCTCCCTCATCGCCTGGTCCAGCCGCTTGTGGAGGAAAGCCAGCTCAACGGACCTGCCTACGAAGCCGAACCCTGCCACCTCGACATCTCCTATGTAGATTGAATCTATATAGATTACATCTACCAATGACGCCGGCGTCGCTGAACCGGGTCCGCATCCCGCCACCGCCCGGCACCGCACACCCATCCCTGACGTGATCAGCTACGGCTGAAGCGCGGAGCGCCGCTAGGTGACCGGCAGGTTGCGCAGCGCTTCGCGGCGGCTCAGGCCCGTGATGCCCTTGGCCTTCACGTAGCGGACGACCTCGCCCGGATTGGTCTTGGCGTATTCGCGTAACGCCCACCCGATCGCCTTGCGGGCGAAGAAGTCGTTGTCCGACAGGCTCGGCTCGATACACGCGTACAGCAGGGCCGTGTCCGTGCGGCCCTTGAACCGGTTTTGGCACAGGATCGCGGTGCGCCGCTTCCACAGGTCCGCGTCGTGCGCCCACTCCAGCATGAGCGGCCGCATCGAGTCAGGGTAGGCGGCCAGCAGCCCGCCCATCCGGTGCGTGGCCAGCTCATCCACCAGATCCCACCAGGCGCCGGTGACGATCATCTCCTCGTACATCGGCACCGTGTAGAGGGTCTGGAAGCTCCGGTAGAGGTGGTATCCGGACAGTTCGATCGCGGCGTAGCGCTCCTCGCGGTATTCGGCCTCGCGCCACAGCGATAACACGGCCCGCCGCCAATCCGGCGCGCTCTCGAGGCGGTGGTCGGCGAACACCCGCTTGAGCGCGGCCCGCCGGGGCACCGCCTGGACGCCCAGGAACGGCATGGCGGACTTCATGTAGGCGCGCATCGCCTCCGCCTTGTCCGGTTCGGCCACGGCCTGCAGCGCCAGCCGGACCGCCTTGCCCAGGCTCATCCCCGGCGCTGCGTCGTGCGCTCGCCCGTGGCGAGTCCGTCGAACAGCACGGTGATGTAGTGCTCGGCCAGCCCGCCCGTGTTGAGCCTGCCGCCGGGGCGGAACCAGCGGACCGCCACCCAGATCGTGTCGCGGATCATGCGGTAGGTCAGCTTGGGGTCGACGTCGGAGCGGAACTGCCCGGCGAGCTGGCCCGCCTTGATCTGCGCCACCCAGATCTGCTCGACCTCGTCCTCGGCCTTGACGAGGTAGTTGAAGCGTTCGAACTGCCGCAGGTAGTTCCAGTCGTTCTGCATGACGGTGATCGCGGCCCGGTGCGGCTCCAGCGTGCCGAAGCCGATGCGGACCATCTCCGACAACACGGTGCGCGGGTCGGAGCTGGTCTCGACCGCGGCGCGGTAGCGGGCGATGAGGTCGTCGAGGAAGGTGGACAGCACCTCGTCGACGATCGTCTCCTTGGAGTCGAAGTGGTGGTAGAGACTTCCGGAGAGGATGCCCGCCTCGTCGGCGATCTCCCGTACTGTCGTGGCCTGGAAGCCCTTGCGCGCGAAGAGCTCCGCGGCGAGCTTGACGAGGTGGTCGCGGCGCTCGGACGCCGACCCGGTGGAGGTCGCGCGCTGGCGCTTCGCCGGTGCGGCGGTGCCGGAGTTCTTTCGCGTGGTCACGTCACCATTATGAGCCCACGGACAATCGCTTGCTCACCTAACCGGCCCAGCTCATCGGGCATTCCAGGTTAGACCAAGCGCTTGCTACGATGCGTAGATGAGCGAGGCGTACATCGTCGGCGCCGTCCGCACCCCCGTCGGGCGCAGGAACGGCGGCCTGGCCAGGATCCACCCCGCCGATCTCGGGGCGCACGTGCTCAGGGAGCTGATGGACGGCACGGGCGCCGACCCGTCGGCCGTGGAGGACGTGATCTTCGGCTGCGTGGACACGATCGGGCCGCAGGCCGGCGACGTCGCCCGCACCTGCTGGCTGGCCGCCGGGCTGCCCGAGGAGGTGCCCGGTGTCACGGTCGACCGCCAGTGCGGCTCCTCCCAGCAGGCGCTGCACTTCGCCGCACAGGCCGTGTTGTCGGGCACCAGCGACCTGGTGGTCGCGGGCGGTCTGCAGAACATGAGCATGATCCCCATCTCGTCCGCGATGCTGGCCGGGCGCGCGCTCGGGCACGAGACCCCCTTCGGGGGCTCGAAGGGCTGGGTCGAGCGGTACGGCACCCAGGAGGTCTCCCAGTTCACCGGCGCCGAGCGGATCGCCGCGCACTGGGACATCTCGCGGGAGGAGATGGAGCGGTACGCGTACGAGTCGCACCGGCGTGCCCTGCACGCCATCGACGCCGAATATTTCCGGCGGGAGATCGTTCCCTGCGAAGGTGTCGCCGTGGACGAGGGCCCGCGCAGGGACACCACGCTCGACAAGATGGCCGCGCTCCAACCCCTGGTCGAGGACGGCCGGCTGACGGCCGCGCTGGCCTCGCAGATCTCCGACGGCGCCGCCGCCCTGCTCATCGCCTCGCCCAGGGCCGTACGCGAGCACGGCCTGACTCCGCGTGCCCGCGTGCACCACCTGTCGGCCCGCGGCGCGGACCCGATCACGATGCTCGACGCCCCGATCCCCGCCACCGTCCACGCGCTCGGCATGACCGGCATGTCGATCGACGACTTCGACGCCATCGAGATCAACGAGGCCTTCGCCTCCGTCGTGCTGGCCTGGCTGAAGGAGACCGGCGCCGACCCGGCCAGGGTCAACCCGAACGGCGGCGCGATCGCCCTCGGCCACCCACTCGGCGCGACCGGCGCCGTGCTGGCCGTCAAGCTGCTGCACGAGCTGGAGCGGACCGGCGGCCGATACGGTCTGCAGACCATGTGCGAGGGCGGCGGACAGGCGAACGTCACCGTCATCGAACGGCTCGGTGCGTCACCATGACGGTATGGCAAACCCGTTCACCCTGGGTGTCGCCTCCGGCGAGCCGATGCCCGACGGCGTGGTCCTCTGGACCCGCTTAGCCGTCGATCCACTCAACGCCGACCCTCTGCGGCCCGGCGGCATGGCTCCGCGGGCCGTCGAGGTCCGCTGGCAACTCGCCGAGGACGAACGGTTCACCCAGGGCCTGCGCCAGGGGACGCTCCAGGCGCTGCCGACCTGGGCGCACAGCGTGCACGTCAGGGTGGCCGGGCTCAAGCCGGGCGCCGACTACTTCTACCGGTTCCGGGCGGGCGGCAACCTGAGCCCCGTCGGGCGCACCAGGACCGCGGACGACCCGGCCGCGGCGCGGCCCGTGCGGTTCGCGATCGCCAACTGCCAGCGGTATGAGCACGGCTTCTACACCGCGTACCGGCATCTGGCCGAGGAGCGGCCCGACGTCGTCTTCCACGTCGGCGACTACATCTACGAGTCGCGCCAGGCCGCCACCGTCGTGCGGCCGCTGGGGCCGGTGCCCGGTGAGATCAGCAGGTTGCACGAGTATCGCCTGCGCTACGCCCGCTACCGGACCGACCCCGACCTGCAGGCCGCCCACGCCGCCGCGCCCTGGGTGCCGACCTGGGATGATCATGAGGTGCTCGACAACTACCGGGGCAGGGGCGACGGATCGGCCGCGTTCCTGCGCCGCAGGGGCGCCGCCTACCAGGCCTACTACGAGAACCAGCCGCTCAGGGTGCGGCCGCAGGACGGGCATCTGCAGATGTACCGGCGGCGGACGTACGGGCTGGTCGCCGACTTCATGGTCCTGGACGTCCGCCAGCATCGCGACGCCGGCAGCATGCTCGGCGCCGCACAGGAGCAATGGCTGATGTCCCGGCTGCTCACCAGTCCGGTCAGGTGGCGGGTGCTGGTGCAGCCGCTGTTCTTCGCCCGCCGCTTCGTCCCAGGCCCGCCGCCAAACCTGCGCCCGGACTCCTGGGACGGTCACCAGGCCGAGCGCGCCCGCATCCTGGCCGCGACCGCGTCCGGGCTGGTCGTGTTCAGCGGGGACGTGCACAACTTCTGGGCGGGAGAGCTCAAGACGGACTTCCTCGATCCGGCTTCGGCCACGGTGGGGGTGGAGTTCGTGGGCAGCTCGATCAGCAGCCGACCGCCGCAGACCGACGGCCCCGCCGTGCTGGCCGCGAACCCCCACTTGAAGTTCTTCGACGACCGCCGGGGCTATCTGTCCTGCGTCGCCGGCCCCGACGAGCTGCGGGTGGCGGTGCGTGCGGTGGACTTCGTGGACAGGAGAGGAGCACCCATACGGACCGTGGCGGAGTTCCTCACCAAGGGAGATGGGTTGACGTCAGAAAATACCCCTAGCAAATAGGAAACTTTCCTATTAGATTGCGGGCATGCCCCAGAGCGGTGACCTGCTTCGCCTCGCCGACGCCGTCCTCTTCCCCGGTTTCGCGGGACGGACGCCCCCCGACTGGCTCCGTCGCAGACTCGGCGACGGGCTGGCGGGCGTGGTGCTGTTCTCCCGCAACATCGCCGGCCCCGGCCAGGTGGCCCGGCTGACCGCCGAGCTGCGTGCCGAGAACCCCTCGGTGCTCGTCGGCACGGACGAGGAGTCCGGCGAGGTCACCAGACTGGAGGTGGCCACCGGCAGCAGCCGCCCCGGTGGGTACGCGCTCGGCGTCGTGGACGACGTGGCCCTGACCGAGGCCCTCGCCCGGGACCTCGGCGGCGACCTGGCAAACGCGGGCATCACGATCGACTTCGCCCCCTCGGCCGATGTGAACTCCAACCCGGACAACCCGGTCATCGGCCTGCGGGCGTTCGGCGCCGACCCGGTCCTGGTGGCCCGGCACACCCGGGCGTTCGTCCGCGGCCTGCAGTCGGCCGGCGTCGCCGCCTGCGCCAAGCACTTCCCCGGGCACGGGGACACCTCCATCGACTCCCACCACGGCGTGCCCGTGGTGGCCGGCGACGGGATCGAGGCCGCGCTGGTCCCTTTTCGCGAGGCGATCAAGGAGGGCGTCAAGGCCGTCATGACCGGCCACCTCCTGGTGCCCTCGTACGACGCCGAGTTGCCCGCCACGCTCAGCCCCAAGGTTCTCACGGGGCTGCTCCGTGAGGAGCTGGGCTACGACGGGATGATCATCACGGACGGCATCGAGATGGCCGCGGTGTCGGGGGTGTACGGGATCGGGGGCGCCTCCGCCCGCGCCATCGCCGCCGGAGCCGACGCGATCTGCATCGGCGGCGAGCGGGCCGACGAGGCCGTCGCCGTCGAGGTCCGCGACGCCATCGCCGCCGCCGTGACCGAAGGACTGCTGCCCGAGGAGCGGCTGGCCGACGCCGCTCGCCGGGTCCGCGAGCTGGCCGCCTGGGCCGCCTCCTCGGGCAGCCAGGCACAGGGGCACGAGAACGGCTACTTCGGCCTCACGGCCGCCCGCCGCGCCATCCGCATCACCCGCCGCTCCACGGCCCCGATCCTGCCCCTGCCCTCGGCCCCGTACGTGGTCGAACTGGCCCCGGAGATGAACCTGGCCATCGACAAGGGCACCCCCTGGGGCGTCGGCGAGCCCCTCACCCGCCTGCTGCCCGGCACCACGGTCACCCGCCTCGCGGTCGGCGAGGCGACCGGCGCCGCGCTGGAGCGCCTGATCGGCGAGGCCGTCTTCCGCCCTCTGGTGATCGTGGTCCGCGACGCGCACCGCTACGCCTGGCAGGCCGAGGCCCTGCGGCACCTCCTCAGCGCCCGCCCGGACGGGGTCGTGGTCGAGATGGGCCTGCCCGCCCGCTCGGACCTGGGCGCCGTCCACATCGCCACGTACGGCTCCGCACGGGTCTGCGGGCAGGCGGCGGCCGAGGTTCTGACCGGTAGTGTGTGACACCGTGAATTTCGACGGCGAGGACCTCTCACGCAAAGCGCTGGCCGACCGCCTACCGCCGGACGAGCCGCACGTCTTTCGCGACTGCGACCTCACCGAGACCGACCTGTGGGGCGCCTCGCTGGCCGGGGCCCGGTTCGAGTCCTGTGTTCTGGAGCAGACCGACTTCCGCAAGGCCGACCTGGATGGGGCGGTGTTCACGGGCGGTGGCGGGATGCGGACCCGGTTCAGCGACGCCGACCTCATCGACGTCACGTTCACGGACGTGGACCTGTCGTCGGCGCAGTTCGGCGGGGCGCTGCTGACGGACGTCTCGTTCACCGGGTGCCGCATGATCGGCGCCTCCCTGACGGCGTCCCGTGGCACCGGCTTCAAGATCGCCCGCTCCAACCTGACCCTGGCCAATCTGGGCGGTTGCTCGCTGCGCGGTGAGGCCATCGAGGGCGTGCGTTTCGACGACGCCGACCTGTCGGGGTGCGACTTCACCGAGGCCACGTTCAGCGACTGCCGCTTCATCGGGACGCGCCTGCTGAACACGAAGTTCACGAAGGCCGATCTGCGGGGAGCCGATCTGGGGCAGCCGGACGACGCCAAGCTGCGGGCCTTCGCCGGCGCCATCATCAACCAGACCCAGGCCAACGCCATCCTCGCCGCCCGCGGCATCACCGTCCTCTGACCGTCGCCGTCACCTGGTCCACAACGCGTCCTGCACCGCCTGGACCAGGGCCATCAGCTCCGGCGTGACCCGGTCCTTCGACCAGGCCAGCGCGTACGTGATCCGCAGGTCGCCCGCGTCCAGCGGCACGAACCGCACGTCGTCCCGCCTGATGCTCCTGACCAGCAGCTGCGGGATGGGCAGCAGGCCCGCGCCGGCGGCCACCAGGTCGAGTGCCGCGGCGAAGTCGTCGTCGGCCACCATGCGGGAGCGGCCTGGCAGGCCGGTCCACGGGCGGGTGCCCGGTGTGAGGAGCACCTGGCCGGCCAGGTCGGCCGCGCCCGCCTTCTGGGCGGAGGCCAGCCGGTGGCCGGCGGGGACGGCGAGGTGGTCGACGGTCACGTGGAACCTGGCCGCCGTGACGAAATGGGCCGGTGCCGGGGTGGCCAGGATGGCGGCCGAGACCTGGCCGTCCGTGAGCGCTTGGGCCGCCGCCCCCCGGCCCGCGACCGTGAGCTCCACGCCGATCGGCGGGTTGCGTCCCGCGAGACGTCTGACGATCCGCGCCGCCAGCGTGCCCACCAGTGGTGGATAAGCAAGGTGAATGGTCGGGCGGGCGAGCCTGGCCGCTTCGGCGGTGAACGCCCGGGCCGATTCGAGCATTTGCTCCGCGTACGGCAGCAGCGCCTTGCCCTCGGCGGTGAGCCGCACCTCGCGGGCGGTGCGGTCGAAGAGCTTGACGCCGGCGGCGCGCTCGAGGCGGGTGATGGCCTGGCTCATGGCGGGCTGCGACATGCCCAGGTCCGCGGCGGCGGCGGAGAAGCTGAGTCGCGCCGCGACCCGCGTGAAGCAGTGGATCTCCCTGAGCATAAGCAGCATCAATACATGGTGCACGACTGTCCGGGTACTCGGCACGATCACAACGATCTGTCGTCCGACGTCACAGGGAGTTGAGAAGATGTCGCCGTTCCCCAAGTCCACCGTGCTGGGTTACCCGAGGATCGGGCCGCGGAGGGAGCTGAAGCGGGCGCTGGAGTCTTACTGGGATGGGCGCTCGAGCCGGGCGGAGCTCGACCGGGTGGGCGCCGGGATCCGGGAGCGCACCTGGCGCAGGCTGGCCGAGCTCGGCCTGGAGGGGCTGCCGTCGAACACGTTCTCGCTGTATGACCAGGTGCTGGACACGGCCGTGCTGCTCGGCGCGGTGCCCGAGCGGTATCGCGCGGCCGAGGACCCCTACTTCGCGATGGCCCGCGGCACCGAGGGGCTGGCGCCGCTGCGGATGACGAAGTGGTTCGACACGAACTACCACTACATCGTGCCGGAGATCGGTCCTGACACCGTGTTCAAACTGGACGCGAGCAAGCCGCTGGGCGAGGTGCGGGAGGCGCGCGCGCTCGGCTACGAGACGCGGCCGGTGGTGATCGGACCGGTGACGTTCCTGCTGCTGGCCGGTGCGCTGGAGCGGCTGGACGACGTGCTGGGCTGCTACGAGGAGCTGCTCGGCGCGCTGGCCGCCCAGGGCGTCGCGTGGGTCCAGCTGGACGAGCCGGCGCTGGTGGCGGACCGGACATCGGAAGAGCTGGCCGCGGTGCGGACCGCCTACGAGCGGCTGGGGGCGGTGGGCTCGCGGCCCGGGTTGTTCGTGGCGTCCTACTTCGGGGATCTCGGGGAGACCCTGCCGGTGCTGGCCGGCACGCCGGTGGAGGCCATCGGGATCGACCTGGTGCGGGGCGGGGTCCCCGTCATCGATCTGACCGGGAAGACCGTGGTCGCCGGTGTCGTGTCCGGGCGGGACGTGTGGCGGACCTCGCCCGAGCGGGCGCTGGCCGCGCTCGGCTCCGTGCGGGCCTCGCAGGTGACGGTGAGCACCTCGTGCTCGCTCCTGCACGTGCCCTACGACGTGGAGGCCGAGCCGGAGCTGGATGCGACGCTGAGGTCGCGGCTGGCGTTCGCGGAGCAGAAGGTGGCCGAGGTGGTGGCACTCGCGGCCGCCGACTTCACCGGGCCTGCGCCGGCCGTGCCCTCGGTGCCGCTGGCGGAGCCGGTGGTCGCGGAGGGACGCGGCCCGTACGCGGTGCGGGCCGCGGCGCAGGCCGCGCACCTGCGGTTGCCGCCGCTGCCGATCACCACGATCGGCTCGTTCCCGCAGACCGGCGAGCTGCGCGCGGCCCGGGCGGCGGTGACGGCGGGGACGCTGACGCAGGCGGAGTACGAGCGGCGGGTCGAGGCCGAGATCGAGCACGTCATCCGGGTGCAGGAGCGGCTCGGCCTCGACGTCCTCGTGCACGGCGAGCCGGAGCGCAACGACATGGTGCAGTACTTCGCCGAGCACCTCGACGGCTTCGCGGTCACCAGGAACGGCTGGGTCCAGTCGTACGGCTCGCGCTGCACCCGGCCGCCGATCCTGCACGGCGACGTCGCCCGGCCTGAGCCGATCACGGTGCGGTGGGCCACATATGCGCAGTCGCTTACCGACAAACCCGTCAAGGGCATGCTCACCGGGCCGGTCACGATCGTGGCCTGGTCGTTCGTCCGCGACGACCTGCCGCTGCGGGACGTGGTCTTCCAGGTGGCGGACGCGGTGCGGGAGGAGGTCCGTGACCTGGAGGCGGCCGGGGTGTCGATCGTCCAGGTGGACGAGCCGGCGCTGCGTGAGCTGCTGCCGCTGCGACGGGCCGCCCAGGACGAGTACCTGGAGTGGGCGGTGGCCGCGTACCGGCGGGCCACCTCGGGGGCCGGCGATCGCACACAGATCCACACCCACCTGTGCTACTCCGACGCCGACCAGATCCTGGCCGCCATCGACGGGCTGGACGCGGACGTGACCACGATCGAGTCCGCCCGGTCGGGGGCGCGGATCCTGGGAGCGGTGGAGTCGTTCGGGCGCGGGCTCGGGCCGGGCGTGTACGACATCCACTCGCCGCGGGTGCCGGGGGCCGCGGAGGTCGAGGACCTGCTGCGCCGGACGGTGCGGGCGCTGCCGCTCGAGCGGGTCTGGGTCAATCCGGACTGCGGGCTGAAGACGCGGACGTACGAGCAGGTGGAGGCGGCCCTGGCGAACGTGGTCACCGCCACCCGCAGGCTACGTGCCGAGCTTCAGGCGTAGCGCTCGGTGAACTCCTCGATCGTCATTCCGAACAGCACCTCGTCGTCATAGTGACCGGCGTGGTAGTGGCTCCTGCGCCGGCGGCCTTCCTCGACGAAGCCCAGCCGCCGGTGCAGGGCCAGCGACGCGTCGTTGGAGGCGTAGACCCACGCCTCGGCCTTCTGGAAGCGGCGCTCGAAGAACATGTAGCGCAGCAGGATCACGATGGCGTCGCCGGCGTAGCCCTTGCGCTGGTGTGGGGTGCCGACGCTGATCCCGTAGGCGAAGGTGCCGTGCTCGCGGGCGGCCTGGTGCGTGTTGAGCGTCCCGACCGGGACGTTGCCGTCCCTGGTGGCGATCACCAGTCTGAATTCGTCGAGATCCTTTTCCCGCTCGGCCTCCTCCGCTGCCCACTTCCTGGCGTAGGCGGCCGAGATGGGCGGATGGAGCCGCCAGCCGTTCCTGACCGCGTCGGAGTCCTCGTTGAAGGCGTGGAACGCCTCCCAGTCCTCGGGCTCCATGGCGCGCAGGCGAACGCGCTCTCCCACCCATGCCGATCTCATGGGACGAAGGAAAGCAGATCACCGCCAGGGATCGCGAGCCATTTTCGCGTCGGCCCGCTCCTGGTGCCGGTGCCCCCCGGCCAGGTCGACCCACACCTTGGCGGCGCGGGCATAGCTTCCTCTGGCGGTCTCTTGGTAACACCCATCATCGGTACGGCGCCGGACGAAGAATTCGGCGCCTTCTGAGCACAGGATGTATTCCTCGCAGCAGGATGCCTCGACCACCGCTGGGAGTCGGCTCCTAGGGGCGTGCGGTCTCCAGTCGCACATGGAGGCCCACCACGAAGAGAAGCTGTCCGGATGCCTGAGCACGATCAACGACCCACCTCCCGAAATGCGTCCATAACTATTCCGGCAGATGTGACGTTGCCTCAAGGTAGCAGTGCGGTTGCGCTGCGTTATTTCAGGGCTCCAGATGTCAGGCCTGACTGGATCTGGCGCTGGAAGACCGTGTAGACGACCAGCATGGGGAGGATGGCCAGGGTCAGGGCGGCGAACAGGGCCGACCAGTCCTGGTCATATCCGGCGGCGGTGGAGATGTCGGCGATGCCCTGGGTCAGCACCCACTTGTCCCGTTCCTGGAGCAGCACCAGCGGGAGCTGGTACTGGTTCCACTGGCCCAGGATGTTGAAGATCGTGATGCTGATGATGCCGGGCCGGGCCATCGGCAGCATGATCTGGAAGAACACCCGCGTGTGCGACGCGCCGTCCACCATCGCCGCCTCCCCCACCGCGGTCGGCAGCGTGCGGAAGAAGGCCGACAGAAAGAAGACGGTGAACGGCATCGAGTACGCGATGTAGACCAGGACCAGCCCCGCGTGCGTGTTCAGGCCGATGAACGGGCCGACGAGCGGCACGTTGCCCATGTTCTGCACGACGAAGAACAGCGGGGTCAGTGCCAGATAGACCGGGAACGCCAGGCCCGAGACGAACAGCAGGTAGACCGCGCGGTTGCCGCGAAAGGGGTAGCGGGCCAGCACGTAGGCGGCCATCGAGCCGATGAGCATGGTGCCGAACGTGCTGAACGACACCACGATGACGCTGTTGAGCATGTACTGGCCGATGTGCGCCTGCTCCCACGCCCTGGCGAAGTTGTCCCAGCGCAGTGCGGCGGGCAGCGACCAGGCGTCGCCGAAGATCTCATCCTCGCTCTTGACCGAGGCCAGGAACGTCCACAAGATCGGCACCACCGTCAGCAGCGTCCACACCAGCAGCGCCAGGTGCGTGAGCACGCCCAGCGGCCCGAGGCGCCGCCTGCGCTCCTGGCGGGCGAGCTTGCGGGAGTTCGCCACCGTCCACGAGGTCATCGTTGTCATCAGTACTCGATTCGTTCGCGTCGGGACAGGCGCAGCGAGAGGATCGCGAAGCCGACGGTGAAGAAGAACATCACGACGCCGAGAGCCGAGGCGTAGCCGAACCGGAAATACTGGAACGCGTTGCGGTAGATCTCGGCCGCCATGACCGTGGTCGAGAAGTCGGGGCCGCCGTGCTGGTCGGTCATCACCCAGACGATCGCGAACACGTCCAGGGCGAGGATGCCCAGGTAGACCCAGGCCACCTGGACGGTGTCCCAGAGCAGCGGCAGCGTGATGCGGAAGAAGAGGCTGAGGCGGCCCGCTCCGTCGATCTGCGCGGCCTCGAACATGTCCCTGGGGATGGAGGCCAGGCCGGCGGAGAAGAGCACGACGTAGAAGCCGACCGCCTGCCACACCATGACGCCCAGCACCGACCAGAACGCCACGTCCGGGTCGGACAGGAAGCCGATCGGCGAGATGCCCAGCGCCATCATCGGGCCGTTCAGCATGCCGCTGCCGTCCGGCCGGAACACCTGCTGGAACAGCACCGCCACCACCGCGACGGCCAGGACCTGCGGGAAGAAGAACACCACCCGGTAGAACTTCGACCCGCGGATCCCCGTCAGGCCCTGCGGTCCGCCCACGTTGAGCAGGAAGGCGAAGAACAGGGCGATGACGATCGTGATCAGCGGCAACAGGAGCAGCAACGCGCCGTTGTGGCTGACGGCCTTCCAGAACGTCCCGTCGCCGAGCAGCCGCTCGAAGTTGTCCAGGCCGATGAAGCGCGGCGTGGCCGTCACGCCGCGCCAGTCGGTCATCGCGATGTAGAACGCCTGGATGTACGGCGAGATGACGTAAACCAGGTAGAGAATCACCGGGGCTGCCAGGAACGAGGTGATGAACAGCCCACGGCGATACCTATTGAAGATCATTAGCGCTTGTACTTCTTGATCGAGGAGTCGTTCTTGATCTCGTCGGCCTTCTTCTGGATGCGCTCCAGGTACTTGTCGGGCGTCAGGCCGCCCGACATGAGCTGGCCGGTGGCGGCGATGGCCTCGTCCTTGAGCGGGCCGTACCAGTTGAACCAGCGGTAGTAGACGGTGTTGGCACCTGCGTCGGTGACGGCCTTGGAGGCGCTGGTGACGCCCGGAGAGATGTCCTTGCCCTCGGTGGCGCCCTTGACCACGGTCAGGGTGCGCACCAGCCCGCTGAAGTCGCCGGCCGCCTTCTTCGACAGCATGCCCCGCAGATACTCCATGCCCGCCTGCGGGTGCGGGCTCTTGGCGGAGACGATGAAGTTCTCGCCCGGCTGGGTGTGCAGGGTGCCATAGGGCATTTTGTCGGACCCGGTGACGTCGGGAATCGGGAACATGCCGTACTCGAAGTCGGGCGGTGTGGTGGTCTTCTGCTCGTTCTCCAGCCAGGAACCGGAGGGCAGCATGGCGACCTTGTACTTGTTCTGCGCGGTCTGCGTCTGGACGTGGTCGAGGCCGGTGGTGCCCTCCATGAGATACTTGGCGCCGACCTCGGCCCAGGCGGTGGCCGCGGACTTCATGGCCTCAGTGGTCCAGGCGCCGTCCTCGAGGTTGTCGATGTTGACCAGCACCTCCTTGCCACCGATCTTGGCGGCCATCGTGAGCAGCGGCTCGTACAGGTACTGCGGGAACTTGCCGGCGTAGGTGAAGGGCGCCATCTTGCCGGACTTCTTGATCGTCTCGCAGAGCGCGATGAACTCGTCCCAGGTCTTCGGGATCTGCCAGCCGTTGTCCCTGAACACCTTCTGCGAGTACCAGATGCCGTGGATGTAGTTGACGTAGCCCAGCACGCTGAACTTGCCGTCGTAGGTTCCGATCTCGATGACCGACGGGTCGATGGTGTCCCTGACCTTGGTGTTCGGGTCGTCCCACGAGGGCGCGTCGAGCAGCGGGGTCAGGTCCTGGAGCTGGCCGTCCTGGGAGAGGGCGCCGAAGTCGATGAAGTTGGCGCCCGAGTTGTCGATCACCTCGGGCGGGTTGCCACCGGCGAAGCGCGGCTGCAGGACCTTGGTGATCTCCTTGGTCGCGTTGTGCTTGATCTCGACGTTCGGGTATTTGGTCTTGAACAGCGGCTGGTGGATGTTCTTGGCGTAGTCCTGGCCGAAGCCGCCGTCGAAGATCCACACCTCCAGCGGCTTGTCGGCCGCCACGCCGAACGGGTTGGCCGCGCTGGTCGCGGCCGGTGCCGAGGAGGCCGTGGCGGTGGGCTGGGAGGCGGGTGTGGCACACGCGGCCAGCGCCCCTGCCACCGGCACGAGGGCGGCGCCGCGAAGAAGCTCGCGCCTGCTGATGCGGGGGGTGGTGGACATATCGACTACTCCTGACTTTTCATGATCCACGTCTGATTCGACCTGCGTAGCGGCTCTCGAGGGCCCTGTTGTGCTCGTCACCGCCCGTCACGTTCGCCGACAGGTAGATGGGAGGTGTCTCCCCCATCGCCACCAGCTCGTCCACCGCCTCGGTGACCACCATCTGCGCCAGCAACGCGGACGTGATCGTGGACACGGCACCATAACTGCCGCCGCCGGGCAGGTCGAGGATGGCGTCCCCGTACGGCGCGCCGTTGTCCAGCACGACGTCGGCCAGGTCGAGCAGCTTGCCGCCCGACGGGTGGCGCGAGGTCATCCGGCTGCTGTGCCTGACCGAGGTCAGCGCGATCAGCGGGTGGCCGCGGTCCTTGACGATCGTGGCCAGCTCGACGACCGTGCCGTTCACGCCGGAGCTGGAGATCAGCACGAACACGTCCTGCGGCGCCACCGGCGCCAGGCCGTAGATCTCATGGGCGATGGCCGGGTCCCGCTCCAGCTCCGGGGTCAGCACGCTCGGCGGGCGGCCACCGTACAGGACGAGGTCCCTGGGTGTGAGGCGGTTGCTGGGCACGAGGCCGCCGGCCCGTCCGGCGATCTCCATGGCGATGGCCTCGGAATGCCCGGAACCGAAAGCGTTTACAACGCCCCCGGCCCGGATCGAGGCCACGATCAGCCCGGCCGCCTGCTTGACCGGCTCGGCCTGGCTCTCCGCGACCTGATGGGCCAGGTCGAGGACCTTGGATGCGTACGTCATTCAGCCTCTTTCCACCCTATGGCTCTCCACGGCGCTGATCGTGCGCTCGAACGCCTCGTTGGTGCGCTCGTAGGTGCGTTGCGCGACCGCCACATAGACGGCGTCCAGCACGAACAGCTGCGAATGGACGGCGGCCAGCCCGCCGAGCCGGAACGTGGTCTCCCTGCTGGCGGTGGTCAGCACCAGGTCGGCCAGGTCGGCCAGCGGGGAGCGGGCGAAGGAGGTGACCGCGACCGTCAGCGCGCCGTGGCTGCCCGCCTCGGCCAGCGCCTCCATGACCTCGCGGGTACGGCCCCGGTGGCTGATGCCGATGGCCACGTCGCCCTGCTTGAGCAGCGCCGCCTCCGACAAGGCCACGTGCGCGTCGCCCGCGCTCCAGCCCGGGATGCCGATGCGGCGTAACCTGCCTTCGAACATGGTGGCCACGTTCCCGCTGGTGGAGACGCCAACCAGGAGCACCCGAGGGGCCGCCACGATGGCGTCGGCCACCCGGGCCACCAGGTCGAGGTCGAGCCCCGCGGCAGTGTCCTGGATGAGCCGGGCATCGGCGGCGGCCATGACCTCCACGGCCTTGTCGAGCGGGTCCTCCGGACCGATCTCGTGGCCGACGCCCGCGCCCCAGCCCGCCTGGGCGGCCCGGCCCGTCTCGGTGGCGAGCGCGACGCGCAACTCGGCGTAGCCGGAGAAGCCGAACGCCCGGCAGAACCTGGTCACGGTGGCGGGCGAGCTGCCCGCCCGCTCGGCCAGCGCGATGATGGTCGAGCGCGCGGCCTCGGCCGGGTCATCGAGAATCACCTCGCCGACCCTGCGCAACGCCTCCGGCAAACCGGGTAGTTCCGTTTCGACGCGCCCGAGCGCTCCTGAAGTCACGAATATTCCTTCCGAACACCCGGTCTTCTGGCGAAAATTATTCTTGCTTCTCGGTCACGTCAACCCCCAGACTCAGACCGTGACGCAATCGCTAGTGGTCGGCGTCGATGCCGGGGCCACGTCCACGCGGGTCTCCGTCCACGCGCTCGACGGGAGCCGGGTGGGATACGCGCGAGCCGGCGCGGGCAATCCCACTGCTCACGGGCTGGACAAGGCGGTGGCGGCGATCACGGACGCGCTGGGGGCGGCCCTCGGGCCGCACGACGGCGGCCGGGTGGTCGCCTCCCTGGCCGGGGTCGCCGGGCAGGTGGCCGAAATGGTGCCCGCACTGGCGAAGGTCTGGGCCGATCACGGGATCGCCAAGGGGCCGCGGTTCATGGGCGACGTGCCGATCGCCTACGCGGCGGGGTCCGCCGAGCCCGACGGCTCACTGCTGCTCTCCGGCACGGGCGCGGTCGCGGCCAGGATCAAGGGCTACCAGCTCGACGTGATCGCCGACGGGCTAGGGTGGCTCCTGGGGGACGCGGGATCCGGTTTCTGGATCGGGCGTGCGGCGGCCAAGGCGGTCGTGGACGCCTTCGACCGAGGGCTCCCCGTCGAAGCCATCGACACAGCCGGGACAAACGCCCAGGCCATCGACACCGCCAGGACAGACGTTCAGGCCATCGACACAGCCGCGACGGAGGTGCCGTACGGACCTTCGGACGCGGCGAGGGCTCCCGGTCCCGTCGGCGGCCTGCTGACGGCCCTGGTCGCCCGGCACTTCCTCGGCGACGAGCGGCCGGCCACACCGCGCGGCGTGGCGGACCGCATCGTCCGGCTGGCACAAGCCGACCACATGCGCCTGGCCGCTTTGTCCTCACTTGTCAACCAGGCCGCAGCGGCAGGCGACCCCGTCGCGCTCAAGATCACAGAGGAGGCCGCCGAGCGCCTGGTCGCCACGCTCAGGCGGGTGCACGTGTCCGGCCCGGTGGTGCTCGCCGGGAGCGTGCTCACCAGCGAAGGCCCGGTGCGGCAGGCTGTAACGGAGCTGCTAGCCGGCGAGACGGTCACGACGGCACGCGACGCGGCGGGCGCGGCGGCCTGGCTGGCGGCCCGCGCCCTGCTGCCGGAGGCCGACGCGAAGGCCCGGCACACCGCCTTCACCGCCCCGCCGGTGGCCGCTTAGTCGTCCATGTGCGCGGGCTTGGGACCGCCGTAGATGGGGTTCTTAGGCAGGCGGTCCTTGGTCACCAGCAGGCGGACGACGTCTGCCTGCGCGGCGTACGCCTCCCAGACGATCCAGTCGTCGCCGACCTCGGCCGCCCGCCAGCCTTCCGGCTCCAGCCCGTAACCCCCGCTGCGAGGATCCGGGCGCACGATCTGGAAGACCGCTTCCAGGCCACGTCGGCGCAGCTCAGTACGGACCTCGCCGACGGTCTTCTCGTCCGCCCGAAAGCCCTCCAACATTTCGCCCCGGCCCGTGGCCGGAAGGAGGTTGCGGTACCTCTCGCCGGGCTCGGCCGTGCGACCCAGCTGGATCCGGGCCCAGCCTGACCAGTCGCGGGGAACGCTGACGGTCATCGCGCAGCCGTCTTGTCCGAGCGTGCAGCCTTCCGGCGCTCGGCCGGTGTCGAAGGAGAAGGACAGGCCGTTGCTCGCGAGCGGCCCGCTCATGCTCATCCCCGCGATCTTGCCTACCCGGCTCGGGGAGGCGGGCACCACCTCGAGGTTCACGTTCAGGCCGACCGCCTTGAATCCCTCCGTGTACTTCGCGTGGTCGGCGAACGGGTCCTTGATCGTGGCGACGTACGTGTCACCGCGTAGCTCGATGTCGATGGCCGAGTTGGCGTACGAGGTGGCCGGGCCGCGCTCGCCGAGAACGGTCGGTCCGACCACGGCCGCCGCCGCGAGCCCTCCCAGCGCTACGGCTCCGACGACGAGACGGCGCAGGCGCCGAGTCCTATGCCGGGCGTGCTCCGGCACCGGCTCCTCGGCGAGGATCGCGGCGAGGAGCGCCCGGGCCCCCGCGCTGGACGCCTGCCCCGCGAGATCCTCGTCGTGGACCCTGGCGAGTCGCTTCAGCTCGTTCATGCGGACTCCATGACCACGTGGTTGACGGAGACACCGGCCAGGGCCAGCGCCTTGGACAAACGCTTGCGCGCGCGGTGCAGCCGGATGCGTACGGCGTTGCGTGAGCAGCCGAGCACCGAGGCGATCTGGGCCCGGTCCAGGCCCTCCCACGCCACCAGCGAGATCAGCTCCCGGTCGTCCTCGGACAGCTCGCGTAACGCCCGCGTGATCGTGCTCAGCTCGATGTCGCTCTCGGGTGAGCGGGCGTAGAGGTCGGCGATGTCGGCGTCGAGCGCCACGTGCCGAGCCTGCCGCCGGTGCTGGCCACGACGGTGGTTGGCCAGCACGTTCCTGGCGATCCCGTACAGCCAGAGCCTGGCCTCGCCGCCGCTCGGCAGCGCGTCGACGCGGCGCCAGGCGATGGCGAACGTCTCGGCGACCACGTCGGCCGCGTCCTCGGGGGAGTCGCAGCGGCGCATGGCGTACCCGAGTATGTGCTCGTATGTCTGCGTGTATACGGCCTCGAACCGGTCTTTCCGGTCGTCATCCACGGGCGGTCCCCATGGTCGGCCTCCTTGGTATCAGGGGTAGGGCACCCCGTACATGTCCGAGGCATCTTCAGCATTTCCGCTGATTTTTCAGCTCTTGAGCGCCCCGGCCGTCATCCCCGTGCCCACGCGGCGCTGCAGGAACAGGAAGAGCAGCAACGCGGGCAGCGTCCGCTTGTTCTGATCCTTGATGATCAGCACGTTCACGAACGCCCGCTTCCCCGCCACCGCAGCGCTCGCTGAGGCAGTTCAACAGCTTCTCGCCTAACGATGGACAGGAATCACGACGGGGAACCATGAAGACTGATGCAGCACCCTTTCGGCGCGCAACTTGAGCAGTCGTCAGCGGTCCAGGTTCGCCGTATGGCCACCGCTCTCCTACAGCGGTGCCTCGATAGAAGCCGCCACGCCGTTTCGGATGCTCTCGCCCAACAGTCCCGCGACCAACAGCGCCGTTCCCGCGACGATATGCGCGTCAGCTGTCGAGGGGATCGCCGCTGCGGCGTTTCATCGTTGGGCCTTGCCACTTGACGACCGGACAGCCCGGGATGGTCCCCGCGCGTAGGCACGAGTCCGGACCTACCACTGCCGAACACGCAACCCTGGCTGCCGTCGTGGACTGTGGTACGCATCATCGGAACTGCTCCGATCGGTCGGCGGCGCGAGATCTCGCTTACGTACAAGACTTAATTAAGTCAACATTGCGGGCTAAAGTCGATCGCCTCGTCGGAGAAGCTCCGTTCGTGCGTGGGTTGACCCGGCCGATCTCTTCGGGCCGGGTCAACCACTCAGCTGCGCCTGAAAACGCTGCCCAGATTGTGCGCGAGGCCCCGGCTGCACTTTCGTAGACGTTCGAACAAAGGAGATGCGTTCGTCCGAGCCTCCGGGCGACGTCACACGGCGGTTGCGTCCGCCGCCTCGCCCTCGGGGGACAGTGGTTCGGCGCTGTCCGTCGGACGGCCGTGGCCGAGGATCAATTCGCTCTGCAGGACGAGGACCGCCCCACCGACCGCCGCAGCGTCCGACCCGCTGACCGATGGCACGACCCGCACCCGGTGAGCCCGCCGCGCGAAGGTACGGCGGTCCACCTCCTCCTGGATCACCGACTGGTAGATAGAACCGGCGACCGCGAAACTCGGCCCGGCGAGGACGACCGTGTCGAGGTCGAACAGGGTGGCCATGGTGACCGCGGCACAACCCAGATATCGGGCCGACCGTTCGACCAAGCCTCGGGCGGCCGGGTCGCCTGCGTTCGCCGCGGCCGCGAGCCGCGCGAAGTCGGTGAGGAAGTCGTCTCCGGTCGGATCGAGCGCCAGCCTCTGGCCAAGCCCGGGCGTCGTCAGCGCCTGCCTGACCAACGCGGCCGGGCCAGCGTAGTTCTCCAGGCAACCGCGGTTGCCACAAGGACATTCGTCCCCGTTGACGTCGATGGAGATGTGGCCGATCTCCACGCTGTTCGAAGAGCTGCCGCGATATACCTCGCCTGCGATCACCACGCCACCGCCGATCCCAGTGGCCATGTAGATGCAGCCGTAGGTGCTGCGTGGCTCTACCGCCCCCATCCAGTACTCACCGATCGCGGCCGCCGCCGCGTCGTTGTCCAACAGGACCGGCAGACCGAGGCTCTCGGCGAGACGGTCCGCGATGGGGTAGCCGAACCACTCCTCGGTGGGCTGCGGGGTCAGCAACACACCAGTCCGCCGATCCTGCGGCCCATAGCTGACCAAGCCAACTCCCAGCACCTTGTCACGATCGACGGCCGCCGTGTCGAGCAGCGCGTTTACCTGCGTAGCCACCGACGGCAGACAGCGCTCCGGCGGCATCGACGACACTCCGCTGAACGACATCCTCGCGATCTGCCGACCGGCTAGATCGACCACAACGATCACGCACGTATTGCGTTCCAGTTGCACCCCGACGCTGTAGCGGGCTGAAGGATTGAGCTGGACGAGCATCGGTCGCTTGCCACCCGTCGACGCCCCCAGCCCCGCCTCGACGACCAGACCGTCGACCATGAGCTCACGCACGACCTCGGAGATCGTCGGTGCCGTCAAACCGGTCGCCCCCACGAGCTCCACCCGGCTGATCGCCCGTGCCGCCCGGATCAAGTCGAGCACCATTCCGCGGGTCTTCGTCCGAGTTGCCCAGATGGGGCTCGTCACCGTGCCACCTCCCACACCTGATGTACGAAAGCTACCTTATTTTCACCCACCGCTGGGACGAGCAGCTCCACCTCCAAGCCCTTGAGCTGGGGTCCTATCCCGACCTCTAGGCGCCGTTCTTCGTGGATATACCTTCGCAATTGACTTTCATAACTTTGCTAATTAAGCATGCTGGAGCAGCTGTCCGCATCTATCTCGAACAGAGGGATCAGATGAAACATCGTCATGCGCTGCTCACGTTCGGCGCCGTCGGAGTCCTGGCATTAGGCAGCATGGCAGCGACCACGCTCCCCTCGTCGGCTGCCACCACTGGCTGCTCCGTCACGTACACCGTCCAGAGCCAGTGGCCCAGCGGATTCACCGCCAACGTGGCCATCACCAACCTCGGCTCCGCCGCCACGGGGTGGACCCTAACGTTCGACTTCCCCAACGCCGACCAGAAGATCACCCAAGGCTGGAGCGCCACCTGGACGCAGTCCGGTGCTCACGTATCCGCCGCCAGCCTGAATTGGAACGGGTCACTGGACACCGGCGCGTCCACTTCCATCGGCTTCGCCGGAGCATGGAAGGGCGCCAACCCGGTACCCACCTCGTTCGCGCTCAACGGCACAATCTGCACCGGCTCGGTGACCACGCCGACCCCCACCACAACCACCAGTCCCTCCCCCAGCCCCAGTGGTCCAGCACCACGCCTGCGAGTGTCCGGCAACAAGATCGTCACGTCGGACGGCAAGCCTTACCGTCTGCTCGGCGTGGACCGCTCAAGCGGCGAATACGCCTGCGTGCAAGGCAAAGGCCAATGGGACGCCGGCCCGGTCGACCAAGCCTCGGTCGATGCCATGAAGAGCTGGAACATCCACGCCGTGCGCCTGCCGTTGAACGAAGAATGCTGGCTCGGCGTCAACGGCTCGCCCAGCGGCGCCACCTACCAGCAGGGCGTGAAGGCCTACGTCAACCTGCTGGTCGCCAATGGCATCACCCCGATCCTCGACCTGCACTGGACCTCGGGCGCCTACAGCAACGGGCCGGACTGGCACTGCAAGGACGCCACCGCGACGTGCCAGAAGCCGATGCCGGACGCGCAGTACGCCCCCCAGTTCTGGACCGGCGTCGCGAACACCTTCAAAGGCAACGACTCTGTCGTCTTCGATCTGTTCAACGAGCCGTACCCGGAGATCGGCAGCGACTGGAACAAGACTTTGGGCTGGCAGTGCCTGCGCGACGGCGGCACCTGCGCCGGCATTCCCTATGAGGTGGCCGGCATGCAGGACCTGGTCGACGCGGTCCGGGCAACCGGCGCGACCAACGTCCTCATGGTGGGCGGCCTGGAGTGGGCTAACGACATGCGGGAGTGGCTGGCATACAAGCCGAACGACCCGCTGAACAACATCGCCGCGTCCTGGCACGCGTACAGCTTCAACGCCTGCGCCACCGCGTCCTGCTGGGACACCCAAATCGCCCCGCTCGCCCAGCAGGTACCTGTAGTGCTCGGCGAGTTCGGCCAGGACAACTGCGGCTACGACTACATGGACACGCTGATGGACTGGGCCACCGCACACGGCCTGTCCCACCTGGCATGGACCTGGAACCCGTGGGGCTGCAGCACCGGCGCCGTCCTTATCAAGGACTGGAACGGTACCCCCGAACCCGGCGTCGGCGAAGGCTACAAGGCCCACTTGCTCACCCAAAACCCCTACACAACCCCGTAACCAACCCGCCCCAGGCAGCTGCCCAAAGCCGCGTACGACGCCGCCTCGACCGGATGTCCAATGCCAGGGCTGTCGAAATGCTGTGAGCAGAACACGAATCTGTGGTGGCCACCGCACAGCACCACCGATCCGGCGAAGCCCACAGCTTTCCCCTGATCGCCTACCGTTCGTGGGCTCGCCGCGGGCCCTCAGCCATGCGCATCTGGATCCCCGAGGCGTCCTGACCTCGCGAATTCGCCAGGGAGGCGTTCTGCCGCTGCCCGATCATGGACTGTGAATGCGCGCCAGGTTTCGAGGGCCGGTTCACCTCGTCAGCAGTGCCGCGCTCCCGAAACTGCCGCCGAACCCCGTCACCAGGGCCACCTCGTGCTCCCCCGTCCGCAGCTCCCGCACGGCCTGGGCCACGTTGTTCAGGCCGTGCACGTAGCCCTCCGAGAGCAGGCCGCCGTGCGGGTTGACCCACGCGTGGCGGCGCTCCAGCAGGTACGCCCCCAGGTCCGCGCGCTCGACCAGCCCGAAGTCCTCCAACTGCCGGGGCACCAGCCAGGAGTAGGCGTCGTACGGCAACGCCACCTCCACGTCGGACGGCCGCATGCCGGACGCCTCCCAGAGCATGGGCGCCACGTAGGCGGAGAAGATCGCGCTCACGTCGGGTGAGCGGTCCATGGAGGAGCAGCCGGGCCCTCCGGCCCGTACCACCGCCTGGACGCGCGGCCCGTCGAGCACGCCGCTGACGACGAGCGCGCAGGCCCCGTCGGTCTCCTGGCAGCAGTCGACGGTGCGCAGCGGGGTGCACACGTACGGCCTGGCGAGATAGTCGGCGAGTTCCAGTGGCTCGCGGCGCAGCGCCCGGGGGTTGGTCTTGGCGTTGTCCCTGGACTGGGCGACGACGGCGTGCAGGTGTTCCTCGGTCAGTCCCGTGTCGTGCAGATAGCGGGTCGCGGCCAGGGCGAACAGCGGGATCGGACCCGCCAGGCCGTACGTGAAACGTTCCTGGGGGCCGGTGGAGACGGTGTTCATGCGTTTGCCCGAGCGGCCGTTGAGCGCCCGAAATATCAAGATATTTCGGGCCAAGCCGGCGTGCACGAGCATCGCCGCGTCGCCCAGGATCGACGCCGCCTGCGTGCCGCCGCCGGCGATGTCGTTGTGCCAGCCAAGGTGCTCGATCCCCAGGGCCCTGGCGACCTGCACGACGGGCGCGGAGTCGTTCATGTGGTAACTGAGCATCGTGTCCACATCGCGCGGGCCGATGCCGGCGTCGGCGCAGGCCGCCCGGCATGCCTCGACCGCGAGCTCCAGCTCCGTGCGCCCGGATTGCCTGCTCAGCGCCGTCATCCCGATCCCGGCCACGGCCGCCCGGCCGGCGAAGGGCTGCATGCTCGCCACGCTAACACAGCCAAGCGCTTGTTAGGTTGGCGGGCCGGGGTGACAATGTGTCTTCACGAGAACTGCCTGGGCTTGTAATACGGAGGTGCGATCTACCGATAGCCGATCATCATCACCCCGAGGTGAGCGATGGATTTACGCTACGTCAGATACGCCATGGCGATCGCACGGGCCGGCAGCCTGCGCCGGGCCGCCGCCGCGCTGCACATCGCCCAGCCCACGCTGTCCGAGCAGCTGAAGGCGCTGGAGAAGGAGATCGGGGTCGAGCTGTTCAGCCGCTCGTCCAGCGGGGTGCAGCTCACCGAGGCAGGTGAGGCGTTCCTGGCCCAGGCCACCGTCGCCGTAGACGCCTTCGAGCGGGCCGTGGCCGCGGCGAGGAGCAAGGGCGCCACCTCGCGCCTGGGCGTGGCGGACGGGCTGGCGGATGTGGCCGCCCGGTTGCTCTCCCAGCTGCAGAACCTGCGGCTGCGGGTGGTCCCCATGGGTACGGCCGAGCAGATCGTCTCCATTGTGGACGGCACCCTGCAGGCCGGGCTGGGTTACGCGCCCGGCTCGCTGCCGAGGGGCGTGGCCAGGATGCTCATTCACCGGTTCCCCGTACGGGCGCTGGTCCACCGCGATCATCCCTTGGCGGCCTCCGAGACGGTGTCACTGGCGGAGCTGACCGCGGAGCCGCTGGTCATGCCGGAGTCCGACGCGGTGGCGGGCGCCCGCCGCTTCCTGGAGGGCTTCGTCCGCCACCGGCTCCACCCCCGGCTCGGTCCGGCGGCGGCCACGCACGACCTGGCGATCACCATGGTGGAGCGGGGCGCGGGCTACACGCTCAGCGTGCACGAGGGCACGCCGGTGCCGGAGGCCCTGGCCTTCGTCCCCATCAAGGAAGACGTCCCTCCGATCGAGGTAGTCTTCCTCTGGAACCGCCAGGCCGACGTGCCGGAGCTGGTCAGCGCCGCCCGCCACGTCGTCCGCTCTGGATAGCGCTATTATCTAGCGATGCGCATCTCCGAACTCAGCGCCCGGTCCGGGGTGGCCCTCCCGACGATCAAGTACTACCTACGCGAGAACCTGCTGCACCAGGGCGAGCAGATAGCCGCGACCCGGGCCGAGTACGACGAGTCGCATCTCCGCAGGCTCCGCCTGATCCGGGCGCTGCTGGAGGTGGGCAAGCTCCCGGTGGCCTCGATCAAGCAGATCATCGCCGCCGTCGACGACGAGTCGCTGCCCATGCACGAGATGCTCGGCACCGCGCACTACGCGCTCGGGCCCACCGTCGAGCCGGAGCCAGGCGAGGAATGGCAGGCCGCCCGCGCCCAGGTCGACCGCCTTGTCGCGGACCTGGGCTGGAGCGTGCATCCCGAGGCCCCGACCCGGGACGAGCTCGCCCAGACGCTGATCAGGATGCGCCAGCTCGGCGTGCCCGTCGACCTGGGTCCGTATGTGGAGGCGGCGCAGAAGCTGGTGTCCGAGGTGGAGATGGACACCATCCCGTTCCAGGGGCCGCGCGACGCCGCCGTGGAGGCCATGGTGCTGGGCTCGGTCCTGTACGGCAAGGCGTTCGACGCGCTGCGCCGCATGGCCCAGGAGTCGGAGTCCGCCCGCCGCCTCACTGACGCCGCGCTAAACGACGCCGTTCGCCCGTAGGACCTGGACGGCGTGCACGGTGATCGCCCCACGCCAGTCGAGCGACCCGGCAGGCGAGATGCGCGCGTAGTCCACGGTCCATCCGCCGTCGTCCTGCTGGCCGCCGGCCAGCCGCATGAGGTCGGCCGCGATCACCTCGGCATCGAACAGGTCGCGGACCGGCCGGCCGGGCAGCGGTGCGAAGTCCAGCGGCCGCAGCGCCTCGTTCGCGGTGCCGCCCTCGACCGGCACCCGCCCGTCGTCCGGGATGTAGGCGCCGAGCCGCTTGAGCTGGTCGGCGGCTCGCGGCTGGGTGTCGTACACGGCGTCGAGGAAATGTACGGCGAACGACAAGATGTACGCGTGCGGCCGCTCCCTCAGTTCCTGGATGGCGTCGAGGCAGTACCGCGTGGCCTTCTCCAGCCAGGGGTGCGTGGCGACGGCGGGATCGCAGGCGGCGACGCGGTGGGCGGCGGCCGCGGACACGGCGGTGATCTGCAGTGACGAGGCAGCCGTGTCGGCGCCGGCCCACCAGGGGGCGGTGCCGTGGGAGACGGTGACCGGCAAGGCGAACGGCAGGCCGCCGTCGGGCAGCGAGATCGCGTCCAGATAGCCGCACAGCTCGGCGGCCCGCGGGGACGTCTCCGGCGCGATGTCCTGGAACACCTCGAAGGCGTGCAGGGCCGCGCCTGGCTGGCTCTCGGGGGAACGTAGGTCGGGCTCAAGGCCCCAGCCGTATCCCCCGTCGGGATTGCGGTAGGCCTCCAGGGCCGCCAGCACGCCTGCCGCGTCACCGTCGCCCATGATCAGGTCGTAGCGGCGGCGGTCGAGCACGCGGGCGTGGGTGGCCAGGAAGCCGGGGATCGCCGAAAGGTTCACGTTCATGGGGCAATCGTGCCCGGGGCGCTCGCATGCAGTCTTGTAGGTTCCGGACATCCTGGCCCGGACATACTGACGGGGTGGACGACGGCATGGCCCGCACGAGATTCGCCCACGCACGTGTGGCCCGGCTCGGCACCGCGGGCGGCGGCGGGGCGCCACACCTGGCGCCGATCGTGTTCGCCGTGGTCGCCGAGACGGTCGTCACCGCCGTCGACCACAAGCCCAAGACCACCACGAACCTCCGCAGGCTTCGCAACATTCGGGAGAATCCCCAGGTCAGCCTGCTGGTCGACCACTATGAGGACGATTGGGCGCAGTTGTGGTGGGTGCGGGCCGACGGCCTGGCCCGCATCGTGGAGGGCGGGACCGAGCGTGAGGCGGCACTCGACGCGCTGGCGGCCAAATACCCCCAGTATCGCGAGCGCCGCCCCGCAGGCCCGGTGATCGTCGTGACCGTGACCCGCTGGACCGGGTGGTCGGCTATTCCCTGATCGTGACCGGCCGCTTCAGCAGCCAGAGCGCTGCGCGCTGGAGCAGCGTCCGGTGGACCTCGTTGTCGTACGACCTGGTGTCGTGGCCGAGCGCGTCGTAGAACACCCGGCCCCGCCGGACCGGCCGGGCCCAGATCAGCGGCTGGCCGTTGGACGAGGCCAGCGGCTCCACGTCCGGCAGGATGTCGAGGTCGCTGTAGACCTCGTCCACCACGTCGAAGTCCCGCAGGCCGTCCACCACCGGGTGCTTGCCGTGCACGCGCACGCTCGTCCACCCCAGCGGTGGGTGGTGGGACTTGGGCCAGGTCCAGCAGCCGCCCAGCACCCGTGGCCAACCCTGCCAATCGTCGAAGCAGATCGACGCCGAGTGCATGCACAACAGGCCGCCACCTCGGTCCAGGTGGTCGAGGAGTGTCGTGCGGGCCTCGGCCGGTAAGCCGAAGCGCCACTCGGCACGCAGGTCGACGAACCGGTCCTGGGTCATCTGCCAGCGCAGCGCGTTGACGGTGATGAGCTGGACCTCCGACGGTTCGCTGAGCGCGCCCGCGATGTCCTCGGTGATCTCGGACTCGACCCCCACTTCGGCGAGCACCTGCGCGAGTGCGTCCGATGTGGCGGCGAAGTCGTGGAACAGTCCTCCTGACAGGATCAGATTTCTCGCCACTTGCCCAGCTCATCATGGTTAACGCGGCATTTCCAGCCGTGAGCCCGTCACAGAGGAGGCATGATTCCTGCCGTGGACTTCGAGGAGTACCGCCCGCTGTTGCTCGGGCTCGCCTACCGCCTGCTCGGCAGCATGTGGGACGCCGAAGACGTCGTTCAGGAGGCGTGGCTGCGCTGGCAGGGCACCGATCAGAGTCAGATCAGGGAGCCGCGGGCCTTCCTGGTGACGGTGGTCTCGCGGCTGGCGCTCGACCAGTTGCGCTCGGCCAGGGTGAAGCGGGAGGCGTACACCGGGCCCTGGTTGCCCGAGCCGGTGCTGACCGCGGAGGCGGGGCCGCTGGACACGGCCGAGCTGCGCGACACCGTCTCGTACGCGACCCTGCACATGATGGAGCGGCTCGCGCCGCCGGAGCGGGCGGTGTTCGTGTTGCGGGAGGCGTTCGAGCTGCCGTACGAGCAGATCGCGGAGATCGTCGGCTCGTCGGTCGCCAACGCCAGGCAGATGCACCACCGGGCCGCCGCGCGGGTGACCGAGGGGCGCGACAAGTTCCAGCCGTCGTCGGAGGACCACGCCGAGCTGCTGCGGAAGTTCATGGACGCGGCGGCGGGCGGTGACCTGGACGCGCTCACCGAGCTGTTCCACGAGGACGTCGTGTCCTGGAACGACGGTGGCGGCAAGGTCAGGGCGGCGCTGCGGCCGATCGCCGGCAGGCAGAAGGTGCTGGCGTTCCTGGGCGGGCTGCTGTCGCGCTACGACTTCTCGGACACGCGGCTACTGGACGTCAACGGCCAGCAGGCGATCTGGACGAATGTCGCGGGCGACCGGCAGCTCACCATGATCGCTGTCCACGAGGGCCGGATCAAGGAGATCTACGTGGTGCGGAACCCGGACAAGCTCGGCCACGTGCACCTCGCCTGAGCGCGGTCGCTCTATAGTCGCCCCTATGGATCTCGGCATCTCGGGCAAGGTCGCCCTCGTCACCGGAGGCAGCGCGGGCATCGGACTGGCCGCGGCCAAGAGTCTGGCGCGGGAAGGGTGCGACGTGTGCGTCACCGCCCGCAACCCGGAGCGGCTCGCGGACGCGGTGGTGGAACTGCAGGAGTTCGGCAAGGTCGTGCACGCGATCCTGGCGGACGTGGAGGATCCGGCCGCCGCGCGGCGAGTCGTCGAGGAGACGCGTGGCGTGCTCGGCCCGGTGGACATCCTCGTCGCCAACGCGGGCGGCCCGCCGGCCGGGCGTTTCGACGAGACGACCCTGGCCGACTGGGACGTCGCCGTGCAGCGCAACCTGCTCGGCACGGTACGGCTGATCCACGCGGTGCTGCCCGAGATGCGCTCACGTGGCTGGGGCCGGATCGTGACGATCACCAGCCGGTCGGCCCGCGAGGCGCTGGACGGCCTGGCGCTGTCCAACGCCACCCGCTCGGCCGTGGCAGGGGTCGTGCGCACCCTGGCCAGGGAGGTCGCCGGCGACGGCGTGCTGGTCAACAACGTGATGCCGGGGCCCATCGACACCGAGCGGCTGCGCGAGCTGTCCGGGGGCGAGGAGGTGCTGGCCGAGCGGGGCAAGGCGGTGCCGGTCGGCCGCATCGGGCGCGCGGAGGAGGTGGGGGACGTGGTGGCGTTCCTGGCCAGCGAACGCGCCTCCTACGTGAACGGGATCTCGATGCTGGTGGACGGCGGCGAGAGCCGCGTCATCGCCTGACGAGGACGGCGACGACGCCGGCCGCCCAGGTCCGGGTGTCGTCGGGCAGGTCCACGAAGTGGGACAGGTTCGCCCGGTGGAAGCAGGCGCCCATCAGCATGGCGGCGGCGGCCTGCGCGTCCATGTCCGCGTCGATCCTGCCGCCGCGCTGCTCGGCCTTGATGATCTCGGCCAGGGCCAGGACCGGCAGGTGCGGGCCCGCGCCGGTCTTGGCCAGCATGGCCCTGAAGCCCGCCATGAGCGGGGGATCGGCCAGCGCGCCCGAGGCGATGCTCGCCGCCTTGGTGTAGAACTCCACGGCCGCGACCGCGAAGCCGGTGAGGCCGGCGGCCAGGTCGCCCTGGCCCACGCTGAGCCGCAACCGGGTCAGGGCGTGGGCGAGCGAGGGCTGCCGCTCCAGGAGCACCGCGAGGAGCAACGCTTCCTTGCCGGGGAAGTGCTTGTAGAGGAGGGCCTCGGAGCAGCCCGCCTGGCGCGCGATCCGCTTGGTCGTGGCGCCCACGATGCCGTGCTCGCGCAGGGCCTGCTCGGCGGCGTCGAGGATACGGTCGCGGGTGCTCATCCGGTCATGATACGAGCGCGTACTCTCCCACTTGGCGACGCATGACATGCTTCCAAATAGGGACCACTGGGAGAAGGTAGGGGCATGGACAAGCCGGTCATCGTGACGGTGGACGACGACCCAGGCGTCTCGCGGGCGGTCGCCCGTGACCTGAGACGCCGCTATGGCCAGGAATACCGGATTGTTCGCGCTGAGACGGCCAGGGACGGCATCGAGGCGGTCAGGGAGATGCGGCTGCGCGGGGACGACGTGGCGGCCATCCTGGCCGACTACCGCATGCCGCAGATGAACGGGGTGCAGTTCCTCGAGGCCGCCATGGACATGTATCCGTACGCGCGACGCGTGCTGCTGACCGCCTACGCCGACACGGACGCGGCGATCCAGGCGATCAATGTGGTGGATTTGGACCATTATTTGCTGAAGCCGTGGGATCCGCCGGAGGAGAAGTTCTATCCGGTGATCGACGGGCAGCTGGACGCGTGGCTGCGTACCGACCGGATCGAGCGGTCGGAGCTGCGCGTGGTGGGCGACCGGTGGTCGGCGCGGTCCTACCAGGTGCGCGACTTCCTGGCGCGCAACCACGTGCCGTACCAGTGGATGTTGGCTGAGGACCCGGAGGGCGCGCAGTTGGTGAAAGCGGCGGGCGAAAACTGCCATCTGCCGCTGGTGGTGACGGCCGACGGCACCACGCTGGAGTCGCCCGACCAGGCCACGCTGGCCACGGCGGTGGGCCTGTCGACGACCCCGGCCACTGACTTCTACGACCTGATCGTGGTGGGCGGCGGCCCGGCCGGGCTCGGCGCGGCCGTCTACGGCGCCTCGGAGGGGCTCAACACCGTGCTGGTCGAGGCCTACTCGTCAGGCGGCCAGGCGGGGCAGAGCTCCAGGATCGAAAACTACCTGGGCTTCCCCGACGGGGTCTCCGGCCAGCAGCTGGCCGACCGGGCGCGCAGGCAGGCGCTGAAGTTCGGGGCCGAGCTGCTGACCGCGCGCAAGGTGACCAAGCTGGAGGCGCGCGGGCAGGCACGCGTGATCGGGTTCAAGGACGGCGGGGAGATCGCCGCGCATGCGGTGATCCTGGCGACCGGCGTCTCCTACCGCCGCCTGGAGGCGCCGGGGCTTGAGGAGTTCGTCGGGCGTGGCGTCTTCTACGGCGCGGCGCTGACCGAGGCGCCGGCGTGCAGGGACGCCGAGGTGCACATCGTCGGCGCGGCCAACTCGGCCGGGCAGGCGGCCGTCTACCTGGCGGGATTCGCGAGCAAGGTCCACTTGTTGGTGAGGAGTGATGGTTTGGAGAAGTCCATGTCTCACTACCTCATCGAGCAGATCGCCGCGCTCCCCAACGTCGAGGTGCACCTCCAGACGGAGGTCGTCGGTGGTGGCGGCACGGGTCATCTGGAGCGGCTGACGCTGTCGACCAAGGGCGAGGAGAGTACGGTCGACGCCCAGTGGCTGTTCGTGTTCATCGGCGCGGAGCCGTACACGTCGTGGCTGGGCGAGACGATCGAGCGGGACGCGAAGGGGTTCGTCCTGACCGGGCCCGACCTGGTCCAGGGTGGGCAGCGGCCGCGTAACTGGCCGTTGCGGCGCGAGCCGTACTACCTGGAGACCAACGTGCCGGGGGTGCTGGCCGCGGGCGACGTCCGCGCGGAATCGATCAAGAGGGTGGCCTCCGCCGTCGGAGAAGGCGCGATGGCCGTCGCGCTCGTGCACCGTTACCTGGAGAAGCAATGACCACGAGCACCATCGACATCGACGAACTGCGCAAACTCTTCCTGTTCGAGCGGCTGACCGACGAGCAGCTCACCAAGCTGGCCAACAGCGGGCAGGTGAAGACGTTCGCGGCCGGCGAGGACATCGTCTGCCAGGGCGCGCCGGCCGAGTGCTTCGCGGTGCTGATCGAGGGCGAGGTGCAGATGCTCAACGAGACGGTGAGCGCCGGCACCGTCGCGATGCCTCGCTCGTCCCAGCCCGGCGTCTACGGCGGCGCCACCTCCGCTTACCTGGGCGACCGGGCGCCGCAGACCTACCAGCACACGCTGCGCGCGACCGCGCCGTCGCGGATCTTCCTGCTGCCGGCCAAGAAGTTCGCCTACATCGTGGCCGAATGGTTCCCGATGGCCATGCACCTGCTCGACGGCCTGCTGTCGGGCGGCCGCATGCAGCGGGAGATGATCGACCGGCGGCAGCGGCTGACCGCGCTCGGCACGATCACCGCGGGGCTCACCCACGAGCTGAACAACCCGGCCGCCGCCGCGGTGCGGGCAGTGGGCGAGCTGCGCACCCTGCTCAAGGACTCCCGTCTCCACCTCGCCCAGCTGGCTGAGGCCGGCATCCCGCCGGAGAAGCTGCGGACGCTCATCGAGGCGCAGGAGGCGTGCACGAGCAAGCTGGGCAACCTGCCGCCGCGCTCGCCGCTGGAGATCTCCGATGCCGAGGACGAGCTGGGCGAGGCGCTGGACGAGCTGGGCGTGCAGGACGCATGGGACCTAGCGCCCGCCCTGGTCAATGCCGGCTTCTCCGGCAAGGACCTGGAGAAGATCCGCACCAAGGTGGGCGAGCAGCACGCTCCGGGCGCGGTGCGCTGGCTGGCCGAGGCGATCGAGATCTCGCAGATGCTGAGCGAGGTGACCGAGGCGACCGAGCGCATCACCTCACTGATCCGCTCGGCCAAGCAATACTCCCAAATGGACCGCGCCCCGTTCCAGGAACTGGACGTGCACGACCTGCTCGACAGCACGGTCGCGATCTTCCGTGGCAAAATCCGGCCGGGCATCACCGTGGTCACCGACTACGACCGCACCTTGCCGCTCATCCCCTGCTACGGCGGCGAGCTCAACCAGGTCTGGACGAACCTCATCCACAACGCGCTCGACGCGATGGGTGAGTCGGGCACGCTGACCATCCGCACGGCGCACGACGAGGACGAGGCGATCATCGAGATCGGCGACACCGGCCCCGGCGTCCCGGACGCCATCAAGGACCGGATCTTCGAGCCGTTCTTCACCACGAAGAGCGTGGGCGAGGGCACGGGCCTCGGCCTCGACATCTCCTATCGGATCGTGGCAGGGCGGCACGGCGGCGAGATCAAGGTCCGCTCGGTGCCCGGCGACACCTGGTTCGAGGTACGCCTGCCGCTGAGGGAGGCTGTCCCGGCCGCCTGAGGCCCGGATGTGCGAGAAGCCGACTTGTCAGGAACGGTCATGAGCCCATGTAATGGATGACCATAATCCCGAAAGGAGGCGGGCCGGTGAGCACGTGGCGGCGGCTCGGCACGATCCTGGTCGTGCTCATCCCGCTCGGGGCGCCCGTTCCGTAGGTCCCTTGGAAGGATTCCCGTGTTGATCACCGACTGGACCCGGCGGGCCCTCCCTGCCATGCTCGACGACCTCAAGGCCGTGGTGGAGCTGGAAACCCACAGCTTCGACAAGGCCATGCTGGTCAAGGGGCTGCGCTCGATCCGCGCCCGGGCCGTCGATCTGCTCGGGATGCCGGATGAGGAGGTCCTGCACGACTGCGGCCAGTACGGCGACGTCCTGGAGCTGACCTATCAGGGCACCGCGCCGGGAACCGTGCTCATGCTGAGCCACTACGACACGGTCTGGCCCACGGGAACGCTGGCGGGATGGCCGTTCGCGGTGGTGGACGACAAGATCACGGGGCCCGGCGTGTTCGACATGAAGGCAGGGCTGGTGCAGTCGATCTGGGCCCTGCACGGGCTGCGCGAGCTGGGACTGCCGCATCCGAGCGTGCGGTTCCTGTTCAACGGGGACGAGGAGATCGGCAGCCCGGCCTCGCGCGAGCACATCGAGGCGGCCAGCGCGGATGTGCTCGCCAGCCTGGTGTTCGAGGCGTCGCTGAACGGAGCGCTCAAGACGGCCCGCAAAGGGGTGGGGCTGTTCAATGTGCGGGTGACCGGGGTGGAGGCGCACGCGGGGCTCGACCCGTACGCGGGGGCGAGCGCCATTCACGCGCTCGCCGAGATCGTCACCACTTTGGCCGGGGCCGCCTCCCGGGCCCGCGGCACCACCATGAACGTCGGCCTGATCAGCGGCGGCACCGGGCGGAACGTGGCGGCCGGGCACGCCAGCTGCGGTGTGGACGTGCGGGTGACCGAACCGTCGGAGATGGGACGGATCGACAACGTCTTCGCCGACCTGCGTGCCTCCGATCCGCGCGTCACCATCTCCGTGACCGGCGAATGGAACCGGCCGCCCATGATCCCGAACCCGGCCTCGCAGCGGCTGTTCAAGGAGGCGCAGGAGGTGGCGGCGGAGTTCGGGTGGCTGCTGGACGAGGCGTCGGTGGGCGGCGCCAGCGACGGCAACTTCATCTCAGCGCTGGGCAGGGGGGTGCTGGACGGAATGGGCGCGGTGGGCGACGGGGCACACGCCCGCCACGAACACGTCCTGATCGACCAGATCCATGAACGTACGGCCCTGACGATCGGCCTCGTCACCGCCCTCGCTTAGCCCCTCCCCATCGGCGCCGCCGCCCTCCAAGTCCCCTCGCCCCGGCCCCGCCCTCGCAGCGGCGTTCGTCTGCCATCCGTCCTCGGCCTCGGACCGCTGGGGCGATCGCGGCAAGCCGGCGGCACAAAGGGACTGGGACTGACGAGCGGCGGGCCGGCGGGCGAGCGAGCGGATGCTCGGCGTCAGCCTCAGCCGAAGACGCGGCCGCGGGTCAGGTCGAGGGCCGTGAGGACGGCGCCCTGGAGGACGGCATTGCCCGTGACCGTGCTCACGCGAACCTCCGTCGGAGCCGGTGACCGCTCGCGCAGCCGCTCGGACACCAGGGCGGCCAGTTCGTCACCACCGTCGTGTCCCGTCTTGCCGCCGACCACGATGAGTCCCGGGTCGAGCAGCGCGACGAAGGCGAAGGCACCCTTGGCGATCCGCCCTGCCAGCTCCGCCCGGCCGAGCCCGCGGACGACGCCGGGCTCCACCTGGTCGCAGTACGGCGCCCCGTCCACCTCCAGGAACCCGATCTCCCCCGCGCCGCCGGACACCCCGCGCCGCAGCCGCCCGTCGAGCACCACGGCCGCGCCCACGCCGTCGTCCAGCCAGAGCAGCACGAAGTCCTCGCTCCCCCGCGCCGCGCCGATCCGCAGCTCGGCGATGGCGGCGAGGTTCACCTCGTTCTCCAGGACGACGGGCACGCCCAGGCGCTCGCCTACGGCACCCATCAGGCCGCGCCGCCACCCCGGCACATCGTTGTCCGACACCACCTCGCCGTCACGCGGATCCACCAGGCCCGGCGCGCCGATTATCACCGTGTCCAGCTCCCGCCCTGCGGCGGCCTCCAGGATCACGTCCTCGATCAGCGTCTCCAGCGATCCGTCGATGGCGCGGGTGGCCGAGCCGACGACCTGCCCGGTGATGTCGGCGATCGTGACGTGGACGGCGACACGTCGTACGTCCACGCCGGCCACGTGGGCCCGATCCGCCACCAACCCGTAGAGCCGCGCGTTCGGCCCGCGCCGATCCTCGCCGTATTCCCCCGTGATCTCGATCAGCCCCGCCTCTCTGAGCCGCTCGATCAGGTCGGACACGGTGGGTCTGGACAGTCCGGTCAGCGTACGGAGCTGAGGAGCGGTCAGGGGTCCGCGCTCGAGCAGCAGGTCGAGGGCCAGCCGGTCGTTGATGGCGCGGGCCATGGCCGGGGTCGCGGTCTTCACGGTCACCATAATAAGCAGGGTCCCTGCCTGAAACCGCTTTTCATCAGGAAGCCTGCCTGTTAATTTCTTGGGCATGAGACTGAGTCCTCATCACGCGATCGCCGCCGTATTCGCCGCGCACGGCGCCGTCGCCGGGAGCCTGTTCACCCGCATCCCGTGGATCCAGGACGTGCTGGGCCTCAGCCCCGCCACCCTCGGCCTCGTGCTCCTGTGCCCGCCCATCGGCGCCTTCATCGGCATGCCGACGGCCAGCCGCCTGGCTTACCGCTTCGGGAGCCGGGCCGCCACCCGCGTCCTGCTCGCACTGTGGTGCGCAGGACTGGCCTTCCCTGCGCTCGCGCCGTCGCAGGCGTGGCTGTTCGTGGTGTTCCTGCTGTTCGGGGCGGCCGCGGGCATGTCGGATGTGGTGATGAACGCTCATGCCGTCGTCCTCGAACGACACCTGGGCCGCTCGATCATGTCCGGATTGCACGGCATGTGGTCCGTCGGGAGCCTGGCCGTCGGCGGCGTCAGCGCCGTGGCGGCCAGCGCGGGCATCGATGCCAGACTGCACCTCGGAGCCGTGTCGGTCGCCTTGCTCGCCCTCGGCGCGGCAGCCGGCCGCGGCCTCGTCCCCGACCACGCGACCGCCCCCGGCCCACTGCCTCAGCACGACACACCACCACCGCCACCACGGCGCTTCGCCCTCCCCACGCGCGGGATCCTGGCCATCGGCCTGATCGGTTTCTGCGCGACCTTCGCCGAGGGCGCCAGCTCGAACTGGTCCGCCGTCTACCTCACCGAGGTCACGGAGGCCGGTCCCGGGCTGGCCGCCGCCGGCTACACCGTCTTCATGCTCTGTATGGCGGTCATGCGGCTGACGGGCGACCGCCTCATCCGGCGGCTCGGTCCCGTGGCGGCGGTCAGGACCAGCGGGATCGTGGGGGCCGCCGGCGGCATCGTCGTGGTCACGGCAAGCACACCCACGCTCGTCATCGCCGGGTTCGCGCTGATCGGGCTGGGCCTGGCGGTGATCGTACCGCTGGTGTTCGCGACGGCAGGAAACGTGGGAACGACCCCGGGCGAGGGGGTGGCCGGGGTGGCGACGATCACGTACCTGTCCGGCATGATCGCCCCGGCCGTGACGGGATGGCTCGCCGACACGCTCGGCTACCCCACGGCCTTCGCCCTGATCACCGGCGTGGTCGCACTCCTCATCCTGCTTGCCCCCGCCCTACGACGCCGCGCCAAGAACGTCCCCTCCCCCGAGAAACGAGAGGACCCTGTCGAAAGCCCCCTCCCAGCGTGACGCTGCGCCGCACCCTTTACGACGCGTCACCCGGCTTCGGTGGTGCGTCCTCCGGCCGCCTGGCCGAGAGCGGGCCCGGACCTTTCGTACGAGGTCCGGGCCGGCGCTTGCTACGCGCACCTGCCAGGTGTTCGTAGTACGAGTCGACGGCGGGCTGGCCTGTGTAGTTGGGTCCTGCCTGGTCGTCGGCGCCCAGAAAGCGATAGGGCAGGTCGACGGACGCGCGGCCGGAACGGCTGATCCTCCTGTTACGGCCGTCGTACGCCAGACCCGCCGCCCGCAGCGCGGCCGTCAGGGACCGTCCGGCGGGGGCGCCGTCCTCGCGCCGGATGCTTCTGACGTCGAAGTTGGCGACGAAGAGGCCGTCGTCCGCGAGCCAGCCGGCCGCACTGGCGAGGAGGCCGAGCTTGTCTCCCACGTAGTGGACGCCGTGCACGCAGGTGATGAGGTCGAAGCGGGTGTCGGGACGCCAGGTGGCCACGGAGGCGGTGATGAGACGCAGGCGCGGAGGCGTAGGTGAGCAGTCGAAGAAGCCGACCAGGTCGACCCCGACGATCTCGACCTCGTCCCCGAGCAGGACTGCGGCCTCGCCGAGGGCGTTCGCCGATCCGCAGCACAGGTCCAGCCAGCGAGCGGGCCTGGACGGCACGGCGCGAAGGATCTTGACGATGTCGATCCCCAGCTCGCGATCGTAACTGCGGAGGCGGCGGTCCCTGTTCATGAGGGAGTTGGCGACAACCGGGGAGTTTTCGAGCTCGTCGTCCGTGATCAGAGACATGATCGTGTGCGTTCTACCGCTGTCCGGCCAGCCATTCCTCGAAAGTCGTCGGCGCGATGCGGGCATCCTTGCCGGGCAGCAGCACGTCACCGGCCACCTCCGGGCCGAGCGGTCCCGACCACGTCGGCACCAGCTTCACCATCCGGCCGCGTGCCTCGTTGGTGCGCCGGGCCATGTCGACCAAGTCCTGCGGCTCGGGCCCGGCCACGTCGATCAGGCGCCTCTGGGGCTCACCGGCAGCGACCTCGGCGAGGACGTCGGCCACATCCGCTGGCGCGATCGGCTGTACGAGCAGCGGCGGAACGGTGGCGACTCCGTCGTGCTCGGTCCAGCCCACCACCATCGCCGCGAAGTCGTGGAACTGCGTGGCCCGGACGATCGTCCACGGCACCGGGCCGACGGTCACCAGGCGTTCCTGCTCCCGCTTGCCGGCATAGTGCGCGTTGCCCTCAACACGATCGATCCCGACGATGGAAAGCAGTACGTGGTGGCGGACGCCGGCCCGCTGCTCGGCGGCCAGCAGGTTGCCGGTCGCGGTTCCGAAGTACGCCACCGCCTCTGCCGGATCGGTCGCCGGCGCGTTGGTGGCGTCCACGACCGCGTCGACGCCGGCGAGAGCGCCGTCGAGTCCGTCACCGGTCGACAGGTCCACACCGAGGGATCGGCTGATAGATACGACGTCGTGCCCGTCCCGCTCGAGGGCGGCAACAGTGAGGGACCCGATGTTCCCGGTCGCACCTGCGACTGCGATCCGCATGATGTCGTTCCTTCCCGCTACAAGCCTTCGACATCTCGGACTAAATAGATCCGAGATATCGACAATACACTAGAGGCATGAAGTTGCCCGCGAGCACGGAATGGGTGCTGCACTGCGCCACGACACTGGCGCAGCTCGAGCCGGGAACCACCACATCTGCGGCCCAGCTCGCGGAGTATTACGACCTCGCGGCGCCCTATCTCGCCAAGCAGCTGCAGTCGCTCGTCAGAGCCGGCGTGCTGGCCGCCACGACAGGCCCGCGGGGCGGCTTCCGGCTCGCCCGCCCGGCTTCCGAGATCACGCTGCTGCACATCGTCGAGGCGGTCGACGGCACGTCCTCGCCGTACGAGTGCCGCGAGATCCGCCAGCAGGGCCGGGGAGCATTGCGACCAGAGGATTGCCTGCGCACCTGCGTCCTCGCCGAGAAGATGGCCGAGGCACACGACGCGTGGCGGCGCAGCCTCGCCGCGGTCTCGCTCGCCGACATCCTCGCCTCGCTGCCCGCATCGGCGCCGGCCCGCACCCGGTCACGCCTAGAGAGCCTGCGCTGACAACGGTCTACTGGCGGGTCGTGGAGACAGGATTCCGCGTTCCACCGCCTGGCCGCCGCAGGTCTGCGGCGGCCAGGCGGTGGTTCTACCGATTCACGGAGCTGCAACCCCCCTTCCGAGGGGTGGATGCCGGGCTCGGTCAGGCGGGCAAGATCGAGCCGCTCCATTGCGCACTGGCGGCGGAGTAGACCTGCGCCAGTTCGCCATCGAAGTATGGAGAAAGGCTCGTGTCGTAACGCAGATTGCCATCGGTGTCGGCGACGCTGATGGTGATGCCGTTGAGGTGCCCCCTGCCGCTGCTCTTGTCATACCGCAAGACCCAGGAGGAGCCGAGGGAGCCTTCACCAGTGAACGGGGAATCGACGGCGGCGAGTTCCTCGGCCTTCAAGCTGGGAACCATGGCGGAGGTTGTGCGACCGCTGGACGATTCGAGGGTCTCACCCGTGTAAGGCCGCTTGCCGTCGGGATGAGCGCCGGCAGGGTAGCCGAAGACGTCGACCAAGGAGTCCCGCGGCTGGTTCCAGGCCAGCCCCTGTCCACCGACGTTGTCGACCAGCCTTCCGAAATTGGTCAATCCACCAGAGTTTGAGGAGACGACGCCGCTGTAGACGTTGACGAAGGCGTAGTCGCGGTCGTAGTCCCCGTACGTGGGAAAGTCGTAATGGCCGTAAACCTGCCGTCCGACATACAAACCCCATGGAGCCGTGCCGTCTGAGTAGCCGGGAACGAAGACCCACTTGTCCAGGGTGGCGTCAAACCGCTGGGTGTCGTACACGCAGTGTCCTGCGGTTGCCACGAGATTGCGATATTGCGCTTGTACGGCGGTGCCTGTGCACCAGTGCGGCTGACCGTCGGCGCCGACGAAGAACACCTTGCCCCAGGTGGTGGGCGTGTCGGCGCCCCCTTCGCCAGGGTTGAGCGGGGGCATCGGCGTGCTGTTGCCGGGCTTGGTATCGGGGGTGGTGCCGCCGCCAGTGGGGGCGACATTGTCGACGGCGACCTGGACGTTGTACGGAGTGGCGTTGGCCAGGTTGGCGCCGCCATCCGCAAGCCAGAACGTCGCGACCTCAACAGCGGTCGCTTGAGATGAGGCCAGCGGGTCGGTCGTCACGCTGGAGGCCCCGGCCGGTGCGGCCACGAGACCAGCGGTCAGCAGGCCGACGGCAAGTACACCTAATGAACGCTTCATATCGTCGTCTCCAGATCCATCCGCGAACATAATTCGAACATATGATCGTCTTTGAGGCGAGACGCTACCTGCCCGCCTCGCAATGATCAACGGTTTTGTTAGGTTTTCTGTAGATCTGTCCCCGGGACGGCCGAATCGCGGGCGCCTACGGTGGTGCCGCCGTCGAGGTGGCCGCCTCCGCGCCGACGAGGGCAGCGTCGAGCCGATCGCGGATCACAGGTCTTAAGCCCAGGGGACGGCTGAGCCGCACGAGCGCTCGCCCCGCACGCGCTCATACCTCACGAGCCCGCGCTGGCACCACGACATGCCGGATGGCCGCAGCGGCGATTCACTTACCGATCTGGCCTGGTGGGGTACTCGCTTGTTCCTTCGCGGGCTCCTGCGGTGATTTACCGGCTTGCCCTGGTGGTTCTCGTGTCTGGCCGGGTGGCATGCGTTGATCACGCATTTCCGGAGATGTGCTGAGCGAGGCCGGCCGGGTTGCGCTTGCAGCCGGGCGGAGAGCAGGGTTCGTCGACTCGGAGATCCCAGGTGGCGCGGCCGCGGACACCGGCTTGTGCCGAATGGGCGTTGTCCGGACGGCGACGGGTTGGGGTGTGGCCCGGCGCGGGTGCGCGGTGGGGGCCGGGGTGCTGGTCAGGATGCTCGTCGGCGTGGCGGCGACCGCGTCGACAGGGTGTTGGCGCGGGGTCGGCCCGGCCGGGGCGGTGGTGAGGCGCATGGCAAGGGCGCCCAGGGACGCTGCGATGGTGTTGCCTTCGGGAGTCGGCAGGGGGTCGAGGGTGGGGGAACTGGCGGGGATGCCGATCAAGAGGGCGGCGAGGGCGAGATGGAGGAGGCCAGCCAGGAGCGTGGCGATAAGTATCGTCTGACCGCGTCCGTGCCGTTGCACCGTGGCCGCCTGGTGAGGGTGGGTCGTCACCGGGTGAGCGTTCCGGCCGCTGGCATGAGGGTGTCCTCCCGGGGTTCGAGGCGGGCAAACCGTTTCGATCAAGACATGGATGGCGGCGAAGGTCAAGAGGGTGTCGCGTGGGTCGCTGCCCGATTCCGGCATTTCCGCATGTCATGGGCTGTCAGATCTGATTTGCCGCACTGTGTCCGTTTCTGTGAGTTTGCTGGGAGTTGACTGCCGGGTGCGCTGAGGGTGTTCTGGGCGACCTGGGTATTTGACTCTCCGTTACATCTCTTGGAGACCGGCTGGGATCCCACTTCGGGTGGATCTTTCCAGCTTGATGGGCTCACGGCATTCCATTCAACAGTGCGTTCGACTCTTCGGGTAAGTCACCTTCCGTGGACCTTGACCGAATGTGCCGGTTTGTGGCTTGATGCGGGTGTTTTTGCTCCGGGATCTTTAAATCCTGCTTATCTGCGGCCCCTGGTGGGTCGCGTGAGTCGTGGAGTGTGCCCGTGTCGCAGTTACCCCTCAGACGCCCACAACCCCGATCCCGACGTCACACACGGTTACGTCGATCCGTCGCCCTGATCACCACCCTCGCCCTGATCGCCTCGCTGGCCGCGGCGCCACCCGCCGCCGCGCAGACCAGCACCGTGCTTGCGGGTGAGCCGAACCTGATCACCCGGGTCACGTCCTGGGTGGGCAGCACAGTGGCCGGCTGGTTCACCGCCGATCCCAAGGGCGAGATGCGCCCCAGCAATCAGAAGATCACCCTCCCAGGCCGCGACACCAGCCCGGCCCAGCCGCGGCCGGCCGCGCCGCCGGGCAAACGGGTCAAGGAACTGCCGGGCAAGGCCTCCCGGTTCACCACCGTGTACGAGCTGGACGACGGCCGGCGGCAGGCCGAGGTGTCCTCGCGCCCGCTCCGCTACCGGGACAAGAACGGCTCCTGGCATCCCATCGACACTCGGATCGAACAGCTGGCGGAGGACGGCTTCACGCACGGCAACGACAAGACGGGCTTCTCTACCCGCTTCGGCGACAAGTCCGACAAGCTGGTGCGGGTCAAGACCGGCGAGCAGCAGCTCACCCTGGGCGTGCCGGGCCAGGCGCGGCAGATCACGCCGAAGGTCGAGGGGGCCGCGGTCACCTATCCGGGCGTGTGGGACGGCGTCGATGTGGTCTATCGGCTGACCTCGGAGGGGGTGAAGGAGTACCTGGTCCTGACCAAGCCTCCAGCGGCGGGCGCGTCGTATGCGTTCACCGTCAAGACCGGCGGGATGCAGGCTCAGGCGCGGCCGGACGGGTCGATCGCGTTCCTGGGGCCGGACGGCACGGCGGCGTTCACGATCCCCAAGCCCTTCATGATCGACTCTGAGAAGGACGCCACCTCGCCGTACGGGTGGCGCTCGTCGGAGGCGGTGCGGCAGGAGGTCAGCCAGCAGGGTAGCGAGGCGACGATCACTATCACCCCGGATGCGGGCTGGCTGGCCGCGAGCGAGCGCAAGTGGCCGGTGGTCATCGACCCGACGATCCGGCTGCAGCCGGACTGGTTCCGGGCCGAGGACACCTACGTGAACTCGGCGGCGCCGGCCGCCAACTACGCCGACGGATGGCGGCTGCCGGTGGGCCGCACCAGCGCGGGTGCGATCAACCGGTCGCTGATCAACATCCCGGTGCTGGACGCGCTGCCGGACGGGAATGTACAGGTCGACCAGGCGCGGTTCGAGGTGTATTTCGATCAGGCGCTGGGTGAGACCGGGCCGGTGACGATCGGCGCGCACGAAATCACCTCCGACTGGTCGATTTACGACGTGGCCTGGAGCTCCCAGCCCTCCTTCAACGCCACCGCGGCTTCGACGGTGACCCGGCAGAGCGGCGAGTTGTCGCGCTGGCACTCCTTCGATGTCACCCCGGTGGTGCAGGGCTGGCTGGGCCAGGAGTTCACCTCCTATGGGCTGATGCTGAAGGCGGCCGACGAATCGGCGACCGCGAAGGTGGGCGGCCCGGTGTATGAGGCGGCCACGGAAAGCGTCTACGGCGGCGACGGTTATGGGGCCGAGACGGTCAACACGCCGAAACTGGTGATCACCTACGGCCTGCCGAGCGTGACGATCAAGCCGGTGACCACCGCCACCTCGGTGGGCGCCTCGGTGGCGTGGACCGCCTATGCCGACCCCACCCCGCAGGACGCCTCCGACAACCTGGTCGGCTACGAGCTGCACCGTAGCTGCCCGTCGGGGTGCGAACGCCCCGGAGGCGTGACAGCCCAGACCAGCGGCGAATCGCTGGTGGCCACGCTGCCACCGGATGTGACCGCGCACACCGACACCGCCAGCGGCGGCGACCCCGCAGCGGTGGCCGACCCCGAATACGTTCACGAGATCACCTACTGGGTGGTGGCGGTGCTGGCCAACGGGCAGCGTTCGCCATCGCAGGAGCTGACCGTGATCGCGCCCCGGCCGGGACAGGTCGCCACCACCCTGTACGCCGACGCCGACACCATGCTGTCCTCGGGCGAGCCCGCGGCCGGGCACGATCAGGCGCGGCTGCCGGTCGGCAACACCACCGGCGTTCTGGGCAACACCCGCGCCGTGGTGTCGTTCAGCGCTTTCGCCGATGCCGTGCCGGCCGATGCCGAGATCAGCGAGGCCGCCCTGTCGCTGTGGGGTGCTTCCTCCACAGGGTCCGGCGCCACGCTGGCCGCGCACCGGCTGAGCACCGCCTTCACCGAGGCGGCCACCTGGACCAGCCCCTGGACGACGGCGGGCGGCGACTTCGCCACCCCGGCGCTCGGCAGCGCGCCCGCAGGGAACACCGCGCCGGGGTGGCGGCGGCTGACGGTCACCGATGCGGCCAAGGTCTGGATCTCCGACCCGGCCGCCAACAAGGGGCTGCTGGTGAAGGTGGCCGACGAGGCCGGCACCGCCAAGCAGGCCGTCTCCTTCCTGTCCAGCGAGGCCGAAGAGCCGGTCTTGCGTCCACGGCTGCGCGTCGTCTACCGGGAGAAGGCCACCGGAGCCTCGACGTTCTACGTGCCGGGCACGCCGGAGCGGCTGGACTCCGGCGCCACGACCGAACTGCCGGTGGTGGTCACCAACACCACCACCGAGACCTGGCCGGCCACCACCACCGCGGTCTCCTACCACTGGAAGCTGCCCGACGGCACCGACATCTCCACCCCCGCCAACCAGGGCAAGACCACGCTGGGCGCGCCGCTGGCCCCGGGTGAGACGACGGTCGTCACCGTCCCGGTCAAGGCGCCGACCCTGACCGGCGCGGGCACGAACCTGGCCGAGGGCGCTCAGGTGGTGTGGGACGTGCAAGACACCGTCACCAACAACTGGAAATCGGCCACCCACCACCTGCCCGAGCTGCCGCAGCAGATCCGCATCGACTCCCCCACCAGCGACCTGCTCGGTTTGGAGAAGTTCTACTCCTATACCGGCAAAAACACCGGCGCCGGCGGCACCGCGCTGGTCAACCCGTACGCCGGCAACGTGGTGTGGAACTACAACGCCTTCTCCAACCCCTCCCGCGGGCCGCAGACCTTCGCCCGCATGACCTACAACAGCCTGGACACATCAACGGCCTCACTCGGCTACGGCTGGTCGCTGCAAACGTCCACGCTGTCCAAGCTGGGTTCGCAACTGAAGTTCCACCCATCCGGCCAGAACTGGCCGGAGCAGGTGCGGCTGACCGACGGGGATGGCACCACGCACGTGTGGACGCTGCCCGAAGGCATCGACCCGAACACCTGCACCCCCGCCACCTGTGGTTACAAGAACCCGCGCGGCGTGCACCTGTATCTGCAGCGCGTCGCTGACGACCGCTATCCCGACTATCCCACCGACGACCCGCTGCGGCAGTGGGTGTTCACCAAGCCCGACCGCACCCAGTTCTTCTTCGACGATGAGGGCTTCCAGTCCGCGATCGTGGACAAGAACGGCAACACCATGTCCTTCACCTACGAGCGGCGCAGGTCGAACAACAAGCCGACCAAGTTCCTGCAGTACATCACCGACGCCGCCGGGCGTAAGACGCTGACCTTCGACTACTACGCCAAGGGTCAGGACTACACCTACATCGAGGACGTGAACTGGCAGCCGGTCGAGGCCACCAAGCTGACCAACCCGCACATCATCGACAACGTCGAGTCGATCACCGACATCGCCGGCCGCAAGGTCACCTTCGCCTACACCGACAAGGGCCTGCTCGCCCGAATGATCGACGGCGCCGGAGACGAGCAGGCCAAGACGTTCGCCTTCCACTATGACGCCACCCAGGGCAACAAGAACGTCAAACTCGTCAAGGTCATCGACCCGCGCTCCCACACCGAAACCCCGCAGGGCTCGCAGAAGTACGCCACCGAGCTGGACTACTACGACGCCACCGAAGACCCGGAAGATCTGTGGAAGGTCCAGACCCTCACTGACCGGCTGGACGGGGTCACCACATTCGACTACGTCGACCCCGACGGCCCGGATGAGGCGAAGATCCACGCCACCGTCACCGACCCGCTCCAGCATCAGACGAAGTACGAGCTGGACGCCTTGGGCCGCCCCGAGAAGATCATCAATGATAAGGACGAGACCACCCGGCTGGTGTGGGACCCCGATCACAACGTCACCGACCTGATCGAGGCCAGCGGGCAGCCCAACCAGGCGGTCACCAGCTGGACGTATGACCCCAAGACTGGCTACCCGCTGACCATCACCGACGCCGAGGCCAACAATGCTGAGGTCACCAAGGCGACGGTGCTGGACTACTACAGCGGCCTGGGCGGCTACGTCGCCGATCTGAAGACCAAGACCAGCCCGGAAGGGCGCACGTGGGCCCTCAGCTATGACGACCGCGGCAATCTGAAGACGGTCACCGACCCGCTCGGCGTCACGACGCCGGACGCGACGGACTACACCACCTTCTATGAGTACGATCCCGTCGGTCAGCTGGCCAAGGTCATCGACGCCAGAGACAACCCCACCACGTTCACCGACTACCACGCCTCCGGCTTCCCGGAGAAGATCACCGACGCCTACAACCAGGTCACCACCACCGGCTATGACGTGCGCGGCAATGTGCTGTCGGTGACCGACGCGCTGGGCAAGAAGACCAGCCAGACCTACGACATCTTCAAACGCCCGCTGGAGTCCAAGGTCCCCAAGGACCAGGACGCCTCCCCGCCGGTGTTCATCACCACGCCCGCCCCGGTCTACGACCGCAACGACAACATCACCACGACCACCGCCCCCAACGGCGCCGTCGCCACCGCCACCTACGACAAGGCCGACCAACTGGTCGCATCGATCCTGCCCAAGGACACCGAGACCGGGCCCGAACGCAAGGCCACCTTCACCTGGGACCTGGCAGGCAACCTGAAAACCCAGACCGAACCCAAGGGCAACCTGACCGGCGCCAGCGCGGCCCACTACACCACGACCTACACCTACGACCCGATCTACCAGCTGACCGAAGTCCTCAACACCGACGTCGCCAACGGCAACCGCCAGAACAAGATCTCATACGAGTACGACAACGTCGGCAACACCATCAAGGCCATCGACCCGCGCAAGAACGCCACCACCGACACCGCCGACTACACCGCGTTCTACACCTACGACCTCAACCACCGCGTCAAGACCGTCAAGGACGCCGCCGGCTTCCAGACCTCGGTGGACTACGACCTGGACGGCCTGGTCGTCGGCCAGACCGACCAGGCCAACAACAAGACGATCATCGCCTACAACGCACGCGGCGACGTCACCGAGACCAAGGTGCCGCACTCGGTGACCGGCGGCGTCATCAAGTATGTCACCACCCAGTTCGCCTACGACGAGGTCGGCAACAAGACCAAGACCATCACCCCGCGCGGCGTGGAGACCACCGACGACCCCGGCGACTTCATCGCCGAAACCGTCTACGACAAGCTGAACCGCCCCGCCGAGGAGATCTACCCCTACGACACCGACGATCCGGTCTACAACACCCCCGACAAGGTGCTCTACACCTACGACCCGGTCTCCCGGCTCAAGACGATCTCCCACCCACCCTCGCACGGCCAGACCATCCGCAACATCTCGACGATGACCTACTGGGACAACGGCTGGTCCAAGACCACCAGCGACCCGTGGGACATCAAGACCACCTACGACTACAACGAGCTCGGCCTGCAGACCAACCGCACCGTCACCAGTGCGGGCGGCTCCAGCCAGCGGGCCCTGGACTGGACGTACTACCCCGACGGCAAACTCAAGACCCACTCCGACAACGGCGTCCCGCTCGGCCTCGACGTCGTCATGAACGACAACTCCGACACCGGCCAGGTCACCACCACCGGCACCTGGACAACGGGCACGGGCGGCAGCTCGGCCTCCAACATCGTCGGCCCGCAATCCACCGCTGAGGGCTTCGTCGGCTACGACTATGCCACCGCCCCGGCGGGCACCGGGCAGTCGTCGTTCACCTGGAACCTGACCACCCCATCGGATGGCACCTACAAGGTTCAGGTCCAGTACCCGACCGGCGCCACGGCCACCAACGCCAGATACACGGTCAAGCACCAGGGCGGCGAGGCCGGCGTCACCGTCGACCAGACCCAGAATGCCGGCACCTGGGTCGAGCTGGGCAGCTACACCTTCACCGCCGGCACCGCCCATAGCGTCACCCTCACCGATGCCGCGAACGGCACGGTGGCGGCCGATGCGGTCAAGCTGGTCCGCGACAACACCGGCGAGACGGACGCCGAGAAGAAGGACTTCTCCTACACCTACGACCCCAACGCCAACCTCACGAAGATCGAGGACAGGTCTCCGGCCGCGAAGATCGACGTGTGGGATGTCGCCTACACCAACCTCAACCAGATCGACACCATCAAGGAGTTCCTCAACGACGCGCTGAAGAACACCACCGGCTACGCCTACAACGAAAACAGCGCCGTCACCACCCGCACCCACGACAAGACCATCGCCACCTACGGCTACGACGTCCGCGACCTGGTCAACGAGGTCGTCAACAAGAAGTCCGCCACCGACACCGCGCCGAAGACGACCCGCTACAGCTACACCTCACGCGGCGAGCGCTTTAGCGAGACGAAGGCCAACGGCAACACCGTCACCTACGACTACTTCCTGTCTGGCGTTCTCCGCCACAGCCTGGAGAAGAAGCCCAACGCCACCGTCGTCTCCGAGCACACCATCGGTTACCAGGGCAACCTGCACCGCTCAAGCGACCACGCCAAGATCCAGAACGCCGACAACCCCGGCGCCTACCTCGACCACACCTACGCCTACACCTACGACCCCCGCGACCGCATCGCCAAAACCGTCAAAACCCCCACCAGCGGCGGCACGGCCGAGACCGAAACCTACTCCCACGACGCCAACAGCAACGTCTGGGAAGAAGAGGTCCTCGGCAAGAAGACCACCTTCACCTACGACCGCAACCGCCTGATGACCTCCGTCACCAACGGAGCCACCAGCACCTACACCTACGACCCCTACGGCCGCCTGCGCACCATCCAGGGCGGCGGCAAGACGCTCGAGAAGTACACCCACGACGGCTTCGACCACGTCACCAAGCACGAAAAACTCGGCGGCGACGGCGTCACCTCCACGGTGACCAGCTACACCTACGACCCGCTCGACCGGACCACGTCGAAGACTGAAAAGGAAGGCACCGCCAACGCCAAGACCACTACCTACTCCTACCTCGGCCTCTCGGCGGAGGTGCTCGACGAGGAGGTGGCCGGCAAACTCACCAAGTCCTTCCAATACAGCCCATGGGGCGAGCGCCTGTCGCAGGTCAAGGTCAACGCCGACAGCACCGAGGAATCGTCGTACTACGGCTACAACCCCCACGCCGACGTCGAACAGATCACCAGCGAGACCGGTGACACCCGCGCCACCTACGGCTACACCGCCTACGGCAAGAACGACGACAAACTCTTCACCGGCGTCGACAAACCGGACCCCGTCGACCCCACCGCCAAAGAGGAGTACAACCCCTACCGCTTCAACGCCAAACGCTGGGACAACTCCACCGGCATGTACGACATGGGGTTCCGCGACTACAACCCCGGCCTCAACCGCTTCCTCAACCTCGACACCTACAACGGCGCCCTCGACGACCTCTCCCTCGGCCTCGACCCCTGGACCAGCAACCGCTACGCCTTCACCGGCGGCAACCCCATCACCAACATCGAACTCGACGGCCATGAACCACGCCCCGGCCACTGCCACAGTACCTGCCCCACCTCTCAAGCCAAGATAGACAAGGCAAACGCCGAAAACCGTACTGGGCACGAGAGGATGCTCAAAAACTTCACGATTCGGAAACACAACCAGGCTTTCGACGCACTTATCCAGGACAAGAAGAATCCCACTCCGATCACGCTCTGGAGGAACTGGCAGAGGTATGGCTGGCCGTGTCCAGCACAGCCCTGCGCCAGGGGCGAAGCCTCCGATGCCGGCGTCATAGGGGAAGGCGATGGTGTAATCGAGGAACTCCTCTGGGATAGGCTCTTCAAGAAGAAAGGCGGGCCCGGAAGGAAAGCCGGTAAGGGACGGACCAGTATCGACGACGACGACTGGATGACCTTCTATCATGGCTCGGATGTGCCGTCTCTTCTCGACATTCTCAATAATGGCCTCGACCCCGCCAAGGCGACAGGACAGCGTAAGGAGAGTCCTGAAGCTGGATTTTACCTTGCGACAGAATATGTAGACGCGCTCGACTTCGTGGGATACTACCATCAGGGAGGAATAATCGATGTCAAGATGTCGGGCAAAGCCTTCAAACAGTTAATATTCGCCGGCGCACAGCTTCGCCCCATCCCACGAGGGCCCAAGTCTCCAGACTATAAGGGTCTCGAGTTCTTTATTCCGAAGTCCGCCTTCGGTCTGTTTAACCGCCTTCGAGAAGGGAATGAGATAGTGGTCGCCCCTTCGAAGGGAGATTCTTGACCGTGGCAAGTCACGAATACTCTGCCGACGACATACAAATCGTCGATGCAATAGATTCCGTTCGGGCACGACCGGCTATGTATTTCAAGGGAGGCGTATACGACCCAATAGAGATCGCCACATGGATCGCGGGAGAAGCGCTTATGCTCGGCGCACAATCGGTGCGAATAGAATTCAAAGAGGGATGGTTTCTCATCATAGCCGACCATGACTGGCTCGCAGGTCGAGAATCCCAAGCTTTCACGACGCTGGCACACATTCCCGAGGTTGGCCAAAATAGCCGTTACGGCGAAATCCTAGCAGTAGCATTTTGCCGGAACGTCGCGACTTCAACCCCTCATGGGATAAGATCAATAAAGGGTGAGGACATCGGTCCTCTAGCATCCTTCGCCGCCTCGCAGGAAAGGATCGTGGCCTTCGACGCCGCTCCGGAATAGCGATGCTTATCGTCCTGCGGCAGATCCATAGCCAGCGCGCTGTTGAGCATGCTACGGGTCGCCCGGGGGGATCTCACCCCCGGGCTGCTCCCGATCAAAGCCGCTCGCCGCGGCACGCTCCGGCAACTGCACTTGACCTTCGACCTGATCCGGGTTCTTCACCATGACCATGTCCGAGGCGGGGCCTGCCCGCCTCGGCTACATCAAGAAGCGGTACGGCACGCCGTGTCGCGCGTGGGGGCATTTCCAATCCCACCGTTGGTACTGGGCCAAACCTCAGACTTGCCTGAATCTTGTGGCAAGAGCAGGCCATGGGCTCGACGGGCGGGGCAATCCCGTCCCAGCGAGCCGGCCGTTTATCCGCAACGATCACACAAACACCTGTCCTTCGCGTGTCGCGATGTGTGACCCACGGTGACGGCGCGTAATAGGAATCGTGCTAGAGGACACGTCGCGGAGCCCTCCGGGCCGCCCAGCAGGATTGGGCGGAGCAGGATCCCGGGGGGCCGGGCGGACCCGCCACGTCCGAGCCACGGACGCGGACGAGCAGGGCGCACGGAACGTCGGTGCGCCTGTCCGCACGCGACCCGACAGCAAGGATCGTCTTGGACAGCCCCGCGCATTCAGCGGCACACTGATCTTCGTCACCGTATTCACCGCCTTCGGCGTCACGACAACCGCTTGGGCGGAGTCGGCGCCATCGGTCCGGATCGGGACCTGGACGACGTCAACGGAACCCGATATCCCGGCTATCCGGCCCGAGAGCAGGAACAAGAGGATCGCTCTGGACCACGTCGTCCAGCGATCGTGGAACCTTCAGGAGTTCCGCTGCCTGGACAACCTCTGGACCAGGGAGAGCAACTGGAACCACCGCGCACGCAACCGCTCATCGGGCGCGTACGGAATCCCGCAGGCGCTGCCAGCGGGGAAGATGAGCGGCGCCGGCCACGATTGGAGGCACAACCCCGAGACACAGATCCGGTGGGGCCTGGCCTACATCAAGGGCAGGTACGGCAAGCCGTGCGGCGCCTGGGGCCACTTCAGATCACACAACTGGTACTGAGCACTCACCGGCTGCGCGCTGAGTGCGCCACCATCGCCTGGATCAGCAGCTCGAGCCCGAACTCGAACTCTGCCTCGTGGTCGCACTCGTCCAGCAGCGGCGCCAGCGAACTGACCTCGGGGAACAGAGCGGCATCGACACTGTCGGCCTTGATCGTCCTGGTGTGGACGGGAGCGAACGTCGGCGTCACCCCGACCTCGCGCAGCAGCGAGCCCACGATGTAGGCGATGAACATCCGCAAGGTCCTGACCGCGTCCGCCCCGCCGAACCCGGCGCTGCGCAACGTGGCGAGCGCCCGCTCGACGGGCAGCGGCGGGAAGCGCCGATGCACTTATGGCAGTTGGACCTGGTCGGCGGTATCTACCTGGCCGACGGCCGCGAGTGCAAGATGCTCACCGGCATCGACGACCACTCCCGGTTCGTGGTCATCGCGACCGTGCTGGCTGTGCCGTCCGGACGCGCGGTGGCTGAGGCGTTCGTCGAGGCGATGCGGACCTACGGAGTGCCGGCCGAGGTGCTCACCGACAATGGCAAGCAGTTCACCGGCCGCTTCACCAAGCCACGACCCGCCGAGGTGCTCTTTGAACGGGTCTGCCAGGAGAACGGCTTCACCGCCAAGCTGACCAAGCCCTACTCGCCGACCACCACGGGGAAGATCGAGCGGTGGCACAAGACCTTGCGCCGCGAACTGCTGGATCCCTCCGGGCCCTTCGCTGACCTGCCCGCAGCCCAGGCCGCGATCATCGCATGGGTTCATGCCTATAACCACCAGCGTCCCCACCAGGCCCTCGATATGGCCACCCCGGCGAGCTTGTTCCGGCCAGGCACCCCACCCGAGCCGCTCACGGTCACCCCGCAACCACGCTTAGAAACCCCGGACACCCTGGAGGCCCAGCCAGCCCAGGACCTTCCTGCCCGTGCACAGCTGCTGACCTCAAGCGCGGGCGCCGTGGAGTTCAGCACCGTCATCGCCGCCAGCGGCCAGCTCAACGTCCTGCCCCGGGTCCAGCGCATCCGGCTGGGCGAGGCCTTCGCCGGACGGCAGGCGCACGTGTGGGCCGACGAACACAACGTGCACGTCCTCATCGACGGCGAGCTCGTCAAGACGGTGCCCTCCAACCTGGACGCCGACGACCTGCACGAGCTCACCTTGCGGGGAGCCCACCCCGCCGGACCGCCACCGGCCGTCACCGCCGTCCAGCAGCTCGACGACCTGCCCGCCGGGGCTGTGATCGAGCTCGACCGCCGCCTGGACGGCGAGGGCAACGCCACCCTGCGCGGACGCCGTGTCAAGATCGGCGCCGAGCTGGCCGGCAAGTACGTCACCCTTCGGTTCGACGGGCATCTGCTGCACGTCGTCCACGACGGCGTCCTGGCCAAGACGCTGCCCTCGCCGGTCCTCAGCGAGGAGCGGACGCGCTTGCAGGGCGCTCGCATCGCCGACACCCAGCTGCCACCGCCAGCTCCCGGCCCGATCAGCGTGGAACGCAAGGTGCCGCGCGACGGCGTGGTCATGGTCACCCGACAGCGGCTCCGGGTTGGCCGGACCTACGCCGGGAAGATCGTCACCATCTTCGTCGAAGACACCCACTTCCGGGTAACGCTCGACGGCGCCGAACTGTCGCTGCATCCCCGCAAGGAGCAACGGCCCGTCAGCAGGTGGAAGGCCAAGATCCACACGCCGAAGCTCTGACCCGTCACCATTTTCCCCGGCTCCGTCGGCTGCTCGATCTTGCACGGGTGCGGGCGGGTCAAGGATCGGCCGCAGGCCGACCGCGCAGCGGCGCGACAGCGTCCTTGACACGCCCGTGGCCGTGCGACCCAATCGAGCGGCGGAGGCGGGGACGGCCGTCCAACATGTCCTGCGACTGTCAACCAGAAGGTGAGGCAGAAGTGTCAAGCAACTCTTGAGACCTCACACCACAGTCGTCAACAAGAAATCGGCCACCGACACCGCGCCGAAGACGACCCGCTACAGCTACACCTCACGCGGCGAGCGCTTTAGCGAGACGAAGGCCAACGGCAACACCGTCACCTACGACTACTTCCTGTCCGGCGTTCTCCGCCACAGCCTGGAGAAGAAGCCCAACGCCACCGTCGTCTCCGAGCACACCATCGGTTACCAGGGCAACCTGCACCGCTCAAGCGACCACGCCAAGATCCAGAACGCCGACAACCCCGGCGCCTACCTCGACCACACCTACGCCTACACCTACGACCCCCGCGACCGCATCGCCAAAACCGTCAAAACCCCCACCAGCGGCGGCACGGCCGAGACCGAAACCTACTCCCACGACGCCAACAGCAACGTCTGGGAAGAAGAGGTCCTCGGCAAGAAGACCACCTTCACCTACGACCGCAACCGCCTGATGACCTCCGTCACCAACGGAGCCACCAGCACCTACACCTACGACCCCTACGGCCGCCTGCGCACCATCCAGGGCGGCGGCAAGACGCTCGAGAAGTACACCCACGACGGCTTCGACCACGTCACCAAGCACGAAAAACTCGGCGGCGACGGCGTCACCTCCACGGTGACCAGCTACACCTACGACCCGCTCGACCGGACCACGTCGAAGACTGAAAAGGAAGGCACCGCCAACGCCAAGACCACCACCTACTCCTACCTCGGCCTCTCGGCGGAGGTGCTCGACGAGGAGGTGGCCGGCAAACTCACCAAGTCCTTCCAATACAGCCCATGGGGCGAGCGCCTGTCGCAGGTCAAGGTCAACGCCGACAGCACCGAGGAATCGTCGTACTACGGCTACAACCCCCACGCCGACGTCGAACAGATCACCAGCGAGACCGGTGACACCCGCGCCACCTACGGCTACACCGCCTACGGCAAGAACGACGACAAACTCTTCACCGGCGTCGACAAACCGGACCCCGTCGACCCCACCGCCAAAGAGGAGTACAACCCCTACCGCTTCAACGCCAAACGCTGGGACAACTCCACCGGCATGTACGACATGGGGTTCCGCGACTACAACCCCGGCCTCAACCGCTTCCTCAACCTCGACACCTACAACGGCGCCCTCAGCGACCTGAGCCTGGGTCTCGACCCCTGGACCGCCAACCGCTACGCCTTTACTGGCGGCAACCCTATTAGCAATGTCGAGCTCGACGGCCACGAACCGCGTCCCTGGCACAATCCCAAGTTCGAGCCAGAAAAGTTCGACTACGCAAGGTATCACGCATGCGAGAAGAGCCCCGGAAGCTGCGGAAATACGGGAACTCAGCCGAAAGCTAGCTCTCAGCCAGAAGGGGACAACTGGTGGTCGGGCTGGATGACCGGCCTCTTTTATACAACATACCCGTTCTCGGGCTTCGTTAACGATCCTTGCGGTCGAGACGTCACTCAATGTGATGCGAAATACGAGGCGGACAGGACCACCGCGTCCTACAGAGAAGGTCTGTCTTGGTGGGACTGGGCATCGCTTTCATGCGATGAAGGCATGTCGTGCGGGGTAGCGTTCCCAACATTCAACTTTAGGTTCAGGGACAAGTCCTGCGCACTCTGCCAGCCCTCTCTCGGGACATCGGTTCCGACGCGAGGACCAGCTCGAGTCGGAACCTCTACAAGCGATGACTATCGGAGCACTTTCTTCAAGGCCACGGGCCTGAAGGAGGATGATTACGTCGTTCACCACGCAATCGAGCAGCAGATCCTAGACAGATATCCCGGACTATTCACCAAGAGCGAGATTCATTCGCTCGAGAATCTCAGGGGCAGCGTGAATTCAGAAGTTCACCTAAGCATGATCCGAAAGCTCTGGAACAATTTCTATGACACGAACAGCAACCCGACAAGACAGCAGGTGCTAAACTACGCAACCAAGATCGACGACATGCTCGGTCATTGGTTCGCACCACGGGTCCGCTGATCCGCTTCAGGGTGCAACCAAGTTGCGCTCGGGTCCCCGCCATAGGGTATTCAAGCACCCTGAGGGCGGGGACCCTGCTTCACATTTAGTGTCGCCAATGCGGAGCCAGAAAACGCCCAAACCTCGAGGCGGAAGCACGCCCGGATCATGTAAGATACCAACAAGAGTGTCGTCGAGATCGTAGACGTTTGGGGCAGCAATATGTGGCGCGAACTAGTCAGCGATATTCTTCCAGAAGCCCGGTTCGCGCCGGCGGTCACGCCTGAGTCCATAGAGAGAGCACAAGAAGCACTTGGCTCCGCCCTCCCAGCCGACCTTATCGCCTTGCTGGAGGAGACTAATGGAATACGTGGACGCTACGGAATGCGTCCCATCTGGACGATAGAGGACATACTGACCGTTAATATCGATTTTAGAATGCGGCCCGACTTCGACGAACTGTATATGCCCTTTGATCCACTTCTATTTTTCGGCGACAACGGATCCGGAGACCAGTTCGCATTTATCTGCAAGCCGAAGCGGCCTGACGTATTTGTGTGGGATCACGAGACGGACGGCAGATGGTGGGTCGCCAATAATCTCGAGGACTATCTGGTCCGGTACCTTAGAGCGGGAGGAAGCGACGATTGGTACAAGAGGCGCTAAGCGCAAACTCACGATCCTATTCATGAGGGAGCAAAGACGCATCCAAGCTTGATAGAAGGTGTTATCAGGGAAAGGACCACCGTGTTCGATTCGGATGGAGGCGGCAGCCTTTTGCTCTGAACGGTGCCGCTGATCGGGTCTACCGCCTCACCGGTGTTCCTGGGTCGACTCCACCTACGAAGTGGAGGAGTGCGGACTGCAGATCATCTCGGCTAGCTTTGAGGTTTTCTGGAGTATTTGAAGGGCGAGCTGACTCAGCCTGAATCCACAGCGTGATTCCGCCTGATCATTTTCCGGCCCAATTCCTCCACGAGGACCGGTTCCGCAGGTGGAGGCACTGTTTTCGGGTGTCAAGTGTAGTAATGATGGCTCACGCAACCGGAGGTCCGTTCGCGGAAGCTTGAATTCCGTGATCCGACTGCAATATGAGATGGGTTGAACCTGGCGAGGACTTATAATACTGCTACGCTCAATTAGCGGTCATGATCCGACGGGAACACGCAGTTGTCGCCGCACCTCGCACTTGACGGGGGTGCGGCGACAGGTGCATTCGCCATTAACCAGAAATGGTTATCTGATGCGATGAAGGAGCGGGCCTGGCCAGGAATAACGGATGACCAAATCGAATACGTCATTCCGAAAGAACTCTTCCATGAATTCAACCGATTCCCCCGAACGCCCTGGACTCCAGGAGCGCCATAGTGACTGATTCAGTGCCACTGAGATATTCGATCGTGGACTGTGTGGTAGTTGGTCACCAGCCCTACGGCCTGATTGTCCAATCAGGTACGGGGGTCCGGGGGTTCATTGACCGCATGGATATATCCGATATTCCTGCGGCAGAAGATGAGTGGCCTGCGTTGGGAACACAAGTTCACGGAGTCGTACTCGGACATGCTCGAGACGGCCGCCTGCGGCTGAGTGCGCGCAGAATGGACAAAGAACTCCTCGAGACGCTCGCCGATCCTGTACGTGTACTACGAGAGTGGGAGGCGGTAAAACAGGCAAGTTCCTCTGACGTCACGATTACGGAAGGGTTATACAAGTCATCCGATGGGCGTGCCGTATTGCGATGGGCGCTCAAGCATCCATCGCATTCGGCGGAGCACATGGCGGCCTTGGATATACTCGCAACAGCACCCATGGATATCCTGCGCGATGTGTTGGGCAATCCTCCAACGGAGCACTCGCGATAGCGATAGGCATTTGCCCGTGAGGCCAGGCTCTCGGACTATCTCACAGGTCCGAGAGCCAGCTTCAGTGAGCGCTTTCCGTGCGCCCAGCAGAACGGAGGTGTGGGTTTCCCCTCGTATCGTTGAGGCATCGCCTTAAGAGGAGGGGCGATGGCAGAGACACGACGGAGGTTCGATCCGGATTTCCGGGACGGTGCGGTCCGGATCGTGGAGGAGACCGGCAAGTCGGCGGAGTCTCGCGGTCAACTGGTGCGCGGTCGACCACGGGCGGCGTCCGGATGGTTGACGGCGAGAACGCAGACAACGGGAGGGTCGAGATCGAGGATCTCGGTTCTCGTCTCTGCGAAGCCGGCGTCCTGGAGCAGGTCGGTGATGGTGCGGGCGGCCTCGAGTGAGGTGCTCCTTGTGGCTCCTGGGCAGCGAGGTTGGGAGGCGATGGCGATGCGTCCGCCGGGGCTGAGTCGCCGGCGCAGCTCGTCGAGCCGCTCAACCGGCGCCGTCCAGAACCCGAGGGAGTTGACGGCCAGGACGGCGTCGAAGGGCCCGTCGAGGGCGGGCGGCAGTTGATCGACCGTGCCCAGGATGAGCGTGACGCGCCCGGCCTGAATGGCTGCGGCGTTGCGCTTGGTCGCCTGCCGGAGCATCACGTCGGAGTGGTCGATGCCGTAGACATGCCCCAAGGGACCGACTCGGCGGCCCAGCTCGGCGATGGCAAGGCCGGGGCCGAAGCCGATCTCCAGGACCCGGTCGGTGGGCTGTACATCGAGCAGAGCGGCGACCCAGCTGTTGCGCCGGCGGTTGGAGGCGCGATGTGCCATCACCCAGCCGGCCACGTTCCCGGCCGCGCCCCGGGGGTGATGGAACTGGCGGACTATGGCCGCGAGGATGGACCGCTTCACACTCATGGCCCGCTCACCTCGGCGCTCCGGGCTTGTGGGGCATGGTTGTCTTCTCGCGTCATCGGGCACGGATGTGGGACGACGGGCCTCCTCGTCGTCCGCCGGGTTTCTGTCTTCACGGCGGACAGTCAACGCCTTCAAGCCGGCTTGAAGTCAACCGCCCCTCTGCCGGCTGTGTTGTCGCGGCCGTTACGAGCTCCGGTTGCGCTCCTCGCGGATGGAGACCGAATGGGCGTGCGCCGGAAAGCCCTCGTGCTCCGCCAACGTGCGGATCGTGGGGGCGAGCCGCCAGAACTCCTCCTCCCCCAGCCTGGCGACCGCTATGCGCGTCAGGTACGTGTGAACGGAGACACCGCTGACCGCTTTCGCGAACCCAGTGGTGGGGAGCGTCGCCGGGGTGCCGATCGCGAAGTTGGAGGCAGCCATCGTGGTCCACTGGCCGAGCAGGACCGTGCCCGCATGCCGTACCAGCGCAAGCCAGGCCTCCGGATCGGCCACGGCGAGCTGGAGGTGCTCGGGTGCGTAGGTGTTGGCGATGTCCATCGCCTCCTGCGGCGACCCGGCGAGCACGATGCCGCCGTTGTGGTGGATCGAGGCCCGCGCGTAGTCACGCCGAGGGGCGGGCAGTGCCGCAATCTGCTTGGCGACCTCCTCGGCGGCCCGTCTCAGCACGCCGAGGTCGGTGCCCACGAGGACTGCGGAGGAGTCGGAGCCGTGCTCGGCCTCGTTGACCAGATCCGCTGCCAGCAGCACAGGATCGGCTTGCGCGTCGCCGACGATCAGCGAGTCTGTCGGGCCGTAACCGACTTCGACCACGCAGCCCAGGCGCTGGACTTCCGTCATGGCGGCGCTCACGGCCGGGCTGCCAGGGCCGACGATCTTCCGGACTGCGGCGATCGTCTCGGTCCCACAGGCGAGGGCGGCGATCCCGGCAGGGCCGTTGCAGCGATAGATCTCCATGATCCCCAAAGCGTCGGCCGCGGCGAGCACAGCAGGATCGACGCGGCCACCGGTGCCAGGAGTCGGTGGTACGACCAGAGCGATGCGCTGCACTCCCGCTACCACCGCGGGCGTCGCCACCATGATCGCCACTGAGGGGAACGATCCCTTGCCCGCCGGCACGTACAGACCGGTGCTTTCCACCGGTTTGACGAGCTCACCAAGCTGGATGCCGCCTATTTCGTCACGCCACTCCGCTCGGGCCAGCGCCGCCTCGTTGAACGCCCGGACCTGCGCGACAGCAACCTTGATCGCCTCGATCGTCCGGGTGGGCAGCGAAGCGACGGCCTGCCGAACCTCCTGCTCGCTCACCCGCAGGCCCACAGGGTCGACGTCGACGCCGTCGAACCGCGCCAGCGCCTCCACCAGCGCCTTGTCGCCTTCGGACCGCACGCGCTCGACCAGCTCAGCGATGGCTCGGGCGAGCTCCCCGCGCGGGCCGAGGCGGTCAGCCACGCCACCCCGGCTGAGCAGCCTGTGGCGCTCGGCATCGTCGGCCTCTCGCCAGTCGATGACGGCGGGGGACGTGATGGAGGTCATGACTGGACTCCCGTCGCTCGGCGCATGTTTGAACGAGTGTGCAAATTAACTCAGCTCGCGTCAATCTTCCACACGCGAACGTCATGCGCCATGATGGCCGTGTGAACGCACGCAGCCGATCGGATCACCGCCGCGCGGAGATGGTCGCGGCCGCCCATGAAACGATCTCCGAGTTCGGCCTCTCTGCGCTCTCCATCAGGGGAATCGCAGCCAAGATCGGCATGTCACCGGGTTCCGTGCTCTACCATTACCCGGACATCGCCGACCTGTTGTACGACGTGCATCGCACGCTGGTCGACCGCTACGCGACCCGCCGCGTGCACACCACGGCGGCCATCCCAGAGCCGCCGCGAAAGATTGTGCATGCGTTCAGATCAGGACTCCCCTCCGGGCCCGACGACGAGGTGTGCAAGGTCCTTTACGAGCTGCATGACCTCGGCTCCCGCCACGACCGCCACGCCGCCCTGATGACGTCCCTGTGGGATCGGGAGAAGCTGCTCTTCGAGTCCATCGTGGTGGCCGGGATCGCCTCCGGCGATTTCCACCCCCGCAGGTCTCCGGGCGAGCTGGCGGCCTCGTTCCTGGCCATGGAGGACGGGCTTGGCCTGCACATCGTCAGCCAAAACGCCTCGCTGTCCGTCCCGATGGCGCTCGATCTGCTCGTCTCGTTCGCCTCGGCGGAGCTGGGCCTGGATCTGCCCCGCCCCGCGCTGCGATGACCGGTCATGGTCGCATCAGGGACGGCCCAGCGCGCGATACTCCCAGCCCGCCGAACGCCAGACGTCCGCGTCGAGCGCGTGACGGCCGTCCACGATCCGGGTGCGCCGGACCACCTGGGCCAGCACCGTGGGGTCGATCTGGCGGAACTCGGCCCACTCGGTGAGCAGAACCACGACGTCCGCGTCCCTGGCCACGTCCATCGCGCTCGTGCCGTACCTGAGTTCCGGATACATGCGGCGGGCGTTGTCCAGCGCGGCCGGGTCGTACACCCGGACGGTGGCGCCCAGCCCGTGCATGGTCCTCGCCACGTCCAGAGCCGGCGCGTCCCTGATGTCGTCGGAATTGGGCTTGAAGGCCGCGCCCAGGCACGCGATGCGCGCGCCGTCGAGACGGCCGCCAAGCAGTTCCCTTACCAGGTCGATGGTCCGGGAACGGCGGCGCCGGTTGATCGCGTCGACCTCGCGGAGGAACGACACGGCCTGTCCGACGCCGATCTCCTCCGCCCGGTGCGCGAAGGCGCGGATGTCCTTGGGCAGGCAGCCGCCGCCGAAGCCCAGACCCGGCTGGAGGAACCGGCCACCGATCCTGTCGTCGTAGGCGAGGGCCTGGGCCAGGTCGCGGACGTCGGCTCCGGTGGCCTCGCAGACCTCCGCCATCGCGTTGATGTAGGAGATCTTGGTGGCCAGGAAGGAGTTGGCGGCCATCTTGACCAGCTCGGCGGTGGCCAGGTCGGTGACCACGGTCGGGGTGCCGAGGTCGAGAATCGGCTGGAACGCCGCGGTCAGCCGCTCGCGTGCCCACTCGGAGGTGACGCCGAAGACCAGCCGGTCGGGACGCAGCGTGTCATCGACCGCGAAGCCTTCCCGCAGGAATTCCGGATTCCAGGCCAGCTCCACCTCCTCCCCGGCGGGGGCCAGCTCACGCAGGAGGCCGAGCAGGTGGGGGGCGGTGCCGACGGGCACGGTGGACTTGCCGGCCACCAGACAGCGGCGGGTCAGGTGCGGAGCCAGGCCGCGCACGGCCGCCTCGACGTAGCTGAGGTCGCAGGCGTCCAGACCGGGCTGCTGCGGGGTGCCCACGCAGATGAAGTGGACGTCCCCGTGCTCGGCCGCCTCCGCGTAGGAGGTGGTGAAGCGGAGCCGGCCTGACTCCAGGGTCTTGGCCAGCAGCTCGGGCAGGCCCGGCTCGAAGAACGGCACCTCTCCCGACCGCAGTTTCTGGATCTTGCGGTTGTCCACGTCGAGGCCGACCACGTCATAGCCCAGTGAGGCCATGCAGATGGCGTGCGTCGCCCCGAGATAGCCGGTTCCGATCACAGTCAGCCGGGGGAGTTCGGCCTGGCTCATATCGGTGTCTTCCTTTCGCGTGTGGCAGGGGTTCCGTGTTCAGGAACAGCCGGCCTTCTTGGTGAGCGGGCCGCCGGTGACCTTGTTGTCGCAGGAGATCGTGTTTCCTCCCGCTGTGTCGTTGACGCCGACGCCGCCCGAGTTGCCGAGGTGCATGACGTTGGCCCGGAACACGTTGCGGGTGCCCCAGCCGTCCACGATCTCGTGGGTCTGGAAGCCGTCGGCGTTGGTGTTACTGCCGGTGTTGCCCTCGATGAGGTAGCCGTTGCCCTTGACGTCGACCCATGAGTCGTTGTGCTTGGAGCCCGCCAGGGTGGAGCCGTCGAAGATGTTGCCGATGATCCGGCCGTCGGAGGTGCCTTCCTTGATGTCGATCGCCTCGGCGGTGGCCCGGATGACGTTGCCGCGCACGATGTTGCGGTCGCTGCGGTCCATCTGCCCTCCGGAGAAGCTGTCCCAGTTGCTCTCGGCGGTCCCGAGGTAGACGCCCTCGCCGAACTTCTCCCGGCGCAGGCCGGTCGCGTAGATCATGCAGAACTGCACGGTGTTGTCGCTGCTGAAGTTGCGCAGGTGAACGGCCTCGTCCCCAATGTGGTGGACGGTCAGGCCCTGGATGATCGTGTTGCTGGTCCGGTCGGCCATGACGCCCTTTTGGCTGTTGCGCACGGTGAAGCCGACGAGCCGCCAGTGGCTGACCTCCTTCAGGTGGAAGGCATAGCCCTTCTTGACGCCGCCGCCGTCGATGATCGCCTCGGGCGGGCCGCAGACGAAGATCGGCTCAGCCTCCGTCCCCGCGGTCGCGGCCACGAACCTGCCCGCGTAGACACCCGGCTCCAGCTTGATCACCGCACCCGGCTCGACACCCTCCAGCGCCCGGGCCAGCTCCGCGGCGTCGCGAACCGTCACCGTGGCCTCGGGACAGTCGATCTTGTCCGCCCCCGTGGGGATCGCGATTGCGGGCGGCTCCTGCGACGGGGTGAACGCCTGGGCCTCCGCCTCTCCGTCGTCCTCCACCTGGGACTGCTCTCCCTCGTCCTCCGGCTGGGACGCACCGCGCGAGTCCGACGTGCCCGTGCTCTTCGGCCGGATGTCCTCGATCGCGGTGCCCGGACCGTCGCCGCCGCCGAACAAGCCGCGGAGCAGCACCACGATCACCACCGTGATCGCCGCTCCGGCCACCATCCCCATCAGTGTCTTCCGGTCGATGTCCAGGCGCATCGCTCAACTCCTCCCAGCCGGGGTCTCGGAGCCGGCGGTGCGCAGAACCCAGGTCGGCCGCTCCTCCAGCACCATCTGCTTCTCGTACGGGTTGACGAGACGTTGGCCGACCCGCGGACCGTCGCCCCGGAGCGCCCGGAGCGCCGCGATCACGATCAGGAGGATGACTCCGAACCAGATCAGGTTCATCGGCTTGGCGATCCGCTTGACCATCGTCCAGAAGCCGGCTGTGTTCTGCCAGCCGACCGTGTTGTTCTGCGTGACGGCCAGTTTTCCCTTGGCCCGTGCGGTGTCGAGCGCGCTACGGCCGGCGCCGCCGAGGGTGTTGCCCGTGATCGCGGTGCCATCGGCCGCGCCGAGCACGGAGACCGCATGCAGCGACGCCGACTGCACCGTGTTGGCCGAAATGGTGGCCTTGGCATCTCGGACATAGATGGCGGTCTGGGTATCCCGCACGATGTTGCCGCTGACCCGGGCCGACAGCACCCCGTCGCGGAGCGCGATGCCCTGGCTGCGCTGGCCCCTGAGGCGGTTGCCGGAGATCTGGACGTCGGTCGCGTCTTTGCTCACCACGATGCCCATCTCCCCGCCGACGACCTCGGTGGTCTGCACGACGGGTTTGACGCCACCCTGAATCTCCACCCCATAGCGGCCGTTGTCCCGTGCCGTGCTGCTGATCAACGAGCTGCCGCCGAAGCTCCGCAGCGACTCGCCGGACGCCGACGGCCCCCGGGCCAGCGGCAGGCCGCTGATGGTGAAACCGTTGCCGATGTTGCGCTCGGCCCGCGATCCGGTGATCGTGACGTTCTGCGTGCCCCGGGACAGCACGAACCCGTCGCCCCTGCTGCCGGTCACGGTGGTGTTCTCGACGGAGGCGTTGCGCGCGAAGCGGTGCAGCAGCACGCCGTGGACCAGGCTTTCGGTGACCGACACGCTGGCGATCCTGGTCTCGTCAGAGGCCGTGATGAAGATCCCGTACGCGTTGCCGGTGATCTTGGTGTCGGTGATCACGCCGGTGACCAGGTTCGCCTCGGGGAGCCGATAGGCGACCTTTCTGGCGCCCGTACCATCCGTGATCTCGATCTCGTCGTCGCCGCCGCGGCTGGGCACGAGCAGCCCGTTCGGCAGCAGCATCCGCTGCCTGCTGGGCTCCGCCGACGCCTGCTCGTCGGGGACGACCTGATCCGCGGTCCGCGTCGGACGGTCGCTGCCGGTCAGCGCCACCCCGCCGGTCGGGCCGCTCCAGAAGCCGAGGTGCTCCACCAGCGCGTGGCTCATCTTCAGCTCCCCGCCGACGGCGCGCAGGTAGGCCCGCCCGTCGGAGACCCTCGTGTCCGCCGTCCTGGCCTGAGCGTCCCAACTGGTGATCCGCACCGGGTTCTGTGCCGAGCCGTTGATCCTGATGCTCGCGCCGAAGCCCACGATCGAGACGAACGCGCCGGGCTCGCTGCGCATCCGGATCACCAGGGGGCCGGTCGCGTTCTGCAGCACCAGTTTCGCGCCCGGACCGAGGAACAGGTTGATGCCGAGCACGTAGGACTCGTCCGACTGCTTCTGGAACTGCTCCTGGCCCAGCCGTTCCAGGTCGGCGATCCGGTACGGCTCGCGACGCTGCGGCAGAACCAGCGTCCGGCCGTTGGCCGAGCTGGAGATGTGCGGCACGCGCGCCTGCGCGGCGGCCGGTCCGCCCCTCGCCAGTGCGGACGACAGCGTCGCGCGGGTCTGCATGATCCGCAGCTCCTCCTGGTCGACCAGCGTCGACTGCTGCTGGGCGTTCGACTGGGACACCTGGTTGACACCCGGGAGCGGGGCGGGGCGATCGGTGAAGGACAGGTACGCCCAGGTGCCGCCGGCGGCCAGACACAGCACCAGCACGACCAGGGACGTACGGCTCTTCCGGCGCCGTGAGCCGCTCATGCCCTGCCTCCTGCCGTGGAGGTGGGAACCACGTGCGCGGGCAGGGACGGCTGACGGTGCCAACCGTTCTGGTCACGCGCCGCGCGGCCTGGCTCGTGCGCGGCGGCGGGGCGCAGTTCCATGACGGGCCGCTGCTCCATCGCCCGCTGGAGGTCGTAGGGATTGTGGATCCCGTTACGGCTTCGCTGCCGTTCTACGGCGGCGCGGGACCGGAGCGCCGACACGATCACCAGGAGGATGACTCCCGCCCAGATCAGGTTCATGGGCTTGACGTAGCGCCTGGCCTTGACCCAGAACGAGGAGGTGTCCCGCCACCGCTCCTCGTCGTTGTTGTGCTTGTTCACCTTGCCGTCGGCCCGCGCGACGCTGATCGCGCTGGTCCCCGCGCCGACGATGGTGTTACGGGTGATCTCGGTGTCGCCGGCGGCGCCGATCACCGTGATGCCATGGGCGTTGGGCTTGGGCAGTGTCGTGATCTGATTGCCGACGATCCTGCCGTTGGAGCCACGCAGGTAAATTCCGGTGAGGGTACCGGTGATCGTGTTGCCCGCCACATGCGCGCCAGTGGCCCCGTCGCGCAGCGCGATCGCCTGGCGGCGCTGGTTCGCCAGTCTGTTGCCGGAGATCTGCACGCCGCTGGCGCCCCCACGCACCACGATGCCCATGTCACCGCCGACGACCTCGCTGGTGTGCACGGCCAGCCGGGTGCCGCCGAGCACCTCGATGCCGTACCTGCCGTTGTCGCGGGCCACGCTGTCGTTGACCGAGCTGTCGCCGTAGACGGCCAGCGACTCGCCACTCGCGGACGGGCCCTGGGCGAGCGCCCGGCCGTTGAGCGTGAAGCCGTTGCGCCCGTTCCGCTCCGCGACGCACCTGGTGATCCGTACTTTCTCGGTCGCCCTCGACAGGACGAATCCGTCGCCGCCGCTGCCGATCACCTTGGTCCCGTCGATGACCGCGTTCTTCGCGAACCGGTGCATGAACACGCCGTGCACCAGGCTGCCGACGATCCGGTTGCCGATGATCCGCGTCTGGTTGGATCCGGAGACGAACAGCCCGTAGGCGGCGCCGGTGATGACACTGTTCTGGATCGATCCAGACACCAGTTCGTCGGCGAGCACGTGAGTGGCGGTGCCGGGCCCGATCGGGCTGGTCTCCACGTCGCCGAAGTTGTTCCCGCCCCGGTCCGTCCCGACGTCGGCGAGGCGTTCCCGCTTGTCGCGGTGGCGCTGTTCCTTGGTCCGGTGGCGATAGACACTGGCCGGCCGCTCGGTGCCGGTGAGCGCGATGCCTCCCGTGCGTCCGCTCCAGAATCCCAGGTGGGAGACGCGGGCGTAGTCCATCTCGAAGTTGCCGCCGACTGCCCGGATGTAGGCGCGGCCGTCGGTCGTGGTCAGGTCGGGTTTCCGGGTCCGCACGTCCCAGCTGGTGATCTGCACCGGCTGCTTGGCCGTGCCCTTGATCTTGATGTCGCCGCCGAAGGCGATGATCGAGCTGAACGAGCCGGGCAGGCTGCCCATCCGCAGCGTCAGCGGCCCCTGCAACTGCAGGGTGGCCCCGTCGGCCACGTAGACGTGGACACCGAGCAGGTAGGAGCCGTCCTTCAGCTTCCGCAGGTACCGGCCGTTCTCGACGGCCGCCAGGTCCTTGACCGTGTACGGCGCACTGGTGCTGCGCGCGGGCAGCACCAGCGTCCTGCCGTGTGCCGAGACGAAGACCTGGGGTCGCTTGCGCTGCGCGGCCGCCACGCCACCGGCCTGCATCAGGGCCGTGAGGGCGGCCCGGACCTGCACGATCCGCTGATCCTCGACGTCGACCAGCAGCGCCTGCGCCTCGGCGTCGACCGCCGACATCACGCCGGCCTTCAGGGTCTCGTCGTCCGCCATGACCGCGTCCTCCAGCGGAGCCGGGTCGGCGTCCGGCACCTCGCTCGTCTCCGGATCCGGGCCGCCGGTCGGGGTGGGCTGGGCCTTCGGGGTCGCGCTCCTCTTCGGGCTCACGCTGGGCTTTGGGGTCGCGCTGGGTTTCGCACTGGCCTTCGGCGTCGCCGTGGGCTTGCGCGTGGGAGTGGCCGTCGAGGTCGGTTCCTCCTTCGGAGACTCGCTCTCCGTCGGGGTCGGATCGTCCAGAAAGGGGTTGCTCTCCGTCGGGCTCGGGTCGCCCCCGGATTCCGGCGCGGTCGTGGGGTCCACCAGAGACGCCGACGCCGCCGACGGGGCGGTCACGGCCGCCAGAGCGGTCCCCGCCCCTAACGCCAGTGCCAGGGCGGCCAGGAGCAGCCGGATGCCCTTCGTCATGTCAGCCCACGCCCTTGAGGGTGGCGGCGGTCTGGCCCGCACCGCCCATCTGGTCGGCGGAGCGGGTCAGCCAGCCCTGCTTGTTCATCGTCACGAACGCCCACAGCTTGATGGGCAGCGCGATCATGATGACCACCAGGGTGAGCAGCGGCAGCAGGAGGATCTCGCCGGGGTGGCGGCGCAGGTGCGACCAGCCGCGGACGCCCCTGCCGAGGAGCACCCAGCCGACGGCCAGCCCGATGCCCTGCGGGGTGAGCTCCAGCCTGCTGAAGAACAGGTAGGCGAGCGTGATCCCCATGGTCACCGGGGTGAGCAGGATCTGCAGCACGGTCACCTTCGTGACCAGAGGGGTCTTCCACAGCCATCCCTTCCACAGCGCGGTCAGGTAGCAGCGGTAGGAGTTGCGGCTCCACCGGACGCGTTGCTTGACGAAGGCGCGGAAGGAGTCAGGGAACATCGAGATGGCACGGGCCGTGGACTGGTGCACGGTCTTGTACCCCGAGGCGAGAACGAGCCAGGTCAGCCGGCCGTCGTCACCGGCGATGCACCGGCGGCCGAGGAAGAACTCGTTTTCCAGATGGTGGACGACCGGCAGGATGGCAGAGCGCCGATAGGCAGAGGTCCGGCCGGACAGGCAGGCCACTCCGCCCCTGCTGCCCATCGCCGGCACGTAGTCGTAGTAGCGGAGGTTGACCAGCCAGTCCGCGATCCGCCGCCAGACGCTGGTGGTGCGCTGGAACACGTTCTGCTGGGTGCCGACCCCGCCCACCATCGGGTCTTCGAAGGGCATCTGCACGGCCTCCAGCAGACCGGGCTGCCACCATGTGTCGGAGTCGGCGAAGACCACCAGCTCACCGCTGGCGGCCCGGATGCCCACTCCCAAGGCGGAGCGCTTACCCGCGTGCTCGTACACCATGACGCGCAACCGGCTGTCGGTCACCTCGCGAAGCCTGGCGTGGCATTCGGTGTCACCGACGTCCACGACGATGATCACTTCGTACGGATCCTGGGACAGCCAGCTGGCCAGGCAGCGCACGAGGATCTCGGGATCCTCCCGGTAGGACGGAACGACCACGGACACACTGGCCCGAAAGCCGTTCACCACCGGCTTGGCCAGCCTGGACAACACGACCCGATAGAGCCACAGTCCCCAGACGAGCAGTCCGGCCAAGCCCAGGGGGATCAGATCTCGCCATGAGCCGTTGGCGGTGGAGCGAACGGCCCATTCGTAGGCGGCGTCGAACCAGTTGGAATCAGACACGGGGAGCCTCCTGGGCGCGCCTGTGTCTGACCCTTAGTGATCATCTCTAACAGGCGGTAATGCGGTTTCTGCAGGGACATCTGATCGGACCGTTCCAATCGTTACGATTTGGGCGAAACTGTCACGTGGGGTGACTGGGGCTGTTGAGGCGACGCCGGACTGGGGCAGTCCCGGGCGGGCGTGATACGCTCCCAAGCGAGCGCTTGGTTTACCGTCAAAGGGGCCGCCGCATGAAGTTCTCGACCTTCCACCTCTTCCACCGTTTCGACGGGCAGAGCTTCAAGGACGTCTACGACTACCACCTGGAGCTCGTCGAGCTGGCCGAGGAGCTGGGGTTCGACGGGGTACGGCTGGCCGAGCACCACTTCCGCGACTACGGCGTCGTCCCGAACCTGTTCACCATGCTGGCCCACGCGGCCGCCCGGACCTCGCGCATCAGGTTGGGCACCGGCATCGTGGTGCTGCCGCTGCACAATCCGATCCATGTCGCCGAGGAAGCGGCACAGGTGGATGTGCTGTCCGGCGGGCGGTTGGATCTGGGGATCGGGCGGGGCTATCAGAGCTTCGAGTTCGAGGGGTTCGGGATCGATCTGGCAGAGGCGCGGGATCGGTTCAACGAGGCGCTGGAGGTCATCGTCGGGCTCTGGACGCAGGAGGCGTACCAGCACGAAGGGAAGTTCTACAAGACCGGCGCCGAGGTTTCGCTCGTCCCGCGGCCCTTGCAGACCCCGCACCCGCCGCTGCACGTGGCGGCCGTCTCCCCCGAGACCGTGACCATGTACGCCGAGCGCGGCCTGCCCATCCTCGCCGACCCCGCGGCCACCTTCCGGAAGGTCGTCAAGGCGGCCGAAACCTGGCGGGAGACGGCGGCGCAGGCGGGGCATCCGGACGGGAGCGACCTGGTGGTGGCGCGCAGCGTCTACGTCGCCCCGACCCTGGAGCAGGCCCGCGAGGACCAGGCGCGGTTCGAGGCGTCGTTCGACCGGTCGCGCATCTTCAACGAGAAGAGCGCGCCCATCGATCCCAAGACCGGCCGGGCCGCCCAGGGCTTCGAGTACTACCAGGACCGCTACCTCAAGGGCGGCGCGGTGTCGGCCGACTTCCGGTGGGAGCAGCTGGAGGTCATCGGGGATCCGGACCGCGTGGTCGAGCAGATCTCGCTGCTCAAAGACGCCGGCTTCACGAACCTCCTGTGCGACTTCGGCAGCACCAGGCCGATGCCGCTGGAGGAGATGAAGCGGGTCATGCGCTTCTTCGCGACCGAAGTCATGCCGGCCTTTGGAGACTGAAGATGATCCACAGCCTGTCCCTCTCAGACGTCCTCGCCGAACACGCCCGCAGCCGTCCCCAGGTGAGCGCGGTGGTGGACGGGGACGTCCGGCTCACGTACCCGGAGCTGGACGCCCGGGTGACCCGGCTGGCCTCCGCCCTCGCCGACCAGGGGGTCTCCGCGGGCGATCGGGTTGTGTGGCTCGGGCAGAACGCGCACGCGGTGCTGGAGTTGCTGCTGGCCTGTTCCCGGCTGGGCGCGATCTTCTCCCCGGCCAACTGGCGGCAGTCGGAGGACGAGCTGCGGTTCGTCCTCACCGACCTGACCCCGGCCGCGGTCATCTGGGAGCCGTCGGACGCCACGACTTCCCTGCACGCTCAGAGCACCGCCGCGCCGGCGTCGTCCGAAGGGAGCGGTGAGGGCCAGGCTCCCTCGGGCGCCGGTGCGGCGGAGGGCGGCACGACGGTGTGGGTGCGGGCGGGTGAGGACTACGAGGAACTGGTGGCGGGCGGGTCCATCAGGGAGTTCCCGCAGGTCGCCGATACGGAGCCGGTGCTCGCCCTCTACACCGCCGCCTTCGCGGGGCGCCCCAACGCGGCCCTGCTCAGCAGCGCCGCGCTGGTCGCCCACAGCACGTCGCTCCTCGTCGTCCGCCAGATGGAGCCGGCCTTCACCTTCCTCAACAACGGGCCGCTCTTCCACGTCGGCACGATGATGTTCTGCCTGGCCACCCTCCAGATCGGCGGCACGAACGTCTTCATGCCCGCCTTCGACGCCGAAGAGGTCTGCCGGCTGATCGACGCCGAGCGGGTGACGCAGGCGTTCCTGTTCGGGCCGATGATCGACGCGGTGGTGAAGGCGAACGCGGGCGGCAAGTACGACCTGTCGTCGCTCAGGTTCGTCTCCCATTCGGCCGAGTGGGACGAGATGATCACGGTGGACGACTCGCCGTGGTGCCGGTCCAAGATGGGCGGGTACGGGCAGACGGAGGTGGGCGGCATGCTCACCTTCCTCGGGCTGGCGGAGGGCGGAGCCGGGTTCGCGGGACGGCCGTCGCCGCTGGTCCAGGTACGCATCCTGGGCCCGGATGACAGCGAAATGCCGCCCGGCGAGGTGGGCGAGATCTGCGCGCGCGGCAAGTCCCTCTTTTCCGGATATTTCGCCCGGCCCGACTTAAATGCGGCCAAGGCGCGGAACGGCTGGCATCACACCGGAGACCTCGGCCGACGCGAGCCCGACGGCACGATCACGTTCATCGGCCCCAAGCTTCGCATGATCAAGTCCGGGGCGGAGAACATCTACCCGGCCGAGGTGGAACGCGCGCTCAAGTCCCACTCCGCCGTCGCCGACGCCGCGGTGATCGGGGTACCGGACCCGACCTGGCACCAGGCGGTCAAGGCCGTAGTGGCGCTCAAGGCAGAGGACGTCGCGACCGCCGACGAGCTGATCGAGCACGTCAAGAAGCAGGTGGCGTCGTACAAGAAGCCACGGGAGGTGGCGTTCGTGGATTCGATTCCCAAGCGCGGGTTCACCCCGGACTACGACGCTCTGGACGCCGACCATGGTGGAGGGAATTACCCCGGCATGTAGGGGTGCGGGCGCCGCGCAGTGTGATGCGTCCTGATCATGCGCAGGAGAGGAGCCTCTGAGAGCCTCGACCTGGCGTGGTTCGGCCGACTACGGTCAGCGTCAGACACGGGTCTGCGAGTACGGCGACCCCTTCGGCCCATGCCGGCGCCGAAGAACCGGGCCCGGGCTGGGAGGGGCGGCGTGCCACGCTGGGGCAAGGTCACGATCGCCGCGGTCCTGCCGCTCATGGCAGGAGTGGTGGCGTGGTGGTTGTGCGCGGCCCAGGGCTTGGACCTGGATACCACCGGTATCGTGATCGGCCTCGTCGTCCTGCTGCCCGCGACGCCGCTGGCCATTTGGGCGGGCCAGCCCACCCCTGCCGGGTCAGCCCAGTCCAACCCGGCCGAGCCCGGATCGCTGCGTGAAAACGGCTCGCCGCCGGCTTCCGGAGCGTCGGCTTCCAGGGTGATCGGCGAGATGCCACACGCGCGGCCCGTGCCGGCGGTGATCGGGGACGTCCCGCGCGAGCCGAAGGCGTTCCAGCCGCGGCCGCCCCTGCGTGAGCGCGTAGAGAGCCTGATGGCGGCAGAGGGCGGCACGGCGGTGTGCGCGCTGGCAGGGGCGCGAGGGGTGGGCAAGACACAGCTGGCCGCCCACTATGCCAGGCGGTGCCTGGATCAGGGCGTGCAGGTGGCCTGGCTGCACGCCGAGACCAGCGAGCAGCTCTCGCGCTCGCTCGACGTGCTGGCGACGGAACTGGGGCTGCGCAGCGAGACCGACGACTCCACGGCCCTGGCGCGCAAGGTCAAGAGATGGCTTCAGGACAGGCGTGAGCCTTACCTGGTCGTGTTCGACAACGCGACCGACGTCGACGCGCTGGCCAGGCTGCTGCCCGCGCACGGGCGGGCACGGGTGCTGATCACGACGAACGACTGGGCGTTCGAGCGGGTGGCGGCGCTGGTGGAGGTGGAGCGCTTCAGCGACGAGGAGGCTCTGGCCTACCTCGCCGAGCGGGTGGGCCAGAATGCGGCAGCCGGACTGGTGGCCGAGGAACTGGATCACCTGCCGCTGGCTCTGTCGATCGCCTCCGCCGTGCTCGTGGGGCCGCCCCGCGTGTCGTACGAGGAGTATCTGGAACGGCTGCGGGCGACGCCGATCGACGTGTTACTGGCCCGACCGCGCGGCGAGCCGTACCCGCTGGGGGTGGCGCAGGCCATCCTGCTGTCGGTCTCGCAGTGCGGGCCACGGGCGGCGCGGCTGCTCGGCGAGTTGTCGGTGCTGTCGTCCTCGGGAGCGCGGCTGGATCTGCTCACGACGAAGCTCGATGATGCTCTGGCCGAGCTGGCGACCCGGTCGCTGGTGTCATTTGATCGCGACGGTTCGACGGCGCTGGTGCACCGCCTGGTACGCCGAGCAGTGCGCGACTCCTTCGAGCGCGAGGGCACGCTCGGGTCCCTGATCACGGATGTCGCCCGGCGCCTGCACGCTCTCGTGGAGGACATCGCCGACGAGGACACCTGGCGCGAGCTGCCGACCATCCTCGCGGTCGCGGAGCACGCCGCCGCGCTGTGGCTATGCCTGGAGCAGCTGCCCGACGGGGACGACGGGGCAGGAGAGATCATCCTGGCCGTCCGCCACGGCGTGGCTTCGCACCTGATCAATCTGAACGACGGCGCCAGAGCAGAGCCCATCGCAGAGGCCGTGGTCGAGGGACGGCGGCGGCTGCTGGGTGACGACCATCCCGACACGCTGGCAGCGGTGCATATGCTCGCCCACGCGATCGAGTACACCGACCGCCCTCTCGAAGCGGCCGCCCTCTATAGCCGGGTGGCGGCCGAGCGGGCCCGCGTCCTGGGCGACGAGCATGGCGACACACTGCGGTCGCGAGCGGCGGCAGGCATGGCGTACGCGATGGCCGGGGAGGCGCAGCGCGCGGTCACGCTGCTGGAGCAGGTGGTGGCTGATGCTCGCCAGCAGCTGGTGTCCGGCGATCCGCGACTGATGACGGCTCGGTACTTCCAGGCGTACGCCCTTGCGGAGGCGGATCGCCCTGGCGAGGCGGTGGAGCTGTTCGACGGCCTGGTGAGTGACTACGAGCGGGAATGCGGCCTGGTGCATCCCGAGACCCTGGTCGTCCGCGGCCGGCTGGCGTGGGCGCAGGTGGCCGCCGGGCACGCCGCTGCGGCCGCGGAGCTGTACGAGCGTGTCCTGGCGGATCAACGGCGGGTACTGGGAGTCGACCATCCTGACACGTTGATCACATGGCTCGGACTGGCCCGCGCCCAGGAGGCGGCGGGACAGGAAGCCGCGGCGCTGGCCGGGTTCGAGGAGGTGGCGGCGCGTTTCGAGGCCGTGCTGGGCCCGGAGCAGGGCTTGACGAGGGCCGCGGCCGACGACGCGGCCCGTCTCCGCCGCAAGTCACGCCAATAGACGCGGGGCCTCTCCGCCGCATGGCACGCCGGTAACGGCACGCGCTCATGTCCGACAGTTGTGCCGGGGGTCATAGGGGCAGACCGGCCTCCAGGTGCTCCATCGCGCGGTCGAACTCGGCCAACACGTCCATGTCCTGGTTCTTCGTCCAGTCGAACCAGAGCGCCATGAGCACCCCGACGATCGCCCCCGCGACGTCGCGGATCTCCGGGTCGCCGGGGTCCCGCCCCTCGCGGGCCGCCAGGATCTCGCGCACTGTCCCGATCATGCCGGTGAGGTTCTCCAGGCTCGCCGCCCACAGCTCAGGCACCGTGAGCACGAGCCTCTCCCGCTCGAGGCTGTCGGCGAACTCCTCTGCCGTCTGATCCTCCAGCGCCGTGCGCACGGCCGCGCGGACGGCCGGCACGGGCCCGACTCCTGCGGGCACCGCCCTGAGCGCCTCCATGACGGCGGGCAATTGGTCGACCACCACCAGGTCTTCCTTGGTGGAGAAGTAGCGGAAGACAGTGCTGGGCGCGACCTCCGCGGCCTCTGCAATCTGCTCGATCGTCGTCGCGGCGTACCCCTGCTCGCGGAACAGCCGCAGCGCCTCCTTCTGGATCAACGCCCTGGTCTTGGCCTTCTTCCGCTCTCGCAGGCCCGGTCGCTCGCTCATGACATCGCATTTTCCGAGCTCAACAACCCATTCACAAGAGATCACCATATTTTGCTAGTCAACTCCGATTTAAGAGTCTACTCTCAAATTTATGAGACTCCCCATCGAACGAGACCCGAAGTGCCCCTTCGACCCTCCGTCCGCGCTCAGAGCCCTGCCGCCGATGAGCCGCTTGGAGTTCGCCGATGGCCATCTGGGCTGGCTGGCCACGACGATGGAGGCGGCCCGCGCGGTGCTGGGGGATCCGCGGTTCAGCGCGCGCCCGGAGCTCAAACACGCCGCCGTGCGCTCCACGATGCCCAGCGGGCCCGGACGCCCGGCGCCGCCGGGATTCTTCGCCGCCACCGACCCGCCCGAGCACACGCGCTACCGCCGCCTGCTCACCGGCCAGTTCACTCTGCGCAGGATGCGCGTGCTGGAGCCGCGCATCGAGCGGATCACCGCCGACCACCTCGACGCCATGGCAGCGGCGGGGCCGCCGGCCGATCTCATGAGCGCGTACGCGCTACCGATCCCGTCGATGGTCATCTGCGAGCTGCTCGGCGTGCCGTACGAGGAGCACGACTTCTTCCAGGACCGTAGCCGCCAGATCGTCGGGGCCGGCGGCGACGTGGCCGGGGCGAGCGCCGACCTGGCCGGCTATCTGGGCGAGCTGGTGCATAGCAAGCGGGCCGAGCCCGGTGACGACCTGATCAGCGGCCTTGCCTGCGAGCTCACCGACGAGGAGCTCGTCAACGTCGCGATGATCCTGCTCGTCGCGGGCCACGAGACCACGGCGAACATGCTGGCGCTCGGCGTGTTCGCGCTGCTGGCGGAGGGGAGGCCGTATGAGGAGAGCATGGACGAGGAGCTGCTCCGCTGGCTGTCCGTCCTGCACCTCGGCGGGCCCAGCAGGGCCGCGCTGGAGGATGTCGAGGTGGCGGGCACGCCGGTCAGGAAGGGCGAGACGGTGGCACTGTCACTTCCGATGATCAACCGGGACCCGGCGGTGTTCGCGGATCCGGACGTGCTCGACCCCGGCCGCCCGGAGACGCGGCGGCATCTGTCCTTCGGGCACGGCGTGCACCAGTGCCTCGGGCAGCAGCTGGCCAGGATCGAGCTGCGGATCGGCTACCGGGCGCTGTTCGAGCGCTTCCCCGGGCTGCGGCTGGCCGTCCCCGCCACCGAGGTGCCGCTGAAGCACGACGCCGCGGTGTACGGGGTCGGCAGCCTGCCGGTCACTTGGACGTGATCCGCTCCAGCGTCTGGTCCCGGCAGCCGGTGGGCGCGTTCACCGGGTTGCAGCGGACCGTCGCGCCGCCCGGCAGCTCGGCCGTGTAGTCGCTGCCGTGCCTGGCCGACAGCCCGATCACCGGGAAGTCGGTGCTGATCATCTGCGCCCCGCTGTCCAGGGCCGCCTTCAGCCGGCCGGTGCTGCCCGACCTGGCCTCGGTGAAGGGCACATCGGACCGGGTGCGTACGTAGTAGCCCTTCCGTACGAGGTCCTGGATCTGCGCCGTGTTGGCGCCCTCCGGCTCGTTCCAGCCGACGAAGGCGGCGTCGGCGCGGCCGGGGCGGGAGTTCGTGAACAACACGCGGCCTTCCAGGCTGGGCCGGCCCGCCAGGTAGGGCTGCTGGATGGCGGTCGCCTGGTTGTCCATGAAGAACATGATCTTGCCGCGGGACGCGTTCAGCTCCGGCCAGCCGTGCTTGAGCACCGACTGCTCCAGGGTGAGGCCGGGCTTGCGGACGTCGTCCGGCGTGATGAGCCGGTCGTCGGGGAAGACCGAGCGGATCTCGGCGTCCAGGGCGTCCATGAGCGCGGTGTCCCAGGCCGGGCTCTTGGCCCCGCCCATGGCCTCCTTCTTCGGGTCGGTGCTCTTGAACTCGGTGAGGATGGTCAGCGGCACGTGGCCGGGGTTCTTGTCGGACCACTCGCGTACCTGGCGCAGGCAGGTGACCCAGGTCGAGCAGTTGGTGCCGTAGTCGTGGTCGGCCCAGTGCAGCACCTTGAAGCCGGGCTGGGCGAGCGCCGGGTCGTTCAGCGCCGGCAGGCCGGCGTCGCGGCGGACCAGCGGTTTGGTGTACAGGCCGCCCTTGGGGTCGGGGAAGACGTCCAGCTCGATGCCGCGCACCCGCTGGGCGCCGAACTGGTTGGGCAGGGCGGTGTGCGAGTACTGCAGGTTCCACCAGTTGGCGTCGGTCCTGCGCTGCACGTCTTTCTCGGCGTCGGTCAGCTCGCGGTGATAGCTGTTGTGGGTGGCGATGGTCTGGACGTGGTTGATCCGCAGGGTGCCGGAGCTCGCGCGGCCGGCCGTCGCAGCGTCGGCGCGAGCTCCGGCGGGGACGGCGGCGAGCGCGGCCACAGCGGTGGCGGCGATGAGGGCGAGGGGACGCATGGAACCGACCTTCGAGGAGGTGGTTTACGGATCTTCGCAAAATATCCAAACAGGTCGGGAAAAATGCGCGAATCTCAAAGAATGGCAAGCGGGGTGATCGGGCTCCCCGTGCCGCCCTCGATCCTGAGCGGCGCCGCCACGAACACGAACTCCGTCCGCCCGGCCGCCCCCAGATCCTCCAGCCAGAGCATCTCGATCAGGTGGATGCCGTGCCGGTGCAGCAGGAGGAGGTGCAGGTCGTCGGCCAGGCTCTCGTCGGCCAGCCCCCGGGCGTTGAGACCGCCGATCGCGGCGTTGTCGCAGGCCACCACGGACACGTCGTGCGCCGCCAGCCAACGGCCGGCGTCGGCCGACAGGCCGGGCTGGCCTGACCAGTAATCCTCCTTCGAGCGCTCCCACACCAGCGGCCATCCCGTACGGATCACCGCCACGTCCCCCGGGCGCGGCGTGGCGATGTCCTCCAGCACCTCGGGCGGGATGCGGAAATCGGCCGGCAGGTGGTCGAGGCCGAGCCGCCGCGGCACGTCGAACAGCACTCCCCTGGCCACTACGCCGCCCACCTGCTCGATCCCGCACCTGGTGGCACCGTACGAGCGCACCCGGGCCGCGGGGTGGCCGTTGTAGACCTGGTCGCCCGACCACATGTGGCACAACGCGTCCATGTGGGTCGTGGTGCCGTGCGGGGTGACGACCAGCGCGTCGTCGGCCACGCACAGGCCGTCGCCGATGGGCCGGGCGCCGGCCGCGTAGTCGCCGCCGTCCACGGACATGAAGTGTTGCGGCAGCGGGCGGCCACGCAGGTGCGGCACCGTCGTGGGGGCGGGCGAGGAGGTGGCGCCCCTGATGGGCATGGCCAGGCTGAGCACCTCGCCGGTCGCGGCGGTGCGCAGGGCGGCGAGGACCACGTCCGGCGTGAGGAGGTTCAGGGTGCCGCGCTGATCGTCTGGGCCGAATCGTCCCCAGTTGTTAGGCTCGTGAACCAAGTAAGCGCTTCCTTTCTTGCGGAGGTCTGATGCACTGCGATCCTCGGTTCTCCCGCGTACGGGAGGTGTTCGAGCGGCATTTCGCCGACGGCGAGGAGCTGGGTGCGGCCTTCGCCGTCTACCTGAACGGCGAGCTGGTCGTGGACCTGTGGGACGGGATCGCGGACCGGCACACGGGGCGGCGCTGGGAGCACGACACGCCGGCCTTCGCCTATTCCTGCACCAAGGCGATCACCGCTGCCGTCCTGCTGCGGCTGGCGGAGCAAGGGCTGGTCGACGTGAGCGCGCCGGTCGCCGACGTGTGGCCGGAGTTCGCCGCGCACGGCAAGGGGGCGATCACGGTCGAGCACCTGCTCACCCACCAGTGCGGGCTGCCGGTGCTGGAGGATCCCGTGCCGGTGGAGGAGTTCGAGGACCAGGCGGCGATCGCTGCCCGCCTCGCCGGTCAGGCGCCGCTGTGGGAGCCGGGGACGGCGCACGGCTACCACGCGCTGACGTACGGGTTCCTGGTGGGCGAGGTGATCAGGCGGGTGACCGGGAAGTCGGTGGGGGACCTGGTGGCCGCGGAGATCGCCGGGCCGCTGGACCTGGAGCTGTGGGTGGGTGCGCCGGACACGGTGATCGACCGCGCGGCCCGGCTCAAGGCCGCCGACCGCCCACAACCCCTCAATGCCACCGAGGCCGTCCCAGGCCAGGGCCCCGCCGTGGCCGTCCCGGGCCAGGGGCCCGCCGACGGCAGGACGGCCGGCCGGAGTCCGGATGCGCTGGCCGAGATGGCCAAGGCGGCGCTCGATCCTCAGAGCCTCATGAACCGGGCCCTCGGCAACCCCGGCATGCACCTGCTCAAAGGCGGCGCCAACCACCCGGTCATCCTGCGGGCCGGCTGGCCGGCGGCCGGGGTGGTCACCACGGCCAGGGGCCTGGCGGGCTTCTACCGCTCGCTGATCGCCGGCGACCTGCTCGGCCCCGGCACGCTGCGGGAGGCCATCCGCGCCCGCGTGAACGGGCCGGACCGGGTCTTGTTCCTGGACACCGCGTTCGGGCTCGGCTTCATGCGGCCGTCGCTCACGTTCCTGATGCCGTCGGAGACGGCGTTCGGCCACTCGGGCCTCGGCGGGTCCGTCGGGCTGGGCGACCCCGGGCGGGGCCTGGCCGTCGCGTACGTCATGAACAAGATGGCCAACGCGGTCTCCGGCAACCTGCGCGGCATCCGCCTGGTGGAGGCGGTCTACACGTCGCTCTGAGCCGTTCATCCGTGCATGGTGACGCCGCCGCTCACCGACAACGTCTGGCCGGTGATGTAGGCGGCGCGGTCCGTGCAGAGGTAGGCGACCAGCCCGGCCACGTCGGCCGGGGTGCCGAGGCGGCGCAGCGGGATGCTCCGTGCGATCTTGTCCACCAGCCCGGGCTCGGCCGCCGACACCCGCCGCAGCATGGGCGTGTCGGTCGGGCCAGGGCAGACCACGTTCGAGGTGACCTGGGCCTTGGCGGCCTCGCGGGCGAGCGTCTTGGCCAGCCCGAACAGTCCTGCCTTGGTGGCGGCGTAGGCGCCCTCGCCGCCCGACCCGGCCCTGGCGCCGTCGGAGGAGATGAACACCAGCCGCCCCCACCGCCTGGCCATCATGCCGGGCAGCAGCAGCTTGGTCAGCAACATCGGCCCGCGCAGGTTGACCTGCCACATGAGGTCCCAGCCCGCCGGATCGCTCGCGGTGAACGGCTCCACGATCGCCACCCCGGCGTTGTGCACCAGCACGTCGACGTCCCCCACGGCGCCGGCGAACGCCTCCACGGACGCCGGCGAGGCCAGGTCCACAGCCGCCGCCCGCGCTCCCGGCAGGCCGGCGGCCGCCTTCTCCGCGTTCGGCAGGTCCACATCGGCGAGCACCACCCGCGCGCCGAGCGCGGCCAGGTCCGCCGCGATGGCCACGCCGATCGCGCCCGCTCCCCCGGTGACGACGGCCACGCGCCCGTCCAGGCGCAGCCCGTCCATCATTTCCACATCTCGATCAGGTCCGCGGCCGTCGCGCGGGTGGCGAGCAGGCTGATGGTGTTTCTCAGTACGGCCCGCGCGTACTCCTCCGGGATGCCCGCCACCGCGTCCGTGACGACCGTCACCCGGTAGCCGAGGTTCACGGCCTCCAGCGCCAGCCCGGGGATGCCGAGGTTGAGCGAGACCCCGGCCGCCACCACGGAGGAGACGCCGAGCGAGCGCAACGTCATGTCGAGCGGGGTGCCGGTGAACGGCGAGAACCCGTGATACCGGCGGCTCTCCAGGTCGCCCGGCTCCCGCAGCTCGGGCAGCACCTCGACCGCGGCCGTGCCCTCCAGCATGTGCTCCGGGTCCTTGAGCAGGGAGATGATGAACGGGCAGTTGGCGGTGTGCGAGCCGGCCCGGTCCGGGCGGAAGGCGGCCGTGCAGTGGATCACCGGGAGCCCGGCCGCCCTGGCGGTGTGGAGGAGCCGGGCGGTGTTGGCCACGACGTCGTGCCGGTCGCAGGCGGCCACCAGGTCCGGAAATTTCGTGAGATCACCGACGACGCCCCGCTGCATCTCCATCACGAGCACGGCCACGCCCTCCACCGGCGCCTCCCGCCTTATTAGCCGAGCGCTTGCTTGGTACGGCGAGCATATCATTCACCACACAGGGTTATTCAGGGTTAACACAGGGCGAAATATGTTCACTCGTGACAACCCGAACCCCGGGTGAGACCGTCGAATCGGAAGACGGCTGCCTTTGGGGGTAGGACTTGGTCCCTGGTTACCGTGAAGTACGCCAGCTCGGCGCCGGCCACACCGGCCGCGTGTTCCTCGCCACCTACCAATCGACCGGCGCCTACGTGGCGATCAAGTACCTGAACGCCACCCTGCGCAGGGACACCGAGTTCATGGACCGCTTCCGGTCGGACACCCACCAGCTCGTGGAGATCGACGACCCGAACGTCGTCAGGTTCTACGAATACGTCGAGACCCCGACCCGGGCGGCCGTGGTCATGGAGCTGGTCGACGGCGTGTCGCTGCGCACCCTGCTGGCCGAACACGGCAGGACCAGCCCCGAAGCCGCCCTGGCCGTGCTCAAGAGCACGCTGCTGGCCCTGGCCGCGGCCCACGAGAAGGGCGTGCCGCACTGCGACGTCAAGCCGGAGAACGTCCTGGTCCAGGCGGACGGCACCACCAAGCTGGCCGACTTCGGCATCGTCGTGCATGCCGAGGAGCCCGGCGTGCCCGCGGGCACCCCCGCCTACATGTCGCCCGAGCTGTGGACACGGCACCAGGCCGGACCCTCCGCCGATCTGTACGCGGCCGCCTGCGTGCTGTTCGAGGCCGTCAAGGGACGGCCGCCCTTCCGCGCGTACAAGGAAGGCGAGGAGACGGAGCCCGACGTCCCGGCCATCCGGGACAAGCACCTCGTGGAGCCGGTGCCGCTGGAGGTCGTACCGGACACGCTGCGCGACCTGCTGAGGCGGGGGATGGCCAAGGACCCGGCGGTCAGGTACGCCTCCGCCCGGCAGTTCGCGGCAGAGCTGGAGGAGGACGCGGTCGCCGGGTACGGCCCCGACTGGGAGAAACGCGGGCGGCGGCACCTGGCGGAGCTGGCCACATTGCTGGCCCTTCGCTTCCCCCTGGCCAGGACCGATCACGACAGCGGCACCGCCACGATCACCCTGCGCGAGCGGATCATGAGCATGCCCAGGCTGCCACCGCACCTGTGGGTGGCGGGCGCGACGGTCGTGGCCGTGGCGATCGCACTGGTGTTGTCGGGCGGGCGGCTGCCGCCGGGGCCGGGCGCGATCCTCATGCCGCCGCCCGAGGAGCAGAGCGAGCCGGCGCCCTCCCCTGCCGACGCCACCACCACGTCCGACACCACCACGTCCGGCCCCTCCAGGACGACGTCCCCCGCGCCACGGCGCACCACGGCCGCACCGCCGACGACCCAGGCGCCCCCGCCTCCCATCACCACCTCTCCCCCTCCGCCGCCACCCACCAACGGGCAGTCGGGGACCGGCGTGCCGGAGCTCGCGGCGCCCGCGGTGCAGGCGGCCAGCATCGTGCAGTGGAGCGGCACGAACGGCTCGATCAGGGTGGCGGCGAACGGCACGGGGCCGGTGCGGCTGCGGATCACGTATACGCGGCGGGACGGAGACGACGCGCCGGCCCGGACGGTCCGGCGGGAGAGCCGGACGCTGCGCGGCAACACGGTCTACACCAGCAGCGTCACGCACGTCCCGGGGGATGTGGCGTGCGGTCGTCGGGCGTATTTCGGGATTCTGGTGATGACGGAGCCGGCGTCGGGGAACGGACCGCAGGTGAGCGAGGCGGCCGTGGACGGCCCCGCCTGCCCTGCCCCTTCCCCGACCCGGTCCGCCACGCCGACGCCTGCGCCGACGGAGGAGCGGAGCACCTCCGCCATCGGCACCCCGACCCCGTCGGACCCGGAGCCGACGAACGGGCCGGTGGCCCGGCTCTCCACCGACCCCTCGGCGCAGCCGCCGGTGACCGCCACGGAAGAGCTTTCCCCTGACCCGGCCGACCCCTGAGGGGCGGACCCTTGCCCGGCAACCAAGCGTGCGCTAGCTTGGCAAGCGATGAGCGCCGACACCTCCGCCTACCTGGCCGCCTGCGCGCGCGGCGAGCTGGTCATCCAGCGCTGTACGGCCTGCGACCGGCGCGTCCACCTTCCCGAGGCGGCGTGTCCTTGGTGTGGCGGCGGCGAGCTCGTGTTCGAGCCGGTCTCCGGTGAGGGCGTGGTGCACACGTTCACGGTGGTGCATCGCTCGTTCGCGCCCGCCTACCGGGGACGGGAGCCGTACGTGATGGCCTGGGTCGACCTGCCGGAGGGTGCCCGCGCGTTCGGGCACGTGGTGGAGTGCGCGCCGGAAGACGTCCGCATCGGGATGCCGGTGCGGGTGACGTTCGTGGACGAATTACCGCATTGGAGGCCCGCGTGAAGCTCGGCAACGTGCTGATCCCCGTCGCCGACCTGGACGAGGCGATCGCCTTCTACGGGCTGCCGGTGAAGTTCAGGGACGGCGACAGGTTCGCGGCGCTGGACGGCGGCGGGGTCACCGTGGCGCTGGCCGGTCCCGCCGAGCACGTCACCGGGTCGGCGGCGCCGTCGTACAAGGTGGACGACGTGGCGGTGGCCGTGCGGGAAATGTCCGAGCGCGGCGCCGAGGTGGTGCGCGGGCCCGAGGCGGGGCCGCATGAGATGCGGGCCGTGCTGCGCGATCCCTCAGGAAACGTCTTCGTGCTCTATTCGCCCCTCTGAAAACTGGAGGCACCCCCCATGGCGCGATCACCCTACGGCAACTACGGCCACGCGATCTTGACCGCCGGCGCGATGCGCACGCCCGACCGGGTGGCGCTGACGTACTGCGGCGAGCAGAGCTTCACCTACGACGAGCTGAACAGGAACGTCAACCGGCGCGCCAACGCCCTCCTGGCCCAGGGGATCACGCCGGGGCAGCGGGTGGCGGCGCTGCTCAACGAGACGCTGCTGGTGGCCGAGGTCTACCTGGCGCAGGCCAAGATCGGGGCGGTCACGGCGGCGCTGAACCCGTACTGGCCGGTGGAGACGTTGCGTGACGTCGTGGCGGCCTCGGGGTGCACGGCGTTCGTCTATGACGCGACGGTCGAGCAGGTGGTGGAGCAGATCAAGGGGTCGCTGCCGGGTGTGACCAAGTGGATCAACGCGGCGGACCTGACGGGGGCATCCGACGAGGAGCCGCCGACGGCGGGCTTCCACGACGACCCGCTCGCCCTCTACTACACCTCGGGAACGACCGGGCTGCCGAAGGCGGTCGTGCACACGCACGCGTCGTCGCTGGCGACCGCGCAGATCTGGCTGGACGTGCCGCGCGGCCCCGACTCGGTGTTCGGCACGGGCGCGATCATCTGGGGCATCGGCTTCCCCGCGATCGTCGGGCCCGCGCTCTACGCGGGGATGCGACTGGTGCTGGAGCAGGACTGGGGGCCGGCGAACTTTCTGCGGGTCGTCCCCCGCGAACGGGTCACGCATGTGTCCCAGATCCCGTCGTTCTACGCCGCCCTGCTGGGCTCGGCGGAGCACGAGGGCGTGGACCTGTCGTCGATCCAGGTGATCATGCTGGGCGGGGAGCCGCTGACCGCCACCATGCTGGACCGGATCAAGGCCAGGCTGCCGCAGGCGGGCGTGTTCTCGTACTACGGGCAGACCGAGGCCCCGTACACCTGCATGGGGCGGGTGGACGACGGCTCGACGCCGCTGGGGTCCTCCGGGCGGGCCCGTACCGGGAACGCCGTGCGGATCACGGACCCGCAGGGGAACCGGGTGGTCGACGAGGTCGGCGAGATCAACCTGGCCGGTCCGCATCGGATGACCGAGTACGACGGCCTCCCGGACAAGACCGCGGAGGTGCTGCGCGGCGAGTGGTACGTGGGCGGCGACCTCGGCACGCTCTCCGCCGACGGCGTGCTGCGCGTGCTGGGCCGGCGGGAGGACTCGATACTCAAGGGCGGCGTGTGGTCGCAGCCGGTCGCGATCGAGGAGGCCGCCTCCGCCCTGGACGGGGTGGCCGAGGCCGGCGCGGTCGGGGTGCCCGAGGGGGCGTCCGAGCAGCGGATCCTGCTGGCCGTCGTGCCGCGAGCCGGGCATTCGCTGGACGCCTCCAAGCTGGCGCTCGCCCTGGCCGACTCCCTCCCCGCCCATCAGCGGCCCGATCACATCGTGGTGGCCGAGGAACTGCCGCACTCGCAGGACGCCTCGGGCGGGCCGGGCAAGCTGCTGCGCCGGGAGATCCGCGAGCAGTACGGGCACCTGCCGGCGTGAGCGTCTACGAGCACGAGGTCTACGAACATGAGGTCAAGGCGCTGCTGAGCGAGGCCGGGGTGCCGGTGCCGCGCGGCGTCGTCATCCGTGACCTGGACGGCGCGACCGGCGGGGAGCCGGACATCCCGGCCGGCGGGGACCTGGACATCGCAGCGGGCGGGGACCTGGACTTCACGGCTGCCGCGGGGCTCGCCGAGCCGTTGGTGCTGAAGGCGTTCGGTCCTGGGCTGGTGCACAAGTCGGATGCCGGGGCCGTGGTGCTCGGCCTGCGCGCGGCGGACCTGCCGGCGGCGGCCATGGAGATGCGCTCCAGACTGCCCGGCGTCGCGGGCTTCCTCGTCGAGGAGCAGGCGGCCGCCGGGGTGGAGCTGATCGTGGGCGTGGTCAGGGACGTCGCGTTCGGCCCGGTGCTGCTGGCGGGGCTCGGCGGGATATGGACGGAGGCGTTGCGGGACACGGCGCTGGGGCTGTGCCCGGTCTCGGAGCGAGACGCGCGGCGCATGCTGGCCTCACTGCGGGGGGCTCCGCTCCTCCACGGCTTCCGCGGAACCCCGCCCGTGGACGTGGACGCCCTGGTCAAGCTGCTCATGACGGTCGGCGGTCCCGGTGGGCTGTGGGAGCGGCTGGAGCTGGGCGAGTTCGAGCTGAACCCGGTCATCGCGGGCCCGTCGGGCGTGGTGGCGGTCGACGCGCGCTACGTCCCCGCCGAGCCCGGGGAGCCGGCGGCCGCCCGGGACACCGCCGACTTCCTTCCGCTCTTCGAGCCGAAGGCGGTGGCCGTGGTCGGGGCCTCCACCACCAGGCCGAACTTCGGGAACATGTTCCTCGACTTCTACAAGGCCGCCGGAATCCCGCTGGTCGCCGTGCACCCTGAAGCGGATGAGGTGGCCGGGGTGCGGGCGGTGCCGTCGCTGGCGCACGCGGATGTCGATTACGCGCTCGTCGCCGTACCGGCCGAACGGTGCCCTGACGTGGTGCGGCAGGCCGCAGGCGTGCCGTTCGTGCAGGTGATGAGCGGCGGCTTCGCGGAGGCGGGCCGCGCCGGGCTGGAGGACGAGCTGGTCGAGGCCGCCCGCGCGGCCGGGACGCGCCTGCTCGGCCCCAACTGCATGGGGGTCTACTGCCCGCGCGGCCGGCAGACCTTCGTCGGCGGCGGGCTCGGCCCCGCCGGATCGGTCGCGCTGATCTCGCAGAGCGGCGGGCTCGCTGGGGAGGTGATCAAGGTCGGGGAACAGCGCGGGCTGGCGTTCAGCCGGGTCGTCACCGTGGGGAACGCGGCCGACGTCACCCCGGCCGAGCTGCTGCGCTGGCTCGCCACCGACCCGGAGACGGGAGCCGTCGGACTGTACCTGGAGGACCCGCGCGACGGCCGGGAGTTGTACGATGCGCTGCGCGCGAGCGACCTGCCCGTGGTGCTGCTGGTGGGCGGGCGCAGCGGGCAGGGGCAGCAGGCGGCCGCCTCGCACACCGGCGGCCTGGTCAGCGACCGGCGGATCTGGGAGACGGTGGCCGCGCAGGCCGGGGCCGCGCTGGTGTCCAGCCAGGACGACCTGATCGGGACGCTGGCGTTCTTCCAGGCGCACGGCTCCCGCGTCACCGAGGGTGACGGGGTGCTGGTGGTGGGACCGAGCGGGGGTGCGAGTGTGCTGGCGGCGGACGCGTTCGACGCGGCCGGGGTACGGCTGGACCCGCTGCCCGGCGACGTGCTGGAGGAGCTGCGCGGGCTCGGCGTGGCGGCGTCCGGCAACCCTCTGGAGGTGCCCGTGGGGCCGCTCGGGCGGGCCGGGCTGGTGCCGGAGGTGATCGACGCGATCGTCCGGCGACGGCCGTGCCGTGACGTCGTGGCCCATGTGAACGTTCAGGCGTTCTTCACGTACGGGACCGCGGCCGAGCCCCTGTACGCCTACACGCGGGCGCTGGCCGGGGCGCAGGACGCGCTGCCGCGCACTCGGGTCACCCTGGTCACCAGGAATGGCGAGTGCGCGCCCGCGGGTGTCGAGGACGAGGTGCGGCGGATCGCGGCGGAGGCCGGGATCCCCGTCTACCGGACCATGGAGGCGGCCTCAGCGGCCATCGCTGGGGCCATCGCGGCTGGAGGTCGTTATGGGGCTGCTTGACGGCAAGGTCGCGCTCATCACGGGCGGGGCGCGGGGTATGGGCGCGGCGCACGTGCGGCTGTTCCTCGCGGAAGGCGCGCGGGTGGTCTTCGGGGACGTGCTGGACGAGGACGGCAAGGCGCTGGCGGAGGAGACCGGCGCCACGTACGTCCACCACGACGTACGGAGCCCGGCCGAGTGGGAGCGCGCCGTGGCGACGGCTGTCGAGCTGCACGACAAGCTGGACGTGCTGGTCAACAACGCCGGAATCCTGAAATTTCGCCGGATCGCCGATATGTCGCTCGAGGACTTCGACCAGATCGTCGACGTCAACCTCAAGGGCACCTGGCTGGGGATCAAGTCGGTGATCGAGCCCATGAAGGCGGCCGGGCGGGGCGCGATCGTGAACATCTCGTCGATCGAGGGCTTCGTCGGCGCCGAGGGGTTGTCGGCGTACGCGGCCTCGAAGTTCGGGATCCGGGGCATCACCAAGTCGGCGGCCCGCGAGCTGGCCCGGTTCAAGATCCGAGTGAACTCGGTGCACCCGGGTGCGATCAACACCGCGATGGCCATGGACCCGGACATGGCAAAGGAAGTGGACGCGGAGGCGTTCGTCAAATCCATGGTCATCAAGCGCTTCGCCAAGCCGGTGGAGGTGTCGCATGTGGTGGCGTTCCTGGCCTCTGACCGGGCCAGTTACTGCACGGGGAGCGAGTTCACCGTGGACGGCGGCCTGCTGACCGGCGCGGGATACTGAGTTAGCACCTCAAGGTAGATCTTTTTGGGTTAAACCACCCCTGTCTGGACATTTCTGGCAGCATCCTGACCTGGGCTTACGTAGCTGACCAAGACGTGACCATCTCTTGGTGTGTGCTTGACCTGCACTTACGGCACGGTAGCCTCAGCTCGTCCCGACAGCGACAAGCCTCCGGTTTTGTCACACGTGTCCCTGGTTGCCCCCTTTACCCAAGGCTGCGTGGATAAAACCGGCATGCCCGGAAGGTTTCCCCACGCTTCCATGACGCCAGAGATGCAGAAGTTCATCGAGTTGCTCGAGGGCCAGCTCGGCTATGCCGAGAGGGCCAGCGGATACACCAAGTTCGGCGAGTGGTACGGCAAGAACGTCGAGTTCGACGCCGATTACAGCGGCGCCCCCTGGTGTGAGATGTACCTTTCGTGGGCCGCGCACAAGCTCGGCTACGAGGAGTGGGTCGGGCAGTTCGCGTGGACGGTGGCGCACGCCAAGTGGTTCAAGGAGCAGGGAGCCTGGGGCAAGAAGCCCAAGCCCGGCGCATTCGTCTACTACGACTGGAGCGGGTCGAACGACGTCGACAACATCGACCACGTCGGTGTTGTCACCAGGGTCGAAGGCGACACGATCTTCACCATCGAGGGGAACATCGACGGAGGCGTCGCCAAACGCAAGGAACGTGACACCAGCAAGGTCGTCGGCTACGGGTATCCGGAGCAGATCAAGGCCCGCCTGGACGAGGACGCGGCCCGGGAGGCCTCGGAGGCCAAGAAGAAGGCTGAGGAGCAGGCGTCGCTGCCGCCCGGGCCCGGCACCGACGTGGGCGTGCTGCAGCTGCCGGGGGGCTCGCTCACGTCCCACCTCCCCCAAGGCGAGCGCGAAGAAGCCGCCAAGCCTCCGCTCGCGGCCCGCCCCGAGCCCACCCGGACCTCCGCCGAGAAGACCCAGGAGGCGGCTCCGGCACCTGCCGCGACCTCTTCCTCGTCCGCCGCGGGCAAGGGCGTCGCGAAGGGCAAGCACGCCAAGCCGTCCACCGCCGACACCACGTCGGCCACCGCCGAGCCACTCCCCACGCACGTCGACACCTCCGTCACCAGTTCGCTGCCCACGGTGGACTCCCCGACGCTGATCGGCTCGGCCCTGATCGCCGCACTGGCCCTGCTCGCCGTCGCCAAGACCCGCCATTCCCGGGTACGCCTGGCCACCGCCACGGCCGCCGACGCGGCCGCCCGCCCGGCCGCGAACCATCGACGCCGCCGCCGCAGGCGCCGTGCGAGCTCCGGCGCGCCCGCCGACGCCCCTCTGTGGACCACGCAGCTCCGTGACCCCCTCGAGCCCACCGCCGCCCCCGAACGACCTGCCGTCGCCGCCGACGCCGAGCTGATCGCCGGGCTCACTGTCTCAGGCGCCGAAGCACACGTGGCCGGCCGCGTCTCCGTGCCGTCGGGTGCCGGTCAGGCGTCCGAGCAGGTGCGGCGGCTGCTCGGCACCCGGCCCTTCGACCCGTTCGCGGACGCCGCGCCGCGCCGGACCGCCGACCGCCCCGCCGCCGACACGCGTCCACTCACGCATGCCTTCGACGCGCCCCTCGACACCGGCCCCTTCGAGCCCTGCTGGGAAACCGGCCCCATGCGGCGCATCCGCGACGCCGATCCGGTCGAGCCCGACTTCGACAGGAGCCGGTTCGAGTTCACCGACGAGACGGGGCCGTTGCAGCGCATCCGCGACGTCGACCCGTTCGCGCCGGCTCCTGGCGCGGGCCCGATCGGACGCGATGGGTGGCCGGGCCACGCCGTACGGCCCGATCGCGACGCCGGTCCGGTCATCGTCGACGCCGGGCCGTTCCAGCGGGTCGTCATTCCGGGGGCGACCAGCGCGTTCGACGCCTTCACGCCGGTCGGGAGCGCCGTCCCTGTCGGGGACATCCTCAACTCCTCGGACATCGGCACGGCGTCCTACCGAGGGCGTCGCCGGCGTCAGGGTCCCTCCTCCGAGGAGCGGTTCACCGCCCTCCCCACCGACCTCCCCCCGCGCGGCCGCCGCCACCGCACGACCGGGTTCCCACCGGCCTCTCCCCGGCACCACGACCGCGAGCTGGTAGGCGCGATCAGCGCCACCTCCTCCGGACGCCCCAGCAGGGGCCGCCATCGCGCCTGAGCCCCGGGCATGCCGTATCAGCCGTCGCCGCCGACCCCGTACCGCTCGGCAAAGGTGATCAGGCCGGCCACGGCGTCGCGGCCGCGGGTCCAGGGGCGGACGATGAGGCGTTCGACGCCCAGCGCCGCCCAGGCGGGCACCTCCTCGGGCGAGGCCAGCGCATAGGCGTGCGCGGTCACGGGAACGCCGGCCCCGAGCCGGTCGAGCTGAGGCTTGATCGACTCGAGGGTGTGCGGCATGCTGATCCACCCGTCGCAGAGCCGCGCCGCCCGGCGCAGCGCGGCCGGCGACTCGCCGCCCGCGAGCACGGGCAGCCGCCGCTGCACCGGCTTCGGCTCGAAGGCGACCTCGGGGAAGGAGTAGAACCTCCCGGAATGGGCGACCACGGGCTCGGTCCAGAGGCGCCTGACCACCTCGATCGCCTCGTCCAGCCGCGCCCCCCGCGTGCCGAAGGGAATCCCGGCCGCCTCCCACTCCCCCCGGTACCAGCCGGCCCCGACCCCGCAGACGGCCCGCCCGCCCGAGACCACGTCCAGGGTCGCGAAGGCGCGCGCGGACACGAACGGGTGGCGCAGGGCGAGCAGTTGCACCGCCGTTCCGAGTCTGACGCGCGAGGTGAACGCGGCCAGCCAGCACAGGTACGCAGGCGCGTCGAACAGCGGCGTCGCGGGCTTGATCGCCGGCGCGGACGTGCCCGGGTAGGCGGCCAGCGACAGATCCGTGGCGAAGACGAGGTGCTCGGGCAGCCACACCGACTCGAACCCCAGCTCGTCGGCGGCCACCGCGACGTCCTTCCACGCGGCGGGGTGCAGCAGCCCGAGCGGCACACCGAACTTCACCAAAGCCTCCCCGCACCGCCGCCGCGCCTCACCGGCACCTCAGCACACCGCCGGCCCCGCCTCACGGGTATCTCCGCACGTTGCCGTCCAGTACGGCGGCGCGTATGCACTCGCGGTGAGCGGCCGTGGTGCCGTACGCGGCCGACAGCGACCAGGCCCGGGCGATCCAGAACCGGAGATCCAACTCCTCGGTGTACCCGATGGCCCCGTGCACCTGCAGCGCCACCCGGGCGGCGAACGTGGCGGCCTCCCCAGCGGCGGCCTTGGCGGCGCTCACGTCCCGCTCGACGGTGGCGACGTCCCCATCCACCGCCAGCGCGGCCCGGTACACCAGCGGCGCCGCGAACTCCACGGCCACGGCCACATCGGCGAGCTGGTGCTTGACCGCCTGGAACGACCCGATCGCGGCCCCGAACTGCCGCCGCACCCGGGCATAGGCCACCGAGACCGCCAGCAGCTCCCTGGCGACCCCGATGAGCTGCGCGGCGGTCGCCACCGTGGCCCGCCGCAGCGCCGGTACCGCCGATCCGCCCAGCCGTTCGGAGTCCTCGAAGGCCACGTCGAACAGCGGCCGGCACGGATCGACGCCGGGCCGGGGCGTGAGGCGGGCCGACTCCCTGGTGACCAGCCGCAGGCCGTCGCTCCCGGCCACGACGATCAGGTCGGCGAGATCGGCGTCCGGCGCGTACACCTGCCCGGGCAACAGCACGCTCACGCACACGGCCCCTGAGGCCAGCTTCGGGGCCCCCGCCAGCAGGGACGGCGCCGCGACGGCGGTCTCCACGACAGGCCCGGGAAGGCACGCGCGCCCGGTCTCCTCCAGTGCGGGCACCAGGTCGGCCAGGCCGAGCCCCAGCCCGTCGCTCTCCGGCGGCAGGAGCAGCCCGAAGAATCCCAGCGCGGCCAGCTGCTCCCACCCCGGCCGCCGCTCCGACCGCAACGCGGCCGGCGGGCAGTGCGCCCGGAGCACGTCACGCACGGTCGCGGCGAGCGCGAGCTGCTCGTCGGTGAAGCCGAAGGTCATGGTCATCGCGGCAACCCCAGAACCCGCTCGGCGATGATGTTGCGCTGGATCTCGTTCGTGCCCGCGTAAATGGGCCCGGCGAGCGAGAACAGGAACCCGTCCAGCCACGGCGTCTCCCCCGCCCGCTCCCCCAGCAGCTCCATGGCCAGCGCGTGCATCCGCAGGTCCAGCTCGGACCAGAAGACCTTGCCCATGCTGGCCGCCGTGCCGACCTCCGCCCCCGCCATGATCGTGCGTGCGGTCCCGAAGGTGTGCAGCCGGTACGCCTCCGCCTCCACCCAGCACCGGGCGGCGCGATCGGCGAGCGCCGGGTCGCCGGCGTCCCGGGCCAGCGTGACGAGCCGGTCGGCCGTGGCCAGGAAGCGGCCGGGGCTGCGCAGCGTCAGTCCGCGTTCGGAGGAGGTCGTGGCCATGGCGATCCGCCACCCCTCTCCGACCTCGCCCAGCACCATCGACTCGTCGGCGAACACGCCGTCGAAGTGCAGCTCGGCGAAGCCGGGCAGGCCGTCGAGCTGCGCGACGGGCCGGACCGCGACGTCGTCCAGGTGGAACATGAAGTACGTCAGCCCCTTGTGCCGCGTCCCCGACGTGCGGAAGAGGCCGAACCCGTGGCTGGCGTACGCGGCCCGCGAGCTCCACGTCTTGTGCCCGTACAGCCGCCAGCCGCCGGGCACGGGCTCCGCCCGGGACGTCAGCGCGGCGAGGTCGCTGCCCGCCTCCGGCTCGGACCACGCCTGCGCCCACACGTCGTCACCCCTGGCCATCCGCGGCAGCCAGCGCGCACGCTGCTCCGGCGTGCCGAACCGCATCAGGCACGGCGCCAGCAGGAAGATCCCGTTCTGGGTGACGCGGGCGGGGGCGCCGGCGGCCCAGTACTCCTCCTCGAAGATCAGCCATTCGATCAGGGAGGCGCCGCGCCCGCCGTGCTCTTCGGGCCAGGAGACGACGGACAGCCGCGCGTCGGCCAGCCGCGCCTCCCACGCGCGGTGCGCCGCGAAGCCCTCGGGGGTGTCCATGGACGGGAGCGGTCCCGGCGCGTGCGTGCTCAGCCAGTCGCGAACCTCGGCGCGGAAGTCCCGTTCGGCCGGGGAGAAGTCGAGATCCACGACTACCAACCTAGCGCACGCTTGGTTTGCTCGCCAGGCCGCCGTTCACCGAACTACTCTGGTGGCTGTGCAGGGACTACTGCTGCGGCTGTCCACGCTGGACGCCGACGCGGAGAGCGCGGTGCGGGTCATCGCGTACTTCGACTCGCTGCTACGCGACCATGTGAGCGTGCCCGTGCTGCTGGCCGCCACGGCGCGGCTGGCGCAGTGCCCGGTCGGCCTGTTCGACGCGGCCACCGGCCGGCGCACCCGCACGTCGCCCGGAGGCGCCGTGGACACGCCCGCGACGTCCCCCGCCGAGGTCAGAGAGCTGAGCTCCGGGCTCGGGTCGGTCTGGATGGAACGCGAGGGCGCGGCGCACGGGCTCGACGAGATCGTGCTCGAACGGTACGCGGCCGCCGCCGAGGTCACGCTGGAACGAGCCGCCGCCCTGGCGCAGGCGGGTCAGGACCCGGCGCTGGTCGAGCTGGTGTTGTCGGCCGAGACCGGCGAGGCGGAGCGGGCCCGGGCGCTGCGCCTGCTCGGTTTCAGCCCTTCCGCCCCGCTGCAGGCCTTGGCGATCGCGCTGCCCTCCGGCAACGGGCTGGCGGCCGGGCTGCGCACGATGGGCCACCAGGTGCGCGAGGCCAGGATCGGAGACACCGAGGCCGTCCTGGTGGCGACCAACCTGTCGGATTCCGCGCTGCCCGACGGGGCACGGGTGGGCATCGGACCAGCGCTGCCCGGCACGCGGGCGGCCGAGTCGTGGGCCGGCGCGCGTACGGCACTGCGTTTCACCGGCCCGCACGACCGGGTGATGCGCTGGTCGGAGCTGGGCGCGCTGGCGTTGTTCGCCGACCTGCCGGAGGCGGCGCCAGCCGGGCTGGCCGACGTCCGGGCGATGGAACGGCTCGGCGACGAGGCGACGGCCGCGGTGCGGGCACTGTGCCTGGCCGGCTCGATCCGCGGCGCGGCCACCGCCATGCACCTGCACCACAGCTCGATGGCCGCCCGCATCGCCCGCGCCGAGGCGGCGCTGGGCTTCTCGCTCGCCGACGCGCCCGGACGCCTGCGCGCCCACCTGGCCCTCGCCCTGGTCCGGCTCCGCGCGAACTCCGCTACAGGCCGTACGCCCGCTTGAGCGCGGCCAGCCTGGCCGCCTTGGCCCGCTTGCTGAGCTCGGCGTCCGGCACCATGCCGTCGAACCCGTGGAAGGCGCCCGGGTAGAGGTGGAACTCGGTGGACACGCCGGCCTGCGACAACCGCAGCGCGTAGTCGAGGTCCTCGTCCCTGAACACCTCCAGCTCACCGACGTCGATGAACGCCGGCGGCAGCCCGGACAGGTCGGTGGCGCGGGCCGGAGCCGCGTACGGGGGCACGTCGTCGGTGCCGACCCGGTCGCCGAGCAGCGCGGTCCAGCCGAAGAGGTTCGCCGACCTGTCCCAGACGATGGCCTCGGCGAACTCGTGGCTGGACGGGGTGATGTTGCGGTCGTCCAGCATCGGGCACACCAGCAGCTGGAACGCCACGCCGGGGCCGCCCCGGTCGCGGGCCAGCAACACGGTCGCCGCGGCGAGCCCGCCGCCCGCGCTGGCGCCGCCGACGGCGATCCTCGCCGGGTCGATGCCCAGCTCGCCCGCCGCCTTGGCGGTCCACACCAGGCCCGCGTAGCAGTCCTCGACCGGGGCGGGATGGGGATTCTCCGGCGCCAGACGGTAGTCCACCGAGACCACGACGACGCCGAGCTGCTCGACGTAGCCGATCATCATCGCGTCGTCGATCTCCGGCACCCCGATGATCATTCCACCGCCGTGGATCCAGTAGAGCCCCGGCCGGTCGGCCCTGTCTCGGCCCTCGCCCGCCGGGCGGTAGATCCGGACCCGGACATCGGGCGCGCCGTCGGGTCCCGGCACGTGCCGGTCCTCGATCACCACGTCGGCGTCGACCGGCGGCGCGGCGGCCAGGAACGCGTTGATCTGCGCCCGGAACCCGTCGAGCTCCTCGTACGTCATGCTCGGCATGTCGAGCGCCGGCAGCGGCGTCCGCTCGATCGCGGCACGGATTTCCGGATCCAGGTTGGGGTGGTATGCCATGCGCTGCACCTTTCCACGGGGTCACGGAGCGCTACTCCTCGATAGTCGGAGCCCGTACCCGTGGTTCACAACCGCCATCCGGCGGTGTTTGTTCTCCTCACGCCCGCCGTTCGGCGAGGAGCTCGAGAACCCGCTCGGCGAGCGGGGCGGCGCTGGCGGGATTCTGGCCGGTGACGAGGCGGTCATCCACGACGACCTGGGCCTGCCAGTTCGGTCCCGGCTCGTGCCGGGCGCCCCGGTCCACCAGCTCGTCCGCCAGCAGGAACGGCACCACGTGCGCCACGCCGCGCAACTCTTCCTCCTCGTTGGTGAAGGCCGCCACCCGCTTGCCCGCCACCAGGTAGGAGCCGTCGGACAGCGTGAGGTTCACCAGCGCGGCGGGACCGTGGCAGACGGCGGCCACCACGCCGCCCTGCTCGTACACCGCCCTCCCGACGCGGATGACGCCGGGATCGCCGGGGAAGTCCCACATGGTGCCGTGGCCGCCGGCGTAGAGAACGGCGTCGTAACGTGCGGGGTCCACGTCCGCCAGGCATGCGGTGTCGCGTGCGTCCGGCGAGGCGAGGAAGGCCACCTGGGCGGGGTCTTCGGGGTCGAACCCGTCCTGCGGCGGCTCGCCGCCGCGCACGCTGGCGACGTCGACCGCGTGTCCGGCCTTACGGAAGATCTCCCAGGGGTGCGCCGCCTCGGGCACGTAGTATCCGGTCTTCTCCACGCCGCCGAGGTCGTCGTGGCGGGTCAATACGATCAGGATGCGCTTGCTCATGCCTGACAGCATCGCTCCCCGCGGCCATCAGCCACAAATAACCGGCCATGCGTCGAGCCATCAGAATAGTGATATGTCGCATCTCTCGCTCGACCTGCTCCGCACCTTCCTCGCGGTGCACAGGACCGGCTCCATCACGGCCGCGGCGCAGACGCTCAGCCTGTCGCAGCCGGCGGTGACCGCGCAGGTCAAGGCCCTGGAGTCGGCGCTGGACCGGCCGCTGTTCGACCGGCTGCCGCGCGGCGTCGCGCCCACGCCGGCGGCCGACGAGCTGGCCCGCAGGGTGGCGGCCGCACTCGACGCGCTGGACGAGGTGGTGGGGTCCGAGCTGCCCTCGGGCGAAGCCGTTCATCTGGGCGGCCCGGCCGAGCTCCTGTGCGAGGTGGTCATGCCGATGCTCGCCCCTCTGGTACGGGACGGCCTCCGCCTCCGCACGACCCTCGGCCTGGCCGACGACCTCCTCGCCGACCTGGCCGCCGGGCGCCTGGACCTGGTGGTGTCCACGATCCGCCCCCGGATGCGCGGCGTCCACGCGGATCCCCTCTACGACGAGGAGTTCGTCCTGGTCGCCGCCCCATCCCTGGGGGAGGCGTTGCGGGCGGCCGGGAGCGAGGTCGGCCCTCGCGCGCTGGCCGGGGTGCCGCTGGTGGCGTATGCGGAGGATCTGCCCATCGTGCGGCGTTACTGGCGGAGCGTGTTCGGCAGGCGGCCCACGATGGCCGCCCAGATCGTCATCCCCGACCTGCGCGGCGTGCTCAGCGCGGTCAAGGCAGGCATGGGCGTCTCGGTCCTGCCCGCCTACCTGTGCCGCGGCGACCTGGACGCGGGCACCCTGGTCACGCTCGCCGACCCGGAGGAGCCGCCGATCAATACCGGGTACCTCGCCGTCCGCTCAGGCGCCCAGTCCAGGCCCGCCGTGGCCAGAACGCGAGCCCACCTGCTCAAAGCCTTCCGGGCGAACCCGCTCTCCTAAGCGGGTGCCGAAGGTTCGAATCCTGCCGGGGGCACGCTTCTGACCAGGCGTTTCAGTCTCTGATGGCCTGCGGTTTTCCTGCCGCAGGTCTTTAGCTCGGTGGACCTTGATAGGCAGCCGAGGGCTTCCGTATGCAGCCGTAGGACCATGATCCGGGGATTCGGTCGGGATGATCTTGACGGTGTTTCCCCAGGTCGTGAAGGCTCTACCGCTGTAAACATGCATCGGGTCCTGGCAAGGGGCATACTCCCTCTCCTGAAGCGCCTAGCCCAACGCGCGACCTTCTCGACGTCGATAGACGCTCGATGATCTGGACGTGCCGTGCTCGGTGCCGCGGCGGGTTCGACCGGAGACGGCCTGTCTGTGGCCTCTCGATCACACCTCGGTTGCGCCAGCGCGCCCGTCCGGTGGAGCGTGCGCCGTTCCGCCTCGATCGTCGCCGCCCGCGTGCCATCGCCCCTCTCAAGGGCGTGCAGGAGGGCGGCGCGGGAGGCATCCAACTCATGCAGCAGATCGTCCTGCTCATCGTCATCCCGGCCGGCCATGCGTGACACGGAACACGATGAAAGCCCCCGATGCGGCGCACAACCCTGCTGAGCAGGCTTCGGGCATCGGCTCGGCCATGTCGCCGGGTTCCTCGGGCCTTGGCGAGACCACCGGCAAGGGCGCCGAGACGGACGTCGGCAAGGACGACGGGTCGGATGAGACGTGATCGGTTGGCTGAGAACGCAGATCGAGGCTGACAGGGCGACCGCGGACGAGGCGGGCGCACGTACTTGGCGCTATGTGCCCACGCTGAACGCCGAGGGAAAGCCGACCGCACACGGACTGGACCTGGACGAGCTGCTGATCATCACGGACGTCGGGCCCCAGGATGACGCTCTGCTCCAGCCCGCTGAGGCAATCCGCATCGCCCTGCACGATCCAGCAGACGTGCTCGCCCGCTGTGAGGCCGAGCTGGCCCTGCTCGATGCGCACGACCCGAAGGGTGGCGATGGGCTCCACTGCCCCGTGTTCATTGAGCAGACCGTCGATCCGGCGTCACCGTACCAGCCCGCAGTGCCGCCGTGCCGGACGCTGCGACTGCTGGCGTACGGCTACCGCCACCGGCCGGGTTGGGATGCGGCCTGGGTGCCTGACTGATGGGCGTCTGTGGCGGCACCCCACAACGAGCCTCCAACGAGGGCTGCCCGCCTGCGGCACGCGCAATTCATCCGCCGGACGCGCACTGATCAGCAGACTGGCCTCTGCCCAGGTGAGTCAGCCGCAGGCCTGCCGCAGATCCGTGTACGGAGGGAAGGCGTCGAGGAGGTCGGTGAGCGTGAGCAGCCGAGCCAGTGATCCGTGCACCCCGAGCAGGCGCAGGTAGCCGCCACGCCGCTCAGCCTCCCGCTGCTCGGCGATGAACGCGCTCAGGCCGCTGCAGTCGCAGAAGCCGAGCCCACTCACGTCCACCACGATCTTGACCTGGTCGCGGACGAGCAATTGGGCGCAGGCGCGTGTGAAAGCCTCCCCTGTCCCCAGGTCGAGCTCGCCGTTCAGGCGTAGGACGGTCACGCCGTGATAGTCATCGACCTGCAGCGCCAACCGCGGGTCCGACATCCTGCCTCCAACCACGAACCGAAATAGATGAACTTATCCTGTGCAGACCACCACAGAAGCGGACAAAAAGGTCTCCATACCTTATCCGCCTCCCTTTACCGGATCAGTCAACTCCTCACATGGGAATTGTTAAATACCTGCCTGCCTCATCTCTGTTCGGTCATGAGAGCAGAATGACGGACCACGAACAGCGTCTCGGCGATCAAAGCGGACGGGCATGGTGCATCGTGTGGAACCGCCTCGGATCCGTGGTCGCGGCCACGGGCAGGCGCGGCGGTCGAGTGCAGACTCAGGTGATCTTGGCCATCTGCAAGCCGCAGCAACAGGTCGGATCGTGGTCTCCGCCTTTGCCGGAGCGGCTCTCGACGTTGGGTCAGATTGCCATAAAACCGCAACAGCAGAATATTCTGCTCCCTGGCCGGAAGCGCATTGAGAAGTGGCTTGAGGGCGTGTTTGGCGACCAGCGCGGTCAGCGGGTCATCTTCGTCGGCCAGGAACTCCACCCAGGAGCCCTCATCTTCTTCAAACGGGAGCGTCCAGGGACTGGGCCCCGCTCACCGGGGTCATCTGCTGGGCCGTTCGTGTTCTCGGCGGACCGTCGGCTTCCTTCCCTTGATGGTGCTCCGCCGCAGAGCCCTGATCACCTCATCGGCGGCGTCTTCGGGCACCTCGACCAGAGAGAAACGGTCAGCGATCTGGATCGTCCCGATGTCACGCCCACTCATGCGGGATTCGCCCGCGATCGCACCGACCAGATCCTGCGGCCGCACTCCGGCCGTGCGCCCAAGACCGAAGAAGAGACGGGTCATCCCCCTTGCGGGCATGCGGCCACGCCGCTCCCGGCCTCCGGCCACCTCACGACGTCCCTGCCTGTCTGCCCCGGTCCGCAGAATGACCTCGGGAATCTCCTCCTCCTCAGCCACGGCGCCACCGGACTCATGCGCGAGCTTGACCGCGGCGAGAGCCACCTCCATGACCTCGAACTCATCCGTGAGCGACTCCACCACGACGCGGAAGGGCTCCAGGTCGTCTTGGAGAAGGCTCTCCTCCAATGCGCCGCGGGTCAGCTCAAGGCGGCGTGCGCGCAGGTCGGCGACGGTCGGCAGCCTTTCCACGCCGATCCGCTGCCCCGTCACCCGCTCGATCGACTTGAGCATGCGATGCTCACGCGGCTCGGCCAGAGTGAGGGCCACCCCCTCCCGGCCGGCCCGGCCCACCCTGCCGATGCGGTGGACGTACGACTCGGGTGCGGAGGGTACGTCGTAGTTGACGACGTGCGAGAGTTGCTCGATGTCGAGGCCACGTGCGGCCACATCGGTCGCGACGAGCAGCTCCGCCGTCCCGCTCCGCAGCCGCCCCAACACGCGATCGCGCTGCTCCTGGTCCATCCCCCCGTGCAGCGCCTCGGCACGGTAGCCGCGGCCGTTCAAGGTCTCGGTGAGCCGGTCCACCTCCTCGCGGGTGCGGCAGAAGACGATCGCGGCTGCGGGCGCTTCCACATCCAGCAGGCGCCCTAGCGCCGCGGGCTTGTGCGCCCGGGCGACCACATAGGCGCTCTGCCGCACCAATGGGGCCTCCCCGGGGGCCGCCGCCTCTCGCGCTATCTCGATCCGGACCGGGTCGCGCAGATGACGGCGAGCGATGCCGGTGATGCGCGGCGGAACCGTCGCGGAGAAGAGCACCGTCTGGCGATCCTCTGGAGTCGCCTGGAAGATCGCCTCGATGTCATCGGCGAACCCCATGTCGAGCATCTCGTCCGCCTCGTCCAGCACGACGGTCTGCACACCATGCAGGCGAAGCGTCTCCCGGCTGATGTGGTCGAGTACGCGTCCAGGGGTCGCGACCACGACATCGACCCCGCGCCTGAGCGCCTGCAGCTGTCGGCCGATCGGTGCTCCACCGTAGATCGGGAGGACGCGAGTGCCCATGTTGCGGCCGTAGCGATGGAAGGCCTCCGAAACCTGGATGGCCAGCTCCCGTGTGGGCACGAGCACGAGCGCCACCGGCTCACCGTCGTGAGCTTGGGGCATGCGCTGGAGCACCGGCAGCGCGAACGCCGCCGTCTTCCCCGTACCGGTCGCAGCCTGCCCGAGCAGGTCGCGGCCCTCCAGCAACGGCGGGATCGCCTCGCACTGGATCGGGGTGGGCTCTTCATATCCCAGATCGGACAGCGCACGCAGAAGCTCGGGCCGCAGCCCCAGGTCGGCGAAGCTCGACGCACCATCAGACGTGTTCAAGGCCATCGTCGGCGCCTCCTCCAGCACCCCCTACCTCCGGACGCAACCGGAAAACGCACTCCCCTCTGGTCGCGGGGGCCACGCTCGGCCCTCGTCCAGATATTCCTGCGCACGGGCGTGGGCCGCCTCGTTCTCAACAGGAGCGACGCGAGGTTACCCGCCACCGAGCCCGGCCGACGTGTCTAGTGACCCATCGCCGGTCTTGCCCCGGTGGCGGGGATCGGCAGATGCTCTCGGATGAGGAACCAGCTTGCGGCCAGCACCCACAACGCCGTGAGCACGCCGAGCACAATTGCCACCGGGCCGCCGGGCACCACGGCGCCGCCCGTGTTGACGATCGTGAACGCGCCCAGGACAGCGACCACAGCCACGACTATGGCGAGCCAGGCCATCCACAGTGGGAATATGTTCGTGCGCATGATGGCGGCGGCCGAGGCCCCGAATGGCACGGTCATCGCGATCCCGGTGATGGCATCCATCACGGTCAGCACGGTGTACGGCCCGGCGGCGATGGCCAGCAGAGGCGGATGCGTGGTGATCGCGTAGGTCATCCCGGCGAACATGGATATGCCGATGAATCCGATGGCAGCGAGGAGGACGTATCCCGCGAGAACCAGCGCCGGTGCGTCACTCGTCTCGTCCGCTCGGCGCATAGCGGTGGCCAGCGCCACGCCGAACCACAGGAGCAGCGCTGCCGCGACGGCGTAGAGCAACGCCGCCGCGAGGACTTGGACCCGGCGCTCGGTCAGGAATCCGGAGATCGTCATCGCGGGCTCCGTGAGCTGCGGCGCGCTCCCCATCACCAGGCGCCCGATGAGGGCCGCCAGTATGGAGGCGACGCCGGCCAGCCCGCCCCATCGGAGCTCATGGCTCTGTTTCATCGCCGCTCCCCTCCTCTTCCCATTCCGATAATTCGCTGTCCTTCGCGCTGGCCTCGTCAAGCGCCGAAGGTCCCGACTGTGAATCACACATAAGGGGTGACAAAGAGTGCTGCTGCCCAGCGTGGGCCATTCACCCCTTCAAGACGCTCATCTTCCCAGGACGTCGGTCGTTGAACGATTGCGCAGCGCGAATAGTGGGATAGACGGGAGACGTAACTCAGGCCTTGGACGCGCCCGAAGCGGCCTGCTAGCGGACCTGCGGACACAAACGGGCTCCGCCATTTGTCAGACCCGCCTGTCGCGGTGAAGGCATGCAGGACTGCGTGCCAGGGGTACGCCTACGCCTCGTGCACGGACGTGCTGTCACGGCGCTCGGGTCGGCGGCAATCCGTGTCCTGAAGCGGAGCAGACGCAGCCGGGCAACCGCGGGATGGCGGTTGCCCGGCCCTGGCATCAGCGTTTCATGATGGCGAACACGCCCCAGCCGAGCAGGGGCCGCTGGAACCTCGTATAGCGCAGAGGCTCGCGCGACAACTCGGCCCGCATCTCGGGCGCTAGCTCATCGTTGGGGTTGGCATCCAGCCAGGTCCGGATGTTCAGCCACTGGGCGGCGACGTACCGGTCCCAGCTGTCCTCATCGGCCAGGACCATCTCGACGACGTCGTAGCCCAAGCCGTCGAACAGAGTCACGAGGCCGGGCAACGTCTCGTGGTCCTCCCTCGTCCGCGCGTGGCAGGCCTCGATGGCTTCCTGACTGGGCGGCTCCGCGCGCCAGAACGGCTCGCCGATGAGGATCATGCCGCCTGGCCGCAGGCTGCGTTCCAGTAGCCTGACGGTCCCGGCGACGCCCTGACCGATCCAGGTCGCCCCGACGCATGCCGCGACGTCGACGGGCTCGGCCGCCACGTGCGTGGAGGCGTCGCCGTGCACGAACGTCACCTGGTCGGCGACGCCGAGCTCGGCCGCCCGCTTGCGCGCGGCGGCGAGGAAGACCGTGCTGATGTCCACGCCAGTGCCGGTGATGGCGTGATCGCGGGCCCAGGTGGCCAGCATCTCGCCTTTACCGCAGCACAGATCGAGCACGGAAGCACCCGGGCGCAAGCCGATCGCGGCGCCCAGGGTGGCGAGCTTTTCCGGCGTGTACGGGTCGAGAATCCGGTGGCTGCTCTCCCGGATGGTGAAACTACGTGGCAGATCCAAGGGAATGAGTCCTCACGTGCGATGGCCGAATAACCGAGCTGGGGAGATTACGCACGCGATCGACCCACATATAAAGCAACTCCTCCGTCACGAGATCGTGATCCGCGACCCTAGCCCGCGCTCAAGCGCGCGGTAAACCGAATTTGTGGCGGATGAGATCCAGGTCATACCTGGCGGCCGGCTACCGCGGGCGATGTCACACTCCCCGAGATGAGGGCTCTCTCAGAGCAACAACCAGGTGCCGACGAGTCACGCCGCCACCGGACGATTTCCCTGGAGCTCTCATGTCCACCGCCTACGCCGCCACCGCCCTGGTGACGATCGCCGCCAACACCTTTTCCGGCTTCGCCGCCATGACCCGCCTCAAGCCGATCATGCGTACCCTCGGTCCCGCGCTCGACCGGGCCGGGGTGCCGGAATCGTGGCTGGTCTTCCCCATCGGCGCGCTGAAGGCCGCGGGCGCCCTCGGGCTGGCGCTCGGTCTTCTCGGCGTGCCCTTGATCGGTACGGCTGCCGCGGCCGGTCTCATCCTCTACTTCGTCTGCGCCCTCTACACGCACCTGCGGGTCTACGACTTCTCACCGCAGTTCTTCCTGGCAATCGTGTTCCTCGGACTGGCAGTGGGCACCCTGGCTTTGGATCCCACACTGGCGCTGAACGTCGCCGGGTGACTGCGCCCTGTGCGGTCACCGCGGGAGCGCCGCCCGCGGTGACTGCGGCATGTCAGGCAGAGAAGGCGCCGGCCTGCTCGGCAGCCCATTGCGCGAAGGTGAGCGCGGGGCGGCCGAGGATGTTCTCGGTCGCCTGGGAGACCAGACCTGCCTGCAGGTAGGAGCTGGCCTGCAGCTTGAGGTAGCCGTCGAGGAGGTGCACCGGGAGACCTCCCCGCGCCATGGCCTCACGGGCGACCTCGTGCGGGACCTCTTCGAAACGCAGCGGTCGGCCGATGGCCTTGCCGATGGCGTTGACCATGTCGCTTTGGGTCATGATCTCTGGGCCGGTGAGCACGGGCTTCTGCCCGGCCAGATCGTCATGCAGGAGGGCGTGTGCGGCCACGGCCGCGATGTCGCGCTCGTGCAGAGGAGCCCATGCGGCAGCGCCGTACGCGCTGCGCACCACGTCGCCGTGACGGATCTGTGCAGCCCAGGACGAGACGGTGTTGGTCGCGAAGTAGCCGGGCCGGACCGCTGTCCACTGAAGACCGGACTCCTCGGTCGCGGCTTCCACCTCCTTGTTGTATTCGCCGCGCAGCCGAGACGGCTGCTGGTCGAAGGGGTGGTCGACGTTCAGAGCGGACATGACGACGGCCTTGGTCGCCCCGGAGTTCTGGGCGAGCCTGAGCAATTCACCGGTGGATTCACGGACGAGGCTCGGCTCGTGGCCCTGCCCCATGGCGCGCGGGTGGACGAACACGGCGTGAACGCCCTTCATGGCATCGGCGATGGAGTCCGGGTGGGAGGGGTCGCCTACTGCTCGTTCCACTCCCGCGGGGAGTGGGGCATCTGGATTGCGCGTGACCGCGCGGATCGGCACGCCGTCGGCGAGGAGCAGCTCGACCAGGTGACGACCGACGAGACCGGTTGCTCCAGTGACGAGAATCATGATCTTCCCTTCATGACGCCTGTCCAGGTAATATGAGTTTCGTAACGTATGGACAGCGTACCATGTGCTTTGTGATGGATAAAATATGAGTCTCATAACAGATGGCGACGGGCGTCAGCGGCGACGGCTGGCCAGTGCGGTGAAGGAGGAGCTGCGCGACCTGAACATTCAGTTGTCGCTGCTCAACCGGCGATTCGGGACGTCCGTGGATCTCAAGGACGTCGACTGGGACTGCTTGGACTTGATCAACAGGTCCGGCCCGCTCACCCCCAGCGCGTTGGCGGCCCGTGCCGGCCTGCATCCCGCTACGCTCACCGGAATCCTCGACCGTCTGCAACGCGCCGGCTGGATCACGCGCGAGCGGGACCCGGAAGCTGCCGACCGCCGGGCCGTGACCGTCCGGGCCAACCGTGACCGCAACGCTGAACTCTTCCGGCTCTTCGCGCCGATGAACGAGCGTATGGACGTCCTGTGCGCTGACTACAGCGAGGCCGAGCTCGAGCTGCTCGCGGATTTCCTCCGGCGGGTCACCGACGCGGGGCGCGAGGCCACGAGAGAGCTCGCCGGAGACTAGGACTACATCGATCCGCGCTGTCCTCGGCCGGGGCGCTGGGCCTCCCGGGCCCGGCGGGTCGAACGGGAAGCCCGTTACGCCGGTCGGCGAGCTCACGGGGCGGTGGTACGGAGGAATTCCTCGGCGAAGGCCTACGTAGCCTCGTCAACCGGGGGAAGTGCGTTCCCCAGCGAGTCCTGCAGGACGGGGCGCAGCAGCATGTGTCCTGCCATGAGGCCGATCATGAGCTGGATGAGGAGCGGCGGCGGGAGTGGCCGCAGCAGACCGGCTTGGATCTGCACGGTGCAGCAGGGCACCGAGGCTGGCCACCATCCTGGGCAGGTTGGCCTCCAGCATCCGGGCGGCCGGCGGCCAGCGCCTCCACGACTTGCCCCGACGGGCTGGTCACCCAGCCCTGCTCATGGCGGGTGATGTAGTCCACAGAGATCCCCGCCAGCAGTGCCAGCTCCTCCCGGCGAAGCCCTGGTGCCCGTCTGTGGCCACCTGCGGGAAGCCCGGCCGACTCCGGGCGACGTGCAGGGCCTGCCAGGCCGGGCAGGGGCGACGCCGCCAGCCTGATGGCCGTACCGTCAGCAGCGTACGCCTACCCGGGCATCGCGTATCCCGCCTGGATCAAGACGCCGCACTTAACTGGACAGGAGAACAATGCGCGCTGTGATGAACACCGACGACGGCATCCGCACTGTCGAGGTCGAGGAGCCGGGTGGAGCAGGGGTCCGGCTCTCGGTGGCCGCTGTGGGAATCTGCGGCACCGATGTCATGTTCGTTGGCGCCGGCGTGACCGGATTCATCTATGGGCACGAGTTCGCCGGAGTCGACGGCACCGGCAACCGCTATTTCGTCGAACCGACCATCCGTGGCGGGGAATGCGCGGAATGCCGCGCCGGTAACCCACAGCGGTGCACCGAAGCCGGCCACGGAACCCTCGGGATTTACCGCGACGGCGGCCTGGCCGAAGCGGTCGTGGTGCCGGAATACACGTTGTTGGCTCTGCCCTCGCAGCTGGACGTGAAGGACGCCTGCTTGATCGAACCTGGCGCCGTCGCCTGGCACGCGGTGCGCCGCGCGCAGGCGCAACCAGGAGAGCGCATTCTCGTGGTCGGTGGGGGGTCGATCGGGCTGCTGGCAGCCGCCGCGGCCCAGCACCAAGGATTGGACGTCGATGTGGACACCCGGCACAGCCATCAGCTGACCGCCGCCGAGCGACTGGGATTCGGCGGACCGAGCGGAACCTACGACGTGGTGATCGATGCGGCCGGCAGTGAGTCGAGCCTGGATCGATCCGCGGACGCCGCACGCCCGGGAGGCCGGATCATCTCCTTGGGCGTGTACCGGACCACGATGCCGATCCCGGCGACCAAGAGCCTGGTCAAGGAGCTGACCTACATCACCAGCATCGCCTACGGCAGGCACGAAGGGGTCCGCGAAGTCGAGGAAGTCGCCTCCATGTTGGCCAAGAAACCCGAAATCGCGCAGACGGTCATCACGCACCGGTTCCCGCTCGAAGAGGCACGGGAAGCGTTTCGCGTCGCGGCCGACCGCGGAGCCGGTGTGATCAAAGTGGTCATCGAGCCCTGATCAGGCGCCATGCCGAAGGCCGTCAGCGCGCTGACGGCCTTCGGCTCGAGGGCGGGCCGGCTGACCGTCACATGCCGGTGGTGAGGACCATGCGGTAGCGGGCGTCGCCGGACAGCATGCGCTTGTAGGCCGCCTCGACCTCGTCCAGAGGGCGGGTCTCGGTCATGGGGCGGACGCCGGTCAGCGCGGCGAAGCGCAGGGTCTCCTCGACATCGCGTGCGGTGCCGGACGGGTGGCCGTGCACGGTCCTGCTGGTCGCGATGAGCTGGAACGGGCTGACCTGGATGGGTTCCGGCGTGGCGCCCAGCACGATGAGCTCGCCGTTGTGACGCAGTCCGTCGATGGTGGCGCTCATGGCCTCGGAGCTGGCCGCGGTGGCGAGCACAACCTTCGCGCCACCCAGGGCCTGCAGCCGGTCGGCCACGTCACCGGCGTTGCCGTCGATGTAGTGGTGGGCGCCGAAGCTCTTGGCCGCCTCGGCCTTGTCCTCGCCCCGCGCAATGGACACGGTCTCAAATCCGAGCTTGGCGGCGAACTGCACGCCCAGGTGGCCGAGGCCGCCCAGGCCGAGCACGGCGACGAGGTCACCCGGCTTGGCCGGGCTGCGCCGCAACGCGTTGAACGTGGTCACCCCGGCGCAGCCCATGGGCGCGGCCTCGACGGCGGTGATCTCATCGGGGATGCGGGCCAGCGCGGACGCGGGAACGACCACGGCCTCGGCGTAGCCGCCCGGGTAGGCCCAGCCGGGAACCTGGATGCGCGTGCAGTGGATGAAGTCGCCTTCGCGGCAGGCCAGGCAGGCTCCGCAGTTGCCGCCGAACCAGCCGACGGCCACCCGGTCGCCGGCATCCCAGCCTTCGACACCGTCACCGACCGCGTCGATGCGTCCGGCGATCTCGTGCCCGGTCACCAGCGGGAACGGCACATGGGGGAAGGCGGCGTTGACGAACGCCGAGTCCGAACGGCAGACGCCACAGGCCTCGACCGTCAGGCGGACGTGGCCGGGGTGTGGCTCTGGCAGCTCGCGCTCGACCACGCTGAACGGACCGCCGGCCTCGGTGACCTGGGCGGCGCGGAAGGTCAGCGGCTTGGCAGAGGTTTCCGTGGACATCATGAACTCCTTCGAAGGAGGTGGATGGCGAAGGGGAACCGGTCGCGCCGGACCCCTTTCAAGTAGACGTGTCCTGTACCCTCCACAACCGCTCTGAGCAGGCCCTGAACGGGCAGGTACGGTGAAGGCAGGTACTGACAGGGCCACCCTCCTGCGGGCGCGTCGCCCGCAGCCGGATCACACTGGTGCTATGGACCGTAGGAGCGAACTCGCCGGCTTTCTGCGCTCCCGGCGCGCCCGGATCACCCCCGACCGGGCAGGACTGCCGGAGGACGCCCGCGCCCGGCGAGTGCCCGGACTTCGCCGCGACGAGGTCGCCCGCCTCGCCGGCGTGAGCACCGAGTACTACACCCGTCTCGAACAGGGCCGCGCCGGCACCCCGTCCCCGGAGGTCGTCGAGGCCCTCGCCCGCACCCTCCAACTCGATCCCGCCGAGCGCGAGCACCTCATCGACCTGCTGGCACGGCCCACACCCGCGCGCCGTGCCCCGTCCGCTCCGCAACGGGTCCGCCCGGGCCTGTATCTCACGCTTCAGACCCTGGAGCACGTCCCCGCCTTCATCGTCGGCCGACGCACCGACATGCTGGCCACCAACCGCCTGGCGCGCGAGGTCCTGACCGACTTCGACGCCCTCCCCGCCCCGCAGCGCAACCTCGCCCGCTACTACCTCCTGGACCCCGACGCCCGCGACCGCGTCGGAGACTGGGAGCAGATCGCCGCCGAGACCGTCGCCATGCTCCGCCTCGAAGCCGGCCGCTACCCGAACGACCGGCGGCTCGCCGATCTCGTCGGCGAGCTCACCCTGCGTTGTCCCGAATTCAGCACCTGGTGGAACGACCACCGCGTCCTGCGCCGCACCCACGGCACCAAGTGCTACCACCACCCCGAAGTCGGGGAACTCCACTTCTCCTACGAGAGTTTCCAGCCCCCCGGCGACCCCGACCAGGTGCTGTGCGTCTACAACGTCGAACCCGGCTCCCCCACCGCCGACGCGCTACGGCTGCTGAGCAGCTGGGCCGCCCCAGGCGCCCCTCCCCCTCCGCGGAGGCACGGTGACCGCCATGCTGATCGGTGAGTCGGCCTCGATACGCTCCGCGTGACGCAACAGCAGATCACGCTTCCCGCCCAAGTGGGCCCGGCCAGAAACGTGGCTTGATCTGCGCTGGTCCCGGCACTTGCGCGCCTCTGCGCGGCACACGACGCGATCGTGGTGCACCCCGCTCCGCGCATGGCGTCTGGCGCGTGGTGCTTCGACGCTCACTGACTTGTCAGGCATGAAGGTCAGTGCGCTGTGCACGATCAACGGAATGCGGCCAACGCGACCGGCTGCCACTTCCGCCATGTGGCAAGCCGTTCCTCGTACTCGGCCGCAACCTCTTCGAACGACGTGCCGAAGAAGATCCGCGCCGGCGGGTCGTCGGTGTCGGCCAACTCCAGGATCGGTCCGCGCGTCGCCTTCGGGTCGCCGAGATCCCACGCGATTTCGGCGGACGCGCGGACCTCGGCGTAGTCCGGGTGCTCGGCACTGATGCGGAGGCTGCCGCCCCCGAAGTCGGTCGAGTACGGCCCAGGCTCCAGGCAGATCACGTCGATGCCGAAGTGCGCGACCTCCTTGCGCAGCGACTCCGACAGCCCTTCCACCGCCCACTTCGACGCGTGGTAGGCGCCGATGCCGGGGAACGCCCGGACGCCGCCCTCGCTGGTGACCTGAATGATCCGGCCGTGCCCCTGCGCGCGCAGCACGGGCACGACCGCCTGCGTCACCCACAGCGTGCCGAAGAAGTTGGTCTCCATCATGGCGCGGATCTCGGACTCGGTCAGCTCCTCGACCATGCCGAACTGACCATAGCCCGCGTTGTTGACCACCACGTCCAGTGCGCCGAAGTGCTCGGCCGCCTGCCGTACGGCCGCGAACACGGCTGCGCGGTCGGTGATGTCGAGTCGCAGGGGCAGGACGGCGTCGCCGTGCTTCTCGGTGAGAGGACGCAGGTGGTCGAGGTCGCGTGCGGTGGCGGCGACCCGGTCGCCGCGCTCGAGCGCGGCCTCCGCCCACTCGCGGCCGAACCCCTTCGATGTGCCGGTGATGAACCACGTCTTGGACATCGTCTTCACCTCTCTTTGATCGATGCCTTTCATAGCAACAGTAGCATGGGCTGCATTAATTGCATGCGTGGTATCCTTGTCGCATGGAGGGCAGGCGAGATCGGAAGAAGCGGCAGACCCGCGAACGGATCCAGACTTCGGCGCTGGAGCTGTTCACGTCACGCGGCTACCGCAACACGACCATCGCGGCGATCGCCGAGCACGCCGACGTCGCGACGCGGACCGTCACGCTGCACTTCCCCACCAAGGAAGACCTGCTGTTCGCCGACGACCCGTTCGCCCCCGAGTCATTGGCCGCCCGCCTCGACACCCGGCACGGCACCGCCCTCGACGCCTTCGGCGAGTGGATGCGCGCCACGATGCGCGCGCTCGACGAACGCGACGCCGACCAGGGCCGCAAGCCCGGCGAGACCTGGTCCCTTCGCACCAAGCGCGCCACCCTGATAGCCGAGGACGAGGACCTCCGCGGGCGCGCCCGCGCGAGCTACTACGAGCTGGAGCGCCTGATCGCCGCCGCCATCGGCAAGGACCTCGGCCTGCCGCCCAACGCACTGGCCCCGCGCCTGACCGCGTACACCGTGGTGGGCGGCCTGCGCGAGCTGTACATGACCCATGAGGCCCGCCACCGCGAGGCCGCTACCGAAGAGCTGCTGCCGCTGGTCGACCGCGTGCTCGACTTCGCCCGCGCGGGCCTGGCGGAGCTCACGGCCGAACCCCCGCGCGTTCGGCACGAAGTGGCGCACGCAGGCCCCGAAGGTGGATCACATGGTCTCCAGGGCGGCCATCATGAGCAGCACGGAGAACGAGCACCCGCCGAGAAGAAGGACCCCCGAGGCGGCGAGCGCGATCCTGGCCGAGAACAGGCGCCGCAAGATCAGATAGGCCACTACGGTACCTAAGAAGGCGAACACGGGGAGATAGGGGACAAACAGGCAGGTAGCGCCCACAAGGAGGGCGCAGGCCAGAGGAACCACCGCCCTGCTTCCACCCCGTAGATCACGACGCGTGGCCACAAAGGCGACACCCCCGGCGAGTACGGCGCACACCGCGATCATCACGATGACGAAGTAGTCCACGAATAGCCTCCGACTCGGCGGACTTCACCACAAGGCATTGGTCACCACGTCTGATCCCGCCCGGAGCCAAAAGGTTCGATCTTGCGGACGTCGTCGGCTCGTTCCTGGGCGTCGCCCACGAGCACGTGGGTGTTGTCGCGGACGCCACCAGCATCTTCAGATGCCTGGATGACGGCCTTACCCGTCGGTGGCCAGGCGGTCGAGCCACTCGTCGAGGAGATGTCCCTCCGCCTCGCTGAGCGTTGTCTGCTGGGGCAGGACAGCGCGGAGTGCCCGGGCGGCACCGGCGGGGCCCGGGTCCTGCACGGCCGGCTTCTCTGTGGTGACGGCGGTGACCATGGACTCGCGCATGGCGGTCAGCAAGGCCGGGTCGCGCCGGTCCTCGGGGAGTGACAACCAGGTGAGCACGGCACCGCGCGCCGTGGCGTGGATGAGGGCGGCGGCGAGCGGTTCGTCGACGCGTAGCCTGCCCGCGGCGGCGAGGCGGCGGATGCGCCCGAGGAGGATCTCCATGCCGGTCCTGAACGCGGCCGAGTCCGTGCCGCGCCGGGGCTCGCCGTACATCATCGCGTAGAGCGCGGGGTTGGCGAGCCCGAATTCGACGGCGAGGTCCCAGCCCGCCCGCAGATCCTCCACAGGGTCGTCCGGGACGGGGACGGCGCGCTTGGCCTCGAGGAACTTGGCGTAGCCGTGCTCGGCCACCGCGCCCAGCAGCCCGTCCATGTCGTCGAAGTGACGGTAGATCGCCGGGGGCTGCACCCCGGCCGCGGCAGCGACCGCGCGGGTGGTGACCGCGTCGCGCCCCTCGCGCGCCAGGAGGTCGGCCGCGGCCTCGATCACCCGCTGGCGGGTCAGCTCTCGCCCGCCGGCCGCCCCCTCCGGCATGGAGCCGGAGGTGGTGTCCACCCTTGTTCTAGGCATGGATGCAATGATACGACCGAGACCGGATCGATGTGAGTATCGCTGATATCAGCTGCCAGGGCTCAGGGGCTTACCAGGGCAAGGGTCGTTGAGGTCCGTCTTGGTGAAATCGGGCTCCACCGCGTTGATCCGCAGGTTCGGGAACGCCTTCGCGTACTGCACGGTGATCATGTTGACCAGGGAAGCGGAGCGCTGCAGCAGCGCCGGCGTTGTTGATCAGCACGTCCAGCCCACCGTCGGTCTCGATGGTCTTGGCCGCGGCGGCGACGGAGGCGTCGTCGGTGACATCGAGCTGTACGGTCCGCTCGCCCGCTCCGCCGTCCCCATCGGAGTTCGACAACGTCAACGCCGGGTCACACGGTCTCGGCATGTGTCAGGTCGCTGATCGCTGCGAGTTCTTCGTGTTGCAGTTCGACCAGATCACGGGTCTCACTGGGCGCGTCGACCCACCGGACGAAGGCCGTTTTGAACACCAGAACGACCAGTTCACCGGCCAGGCAAGCGGTCACCTCGGCGACGCCGCGTGCGACGAGCGCGGCGGTCACGGCGTGGGAGAGCTTGGCCAGCTTGAGCAACTCGCGCTCGCGCAACTGCTCGTTCGCCGTGATGATCTCGTTCCGCACGCGGGCGAAATCCCGGCCCCGCATGTCCTGCAGGGTCCCGCCCCCGGCATCGAGTGCCGCGACGAGCAGGCCGGCCACGGACGCGTCCGGTGGCGCGTCGGCGATCGCGTCCACGAAGACAGCCTCGAGCTGCTCCTCGCCGGCGAACAGCACCTCGCGCTTGTCCGCGAAATGCCGGAAAAACGTCCGCTCGGTCACCCCGGCCCGCTCGGCGATCCCGGCCACGGTCGTCGCCTCGAAGCCGTCCTCGGCGAACAGCTCCATCGCCGCCCGCTGCAGGCGATCCGACGCCCCAGGTGCCCAACGTGCCATGTCCGGATCGTAGCCGGAAACAGAGTGATGACATAGCCTGACATCAGCGCTAAGCTGAGTGATGTCAGCATCTGACATCACTCAGTGGAAGCGAGCACACCATGCACGTCTTCGTCACCGGAGCGTCCGGATTCATCGGCCGCGCCGTCGTCGCCGAGCTCATCGCCGCCGGTCACGAGGTGACCGGCCTGGCCCGTTCCGAGGCATCCGCATCCGTCGTCAAGGAACTCGGGGCGGACGTCCACCGCGGCGACCTCGACGACCTCGAGCAGATCCGCCAGGGCGCGAACGCGGCCGACGGCGTCGTCCACCTCGCCAACAAGCACGACTGGGCCAACATCGAGGTCTCCAACCGCGCCGAACGGGCAGCCGTCCAGACCATCAGCGACACGCTCGCGGGGTCCGATCGGCCGTTCGTGCTCGCGTCCGGCCTCGCCATGGCGACCGGCCTCGGACGGCCGTTGACAGAGCAGGATCCCAATCCCGCCGCCGGCCCGGACTCACCGCGCGGCGGCGCCGAGAACCTCGCGCTGACCTACGCCGACCGTGGCGTACGCGTCATCCCCGTCCGCTTCGCCCCGACCGTCCACGGCGAAGGCGACCACGGCTTCATCTCCATCGTCGCCCAAGCCGCCCGGCAACGCGGAGCCTCCCTCTACCCCGGCGAGGGAGGCAATCACTGGCCCGCCGTCCACCGGTCCGACGCCGCACGCCTCGTCCGGCTCGGGCTCGAGAACGCCCCCGCGGGCACGATCCTGCACGCCGCCGCAGAGGAGGGCGTGCCCATCCGGCGGATCGCCGAAGCACTCGCCGACCGTCTCGGCGTGCCGGCGACGTCCGCCCCGGCAAAGCAGATCGCCGACGAGATCCCATTCGTCGGCTGGTTCCTGGGCGCCGACATCGTCGCCACGAGCAAGATCACGCAGGACCTGCTCGGCTGGCGACCCACCGGCCCCACCCTTCTGGAGGACATCGCCGCGGGCCACTACGACCAACCCTGAACCGCCATCGTTTCGACAACACATCCAAGCGGGATCCACCATGAGCAAGTACGACGGCAAGAGCGCCGTGATCACCGGAGGCAGCAGTGGGTTCGGCCTGGCCACCGCGCTTTCTGGCCGACGCAGGCGCACGGCATCGGCGCCCTCGCCGACCTGGTGAAGGCGGAGCTGGGCACCACCGGCGCCGAGCTGGTCGTCGACGGCGGGGCCCGCAGCTCTGACGCCGCGCCAACGCGGCGGCACCCACTCCCGGGTGCCGCCCGTCGGTGTCAGGTGTCGAAGCGGCGGCGGGCGCCCTCGACGTGACCGAAGTATTGGTGGGTCCAGCCGCAGATCAGATCGACCGTTGCGCGCAGGGCTTGGCCCGGCTCGGTCAGGGTGTACTCGACCCGCGGCGGCACGGTGGGGTGCACCTTTCGCTCGGCCAGGCCGTTGCGCTCCAGCATGCGCAGGTTCTGGGTGAGCATCTTGTGGCTGATGCCCTCGACCTCGTTCCGCAGCTCGCTGAAGCGCAGGGTGCGCTCACCGAGAGCCTCGATGATCAGGAGGGCCCACTTGTTGGCGACATCCGAGAAGATCTCCCGCGCCAAGGAGTCCGCGCGCCTCAGGTCCGCGTCGTCGGCTGATCCCCTGAACTGCTTGGTCACCATCAGGTTCCCCAGTCACTAAAAAGTGCGTTCTTCCACGTCAGCGAACACTCTCCTATGGTTTCTGAGTAACTGCAAGAGAGCACGGGTGTCGTGGTTCGGCAGAACGCGGGCCCACAGCTACCTGGACAAGGAGGTACGCGGCATGGCCATCACCCTGGTGAACCCCAGCGGATTGCCGGAAATCGAGGTTTACCGGCAGGTGTCGATCGCATCGGGATCGCGGCTCGTCTTCATCGCCGGGCAGGTCGCCTGGGACGCCGAGGGGGTCACGGTCGGCGAAGGCGACCTCGCCGCGCAGGTCGAGCAGTGCTACCTCAACATCGGCACCGCCCTGGCCGAGGTCGGCGCTTCCTTCGACGACGTGGCGAAACTGACCGTCCACGTCGTCGACTGGACCCCTGACAAGATGCCCTCGCTCCTGGAGGGGATCTCGCGGGCGGCGGCGAAGCTGGGGGTTACTCCGGTTCCCCCGGCCACGCTGCTCGGTGTTGCGGCACTCGACGTCCCCGACCACCTGGTCGAGATCGAAGCCATCGCGATCCTCGACTGAACAGAGCGCTCACCCCATCCAGACGGAAGACTGATCAGGAAATCTCATGGCTGTTTCGCTCATCAACCCTGACGGGCATGTCCGAGTCCCGATCTACCACCACGTCGCGGTGGCCACGGGGAGCAGACAGGTCCACATCGCGGGACAAGTCGCCTGGGACGAGAACGGCGACCTCGTGGCACCGGGCGACCTCGCCGGACAGGTTGCCCAGGTCTACCGCAACGTCGCCAAATCACTCGACGCGGTAGGAGCGACGTTCCACGACGTCGTCCGCTTCACCTGGTACGCCGCGGGCTGGAAGAGAAAAATGTACGACGCCTTCAACGCGGGCATTGAACAGGCGGCGCGCGAGTTCGATCTCGCTACGCCGCCGCTCGCGCTGATCGGGGTCGACATCCTCTTTGAGCCCGGCATTCTCATTGAGGCCGAGGTCACCGCAATCATCGATTGAGGCCTGGCGTCGGCGGGTGCGTCAGCCCGCGGCCTTGGCGTAGCGGCGGGCCAGGTGCGCGAAGGCGTCCTTGAGCTCGGCCGGCCCGACGACCTCGATGTCGGCGTCGAACTTACCGATGCCGGCGGCCAGACCAGGCCATGACCAGGAGCCCAGGAGGAGGCGGCAGCGGTTCGGCCCGAGTTCCTCGACGACTCCGTCGCGGGTGTGGCGGGACACGACGGCGGCGGGGAGGTCGAGGATCACCTCGCCGCGGCAGGGCCAGTCTCCAGAGTCGTGGGAGCCGCGGAACCTGCCGGCCACGAAGGCGGCCACATCGCCGCCGGGCAGCTCGCGCGGCGTGAAGCGGGGCCCGTTGGGGGTGCGCGGGGTGATCCGATCGGCACGGAAGGTACGCCAGTCCTCGCGGTCGAGGTCCCAGCCGACGAGGTACCAGCGCCCTCTCCAGGTGACGAGGTGGTGGGGCTGCACCCGGCGGGGCGGGGTACGCACGCCGTCGTCGTCCGCCTCTGGCGGGGCGGCGGGGGTGTAGTCGAAGCGCAGCACTTCGCGGGCGTGGACGGCGGCGCTGACGGCCACGAGCACGCTGCTGTCGACCTGTGGATCGGGCCGGGTCGCGGGCGGCTCGACGGCGGTGACCTGGAGGGTGTCGATGCGGCGGCGCAGCCGCGCGGGCATGACCTGCCGGACGGTGGCCAGCGCGCGTGCCGCGGCTTCCTCGATCCCGGCGCCGGTGGTGGTGGCCATCTGGAGCGCGACGGCCAGGGCGACGGCCTGCTCGTCGTCGAACAGCAACGGGGGCAGCTCCGTGCCGGCGTCGAGCCGGTATCCGCCGTCGGGCCCTTTGAAGGCCACGATGGGGTAGCCGAGCTCGCGCAGCCGGTCGACATCGCGGCGTACGGTGCGCGGGCTGACCTCCAGCCGCTCGGCCAGCAGCGCCCCGGGCCAGTCCCGTCGCGCCTGGAGCAGCGAGAGCAACGCCAGCAGTCGCGCTGATGTCTTCGGCATGACTCCATAGTGCCTGGAGAAGAGGACACATCCTGGCCGCTTCAGCTGCGATCGTCCTCCCGTACCCGAGAACAACCACCGGAAGGACCTTGAAGGCGATGACCACCACCACCGGCACTGCGACGTCCCCGACCCTCGACGCCGAGCGGGCCGACCTGCTCGACCAGCTCGGGGCCGCGCGGTCCGCCCTGCTCACCACCGTGCGCGGGCTCGGCGACGAGCAGGCCGGCGAGCGCCCGACGGTCAGCGCGCTGTGCCTGGGCGGCCTGATCAAGCACGTCGCGTCCATGGAGGAGGACTGGCTGAGGTTCGTGGTCGAGGGCCGCTCGGCCATGCGCTATGACCTGCCGGAAGGGGTGACCTGGGAGGACTTCGCGGCAGGCACCGCCCGTCAGTATCCGCAGTGGGCGATCGACCACCAGAACGGCTTCCAGATGCTGCCCGGCGAGACGCTGACCGGCATCCTCGAGCACTACGAGCGGGTCGCCGCCCGGACCGCGGAGATCATCGCGGCCGTCCCCGACCTGTCGGCCACCCATCCGCTGCCGGAGGCGCCGTGGAACGAGCCGGGGGCGGTGCGCAGCGTACGACGCGTGCTCACGCATCTCATCGCCGAGACCGCCCAGCACGCCGGGCACGCCGACATCCTGCGGGAGACGCTCGATGGGCAGAAGTCGACGTGACGGGCCTCCCCGCGGGCAGCCGACGAGCGCGCGGCGGGGTGACCCGATGACCGTCCTCGGCGCCAAGGCGCTCAACCGCGCGACACTCGCCCGGCAACTGCTGCTCGACCGCGCCGCCACCCCGGTTCTCGACGCCGTCGCCCACCTGTGCGGCCTGCAAGCGCAGGAGCCGCAGGAACCGTTCGTCGGGCTCTGGTCCCGGCTGCGCGCGTTCGACCCGGCGGTGCTGGACGACCTGCTGACCGGGCGGCGCGTGGTGCGGACCCACCTCATGCGCCGCACCGTCCACCTCCTCACCGCCGACGACGCCCTGGCCTGGCGGTCCCGCCACGACACCATGCTGCGCCAGCGGGTGCTGAGCACCTACCGCCGCGAGCTCGCCGAGATAGATCTCGACGAGCTCGCCGCGGCGGCCCGCGCCGTGCTGGCCGACGGCGAGCCCCGCTCGATGGCCGAGATCGCCCGGGCGCTCGCCGGCCGCTGGCCGGCGCCGGGCCTGCGGGCGCTGGGCGAGCTGGTGGTCGCCGCCCTCGTCCCGATGGTGCAGTTACCGCCACGCGGGATGTGGCGCGTGCGGTCGGGGGTGCGCAACACCCCGCTCTCCCTGTGGCTGAGCCGTGACATCGACCCGCCCGTCCCGCAGGGGACCGACCCGGTCGGCGAGGCGCTGGTGCGCCGCTACCTGGCCGCATTCGGGCCCGCGGCCTCCGCCGACCTGCGCGCCTGGTGCGGCCTGGCGGGACTGCCCGCCGCGGTGGCCGCCGTCCGCGGAGAGCTGGTCACCTTCCGCGACGAGCGCGGCCGCGAACTGCTCGACCTGCCGGACGCGCCGCGCCCCGACCCCGGCACACCCGCCCCGGTACGGTTCCTGCCGGCGTTCGACAACGCGATCCTCGGCTACCTCGACCGCAACCGGATCATCGACGACGCCCACCGCGGCCTGTCCGTCGCAGGCGCGCGGGTCGTGCTGGTGGACGGCCGGGTCGCCGCGACCTGGATCGTCGAGGCGGACATCGTGGTCGTCACCCCGCTGCGCGACTTCACCCGAGCCGAGCACACCGCCGTCACCGAGGAGGGCCAGTGCCTGGCGTCGTTCCTGTCCGGCAACGACAGCGACGGCGTACAGATCGCCGTGCCTTTCCGCTGAGCAAGGCCGCCAACCCGGCTAGTGCGTGTGCGAGCTGTTCGTGGTGACCGGCGGACCGGCGATCGCGGCGAGCCGCAGCTTGGTCTCGTCCTCGCTGCCGGGCACGGCAGACATGATCACAATCTTGAGCTCGGAGTCACCGTCGGTCAGCACGTCACAGTCCACCGTGACGGGCCCCCCGAGGGATGCTCGATCGTTTTGTGGTCCTCACGGTGGGCGGCCACCGTGCCGCTCGCCCACAGCTCGGCGAAGCGTTGGTTGCCCGCGCTCAGCACGCGGACCAGCTCCGCCAGGCGTGCGTCACGGGGGAAGCGGCCGGTGGCGCGGCGCAGGTCGGACACCACCGCGGCGTCGGTGGCGTCCCTGTCCACTTCGGTCACAGGCCACCGTGCGAGGCGAGCATGACCGGTATCGACCGGGAACCTGTCGCGGGCGAAATTGCGCAGCTGCGGGGCCGAGGAGGAGGGATCGCCCAGCAGCGCAGCCCAGCTGTGGTTCCACCAGATCAGCCGCCAATCCGCCGCGAACACGGCGACCGCGACGTCCCCGAGCCGGGAGAGCACACGGTGAACACCGGGTGGGATGTGATCGGAGACCGCGCCGTCCGCCGGCGGGATGAGGTGGGCCAGCCGGTAAAGATGATCCCGCTCGGCGGCCGACAGCTGCAGGGCGCGTGCCAAAGACGCCACCACCTGCGCCGAGGGGGTCGTGGCCCGCCCCTGCTCCAGACGCACGATGTAGTCGACCGACACACCGGCGAGTTCGGCGAGCTCCTCGCGGCGCAGCCCGGCCGCGCGGCGTGCCCGGCCCACCGGCAGCGCCGCGGCCGACGGGGGCAGCCGATCCCGCCACGTACGGATCATCGCACCCAGCCCGGCCCCGGGTGTCGTCGTCATGACGCCCATCCTCCCGCATCTTCGCTCATCAGAGGCGACGTGATGGTGGTACTGCTGCTCCTATGGCCAAGGCGTCCTGGTTCGGGAGTCACGGGCGGACGAACAATGAACGCGTGACGGCGAGGGCCGGCGGCGGGTGCTCTTCGGCCAGGAACTGGACAGCGAATGGTCTGGGAACTGGTCAGGCGAAGAACTGACAATCGGCAGGCTGGTCCTGCGACGGCGGACACCGCGCCGCCGGCGGCGCCGTCTCCGTGCCACTGAGGAAGGCTGATCGATTCGTGACTGAACGCGTGCGCGTGGCTGTGCTGGCGGGTGGGCCATCCGCCGAGCACGAGGTGTCGCTGCAGTCGGCGCAGGCCGTGCTCGATGCTCTGCCGAGGGATCTGTACGAGCCCGTCGCCATCATCATCGACCGGCAGGGCAGGTGGCCGGTGGAGCTGCGACGCGATCTGGCGGACGTGGTCTTCCCCGTGCTGCACGGGCCGTTCGGCGAGGACGGCGTCGTCCAGGGACACCTGGAGACGCTGGGCATCCCGTACGTGGGGTGCGGCGTCCTGGCCTCGGCCGTGGCCATGAACAAGGTCGCGATGCGGCGCGCGTTCCTGGCGGAGAACATTCCCGTCACCCCACATGTGTGGTTCACCGAGCACGAATGGCGCACCACCACCGACCACTGGGGTCTGGTGAAGTCGCTCGACTGGCCGATGTACGTCAAACCGGCCAACATGGGCTCCTCCATCGGCATCTCACGGGTCACCTCCATGGAGGAACTGCGCGCGGGCGTGGATCTGGCGCTGGCCTACGACCGGGTGGTCGTCGTCGAGCAGGGCGTGACCGCGCGCGAGGTCATCTGCGGTGTGCTCGGCGGCTATGACACGCCGGATGCTTCGGCGCCCGGCGAGCTCATCGTGCCCGGCGACTGGCTCGACTACGAGGCCAAATACCTCAGCCAGGCCGAGATCGCCACCATCCCTACCGTGCTGCCGGAACGGGTGGCCGAGGACGTGCGCGAGCTGTCCTTGCGCGCGTTCCGGGCGATCGGCGGCTACGGCCTGTCCCGTGTCGACTTCCTCTATGAGGAGGACACAGGACGCCTGTACGTGCTGGAGATCAACACCATGCCCGGTTTCACCTCCCGCTCCGTCTACGCCAGGGCCTGGGCCGCAAGCGGCGTCCCGTACCCGGATCTGCTGCGCCGCCTCATCGACCTGGCGCTGGCCAGGAGCGGCTCATGATCCCTCTGACGCTCAACGAGATCGCGCAGGTCGTCGGCGCGAGCCTGCATGACGTGCGCGACCCGCAGGCACTGGTGACGGCGCCCTCAGCGGTCGACTCCCGCGAGGTGGTGCCCGGCGGCCTGTTCGCCGCGACGGCCGGTGCCAACGTCGACGGGCACGACTACGCGGAGGCTGCCATCGCGCGCGGCGCCGTCGCCGTGCTGGCCTCAAGGCCCGTCGGCGTGCCCGCCCTCGTGGTCGAGGACGTCCAGTTCGCGCTCGGCCTGCTGGCCGGGCACGTGCTCGAACACATCAGCCCGACCGTGATCGGCCTGACCGGCTCCGTGGGCAAGACCACGACCAAGGACCTCCTGGCCCAGGTGCTCGAACGACACGCGGCGACGGTGGCCACCGACAGGTCGTTCAACAACGAGTTCGGGCTGCCGCTCACCGTGCTGCGGGCCGATGCCGGCACCCGATACCTGGTGCTGGAGATGGGTGCGAGCCGGAAGGGCGACCTGACGTATCTGACCGGACTCGCACCGCCCCAGGTCGGGCTGGTGCTCAATGTCGGCACCGCGCACGTGGAGCGTATGGGAGGCGGGCTGGCCGACGTGGCCGAGGCCAAAGGCGAGCTGGTCGAGGCACTGCCGCCGGACGGGTTCGCCCTGCTCAACGCCGACGACCCGTACGTCACCGGCATGGTCGGCCGCACCAAGGCCCAGATCCTGTTGTACGGCAGGTCGGCGATGGCGCCGGTGCGAGCCGAAGACGTGCGGATGGACGACCGGGCGCGGCCCGCGTTCGTGCTGGTGACGCCCTCCGGCCGTGCCCCGGTCGAGCTCGACCTCATAGGCGAGCACCAGGTGAGCAACGCCCTGGCCGCCGCCGCCGTCGCCACCGCACTCGGCCTGAGCGCGGCCGAGATCGCCGATGGGCTGAACGCCGCACAGCGGCGCTCCGCGGGCCGGCTCGAGATCGTCGAACGACCTGACGGCATCACCATCGTCAACGACGCCTACAACGCCAATCCCGAATCCATGCGGGCCGGGCTGCGGGCGGTGAAGGCCCTGGCCGGCACCCGTCGTACCGTCGCCGTGCTGGGCGCGATGGGGCAGCAGGCGGACGCCTCGCGCGCCCGGCACGCGGAGATGGGCCGGCTCGTCGCCAACCTCCGCTTCGACGTGCTGATCGCGGTCGGAGCAGGGGATCCGCTCGCGATGGCGGAGGCGGCGGAGTCCTCGAACCAGGGCGTGGCCGTCCACGCCGTCGAGGACGTGGCCGGGGCCCTCACGCTGGCCACGGCGCTTCTCGAGCCGGGAGACGTGGTGCTCGTCAAGGCCTCCAGCGAGATCGGGCTCAGTGCCTGCGCCCGCGCGCTGGCCGGCGCCTGACCGTATCGCCGAGGGGGCCGTACAACCGATGCAAGATCCCGGGGAGCAGATGGAGGCAACGGCGTGACGGCGACGTTCGACTACCGGTGGCATCTGCGCGCCGTGATGGCGAGCCGCGGCATGTATGCCACCACCGACCTGCGACCGCTCCTGGCCGAACGCGGTTTCAAGCTGTCGCAGAGCCAGGTCTACCGGCTGGTCGCCGAGCGGCCTGAACGGCTGAATCTGCGCCTGCTGATGGCCCTCCTGGACATTCTCGACTGCACGATGGAGGACCTGATCGAGCCGGTCCAGAATGCGGGCGGCCGGGAAGCCGCCGAGCGGCGTTCCGGTGCGGAGACCCGATTCGGCTCGCGGCCGACCCGGGCGCGCGTCCTGCCCGACTAGGTCTTCGTACGCCCCGGACAACTGAACAGTTTTTGGTCTCCGAAATGAGCAGGCACTCCGTCTAGCCTGCCGGAACAAGGCTGGCGAAACGGAGTTCCATGCGTACTATCGGGCTCATCGGCGGGTTGAGCTGGGAATCGACCGTGATCTACTACCAGATCATCAACCAGCGCGTACGCGAGAGACTCGGCGGCAGCCATTCCGCCAACAGCCTCATCTGGTCGGTCGACTACACGACCGTCGAGGACCTCATCTTCGCCGACCGCTGGGACGAGGTGAGCAGGCTGCTGGCCGGTGCCGGCGGGAAACTGGAGGATCTCGGCGCCGAGGTTCTGCTCATTTGCAGCAACACCTTCAGCCGGGTGAGCGACGACGTGGCGCGGGCGGCGAGCGTGCCCGTGCTGCACATCGCGGACGCCGTGGGCGCCGAGGTCCGCGCCAGGGGAATGCGCAAGGTCGGTCTGCTGGGCACTCAGTTCACCATGGAGCAGTCCTTCTACCGGGATCGGCTGGCCGCCCACGGCTTCGACGTGGTGGTCCCGCGGCGCGAGCAGCGGGAACTGGTCCATCACGTGATCTTCGACGAACTGATACGCGGGGTGCTCCGGGAATCGTCCAGGGACGCCTACGCCCAGATCATCGCCGATCTCGCGGACGACGGCGCCGAAGGCGTCATCCTCGGCTGCACGGAGATCGAGCTCCTGATCAGTGAGAAGGACACCGCCATCCCGGTGCTGCCGAGCGCCCGGCTGCACGCGGAGGCGGCGGCCGGCTTCGCGCTGGCCGACTGAGTCACCTCAGGCCGCTGGGTTGGCGCCATACAGCTCCCGGTGCCACAGGTCGGCGCAGACACGTTTGATGCCGGATGTCAGGTGGCGGCGGTAGGTGGTGAAAGGCAGGCCGAGGTGTTCGGCGGCCAGCTCCTGGGTGGGCGTGCCGCGCAGGAACGTGACCGACAGCACCCGGTGAAACTTGACCGCGCGTGGATCCTCACGCAGGTCCTCGATCGCCTGGCGGAGCAGGTCACCCAGTGCGGTGGCCGGATCCTGCCCGGCCCGCTCGGCCACCAGCCTGGTGCGGGTCAGGGGGGATGCGGCCAGCGCGTCCAGCCGTGACAGCTGGCGTAGCGCCGTGCGCACCGCCTCGGCGAACTCCGCCTCGGACAGCACCGCGAGTCCCGCCGTCGTGGCACTCGGGCCGTCGGCGGAACCCGCGACGAGCAGGCGGTTCATCCGCTCCAGCCACGCCTGCGCCGGCACCGCGCGCCAGTCGTGAGCGAACAAGGTGTAGGCGTCGTCCCCCAGCCGCGGCTGGGCGGAGATGTCACGCATCCCGTAATGCCGTAAACGCTCCACCCACCCGTGGTTCGGACGCCGGATCGCGATATAGGACCAGGCCATCCGCTCGGACCGCAAACAATTGCCGATCACCCGCCACTGGATCAAATCCATCACCGGCGAATTCCCGCAATACGGCGGCAGCGCCCAGAGCCGGCTGACCGCCAAATGTTCGCCGGCCCGCAACGGCGTGGTGGCACGCGCATGCGCCCACGCCTCGGCCACGATGGGATCGGCCGCCAGCTCCTCCTCATCGAGCTCCGTCAGACGCAACCACGCGGAGAAAGCCACGGGCTCGCCGGTCTCGGTCCGTCGATACACCCGGAACGCCTCCGGCTGACGCTCCGCCCAGAAGGCGGCGCAGCCCGCGGAGACCGCACCCTCCGCCGTCGTCGCCACCCGGAGCAAGGTGCCGACGTCCTCCTGGCGCAACGCCTCTTCCTGGAACTCGCCCTCGTCGTGGCTGCACTGGAAATCGGCCATCATCCGGTCGTCGCGATGGAGGTAGAGCAGTGCCGCCACCGCACCGAGCACATCCACATCGCTCGCCGTGCGCACCTTCTCCGCCAGATGAGCGTGAATGCGCTCGTGCATCACCGCATACCCCTCGGGATCGCGCCATCGCAGGTCCGCCTCCAGCAGCTCCCGCACCGTGTCATGCGGAAACAGCCCGAGACTGCTCGACTCCACGAACGGCAACCGCCGCAACCAGCCGAACAACGCCCCGGCGTCCTGCGGCAAGGCCGCCCGCAGCAGGTCTTCGGTGGTCATGTACGCGTGTGCGCAGATCTCCAGAGCATGCCGATGCGCCGCCGAAGGCAACTCGCCCACCAGCTGATCCAGCAACGTGGCCACCACGTCCTGATGCGGCACCCACCGCCTGCTGGCCCCGCCGTCCTTCACCGCCACGGCCGCCCCCAGCAGCAGCGCCAGCGGATGACCGCCGGCGAAGGCCAGCAGCGGCTCGCGCAGCTCGGCCGTCACCCCGCAGGAGTCCATCAAGGCCTGCGCGTCCTCGGCCCGCAGGTCGCGCAGCGGCAACACCTCCAGCGTCCCCGCCCATCCCGGATCCGCCTGCCAGCGCATATCCGGCGGGTATCGCCCCGCGATCACCACCAGCGCCCCCATGGGCACCCGCGGCAGGAACCGCTCGCGCAGCCATCCCTCCAAGCCCTGAATGCGTTCGAAGCCGTCGACCAGCAGCACCGCGTCCGCATCACGAAGCACCAGCTCGGCCTCGGCCTCGAACGCCGCCGGCGACGGCTCCAGCGTGCGCCCGTCGACCGTGGACACCGGCCGCCCGGCCAGCGTGGCCTCGTGCGCGAACCGCCGCAGCAAGGCCGACTTGCCGATACCGCCGGGACCGTGCACGTACAGAACGCTGCAGCCGCCGCCGTACAACGCCGCATGGAAAACCGCGAGCTCTTCCTCCCGCCCCACGAACACCCTCTCGCGCGCTGCTTGCAGGCGCGATCCCAGCAATGCCGACTTATTGCTACTCCCCGATGACATTTCCTAACCCCTCTCCGAACACCCGGTCGATGATGCTGTTGAGTGCCGGTCCGAACACTCGGACGCGCTGGTCGGATTTCTCCATGGTCCTTGTTTGACTATACGAACCTGTGGATGGTTCACCAGCACGCACCATGGCTCTTCGCCTTTTTTCTCCCGAAACCACGAAAGGCACCTTCACCCCCGCCGTAAAACGCGAAATCAATCCGCTCAATGCGCGAATCGTTCATCTGATGAATCCGCATTCCGTCCACGGTGAAAAGTGGATCAGGCGAGGGCTCGCCAAGGGCCGGGGTTCAAGGCTGGAGCGCGGGTATTCGGGAGCGCCGTGGGCATGCTGACCAGCATGTGCCATTCCACCGACAGCAGGCCGCCAGCACCGCCGATCCAGGGCGAGGTGGCCTCACATGAGCAGATAGAGCTGACCGCCGCCGACGGCAACCGTTTCCTCGCCTACCGGGCCGAGCCCGCCGAGTGGAACGGGCGCAGCGTGGTCATCATGCCTGACGTACGCGGATTGCACCCGTTCTACAAGGACCTGGCGGTGCGGTTCGCCGAGGCGGGGTTCCGTACGATCGCGATCGACTACTTCGGCCGTACGGCGGGCCTCGGCGACCGCGGCGACGACTTCGACTACATGACCCACGTCAAGCAGCTGAGCAGCGACCAGGTCAGGGCGGACGTGCGCGCGGCCACTGAGGCGCTGGACGGGCCGGTCTTCACGGTGGGCTTCTGCATGGGCGGCGCCCAGTCGTGGCGGCAGGCTTTCGAGGGCAACGGCCTGGCCGGCGGCATCGGCTTCTACGGCGCCCTCCGGGCGATCCAGGAGACCCCGACCGGTCCGGGCGCGCCCATCCTGCTGCTCAGGGGCGGGGCGGACACGGCGTCGACGCCGGCGGAGTTCGACGCGTTCACGGCCGCGCTGGACCGGGTCGGCACCGAGCACGAGACCCACATTTACGATGGCGCCCCGCATTCGTTCTTCGACCGCTCGTACGCCGAGTGGGCGGAGGCGTGCCAGGACGCCTGGCGCCAGATCCTGTCGTTCACCGAGCGCCACGCTCAGCCCAAGTAGGCGGCCCGGACGACCGGGTTCTCCCTGATCTCGGCCGGCGTGCCGGTGGCGATCACCTTGCCGAGGTCGAGCACGACGATCCGGTCGCAGGTGTCCATGACGAAGCCCATGTCATGCTCGACCAGCAGCACGGTCGTGTTCAGCGACCTGACGACCGCGCCCAGGCGGGTGGTCTGACCGGCGTCGAGTCCGGAGGTGGGCTCGTCGAGCAGGAGCAGCCTGGGCCGGTCGGCGAGGGCCCTGGCCAGCTCGACGAGCCGGCGCTGCCCGACCGGGAGCGCGGCGGCGTACGCGTCGCGCAGCCCGTCGAGTGCGCAGAGCCGCAGCACCTCGCTCACGCGCTCGCGCCGCTCGCGCTCGTGCCGCCGCCGGCCCGGCCAGCCGACCAGGTCGGCGGCGAGCCCGCCACCGCCGCCGTGCCAGTCGAGCGCGGCCAGCACGTTGTCGGCGACGGTGAGCCGGCCGAACACCTGGGTGCGCTGGAACGTGCGGCGCAGCCCGGCTCTGGCCCGCTTGACCGGCGACATCCTGGTGACGTCCCGGCCCGCCACGCTGACCCGCCCCGCGCTCGGCCTGCGCAGCCCGGACACCACGTCGAAGAGCGTGGTCTTGCCCGCCCCGTTCGGCCCGATGACGCCGCAGACCTGCCCGGCGGCGACCTCGAACGACACCTGATCGAGCGCCCTGACCCCGCCGAACGCCACCGACACACCGTCAACGGCCAGCATGGTCATCGCACCCCCAGGTAAGCGGCGGCCAGCCTTTCGCTGTCCACCTCGGAGCGGGGCCCGGCCCACGTGACCCTGCCCAGCTGCATGAACGCCACCCGGTCGGCGAGGGCGAGGGCCTCCGTGGCCTTCTCCTCGACCAGCAGCAGCGCCACCCCGCGCTCGCGCAGCTCGGCGAACACCTCGAAGATCTGCCGCACCACCAGCGGCGCCAGCCCGAGCGACGGCTCGTCCGCGATCAGGACGCGGGGTGGCCGCACCAGCGCCGGGGCGAGGGTGAGCAGTTGCTGCTCGCCGCCGGACAGGGCGCCGGCGAGCACGCCGCGGCGTTCGGCCAGCTGCGGCAGCCGGTCATAGACCGGTTCGGGGTCGGGCAGCCAGGTCCGGAGGTTCTCCTCCACGGTGAGTCCCGGGAACACGCCGCGTCCTTCAGGGGCCAGCAGGATGCCGACGCGGGCCCTGCGGTGGGCGGGCCAGGCGGTGACGTCCTCACCGTCCAGCAGGATCCGGCCGGCGGCGATCGGCAGGTCGCCGGCGGCGGCCGCGCAGGTGGTGGACTTGCCCGCGCCGTTGGCGCCGAGCAGCGCCACGACCTCGCCGGGGCGGACGGCCAGATCCACGCCACGCAGCACGGTGCAGTCCTGGTATCCGGCGACGACGCCGTCCAGCACGAGCAACGACCGCGCGCCACCGGCCGCCACCGGGACTGACGTCGCGCCGTCGGCCACCGCTGGGACCACCGCCGTGCCGTCGGCCACCGCTGGGACCACCGCCGTGCCGTCGACCGCCGCTGAGACCGCGGCCGCACCATCGGCCGCCGCTGAGACCGCGGCTTCCGTGCGAGGGCGGGCGGCGGTGGCCTTCGTACGGCGGCGGTGGCGGAGCTCGGCCATCTGGGCGAGCACCCCGTCGGGGTGCTTGGCGAGGATCATGCCGCCGAGCCCGAACAGGATGGCCCCGACGTGCGCGGACAAGCCCCAGGTGGACAGCAGCTCGGGCGTGACGACCGCGATGAGCCCGCCGAGCACCGCGCCGCCGATCCGGCGCACCCCCTGCAGCACCACCACGGCCAGCCACACGAAGCCGGCGAAGGCCGGCAGGTCGGTGGCGGTGATCGAGCCCTTCGCGACCGCGAACAACACCCCGCCGAGACCGGCGATCGCCGACGCCAGCACGAACAGCATGATCTTGGTACGCGGCGCGGACAACCCGGACGTCGTCGCGGCGGCCGGTGCCGACCGCACGGCCAGGATGGCCCGCCCGGACGCGGACCGCTCCAGGTTCCGCACCAGCAGCGCCACGAGCCCGATGAGCACGAGCAGCACCACCACCAGCACGCGCGGGTCGGAGGTGTCGGCGAAGCCGAAGCCGAGTGCGGGCAGCGGCCACCCGATGGTCCCGTTGCTGAACGCGTCCACCTGGAACAACACCTGGTCGGCCAGCAGCGCCAGGGCCAGCGTGGCGAGCGTCAGCACCCGCCCGCCCATCCGCAGTGCGGGCAGCGCCACCAGCATGCCGACGGCGGCCGCCGCCAGCACGCCCAGCAGGATCGCCGCGAAGAACGGCAGCCCGGAGGAGAACGCCCATCCGCAGGTCAGCGCCGCCATCGAGGCGAAGGCCGCCTGCGCCAGGTTGACCATGCCGCCGATCCCGGTCACCACCACGAACGAGCAGAAGATCAGCGCAAGCACGAGCCCCTGCGCGGCGATCCCCACGTAGTACTCCGGCGCCAGGAAGGTGAAGCCCACCAGGATGACCAGGCTCACCGCCCAGGGCAGGCGCCGCCGCCACGGTGGCAGCCCGGCCAGGTGGTCGGGGGGCGGGGCGTCCTCGGCCGCGCTGCCCGCGACCCGCTCGCGTGACCTGTTCAGCAGCACGAGCCCGGCGAACAGCAGGATCACCGGCACAGCGGTACGCAGCCCGGTGACCTCCTCCAGGAAGTCGGTGTAGCCGGCGACCAGGTTCTGGACCACGCCGAGCGCCAGCCCGGCGGCGAACGTCCAGGGGATCGACCGCAGCCGCCCGAACACCGCGGCCGTGGCCGAGGCGAACAACAACACCGTGTACGCCGTCGCGTCCAGCCCCAGCACCGACACCGCCAGCACCCCGGCCAACCCTGCGAGCCCTGAGCCGAGCATCCAGGCCAGCGCCGAGGTGGCGTCGGCGTCGATGCCCCGCAGCGTGGCCAGGCGGCGGCGGTCGACCGAGGCCCGCATGCGCAGCCCGTACGGGGTGTGCCGCATGAACGCCCACAACCCGGCCGCGGCCACCGCCGAGAAGGCGAACGTGATGAGCTGGTCGGTGTCCAGGCGCACGCTCTGGATGCCGAAGGGCACATCGAACGCCACGGCCGGGTGCGGCCCGACGCCGCGTGGCAGCGAGGTCGCGTCCGCGGGCGGCAGCCCGGTCAGGTCCACGACCAGCAGGCCCAGCGCGGGCAGCGCGATCGTCAGCCCGATCGTGGCGACGATCTGCGCCGTCTCCCCCGCCTGGGCGAGCCCGCGGAACATGGACTTGTGCAGCACGTACCCGAGCGCGGGCGCGAACAGCACCACCGCTATCAGAGCCGACAACCAGGCGGGCAGCCCGGCGGCCGTGGTGAGCTCGTAGAACAGCAGGGCGGACAGGAAACCGAGCGCGCCCTGGGCGAAGTTGAACACCCCGGTCGCGGCGTACGAGAGCGTCAGGCCCGACCCCATGATCGCGAAGATGGCGCCGGTGACCAGGCCGCTGAGCACATAGCCAAGGATCATTTGAGCGGCACGTTGTCGAAGCACTTCATGCTCTTGGCCACCTGGAAGGCGCCGTTCTCCAGCTTGACCAGGGCGCCGCAGCCGTTCGGCTCGCTGTGATCCTTGGGATATTGGATCCTGCCGAAGCCGGCGTTCTCGTAGGCGTACGAGCCGTTGCCGGTGGCCAGGAACTTCTCCCTGGTCAGGTCCTTGCCGGTCTTGTCGAGCATGTCGAGGAAGATGTCGGCGGCCCAGTAGCCGATCGCCAGGTGCTGGGTGAGCACCGTGCCGGGGGCGACCTTCTCGACGTCCTGCTTGAGCTGCGCGATCTCCGGCGCGCTCGACTCGAAGGGCTCGAACATCGGCGCCGCGATCACGCCCTCCAGCGCCTGCGCGCTCGCCGGGTCCTTGAGGATAGCGGCGTCGTAGCTGGTCGCGTCCGTGAGCACGCCCTTGTAGCCGGCCCGTTTGAGCGCCGAGTACAGGCCGACGTTGAACTTGGTGCCGGCGATCACCGAGACCACGACGTCAGGCGCCTTGCCGCCGTTGGAAGTCATGATCTTGTTGACGTACGGAAGCCAGTCGGGTGGCGGGGCGGCGGCCGGGAGGCCGGAGTTCACACCGGCCAGCTTGAAGCCGGCCGCGGTGAACGACTGGGAGATCGTCGTGCCGCCGTACTTGCTGCCGCTGGAGTCGCTGGTCTGCACATAGACGCTCTTTCCTTCGGCGCCGCCGAGCAGGTCGGCCATCTGGCGGCCCCACCAGGTCTGCGATCCGGCACCCTGCTTGGGCGCCAGGCAGCCGTTGTAGCCGAAGCCGGTCTTGGTGCCGCACCACTGCGGCCCCGTCGCCCAGCCGAACCACGGCACGCCCTGCTGCTCCAGGAAGGCGGCGCCGCCGAAGTTGGGCGCGTGCACCGGGACCAGGGCGAACACCTGGTCCTTCTGCACGAGCTTCTTGGCCGCCGCGTCGCCCTTGGCCGCGTCCTGCCCGTCGTCCTCGGCGCCGAGGAACTCGATCTTCCGTCCGTGCACACCGCCCTCGGCGTTGGCCCGCTCGAACCTGGCCTTGGCGCCGATCTCGGCGTCCTTGGTCGAATAGCCGCTGGCACTGGTCTTGGTCAGCACGCCGCCGACCTTGATCGTCGTGCCGGTCACGCCTGGCACGGCCGCACCCTCCTGCTGAGTCGCGGCCTTCTGCTGGGCCGCGCACCCGGTGACGAGCAGCGCCACCGTGAGCGCCGCCGCCCCACCCCGCCGTACGATCATGATTGCCTCGCGATTTGGCCTAGCGCTCGCTTGGTTTTCCGCCAAGCGTAAATTCGCCCAGAAGGGGCGTCAACGGGCTACCTAGCAATCGCTTGCTTACAATTCGGCACCGGGGTTACCGTGTGGCGCATGCTGATGCGCGCGGCGGTGCTGACCGGGTTCCACTCGCCCATGGAGATTCGCGAGGTGGAGATCGCCGATCCTGGACCCGGCGAGGTCCGCGTGCAGATCAAGGCGTCCGGTGTGTGCGGCTCCGACCTCAAGGCCATCGACGGCAAGAGCCCAGTGGTGAGCAGGCTGCCGTTCATCCTCGGACACGAGAGCTCGGGCGTGGTGGAGAGCGTCGGCGCGGGCGTCACCTCCGTCACGCCCGGGGATCACGTCATCATCTCGATGAACGGTCCCTGCGGCCGCTGCCGCCCGTGCGGCGCCGGCCGCTTCCACCTCTGCTCGGGTCCCGCCCGCCTGCCCACCATCATGGGCGGCCTGCCCAGGATCACCCTCGACGGCCAGGAGACGCGGCGCTTCATCGGCATCGGCTCGTTCGCCGAGTACGCGGTCGTGAGCGAGGCCATGTGCGTGCGGCTGCGCAAGAGTGTGCCGTTCGCCGCCGGATGCCTGCTGGCCTGCGGCGTCGTGACAGGCGTCGGCGCCGTCTTGAACGTCGCCCAGGTCCCGCCCGGCGCCTCCGTCCTCGTCGTCGGCTGCGGCGGGGTGGGACTCAACGTCATCCAGGGTGCGGTGCTCGCGGGCGCGACCACGATCATCGCGGCCGACGTGGCCGAGCCCAAGCTCAAGCTGGCGCTGCAGTTCGGCGCCACCGCGACCCTGCTCGCCGGGGACCTGCCCAAGCAGGTGGCCGAGCTGGTGACGGGCGGCGTCGACTACGCCTTCGACGCGACGGGAGTTCCCGGCGTGCTGGCGCAGGCGTTCGCGGCGACCCAGCCGGGCGGCACCACGGTCATGGTCGGCAGCCCGCCGGCGGGGCAGCCACTGGAGCTCGACCCGGGCCTGCTGTTCGCCTCCCGCCGCGTCATGGGCACCCAGGGCGGCGACGCCGCGCCGCATCGCGACCTGCCCATGCTGGCCGGTCAATACCTGAGGGGCCGCCTGGACCTCGACGGCCTCATCTCCGAACGCCTCCCGCTCGACCAGATCAACGAGGCCGTCGCCCACGTCCGTCAGGGCACCGTCGCCCGCACCGTGATCACGTTCTGACGCTATCCTGCCGACATGTCCTATCCCGAGCCCCGATACCTGGCTGAAACCGGCGAGCACAGCGGCGTCTTCCATGCGGCCAACAGGCCGCCTGACCTGAAAATTGGCACTGGGACGCAGGTGCACTACCTCGGCACAGGCGGCTCGACCAACGGCGCGTTCGGCCTGTACCGGTGGGAGATGGGCGGGGCCCCGTCCGGCCCCGGTGCGCACTTCCACCGGACGATGACCGAGTCGTTCTACGTGCTGTCCGGCACCATCCGCCTCTTCAACGGCGACAAGTGGGCCGACGGCAAGCCGGGTGACTTCCTTTTCGTGCCGGAGGGCGGCGTGCACGCCTTCCGCAACGAATCCGGCGAGCCCGCGTCGATGCTGATCCTCTTCACCCCGGGCGCGCCCCGTGAGGCCTACTTCGAGGAGCTCGCCGACATCGTGGCCACCGGCCGCCAGCTCACCCCTGAAGAGTGGACCGACGTGTACCTGCGTCACGACCAGTACATGGTGTGATCGCCCGCCAGCACCCTGTGGCACCACGGCCACAACGCGACCAACGGAGCCGTCGGCTGGGTCCCGGCCTGCCATCGAGCCTCGCCTGCCGCTGGGTGGGCGAGGCCCGAAGCGCGCTTCTTATCTATCGCCGAGTCTGAGCCGCGCCAGCTCGGCGCGGGAGGAGACGCCCAGCTTCGGGAAGGCCTTGTACAGGTGGGAGGCGACCGTGCGCGGGCTCAGGAAGAGGTGCGCGCCGATCTCGCGGTTGGAGGCGCCGGTGACGGCCAGCCGGACCACTTGGAGCTCCTGCGGGGTCAGCACGTCCAGCGGATCTCCGGCACCAGAGCGATCCGGCTGGGAGAGTCCGGTGGCGCGCAGTTCGGCGGCGGCGCGGGCAGCCCACGGGGTCGCGCCGAGCCGGTCGAAGGCGTCCATGGCGGCCTGGAGCTGGCCGCGCGCCTCGGCGCGCCGCCTGGTTCGGCGCAGCCACTCCCCGTAGACGAGGCGGGTGCGTGCCTCGTCGAAGGGCTGCTCCCCCTCGCCGTGCAGGGTCAGCGCCCGCTCGTACAGGCCCACGGCCGCGCTGCCCTTGGGCCAGCAGCGCACGGACCCGATGCAGGACGGCAAGCGGCCTGGCCTGACCTGTGGCCTCGGCCCACTCCGTGTAGCGACGGAGCTGGTCCCGGGCACGCTGCGGATCCCCGATCCGGACGGCGGCCTCGATGTAGTCGGGCCAGGAATACCGCCACGGGAAGGCATGGCGGGTGGGACCGGACATGGCGCGGTCCACCCGGTCGGGTATCGCTTCGTAGCGGCCCTGCCCGAATTCCAGTGCCGCGAGGGCGTACTCGGCCCAGCAGTATCCCGGCATCCACCGTCGGTGGCCGGCGTCGCGGATGGCTTGCGCGGCCATCGCCGCGCATTCCTCCTGCGCGCCGGCGACCGCGGACAGCCAGGCGTGCACGCCCGCCAGGTAGCTGCCCCACTGCGGCTGGCCGACGTCGGCGGCCAGGGCCAGACCCGCGGCCACCGTGGCGCGCGCGGAGCGGTGGTGTCCGTTGAGGAGCTGCGCGATGGTGAAGATCGTCATGGCCTGGGGCATGCGTCCTAGACGTCCCTCGGCCCGGTACTCCTGGACGATCTGGGCCGAGCTGACGCAACGGCGCTCACCCGCCTGCGGCCACGACGACGGAGAGGAGGAGGACTGACCGAGCCAATCTGGCTGGGATGGACGCGGTCAGGTGACGGATTGCGCCACCAAGGCCATGGCCTGCCGCATGGCGTTCCGTACCTCGTCGGGTCCGTCGCCGCGCTGCAGCGCGGTCAGTGCGGATGCGCTGACCGCGCCCACCATCGCGCCGACCAGGGCGGAGGCGGTGATCGTGTCGAGCCTGTCGGGGAATGCCCGATGCAGTGCCTGGGCCAGTTCGGTCTGCGCGGTGAGGTATCGCTGCAGCAGCCGGGCCTGCAGCGCCGGCACCGAGGCCGTCAGCCGTGCCCGAAGTGCCGCGAGTCCGCTGGGGAGGTCGCTGACCCAGGTGTTGGCGATCATCAGATCCATCGCCCGCACCAGCACGTCGGGCAGCCGTTCCTCGGGGCGGCGCTCGGCGATCGCCTGCAGCGCCAGGTCGACGCGCACGTCGGCGTTGGCCAGGAGCGCGTCCTCCTTGGCCTGAAAATGGAGGAAGAAGGTGCGGGGCGACACCTCCGCGGCGTCGGCGATCTCAGCCACGGTCACCTGGTCGTAGCCCTTGTCCTCGAACAGGCGAATCGCCGCCTCGATCAGTGCCTGCCGGGTGCGCTGCTTCTTACGCTCCCGCAATCCGTGTTTCTCCACCACGCAGGGCAGTCTATTTCATCTTCCGAATTTATGCATACTATGAATCGCTACATAGACTGCAGCCAATGAGGGACGATCACATGGGAAGTCTGGACGGACGCGTCGTCCTCATCACCGGAGCAGGGCGCGGCATTGGGCGCGAGGAGGCGTTGTTCTTCGCCGCCGAAGGCGCCAAAGTCGTCGTCAACGACCCCGGCGTCGCCATCGACGGCACGGGCGGCGACGCCGGCGTGGCCGCGAAGGTCGCCGAGGACATCACTGCCCGCGGCGGGCAGGCCGTGGCCCGCACCGACAGCGTCGCCGACTGGGACTGCTCAACCCGCTGCCCGCGCAGGTCTCCTACGCGGCAGGCAACGCCGGGGTCGCACCGGCGGGCCGTTTCGACCCGCTGCACCCAGCCGCCTGTGCGCCTGTTGCCACCTACCTGGCCGGGGCGGCCTGTCCGCTCACCGGCCAGATATTGTCGGTGCGGGGCGGAACTGGCCCTGCTGGACTGAATCTCCGGCGGCAGTTCAACGCGGTGATGTGGCGGTTTCGTACGGGCAGTCCGTACCGGCCCTAGACGCCCGCCCCGACGGGCTCCCGGCGCTCGGCGACCGGCTCGTCCTCCTCCTCCTCGTGCCCCTCCACGGACAGGTTCGGCAGGAGCCGGTCCAGCCAGCGCGGGCACCACCAGTTCCAGCGCCCGAGGATCACCATCGTGGCGGGCACCAGGAATCCGCGGATGATCGTGGCGTCCACCGCGATGGCCACCGCCAGCCCCACCCCGAACGTCTTCACCATGGCGTCCGGGTAGGCGATGAACGCCACGAACACGGCCACCATGATCAGCGCGGCGGAGGTGATCACCCGGCCCGTCGAGCCGAGCCCTTCCGCCACCGCCCGCGCGTTGTCCCCATGCCGCGCGTACGCCTGCCGCACCGCCGTCAGCAGGAACACCTCGTAGTCCATCGACAGCCCGAACAACACCGCGAACAGCAGCAGCGGCACATAACTCTCGACCGGCACGGAGAAGAAGATCGTCTGCAGGTAGGAGGCGTCCGCCGGCGGGTCCATGCCCACGAGCCCGCTGCCGAGCCCGAACGAGAACACCAGCGCCAGCGAACCGAACGCGGCCCCGAGTGAGACCAAGTTCATCACCGCGGACTTGATCGCGACGACCGGCGCGCGGAAGGCCAGCAGCAGGAGCAGGGCGCTGAGCAGCACCACCACGCCGATGACCAGCGGGGTGCGCTCGGCCATGCGATCGCCCGCGTCGGTGAGCCCGGCGACCTTCCCGCCGACGTGCACGTCGACGCCGGGCAGCGTGATGGCCCTGATGTCCCTGACGACGCCGGCGGCCCGGCTGTCGCTGGGGGCGTAGTCCGTGACGGTCTGCAGCAGGACCGCGCGGCCGGAGGTGTTGACCTTGGGGTCGGCCACGTGCGCGACCCCGTCGACGGCCTTCACCTCGCGGGCGATCTCCGCCACGAGCGGGTCCTTGGCGCTCTCGACCGTCGACGGCAGCTCGGCGACCACGATCAGCCCGCCGTTGGCGCCGGGGCCGAAGCCGGTGGCCATGAGCTCGTACGCGCGCCGGGAGTCCGAGCCCTGGGCAGCATACCCCTCGTCGAGCGGGCCCAGCTTGAGCCCGAGCGCCGGGGCGGCCAGCGCGCCCAGCACGGCGACGCTGGCCAGCAGCGTCCCCCAGGGGCGGCGCGCCACCCACGCCCCCAGCGCGGCCCAGCCCGTGCCGGAGGAGCCGCCGCCGCGCAGGAGCGGCACCTTGAGCGCGTTGACGCGGTGACCGAGCAGCCCGAGCAGGGCCGGGACGAGCGTGATCGAGGTCAGCACGGCGGCGACGACGGAGATGCCGGTCACCCAGCCGAGCGTGGCCAGCAGCGGGAAACCGGCCAGCATGAGCGCGCTCAACGCGATGATCACGGTGCCGCCGGCGAAGACGACCGCGCCGCCCGAGCTCGCCACGATACGCCGTACCGACTCCACGACCGGCACCCCTTGGGCCAGCAGGCGGCGATGGCGCGACAGCAGGAACAACGCGTAGTCGATGCCGACTCCGAGCCCGATCATGGTGGCCATGATCCCGGCCTGCTTGGGCATGTCCACGATCCAGCCGAGCAGCCCGATCACGCCGAGCCCCGACGCCACGCTGACCAGCGCGGCGAAGATCGGGATCATCGCGGCCACCAGCGTCCCGAAGGCGAACACCAGCACCAGCAGCGCGCAGACCACGCCGATGATCTCGCTGGGCCCGGTCTTGATCTCCTTGTCCGCGGGGCTCGAGGCGTCGGCGGGCACCACCTCCATCCCGGCGGCCCTGGCCGGATCGGCGGCCTTCGACAGCGCCTGCGTGGTCTCGGAGAGCTTGTCCGGGTCGTGGCCCTCCATACGGATGGTGATGAGGCCGATCTGCAGGTTGGAGGCGATGCCGCCCCTGCGGAACGGCGTGTCGACCTGCACGACGTGGTCCATCGTCCGCAGGCTGTCGATGGAGCGCTCCACCGCCTGCTGACGCTTTTCCTCGGTGAGGGGGCCGTCGGCGGAGTACACCAGCAGCTGGACCGTGCCACCCTGCGCGTAACCGGGGCCGAAGCCCTCCTTCATCAGGTCGTGCGCACGCTGCGCGTCGGTGCCGGGGATGCTCGCGTCGTTGCTGGTGGGGCTACTGAAGGCGAGGTTGGCGCCCATCAGCGCGGCGGCCGCGATCACCCATAACGCCAGTACGATCTTGCCGTTCCGCGCGCACCAGCCGCCCAGCCGTCCCAGCAACCGCGTCATCGCTCAGCCCCCACTCGACGGCCGTCCTGTACGGTCGTACAGGACATACGATAAGCCGGGTATGTTACGGAACGCGTACCCGGCGGGAAAATGAGACGATGACCACAGCCGACGACACCCGCAGCCGCATCCTGGCCGCGGCCAGAGAGCTGTTCGCCGAGCGCGGCTACGCGGCCACGTCCCTGGCCGACATCGCCGCCGCCGTCGGCCTGACCAAGACCGCCGTCGCCTACCACTTCCACCCGAAGGACCGCCTGGCCGCCGAGCTGCTCTCGCCGGCGGCGGACGACATGCTCCAGCTCCTCGGCGCCGACCACGCGACCCGGGACGACTTCGTCGAGGCCCTGGTCTCGTTCGCGGTGCGCTACCGCTCGGTGATCCGCCTGTTCATGGAGGACCTGTCCGCCGACGACTCCGTCTCGCCGGGCTCGAAGCGGGATACGGTCAGGACGTTCAGGGACGAGATCCACGCCAAGCTCGTGGGCGACGATCCCGGCCCGGACGTCCGGCTCAAGAGCTGGGCGCTGCTCGGCGCGCTGCTGTGGGGCGTGGTCAAGACCATGGACCTGCCCGAGGACCAGGTGCGCGCCGTGCTCCTGGAGTCCTGCCGCGCCTTCTAAAGACCGAGGATCTCCCGCTCTACGTGGTCGAGCGCGAGGCGTACCGCGCCCAGGGCCACCCCTTCGTCCCCGAAGGTGGACGCGACCACCTCGGGCGCGCTCACGCACAGCTCGGCCAGGTGCCGACGGAGCGGTTCTAGCAGCACGTCGCCGGCGCGCGAGTAGCCGCCGCCGAGCACCAGCAGGTCGGGATCGATGGCCAGGACGAGCGCCGAGGCGCCGATCGCGAGATTCTCCGCGTAGCGGTCCACCCGGCGCACGGCGTCCCGCTCGCCCCGCAGCGCCGCCTCGAACACCTCCGCCGCCGAGGCGTCCTTGACCAGCTCGCGGGCGGCGTCCTCCCACCCGACCTGGCGCAGCGTGCCGATCTCGCCCGCCGCCCCGCTGCGCCCGGGATGCAGGCGGCCGCCGATCAGGATGCCGGCGCCCGCCCGGTGGCCGATCAGCACATACACGACGTCGGAGGCATGCTGCGCGCTGCCGCGCCAGTGCTCGGCCAGCGCCGCGAGGTTGGCGTCGTTGGCGGCCAGCGCGGTGCCGCCGAACCAGCGCCCGGCCAGCCCCGCCAGGTCCACCCCGGTCCAGCCGGGCAACGTGATCGACAGTGACACCCGGCCGGTGCGGTCCACGATGCCCGAAGTCCCCGCCGCCACCGCCCACACGTGCTTGCGTGCCACGCCCGCGCTGTCCACGCACGTCAGCGCCGTGCGCCGGGCCACCTCCAGCCGCTCGTGCGCGGCGGCGTCACCGGAGACGCCGGCCCGCTGCCAGGCGATCACCTCGCCACTGAGATCGGCCAGCGCCGCGACGATGCCGTCGCCGCCGACCTCCACGCCCACCACGTAGCCGGCGTCCGCCCGGAACCCGAACCGCCGCGCGGGCCGCCCCATCACGCCCTCGTCGGGCGGCACCTCCTTGACGAAGCCGCGCTCGCTCAGCTCGTCGAGCACCGCCTCCACCGTCTGCCTGGACAGCCCGGTGACGCGGCCGAGCTGCGTCAGCGTGGCCACGCCCTCGCGCCGCAGGGCCCTGAGCGTGACCTGGGTGTTCACCTTGCGCAGCAGCGACGCGTCACCCGGCCGGAGCTCGGTCAACTTATGAGACCCTTTCTCATAACTGCCTCATAGCTGTCCATTGACGTCTATCAGCCAGGATCCTAGCATCGACCGACATACGTGAATTGGTTACATAAGTGGAGGCGCAATGGTGACTCTCGCCGTGGTCGGCGCGGGCTCTCGGGGGACCGGCTACGCCCGCCACGCCGTCGGCACCGGCCGGGCGCGCGTGGTCGCCGTGGCCGATCCGCTGGACAGCCGACGCGAACGGTTCCCCAAGGCAACGCACTACGCGGACTGGCGCGAGCTGGCCGCGCTGCCCCGCCAGGCGGACGCGGTGATCATCGCCACCCAGGACCGCGACCACGTCGAGCCCGCGGTCCGCTTCGCCGAGCTCGGCTACGACATCCTGCTGGAGAAGCCGATGGCGGTCTCCGAGGACGACTGCCGGGCGATCGTGGTGGCCGCCGAGCGGTCCGGCGCGGTCTTCGCGGTCTGCCACGTGCTGCGCTACACGCCGTACACGCGGGCGTTGAAGGCGCTGCTCGACGCCGGCCGGATCGGCGAGATCGTCAGCATCCAGCACCTGGAGCCGGTCGGGTGGTGGCACCAGGCGCACTCGTACGTGCGGGGCAGCTGGCGGCGTACGGACGAATCCACGTTCATGCTGCTCGCCAAGTCCTGCCACGACCTCGACTGGCTGGTCCACCTGACCGGCAAGCAGGTCACCCGCGTCTCCTCGTTCGGCGGGCTCCAGCACTTCCGCCCCGAGAACCGGCCCGCCGGCGCGGCCGACCGCTGCCTGGACTGCGTGGTCGAGCCCAGCTGCCCGTACTCCGCCAAGCGCATCTACCTGCCGCTGACCGGGCGCGCGGTGTGGCCGCTGTCGGTGCTCACCGACGACGTCACCGAGGAGGGAGTGCTGGCGGCGCTCAGGACCGGCCCGTACGGCAGGTGCGTGTACGCCTGCGACAACGATGTGGTCGACCACCAGGTGGTGAACATGGAGTTCGAGGGCGGCGCGACCGCGTCGTTCACCATGACGGCCTTCACCCCGTCGCTGCACCGGCAGACGCGGATCTTCGGCACCCGAGGGTGGATCGAGGGCGACGGCGACCGCCTGAACGTCTTCGACTTCGTCACCGGCCGGTCCGAGATCGTCGAGACCCGCCCCACAGGGGACGCGACGGCCAGGGGCGGCCATGGGGGCGGTGACGAGGCACTGGTGGAGGCGTTCCTGACCGCGGTCGCCACGAGAGACCGCGCGCCGATTCTCTCCTCGCCGGCCGAGAGCCTGCACAGCCACCTCATCGCCTGGGCCGCCGAGAGGTCGCGGCTGCACGGCGAAACCGTATCCCTGGAAGGAACCCCCCGATGAAGGCACGCCCGATCACGCTGCGCGGCAGGGCCGTCACTGGCCGGAGATGGCGCCGGTCGGGCCTTCCGACGGCTCCGTGGGGTCGGGGCCCGACTGGCCCTGGAGCCCGACGACGATCAGCACCGAGGTTCCCGGCGCCGCGCAGGTGCCTGGCGGGACGCTCTGGCTGAGGATCATCCCCACACGTGACTCGTCCTCCACGACCTGGCCTTGGAACCGCGCCCGGAACCCGGCCGCCGCCAGCGCGCCCTGCCCTTCCTCTCGGCTCTTGCCCACGACGGACGGTACGGCGGCGCCTCTGCGAGCCACCGTGAGCGCGACCGGGGTGCCGCCTGCCACCCGCTTTCCGGCCTGGGGTTGCGTGCTGAGCACCTGCCCGTTCGGCTGGTCGGAGCAGGCACGGGTGACGGTGCCGACGGCGAGGCCGGCACCGGTCAGGGCGGACTCGGCGGCCCTGCGCTGAAGGCCGGCGACGGAGGGCACGGCCAGCCCCGCCGACACCTGGAGCGTGACAGTGCTGCCCTTGGGCACGGCCGAGCCGGAGGCGGGTTTACTGCTCAGCACCTGGCCGATCTTCTGTGGCGAGTCGACCTGGGTCACCGTCCCGGCCACCAGTCCCGCCTGTTTGATGGCTTTGATCGCCTTGGCACGATCCAGGCCGGCCAGCTCAGGGACGGGGACCGTCACCGGCGGCGCCACTGAGGAGTCGACAGGCGGCTTGCGGGCCTCCTGCGTTTCCTTGGGTTTGGCGGGGGACGACTTCTCGGCGGAGGGCGTGGACGGCGCGGGCTCCGATTGCGCGGGCGGGGCCGGCCTTGCCACCTGTGCGGCGGGCTCGTTCTTGTTCAGGTTGGGGACGACCAGGGCGAACAGCACGGCGGCGGTCACCAGCAGGGCAGCGCAGACGGCGACGGCGGCCCCGGGCCACCTCCTCCCGTCATGGCCCTCCGTGTCAACGGTCCGCACGCCGTCGTCGCCCGCCCCGGACGCGGGGCCGGGCTCGGATGCCGTCGCCGGGTCCGAGGACTGAGCGCCCGTGGCCCGGCCCGGCAACAAGTAGCCTCCCGGCAGCCCGGTGGCCTCCGGATCGGCGACGGGAGTCCGGGGCTCGGGGACCAGGGGCGGGGTGAGCCGCAGGATGTGCGGCGGCGGCGTGCCGAGCACCTCGGCCGGCAACTCCTCCGACTCCCCCAGCAGCTCGAACAGCAACTCCCTGCTGGTCGGCCGATTCCTGGCGTCCTTGTCCAGGCAGGACTCCACCAGCCGCCGCAGCCGCCCCTCCAGCAGCCCCAGCTCCGGCGGCGCGGTCAGGATGCGGTGCAGCACCGGCGCCACCGAGTCCTGCCCGAACGGCGCCGTCGCGTTGGCCGCGAAGCACATCGTCGCACCCCACGAGAACACATCCGCCTGGCCCGTGACGGCCGACGCCGTGATCTGCTCCGGCGCCATGTAGGCAGGCGTCCCCACGCCCCTACCGCTCACCGTGGCCGCCGCGTCCAGCGCCCTGGCCAGGCCGAAGTCGATCACCCGCGGCCCGTCCGGCCCGAGCAACACGTTCTGGGGCTTGAAGTCCCGATGGACGATGCCGGCGCGGTGGATGGCCGTGATCGCGGTCGCGGTGCTGACCGCCAGCCGTTCCAGCGCCCCGCCGCGCCGCGGCCCGGTCAGCGCGACCTCCCTGGCCAGCGACGGCCCGTCGACGTACTCGCTCACGATGTACGGCCGGCCCTCGTCGAACCCGGCGTCGATCACCTGGGCCGTGCAGAACCTCGCCACATGCTTGGCCAGCTCGACTTCCCGTAAGAACGCCGCCCGCTCGTCGCCCACCGGTCCGTGCAGCAGCTTGACCGCGTACGTCTCCCCGCCCCGCGAACCGAGGAACACCGCGCCTTGACCACCCTCGCCCAGACGCCCGGAAAGCGCGTACTCTCCGAGTCGCTGCGGGTCCCCCGTTCTGAGCGGCTGTGCCGTTGGCACGGGGCGCCTCCCCTCGCCGCCACCCCACTTCTGCTCTCTACTGAAAGCAACGGATTGCCACCAGTCAACGGTGCTCAGGGCAATCGCGGCCTGACCGTGATACAGCGGGTCAAGAGGTACGGGTGACCGTGCCCGAATACGTCACTTCGTCCTTACCTTGGCGTGTCACCTTGATGGCCATCTGGTCGGCGTACGACGTCGGGAACATGCGCAACGTGCCCGGATAACATTCCTCGCCCACGACCTGATCGAGCGCGAAGACCATCCCGGTCCCCGTCCGCCCCAGCCGCCCGGAGCAGTGCAGGTCGGCCCCCCATCGCATGGCCCCGCCGTCGTCGCCCAGGCGCAGCTCGACGGGGAAGACCCGCTGGGCGGTGAAGTGCTCGGCCGAGCCCGTCCACGTGCCCTCCAGCCCGGGGCCCTGCGCGGCGCGCAGCCAGAACACGAAGCCGGCCACCCCCATGGCCAGCCCTGCCGCCGCCACCCCCAACTGCCAGGCGCGGGGCCGCCGACGGGGGCGCTCCGGCTGCGGCGAGGTGCGGGCGACCGCGGGGAAGCTGGTGGTCGGATCGGGGTCCGTGACCGATCCCCCTGTGGTGGTGACCCCCGCGCCCAGCCCGCCCGTCACCGAGCCAACGGCCGCGGACAGCCCGGTGCCGGAGGCTGTGGACACGTGTCCGGTGCCTGAGGCCGCGGACGCCGGTCCGGTGCCTGAGGCCGCGGGCGCCGGTCCGGTGCCGGAGGCTGCGGGCGCCGGTCCGGAACCGGAAGCCTCGGGCGCGGGGCCGGAGGCCGGGAGCGTAGGGGTGGAGCGCGGGAGGGCGGCCATCGCGCCCGACGACAGCACGTCCTCGCCTGCCGCGTCCTGCCCCAGCAACCACCGCAGCACTTCCTCGGCGTCCGGCCGGTCCCCCGGCTCGGGCGCCAGGCACGCCTCCACGATCTCGCGCAGCCGCCCGCTCAGCGGCCCCAGGTGCGGCTTCCCGTACAGGATCCTGGCCAGGACCTCCTGATAGGTGTCCGCCATGTACGAGTGCCGCCCGGTCGCGGTGTACGCGACGGTCAGCCCCCACGCCCACAGGTCGGCGGCCGGCCCGGCGGACTCGCCCTTGATGCGCTCGGGCGGCAGGTACGCCGGCGTCCCGACGGGGATCTGACTGGTGGTCGCGGTAGTGGTGGTGACCAGCCGGGACACCCCGAAATCGATCACCCGCGGCCCGTCGAGCCCGAGCAGCACGTTGCCCGGCTTGAAGTCCCGGTGCACGACGCCGGCCCGGTGGATGGCGCCGAGCGCGGTGGCGGTGCCGATGGCCAGGCGTTCCAGGGATCCGCCCTGCCGCGGCCCCTTGGCGAGCACGTGTTGCTGGAGCGACGGCCCCTCGACGTACTCGCTGACCAGATAGGGCCGGTCTCCTTCGAGGTCGGCGTCGAGCAGCTGGGCCGTGCAGAACGCGGCCACCCGCCGCACCGCCTCCACCTCTCCCAGGAATCGGCGGCGCATGTCGGGGTCACCGGACAGGCTGGCGTGCAGCAGCTTGATCGCGACCTGCGCCCCCTGCGGCGAATGGCCGAGGTAGACGACGCCCTGGCCGCCCTGACCGAGCCTGCGCGACAACCGGTACGCCCCAAGCTGACGTGGGTCATCGGTTCGTAGCTCGGACATATTTCGGCATTATGCCGTCCCTTAGATCAGTTGCGCGTAATCATCCAGGAGAGGCAGCAGGGTGTCGGCCGGCCCGCTGGGCAATGTGGCCACCGCCTCCTGGATGCCGAGCCCGGCGAAGTAGTCGAGTTTCTCCCTGGTCGGCCGCGTGCCGAACGGGATCACCTCGGCCATCGGCCGCTCCGCCTTCTCGCACGCCTCGCGCAACGCCGGCAGCGCGGCCTTGATGCCGGCGCCGCCGATCGGCATCCAGCCGTCGGCGTACTCGGCGACGTGGGCGAACAGCTTCGGCCCCGCGGCGCCGCCCACGTAGACCGGCGGGCCGCTGATCGGCTTCGGCCAGCACCAGGACGGCTCGAAGCCGTCGAAGGAGGCCACCTCGTCGCGCCAGAGTGCCCGCATCGCCAGCACGTTGCGCCTGGCCACCTCGCGGCGGCGGGCGTACGGGACGCCGTGGTTCTCGATCTCCTCCACGTTCCAGCCGAAGCCGACGCCGACCGCGACCCGCCCGCCCGACAGGTGGTCCAGCGTGGCGATGGCCTTGGCGGTCACGATGGGATCGCGCTGGGCGGCCAGCAGGATGCCGGTTCCGACGCGCAGCCGGCGGGTCGCGGCGGCGGCGAACGAGAGTGCGACCAGGGGGTCGAGCGTGCGCTTGTACTCCTCGGGCAGCTCGTCCTGCCCGGCGGCGGGCGGCGTGCGGCGCGAGACCGGGATATGGGTGTGCTCGGGCAGCCAGAGGGAGTCGAAACCGCGTTCCTCGGCCGCCCTGGCGAGCTCGTCGATCGGCATGGCCAGATCCGTGGCGAACATCGTGACGCCCAGTCTCATGCGCCCTCCTCGTAGTTAACCAAGCGATTGCTCGGCTAAGATTTCCAGAGTAGCTTGCAGAGGAACCGTCCGCGGAAAGAGGTCCCCGGTGAAGTTTTCCATCTTCCTGAATCCGCAGATTCCAGGCTCTGGATATGCAGCCGAGGAGAACGCCAAGGCCAAGCGCCCCATCGGGCGGGACACGGAGTCGTACCAGAGGCTGCTGCACGAGGTCCGGGAGATCGCCGTCCACGCCGACCAGGTCGGGTTCGACGCGCTGATGATGACCGAGCACCACTTCCACTCCGAGGGCATGGAGTTCTCGGTCAATCCACTGATGTTCCTCACCGACCTCGCCGCGCGTACAGAGCGGATCCTGCTCGCGCCGCTCGGCCTGGTGCTGCCCGCGTGGGACCCGATCAGGGCGGCCGAGGACGTCGCGCTGCTCGACCAGTTCAGCAAGGGACGGCTGCGGCTGGGCGTGGCACGTGGTTACCAGAACCGCTGGATGAACGTCCTGGGCCAGCGCTGGCACGCCGCCGCCGCCCGTTCGGACGGCTCGGCATCCGACACGCGTAACTTCGACGTCTTCGGCGAGGTGCTGAAGATCATGAAGCTGGCGTGGACCGAGGAGAGCCTCCGTTACAAGTCCGACGTGCTCGACTATCAGGTGCCCTACCCGTACGAGGGCATCGAGGGCTGGCCCGCCCAGGAGTGGACCCGGACCTTCGGCGCGCCCGCCGAGCTCGACGACGAGGGCAAGGTGGTGGCCGTCTCGGTCTGCCCGCGGCCCTACCAGAACCCGCACCCCGAGCTGTGGCAGCCCTTCACGATCTCCGACCGGTCGGTCATCAGGGCCGCGCAGGAGAACATCCTGCCGTGGATGTTCACCCCCAACCCGGACGACCATGCCGCCAAGGCCAAGCTCTACCAGGAGGAGTCCGCCAAGCAGGGCCGCCACTACAAGCTGGGCGAGCACACCGGCATCCTGAAGATCGTCGGGATCGCGGACACCACCGAGCAGGCGATCAACACCTTCGGCCGCAGCATCCCCAAGGACTTCGCCGCCTTCTTCGGCCCCTTCGGATATCTGGAGGTGCTGCGGAAGAAGGAGGACGAGAAGCACAAGCCGATCTCCCCGGAGAAGGGCGACGCCAAGCGCATGAACGACGTCGAGATGGCGCTGTTCGGCACGCCCGACGACGTCAAGCGCGGCATCCAGCGCATGCTCGACCGGATGCCGGACCTGGAGTGGTTCGGGCTCTACATGCAGGGGCAGCAGGGCGTGCTGCCGCTCGACACGGTCAAGCGCAACCTTGAGCTGTTCGCCACCAAGGTCGCCCCGGAGTTCCGATGAAGATCTGGCTGGGGGCCTCGTTCGTCGACGCCGGCCAGTTCGTGGAGCTGGCCCGGGCGGCCGAGCGGTGCGGGTTCGACACGCTGACGCTGTCGGACCACCTCTTCTACGCCGACTTCGCCACACCGTACCCCTATTCGCGGTCGGGACGGCCGCGCTGGGACGCCACGACGCACTGGCCGGACGTGTGGGTGACGATCGGGGCGATGGCGGCGGTCACCACGTCCCTGCGTTTCTCGCCGAACGTCTACATCGCCCCCGCCCGCGACCTGCTCACCGTGGCGAAGCAGGTGTCCACGGCGGCGGTGTTGTCCCGCGACCGGGTGACGTTCGGCGTGGGCGTGGGGTGGTGCAAGGAGGAGTTCGTCGCCACGGGACAGGACTTCCACACGCGGGGGCGGCGGCTGGACGCCATGCTCCCCGTGCTGCGCTCGCTCTGGGCGGGCGAGACGGTCAGCCTGGACGGCCTCCCACCCCTGTCGATCTCACCGACCCCCGCCCAGCGCATCCCGGTGTACGTGGGCGGCGACAGCGAGGCGGCCCTGCGGCGGGCGGCCCGCGCGGGCGACGGCTGGATCGGCAACCGCATCTACACCGAGGAGCAGCTCGACCCCGTGCTCGACACGCTGCGGCGGCACCTCGACGAGAACGGCAGGACGGGGCCGTTCGACATCATCGCGCCGCTCGCTGTGCTCCCGGATGCGGAAACCTACCGTCATTTCGCCGCCAAGGGCGTGACCGGCACGCTGGCCGCCCCATGGTGGCTGGCCAGCCCGGAGGAGAAGGCGCGGTACGGCGAGGGCACACTCGAGCTCAAGATCGCCACTATGGAACGCTTCGCCGAGGAGGTCATCGCCAAGCTCTGACGCTGCGGAGTCAGGCCGGCGGGAGGCCGAGCTCGGCCATGAGCGTGTCAACCAGGTCGAGAGGCGGCTCCGCCACCACCCCGACGCGGGCCAGCGCCGCGAGCCCCAGGTAGCCGCCGTACCCGGCCAGCACCCGCCGGCGGGCCTCCGCCGGTGGCTGCCCGGCCTCCTCCAACGTGGCCTGCATGTACGCCAGCCGCCGCTCGCTCACCCGCCGCACCACCGCCCCCACCACTGGATCGTCGGCCTCGCTGATCAGCCGGAACGAGATGGCCGCGTCCCGCCCGCTCCCCAGGGCGCCTTCGAGCAGCATCCGCATGCGCGCCACCGGATCTCGCACCGCCTCCAGCCCGGCGATGATCTCCTCGGTCTCGGCCTCCCAGCGCCACAGCGCCGCCTCCACCAGCGCATGCCGGTTGGCGAAGTGCCAGTAGAAGCTGCCTTTCGACACGCCCAGCCGCACGGCCACCGGCTCGACGGCGACGGCGGCGAGCCCGCCTTCCGCCAGCGCGTCCAGCGCGGCCCGCGCCCAGTCATCCGCGTTCAACCGGCCCACCCGTCCAGCCTGCCATACGGCACCGTATAGTCAGCACCATACGCATCCGTATGGAAGAGGTGGCCCATGTCCCAGCTCGCCGACCGGCTCATCCCCCGCCCCGACGCCGCCGAACGCCACTCCATCGTGATCAATGCCCCGCGCGAGCGCGTCTGGGACGCCCTCACCCACCTGCGACCGTCGGACGTCCGCCTCGCCAAGCCGCTCTTCGCCGCCCGCGCGCTGGTCTCGCGGTCACGCGGCGGCCGGCCCCATCCCGGCATGTCCGCCTTCACGCTCCTGGCCGAGGACCCGGGCCGCGAGCTGGTCTTGGGCACGGTCGGCCAGTGGTGGCGCCTGGGCCGCGCCGAGGACACGCCGTCCATCACGACCGCCGGTGACTTCGACGCCTTCGACCGCCCGGGCTACGCGAAGGGGACGTTCAGCTTCGTGCTGGAGGAGGCGGGCTCGGGGCGAGTGCGGCTGGTGACCGAGACCCGCGTCCTGGCCACGAGCCCGGCCGCACGACGGGCGTTCCTGCGGTATTGGGCGGTGATCCGTCTCGGCAGCGGCCTGGTCCGCCACATCATCCTGTCCGCCGTCCGCGCCCGCGCCACCCAAGCGCCCTAGGCGTCCGGCCCAGCGGCGAGATTCTTCATGATGCGCCGCAGCATGTCCGTCACCTGCGCGACCTCCTCGGGCGAGAACCCCGCGAAGACCTGGTGGCTGATCTTCCCGAAGACCGGCGGCAGCCGAGGCACCAGCGCGTGCCCGTCGTCCGTCAGCTCGATGACGATCGAACGCCGGTCCTCCGGATGCCGCTTGCGCCGCAGCAGCCCCTTGGCCTCCAAGCGGTCGAGCAACCTGGTCATCCCGGCGGTGTCCGTACCGAGCTGACTGCTGAGCGAAGTGCTCGCCGGGGCAGTGACAGGCGGGCAGCGGATCGGCGATGCGAAGGCCGGTTACGAGCGCCGCATGCTCGACTATGCCTTCGCCGCGGTCGAGGCCTCACGTGAGCACCCCTTCGCCCAATCCCGGCCCCCGCGGCCCACCCCCTGAGGTGGGCGATAACCTCGTGTCGTGCTGGATAAGATCGCAGCCACCCGATATGTGACCCCGCTGCGGGAGGGCGGGTCGCTGCCCGGCGTCGTCGAGGCCGACGACCTGGGCACCTACGTCGTGAAGTTCCGTGAGGCGGGTCAGGGCCGCAGGGTGCTGGTCGCCGAGATCATCGCCGGCGAGCTGGCCCGCCGGCTCGGGCTCAAGACCCCCGAGCTCAAGCTCATCGACCTCGACCCGCAACTCGGCATCCGGGAGCCGGACGAGGAGGTCCAGGACCTGCTCAAGGCCAGCACCGGGCTCAACCTGGCGGTGGATTTCCTGCCGGGCGCGCTGGGGTTCGATCCGCTGGCGTGGACGGCGGACCCCGTGTTCGCGGCGCGGGTGGTGTGGTTCGACGGCCTCATTCACAACATCGACCGGAGCTGGCGCAACCCCAACCTGCTGGTCTGGCACCGCGAGACCTGGCTGATCGACCACGGCGCGTCGCTCTGGTTCCATCACAACTGGCCCACGGCCGATCCGCAGCGCCCGTTCGACGCCGGTGACCATGTGCTCGCCCCGTTCGCCGGCGACGTGGCGGCCGCGGGCGACGACCTGGCGGGGAAGATCACGCGCGAGCTGCTGAAGACCGTGACGGCTCTGGTGCCGGACGAATGGCTCGACGACGAGCCGGGATTCGACGACCCGCAGGCGGTGCGGGAGGCGTACGTCGATCATCTGGTGCGGCGGGCGCACGGGCCGCGCGAGTGGCTGGTGCGCGGCGAGGGGCAGGCCACGCGGCAGTCCGGGCCGGGGTCCGTCGGCGAGTTCTGGCGGGGAGGCGCCCGGTGACCAGGGACGTGTACGAGTACGCGGTCATCCGCGTGATCCCCAAGGTGGAGCGGGGCGAGCAGATCAACGCGGGCGTGCTGCTCTACTGCCAGCCGCGCGGCTACCTGTGCGCACGGGTGGAGCTGGATCCGGCCCGGTTGCGCGCGCTCGACCCGACGGCCGACGTGGACGCGGTACGCCGGGCGCTCGGCGCGTACGAACGGGCCTGCGGCGAGGAGGCCGGACCGCTGGAGTCGGAGTCGCTGGGGGGCAGGTTCCGCTGGCTGACGGCGCCTCGCAGCACGATCGTGCAGGCGGGTCCGGTGCACGCGGGCCTCACCGCGGATCCGGACACGGAGCTGGCCCGGCTGTTCGACAAGCTCGTACGTCTCTAAAAGAGCACGGACATGAACGTGTCCACCTCGACGAAGCCGACCTTGCGGTAGACGGCTCGCGCCGAGTGGTTGTAGTCGTTGACGTAGAGGGTCACCACCGGGGCGAAGCACTGCAAGGCGGCCTCGACCACGGCGGCCATGCCCGCCACCGCGTGCCCCCTGCCGCGCAGCTCCGGGTCCACCCACACGCCCTGGATCTGGCAGGCCTGCGGCGTGACCGCCCCCACTTCCGCCTTGAAGACGACCTTGCCGTTGTCGATGCGCGCGTAGGACCGGCCGATCCTGATCAGCTCGGCGACCCTGGTGCGGTAGAGCGCGCCGCCGTCGCCGAGGTTGGGCGAGACGCCGACTTCCTCGGTGAACATGGCCACGCAGGCCGGCAGCAGGACGTCGAACTCCTCCGGCCGCACCCGCCGGACGAGCGGGTCGGCGGGCACCGGCGGTTTGCGCGAGGTGGCCATGACCGGCTGCGCCCAGCGGATCGCCCTGGCCCGGCCCCAGTAGGGCTCGAGCCGCTCCCACAGCAGGGAGACCGCATCCACCGGACCCACGATGGACGAGCAGCGCCGCCCCTGTTTCCGGGCACGGTCGGCGAACGCGTGCACCGCCTCGGGACCGGCGCTGACCGGCACCATGTTGGCCCCCGCGTAGCAGAGTGACACGAGGCCACCGCGCGGCCCGAATCCCCACATCTGCCCGCCGAGCCGCGCCGGATTGAGTCCGACGGCGCGCACTCTGGAGGAGACGAAGACGTTGGCGACCGGATCGGTGTCCAAAAGGGCGAGAACCTCGTCCCGGTCGCTGTCGTCAAGCACACGCGACGCCGATGTACGCAGCATCACACGGTCAGACTACGCGAAGGGTTACCGATTAGCTCATCACGCGCTCCTCACGGTAACCCTTTCTTGACGTCATCGTGCTCCAAGCAACCCCGTGAGCACCCCCAGGAGCTCGTGGTGCTGCGCCGGCGCCTGCGCCGCCATGCGGGCGGCCGCCGCCGCATGGGGCTGGGGCAGCGGGTCGCAGACCGCGTCACGCGGCGGCACGGACCCGTCCCGCAGGTACGCCGCCAGATGCCGGTCCACGCACTGGTTCCCCGCCAGCGACGCCCCATGGTTGCCGCCCTTGTCGACCACCATGCGCGCGCTGGGGAAGAGCCGGCGCATCCGCAGAGCCCCCGTGTACGGCGTCGCGGCGTCGCCACGGGTCTGGAGCATGAGAATGGGCGGCAGCTGCGGCGAGCCCTGCACCTGGACCGGCTTCCCCCCGGGGACCGGCCAGAAGGCGCAGGGGGCGTTGAACCAGGCGTTCGGCCAGGTCATGAACGGCGCCTGGCGATGCATCGCGGTCATGTCGGTCCGCCACGTCTCCCATTGGCGCGGCCAGGTGGCATCACGGCACTGGACGCCGAGGTAGACGGCGTAGCCGTTCTCCTTGGTGGAGTCGTTCTTGCCGTGCTTGGTGTAGATGTCGACCAGGCCCTTCACGTCGCCCTGGCGCACGTAGGACGACCACGCCTGGGCGAAGCGAGGCCACACCCGGTCGCTGTACCCGGCGACGGTGAAGGTGTCGTCGAGCTCACTCGGGCCCACGACCCCGCCCGCCGGACGCTCCCGCAGCCGCGTGCGCATCGCGTAGTAGGCGAACGACGTCTGCGTGGGCGTGGCGCCCAGCTTGTAGGTGGAGTGGTGCTTGGCCGTCCAGGCGAGGAACTGCCGGTGCCGGCGTTCGAAGGCCTCGTTCTGGGCCAGGTTCGATTTGTACCAGACGCCGGTCGGGTCCACGATGCTGTCCATGACCAGGCGCTTGACCCGGTGCGGGAAGAGCGTGGCGTAGACGGCGCCCAGGTAGGTGCCGTACGAGTAGCCCAAGTAGCTGATCTTCTCCTCGCCCAGGGCGGAGCGGATCATGTCCATGTCCCTGGCCGAGTTCTCCGTGGTCAGGTGCGGCAGCAGCCAGGACCAGAAGTGACCGCAGCGGGTGGCGTAGTCGGAGGCTCTGCCCAGCAGCGCACGCTCCTCGCTCAGCGTGCGCGGGACCGCGTCCGGTCTCGGGGCCTTGTAGTAGGCCTCCGGGTCCACACAGTGCAGCGCCGGCTCGCTGCCGCCGACGCCGCGCGGATCGAACCCCACGATGTCGTAACGCTCGCTCACGTTGGCCGGCAGCGTCGCGGCGACGTACGCGGTCATGCTCCGCCCCGATGCCCCGGGACCGCCCGGGTTGATCAACAGCGTGCCGAGGTGGTTGGCGTCACGCGACACCTTGGCCTTGATCCTGTTGATCGCCACCTTGATCGACTGCCCCATGGGCTCGCCGTAGTCGAGCGGCACCCGGACCGTGGCGCACTCGATGCTCGCGTTCACCGGCTTCCCCGCCACCGCCGGACAGGCCCCCCAGGCCACCGGCGCCTGTCTGGCGGCGATGGCCGGCGCCCCGCCGCCGGAGATCGCGACCCCTGCGATGAGCACCGCCATACCGGCGACGACCCTAACTACCCGCTTCACCCGGCCCCCTCACACGTCATAGGCCTTGCGATGCTCTCTGAGCGACCGGGCCGTGACGCTGGGTATGGGGAAATGCTTGCCAATCTGTAATCGGCTCGTGGCAAAGAGTAGCGCTACGACCACAGCGCCGACGCGGGCCGCAGGGTCGGGCTCATCCCGACCTGATCAGCTGACCGTGACCACGGGGCCGGAGTCGTCGTCGAGGTCGACCTCGACGCCCATCTCTTCGGCCAGCCGCAGCGCTTCCTCAATCAGGGTCTCCACGATCTGCGACTCCGGCACGGTCTTGATGACCTCGCCCTTGACGAAGATCTGCCCCTTGCCGTTGCCCGAAGCCACCCCGAGGTCCGCCTCGCGGGCCTCACCGGGGCCGTTGACCACGCAGCCCATCACGGCCACCCGGAGCGGGACCTTCATGCCCTCCAGGCCGGCCTGGACCTGCTCGGCCAGCGTGTAGACGTCCACCTGGGCGCGGCCGCACGACGGGCAGGAGACGATCTCCAGGCCGCGCTCGCGCAGTCCGAGCGACTCCAGGATCTGGGCGCCGACCTTGACCTCCTCGACCGGGGGCGCGGACAGCGAGACGCGGATCGTGTCGCCGATGCCCTCGGCCAGCAACGCGCCGAAGGCCACGGCGGACTTGATCGTGCCCTGGAAGGCCGGCCCCGCCTCGGTGACGCCCAGGTGCAGCGGGTAGTCGCACTTGGCGGCCAGCAGGCGGTAGGCGTTGATCATGACGACGGGGTCGTTGTGCTTGACCGAGATCTTGATGTCGCGGAAGCCGTGCTCCTCGAACAGCGAGCACTCCCACAGCGCCGACTCCACCAGCGCCTCGGGCGTGGCCTTGCCGTACTTCTGGAGCAGGCGGGGGTCAAGAGAGCCGGCGTTGACGCCGATCCGGATGGGGACGCCGTGGTCGGCGGCAGCGCGGGCGATCTCGCCCACCTTGTCGTCGAATTTCTTGATATTTCCGGGGTTGACCCGGACAGCCGCGCAGCCCGCTTCGATGGCGGCGAAGACGTACTTCGGCTGGAAATGGATGTCGGCGATGACGGGGATCTGGGACTTCTTCGCGATGATCGGCAGCGCGTCCGCGTCGTCCTGGGACGGCACGGCCACGCGGACGATCTGGCAGCCCGACGCCGTCAGCTCCGCGATCTGCTGCAACGTGGAGTTGACGTCGGCGGTCACCGTCGTCGTCATCGACTGCACCGAGACGGGCGCGTCGCCGCCCACGGGCACGGTGCCGACCATGATCTGGCGGGAGTGGCGGCGTTCGGCGAGCGGCTTGGGGCGGACGGTCGGGATGCCGAGAGCTACGGAAGACATATGAACCCTTACTGTGACGACGGTTTCAAGTTTATGTAGCTAGCGGGACTGCCCGGCTGTGAGTTCGGCCGCACGGGCACGGGCCCACGAGTCGGCGGCCAGCACCTCGTCCACCGAGTCCGCCGGGGTCACGGAATGCTCCTCGACGACCTTGGCCACGGTGTCGACGATCGCCGGGAACGGCAACTCGCCACGCGTGAACGCCTCCACACACGCCTCGTTGGCCGCGTTGTAGACGGCGGGCGCGGTGCCGCCCTCGGTGCCGACGTGCCTGGCCAGCGCCACCGCCGGGAAGGCCACGTCGTCCAGCGGCTCGAACGTCCACGTGTGCGCCTTGCTCCAGTCGATGGCCAGGGCCGCGCCGGGCACGCGGTGCGGGTGTCCGAGCGCGAGCGCGATCGGCAGGCGCATGTCGGGCGGGCTGGCCTGCGCCATGGTCGAGCCGTCCACGTATTCGACCATGGAGTGGATGATCGACTGCGGGTGCACCACCACCTCGATCCGGTCGAAGTCCAGGTCGAACAGCAGATGCGCCTCGATCACCTCCAGCCCTTTGTTGACCAGCGTCGCGGAGTTGATGGTGATCACCGGCCCCATGGACCAGGTGGGGTGGGCCAGCGCCATCTCGGGGGTGACGTCGGCCATCTCCTCGCGTCTCATCCCCCGGAACGGCCCGCCGCTGGCGGTCACCACGAGCCGGCGGACGCTGTCCGGGTCGTACGCGCCGGGCCCCGAGGCCCACAGGCACTGCTGCAGCGCCGAGTGCTCGGAGTCGACCGGCAGCAGCTGACCGGGCTTGGCCAGCCGCTTCACCAGCGGCCCACCGATGATCAGGGACTCCTTGTTGGCCAGGGCGAGCGTCCTGCCCGCTTCGAGTGCGACGAGTGTGGAGGTCAGCCCGAGCGCGCCGGTGATGCCGTTGAGCACGGTGTCGCACGGCCACGCCGCCACCTGCGCGACCCCGTCGTGGCCGCCGAACACCTCGGGCTGGGCGCCGTGCGCGGCCAGCGCCTCCTTCAGCGCGGGCACGGCCGCCTCGTCCGCCACCGCCACCGCCTCGACGCCGAACTCGGCGGCCTGCCTGGCCAGCAGCTCGACCCGGCCACCCCCGGCCGCCAGCGCCGCGACCTTGAAGCCGCCGGGGTTGGCGGCCATGACGTCGAGGGCCTGGGTGCCGATCGAACCGGTGGAGCCGAGCAGGACGACGGAGCGGAGGGTGTGTGCATGCACGCGTCCATTGTCCCCGCTGCGGGGGGCGGCCGAGCACCGGGTGGCGGACGTACCGAAATTCCCTTACGTATGTGACGCGAGATAACGGAGTCGATTTACGCCGGAATATCGCTATATCGGTATGCGCGAATCTTGAGAAATCTGGATATTGAGGCCGCTACCTTCCAACCCCAAGTCCGGTTTCGGGAGGTACGTAATGCACCGCAGAGTCGCCCTGCTTTCCACCCTCGTCCTCGCCACGGGAAGCGCCGTTTTGCTCCCCGCGACAGCGGCCCAGGCCAACGTCCATCTGCGGCCCAAGCCCGCCCAGCACGCGGCCGCGGACTCGGCGTCCGAGCAGCGGCAGGTCCTCGGGTACTGGACCGAGCAGAAAATGGAGTCGGCCGAGCCGCTGGCCGCCCCGGGTCCCAAGAAGGGCATGAAGCTCGCCACGGCGGCCGAGGGCGCCCCGTGGTCGGCGGCGCCCACCAACGCGTCCGGAGGTGGCCAGGTGTTGCAGGCGGCCAGGAGCGGCGGTGAGCCGTGGACCGGTGGCGGCGCGGTGGTGAAGACCACCGGGCGGATCTTCTTCACCACGCAGGGCCGCAACGCCTCGTGCTCGGGGTCGGCGGTGACCAGCGCCAACAAGAGCGTGGTCATCACCGCGGGCCACTGCGTGAAGCTGAACGGCGCCTTCCACACGAACTGGGTGTTCGTGCCGGGCTACGACAAGGGCAGCCGCCCCTTCGGCACCTGGGCCGCCACGAAGTTGCTGACCACGCAGCAATGGAACGCCAGGGAGGACATCAACTTCGACCTGGCCGCCGCCGTGGTGGCGCCGCTCGACGGCAAGACGCTGGTCGACGTCGTGGGCGGCCAGGGGGTGGCGTTCAACCAGCAAAGACGGCAGCAGATGTACGCCTTCGGCTACCCGGCCGCGGCCCCGTACGACGGTTCGAAGCTCGTCTACTGCAGCGGCCGCACCTTCGACGACTTCCTGATGTCCGACGATCTCGGGCTGACCTGTAACATGACCGGCGGTTCGAGCGGCGGTCCATGGATGCAGAGTTTCAACGAGTCCACCGGGCTCGGCACCGTCAATTCGGTCAACAGCTTCAAATACAACTTCGCCACCAACTGGATGTTCGGCCCCTATTTCGGGAATGAGGCCCAGGCGGTCTACCAAGCGGCGCAAACTACTGGCGCACTCTGATCGATTCACCGAAAGTAGTCACAAGAACACACGTTGTGGTGCACACTCGGGGGGCATGACCCTGAGCACCCCCCTGCTGGTGGCCGCCCCGCTCCTGGCGGGGCTGATGGGACCCGCGCTCCTCGGCGCGGCTCCCGCCCCACGGCAGGACGACGGCCTTGTGACCACGCCCGTCCCCACCCTTGAGCGCACCCGGGTAGTCGAGCACGTCGCCGCCCGCACCGCCGCCGAACAGCAGCGCGTGCTCGCCTACTGGACGCCGCAGCGCATGGCCCAAGCGCTGCCGATCGACCTGCTCGGCCTCGTGACGGACGGCCGGCGCCTGCTGCGCGGGCTGCCCGGCGGGGCGGCCCTGACCAGGACCACGCGGCACCTGATCGGCGCCCCGGCCTTCCCGCGGGCGGTCGCCTCCAAGCTGCCCATGCCGAGCCATCAACTGGGCCATCAAGTGGACCGTCAGCTGAGCCGTCAACCGGCGGCCAGGCCGGAGGCGAACACGATCGGCGCACGCTGGATCACCGGCGGCGCCGTGACCAGGACCACGGGGCGGGTGTTCATGACGGTGGGCGGCGCCGACTTCGTCTGCTCGGCCAGCACGGTCACGAGCGCCAACAGGGACGTCGTGGTCACCGCCGGCCACTGCGTCAAGGACGGCGTCGGCCAGTGGGCCGCGAACTGGACGTTCGTTCCCGGCTACGGGGCCGGTGGCGAGCACCCGTACGGCCGCTACGCCGCCCGCCGCATGTTCGTCGCCGAGCGGTGGTCGCGCGCGGCGGACGACAACTACGACGTCGCCATGGTGGCACTGGCCACGTCCGGCGGCACGCACGTGGCCGACGCGGTGGGCACGCAGGAGATCGCGTTCAACGCGCCGCGCGGCGGCCAGGCGTTCGGCTTCGGCTACCCCGCCGACCCTCCGTACAACGGCGGCCAGCTGGTCTACTGCGCCGGCCGCCTGCGGGACGACCCGCATGGCCAGACCCGCGACCAGGGCCTCGGCTGCGACATGACGGCGGGCTCGAGCGGCGGGCCCTGGATGACCGGATTCGACGCCGACACCGGCAAGGGCACGATCACGTCGCTGAGCAGCTTCAAGTACAGCGACGACCCGCGCACCATGTACGGGCCTTACCTGGGCGAGGCCGCCAAGACCCTCTTCGACACGGCACAACGCGCATAACCCGCCCTGGCCGAGGAGGTCACAGCGTCAGGCCGGTCAGGACCATGACCTTCTCGTACGTCAGGTCCTCCATGGCCGAGTGCAGGCCCTCGCGGCCGATGCCCGAGTCCTTCACCCCGCCGTACGGCATCTGGTCGGCCCGGTACGACGGCACGTCGCCGATGATGACGCCGCCCACCTCCAGTTCCCGGTTCGCCTGGAACGCGGCGTCCAGAGACCGGGTGAACACCCCGGCCTGCAGGCCGTACTTGGAGTCGTTGACCATCGCGTACGCCTCGTTGACCGAGGCGGCGGGCTGGAGGATCATGACCGGGCCGAAGACCTCCTCGCAGACCACCTTCGCGTCGTCCGGCACGTCGGTCAGGACCGTCGGCGCGATCACGGCGCCTTCCCGGGTGCCGCCCGCCAGGACCTTGGCCCCGGCCGCGACGGCCTCCTGGACCCACTGCTCGACCCGCTCCGCGGCGTGCTCCGAGACCAGCGGGCCCACCTGGGTCTTCTCGTCCGCGGGATCGCCGGTGACGAGGCCGGTCACGGCGGGGATGAGGCGGTCGACGAAGGCGTCGTAGACCGGCTGTTCGACGATCACGCGCTGCACGGCGATGCAGCTCTGGCCCGCCTGGTAGTTGGAGTAAAGAGCGATGCGCTGGGCGGCCCAGTCCAGGTCGGCGTCGGCCAGGACGACGGCGGCCGCGTTGCCGCCCAGTTCCAAGGTCACGTGCTTGCGCGGGATCTGATCGGCGATGGCGTAGCCGACGGGCGCGGAGCCGGTGAACGACACCACGGGGAGGCGGGGATCCTGGACCAGCGCGGAGGCACGCTCGTTCTCGATGGGCAGCACCGAGAACATCCCGGGGGGCAGGTCGGTCTCGGCCAGGATCTCGCCGAGCAGCAGCGCCGACAGCGGCGTGGCGGGGGCGGGCTTGATGACAACCGGCGCGCCGACGGCGATGGCCGGGGCGACCTTGTGAGCGACCAGGTTCAGCGGGAAGTTGAACGGGGTGATTGCCAGCACGGGCCCGTACGGCACACGCGACACGTACGCCAGGCGGCCGGTCGCGGCCGGCTCGGTGTCGAGCCGCTGCACGCCGCCCGACCAGCGGCGAGCCTCCTCGGCGGCGAAGCGGAACGTGGCGACCGCACGGCTGGTCTCGCCGCGCGCCCACAAGATCGGTTTGCCGTTCTCGGCCGTGATGAGCTGGGCGATCTCCTCGGCCCGCTCCGCGATCCTGCGGGAGACGTGGGCCAGGGCCTCGGCGCGTACGTGGACGGGCAGGGCGGCGGCCTGCCGCGCCACCGCGTGGGCGGCCGCGACGGCCTCCTCCACCTGGGCGTCAGTTGGCACGGAATGCCTGCCGACCACCCGGCCGTCGTGGGAGTTGGTCACAGTGAGCTCGGTGTCCCCGGTCGCGGGGCGGCCGGCCAGCCAGAAGGTACGCACGTCCATACCTCGACGTTATGCCAAGCCTAGGATCGGGGAATTACACCACGATGCACAAGAGCCTCATGAGCGCTCACCGTTAAGTACAAGCTCCTGGGTATACCCATGATGTAACAGAAGTAGACCTAATTCGGGATGTTTACCATGCGGAGTGGTTTGAGGGATCTCCGGCATGGCTAAGTCATCGGGTGCGGGTCTCCAGCGCGGTGGGCCCCCGACTGAGAAAGGCGTGGGCCCCGTGACCGAACAGCGTGAGGTCACAAGGACACAAAGGTCCTTGGGCACAGGGGGGGTCTCATGACCTCGGCGCCTTTGGGGCTGCAGGGCGCTTACCTTCTGGGTGAGCGCGCCAGCCACGACGAACTTCGTTCCCGCCTCCTCGACGTGGCGGTGAACCTTCTCGAGACCGACGGTCCCGACAGTCTGACCATGCGCAGGATCGCCGCCGAGGCGGGCTGTACGACGACCGTCATCTACACCATGTTCGGCAATCGGGAGGGCTTGGCGGAAGCGCTCTATCTGGAGGGGTTCGAGCGCTTCCGCCGCCTCCTGGAAGCCGTGCCGCAGCGGCGGAACCCGCTGGAGCACCTCCACGCGCTCGGGCCGGCGTACCGGCAGGCCTGCCTGGCCGAGCCCGGCTACTACAGCCTGATGTTCGAGCGGGCCATCCCCGGCTTCGAGCCCAGCGAGCGTGCCAGGACCCTGGCACGGGCGGCGCTGAACATCCTCGATCGGGTGATCGCCGACTGCATCTCGGCGGGATACCTGGTGCCGACCCAGCCCCGCAAGATCGCCGACGCGCTGTGGGCGGCGGCGCACGGGGCGATCAGTTTGGAACGCGCCGGTCACCTGCGCGATGGGCGCACCTATGAGGCGGTCACCACGGCGACCATCTGCTGCTACCTGGTGCAGAAGCCGTAGCTTGGAGCGCCAGCCACAGCTCGGCGCGCACGCCCGGGTCGTCGAGGTCGCGTCCCAGCAGTTCCGCGACCCGTTTCATGCGGTAGCGCAGCGTGTGCCGATGCACGCCGAGGCGCTGGGCGGCCGCGTCCCAGTGGCCGTTGCAGTCCAGGTACGCGCGCAGCGACTCGACCAGATCGGCCCGGGAGCCGTACTCGGTGAGGGGGGCCAGGAGCGCGGCCGAGAACGCCTGGGCGGCCGATGGGTCGAGCAGCCCGAGCAGACCCTGACCGGCCAGTTCGCCGAAGCGCACCGCCGTCGCCGGGCGGCTTCTGGCCGCATCCAAGGCGCGTCTGGCCTGGTCGAGGGCGCCTCGCAGGGACGCGGGGTCGTAGCCTGAGCGCAGGCTGATGCCCACCGGCCCATCCACCTCCAGCGCCACCAGGTCCGCCGCGGCCTCGGGCACGAGGGCGACGGCCATCGGCCCGGTGGCGACACCGGCGCCCACGGCGTCGTCGAGGATCGCCGTGAAGGCATGCGTTTCCAGCGTGTCGAGCGCGCCGGCGTCGGTCGCGAGCACCAGCAGCGGCGCCTCGGGCAGCCGGCCGCCGAGCGGCGTCAGCACGGCGTGCGCCTGGTCGGCCGCGCCGGCCAGCAGCAGCGCGAGCACCGCCGAGCGGGTGCGCCGCTCGGCGGCCAGGTGGGTTCTGCCCTGCTCCACCGCGAGGGTGAGCAGGGATCCCGCGGCGTTGATCACCGTGTGGGTGACGGGCGAGAACGGCTGCTCGGCCCCGACGGCGAAAAACCCGCGCGGCCGCACCCCACCGCCCAGCGGCTGCACCACAATGTGCTCCCCCGGCCCCGACAACGCCAGACTCGCCGGCACCCGGCCCTCTCCGGTGGGCCATCGCACCTCGGCCGGCGGGCGGCCCGTGCGGAGGCGGGTCAGCTCGGCGGTGACGGCGTGCGTGGGGGCGCCGCGGGTGGCGTGGCGCACCTCGCCGGTCTCGTCGAGCAGCGCCGCCCAGCCGCCGACCTCCTTGGCCAGCCGGTCGATGACCGCGTGCATGCCTTCCGGCCGGAGCGCCGCCCGCGTCAGACGGCCCTGGGCGGCGAAGGCGCGGGTGATCTCCTCGTACTGCTCGGCGGCCAGCAGCTCACTCACCGCCTTGCCGATCGCGATGAACGGCGTCTCGCGCGGCACTTCCAGCAGCGGCAGCCCGGCCTGGTCGGCGGCCTCGACAAGCGCGGGGGGCACCTCTTCGTGCGAGACTCCCACCCCAAAGCCGAGCCCGGCGACCCCGCGCGCCACAAGCCGGGCGACATATCCGGATACGTCGGCTTCCAGGCGCATCCCCGTCGTGAGCAGCAGCTCGTCGCCCTCCAGGTACGGCGTCGGGTCGGCGAGCTCGCTGACCGCCACCCAGCGCACCACCGCCGTCAACGACGTGGGACCGGCCAGAAGCCGCAGGCCCATGCGACGGACCACGGTCTGGAGCGTAGGCGGCATTACGGGTTTGTCCATTCCGGCAAAGACAACACCTCTAGTGTGACATATCGACGTATCGGCGCAGGTAGGTGGCCGCCGTAGCGTCGAAGGCATGAGCATTCCCCAGGAGCGGCGCGTCGTGACCGCCATCCCCGGCCCCAAGTCCCAGGAGTTGCTGGCCCGCAAGCAGGCCGCCGTGCCACCCGGTATCGGCACCACCCTCCCGGTCTTCGTCACCCGCGCCGGCGGCGGCGTGGTGGAGGACGCCGACGGGAACTCGCTGATCGACTTCGGCTCGGGCATCGCGGTGACGAACGTGGGCAACGCCGCTCCCAAGGTCGTCGAGCGGGTCCAGCGGCAGGTCGCCGACTTCACCCACACCTGTTTCATGGTCACTCCGTACGAGTCGTACGTCCAGGTGTGCGAGAAGCTGAACGAGCTGACGCCGGGCGACCACGACAAGCGCACATTCCTGGTGAACTCCGGCGCCGAGGCCGTGGAGAACGCGGTCAAGATCGCCCGCCACGCCACCGGCAGGCCGGCCGTCGTGGTGTTCGACCACGGTTACCACGGCCGCACGCTGCTCACGATGACGCTGACGGCCAAGAACATGCCGTACAAGCACCGTTTCGGGCCGTTCGCGCCGGAGGTCTACCGGGTGCCGCTGGCGTACCCGTTCCGCTGGCCGAGCGGGCCGGAGAACTGCGCGGAAGAGGCCGCCGCGCAGGCCATCGACATGATCAACAAGCAGATCGGCGCGGAGAACGTGGCCGCCGTGGTGATCGAGCCCATCGCCGGCGAGGGCGGCTTCATCGTGCCGGCCAAGGGCTTCCTGCCGCGCATCGCGGACTTCTGCGCACAGAACGGGATCGTGTTCGTGGCCGACGAGGTCCAGACGGGCTTCGCCAGGACCGGCACGTTCTTCGCCTGCGAGGACGAGGGCGTGGTCCCCGACATCATCACCACCGCCAAGGGCATCGCGGGCGGCCTGCCGCTGGCCGCGGTGACCGGCCGGGCGGAGATCATGGACAAGGTGCACGTCGGCGGGCTCGGCGGCACGTACGGCGGCAATCCCCTCGCCTGCGAGGCCGCGCTCGGCGTGCTGGAGACCATCGAGGAGGAGGACCTGGTCGCCAAGGCCCGCCGCATCGGCGAGATCATGATTCCCCGGCTCAAGGCGCTGCAGGAGCGCTTCGACGTCATCGGCGACGTACGCGGCCGGGGCGCCATGATCGCGATCGAGCTGGTCGAGCCCGGCACCAAGGAGCCGAATCCGACCGCCGTACAGGAGATCGTCAAGCGTTGCCATGCCGAGGGCCTGCTGGTGCTGACCGCCGGGACGTACGGCAACGTGCTGCGGTTCCTGCCCCCTCTGGTGATCCCCGAGCACCTCCTCGAGGAAGGCCTCGGCATCCTGGAGAAGGCCATCGCCGAACTCTAGAAACCCCCACATCTCGGGCATCCGGCTTGCGGTTGGATGCCCGATTTTGTTGGTGTAACGCCGGTCACCCGGGTAGAGAATTCACCCTGACTTGACGCTCAGCTGGACGATCACGCCCTCGGTCAGGGTTATAACGGATCCGGAATACGGATGGGCGAGGGCTTCTGGAACCGTGATGAACTGGGGTCCGACAAGAACGGCGCGGGATATGTTGACGTTCGACCCTGAGGGCCTGACCTGGGCCCAGCGCGACGGCGATGCTTGTGTTGTCTGCCACAAGAGGTGGCCGCGACCGCGCGTACGCGTGGGCCGGCTGCCCGACGACTCGGCGGTGCTGGCCTGTGGCGACTGCGCCGAGGCCCTGCTGCCTGCGCCGATGGCCACGGTGGTGGCGTTCCCGACCCGATAGCGAGGCGCCCCGGGACAGGGGGAAGGCCCGGGGCGCCTCTTCGGGCCGCGCCCAGCGGGGGGATGAGGGCGGACCCGTGGCGGGATCACGTGGAGGTCGGCGACCCCCACGCCCTTGGCTCACTTGACGAGTTCCTGCCACCATTTGGACCAGGCGGCATAGTCAGGGCATTCCCCGTCTTCCGCGCGGCAATCCCCGGGCGGCCGCACGGCGAAGGTCACGCGGTCGATGCGCTTGGGCTTGCCGACCCCGTACAGCTCGCACACGGACTTGGCCCGCCCCTTGCACGCCTTGTCATTGGCCGGCGCCAGCCCCGCCCACGCGGCGGCGTCGCGCTGCGCGTTGGGCGCGGTCATCCAGGTGAGCCACCGATAGGCGCAGGTGGTGTCGGGCACGCCGGCGCCGAGCATCCATGAGTCGACCCATCCGGTGGTCTCACGCGTGTCGAGGGCCTTGACCGGCAGGCCGGCCTTCTGCAGCAGCAGGCGATAGTAAGGAGTGGCCTGCGCGTAATCCAGCGAGCCGGTGGCGAACCCCTTGACCAGATCGATGGGGCTCGTCCAGTAGGTCCGCTCCTTCACCCCCTCCAGCAGCGCCGTCGCCCGGTCGAGCTGGTCCTTGCTCAGCTCGAACGGCTTCTCGTCGTCCCCGGTGGCCAGGGCGGCGTCGGCGATGGTCAGCGGGCTGTTCTTCAGTGCCGTCCGCTCGGAGGAGAAGGCCTCCTTCAGCTCGCCCTTGACCTTGGCCGGATCGTAGATGAACTCGTGGTATCCCCAAAGGTAGGGCACCCCGTAGACCTTGTCCGAGGTGCCCGAGCCCGACGTGCCCGAGCCCGACGTGCCCGGCACTGTCATCATGTCGCGGAAGCGCTCGTCGATGTCCTCGTAGCCGCTGACCTTGGCCGGGTCGATGGGCTGCACCTTTTTCTCGGCGATGAGCCGCCCGGCCAGCGCGGGCCCGGCGGAGACGAGGTCGTAGGGCCGTTTGTCGACCTGGTCGTCCATCTCTTTAGCGGTCTGCACGGTGTCGAGCTTGGCGATCCGGCAGCCGGTCTCCTTCTCGAACGAGCCCACCCAGTTGACCTGGGGGCTGACGCCGCCGTACTCGGCGTAGCCGCGGTAGGTGAGGATCTGCAGCGTGCCGTCGCTCTGCGTGGCCGTGGGAGTGGGCGTTGCCGTGGGGGTGGGGGTGGGGGTGGGCGTGGCTTTGGGGGCCGCCGCGCCCATGCCGGCGACCAGCGCCGATGCGGCGAGCGCCAAGGCATACGTACGGCGGCGATGCACGATGTCCCCCTCTGTCCGGTGCCTGGGAGCTTACCGGGGACTGGGGCCGCAAGGGCGTGCGCCTCCCGGCCGTTCAGCTGTTCGTGGGGAACCCCAGGCTCACCCCTCCGTGGGAGGGGTCGAGCCAGCGGGAGGTGACGACCTTGCCGCGGGTGTAGAAGTGCACGCCCTCGGTGCCGTGCACGTGCGTGTCGCCGAAGAGCGAGGACTTCCAGCCGCCGAAGCTATAGAAGGCCATCGGCACCGGGATGGGCACGTTGATGCCGACCATGCCGACCTCGACCTCGTTCTGGAACCGCCGGGCCGCACCGCCGTCGTTGGTGAAGATCGCGGTGCCGTTGCCGTAGACGCCGCCGTTGATGACCTCCAGCCCTTCCTCGTACGAGCCGACGCGCACGATCGACAGCACCGGGCCGAAGATCTCGTCCGTGTGCGTGCGCGAGCCGGCGGGCACGTGGTCGAGCACCGTCGGGCCGAGCCAGAAGCCGGGCGTGCCGGCCGCCTTGCCACCGCCGAGCACGGGCGTCTCGCGGCCGTCCACGACCAGCTTGGCACCCTCTTCGACGCCGAGGTCCAGGTAGGAGGCGACCTTGTCGCGGTGCGCCGCGGTGACCAGCGGCCCCATCTCGGACTTCGGGTCGTCGCCGGGTCCGATCACCAGCTTGTCGACCCGCTCCACGATCTTCTGGACGAGCTCGTCGCCGATCGGGTCCACAGCCAGCACGACGGAGATCGCCATGCACCGCTCCCCCGCCGAGCCGAACCCCGCGGACACCGCCGAGTCCGCCACCAGGTCGAGGTCGGCGTCCGGGAGCACGAGCATGTGGTTCTTGGCGCCGCCGAGGGCCTGCACGCGCTTGCCGTGCGCCGTGCCGGTCTCGTAGACGTATCTGGCGATCGGGGTGGACCCGACGAACGACACGCCCCGCACGTCGGGGTGCTCGAGCAGCCGGTCGACGGCGACCTTGTCGCCCTGCACGACGTTGAAGACGCCGTCGGGCAGCCCGGCCTCCTGCCAGAGCCGCGCCATGAGCAGCGACGCGGAGGGATCCTTTTCCGAAGGCTTGAGGATGAAGGTGTTCCCGCAGGCGATCGCGATCGGGTACATCCACATCGGCACCATGGCGGGGAAGTTGAACGGCGTGATGCCGGCCACGACCCCGAGCGGCTGGCGGATCGAGTAGGAGTCGACCCGGGTCGAGACGCCTTCGGAGTAGCCGCCCTTGAGCAGGTGCGGGATGCCGCAGGCGAACTCCACGACCTCCAGCCCGCGGGCGACCTCGCCGAGCGCGTCGGAGTGCACCTTGCCGTGCTCGGCGGAGATCAGGGCGGCCAGCTCGTCGCGGTGGGCGTACATGAGCTCGCGGAAGCGGAAGAGCACCTGGGACCGCTTGACCAGCGACGCGTCCCGCCAGGCGGGGAAGGCGGCGACGGCGGCCGCCACGGCCGCGTCCACGTCGGCCACCGAGGCGAGCGCGACGTGCCCGGAGACCTCGCCGGTGGCGGGGTTGAACAGCTCGGCGGTGCGGCCGGAGCCGTCCCCCAGCGCCCCGTTGATCCAATGGTTGACGGTCTTCACTGTGCTGCCGCCTCCGCGTTGATGGTCTCGAGGGCGGTGACGATGATGCCGAGGCCCTCGACGGCCTCGTCCACCGTGAGGGTGAGGGGCGGGGCCATGCGGATGGCGGTGCCGTAGAGGCCGCCCTTGCCGGCCAGCAGCCCGGCCCTCTTGGTCTCCTCCATGAACCTGGCCGCCTGGGCGGGGCTCTCCAGCTCGACGGCGAACATGAGGCCCTTGCCACGCACGCCCTTGACGATGGGCAGCCGATGGGCGGCCTCGCGCAGCCCCCGGATGATGATCTCGCCGGTCCGCGCGGCGTTGGCCTGCAGGTCGTGGTCGAGCACGTAGTCGAGGGTGGCGTTGGCGGCGGCCATGGAGATCGGGTTGCCGCCGAACGTGGACAGGCCCACCGCGTGCGGGCCGTCCATCAGGTCGCCCCGGGCCACGATGCCGCCCACGGCGAAGCCGTTGCCCAGCCCCTTGGCGAACGTGATCATGTCGGGGGTGACGCCGTGGTTCTCGATGCCGAAGAACGCGCTGCCGGTGCGCCCCCAGCCGGTCTGCACCTCGTCGGAGATGAACAGGATGCCCTGCTCGTCGAGGACCTCCTTGTACGCGGCGAACAGCCCGTCGGGCGCCATCGTGAACCCGCCCACGCCCTGGATCGGCTCGGCGATCAGCGCGGCCACGTCGTTGGAGACCGCGGTGGCCAGCACGTGCCGCAGGTCGTCCACGCAGGCGGCGATGTAGTCCGCGTCCGACAGGCCCTTGAACTGCGTCAGGTGGCGGTCGGCGCCGTGCAGGAAGTGCACGTTGAGCGGGGACAGCGAGTTGTTCTTCCACGACCGGTTGGAGGTGACGCTGATCGCGCCGAAGCTGCGCCCGTGGTAGCTCTGCCGCATGGCGAGCACCTGGTCGCTCTTGCGCGCGTACGTGGCCAGCAGCAGCGCCGTCTCGTTGGCCTCGGTGCCGGAGTTGGTGAAGAAGACCTTGGCGTCGGGGATGCCGGACAGCCGCGCGATCTTCTCGGCCAGCTCGATCTGGCCGCGCAGTAGGTAAACGGTGCTGGTGTGCACCACGCCGGTGGCGAGCTGGCGCTCGACGGCCTCGCGCACCTCGGGCACGTCGTAGCCGATCATGTTGGTCAGGATGCCGGCGAAGAAGTCCAGGTAGCTCTTGCCGTCGGCGTCGATGACCCGGTTGCCCTTGCCGCTGACGATCTCGATGGGCTCGGTGTAGTTGAGTGCCAACCAGTTGGGCATCACTGCCCGGTGGCGCGCGAGTAGCTCCGACATGTTATCGAGTATCCCGTCCCGTTCCTCGTCCTCCTATCTGCAAACTGTCGGCTTGCGGCGAAATCAGGTTACAACCCGTAAATCCTCCCCTTAGGGGATCTCCCGTGCGCCTGGCGATGTACGCCGGGCCGCTTGGCTACGCCGCCGGACGCATCGAAGATGACCACTGGCGGGCGACGACCCGGAGCATGTCTCTAGGCGACGATCAGGTCATCCGAACAGAAGGAGAGATCGAGATGACCATCACCGTCGACCACCGGCCCGAGGCCCCGTCCGGACCGCCCAAGCTCGACCGCGAGCACCTGCGCCGCGCCCAGCAGGACACCCTCGACACTCCGCGGATGAACTACAGCCTGCTGGCCAGGATGATGTTCAAGCCCGTGGACCTCATGTACGGCAAGAAGGGCTCGTACACGAAGTTCGCCATGCTGGAGATCATTGCCAGGGTGCCGTACCAGGCGTGGGAGCGGATGGGCTACTGGGCCGTGCACCGGCACGCCGGCCGCTCGGCGCTGGCCAAGCGGGTTTTCGAGCGGATCGTGGAGGCCCGCGCCGACCAGGACAACGAGCAGTGGCATCTGCTGATCATGCAGGACCTGGTGCAGCGCGCCGGGCAGCGGCAGACATGGCTGCTGCACAAGGCCGCGCCGTGGCTGATCGCATTCTTCTACTACCACGTGTCCTGGGTGTTGTTCCTGGTCAGGCCCGACTGGAGCTACCGGCTGAACGCGGAGTTCGAGGACCACGCCGAGCACGAGTACATGACGTTCGTGGCGGAGAACCCCGACCTGGACTTCGTGCCGGACCCCGGCACGTACGCCGCCGAGTACGGCCGCTACCGCTCGGTGGCCGACCTGCTCAGG